>CBDAQW010000043.1:0-250645 GCA_965199185.1 Endozoicomonas sp. | reverse complement strand
ATAGTGGTGCACTTGCTTCGACACGGTATCCCCGACTCACCATGACCTTGGTGACAGTGCCATTCATCGGTGCGGAAAGGCCATCATCGGAAGCCTGATGGCCAGCGTTGTAACCGGGTAAACCCAGTTCATAGCTGCAATCAGGCAGAAAGACTTTTAATCGGCAGCCCGGTAGAGGCACTACCCGGCATATTATGTCGTGATCCTCTATTGTCAGTTTGCCGGTAAAGCCTGATGGAGCTTTTTGCCATTGAGCAAATGCCCGACAGTTGCCGTCAGAAAATATCAATGTCTGACCTGCAACCTTAATCGCGACCGCTTTATCGTCCAGGAAGAGGGTGATCAGAGTATCAGATGACATACCCTGCCACTGAACCGGAGCTTGACTGGTGGTTTGCAGGTAAAGTGTGGCTGCGACCAGTATTTGACGAGACTGTATGAATGAAAGCTCTGAAAATGGATGATTTTCAACAAAATGAGTGTTCAGCTCTGCCGAAACAAAAGCGTCTTGTTGCAGTAGATGCAAAAGAAAATCACGGTTGTCTGTTACACCTGCCTGATTATAGTGTTGCAGTCCTGAAACCAGCCTATTAATAGCTTGCTGACGTGTATCCCCATAAGCAATCATTTTAGCCACCATTGGGTCGTAATGACTGGTAATGGTATCTCCCTGCCTAATACCGACATCAATTCTTAAAGAATCCGTTTGCTCTGGCCAGTTAAGATGCAATATCCGGCCGGAGGCAGGTAGAAATTCACAGTAAGGGTCTTCAGCATAAATTCGGGCTTCGATAGCATGCCCGAGACAATGCAATTCATGTTGTTGTTTCGGAATTGCTTCACCGGCTGCTGCCCGGAGTTGCCACTGGACTAAATCAATGCCCGTCACCATTTCAGTGACCGGATGCTCCACCTGCAATCGAGTGTTCATTTCCATAAAATAAAAATGTTCACCATCAAGCAGAAATTCAACGGTTCCTGCTCCCCGATAATCAATGGCTCTACCAGCAGCAACCGCTGCCTCACCCATCTTTTGCCGCAGGCGGCCTGATAAACCGGGAGCCGGTGCTTCTTCGATGACCTTTTGGTGTCGTCTTTGTAATGAGCAATCACGGTCGAATAGATAGACGCCATTGCCGTGATGATCAAAGAAAATCTGCACTTCTACATGGCGGGCAGTAGAGATGAATTTTTCCAGCAGCAAGCTGTCATCACCAAATGCATTCAGGGCTTCACGCCTTGCAGCATCAACAGCTTCCGACAGATTTTGCTCTGAATCCACCACTCGCATGCCTTTCCCGCCACCGCCATAAACTGCTTTGATCAGTAGAGGAAAACCGATGCGTTGTGCTTCTTCGATAAGCCGGTGCTGGCTCTGATCTTCACCGTGATAGCCAGGAACAAGAGGAACACGGGCTTCAGACATAAGCCTTTTGGCCTGACTTTTGGAACCCATAACTTCAATGGCTTTAGCATCAGGACCCACAAAAATAATATGGTTTTTTTCACAGGCAGCAGCCAAGTTGGTATTTTCAGACAAAAAACCATAACCTGGATGAATGGCATCTGCCTTATAGTCATGCGCGACACCAATGATTTTATCAATATCAAGGTAACTGTCGGTGGCAGGTGCAGGGCCTATATTCACGGTATAATCCGCTTCCCGAAGATGCAGGCTTCGATAATCGGCATCAGAATAAACGGCGATGGTTTCAATCTGCATTGCTTTGGCGGTGCGGATAATCCGGCAGGCAATTTCTCCCCGGTTAGCAATCAGCAGTCGTTTGATGGGCGTGATCATTACTCAAGCCTCCAGCCGGGTATGCGTTTTTCCAGAAAAGCAGCCAGCCCTTCTTGAGCTTCATCAGTCACCCGAATATCAGCGATTCGCTGGCAGGTCAGTTCGATGAGTTGTTTATCAATCGGTTTATGGCTGATATCACGGATTAGCCTTTTCGTTGCGGCCAAGGCCTGAGGGCTGTTATCCAGAATTTGTTTTGATAGCCGATCAGTCTCAACGTTCAGTCGGTTCTCAGGATAGTGCTCATTTATCAGGTTAAGCTGCTTCGCTGCCTCTGCATTAAATACTTCAGCCGTCATAAAGTAACGCCGGGACTGCTTTTCACCCAGGGCATTGATAACATAAGGTGAGATGACAGCAGGTATCAAACCGATTTTGACTTCACTTAAGCAAAACCGGGCATTATCGGAAGCAAATGCCATGTCGCAGGCAGCAATTAATCCAACCGCACCACCATAAGCTGCACCCTGAACCCGAGCGATGGTGGGGGCAGGGAACTGGTTTAAACGACACAATAACTCTGCCAGTTGCCGGGTGTCGTTCAGGTTTTCTTCATGACTGAGCTGTCTGGATGCTTTCATCCAGTTAAGATCAGCCCCCGCAGAAAAGTGTTTGCCATTGGATTGTATAGTTAAGAGTCGTACTTCTTTTTGTTCAAGCTCTGTAAGCGCTTGAATCAGCTGCTGAATTAATTCTGCATCTAAGGCGTTGCCAGCATCAGGGCGGTTGAGTGTCAGATTGGCTCTGCCGTTGGGAAGAATATCGATAATCAGTTTTTTGTTATTCATTATTTATCACCAGAGAGTATCACCGGAGCCTTTTACATACGAAATACACCAAAGCGACTTTCTTCAATGGGCGCATTCAATGCTGCCGACAGGCTCAAACCGAGAATTCTACGGGTATCTGCCGGATCAATAATACCGTCGTCCCAGAGCCGGGCGCTGGCGTAGTAAGGGTTACCCTGATGCTCATAATCATCAACGATTGGCTGTTTGACCGCCTCTTCTTCCTCAGGTGTCATCTCAATCCCTCTACGCAACAGAGCGTCTTTTTTCACCTGAGCCATAACTCCTGCTGCCTGTTCACCACCCATGACAGAAATACGGGCGTTGGGCCAGCTCCATAAAAAGCGAGGGTCATAAGCCCGGCCGCACATACCGTAATTTCCGGCACCAAAACTGCCGCCAATAATGACCGTTAGCTTAGGCACTTTAGCGCAGGCGACCGCGTTAACCATTTTAGCGCCGTGTTTGGCGACACCGCCGGATTCATATTGAGAGCCGACCATAAAGCCAGTGATATTCTGCAAAAATATCAGAGGGATTTTCCTTTGACAGCAAAGCTCAATAAAATGCGCGCCTTTTTGAGCCGATTCAGAAAACAACACACCATTGTTCGCCAGAATACCCACCGGATAACCCTGTATTCGGGCAAAACCACACACCAGTGTCTGACCAAATAACGCCTTGAATTCATCCAGTTCCGAGCCATCGACAATACGTGCGATGACCTCCCGAACGTCATAAGACTGTTTCAAATCAGCGGGCACAATTCCATAAAGTTCGCTACTGTCGTATAAAGGAGCTGAAGCCGGTTTGATATCCAGATCAATGCGTTTAACAGAGTTCAGACGGGAAACTGCCTGACGCACCAAAGCAATCGCATGAGCATCGTCTTCAGCGCAATGATCGGCAACACCGGATGTCTGGCAATGTACATCTGCGCCCCCCAGTGCTTCAGCACTGATTTCTTCACCGGTAGCCGCTTTGACCAGCGGAGGGCCAGCCAGAAAAATAGTGCCCTGATTACGAACAATAATACTCTCATCAGCCATGGCGGGAACGTAGGCACCACCGGCGGTACAAGGACCCATAACGGCAGCAATCTGTGGGATGCCTTTGGCGGATAAGTTCGCCTGATTGAAAAATATGCGACCAAAATGCTCTCGGTCTGGAAACACTTCATCCTGACGGGGCAGGTTAGCGCCGCCAGAATCGACCAGATAGATGCAGGGCAGATGGTTTTGCTCGGCAATGGTTTGCGCACGAAGATGTTTTTTTACTGTCAGCGGATAGTAGGTGCCACCTTTAACGGTCGCGTCATTGGCGACAATGACACATTCTCTGCCAGACACCCAGCCGATGCCAGCAACAACGCCAGCACATGGAATATCTTCGTCGTATACTGCTTCGGCGGCAAAACGGCCTATCTCAAGGAAAGGTGAGCCAGCATCGAGCAAAGCAGCAATGCGATCTCTGACCAGCATCTTGCCTTTATCGAGATGTTTTTTTCGTGCCTTTTCGTGCCCGCCGGGTTTGATACTTCCAAACCGATGATTCAGATCGGCAACCAGTGCGCTCATTTGCTTGCGGTTGGCGGCAAACGCTTCAGTATCTGGGGTGATGTGAGAAACCAAAGCAACCATAAAGTTAGTCTCCTGTTTCCATAAACAGTTCACGTCCAATCAGCATACGACGGACTTCTGATGTACCAGCACCGATTTCGTAGAGTTTGGCATCACGCAGTAATCGTCCGGTCGGGTATTCGTTGATATAACCGTTGCCCCCCAAAATCTGGATCGCATCCAGAGCCATTTGAGTGGCTCGTTCAGCGCAGTAAAGGATGACACCAGCAGCGTCTTTTCTGGTCGTTTCATGACGATCACAAGCAGCTGCGACGGCATAGAGATAGGCTTTGCTGGCATTCATCTGTGTGTACATATCAGCCACTTTGCCCTGAATCAGCTGGAACTCGCCAATGGCTTTACCAAACTGTTTTCGATCATGGATATAAGGTACTACTATATCCATGCAAGCCTGCATGATACCAGTAGGACCTGCAGCCAGAACTACACGCTCGTAATCCAGACCACTCATTAATACTTTAACGCCGCCGTTTAATTCACCGAGAATATTGTCTTCTGGCACTTCGCAATCCTGAAATACCAGTTCACAGGTGTTTGAACCGCGCATGCCCAGTTTGTCCAGCTTTTGCGCTTGAGAAAAACCGGGGAAACTTTTTTCGACAATAAAAGCGGTAATACCTCTGGATTTTTTCTCAGGCTCAGTTTTGGCATAGATTACAAAGGTTCCGGCGTCAGGTCCGTTGGTAATCCACATTTTGTTACCATTGAGAATGTATTTGTCGCCTTTTTTTTCAGCCCGGAGCTTCATGCTTACCACATCTGAGCCAGCATTGGGTTCACTCATTGCCAAAGCGCCAATGACGTCACCACGGATTAAAGCAGGGAGGTACTTCTGTTTCTGAGTCTCGGTGCCGTTACGAAAAATCTGATTAATGCAGAGGTTAGAATGAGCACCATAACTCAGTCCGACAGATGCGGATGCACGACTTATTTCTTCCATGACCACAGTGTGTGCGAGATAGCCCATATTAGCGCCGCTATACTCTTCAGAAACGGTGACGCCGAGCAAACCCATGTCTCCCATTTTTTTCCAAAGGTCATGGGGAAACTGGTTGTCCTGATCGATGGATTGAGCATGGGGGGCGATTTCCTGTGCGGCGAACTGTTTTACCTGCTCACGCAACATATCAGAGGTGTCACCGAGATTGAAATTCAGGCTTGGGTAGTCGGTCATGGTCGCCTCATTTTTTTTGTTGTGATCAGTTGGAGGGTGTCAGTAATTCATTGCTTCCAGGCAGCGTTGCTCAGCTTCATTTAATTCTTTTTTCATAGCTCGTATATCTTTTTCCTGTTGCTTTAGCCGCTGGCGGGACTCCTCAATGGTTGCCAGCATAAACTTAAGTTGTCGTTTGTTGCTGTCACCCGGGTCGTAAAGACCGATAATATTTTTTGATTCAGCCAGACTAAAACCAAGGCGTTTTCCTCGAATAATCAATTTCAGCCGCACCCAGTCGCCACTGCTGTATATTCGATGTTGACCATTGCGAGCGGGCGCCAATAAACCCTGATCTTCGTAAAACCGAATGGTTCTTGGGGTAATATCAAACTCTTTGGCGAGTTCCGATATGCTATAGGTGTTGCTGGACATAAGATGCCATTGGGTAATCTAATCTGTTGTTACTATAAGTTACCTTTACGTTAACGTAAACTATGAGTGTAAAAATATAGGTATAAAAAAGAGGGGTAAAAAAGGCCGGCGATTTGGCTGACCTTGGTTGTAGCTATTTTATTGTGATTATTTCAGATTAATGGTCAGGTTAGGCGCATCCTGTTGCGTTTCTTCTTCGTAATTCCAGCGAGCAGTGACCGTTTTTGTCTCAGTATAAAAACGAACTGCCTGTTTACCGTAAGCATGTAAGTCGCCCATAAAAGAGCCTTTCCAGCCAGTGAATGAGAAGAACGGCAGTGGTACAGGAATAGGAATATTAATACCAACATTTCCCACTTCCACTTCATGCTGATATTTCCGGGCTGCAGCACCAGAGGCGGTGAATATAGAAGTCCCGTTGCCATAGGGGCTGGCATTCACCAGTTCAATCGCTTCCTGCAAACTGTTCACCCTGACGCAACAAAGTACAGGTCCAAAGATTTCTTCCTGATAGATTGACATTTCAGGTGTTACGTCTGTGAATAGCGTAGGGCCGACCCAATTACCATCCGGCAGATCATTTACAACACATTCAGTGCCGTCTAATAAACAGGTGGCTTCACGTTTTGCCTGATTAATCAGACCGACAACGCGCTCTCTGGCAGCCTTGGATATGAGAGGGCCGTATCCGGCGTTTTTATCGTTCCAGGCGCCGGGTGTTACCTTTGCCAGTTCATCTTTTAATTCATTGATCCACTCTTCGCTGTTGCCAACAAATACTGCCACGCTGATCGCCATGCAACGCTGGCCGGCCGCACCTACAGAAGCACCAACCAGGTTGTTGATGACGCGCTTTTTATCGGCATCGGGCATAATCACCATATGATTTTTTGCACCAGTCATGCATTGTGCCCGTTTCATATTATCAGTAGCGGTGCGGTAAATATGCTGACCAACCGGACTTGAACCAACAAAAGACACTGCACGGGTATCAGGGTGTTTTAACAGATAATCCACCTGCTCTTTGCCGCCCTGAATAATTTGCAGAACCCCTTTTGTTGCTCCGGCTTTTACAAACAGCTCTGCCAGTTTGATCGGTGTTAAAGGCGCTTGTTCAGAGGGTTTCAGGATAAATGTATTACCGCAGGCAATCGCCATCGGATACATCCACAGTGGAATCATTGCCGGAAAGTTAAATGGGGTGATGCCGACACAAATGCCAAGAGGTTGAGTGTAACTGTAACTGTCAATATTACCGGCGATATTTTCAACCGTTTCACCCATCATCAGTGCTGGAATATTAGCTGCTTGTTCAACTACTTCGATGCCACGCCAGACATCGCCTTTCGCATCGTCAAATACCTTGCCTGTATCCTGAGCAAGCAGTTCAGCAATGTCATCATGATGTTTTTTGAGCAGGGCGCAATAGCGCATCATCAAGCGTGCTCTTTCAGGCGTTGCAACATTGCGCCAGCTATTGAAAGCGATTTTGGCGCTGGCAATCGCCTTTTCCATTTCGTTCTCTGTGGCGTTTGATAACTCCGCAAGAACGGATTGATTGGCCGGGTTAGTGATGTTGAGCGTTTCAGCACTTTCGCCAGTGATGAACTGGCCATCGATGAAGTGTGGGACTTTGTGGGTCATGAGGTTTTCCCATTGCTACTGTTATTGTTGTTCTTTTGGAGACTGAATTAGCATAGGAAATAAGTCATGGGTAAAGCAATATTACTGTCGTGAATTACGACTAACGACTAATTGGTCGTCTGACTATACTATGGATCTGCCTGAGAATAATATCCTCGGAATTCGCCATCCTTCGCGGGGATGATATTAAAGAAGGTCAGACTAGGAGGTTGTTTTTAGACAGATCCTATACCTTTTTAAAGACTGGAGAGTAGTCGTGAACTGTCGTTTGGGTTGCGGAGCCTGCTGTATTGCTCCCTCAATTTCAACAGCTATACCAGGTATGCCAGAAGGCAAGCCTGCTGGAGTTCGCTGTATTCAGCTGGATGATGCCAATCTGTGCAAAATTTTTGGACAGTCTGTCAGGCCTGTGGTATGCAGACAGTTCAGTGCAGATGAAGATGTATGCGGTAAAAATTATAAACAGGCGCTAATCACTCTGACTGAACTGGAATCGCTAACCGGCTGAGTTTGCAGACTATAGAGAATCAGTTTTCAATTCAGCCTTTCAGCTCAGCTTTTTAGCACAACTTCGGGCAGAGGGTATTCATCCACGATTACCTTACCAGAAGAGGGCATGATGTCAGCCTTGCCCTTAACTACGGCTTTGCCATCCTGATTAACCACATTGGTTGATACTGTTGCACGCTGACGTCGCTCATTGATTTCCAGTACCTCTAGTTCAACGGTAACCGTGTCGCCTACTTTTACCGGGCGTATGAACTTCAGCTCCTGGCCAAGATAAATACCGCCGGGACCAGGCAGTTTTGTGGCCAGGGCGCAGGAGATGAGTGAGGCGGTCCACATGCCATGAGCAATTCGACCTTCAAACTGCGTAGTAGCAGCAAAGTCTTCGTCAAGATGTACCGGGTTAGTGTCGCCCGATACTTTGGCAAACAGCAGTAGATCCTGTTCAGTCAGGGTGCGGGTGAGGCTGTCACGAATGCCCACCTGCAGTTCTTCAAATGGAATGTTTTCCAGCTTACGCATCAGCTTTCACTCTGTTTTTCAGGTAAATGATTCATCATCCATTGTATCAGTCGTTCAACGACCTGATCACGATTGATTTCATTAAACATTTCATGTCGTCCATCGGGATAGATGTGTGTGGTGACATCCTTGAGACCCGCTTTGCGGTAGGCTGCAGCCAGATTATGTTGTCCTCTGGGGGCACTGACCGGATCAACAGCGCCGCCCAGGATCAGTATCGGCAGATTTTCTGGTAGTGATTTTAATGCTTTCACTGAGCAGATAGAGTGCAAGCCGGCAAACAGGTCAGCCCATAATTGGTTGGTGCATGGGAAGCCACATTGCGGATCATTGATATAGGCATCTACTTGTTTTTCATCCCGGCTTAACCAGTCGAAATCGGTTCGCTGTGGTTTGAAACGACGATTAAAGTCAGCAAAGGTTAATCGCTCTATTACTTTGCTGTGACCGGTTTTGCCCTGTCTCATTATTTCCAGTTTGGCGATAGCCCTGGCAAATAACATCGATAAGCCAGGCGTGTAATTGGAGCTGGAAAGAATGACGCCCGAGATTTCAGGCTGATTTTGAACAAGAGAGTTTTGCTGCAGATAGCTTTGCAGCAGATAGCTGCCCGTACTGTGCCCAAGCATAAAGCAGGGTAAATCGCTATGCCGCTCTTCAATGAATTTAGCCACAGCAGCAATATCATTCACGGCAAGCTGCCAGCCATTTTGGTCAGCAAAGTGACCCTGGGTGCCATGACTAATCGTTTCACCGTGTCCCCGATGATCATGAGCATAAACGACAAACCCCAGCTTGTTGAAATCTGTGGCTAATGTCTTGTATCTGAGACCGTACTCCGCCATGCCGTGACTGATATGAATGACTGCAATGGGCTCATTCTCCGGAGTCCATTGATAAAGAGGAATGGCGTGATTATCAGGCTGCTGGATGTGCAAGTGATGTTGGGTATTCATCATAACTGTACTGATCCAAAGATAGATGGTTGGGTACTTATATCCGACCTTTAAGAAAAATGCTAACCTCAGCGAGTTTTTGTCCGTCAGAAAACGACAGGATTCTGGCAAAGTAAACGACAAGGTTATACAGTTTGCTCGTTCTTGATATTTATAAGCAGTTCAGTGGTGGATGCAGGAGGCTCTCAATATGACGACCGGTTTTTGGAATGACAAGTATCCGGAAGGCATCTCTCCCACCATTGACGTAGGTCAGTATCGTTCCATTCTTGATGTTCTCGAATACAGCGCCCGAAAGTTTGCCCGCAGAACGGCATTCAGTAATATGGGCAAAGAGCTGACTTATTCTGACCTCTATGAACAGAGTGGTCATTTTTGCAGTTATCTGCAAAGCCACACCGATCTTCGCCCCGGTGATCGTATTGCCATTATGTTGCCCAACCTGCTGCAATTTCCTGTGGCGGTTTTTGGTGCGCTGCGCGCCGGTTTGATTGTAGTGAATACTAACCCTCTCTATACCGAGCGGGAAATGGAACATCAATTCAGAGACTCCGGCGCCAAAGCTTTGCTCGTGTTGGCCAATATGGCTGGTATGGCCGAAAAGGTATTGCCCAAAACGGCCATCAAGCATGTGATTGTCACAGAAGTGGGTGATATGTTGCCTGCTTTCAAGCGAACGCTGGTCAATCTGGCAGTGCGTCACGTGAAAAAAATGGTGCCGAAATTCTCAATTCCTGAAGCAGTGTCTTTTAATCGTGTTATTAAGTTAGGTGGTCAGGTTCATTGTACAGACATGCATCGTGAAGGCGACGATGTAGCAATATTGCAATACACCGGTGGCACGACGGGTATTGCTAAAGGTGCACAGCTGACTCATCGGAATATCATCAGTAATATGTTCCAGATCAAGGCGTTGATCGGTGGCAATATCAAAGAAGGTGAAGAGCGGATCATTGCTCCTTTACCGCTTTATCATATTTTTGCGTTCACTGTGCACTGTATGGTGGCCGTTCTTATGGGTGGGCATAACCGGCTAATCACTAACCCCAGAGATATGAAGTCCTTTATTAAGGATCTTGCCAGTGAACCTTTTAGTATGTTTATTGGTTTGAATACTCTGTTTGTCGGCTTGATGAAGCAGGAAACCTTTCGTAATCTGGATTTTTCCAACCTTCATACCACGGTTTCTGGTGGCATGGCATTGCAGTTGGATACTGCCGAACGCTGGTCAAATGTGACCGGCTGTCGTATTTGTGAAGGCTATGGTATGACGGAGACATCACCGGTTGTGACCATCAATCCGCTGGAAAAAATCAAGCTGGGCACGATTGGCTTGCCCGTACCTTCCTGTGAATTGAAAGTGATTGATGATGACGGTAATAACTTGCCTATCGGTGACGTCGGCGAACTGTGCATCAAAGGGCCGCAGGTGATGAAAGGTTATTGGCAGAACGAAGCTGAAACAGCTAACACCATGCTGGATGGCTGGCTGAAAACCGGGGATATTGCTCAGATTGATGAAGAAGGTTATGTCACGATTGTTGACCGCAAGAAAGATATGATCTGCATCTCCGGCTTCAATGTTTACCCCAATGAGCTAGAAGAAGTGTTGGCAGCTCATCCAGATATTGCTATGTGTGCGGTGATCGGTGTGCCGGATAGACGCAGTGGAGAAGCCATTCGGGCTTATGTTGTCTCCAGTAACCCTGATCTGTCTAAAGAAGAAGTGGTTAAATTCTGTCGTAAGAATCTGACTGGTTATAAGGTGCCTAAGCAGGTTGAATTCCGCGATGAATTGCCAACCACTAATGTGGGTAAGGTGTTGCGCCGTAAACTTCGTGATGAAGCCATTGCGCAGTACGAAGCTGAAAACCATTAACAGGAATACATTTAAAAAAAGGCGGGTATAATCCCGCCTTTTCTGTATCCAACGTTTGAAAAATTTCAGGAGAGTGTGAGTGTCCGGTCGAAATGACAAAAACCTGCGTCAGGCTATTAACAGCTGCATGTTGCGTGACCGATATCGGTTGCGAGAGCAGCTCAGGCGGCTGGATCGCAAGGATGACGACGGACTGAAAAAGCTGAATCAGCGAATTACTGCTTCACAGGAAAGAGCAGAAAAGCGTCGCCAGGCACTACCAACGATTAATTACGATCAGGCTTTGCCGGTGGTGGATCGCAAGGCGGATATTTTACAGGCGATTCAGGAAAACCAGGTGGTGGTTATTGCGGGTGAAACCGGCTCTGGTAAAACCACGCAGTTGCCAAAAATTTGCCTGGAAGCTGGACGAGGTGTGTTGGGTGTTATCGGGCATACTCAGCCAAGACGTCTGGCTGCCCGTTCGGTGGCCAGCAGAATCGCGGATGAATTACAGGTTTCGCTTGGCCAGCAGGTGGGTTATCAGGTTCGTTTTACCGACCACTCAACGGATACCTCGTTAATTAAATTGATGACTGACGGTATTCTGTTGGCGGAGATTCAGAATGATCGTTTTCTGAATCGCTACGACACTCTGATTATTGATGAAGCCCATGAACGCAGCCTGAATATAGATTTTCTGTTGGGTTATCTGCGGTTGATTTTGCCAAAACGTCCTGACTTGAAAGTGATTATTACGTCCGCCACCATTGATGTTGAGCGATTTTCAAAACACTTTAATAATGCACCGGTGATAGAAGTCTCTGGTCGTACTTATCCGGTAGACGTTCATTATCGTCCATTGGAAGAATTGGAATTGGAAGGGCGTGATGCGGATCAGCGATTGCAGCAGGGCATTTTGTCTACTCTGGAAGAAATTGATGCGCTGGAACGTTCAGGCAAAGGGATCCGCTTGGGTGATGTGCTGGTGTTTCTCAGTGGTGAGCGTGAAATTCGGGAAACCCATAAGTTTCTTCGTGATGCCAAACTGCCTCATACTGAAGTCTTGCCGCTGTACGCTCGCTTATCAGCAGCAGAGCAACATCGTATTTTCCAGACTCACTCAGGGCGACGAATTATTCTCTCGACCAACGTCGCTGAAACCTCCCTGACGGTGCCGGGTATTCGTTATGTGATCGATCCGGGTACGGCAAGAATCAGCCGTTACAGTGTGCGTTCAAAAGTACAGCGTTTGCCGGTAGAGGCGGTTTCTCAAGCGTCTGCGAATCAGCGTAAAGGGCGTTGTGGGCGAGTGTCTGAGGGGGTTTGTTTCCGTCTTTATTCAGAAGAAGATTTCCACTCGCGTCCTGAGTTTACCGATGCTGAGATTTTGCGCACCAATCTTGCAGCGGTTATTCTGCAAATGTTGCGCATGGGTTTGGGGGATATTGCCCGGTTCCCGTTTGTGGATGCGCCAGACAATAAAGCCATCAATGATGGATTTAAACTGCTTGAAGAGCTGGGGGCAGTGAGTAAAAACCGTCGTATAACTCAGGTGGGTCGGCAGTTGTCAGCGATGCCGGTTGACCCCCGTTTGGGGCGAATGCTGGTAGAAGCCAATATAAATAATGCACTCAATGAAGCATTGATTATTGTCAGTGCGCTGGCAACACAAGACCCAAGGGAGCGACCACAGGAAAAACAACAGGCAGCCGACCAGCGGCATCGTGAGTTTTATCACGAAGATTCGGATTTTCTGACCTTCGTAAATCTCTGGCAAACCTATGAAGAACAGCGCCAGAACCTTTCCCAGAATCAACTGCGGAAATACTGTAAGCAGCAGTTTCTGTCGTTTATGCGAATGCGTGAATGGCGGGATTTGCACCGTCAGTTGGCGCTGTCCTGCAAGGATCTGAAATTTACCATCAATGACTCTGCGGCCAGTTATGCGGATGTCCATAAGTCGTTGCTGGCCGGGTTGTTGTCTCATCTGGGCAATAAAGACGATGAAGCAGATTATATGGGTGCAAGAAATCGGCGCTTTTATATTTTCCCGGCATCAACGCTCTATAAGCGTAAACCCAAATGGATCATGTCAGCGGAGTTGACGGAAACGTCCCGCTTGTTTGCCAGAATCAATGCCAAAATCGAACCTCAGTGGATAGAACTGCTGGCTGGTGATTTGGTTAAGCGCAATTATTTTGAGCCGCACTGGGAAAAGAAACGGGCTCAAGTCGTCGCTTTTGAACAGGTGACATTGTATGGATTAATTATTGTTGGTCGCCGTCGTGTTAATTATGGTTCGATTGATCCGGTAATTTCCCGTGAATTGTTTATCCGGGAAGCCCTGGTTGAAGGTCATTATCAATCAAAAGGGGCTTTTCAGGCACATAATCTTGGCTTGATTGAAGAAGTAGATGAGCTGGAATCTAAAGCTCGTCGCCGGGATATTCTGGTTGATCCTGAAACATTGTTTGCTTTCTACGACGAACGAATCCCGATGCATATAACGAATGGTGCCGGTTTTGAAAAATGGCGTAAAGGGGCAGAGCATAAAGAACCGCAGCTACTCTTTCTGACTAAAGAGTATCTGATGAAGCACGACGCTGATCAGATAACTGAAAATCGTTATCCGGATCGTTTTCGATGGGAAAGCCTTGAGTTACCACTTACTTATAATTTTGCACCTGGTGAGATAGATGATGGTGTAACACTGACCCTGCCGGTGCAGGCTTTGCGGTTATTACCGAAACACCGGCTTGAATGGTTGGTACCCGGAATGCTCTACGATAAGTGTGTCGCCATGGTCAGAGCTTTGCCTAAAACATTGCGGAAAAACTTTGTGCCGGTGCCGGATTATATCAGTGGTGCTCTGGAATCTCTGTCACCCTGTGATGAGCCGCTGACCGATATGCTTGCTCATCAGTTATTGCGTATGTCTGGTGTTCGTAT
The DNA here is from genome assembly GCA_965199185.1 of Endozoicomonas sp. Taxonomy (GTDB): domain Bacteria; phylum Pseudomonadota; class Gammaproteobacteria; order Pseudomonadales; family Endozoicomonadaceae; genus Endozoicomonas. The sequence goes on along the minus strand of CBDAQW010000043.1, from coordinate 236,389 downwards.
TGCGGAAGATAGCTGGAGCCTTGGAAGCCTGGACGACCATCATCGTATGAATTACCGGGTGTTGGATGATGATGGCAATATGTTGGGGCAGGGGCGTGATCTGAATACGTTGCGGCAGAGATATGCGGAAATGTCGCAGGAAAGTATTCGTAAATTGTCGAAAAGTCATCTGGAACAGGAAGGCCTGCTGGACTGGACCTGTGGGGAGTTGCCGGAAGAAATTATTCGTAAAGCGGGTAGCCTGGTCTTAAAATCCTATCCGGCGCTGGTGGATTGCAAGGACTCCGTGGCGGTTCAGTTATTTGAAAGTAAAGCGATGGCTGAATTTGAAAATGATAAGGGGCTTACTCGCCTTCTGCGCATCCGACTTGCCAGTCAGCTGAAATTCGCTCTCAGCAAGATGGCAAAATTGAAACAGACCAAACTGCTGGCCACCAATCTGCTTAATCATAAAGACCTGGAAGATGATCTTTTGAATTTGTTGGTTTCAGGCGTTTTCCTTACGGATGATTTGCCTCGCCCACGTAATCGGGATGCGTTTGTGCAACTGATTGAGAGTCAGAAGGCTCAAGTCGTGCCTTTTGCAGAGAAAGTAGATGCTCTGCTTAGCGATATTTTCAAAAGAGCACAGGGCATCAGTAAATCATTAAAAGGTAAGATCAGCTTTGATCGTGCGCTGGCATTGGCGGATATTAAACAACATTTAAGTCGTCTGCTTGAGAAGGGCTTTATGTCAAAAGCCGGAATGGAGTGGTTGAGTCATTATCCTCGATTCTTACAGGGCATAGAGCTTCGTTTTGAGAAATTGCCAGCTCAGGTGAATCGTGATCTGGCATGGGCTGAAGAATTGAATATGCTTCAGCAGAAATATCAGCGCCGGTTGGAAACTCATCAGAAACACAAGCTGATTGATCCGCAATTGCAGCTTTATTACTGGATGGTTGAGGAGTACAGAGTGTCGTTATTTGCTCAACAGCTGGGTACTCGCTTTCCTGTTTCCGAGAAACGATTGAAAAAGCTATGGGCTGAGGTTCAGGAAGTCTAAACTGTATCTATGACTGAAACGGCATGGAGGCTGTGATGAAGAACCTATTTACAGTGATGATTTTGATGTCAGGTATGTTTGTGACATATGGTGTCAAATCTGATGATGATTATTCAGTTGATGAGGCGTTTTCTTACAAATATTTGTATGATCAGCCCACACGACTTGAAGATAATGTTGATAATGAAGAGGGTGACGAGGAAGACTTTTCTCAAAGACGTTTTATTTTGGATGGCGTAGATGATACGGATGATGAAGGTGTCGATTATGATTATATCTCTCCGGATGAAGAGTATTATGATGATTGATTAGTACTGTTTTTCACGATGATTTTTTAAAGCCGATTGCAATGTCGGCTTTTTATTTTTGAGCAGGTTAAAGAAAAAAATACTCAGAAAATCTGACAAATCTTCTTTCTGAAGGGTATATTTTGGACTATATGCTTGACATTGTTTGGTTTTTTGATATCACTATCTAATAACGTAGTTGATTAGTAGAAAAAGAAATAAAAAGCGCAAAAAAATTGACGGAGTGCCTTTTTATATCTTTACTGCATTTAGAGAAGGTATTTTATCTCGAAATAGTTTTTATCATTGCTGTATTTACTGATTTGATGACAAGGATCGTCGTCACATGGAAACAGCCGAACAAGTACTCATTATAGAAGACGCTCAACAGCGTCGGCATGACCTCAGCACAATATTGCAGTTTATGGGCTATCAGACCGTAGCCATAGGTGCTGCTTATTGGGAAGATGCGATCAATGCACAATCTTCCTCTGATTTCTGTGCTTTATTTCTCGGAGATTTTCTTCAGGCTGAAAGCTCTTTGCAAGGCATGTTAACCCGCATTCAAAATTGGTCGGGTGGTGTGCCTGTTGTGCGAATTGCAGAAGAAATTCCGAATAATCTCCCCACTTCTCTCAGTCGTCAGATTATTGCCAGAGTGGATTGGCCGTGCAGCAAACCTCAGCTGCTTTCCAGTTTGCATTATGGCCAGGTTTACCGTGAACAATGGCGACATGCTCACCAGACTGGTTATCAGCAGCAGGTTGAGCTATTCAAAGGTCTGGTGGGTAAAAGTGAGAGTATTCGTAAAGTGCGTGCGGCGATGGCTCAGGTAGCAAACCGGGATGTTAATGTATTGATTACCGGTGAATCCGGAACAGGAAAAGAAGTGGTTGCCCGTAATCTTCATGAGCATTCTCATCGCTGTGCAGAAGCTTTTGTTCCCGTGAATTGCGGTGCGATTCCGGGAGAGCTGCTCGAAAGCGAATTGTTTGGGCATGAGAAAGGCGCTTTTACCGGTGCGATTTCATCAAGAAAAGGTCGTTTTGAGCTGGCAGAAGGTGGCACATTGTTTCTGGATGAAATTGGTGACATGCCATTGCATATGCAAGTGAAACTGTTGCGTGTTCTCCAGGAAAGAAGCTTTGAGCGAGTGGGTGGTACTGAGCCGGTCACTGCCAATGTTCGGGTGATTGCAGCAACGCACAAAAATCTTGAACAGATGATAGTAGATGGCACATTCAGGGAAGATCTTTATTATCGATTGAATGTATTCCCCATACATATGCCTTCTCTTAATGAGAGGACGGAAGACATTCCATTGATGATTAATGAACTTATTCATAGTATGGAGCGCCAGTCGAGAGGATCAATCAGGCTGAGCTCTGCTGCTATTTTGTCATTATGTCGCCATGAGTGGCCGGGAAATGTTCGTGAAATGGCTAATCTGTTGGAGCGACTTGCCATTATGTATCCTTATGGTGTCATTGGTTTACAGGATTTGCCTGAAGGTTTCTGTCATATTGATGCCATCAATCAGGAAGACGACGGCGTCGCTGATCTGTTTCCTGACAGTATTCAGCCGGCAGGCAGTGGCTCTGATGATCTGGCTATTTTGCCCGTTGGTGGTTTGAATTTGAAAGAATATTTGACTCGTCTCGAAAAAAGTCTGATTCAGCAGGCGCTAAGTGATTGCAATAATGTGGTTGCCAGGGCTGCTGATAAATTGCAGATACGCCGAACAACACTGGTGGAAAAAATGAGGAAGTATGGTTTGCAGAGGTATGAAGAAACCAGTAAATAATTTCATTTCATTTCTTTCTGAGCCATAAGCGAAAGCTTATGGCTTTTTTTGGTTGTTGGTTTCCTGTTCTGAAATTTATATTCTTTTTCTTTTCTAAAAAATAATGTCAAAAAAGTCAGAAAAACGATAATCAAATAAAAAATTATTGAGGTGATTTTGTCTTAATATTTTTTAGTATTGGTCGATAATAGTCGTCAATTTTTTTGCTAATCGGATTGTTTTTATTTTTTCGATATCAAAAATAATGACGATAAAACGTCACAATAATGTGGCGCTGTCAATTTAATATCTTTCTTTAAGTTCAAAATAATGTTCAAGAAATAAAACAAACGACCGAAAAAATAAATATGTCAAAAAAATATCATGACCAATTCTTTTTATTTTAAATAAAAGTTATAAAAAACAGTGGGTTGTGATTGTTGGCTGATTATCTGTCAATCTTGCGTCGTGTTTTTTCTTTGTTGGTGGCTGTTTTTCAATAGAAGAAAATAGTTGGCACGTTCATTGATATATATTCTTTGTCGTTTTAATTTCGACGAGCAATGGAACTGAACCGTGGAATCAGAAAATTCAACGACTAAACGCGTTATTGCTGTTGCTGGTTGTAAAGGTGGCGTAGGAAAGACGTTAATCGCCGTTAATCTCGCTCTGGCATTAGCAAAGCTAGGTCAGAGAGTGGTGCTGATGGATGGTAATCTCGGTGTGCCAGATGTAGGTATCTCTCTTGGGTTGGATAAGAAACTCGATATAAGTGCTTTGTCGCCTGATATGGAAGGCATGGATAGTCTTTTGTTATCAGGTCCTCAGGGAGTAAAGATATTAACACCCGCTAATGATGATGGATGGCGGGAAAGTATTCAGATTGGAGACACTGTTCAGCTTATTAACAAGATGGACACGCTGGAATCCTCTCTGGATACATTAATTATCGACACAGCACCTGGGCTTTCACCCGATAACGTCACCTTGATTCAGGCTGCAGCAGAAATACTCATCGTCTTGAATCAGGAAGTGGTTTCGCTGATGGATGCAGCAAAACTGATTCGTACTTTATACCACGTGTTCAACGTTCATCGCTTCTGCGTAGTCGTAAATGCTGTCAGTAGTCGCCGTTGTGGAGCCAGGCAGTTTGAAAAGCTGCTTGATGAGCTAAACGACGAGAATCAGATAGTCCTCAGCTATCTGGGCGCCATTCCATTCGATAAAGCGGTTAATGAAGCATTAACCCTGCAAACTGCACTGCTGCGAATGAACAGTCAGTGTCGTGCAGGGAGAGCTTTTCAACGATTGGGGGATTTGGTATCGGCTATGCCTGTGCCAAAGCCCAGAGGGCGAATTGAATTCTTTATGCCAACAAGAATCCGGGAGAGGGTTTAACTATGTCAGTAAGTGCACAGGAAGTGCCAAAGAAAACGGCGAGCAGGGATGAACTGGTTATTACACATCGTCCGTTAGTAAAACGTATCGCTAACCACCTGGCTGCCAGAATGCCAGCCAGTGTTCAGATTGATGATCTGGTTCAGTCCGGAATGATCGGGCTGCTGGAAGCCGCCGGAAAAATACGACGCCAGCAAGGGAGCTAGTTTTGAAACCTTTGCCGGGATTCGTATCCGTGGTGCCATGCTGGACGAAATTCGTAAAGGTGACTGGGGACCTCGCTCGGTTTACCGCAACAGTCGTCGTATAACAGAAGCCGTACAGGTGGTTGAAGCCAAGCTGGGTCGTGATGCCCGTGATTTTGAAGTTGCGAAAGAGCTGGATGTAAAGATTGATGAGTATTACACCATTCTTAGTGATCTGCGTGGCTGTCGTCTATTCAGCTTTGAAAGAGTTGTTTGATAGCGAAGAGTCCAGAATGCAGGCCCGTTCCGGCGATCAGGGGCCATCCGCTGATATTCAGGAAGAGAAGTTTAAAACAGACCTGATTGAGGCTATTGATAAATTGCCAGAAAGAGAGAAGCTGGTCTTGATGCTTTATTACGATGAAGAGATGAATCTGAAAGAGATTGGCAAGGTGCTTGGAGTGAGTGAATCCAGAGTTAGCCAGATTCACTCTCAGGCTGCGCTTCGTTTGAGGTCAAGACTGCATCACTGGTTAGGAAAGTAATTCCTGATCAGTGACCATATTCTGGCAGGTCAAATACATTCTCTGGGTATATTTATTTATTTTCATCAATTATGACGGCAGGTGACTAAATTCAGTAAAAAAGCTGTATTTTCAGGCAGTCATTGTCTGTCATATTCTGCAATGATTTGAACATTTCGTTTTTTGTTCCCTATTGTTCCAAGTCGGCAGGTCGCAGCTCCATATACTTTTTATAAGAATGTTTAATAACGGACCTGTTTATTATGAAATGGATTTCTTATGTTGTGGGTATTACTGTAGGGATTGCGTTTACCTTTTCTGCATCTCTGGCTTCTGCCGAAGAGGCCCCTACCAAGATTAATGGTGTTGTAACTATTAATTCCGATCAGGCCAAACGGCTCTATGATATCGGTGCATTATTTGTTGATGTCCGCCCGCATGAACAATGGAAATACGGACATGTGGAAGGTTCTCATAGTTTGGATCTTCGAGCTGGTTTTAGGCAGTTATTGACGCCGGGCATTTTGGATAAGCAAACCCCCATCGTGATTTATGGCAATAGTACTTATCACATGCGGGGAGCGATAGGCAGTTATCTGGCTGCATTGTGGGGTTATAAACGAGTGTTCTTCCTTCGTGATGGTTACTTCTCCTGGCTTGCCAGAGATTTTCCGGTCACGCTTAAGTCCGATCAACCTGAAGCCTCCCAGGTAAGTCAGTCTTCAAAATAGAACTTTACATCCTGCCTTCAAAGCCCTGTATGAGTCAGATTCTACAGGGTTTTATTTTGTCTTTACGTTTTCCTGAATAGCCGTTTCCAGTCAATTTTGGATATAATCTCCGCCGAAACTAGACTATTTATTCCCGGGTGGTTGATATACAAGCCCGGTTAACCAACGGAATGTCCCTTTGCTCGATGTTATTCAGCTGAGTTGTGAGCGAGATGACCGGCTGCTTTTTTGTGATCTTGGTTTTTCGCTGTCGCCCGGAGACGTGTTGCAAATCGAAGGACGCAATGGTGCTGGCAAAACCACTTTGTTACGCATTCTGGCTGGTTTGTCTTCCGGTTTTACGGGAGACATCCTCTGGAATCATGCGCCACTCCGTTCTGTGTATACCCGATTTTCGTCTCGATTGTTATTTTCTTGGCCATAAACCGGGACTGAAACTCGAACTTACCCCGCTGGAAAATCTCACCTGGCGTCTGCAAATTACCAATAACCCGGTCAATGAAAAGGTATTACAGGCAGCGCTGGCAAAGGTGCAGCTAGCCGGTTTTGAAGATATTCCCTGTGGCCATCTTTCTGCCGGACAACTGCGCCGGGTAGCTCTGGCAGGCCTGTTAGCCAGCAAAGCAAAACTGTGGGTTCTCGACGAGCCATTTACAGCCATTGATGTCGAAGGTGTTACCTGGCTCGAATCGCTGTTATATGAACACGCAAACAATGGCGGCATGGTGATGCTGACCAGTCATCAGGCATTACAAAATACTTGTGGGCAGTTACGCAAAATTCGGCTTGAAGATTATGCGGGGGCAGCTGATGAATCCCTATTCTGATTCCTTGTCTAATACTTCAATGAATGGATTTGCAGCCTGTGCCGCCTTAATACGCAGGGATCTTCTGCTGGCGTTCCGAAATCCGGGGCAAACCGTAAACCCGATGGCTTTTTTTCTGATGGTGGCTTCTTTGTTTCCATTGGGAATAAGCCCTGATAAAACACTGCTTGCCCAGCTGGCCGGTGGTATCATCTGGATTGGGGCGCTGCTGTCCGTGTTGATGTCTCTTGATAGTGTGTTCAAATCTGATCAGGATGATGGTGCGCTCGATCAGTTATTATTATCACCACATCCGTTGCCTTTACTGGTATTGGCGAAAGTGCTTTCGCATTGGGTCACTACAGGTTTGTGTATAACCCTGATGTCTCCACTGCTGGCTTTAATGTTACATATGCGTTCAGAAGTCGTGCCGGTATTACTGGGGACATTATTAATAGGTACACCCGTACTTAGTTTGGCAGGTGCTATTGGTGCAGCGCTTACGGTGCGTGTTCGCCGAAGTGGTGTATTGCTGACATTGCTGTCCTTGCCGCTGTATATTCCGGTGCTGATATTTGCGACCGGAGCAGTCAATGCGGCATCAGACAATCTGCCCTATACCGGGCACTTGTTGTGGATGTCTGTTTTTTTGGTGCTTGGGTTGAGCCTTGCACCCATTGCCATTGCAGGTGCGTTAAGAGTTGTCAATGATGGGTAGCCACTGCCGGTGGTGTTTGGTAAACATGCCTGTTGAGGCATCAGGATATAGAAAGAATTTATGAACTGGACGTTTTTTCACAAATTGGGATCACCCAAGTGGTTCTATGAGATCAGTGGCCGCTGGGTTCCCTGGCTGATGGCGTCCTCGGCGATTCTGATCATTGCAGCCCTGGTTTGGGGGCTGGCTTTTACACCGCCTGATTATCTGCAAGGTAATAGTTACCGGATCATATTTATTCATGTGCCTTCTTCTTTTCTGGCTCAGGCGATTTATATGATGATGGCGGTGGCTGGTGCTGCCACGCTGATCTGGCGGGTCAAACTGGCGGATATGTCGCTGGCAGTTATGGCTCCGGTTGGGCTCTCGTTCTGTATTCTTTCTCTGGTGACCGGTGCTATTTGGGGTAAACCCACCTGGGGTACCTGGTGGGTTTGGGATGCACGCCTGACCTCCATGCTGATTCAGATGTTTTTGTATATTGGCGTTATTGCCCTGCGTGGGGCTATGACCAGCATCGATACCGCCGCCAGAGCCTGTGCCATCCTGACTCTGGTAGGTGTTGTGAATATTCCGATCATTAAATTCTCGGTGAACTGGTGGAATACCCTGCACCAGGGCGCCACACTGAAGCTGACCGAGAAGCCTTCTATGGCGCCTGAGATGCTCTGGCCGCTGTTGATGTCCATTGCCGGTTTTTATCTGTTCTTCACTTTGGTGACTATTGTGCGTCTGAGAACAGAAATTCTTAATCGCGAACGCAAAACCCAATGGGTTCGCAAACTGCTGGTTTAACCTGTTGGGGGCATAGAATGTATTTTTCTAACTGGTCGGAGTTTTTGAGTATGGGCGGGCATGGACTTTATGTCTGGAGTGCTTATGCTCTGGCTGTCGTCATTATTGCTTACAATATTATTGCTCCAATACGCCACCGACAGCGTATCAGAGTTCAGGTACAACGGCAGGATCGTCTGGATGCTGCTCGCAAAAAACAAGCCGGCAGTCAGAGAACGCCGGAGCTTAAAAATGCAGTTGGGGGTAGTCAATGAATGCAGTCCGTAAACAGCGATTAATACTGGTATTACTACTGATCTTTGGGGTTAGTGTAGCCGTGGCTCTGACTCTTTTTGCCCTGCGGGAAAATATTAACCACTACTTCTCTCCTGCTCAAATAGCCAGAGGTGAAGCCCCATTAGGGCAGAAAATTCGTGGCGGTGGTCTGGTGGTTCATGGTTCAGTAAAACGTGACCCAGACAGTCTCGAAGTGACTTTTCAGGTGACTGATGGTGAGGGCATTGTCACCATGTCTTACGATGGTATTCTTCCAGACCTGTTTGTGGAAGGCTCCGGTGTAGTAGCTATGGGCGTTCTGCAAAAAGACGGTGTTTTCCAGGCTTCAGAAGTGCTGGCTAAACATGATGAAAACTACATGCCGCCAGAGGTGCAGAAAGCCATTGACACTGCTCATTCAGGCACGACCGAAGAAGGTGGTAACGGGTAATGATAGCTGAAGCAGGGCTTCTTTCGTTGATACTGGCACTCTGTCTGAGTCTTATTCTCAGCATAGTGCCCATGTCGGGTAGTTTTAATGGCAACTTGCGCTGGATGAAGCAGGCGCACTCGCTCTCTTATGGCATCTTCGGTTTTGTCAGTTTTTCTTTTATTTGCCTGATTTGGGCTTTTGTCACGGATGATTTTTCGGTGGACTATGTTGCCCGCCACTCCAACAGCTTGTTGCCATTGGAGTATAAAATCAGTGCCACCTGGGGCGGACACGAAGGCTCGTTGTTGTTATGGGTTTTGATTCTTGCTGGCTGGATGGCGGCCGTTGCTCTAAAAAGCCATAAACTGCCACCTGAACTCGCTGCCAGAGTACTGTCAGTGATGGGGATGATCAATACTGGTTTCCTGTTGTTTATGTTGCTGACATCGAGCCCTTTCAATCGACTACTGCCTTTTGCGCCACAGGATGGTGCTGATCTGAACCCCTTGTTACAAGACTTCGGCCTGATTGTTCACCCTCCTATGTTGTATATGGGATATGTTGGCTTTGCCGTGGCGTTTGCTTTTGCGATTGCTGCACTGCTTGGTGGTCAGTTCGATAGTGCCTGGGCTCGCTGGGCTCGACCGTGGACGACGGTGGCATGGGTGTTCCTGACATTGGGAATCTCTCTGGGCAGCTGGTGGGCTTATTACGAACTTGGCTGGGGCGGCTGGTGGTTCTGGGATCCGGTTGAAAATGCTTCCCTGATGCCCTGGTTGGTCGGCACTGCTTTGATGCACTCACTGGCAGCTACGGAAAAACGTGGATTATTTAAAAGCTGGACGTTATTGCTGGCGATCTTTACCTTCTCTCTGAGTTTATTAGGGACATTTCTGGTTCGGTCCGGCGTACTAACGTCTGTTCATGCCTTTGCTTCCGACCCGGAACGAGGCCTGTTTATTCTTATCTACCTGCTGGTGGTGGTGGGCGCATCGCTGACACTGTTTGCTTTCAGGGCACCTGAAGTGCGCAGCAAAATCAGTTTCACGTTCTTATCCAGAGAAACATTCCTACTGATTAACAATATTCTGCTGACAGCCAGTGCCGCAACCGTATTACTGGGCACCTTGTTCCCGCTGCTGTTGGAATCGCTGGATATGGGCATGATTTCGGTGGGCCCTCCCTACTTCAATGCGTTGTTTGTACCTATGGCGCTGCTGCTGGCATTTGCCCTCGGTTTTGGCGTCTTGCTGAACTGGAAAAATGGCAATGCCAACTGGTTGCTGCAACAAACCCGTTGGATAGTAGTGACCAGTCTTTTGGTGTCGCTAGCTTATAGCCTGCTGGCGGACGGTGCTTTTGTTGTCAGTGAATTCCTGGCTATCGCGCTGGTGGCATGGATTGTGTTGATCATTGCCAAAGATATCTACAACAAAACCCGTAATATCGGATTGGTGGCTGGGTTAAAACGTCTCAAGCCTGCTTATTACGGTATGCATATTGCTCATCTGGGCATTGCCATCACCATTCTTGGAATCGCTATTTCCACCAGTCACAGCGTTCAAAGGGATTTGCGGATGGCGCCTGGTGATAAGGTGACAATCAACGACTACCAGTTCCGATTTGACGGGGTTTCCTCAAGACGTGGACCTAACTTTACTGCTGAATATGGCGTAGTCACTGTATTCAGGAATGAACGCCAGATTAACATTCTGCACCCGGAAAAACGGGTTTATCAGGCGCAGGGTATGCCAATGACCGAAGCCGCCATTGACCCAAGTCTGACTCGTGATCTTTATGTGGCGCTTGGAGAACCTCTGGGCAATGATGGCAGCTGGGCTGTACGTATCCATGTAAAACCCTTTGTTCGCTGGATTTGGCTGGGTTCATTATTTATGGGGTTTGGCGGTTTGATGGCCATTGCTGACCGTCGATATCGAGTGCGCGTGACACGTAAGCAGGCAAATAGAAAAGACGATGGAAGTCGAAAGTCTGACATTCTGGCGGGGGAGGTGGCATGAAGCAGTTTAAAAAATTCCTGCCGCTGATTATCTTTCTGTGCCTCAGCTTGCTGCTTTATATTGGTTTGTTTCGGGAAAATAAAGGTCAGCTGCCGTCTGCTCTGATTAATGATCCACTGCCATCTTTTAACCTGAATACGGTAAAAAATCCTGATCGTCAGGTATCTGAGCACGATATGCTGGGAGAAGTGGCTCTGATTAATGTTTGGGGAACCTGGTGCCCTGCCTGTCGGGTTGAGCACCCTTATCTTGTTGATCTTGCCAGTAAGGGCGTCATTATTTACGGCGTTAATTACAAAGATGATCAGGTTGAAGCCAGAAAATGGCTGCAGGGACTCGAAGATCCATACCGCTTCAGTGTCAACGATCAACTCGGTGAGCTGGGCGTCAATCTGGGCGTTTATGGCGCGCCAGAAACCTATCTGATTGATGCGGAGGGTATCGTACGCTTCAAACATGTAGGCATAGTAGACGACAGAGTCTGGAAAGAAGATCTGGAACCACTCTATAAAAAATATCAGAAACTGGCAGAGGAGCCGTCATGATGTCTTTTAGTAAGTGGCTACTTGCTTTCTCTCTCTCCTTCTTTATGGTCGGTGCCTATGCAGTCATTGACTCTTATGAATTTGCTAACAAGGAACAGGAGCAGCGCTTCTTTGAGTTAACTAACGAACTGCGCTGCCCTAAATGTCAGAATCAGTCTATTGGTGATTCCAATGCGCCTATTGCACACGATTTGCGTCGTGAAGTTCATAAGATGGTGGTGGAAGGGGCGGATAATCAGACAGTGATCGATTTCATGCTGAGTCGGTACGGTGATTTTGTGCTCTATACACCAAGATTTGAAGGTAAAAACCTGATTCTCTGGTTAGGCCCTGTGGTATTGCTGCTTATCGGTATAATGGTGTTTTTGGGGGTTCTGAGAAGCCATCGGGCCGCATCACAAAATAATCCTGAGCAAGCTTCTGATGAGTTAACGCCTGAGCAAAGGGAAAAATTGAATAAAGCGCTTAGTAAAATACCTAATAACGTACAGGGTGGTAAGCAGTGATGACTGAATTCTGGATAGTAGCTGCTCTGTTGATCTTGCTGGCAGCGGGTTTTGTTCTCTGGCCTTTGCTGCGCAGGCAGGTGGATGACGCAGGGGATGATATTTCCGGAGAGTCGGAGAATGTAGCCCACTTTCAGGATCAGCTGGCTGATCTTGAACATCAGCGACAGGCGAATCTGATTTCAGACAGCGAAAGTCAGCGTCTTAAAGCCGAGTTAGAGAAAAAACTGGTAGAAGAGCTTGAACAGGAACAAACGCTGTCGGTGCACTCTGCCCGGAAAACACCAGTATTTGCTTTGGTGTTGGCACTATTAGTACCTGCTATGGCGCTGCCTCTCTATTGGGAGCTGGGGGCACAGACGGAGCTAAATGTTCAGGAGGTGCTCACCTCGAATAATGCGACGCCTGAATCAGTGCAAAAGACGCTTGAGCAATGGGTTGATAAAAAACCTGAAAATGATAAAGCGCTGTTTCTGCTGGCCAGTCACTATATGGAGAATGGTGGTTTGGGCAAAGCTGAAAATGTCTATCGAAAGTTGTTCAGAGTCAGCAATGGGCATCCACAAGTAGCTGCTGAGCTGGCGCAGACTCTGTTTTTAAAACAGGGTAATCAAGTGACAGATGAAGTTCGAAGGCTCTATAAGCGTGCATTGGCTGGTGATGAAACCAATACCACCGCTATGGGTTTAAAAGGCATTGATGCTTTTGCTTCTGCGAATTATCAGGAGGCTATCAAGGTTTGGCAAACGGCTATGCAGTACGAAGCCAGCCCGGCAGCCCGACAGTCTCTGGCACAGGGTATTAATAAAGCCCGGGAAATGCTCGGCTTTAAGCCGGCTAACGGTATTAAAGTTCTTATTGATAGATCGCCAGAACTGGTTGCTTTGCCAAACACGGCTCGCGTGGTGATTTTTGCCCGTCCTGCAGGTACTCGTCAGCCTCCAATTATTGCTATTCCGCTCACTCTTGGTGAACTGCCAAAAGAACTGATTCTCGATGATAGCTCGGCCATGATGATGGGTGGGGTTCAGCTGTCTTCTTACGATGCACTGGATATTGTCGGAAGAATCAGTTTGTCCGGTGATGTGATGACGGCAGATTATCAGGTTCAGGTCAGCGATGTGAAAACTGATGCACACGACCTGGTGAAACTGACTTTCACTCCGGCGGGCTGAATCATTGATCTGAATGCGGGTCTACTAGCCAAGCCGTTAAAAATCCTGCATTGTATGAGTTAGCCTTTTCGGTTCAGAAAAGGCTGCTTTCCTGAGTAATATGATATTGTGTAACATCTGTGCAGTCAGGAAGTGGCTGCATTGCAGTAATTTACTATGACACGGAACCAGGGCTATGCGGTGTGTAATGACACGGGTAGCACCGATCAAGAAGTAATTTTATGGCCCTGAAAGTCAAGAGCTAAAGGATACGATGCGTTTAAAATCCATCAAACTGGCAGGGTTTAAATCCTTTGTAGACCCGACAACCGTTCATTTTCCATCCAATATGTGTGCTGTGGTTGGACCAAATGGCTGCGGCAAGTCCAATATCATTGATGCGGTACGCTGGGTAATGGGGGAGTCTTCCGCCAAACACCTGCGTGGTGAATCCATGACCGATGTTATCTTTAAAGGCTCCAGCAGTCGTAAGCCCGCTAACCAGGCGTTTGTGGAATTGATATTTGATAACCACGAAGGTCGGGTGACGGGTGAGTTCGCTGCCTTTAATGAAATCTCGGTAAAACGTCAGCTCACGACTGACGCTAAAAACACCTACTTTTTAAATGGCACCAAATGTCGCCGCCGGGATGTGATGGATATCTTTTTGGGCACCGGTCTCGGGCCAAGAAGTTACGCTATTATTTCTCAGGGTATTATTTCCAACCTGATTGAATCCAAACCGGAAGAGCTGCGAGTTTTTATTGAAGAAGCGGCCGGTATTTCCAAATATAAGGAACGGCGTAGAGAGACTGAAAATCGTATCCGTCGTACCAATGAAAACCTTGAACGACTCACCGACCTGCGTGAAGAACTTGGTCGACAGCTCGGGCATCTTCAACGACAAGCCCAGGCGGCAGAAAAATATAAAGAATACAAGTCGGAAGAGCGCCTGAAAAAAGCGCAGTTGTCTGCGCTAAAATGGAAAGCCATTGATACTGGTGCTCAGTCTCAGGAGCAGGCGATCAGTGAACTGGAAGTTCAGCTCGAAGCTGCCGTCAGTCAGCAGCGATCAGCCGATGCCGCGATGGAAGAAGATCGTGTCAACCAGATGGAGCTGAGTGACCGCTTCCACGAAACCCAATCCCGCTACTACAACACTGGTAACGAAGTCACCAGAACAGAACAAACCCTGAGGCACCGTGAAGAACGTGCTCGTGAGTTAAATGAAGATTTGGCTCAGGTTGAACACAGCTGGCAAGAAGCTCGCGAACAGTTGCAGGACGATCAGATGCAACTGGAAGCCTTTCAGGAAGAACTGGTTGAGCTGGAACCGGAACTGGAAATGCTGCAGGAGCAGGAAGATGGCTCCGGTGAATCCCTGTCCAGAGCCGAAGAAGAGATGCACCGCTGGCAGCAGGAATGGGATCACTTTAACCAGCGTTCCCATGAGCCAAAACGTAATGCTGAACTGGAACAGTCCAGAATCAATCATGCTGAGCAGGTCATTGAACGTTTGCTGGAACGGGAAAACCGTCTCAAAGAAGAAGCGGCTTCTTTAGGTGGTGGCGAAGACCAGGAGGCGTTGGAAAGTCTGGCTGAAAAACTCACTGAGCTGGAACTGACCGCGGAAACTGTCGAGCTGCGGGTTCAGGAAACCACGGAGCAAATAGAGAAGGATCGGGAAACCATCCAAACGCTGTCTGCCGAGCTGGAACAGAATCGTGATGAGCTGAGTACGGTCCGTGGACGACATGCGTCGCTGGAAGCGTTGCATCAGGCATCCATGAGTGATGATGTGGATACTCAGGCATGGATTGAACAGCAGGGTATGTCTGAACTGCCCCGGCTATTTGAAAAACTGCAGGTTGAATCCGGCTGGGAATCATCCATTGAAACCGTATTAGGCGACAGTTTGCAGGCGGTTTGTGTGGACAGTATTGACCCGGTGGCCAGTACCTTGAGCAATCTGGAGCAAGGTGAGCTGGTGCTTCTCGAAGCAAACCGTTCTGTAAGCCAGGATCAGCAGTTGACCGCTTTGCCATTGTTGGCAAATAAATTACAGGCCGGTCAGGAAGCTTCAGGGCTCTTGGTTGGTGTTTATGCCGCTGACACGCTTGAGAAGGCTATTGCCGTTCGTTCTCAGTTAAGTGCCGGTGAATCCATTGTTACCCCTGACGGCATCTGGCTGAGTAAAACCTGGCTGAGAGTTTGCCGGGGTGTGGACAACAATGCTGGCGTTCTTGAACGCCAGAAAGAGATGGAAGCACTGGCTGAGCGTCTGGTCACACTTGAAGATCAGAGTCAAACGCTGAAAGATCAGTTAACACAAGTACGTGGCGCACTGGAAAAACAGGAAAATCAGCGGGAAAACCTGCAACGGCAACTGAATGATCTGAACCGCAGCCAGGGCGAAACCCGTGCAAAACACAGTGCTATTAAAGTTCGCCTTGAACAGTTTTCAGAAAGACGTCGCCGGTTGGAACAGGAGCTGACGGAAATTCGTGAGCAAAATCAGCTCGAACAGGAAGCTATTGGTGAGTCACGACTTCGCTTGCAAGAAGCGCTGGACTTAATGGAGCAGGATATTGGTCGCCGGGAGGAATTGCAGGAGCAACGGGAACGTTGCCAGCAAAAACTGGAAACCGTCCGCCATCAGGCTCGCCATGATAAAGAACGTGCACATCAGCTGGCTTTACGACAGCAGTCTATTAATACCCAAATCAGCTCCATCAAAGCCGCTATAGAACGGTTGAGTGCTCAGACCACCAAGCTGCGTGAGCGCCGGGAATTTTTGACGGAATCTCTGTCTGATTCAAATTCTCCTGAAAATGAATTGCAGGAACAATTGGAAGAACTTCTCACCCGTCGCCTGGCTGAAGAAGAAGCCATGCAACAGGCTCGGGTTGCCTTAGAAGAGGTTGAGCAACGTATCCGGGAAGGCGAAAAAATTCGGCATAGCGCCGAACAGCAAGCTCAGAAAGTGCGTGGACAGCTTGAGAAGCTGAAAATGGACTGGCAAGGCATGCAGGTGCGTCGTACGACGCTAGCTGAGCAGCTGCGGGAAGCCGAGTTTGATTTGCAAACGGTATTGCAAAATCTGCCTGAAGACGCGTCGGAAGAGCTCTGGGAGCAGGAGCTGCAAAAACTATCTGCCAGAATTGACCGGCTTGGTGCTATCAACCTGGCGGCCATTGAAGAGTATGAAACCCAGTCTGAACGCAAGCAGTATCTGGATGCCCAGAATGAAGATCTGGAATCCGCTCTGAATACGCTAGAAAATGCCATTCGAAAAATTGATCGGGAAACACGACAGCGTTTCAAGACAACATTTGATAAAGTCAATTCCGGTTTGCAGGAGCTCTTCCCGAGGGTGTTTGGTGGCGGACAGGCCTATCTGGAGCTGACCGGGGACGATATGCTGGATACCGGTGTAGCCATAATGGCGCAGCCACCGGGTAAGAAAAACAGTACAATACACTTGCTGTCAGGGGGGGAGAAAGCGCTGACGGCTATTGCTTTGGTATTTGCTATTTTTCAGCTGAATCCATCGCCGTTCTGCATGCTTGACGAGGTGGATGCACCATTGGATGATGCTAATGTAGGCCGCTACGCAAAAATGGTGTCTGAGATGAGTGAGAAAGTGCAGTTTGTTTATATCACTCATAACAAAATTGCGATGCAGGCGGGTAATCAATTGGTGGGTGTCACCATGCATGAGCCCGGAGTATCCAGACCTGTATCTGTCGATATTGAACAGGCAGCTGCACTGGCTGAACAATAATTTGCTATTGCTTTCAGGGGGAAAGCAGAAAACGACAGGGAGAGGATTTGCCAGAATTTAGTACTGGTAAATCGCTTATTTTTTATTGATTATATTGTAAGATTCAAAATGTTGACCGATAGCGACACCTTGCCATGCTTTGGTAATGACTCAAAATTATTACGACTTGGAATAGCTATAGTCAGACGTTGTTCAGGAGTAAATGGGGCAGCATGGACATGACAATGAGAGAGTGGCTGGCACTGTTTGGGGTTTTGGCTGTTGCCATAGTTGTAATTGACGGCTACCGACGTATGCGTCTTGCTCGTAAACGAGCAACTGAATTGAGCTTTGGTCTGGAAGAGGTCAAGGGCTCAGATGGAGGATTCGGCAGTGAGCTGCCCAATGGTGGTGCCCGTGTAAGCCGCAGCAATTCGGATTTTGATAAACCGGCTCGTGAGCGGTTAGAACCCAGCTTCTCTGCCGAGCAGGATACGGCTTCTTTGAATGCCACTGAACTTTATGCCAGCCATGATATAGATGAGCTTTCTTCGGCTTCTCATCAGGCAGCGAATTCTGATGCGGTGTCGGTCGTTGAAGATATGCCAGCTCAGAACGATCTGTTGCAATCCATCGAAGTTGATGAACCAGTACCGGTGTTAATGAATCTTGATGAGCCGCAAGACTTGCAGAATCTTGATGAGTCATTGAGAGCTGAGCCTATAAAAGCTGAGTTTCTGAATGTCGGATCAGCGCCTGTTAATCATGTCACACAGGATGAAAACACAGAGGAAGTTTCCGTGAACGAGCAAGAAGACCATATCAGTCGTGATCAGCGCGTCGAAAAACTGAGTGAACGACCTTCCGCCAGTGAAGTAATTATCATCAATGTACTGGCAAAAGGGGGAGCCGTCTTCGATGGTCCGCAGTTATTACAGTCAATACTCTCATCGGGTATGCGCTTCGGTGATATGGCTATCTTTCATCGTTACAGTCATTCCGATGGTTCTGGCAAGATAGAGTTCAGCATGGCTAATGGTGTTGAGCCAGGCTATTTCGATATTGATAATCTTGAAGATAGCAGCACCCCTGTCGTCAGCTTTTTTATGGGCATGCCCGGACCGGAAAATCCAATGCAAGCTTTCACTACGATGGAAGAAACGGCTCGCAAGCTGGCTCTTGATCTGGGCGGTGAACTGAAAGATGAACAGTTCAGTGTGATGACCCGGCAGACCCTTGAACACTGTCGTCAGCGCATTCGTGAATACGAACGCAAGCGTCTGACCAAGAAAATTCCCAGTTAATTCGTTGGCCATAGTCGCCAGGCTGTGGTCGCCCCTTCCTCCGGTTTTCTCCTTTATGTCTTCAACATCTGACATCTTTTCAACGTCTGGAATTGAGCAGGAAATTCTGCATCTTCGTCAACAACTCAATTATCACAATCATCGCTACTATGTACTGGATGATCCGCAAATACCCGATAGTGAATACGACCGGTTGCTGCAGAAGTTAAAATTTCTGGAGGCGGAAAATCCTCAGCTGATTACACCAGAGTCTCCAACCCAGAGGGTGGGCGCAGCACCGCTCAAAAATTTTGGTCAGATTCGTCATGAAATGCCTATGCTGTCGCTGGATAATTCATTCAATTCGGAAGATCAGGCAGATTTTGATCGTCGTGTAAAAGAGCGTCTCAGTACCGATGAGAATATTGAATATGCTTGCGAACCCAAGCTGGATGGTATTGCGGTCAGCCTGCTTTATGAAAATGGTGTACTGATTCGTGGTGCGACCCGTGGTGATGGTGCTACCGGTGAAGACATAACCCAAAATGTTCGCACCATTGACTCCATTCCGTTGAAACTTCTGGGAGAAGGCTGGCCAGCACGTCTTGAAGTTCGTGGCGAAATCTATATGCCGAAAGAGGGCTTTGAAGCACTTAACAAACGCGCCAGAGCCAGAGAAGAAAAAGTCTTTGTCAATCCGCGCAATGCTGCTGCGGGGAGTCTTCGACAGCTAGACTCACGAATTACGGCTAAGCGGCCACTGACCATGTATTGCTACAGTGCCGGCGTTGTTGAAGGTGGTGACCTGCCGGTTCGTCATAGCGATATTCTTGAAAAGTTCAAAATCTGGGGGCTAAGAGTCAACCCTGAAACACAGGTAGTGAAAGGTCTTGAAGCCTGTGAGCAGTATTACGAGCAGATGACCGATAAACGGGAATCTCTACCCTATGAAATTGATGGTATTGTCTACAAAGTAAACGACACAAATCAACAACAGACACTTGGGTTTGTTGCTAGAGCACCACGCTGGGCAATTGCCAGAAAGTTCCCGGCTCAGGAAGCTTTAACTCTGTTGAAGGATGTTGAATTTCAGGTTGGTCGCACTGGCGCTATTACCCCTGTCGCCCGGCTGGAACCAGTGTTTGTCGGTGGTGTGACGGTGAGTAATGCAACTTTGCACAATATGGATGAAATTGAGCGACTGGATATTCGTATTGGCGATACCGTGGTGATCAAACGGGCAGGCGATGTAATTCCTAAAGTCGATCGAGTGATGCCTGAGCGCCGTCCTGATGATGCCTGCAAGATCAAATTACCAGAGCTTTGTCCGATGTGTGATTCTGAGATTGAACAGGATGAAGGTGAAGCCGCAGCGCGTTGTTCTGGTGGTTTGTATTGCTCTGCTCAGCGAAAAGAAGCGATTAAACATTTCTCCTCTCGTAAAGCGTTTGATATAGAAGGCCTGGGTGACAAACTGGTTGAGCAGCTGGTTGAACGAAGGATGATTAATCATGTGGCTGATCTGTTTTTCCTGACTCATGAACAGCTGTGCAGCCTGGATCGTATGGGGGCAAAATCTGCAGATAATCTGCTCAGGGCATTAGAAAAGAGTCGTCTAACGACTTTGCCAAGGTTTATTTATTCTCTGGGTGTTCGTGAAGTGGGCGAAGCCACGGCACAAAGCCTGGCTAGTCACTACCATAATCTCGCTGCAATTATGAGCGCAGATTCAGACGCTTTGCAGCAGGTAGACGATGTTGGTCCGATTGTAGCGAGCCATATCGAGAAGTTTTTTCGTCAGGAACATAACCTTGAAGTGATTGATGCTTTATTAAAAGCGGGCATTGAATGGCCTGATGCAGAACCTGTGACCGCTGGAGAGAAACCTCTTGAAGGTGAAACCTGGGTTTTAACGGGTAGCTTACAGAGCATGACTCGTGATGAAGGTAAGGCTATTTTGCAAAGTCTGGGGGCAAAAGTGACGGGGTCAGTTTCTGCTAAAACATCTGTCGTACTGGCCGGAGAAAAAGCAGGCTCTAAACTGGCAAAGGCAGAGAAATTGGGCGTCCGGGTTGTTACTGAAGAAGAGTTTGTTCAGTTACGGCAAGAGTGGGGCGCTTGATGGTATTAATGGCCAATAACAGTATTATTTTTTCTGTTCATTTCGATGGGGGGCTGCTGTGATCAGAATAAAACAATTGACAGGTTTGATGATTCTGATCGTCTTTTTGACGGGTTGCGCCAGCACGCACCCGCCATCCAAACCGCAAAACCTTTGCAGTATTTTTAAGGAAAAGCGCAGCTGGTATAAGCACGCCAAGGCATCCAATACACGCTGGGGCACTCCGATACAAGTGATGATGTCCATCATGTATCAGGAATCCAGCTATAAGCATGATGCTCAGCCACCTCGCCCATGGTTTTTGTTTATTCCTTTGCCGCGACGATCTTCTGCTTATGGTTATGCGCAGGCGCAGGATGGCACCTGGGATGAGTATGTAAAAGAGGCGGGTGGTTTCTTTTCAGACAGGGATGACTTCAAAGACGCTATCGACTTTATTGGCTGGTACACCAACAAGTCGAGAAAGCTGAATGGCACCTCGCTTTGGGCTGCTGATCAGCTTTATCTGAACTATCACGAAGGCTGGTATGGTTACCGCAAGGGTACCCATAAGAAAAAACAGTGGCTTCTTAAAACAGCGTCCACTGTGAAACGGCGAGCCAGTAATTACGGTGAACAACTCAGGCGTTGTCGTCTATAACGTTGTCTTTCGGAATGATATTGACGGACTCTGTCGCACTGTCAAAAGTGACCACGACGTCTTCCGCTCTCAGTTTTTTGATGACCTGCTTAACTCGGTCATCAAGAGACTGATCGTAGCCGTTGTCGGTGCCCTCCCGGCTAACAAACTCTTCGATCAGATTATTCAGGGTATCCTTATCAATCATCTTCCAGGGGATTATCATGCTATTTGCTTTCCTTTGCTGGTTGTCATTATCGTTATTTTAAAGAGAGCGGCTCAAGGTCGGTGACAATAAAATAATCACCGACCGATTCCCAGACCACATTCACATCCCACAAAGCCGTTCCGTGACGACGCTCAACGGTTTCTTTGAGATAAGCCGGGCGTGGGTCTTGTCCAAGAACCTGTTCGATTAAGCGAGTCAGCTGTCGTCCGGTTTTTTGTTCGTATTGACGGCAGAGTGTCAATGCATGATCAGAGAAACGAACCTCCGCCATGATGGCAGGTAGGGGTGCAAACCCTCCTTTTGCTTCAGGTAGCGCATCGGCATAGGGAAGATAAGGTTTTATATCGATCACTGGCGTGCCATCCAGAAGATCAACCGCACCGAGTTTAAGGGTTAGCTTGCCATTGCCTGACTCAATACCATGAAGTTCAACAACTGACATCCCCATTGGATTTGGCCGGTGGGTTGAGCGAGTGGCAAAAACCCCCATACGCTGTCGTCCACCCAGGCGAGGCGGACGAATAGTCGGTCGCCAGCCTTCACCCATGGTTTCATGGAAAATAAAATGTACCCAGATATGGGAAAACCCCTCAAGGCCTCGTACCAGATTTTCCTGATTAAAAGGTGGGAATAGTTCAAGCTCTGCTTCTGCAGCACTGACAATACCCGGCTGGCGTGGTATACCAAATTTCTGACGATAGCAGGAGCGAATAACACCGATCTGATCAAATTGATAACTGGCGTGCTGAGTTTTTTTCACTGGGGGTGTTCATATAACCGATTTAGAAGGCATCATGAATTAAGCTTCACTGTTTAGCAATACTTCAGATTGGCTCAGTAGAAAGCGTGCGCAGAAACGCGAGATTTGGTCGGTTGGTGATCGCTGTGTTTTACTACAGAAATAAAAAAGGTATTGGTCACAAGATCAATACCTTTTACGATCATTTTTGGCTGCGGCTTTTCTACGCGTATGATTTGCCGGTTAACCTTTCCATTTCTTCAATTTCTTTACTCAGCTTATCATAAGTGTTGTCGCTTCCAGGCTCGATATTTTCCGCTTCAAGACTATCTTTTAACGTAGAAATCTGATTCGCTAACCTTTCATGATATTCATTCATTGTTTTCTCAGTTTTAGTGAAATCAATTTTTCTCCTGATCAGGCTTTTGCAAAACCGGGTAAATTGACTGTCACTTTGCTCAATTTTCGTCTTTCTCCACAAAAACACTTTTAATCCACCAGGCTTAACCACAGTGACCTTTTTGCCTGCAAATGCACCTTCCTGAGGTGTTGTGGCAGCATTCGTGTTACCTGTCAGTGCGGCACGTATCGCTGAGATGATTTGCATACTAAAACTCCTTGATTGATAAAAAAATCCTTTTTGCTATTGTGTTTTCCAGACAGGAAGCTAAGGGTTAGGTGATGCTGTGATCTGGAAAATGAATAAGCTTCAAGATATATCTAAAAGTTATAGCAGATAACCCACTGATGCTAATGACAGGATTGTTAGTGTGGCTGAGATAAAGTGCTGTTAATGTAGACATTAAGCCAATGCATCCTAAAATAGGATTTCATATAACCAAGTGTTTACCTTCCTTGTCTAATAGAGTGCTTTGCTGGTGAATATTGATACCAGCAAAGCAGAATACTGAGAGGAGTGACAACGTAAAACTTACCGAAACTCCGTTTATCCTGAGGCTTGTCGAAGGGTGCTGTGCAAGCACTTCGATAAGTTCAGTGCAAACGGTGGTAAATTTTATTGATTCCATTCCGCCATTAAGCAGTGATCAGTGGGATATTCTTGATAAAACGCTTCTTAATACTCGTATTCCAGCTGATAAGGAAATGGAAAATCCTGCTTCAGGTTTTACAGGTAGCGATTCTTCTTCCAGTAACCCGCTATCTCCTGCACTACCTGGCTTGGAAGCGAGATTTGTCAGGAGTAGTTAGACTAAATACTGACCGATTCGTTAATAGAATTGTGGAACACTGGTACTTTCAACTACTTCCGGGAACTTAGTCCGCCTTGAGGCTTTCATCTGACTGAGGGAAATGACTTATTTCCTGCGGTTTCTCAATATTTATTCCCGAACATAACCTGAATATCTCTCAGCCTCGATGTAAACTGGCTTGTGCTAAATCCATTAACTCACGGTTAGCTACCGTAAACATCGCCAGTTCTGACTTTTGGTTGCTACGAATTTCATTCAGCATATCTTCCCAGCGAGTGACGAGTGGCAGATGCTCCAATACCCATTGGTCCAATTGCAACTCAAGATCATACTCTTTTGGTGAGGCGTTTATCAGTGCCACGGTCAGGGCACGCTGCTGCCAGTTCAACTCATCCCTGACGCTGTCGCGGGCGAGTGATTGCCAGTGATTCCTGACCTGTAAATTACCCAGTGCATTACCATACCAATCGAGCTCTAATCGACCACCAATAGCAAAATAGGTTTTACTGACGGTTTCCAGTGTTTGTCCGGTTTGTTCCACCGCATGAATGACCTGCAAAGCACTGAGCAGATAACGCTGACCGGCAATCACCAGAGCCAACTCCTCCGGCACTCCCTGATTCACCAGTTCATTGGTACTCTCCTTCAAACCTGCCTGCTCTTGCTCCGAAAGATAGCGAGGGTAACTGTTAAGAAACTCCCTGACTCGCGGTGCAAAATAAGCGACAGTTTCAGCAGGCACCAGCTCCTGGCGTTTCAGGCGGATAAACCAGCGGCTTGCCCGGCGAACCAATTTAATCAGTGTTGCCATCATTTTGTGTTGAAGGACACTGGGGATTTTATGATCGAGAGATTCAATCATTTCCCAGTATCGTCCAGCATCAAATACATCCCGACTCACGGCAAAAGCGCGTGCAACTTCTGGCGCAGTGGCTCCGGTGGTCTGCTGAAGACGATAGACATAGGAGATGCCCATCATATCAATCAGATGGTTGGCTATCTGGGTGGCAATTATTTCTCGCCTTAGCCGGTGATTAGCAATCGCATCAGGAAACTGCTGAACCAATGTTGATGGAAATGCACTATAGACTTCTCTGGACAAATACTCGTCTTCGATAACCGGAGAATCCACCAGTGCTTCTTTTAAATCTGCTTTGCTGTAGGAGATCAACAGAGACAGTTCTGATCGGGTCAGGCCTTTCCCCACATTCGTACGCTCTGCAAGCGCTTCGTTGTCCGGTAAGAACTCGATAGCCCGATCCAACTTGCCCTGACTTTCCAGGTGCTCTATAAAACGACGATATTCGTCCATTCGCCGAACTGCTTCAGATTCCGCCTGCGAGATTGCCTGAGTCTGTCGATAATTATTGGTCAGCACTAAGTCTGATATTTCATCGGTCATACTTTCCAGCAGAACATTGCGCTGCTTAACCGTCATATCTCCTGAGAGAACTACATCATTAAGAAGAATTTTGATATTCACTTCGTGGTCAGAGCAATCTACCCCGGCGGAGTTATCAATAAAGTCGGTATTCATGGCGCCACCCTGCAAGCCGTACTCAACCCTTCCCAACTGCGTGAAACCAAGATTACCACCCTCCCCCACTACTTCCGCATTCAGCTCACAACCATTGATACGTAAGAGATCGTTTGCTTTATCGCCAACTTCAGCATGACTTTCTGACACCGCTTTAACATAAGTGCCTATACCGCCATTCCAGATCAGATCAACCTGAGATCGAAGCATGCTGCGAATCAGTTCATTAGGCGTCAGACGATTGCTGGTAATACCAAAGCGCCGCTTCATTGCCTCTGAGATAATGATCGATTTGGCGTAGCGGGAAAAGATTCCACCTCCTTCCGATATCAGACTGATGTCGTAGTCTTGCCAGCTGGAGCGAGGCAATGCAAACAACCGTTGTCGTTCAGCAAAACTGTTGGCAATATCCGGATCGGGATCAACAAAGATATGTATGTGATTAAAAGCACCAACCAGCGCAATACTCTCTGAACAAAGCATACCATTACCAAACACATCACCAGCCATATCCCCAATACCGATGACGGTGACAGGGTCTTTCTGAACATTAATATCCTTTTCCCGGAAGTGACGCCGCACTGATACCCATGCCCCTTTGGCAGTAATGCCCATTTTTTTATGGTCGTAACCGACACTGCCACCAGAAGCAAAAGCATCCCCCAGCCAGAAGTTGTATTCTGCTGAGATTTCATTGGCAATGTCGGAGAACGTCGCCGTGCCCTTATCCGCTGCAACCACCAGATAGTAGTCATCTTCATCGTAATAAACGACTTGATCAGGGTGAACCACTTCATCATTTTTCAGATTGTCGGTGACATCCAGAAGCGCACGAATAAAGGTTTTATAACAGCTGATGCCTTCAGCCATAATATCTTCGCGAGTACCATTAACGGGCATCTGCTTAGGCACAAAGCCTCCCTTCGCGCCCACAGGCACGATCAAGGCATTTTTCACCTGCTGCGCCTTGACCAAACCAAGTACTTCTGTACGAAAATCTTCTATGCGGTCAGACCAGCGCAGCCCACCACGTGCGACTTTACCACCCCGCAGATGCACCCCCATCACCTTTGGCGAATACACAAAAATCTCATACATGGGGGTTGGTTTGGGAATTTCGGGAATGTCACCCGGTGCCATCTTTAAAGAGATATAGGGTTTGAATTCCCCCTGATCATCGGTCTGATAAAAGTTAGTTCGCAGCGTAGCACTAATAACACTTTGCAGGTGTCGTATGATTTTATCTTCACTGAGCACTGACACCTGATCCAGTGCTTTTAAAATCTCTTGCTGAATTTGCTGCACACTAGCCAGCCGCTGAGTTTTTGAAAGCGCCAGTGAAGGGTTGAAACGCACCTCAAACATATCCACCAGCAGTCGTGTAATGGTTATGTTATTGCACAGCGTTTCAGCGATATACGTTTGACTGAAGCCTACTCTGATTTGCTTCAGGTAGCGGGCATAGGCTCGCAGAATTCCGACCTGTCGCCAGTTCATTCCGGCTGCCAGTACCAATAGATTGAAACGGTCATTTTCCGCATGCCCGAACCAGATTTTCTCAAACGTCTCTCTGAAAATCGGCCCTATTTTTTGCAGTTCTGCGGTAAAATCAGTATTAAAACTGAGCAGAAAATCATGAATCCAAATGACATCACCAGAGTTTTTGTGAATGATGAACGGATATTCACCCAACACACGTAAACCAAGGTTTTCAATAATAGGTATCTGATCAGCCAGAGGCAGTGGTTCAACAAAATGATACAACTTCAGATGAATACGCCCCGGTTCATCATCCAGTGACTGATAAAAACCCATCGATAATGGTGAAGCCGCATTAGTCGTATCGAAGTGTTGCATATCCACCACAACCGACTGGGGTGCAAAAGCATCCCGATAGGCTGCACCAAACCCGGCCGAATAATCCGACAGCAGTCGGTTACCCTTTACTTCACCAAAGGCCTCCAGAACCGCTTCCCGAACATCTTCGTCCCATGAGGACGCCGCCAGACGGACTTCTTCGTTGATAACATCAATATCGTAGTCCGCCTGATTTTTCAGCTTAAGAATAAAGTGCACTCTGGCCAGAACGGATTCAGAAAAATAAGTGGTAAATTCAGAATCCAAAGCACCCAGGCGATGACAAAGTATTTTTTCAATGCGGATTCTAAATGCGGTGTTGTAAACATCCCTCGGTACAAACACCAACGCCGAACAGAATGGTCCATAAGGATCCTGCCGGATAAAGACTTTAATCTGCTTGCGTTCCTGAATTCTCAGGATCGACATGATGGTGTCAAAAAGTTCATCCTGACTGGTCTGAAACAATTCATCTCTGGGGAAGATTTCCAGAATCTGAATCAGGTCTTTACCATGATGACTTTTCAAATCCAGCCCTGATCGTTGCAAAATAGCGTCTACTTTATGCCGAATATAAGGGATGGTAGACGGCGGCTGTCGGTAGACCGGTGAAGTGTATAAACCAACAATCCGGGTTTCGCTGAGAATCACCCCCTCATCATTAAAACAACGTACCGTAATAAAATCCGGATACGCCGGACGATGTACGCTGGAACGAACCGAGGCTTTGGAAAATGACAACCATTCATTTTGCTCAAAAAAATCCCGCTCAATAAAAGGCTCCAATTCCAGCTGCCCCAGCTCCCCCTGATGCATTGGACGCAACAAGCCAAGCTGGGATTCTTTAGGGCGTATAATCTGCTTTTCACCATCAACGTCTTTGACGATAAGTTCTTCATAGCCCAGAAACGTAAAGCTATTGGTCATTAACCAGGTAAGGAATGCCTGCACTTCGCTGGCAACCGACGAATTAATGCTATCCCTGAGTTTAGCGACCCGCTCCATCATCGGCTGAAAATCATCCACAACTCTTGCTACATCGGCCAGAACTGCCTGCAATTGCTGCCTCAGGGACTCCATCTCTTCAAGGGATTCAATACGGTCAATTTCCAGATAAAGCGCCGCTTCCCGGTGCAGTGTTGCCTCGACTGAATCGTCATTATTATGAATAAGCTGAAATTCGACGTTGCGTTGGAAATGCATCACGCAATTGCGCAATAAATGAATAGTTGCGCCCTGCTCATTCACTTTCATACGCACCGAGTCCACCACAAAAGGCATATCCCAGTGCAGAATCCGAATCACAGAATGTGTGGAATGCCAGCCATGGTGAGAATAATCCGGATTAAACACCTCTATTTTCGGTTCTTCCGGTTTATGAAACTGAATAAACTTCCAGAACGACTGAGCGCCACCCAGTAAATCCTGACGACCTATTTTTAGCAGATCATCCCGTGTATCCATGGAATAATAGCGGTAAATAAACTCCCGAAATCCATCCAGTTGTTCCTGTGGAATATGATCGGTTAATTCTTCTATTAACTGATCAAGTGTTGCTTCCCTTTCCAGATTATCCTGACTGCCCATCCCCGGCTCTCCAACAATTTTTGCATTCCCATTAGACACATCGGCTTGTGTAAACCTATATTAAAGGGCGCTGTCTAAAATAAAGGTCGATGTTAAGATGGATGGACAGCACATTCTCTGATAACCCGCTCACAGCAACGACGCTAGTAGAACGGAGGTCCAATTTCTAAACCAGAATACCGGCCCACAAATCAGACAATAATGCCGTTAACTGTTATTAAAGAGTTTTATGTCTACAAGCAACGCACTGAATGAATTAAGACAATACCTGTCAGGCTGTATCATTGGTCAGGAACCCCTGAATACCCGCTTACTGATCACCCTGCTTGCCGATGGTCATCTATTGGTCGAAGGCGCGCCGGGGCTAGCCAAAACCCGAGCCATTAAAGCACTGGCAGATGGTCTGGATGCCAACTTCCACCGAATACAATTCACCCCCGATCTGCTGCCTGCCGATGTGACCGGAACGGATATTTATGTGCCTGAAGATGGCAGTTTCCGTTTCCAGCACGGGCCTATCTTTCACAACCTGGTACTGGCTGATGAAATCAATCGGGCACCGGCCAAGGTTCAGTCTTCCTTACTAGAAGCTATGGCAGAGCGTCAGGTCAGTGTCGGGCGCAAAACCTATCCATTGCCCAAAGTCTTTATGGTCATGGCAACCCAGAATCCCATTGAGCAGGAAGGCACCTATCCATTACCAGAAGCCCAGCTCGACCGGTTTTTAATGCATGTGCGGGTAGATTATCCCGATGTAGCCTCCGAGCGAGCCATTCTACAACTTGCCCGTGGTGAAGCCATGAAGCAAGCACCGCTACCACCCTCTGAGCCATTAAAACAGGCAACTATTCTGCAAGCTCGTCAGGAAGTTCTGGGGACTCATATGGACCCGGTAGTTGAGGAATATATTGTTCAGCTCATCAATGCCACCCGCCGCCCGGAACTCTACAGCGAAAAACTCGCCAGCTGGCTTGAATACGGTGCCAGCCCCAGAGGCACTATTGCTTTGGATCGCTGCGCCCGGGCTCACGCCTGGTTAGCGGGTCGAAACTTCGTCAGCCCCGACGATGTGCAGGCTATTGCACCTGATGTTCTGCGCCATCGCATTATTTTGTCTTTTGAAGCCGAAGCGGCGGGCAAAGATGCTGACCAAATCATTCAATACCTGCTGAAACTGGTACCGGTGGCCTGATTCATGAGTGGCGCCTACTGTTCTCTCAACGACTTGGTAAACCTTCGGTTGAAAGCCAGAGATTTACCCTTATTCCGGCATACTCGCAGCCATAGTCTGATGTCTGGCGGTGCCCGTTCGCCTTTTAAAGGGCGGGGCGTAGATTTTGAAGAAGTCCGGGCCTATCAGCATGGTGATGATATCCGTACCATTGATTGGCGAGTGACCGCTCGCCGGATGAAACCTCATACCAAGGTATTTCGGGAAGAACGTGAACGCCCGGTGATGGTGTTACTGGATCAAAGCCGCTCTCTGTTTTTTGGTAGCCAGCTGAATTTTAAATCCGTCACCGCTGCTGAAACGGCTGCCATGCTCAGTTGGGCGACCCTGTTACACGGCGACCGTATTGGCGGGATTTTGTTTAATGAAGAGAACCTGACGGAGATTCGGCCCAAGCGTTCCAATAAATCATTGATGCACTTATTCAGTCAGACCAAAAAGCTGAACAACGCTCTGAGCATCAGTAATAGGCCTTCTTATACTGACAAAGGTCATCTAACAAAAGCTTTACGCCATGCTCGCAGAGTGGCTCATCCTGGTACACATATTTTCATCATCAGTGATTTTAACGATATGGATGAGGATACCGGTCGCCACCTGCGCCACCTTTCCCGCCACTGTCAGCTCATGGCGTTACAAGTGTCTGACCCGCTGGAACAGGAGCTTCCGGAGCCGGGTCGGTACACGGTCACTAACGGCCTGCATCGTCAAACGGTGGATACTTGTCGTCATACCTTGCGACAACAATTTCAGCAGCAGAGTCTTTCCCGCAATCAATGGTTGGCAGAAGAATTCAACCGTTATCGCATTCCACTACTGCAACTGAATACCACTGAAGATACCGGCGATCAGCTACTGACATTATTTGGCGCCAGTCGTGGCATGCAAAGAGGTCAATAATGCAGGGACAAAATCCTCTCGACCAGCTACGTCCCAACCACCTGCCAGATCCTATTGGCATCTGGCCTCCAGCAATAGGTTGGTGGGTGCTGGCAGCATTAATAATGTTGATGGTAACCGGCATCGGTTACTGGTTAATCCGGCGCTGGAAAAACAATCACTATCGTAGGCAGGGCGTGAAACAGGCTAACCATCTGCTTGCCCTTTATTCGCAGCATAAAAATTCGCTTAGGTTTGCCCACGACTGTAATCGGCTACTAAAACAAGTTGCTCTGCACGCTTATCCCCAAAAAGACGTCGCCGGACTGCATGGGCAGCAATGGCAAGCCTTTCTGGCAGAAAAAGGACAGGATCAACAGTTTATTAACGGTGCCGGTGAAGCCTTCGGTGAAGGCCGGTTCAGCCCGGACTGGACTCCGGATATTGACGCTCTGCATAAGCTGACATTGAGTTGGATCAAAAAACACCATGCTTGAATTACAATGGCCCTGGCTGTTACTGGCCTTACCTCTGCCCATACTCATTATGTTGCTGGTCAAACCCGCCAGCGAAATCAGTGCGGCTGCACTGCATATTCCTTTTTATCAAAACATTACCAGCCTGACTGGTGCTAACCAGGTTGAGACAACCCGTTCCCTCTATCAGCAGATATTGCCCTGGCTGATCTGGTGCCTTCTGGTGCTTGCCGCCTGTCGCCCAGTCTGGTTCGGTGATCCTACCGAAATGCCCAGCAGTGGACGTGATCTAATGATGGCGGTGGATTTATCAGGCAGTATGGAAATTAATGATATGAACCTGAATGGCAATCAGGTTGATCGTCTGGTGGCGACCAAAGCGGTTATGGAAGACTTTATTGCCCGCCGTCGCGGTGATCGTCTTGGTCTCATTCTGTTCGGTTCTCAGGCATATCTGCAAACACCACTGACCTTCGACCGGGCAACGGTTCGCACTCTGATGAATGAATCGTTTATTGGCATGGCAGGCAATAAGACCGCCATTGGTGATGCACTGGGTCTGGCTGTAAAACATCTGCGCAAACGCCCTGAAAGCAGTCGTGTTCTTATTTTACTGACCGACGGTGCCAATACCGCCGGAGAAATCTCTCCCATTCAGGCAGCCAATATTGCCAGCGAAGAAAGTATCAAAATTTACTCTATTGGTTTGGGAGCTGACGAAATGATCCAGCCCGGAGTCTTTGGCACCTCTTTCGGATCCCGCAGAGTCAATCCTTCTGCCGATCTGGATGAAAAAACACTGACGGAGATAGCCAACCTCACCGGCGGTCGTTATTTCCGGGCACGTAATACCGAAGCACTGGAAGGTATCTATGAACTGCTCGATCAGCTGGAACCGGTAGAAGTCGAACATGAAGCCTACCGCCCCAGTAAAGCGCTTTTCTTCTGGCCATTAACACTGGCTTTGCTGCTCAGTCTGATTCCGGCCTTTCAGCAACTGCCATTATCTCGTATTCGGGGGAGGAGTGCGGCATGATGGATCAGCTTTTAATCTGGGTCAATCAATTCCACTTTTTGCGCCCCTTATCACTGCTTCTGTTGCTGCCTCTGGCGGTGATTCTCTTACTGCTCTGGCGTCAGCAACGCCCACAAGGCAGTTGGCACAATGTGATCGCCCCAGAATTATTGCAACACCTGTTGCACGAGAAAGACCAGAAAACCAATCACACACCATTATGGCTTTTGACCATCGGCTGGGTACTGGCTAGCCTTGCGATAGCAGGCCCCACCTGGACCACTCAGCCAGTTCCTGTCAGTAAAAGTGAGCAACCTCTGGTGGTTGCGGTTGACTTATCTCTCTATATGTTGGCTGCCGATGTAAAGCCTGATCGTATGACAAGAGCAAAGTTCAAACTGCAAGACTTAATCCGTTTACAACAGGATGGTGAAATTGCCCTGGTCAGTTATGCCGGTTCTGCCCATACGGTTGCTCCACTGACAGACGACGATCGTACGCTGATCAATCTCATTAAAGCCCTGAATCCAACCATTATGCCGGTGCAGGGAAACAAACCGGCTGAAGCCATTAAACTCGCTTTACAACTTTTAAAACAAGGCAGCTCTGATGACGGGGAAATTCTGCTCGTCACCGGCACATTGTCGCCTGAACAACAGGAACAGATTAATAAAGTACTGAGTGGACATAAGACCCGACTCTCCATACTGGGGGTTGGTACTGCTCAGGGCGCTCCGATTCCACTACCAGAAGGCGGCTATCTCAAAGACCATCAGGGCTCTATTATTGTCCCCCGACTGGCAAAAGCCAGCCTCACTCAACTTGCCCGTGCTCATGGTGGTGTTTATAGAGATATGACCGTTAGCGATAACGACCTGAAAGCACTGTTACCACAGGATGCGTTTGAGGATGATGTGGTACTCACCGACAAAGAGTTTGATCAGTGGCACGATGCTGGTTATTGGCTAGTCCTCCTTCTTTTACCCCTTGCTTTAATGGGGTTTCGGCGTGGCTGGCTAACGGTACTGTTTATCGTTTGTACACTTCCAACAGCACCTGATGCTATGGCTTTAAGCTGGAATGACCTCTGGCAGACCGCCGATCAACAAGGACAAAAGTCATTAAACGCAGGCGATGCGGCTCAGGCTGCTGAGTTATTTACCAATAAGCGCTGGAAAGCTCAGTCTTTATTTCAACAACAGAAATATGACGAAGCCGCTCGCCTTTTTGGAGAAGGAGATTCTGCCGACGATGCCTTCAATCAGGGTAACGCTTTAGCCAAAGCCGGTAAATTACAGGAAGCCCTTGAAGCCTATGACCGGGCACTAGAAAGACAACCTGATTTTGAAGATGCAAACAGCAACCACAAGCTGGTAGAAGACCTGCTCAAACAGCAGGAACAAAAGCAAGACGAACAAAACCAGCAAAACCAGAACCAGGACAAGCAAGGTCAAGATAAACAGCAAAATTCCGACGGGAATAACGAACAAGAAAATTCTGAAGAAAATAAAGAGCAGCAGCAAAATTCTGAAGATGGCGAGAATCAGAACCAGCAAAACTCTGATCAAAAAAGCTCTGACCAACAACAAAATGGTCAACAGGAACAAAGCCCGCAGCAGGACGGGCAGCAAACCCCTGAAGACTCAAATCAGACTAAGGAGCAACCTGATCAGCCAAAGCAACAGCAAACCTCCAGTGATGCACAACAAGATACTCAACAACCGGCAGAAGAGAAGTCAGCTGAACAACAAGCTAAACAGCCATCAACGCCAGAAGATGAGCAGCAATCAGAACCAGCCTCTCAACAACCCATAGCCATTGATCAGGATGACAGCGCATCAACCCCCGAAAAGCAGGCTGTAGAAAGCTGGCTGCGAACTATTCCAGACGACCCCGGAGGTTTATTACGCAGAAAGTTCCTGCAACAACAGCAACAAAGGGAGCAGGCACGATGATCCAGGCTTTTTGTGACACAATCGTCGACACAAGTTTCGACGCCAATTATTTCTCTAACAACATGATGCAAGCATTCGGAAAACAGATGGTCATGCGTTTGGCTTTATTGCTGACTACTCTGATCGTCACCTTACCGGCACAGGCACTGTTTAATGCAGGAGTCGACCGGACTATAGTCGCCGACTACGAAACCTTTGAGCTGACATTGCGCAGTGACACCAATACCAGTGATGCCCCCGACCTCAGACCTTTGGAACAGGATTTCGATATTCTTGGTACCCGCCAGAGTCGTCAGGTTCGTATCGTCAACGGGCAAACAGAGTCCTGGCGGGACTGGATTGTTACGCTGACACCCAAGCGAACAGGCAAACTTATTATCCCTTCACTGGCTTTGGGCAGTGAGCGTTCACAACCAGTGAGAATCACGGTTCGGAATGATATTAATAACAGCTCTGGCAACACCGGTCAGCCCGTACTGATTAAGACGGACCTCAATGAAGACAGCGTTTACGTGCAACAGGAATTACTCTTTACCATGCAGATTCTGTATCGAGTTCCTTTGTACGAAGAAAGTCGTTTAACACCACTGGAGATTGAGAACGCTATTCTTCAGCAACTGGGCGAAACCGAGAAATTCGACACCGTTGTTGACGGCACTCGCTATAAAGTCTTTCAACTCAGATACAGCATTCACCCTCAGCAGGAAGGTATTCTGGAAATACCTTCACTGACTTTCTCTGGTGTACTGGCAAACAATAACGATCCTTTTGGCAGCATCTTCTCCAACTCTGGCAAACCGGTAGTGGTTCGCTCAGAACCACTGGCGATAGAAGTACAAGCCCGCCCTGCTGATTACCCACAAGAAAATAACTGGCTACCAGCACGAAACCTCCGACTACAGGAAACCTGGAGCCAGTCATTAGATAATCTGAAAGTTGGCGACGCCATTACCCGTACCATTACTATTGAAGCTGATGGCCTGAGTGCCGCCCAACTACCACCGGTATTTCTGGCTCAACCCGAAGGAGTGAACAGCTACCCGGATAAATCCGGCTCAGAAGACCTGCACACCTCTGAAGGTATTCAAGGTCAGCGCACCGATGCCATTGCCATGATTCTTACCCGTCCAGGAAAGGTGACGCTTCCGGCTGTGAACTACACCTGGTTTGATACACTGGCCGGTGAAACCAGAGTCGCCCATATACCGGAAAGAACCATTACTATTGCCCCCGCTGCAACTCCTCCTCAAACAGTCGCACCGGCTGTTACACAGGCCGAAGAAATACAGGAAAAGCAGGAGTGCCCGGTGCCGGAAATCAATGAAGTAGAATCAAACCTCGCCAATCCGGCCCCCTGGAAACTGATCTCTCTGATACTAGCCCTGCTCTGGCTGGCTACCGGTATTTTCGGGTGGATAACGTGGAATAAAACACTCAATAAAAAACCTTCACCAGAGGTACTGAAGCCCGCTAAAAATAAAATCGTTAACACGGAAGCAAAAGAACAAAAAGCGTTTGCCAGCCTGGAAAAAGCTTGCAAGTCCGGTGATCTGACTGTTGTTAGGGAGTCATTGAAGATTTGGAGCCTTGCCTATCTTGACGACCCTTCTGTTTCTACTTTGAATCAGTGCCTGAACCAACTCAATTCTGATGAATTATTGCAAGCCAGCACGGCTATAGATTCGGCGCTCTATTCCAGTGATAAGCCTACCGTTTCACTGAAATCATTATTGGACGAATGTTGTCGATTAAGATCGCAAAAGAAAAAGCAAGATTCTGATGACATCAACCTTCAGGATATTTATCCCTCTTAGGGGAGCGGCAACGTAAAACTTACCGAAAACTCCGTTCATTCTGAGGCTTGTCGAAGAATGCTGTACAAGCACTTCGACAGCCTCAGTGCAACGGTGTAAATTTTGGACTACTGAATCTTGATACCAAAATAGAGCGTGACAGAAGCTCCCGGAAGCAATGAATCCCAGGTTGCACGCACTGAATCCTTACTGTTTTCAATGCTGTTTAGTGTAGCGCTGCCGTCTTTTGTTACAGGAAGCTTATTCTGAATTCTGAGAAATACGGTAAAACCGGGAGCCCTATCGTCAATCACTACATGGTTCACGGCTTCCGCCCCCCGATTAGTTGCGGTCACCTTATAAAGAACGCAGGTTCCCGGTACTGCTGGGAAACTGGTTCTGGAATAAGCCGCATCAGGTTCACCGTCACAGGCTGGATTTGCGTCCGGTGCCTGCTCCTTAATAATAACCACATTAGTGTTATTAACCTTGGCTGTATCAGTGACGGTAATGTTTCTACCTGGCCCCCAACTGAGCTTTACCCTGGTGATATTTTTACTGCTTTGTGGTGCGTTGGCGGGCGCAAATACCTTAATAATCAGAAACATACTGGCACCAGCCTTCAGGCTGAAAGGCGGATTAATCACAGAATCATCGGATGAAATTTCACCATCACCAGATTTATCTTCATATACAAGCGACTGCCAGCCTTCACCGACTAATGAGTCCGCCAATAACAGGTTAATATTCTTAACATCAATACTTCCCTGATTAGTTAACTGATGAGTGAAGATTGTAAAACCTCCGGGTATTATTTGCCCTTCATTATCCGGCTCCAGCGCCAGAAGCGATGGAGCTTTCACAGTAAAAGATAATGGTAGAGTATCAGAGGCTCTCTGATAAACGGGGGACTGAGCCTTGATGGTGAACTCGTAAGTGCCTGGTTTGGTTTCTGGTGGCACTGAAATAAGAAGTTTAATTTTTTTATTGGGACTGATTCCGGTCTTTCCCGAAATGACACCAGAATTAGCCAGAGGCACATGGTTCTCACTGTCGTAAAAAAGCAAGGCAAAACCTTCTGGCAGTTGATCACCATAGGCGGTCAGGTTATAACTGTCAGCAACCTCGCCAGTGTTATTGATATATAGGTTATCAATTGTCAGAGTTCCATCCGGCGCCACCACCGGAAGGTGAGTAGAAGATCCGGAGGCGTTATTCTCCCTACTGCCCGTGTTCTCAGACTTTTCTAAGGTGGGCTTATCCCGGCTCCAGACCACTGAAGCACTGCGAGGCCTGACAGTGCCAAGTATATTAAGGCTGGTATCAACAAAAACCTGTTTTCCAACCGCATTAATCGCCCTGAGTACAGATCTTAAATTATTAGAGTGCGGTAGTTCATCGGGCAGTTTTACTTTAAGAATAATCTTCCTGAATTCATTTGGTCTGACATTCTTAACAACTATTGCAGGAAGATCTGTTAGTTCTTCAGGGCGACATTCTTTCTGATCCGTCAAACAGATTTTGGA
This sequence comes from Endozoicomonas sp., assembly GCA_965199185.1. GTDB lineage: Bacteria > Pseudomonadota > Gammaproteobacteria > Pseudomonadales > Endozoicomonadaceae > Endozoicomonas. The sequence goes on along the minus strand of CBDAQW010000043.1, from coordinate 199,381 downwards.
ACCTGTCGGGAATTTAAAACTTTCAACATCGACCGTATAGTTGGATATACCCTGCTGGCTACCTTCAGCAAAGACACTGGTATTCCACAGATAATTGATAAAGGTAAGGATACTCCCGGCTTCTACGATGTGCCCTTCTTCGGGATAAACCGGTTCACCAAAGTTTTTAGCTGAACTCAATGAGCTACCGTTAAGACTGAGATCATAACCATAAATGTACAACGGAGCACGGTTTGTCTTCTGCGATTCAGAACAGATACTTTCATTGGTTGCAGTGCAAAAGCGGTAGTCTGCATGGTTATACAACACCTGACCTGCATGAACATTCTGAACACGTACCTGAAATTCAATCTTTCCTTTGGCATCTTTTTTATGATCATCCAGGCGCAGAGTCAGCTTCCGGCTAGACTCATCGTACTGATACCTTTTTGAGTCTTTGTTACCACCGGAATTTGGTGCCAGGTAAATAATATCTGATTTTGCCCCTTCAGGTCTGACTTTCACCGCGATGGTTTTCTCTAAAATCATACCTTCGGGCAACGTATCGCTGACAATCAAACTGCTTTGAGTGTTGTTACTATCGATCCGTTCATAATATATCCGTAACGTCGCCTTACGATAAGGTGTCGTGCCTACTCGTTTGTCGTAATCATTTCGATCGCTATCTGTATCAGTAGGAACGTTCACGGCGACAGGGTTTACCTGCTTGGTCACACTGTAAACTTCACCGGCACTGGTGATGATGCTATCGCGGGCTTCATCAAACTGATCAGAGCCAGCGACTCTTACCTGAATATTTATTGTTGAATTTTCTGCTTTATTTCCAGCCACAATAAAATGAATAGACTGGCCGGCTGCCAACGAAATCCCCTGCCCGGTGATATCTTGCCCATTACCAATTTGTCCATCTTTATCATCATCGCGATAGAACCGAACTGAAGAGCCGTTTTGCTGTGATAGCACAAAAACCCCAGTTACATTACCGGTATTAGTCAGAATGTGAGTGAAAGAGAAAGACTGACCCGGCACAGCAATTCGAGTCTGCTTTGCAGGCTCAAGAAGAACACCCGCAACAGCCTGAATGAGCATCTGCACTTCATTAGAGCTAGACTGAAGTCGTGTACCATATTCGTCGAGATAGGTTGCCTGTGCCTGGCTTCGAATAATTGTACCTGCCGGTGTGACTGCATACAAAGGTGTCACAAAAAACACAGTGGCAAGTAAAACGGCTCTCCATACCCTGTAGGACGGTTTACCCCGAAGGAAGAAGCCGACAACCTCGTTAAGCCCCAGAGCCAATAGAACTATGCGCAGCCAGCACTGAATCATGATTTAAACCAGTCAAAAATAGATTCATCAAACTTGAACTGCAGGCTCAGATGAATACCCTCAGCATTGTATCGTTCTGCATCCAGGTCTTTATCCCGAAACCCTGCAACATTGTAATAAACACCTACCCGAAGATTTTCCATCACCAGATAATAAAGACCAAAACCAGCGGACCAGCGCACACTGTCAAAGCCATCTACCGCCTGTAAACCACCACGGACATCAACACCCCAACGCCGATTGACATCGTAAATCAATCTCGAATCCAGCACCCAAACCTGACTATCGCAGGTATAGTCAGCCAGTGTCGTCCAAATCCATTTGCTGCCGATTCGACCTGAAAGCAATAAGTCATTGTTGATCTGACGATTCTGGTGCGTCGACATCAGGTGCACCCTGCGATGACCCTTCAGATTCTCACCACGCTCCTCTTTCCACTGATAAAGATACAAACCATGATGCACATTATTCAGACGAGGACGATGAGCTAACCCAAGTGTTAAAGCCTGCTTTCGGGTTGACGGCTCCATACGGAACTCTTCTCTCAGCAAGGTACTCCAATCTAACGTCAGGCGTCGGGCAATCGCAGTATCCAGCCCATAGAAATGCTTATCTTTACCCTTACGATATTCAATACGACCATTGATACGCTGATCTCTATGACGTTTATCCTGCAAACCGACAGACACCGACAACCCATCATTTCTGTCATCACCAGACAGGGTATTAATCCACTCAACATTAGGGCTAAGGCTCAGACCTTGCACCGGCTCAAACCCCACTTCCGCTCCATTCACCCATTCCACATTGCGTCCATCGGTAACACCACGCATGCGATATTCAGAGTAGGTTTTAGTCTTGGGGAGCCACTTGCTTTTTAAGCCAAAAGAGAATTCATTTTTGCTGTCGCCCACAGATGAAGTGCTGATATTGTCGTCATGTTCCAAACGACTATAGAGATCAGCTTTGTCGTGTATTTGCCAATGACTCTCGATGCCTGCACGCCAGCGATGATGACTCAATGCCTGTTCATACTCAGCTTTTACTGAAGCCTCTTTCTGTAATAATCTGAACGGCTTTTCGACACCGGTCTGAACCGTGATAAAGCGCTCATTATCTATTTCATTGCGTTGACTGATGTAACGACTACCAGCAATCAGTTTCCAGCCATCACTGGTTTTATGATCTGCGAATACCCCCAGCCTGCGGGATTCATTCACCATTGCACCCAATGAACGGCTGGTTTCTGCTTCTACACGAACATCGGTATCGTGGGTGATCGGCTGTTTATGGTGCAACCGGGTTTCTTCACGCCCTTCAGAAATACCACTGCCACTGTTTTTAAATCCTTCACCAGCACGAGCCCAGACGAGTTCTGAGTCTGACTGGTTGCTCCATTTCTGCTTCGCCATTATTTTGGCGGCATTGCCCTGATACTCCGGAACAGTATTATTTTTGTTTTGCTTGCCATTCATATGGGCAACAGAAATAGCCAGTGTTGTGTTTTTTGTGGGCTTGTATTCTACCCAGCCACCCTGCAATTTATTGCCTTCTGTCGTATGTCCGTTGTGGCTATAGCTGACACCGGCCGTTAACTGTTCATTGATTTTCTGGGCCACCCGGACACCGGCAACCGTGTACGCCTCTCCTTTTCCTTCAAGGTCGTAGCTGGCTCGAATCTGCTGAATATCACCTGTTTCGTCACGACGATTGACCGGCCTGGTAAACTTCAGATAGCCATTGAACTGATCAAGGGTATAGTCAATACCGCGACTGAGGTTTCGGGTTTTCAACACAACCCCATTTTGTTGATCAAGCGTTTCCAGAACCAGTACATCAGAATGACGAACAACCGGAGCCCCCTTCAGCCGGTAGTTCATGGCCGTACCATTGGGTTCTATGAGTTCCGTCGTATGTTGATCTTCAGGACGGGCAACAAAGCCCTGAGCTTTGGTGGTGCCGTTATCATAAATACCATTGGCACCGGTCAAATTACGCTGAATTCTTGCCAGATCGTGCTCTGACCCATTGCTATCAGTCTGATAATCTCCCCACATCAGAACGCTGCGATTATTCTCAACTTTTGCATACACTTTACTGCGACTTTGCGCTTCATAGCCTTTTTCACTGGCATCACCGATGATGGGGTAATAATCATCCGGATTTACATCTCTGAACAGTTCTGTGCTGTCGTTTTTCTTGCTGTCGTAAGACAGAGTCAGCTGAGTATCTTTAACAATCTGTCCTTTGGCAAAGATCGCAGCACGCTGATCAATATGAGAACTTTGACGGATCGCATCCAGTGAAGTCTCTGAGCCGCTGACACTGCCATGCCCTGCATTCACTTCCAATAAACCCACTGCAATCATTGGGCGAGGCGCTGCAACCTGAGTAATGACAGCATCGGCTTTCATATCACCGGTAGATACTTTCAAAGTGACTGGCCCGGCAGCAGCACCAGAGCGCAAATGCACCGTCAACTCACCCTGATCAATCCGCACCTGATGACCGGGTTCCTTATCCTGAATATCGGGCTCATGCCAGGTACCGGCTGAGCTTTCCAGTGTCACGAAATAGACGCCGCTGGCCAGTTGTTCGTGGTTATCCAGCATGCGCAGTCTTATTGGTAGCAGGCTCTTGCCTTCATCCGCTACCAGTGTGTCTGAAAGCGAAATAATCTCAATCTGTCTGGCTGAACCGGATTGAATAAAAGAGCCTTTTGCTATGACCCGTTCATTGCCAAACATATCCGTGGTTTTTATCTCAACCCGATTTTCCCCCTCTTGCAAAGGCACACCGTACCACACCATTAACTGAGCCTGTTCACGATTATTAATGAACTGTTCTCCCAGACGATCACTGCTAACCGCAACACCATTGACGTACAATGTCGGCATAACACCAACACGAACCACAGCCATAAAACGACCATCGGCCTTTTGATTCGGTGGCCATAACCAGGTACCTTCCAGAGCCTGTTGATGTGTTACCGTTTTTATCGCCTCTGCGGCCAGAGGTATTTTTACGACCCTTTTTTGGTTTTCTTTTTCACCCGGATTATTAGTCAGTGGTTGTTGAGCTGGCTGATACGTTCTGCTGTTCTTTTCAGAATGGCGACCCACTGTTCCATTAGACAGATCACCACTGCTGTCTGCTTTTTCAGAAGAACTTGACCGCTGATACTGAGTAGCATCATCCAGTAACCAGTCGCCATTGATGTTCTTATTTCGGACTTCGATCTGAGCAACTATTGATTCGTAATCAACGGTTGGGCAGAAAGCGGCAAAATCCGCCCGGTGCATATCGCCACGAGAGAGATCAACAAAACGACTATTGCCGTCTGCACCATTGCGGTTATCCAGTGGTTTCAGGGTCAGCCCTTCCGGCATGGTAGCGGAGTCCACCCTGAGTATATGATTGCCCGGATTCAATCCTGTCAAACTGTACTGACCGTTTTCATCAGTAATAACCCGGGTGCCGTCTTCCATATACAACCGAACACCACCTATTGGCCATTCACCACTGTTCTGAAGCCCATCACCATTACTGTCTACATAAACCTTGCCGAACAAGGCTGCTTTATCAGATAGCACCCTATCCATCAAGACGTTAACCTGTGCCGTTGCCTCGTTGGATTTATTGATCTTTCCGTCAGGAAATGTTTTGGCTGTAGCAATGGCACGATTGACACCATCGCCATCTATAGCACCTGCCCCAGCCTGCAAAGCGTAGGTGATTTTCAGATCGGATTTTTTAGCAATGGCAGGATTGCTTTGTACTTTGAAGGTGATGGTCTGACCCGGGCCTCCATCCGGGTCAGCAACAGACTTGCCATTGACCCGGGTAGAACCTTTCATATATCTAAAGCCAAATGGCAGAGTGTCTTCGATTTGAAGGAAATACAGCTCCCTGTCACTGAGATTCCTGACTTCCAGTTCGTATCCCACCAGCTCACCCGTGATGACCGTCTTCTGGTTGACGTCTTTGATTAAACTAAATTGAGACTCATTGATGACAGGGTCCAGCGGCACATCAAAAGCATCAATCATTCCGTCTTCAGGCACAAAAAATGCGCCTTTACCACTGAAAGCACTCCTGATCGTTCTTCTTGAGAGGCTTCTACTTGAAATACTTCTGGTTCTTCTACTGGGAGCACTTACCTCAGGTTCATTGTCTGATCCATCTGAAAGCTCTTCGGGCTTTCCATAGGAGGCATCCGTCACCTTTCGCTTTGGAACCAGTATTTCTTTTGGAACAAGTGATGGAAAAACATATTTATCCGGTGGATCGACCTTAATGTAGTACTCACCCATTCCCAGCTTTGGATAATAAAAAACACCATCCTTGTCAGTCACCTGAGTATCAACCAAATCACCGCTAAAATTGATCGCCTCATTACCAGACAGATCAACGAAACTCACCCGGGCATTTGCCAGTGGTGTCAAATCAACCGTAGCGGTATCAAAAATTCGCCCCTGGGGACTAACACCGGCTCGAACTTGATAAGTTTCACCTACAACAGGATCTCTGACACTGGCAATGAGAACGTCGTTTGTTTGCGACAGCAACTTGCATTTACTGCGCTGTTTACCATAGTCCGGTTTCTGATGCTGAGCACCGCAGTAACTGCTACTGCTATCTTCCTTTGTTAGATGTAACGGGAACTGACTGCGGAATAGCCCGGTATTCCTTCCCGTTTCTATCAGCTTAACTGTAGTCTTGCCTCCGGCGCCGGATTGCACCAGAACATCCACGCTATTTACAGTTTCATTAGAACGTCTGAAGCCTCCATCCTCAATTTCAAGGAAAACATCGGTACGTGTACTGTGCTGATCCGATGTCAGATAGAAATACCCGGTGCGACTGAATCGGCCTCTGAACTCAGGTTCTTTATCAGTTGAAGCGGGTGCAACGAAGCGAAGAACTCCGGGAATAACAGAAGGCTTGGTATCTGCAAGTACTTTTGTTGTTACATTATTACTCACTAACCAGATGCTTCGGCCACGACCTTCTGAAAGAAACGCTTTATTCTGAATCAGAATATTTGCCTGTGTGCCTCTTTCAATAATGACTCTGAATGTTATTTTTGCCGGTTGGCCGGTCGCAAGATGATCGGCAGGCATAAACAGACCAATTCTAGTCACTACCTCTTGCTTGTCCCACTGATCAAAACTGATCCAGCGATTACCTTTCAAGGTGCGCACTACCGCTTTTGCCTGTACAGGAATTACCTCAGGCTCAATAAATGAATATAAAGAGGTGTAAACCGGAAGTTCGTCCTCCAACAGTATACCTCTGGCCTTTTTCCCATCGAGCGTCAGTTGTCGCTCAGGGAGTGCCTGGTCACCGGTATTACGCAGCTCTAAAGTATATTCGAGAAGATCACCCGGGAATGCTTCAGTTTTATCAACCTTTTTATGAAGGGTTGCAGCTTGCTCAGCGACCACCAGCATATCCAGATTTTCTTCGCGAGTGCTGCCATCAAGAAGCGAAATCGCCGATAAAAGAACGACAGATGCAGTCCCCATAGCGGTTTGTGCACTGCCCATTATTATAAGCTCAATGCTGTCACCCGGCTGCAGCCTGTGAGTGCGGGTAATGGGATCAGAACCCGGTGCAGGCAATGTTCCAAGATATTCGTACACATTCAGATTATCTATTGGCAGGCCTTCTGTCTGATTCAATTCAATCTGAAAACGATCCGGAGCATTCCCTTTATTGGTTAATCGATGGATAAAATAAAACGGTTGACCCGGTGCAACGCTTTGAGCCTGGTACTGCTCCAGAGTCATTGCCACAACGGTTGCAGCAATTACTGATGCCTGATTGGACAACACCTTGACTGACTCACCCTCTCCGGAATCAAAATACACCGCTGTTGCCTGACCAGTAATTATTATGCCAGATGGCGAAGTAGCCTGAGCACAGGTGACCATCCACCAGAGGCTGATCAAAAGCACTATTAGCTTGTTAAACAACTTCGGCATACAGCTTAACTACCGTAATTTAACGACAGCGGCTTAATAACTAATAAGAGTATGCCCAGGATGGCTTCTATTGAATTCTTAAAAAGAATTTAAAGCATATCGAGGCAAACGAATGGCCTGAAAACCAATGCTGGTTTTCAGGCCTACCCGAGCTAAAGGGAGTGATAGTAAAAAATTTAACACCGTTCACACTGAGCCTGTCGAAGTGCTTGCACAGCACCCTTCGACAAGCTCAGGATGAACGGCGTTTTCGGTAAGTTTTACGTTGCCGCTCTCCTAGGATTGATGGCGTAAACAGGCTTCATTAATCCACTTTGACCACGAAGCGTACTTCAACAGACTCACCGGGTTTCAGTTCCCCTCCTTTTGACTCAGTGGCATCTGCACCAACATAGAAAATCAGCCTGGGAGCACCATTTTGACTCGCAGTTCCTACCCCCTGATGCACATATGCCCCCTTAACAACAACCGAAGTGTAAGCAGGTGCCACATCTTCGATAGTGACGTTGAGTGCAGGGGAACTTCCGGCATTAGTCGTCACCACCTGCCAGACAACATAATCTTTACCTGGAACAGGTCCACTATTCATATCGATGTTTTCAGCAAATTCCGTGATAGTTTTGGATTTTTCAACAGCTGCTGCATCCCTATCACCCTCTTTAAGATCATCTCCTCTTATCACTGCCACTTGTTTAACCAGTCGAATCTGACGATTGATCAAAATGGTAGTGTCCGTTGCTATGGCAACCATACCAGCAGGTTTATCCACTTCCCCAGCAGCTTTATTAACTTCGGTTGCTGTCAAGGTCAGTACATTCAACGAGCCAGGTTTGGCATTAGATGGTGATGAAACTCTTGCAAAAACAGGAATGGATGCGCCGGGTGTCAATTCCAGAACGCCATTCTCATCAACCTTTGCGCCCTTACCGAATGAGATAACATGAGTCCAGCCTGCATCCTCACTTTTACTGGTAAGCGTCAAAAACAGCGTTTTACTGGTTTGGTTGGTCAGTACATGGGAGTAGTTAATAACACCACCCGCTTCTATCTGTCCCTGGCCATTTGGAGTAAGCGTTAACTGGCCCATATCCTGAGTGCTGACGAATAGTTTAATGGCGTCGTTTGTTTCTGCCATCACCTTGTCGCTTTCTGCCAGTATTGCAAATGGATGATTTTGAATAACAGCCTGGTCAACGGGCAATCTGAGTTCTACAGTAAGACGGAGAGAACTACCAGCCTCAATGAAAATTTCATTAACTCTCACACCCTGATCATTTTTGAAAAACACCTGCCAGCCCGATGGAAGCGCTTTGGGCTTGGTGTAGCTACCACGCTCACCACCTTCTACAGACCCGACAGCCCTAAGATAGAAAGTGCGTGCTTTATCGGACTGGTTTTGAATATAAACGGTATACCGCCCAGCGGTACCAGCTTTAACAATTTGACGGTTACTATTTTCTGCAGAAACATCTTGTTCATAGCCATTGGCATCAGCTTTTGAGTTTTTGGCATTTTCTGCATAAGACAGGTCAACAAGACTAACTGCCTTCTTCATGCCATTAACTTTAAGATCAATAGAGTCTGTTTTCGTCTTATCACCCTTAGAAACAGCAACTAATCTATCTGTAAACCTTAATTGTTCAAGATCTGCTTCGCTCAGTTCCTCCGATAATTTCGGTAATAGCGCTTTAATCACAATCTGAACTTCGGTTTGAGGAGCAATTTCTGGTGTAAGCCCTAGTGTTCCGAACGAGGTTTCAGAATCACCAATATAAGCCGTTTTGCCTGTCCAGTCCCAGAAAGAAAACTGAGTACCAGCCGGGAAATTAGGCAGATCTTTTTCCTCGTCGCTGACGACCTCCAGAGTAAATCGATCTGGCGTATTACCAGTGTTTTCTACTCGTGCCTTGAAGATAACTTCCTGCCCTACAATAGCATTTCTTACCGAAACCGTATTTCCCCCATTACCTCTATTCGCCAATTTCACCCCATAACGCCAAGGGGTCTCAGTAGTGGTGATGTTGGTGGTGATAGTGACCTTATTTGTCTCCGAATCAGGATCTCCCAGTTTCTTTTTATGTTCAATTTTCGCTATATTTTTGAGTTTATCACCTGCTTGCATTGCCGCGTTATATTCGTATTCAACAGTGAATACAAGCGCCATGGTGTGCCCTTTTTCCAGTTTCTTGATAGGGGCAATCAGTTGAAAATCATGTGAATAAGGGGCTGTACGCTCAGACTGTACAATTTCAACCCTAATGGAAGAAGTATCTATTCGAGAAGCATCAGCAGAAACCAGTTTTACACCTGTAACATTTGGATCAGTGTTTAGATTGCCTGCCGAAATTTTGAAAAGATTAGACAATGGGTCAATAATCTTCGCTTCATGTTCCGTAGTAATATCACCATCACCATTATTGGTGATCTTAATACTATAAGTAACAGCCCCTGGCTTACCCTCTTTAGCAACACTATGACTTAACACTCTTTTACTGGAAACCAAAACAGGTCCTGAACTCAACTTAAGAGTGTTGGTATTGACCAGATTTTCACTTAATTTGCTCTTAACTGGCGTTGCTTTAATCTTGAATGTGTAGTCTTTGTCGTTAGACGCACTCTCTGGCACGACGACCTGCACAACCAGGTTAAGAGGCGTATCAGGGTTAACAAAAATCGCCTCATCTTTCCCTATAAGATTATCTCCCGGACTAACAACACCATTACCTGCATGATCCTGATATATATTTACCGCATGCCCATCCGGGAAACCTGTCAGCTCTTCAACACTCAGTTTAAAAGCAATGCCAACGTTACCATTCACCGTCAGCTGGTGAGGAAAATAGACCGTTTGCTGAACCACTGCATTCAAGGTGTTGTCCTGTTCCAGTTTGGCTGCATGGACTTCTGCCACAATCACCTTTGATTCATTAGAAACAGCAGTGTAAATATTTTTACTATTATCCTGATACGTCACCGTTGCCCTGCTCTGAATAACCGTACCTGCAGGTGTCATGGCCGCCTGGACAAACGATCCCCACAGCAACACCGTAAATAACAACAATACTCCCCAGAATACTGAGAAGAGATTTCTGATTGGTATGTTCATGCGGTTATTCAACCTCGCAACCTAAGACGCACTCTGCCGGCGGTTATCCCGTAACAGATATAAGATCAATGACCTGAAAATCCCGCCGGATGTTTGGAAATTTCAGATATTGCTATTAATTAGTAGAGGAATATTTGAATCAAAGCACCTGAACACGGTACTTGAACGCCTGGGTAGAACCAGCCGCTAATGGTCTGATGACTCGCCAGCGCAGATGGGTATATTCAGAGACAGGCACTTCGACCTTTTCCATCACACCCTTTTGATTCTGTCTCTGTCGTATAATCGGCGGGCGTTCCCAGGACGTGCCATTATCGATACTGACTTCAAATTCACTAGGAACCTGGGCAGAAGCAGAGCCTTTAACAAACTCAACACGTTTATCAAGCGGCACAGAAATCTGTGCCTTTGACATCGGCTGGTTCGTTCGATTGGCATGGTGGATTTGATATTCGAGTATGCTGCTAGGTTCTGCGGTGCGTACCGGTTTGAGGGTCTCTTTATCTTTTTCTTTAACGACTCGATACACTTCCATCTGAGGCTGTACCGGCTCGGCTTTCAACAGCAGGGACAACAGCAGCAAGCCGAGGAATAACCAGCATTTCGGACAGTAAATCAGGTTCATACATCTCACCTCAAACACCACGGCAGAGTTTAATATCAAAGAAGGAAAGCGATTTATGAGCTGCCCAAACACAATTTAAACCCTGCACTTTTGCCCAAAATATGGACAACTTTTGCTTAACATAGGATATGTTGGATCTGGAATATCGCAAGTTATGCACACAATATTTCGTTTTTTTTGGAGGGTAGTTTGTTCAGGGAATAACGTACGACGGTGGTTCGGTGAGTGTGATATTAGAAATGGAGTTTAGGTTTGGCAACTCAATACATCTTTCGCTGTTATCAGGTTGTTGGGCTTCACCCTCGTCGGACTCTGCTTCGCGGAGTCCGACCTACGGAGTTAAACGACGAATGTTTTATTTTTAGCAGCAAGTACTTGCCAGGCGGCCAGAAAATACAACAAGCCAAGACCACAAAGCGCCCACCAGTGCCCAAGCATTTGAGCAAAGCTGGCTCCCATCTGATTCAACCCAAGAAAACCACGAATAGCCTGAGTTGCCGGGATCCACTGCATCAACCAGTTTATCCAGGAAGGTAATGCTTCTAAAGGCCAGATAAATCCGGCAGAAAAAACAATGGGGAAGGAGCTGGCCAGCACCACTAGAATAACTAGCTCTTTTCGAGGCATCAGCGAGCCAAGAAAAGCCCCCAAAGCCGCTGCAGCAATCAGAAAAGGTGCAAAGAAAAGACAAAGTTCCGATAGTTCAGCCAGCCGGGTAATCCCCAAATGCTGAAAACTAAAACCAAAATAATAAAAACAGAGTGGTATATATATAAAACAGAAGACCAATATTCGCGCCAGCAGCAACCGAACGACAGACACATCCTGCCAATAACCCTTACCACCTTGCTGACTCATCTCTCTCTGAGTGCCACCCACCAGAGCAATACCCATTAATAATGTCTGGTGCAACACAAGCACAAAAATCGCTGGTACTACGTAGTTGATATACCCTTCCGTGGCATTGAACACCGGGCTGGCATCGAGCTGTAAGGCGGTAATGTTCTCAACCGCTAACTCCACCGGCTCGCCCGACTGAACCAGACCAGCCACCCTTGCCTGAGCCGCCAGCATGCCACCGGCCTGAGCCAGACCTTTGACAATGGTGCCGAACACCAGAAAATATGATGCATCTCCCGCATAGGAGAGCGTGGGGCGCTTCCCTTTGCGCAGATCGCTGTAAAAGTTTTCCGGGATGACCAGCAGCCCAGATACTGAACCATTAACAATTAAGGACGTTGCTTCATGGACGGAAAATGCCCGACGAACAATATTGACATGCGGTGTGGCATCGACCATGCGCTCCAACCCACGACTGAGTTGCGAACCATCCAGATTAACGACAACAATCGCCTGTTCTCTGGGCGTTTGCTGTGAATAAGGTAACGGATAGAGAAATGAGTACAACAGAACCCCGCCAAACACCGTACTTAACACCGCTTTATTGGTGAAGATTGCCTGAAGTTCTGCCTTAATCAGTTGCCAGAAAGTCATGATTGCAACGCCTCCTGCGTATTATCTAAGGCTATGCTTCTCGCCAGCAAAAAGACGGCCACATAAGGAAGCAATAGCAGCAGCAGTGACATAAACTGCGGTAAGGCACTGAACAGAGGCGCACCATAATTGGCCTGCCCGATTTGTAATTCCAAATAATGACTCACTGGCAACATGGCGCGCCACCATTGCCCCAGAGTAGGCATATCGGTCGCCGGAAAGGTGACACCCATGAAAGCAAAACAGGGCGCAGTGTAAGCCGCAGCAAAACTTAATCCTCTGGTGACATCTTTCATTTTGAAATAGAACATGGCGGCAAACCCCTGACAAGCAAGAATACACAGCCATTGCCCAATAAGCAGCAGAACCAGTGAACCATTCATTGGCCAACCACGCACCTGATAAAACCAGAACAAATAACCCGCGCCCATCAACATATACAACAACTGATAAACCAGAAACTTGGCAGAAACGGCTTTGAATAAACCCTGCTGTAACCAGTGTTGTATCCCTTTTTGCCGCTGTTCCATCCCCAACGCCAGTATCATGGTGGCAATCACCATAATCTGCCAGATCGCAGGAATAATCGCTGTCAGCAAAAACTGGGCATAACTGGAGTTGCTGTTAAATAACGGTGTGATCTGAACACCCACCTGGGTTGCAGAACTCAGAGCCTGGGCAGCCACCTGATCGCCCTGTCCCAAACCTTTCACCACATCAATTTTCACAGAAAAGGTTTTATGAGCAGCGTTCAAACCAGAGCTGATCAGTTTACCAATTAGAATATACTGGCTGTTGTAATAAGCCGAGACACGAGCCCCCTGCTTCTTGTGTACCTTTTCATCGAGCTTTTCAGGTATCTGAACCATGCCGTATATTTTACTGGCTCGCATCGCCCGGTCTGCCTCCTGAGTGGATGCAAACATAACGACGTTAAGATTTGGGCTGGCATCGTAATGACGAATCAGTGAACGGGATAATTGGGTTTTGCTGTGATCGACGACACCCACCGGCAACTCACGGGCAAGACCATCAGCAAAGATGGCGGCCATGAAGGCAAACATTAACACCGGAATCCAGATAGCTGACGCCAGCACCCACTTTTCTTGCCAAAGGATTCGCCACTCACGCAACCAGAGTTGATAAAAGCTCATCAGTTCACCAGTGCTGTCATACCCGGGCGCAGTCCCTCAATGGTTTGTACCGGACGGGCTTCTACTTCAAACGTGCGCATGTCAAAACCCTGGCCGGCATCGGTAGAACGCCAGGTAGCAAAATCACCCATAACGGCAATGTACGACACTTCAAAGTCATAGGTCTGTTTACCCAGAGCGGGAATATTCACTTTGAGCACTTTGCCTTTCTGATAATCTTTCAGTTCATCCTCGCGAATATTGAACACGGCCCAGCTATCATCAAGATCAACCACCGTGACGACCGGAAATCCTTTGGGAGCCAGTTCACCGCCCCGAAGCATCACATTGGCGACTTCACCCTGATGCCAGCTGGTAATCTGGGTATCAGCGGTAAAGGCTTCTACTTCGGCAACCGCACCGGCAGCCATTCTGGCTTTTTCTTCAGCAGCTTTGATGGTCTCTTTGCGAGCACCTTGCACACTCATCTGATACATCTGGTAAGCGGCACTTTCTGTATATTTTGCGGCTTGCCATTGAGTGTAGGTTTCATCTCGCTTTTGTTCGGGAACGACACCGTCCTGATACAGGGCATCGACTCGATTAAAGGTCTTTTCCAGCAGTTCAGTGGCTGCTTTGGCTTTTTGCCACTGGTCTTTTGCTGCAGCAGTCTGCTCTATTCTCGCTCCCTTTTCAGCCTGTTCCGCCAGAGCACCCGCCGCCTGATAACCAGCCTTCGCCTGCTCAAGTTTGGCTTCCAGTTCAGGGCTGAGAATGGTAAATACCAGTTCACCTTTTTCTACCATATCACCTTTACGAACCAGTACCTGTTCAATCCGTCCTGGAACTTTTGAGGATACGCTGTATTGCCGGGCTTCAATCTGTCCTTGCAGACGATGCGGCTGTGGCTGGTAAGCATCCCAGAAGGTATAACCGAGCCAACCGGTTAAAGCGGCAATACAGCCAAAGGTCAGAACGGTTGCAATGGGAGATTTTGTCTGACTCATAACTGTACCTCGAGTCCCTTCATTTCCTGATATTGGGTAAATTGGTTCATGTTGCCACTGACCGCCAGCAGACGGGTTAATGAAATAACGTATTGATAAGCCGCTACCAGTCGCTGGGTTTTGATACTGGCCAGATAAAGCTCTGCATCCACCACGTCCAAAGACGTAGACAAGCCCTGAGAGAACCCTTTTTCCCGGAGCAACACGGTTTCTTCAGCCAGTTTAATGCTGGATGCCAGCCCCTGATATTCTTCCAGAGACTGATTGGCTTCACGGTAGGTTTTTTCGACCAGTAAACGCAGATCACGCTCCGCCTGGGCACGCAGGAATTGAACCTGCTCTACTGCACTGTACGCCGCCTGCACTTTTCCTGAACGACCCGCACTGTCTAACAGAGATAACTTAACACTGACGCCTACTGCCCAGTCGGGTTTGGCTTTTGACATCAATGTGTCGGTTTCAGCAAGCTGATAATTACCCACCAGTGCCACCTGTGGATAATAGGCTCCCTTTTCGGCTTTGATCAGTCCGCTGGCCTGCTTTTCTTTACTTTTAAGCATATCAAGACCGGGATAGCTGGAGAGCGACTGTCGAACAAAGTCATCCAAAGCAGGTAATGATGGATTGGTAAACAGACCAGACGACAGTGTGAGTGTTTCAGTCGATTTCAGTTGGCTGGATAACGCAGCCCGGGAAATTTCAAGCTGGCGTTCAGCTTTTCTACGTTCTACTTTGGCTTTATCAAAGGAAGCCTGAGCCTGTAGCCGTTCGACTCTGGCAATTTGTCCTTGCTCTTCCAGCTTGATGGCATGCTGATAGTGCTCTTGCAAACCCTGTTCTACTTCCTTGCGGGTGTGTAATACCTGTTCAGACAATACCACTGAAAAATAGATGTTGCTCAGGTCTTCAAAACGAGCCTGCTTTTCCATTTCCAGCAAATGCCCGGCTTCGTCGGTCTGACTTTTGGCGATGTCTTGGGCGGCGGTAATTCGGCCACCGGTGAATACCGGCCAGATGGCACGGATGGAGCTACTGTATGTTTTGCCGTCGGAGACTTCTATAGGTTGAGCGGTACTAAGCAGCCCCTTGAGCATTGGGTTATCTGTCTGGAATTTTTTTGGGTCCAGTGCCGTCTTTTCATTACGAACATAACTCCCCTGGAGACTGATATCAGGCAAGTAGAGATCTTTCTTCGCTTCCTGTAAATGTACGGCTCTTGATACTTCGGCTTTTTTAGCCTCAAGAGCATCACTGGTAGCCAACACCTGATGCCAGGCATCTTCGAAGCTGAATGTGGCTGCCTGCACCGCAGGTATTGCCAGAACTCCGGAAAGTAAAACAGCCCACTTTACTTTCACGCCCGGCCTGATTGAATTCATCACTTATTTAAGGCAGATACTATGTTGTGGTGATTGCGTTATGGTGATTGCGTTGAGTTGATTGCATTGTGGTCAATTACGCAAAAGCTAATCATAGCTTTGTAATGACACGGATACTATAGGTAACATTTCGTAACAGGGTGTTTATTGATTTCCGTTCGAATGGTGGATAGATGTAGGTCGGTATGCCCGAAGGACATGCCGACAATACGCTCAGGGAGCGCAAAAAACTTGATGGTTTTATCAGCACTCTGCGCTGATTGTCGGCTCTTGTGCCCTATGGGTATAGGCTCTTCGGGCGGAAACCGACCGAATAGACTTTCTCTTCGGGAGAAATCGATCTTTCAATTACAGGCTTTTGGTGACGACCTCATAAACATCAGAAGACAAGTCAGGTGTCGCCTTTACTCGCTCCAGCGCTGCCTTCATACGGGCACTGCACTCAGGCTCGAACTTGCGCCAGCGAGTCAGAGGCATTGCCAAACGGGAAGCGATCTGAGGATTCTTGCGATCCATTTCGATCAGAACATCCGCCAAAAAATCATAACCTTCGCCATTACCAGCGTGGAACTGGCTCATGTTGCTGGCAAAAGCCCCTACCACTGAGCGCAATTTGTTGGGGCTGGAAGCATCAAATACATCATGCTCCATCAGTTTTTTGACATTCGCCAGAGTACCCAGCACCGGACTGCCTGCCTGCACCCCGAGCCACTGATCCATCACGTTAGTGTCGTCTTTATAACGATTCAGGAAATCATCCAGAGATTGACGAATCCGACTTTCATCCTGCTTTTCAGCATTAATAATAGAACCCAGTGCCGCCGCACGGTCGGTCATATTAGTAGCTGTATCATACTGACTGCCTGCAGCTTCCAGACCGCCCACATCTTCCAGAGCACAGAGGTAACTGAGACAAAGGTTTTTCAGAGTGCGCTCGGCAATGTCGCTGGCTTCAGGCTGATAAGGGCTGTCGGATTGCAAAGACTGATAGAGCTTGCTAAAGGTTGTCTTGTGCGCTTCGGCAATAGCATGGCGCACCGCTTTGCGGGATGCACAAATAGCCAGAGGGTGAATAACCTCGGCCTGTTCTGCCAGTGATGCATTGGATGGCAATGACAGCATTTCTGCTTTCAGAGCATGATCCAGCGTTTCATCATCAAGAATCGAGGCAAAAGCATCAATCAGACGCTGATCGGGCGTCAGAGTTTCACCTTCAATGCTGGCAGCGACCATTTCCTGAATAACATCAGTCGCCAGGCGCTGACCGGCATCCCAGCGATTAAAGCTGTCACTGTCGTATTGCATCAGGAAGACCAGATCATCACGAGTGTAGTCATACTTCACCCGAACCGGCGCAGAAAATCCTCGCAGGATAGAAGGCAGCGGACGTTCTTCAATATTATTGAAGCGGTAAACTTCACGGGGCTGCTTGATATGCAATACCTGCTCAGTATCACCCTGCTCATTTAATGGCAGATCATTACCTTCGCCATCAAGCAAACCAATTTTCACCGGAATATGGAAAGGCTGTTTGGTATCCTGTCCGGGTGTGGCGGGGCAGGATTGTTCAACCACCAGCTCGTAGACTTTATTGTCTTCGTCAAAGCTGTCGGTCACAGTAATCACTGGTGTGCCTGCCTGAGAATACCACTGACGGAACTGGCTGAGATCCTGACCGGAAGCCTCTTCCATCGCTTTAACAAAATCTTCACAGGTAGCTGCCTGACCATCGTGACGCTCGAAATACAAATCACTGCCTTTACGGAAGTTGTCAGCACCAAGAATACCGTGAATCATGCGCACCACTTCCGCACCCTTTTCATAGATAGTCAGAGTATAGAAGTTAGAAATTTCAATGAACGACGCAGGACGAATAGGGTGCGCCATCGGGCCTGAATCTTCGGCAAATTGAGCCGTGCGCAGCAAACTGGCATCTTCAATCCGTTTAACACCTCTGGAGTTCATATCCGCAGAAAATTCAGAATCCCGAAATACGGTAAAGCCTTCTTTCAGACTCAGCTGAAACCAGTCACGACATGTCACACGATTACCAGACCAGTTGTGGAAATATTCGTGGGCAACAATGGCTTCAATTCTCTGGTAACGGGCATCAGTGGCGGTTTCCGGTTTAGCCAGTACACAAGCTGAGTTAAAGATATTCAGCCCTTTGTTTTCCATAGCACCCATATTGAAGTGATCAACCGCAACGATCATGAAAATATCCAGATCGTATTCACGACCATAGACGTCTTCATCCCATTTCATGGCTTTTTTCAGAGATGCTATGGCATAGTCGCACTGATCAATATTATGGGCTTCAGTAAAAAATCTCAGAGTAACATCACGGCCACTCATGGTGGTGAACTTATCTTCAACACACTCTAGATCACCGCCCACCAGCGCAAACAGATAGCTGGGTTTTTTGAACGGATCTTCCCAGGTGACAAAATGACGACCACCGTCGAGATCACCACGTTCAATGTCATTACCATTAGACAGCAATACCGGATAGCGTTGTTTGTCAGCAATCACTTTGGTAGTGAAGCAGGACATTACATCGGGGCGATCCAGGTAGTAAGTAATCTTGCGGAAGCCTTCAGCCTCACACTGAGTACAGAACATGCCGTTGGATTTATACAAACCTTCAAGCGAAGTGTTTTCCTGTGGCTGGATGCGATTAATGATCTGCAGTTTGAATTCTGTTGCGGCAACCGGAATGCTGAGATGATCGCCCACCAAAGTATGCTCTATACATTCCTGGCCATCGATATACACGGAAAGCAGCTCCATATCCTGCCCCACCAACACCAGTTCAGGTGAAGCGATTTCTGCTTTATCAGGATTCCGTCGTACATCCAGAACAGAAGTAACCTCTGCATAGTCTTCATGCAAATCAAAGGTCAGATTGGTGTTATCAATCCAGTATTCCGGTGCCTGATAATCTTTCAGAAATATCGCTTTGGGTTGTGCTTCTTTCATATTCATTATCTCAATGGGCTGTCACACTGACCTGATAGGAAGTGTGTTTGCGAACATTAATCACCCCGGTATCAAGAATCAGGTACTGCCCCTTGATCCCCATCAGAGTGCCCTCTATTAGCTCTTTCTTATCAAATGATTGAGAAGTAATCTTGGCAGGATAAGCTTCTACTGGGTACTCTATTTCAATCACTTCAGGGTTCGCAAGGGGTTGGATGGCCTGTAAGCCAAACCGCTCCTGAAATTCGCTGATGCGCGATGCATTCATATCCAGAAGGTCTTTGGCTGATTTTTGCAAATCCAAAGGTTCCGCCGGGCCTTTCAACATGGCCCGCCAGTTGGTGCGATCATTAACAAACTCTTTAAACAGCGTTTCCAGCAAACCGGACTGCTGCCGTGTAGCAACCCGAATAAATGGCATCGCCTGAGTGGCACCCTGATCGATCCAGCGGGTTGGAATCTGGGTGGCTCGGGTAATACCAACTTTCAGACCGGAGGAGTTAGCAAGATAGACCACATGATCGGTCATACAGAACTTGTCGCCCCATTCGGCATCCCGGCAGGTGCCCTGATGATAATGGCATTTTTCAGGGCTCATGATGCAGGTGTCGCATTGAGGTAGCTTGCGAAAACAGGGATAGCAATAGCCCTGACTGAAACTTTTTTTGGTTTTTCGACCGCAGTGGCTGCAGAAAATGCCACCCTGATATTCAAGGGTGAGCTTCTTGCCAATAAGTTCATTAAGAGAGAGTAATTCTTCACCAACAGGTAGTTGATAGTTTACGGTGCGGTTGAGTTGGGTGTGCATCTTACTGAGCACACCGGTGAGAATTTGGTCTGACACTGATACTTCCCTGACTATTGGGTAAATTTACTGCATCAGTGTAGGGTATCATATTAATGGCCAGTACTTTTAAACGGCTTCAGTAACTAAACGGCTTAAAGGAATTCAGCAATTATGGCGCTATCGCTGCATGAAAGTGTCCAGAGTATTGTCACAGCCTGAAAACATAATTTTAAACATTGTAGGGTATTAAACATGAAGATTGTGATTGCACCGGATTCCTTTAAAGAGTGTTTAACGGCTGCAGAGGTTGCTAACGCTATTGAAACCGGCTTTCGTGACATTTTTCCCGATGCGGAATATATGAAAGTACCGGTAGCGGATGGCGGTGAAGGTACTCTGCAATCTCTGATTGATGCTACGGGCGGTCGTTTTTTTGATGCTTCAGTAATCGGTCCTCTCGGGCAACCTGTCAATGCTCAGTACGGCATTCTCGGCGATCATAAAACAGCCGTGATCGAAATGGCACAGGCATCCGGCATTGAACTTATTGCTGTGCAAGACCGCAATCCTCTGATAACTACTACTTATGGAACAGGTCAGTTAATTGCAAAAGCTCTGGAACATGGGGTCAGCAACATTATTGTCGGTCTGGGTGGCAGTGCAACAAACGACGGTGGTGCAGGCATGATGCAGGCTTTGGGGGCGCAATGTCTGGATAAAAATAATAACCAGATTGCTGCTGGTGGAGCAGCATTGCAGCATCTTATGCGTATAGACCCTGAAACGATTGATCCACGACTTGAGTCAGTAAAGATCATCGCTGCCTGTGATGTGGATAATCCATTAACCGGACAAAGAGGGGCAACTGCCATATTTGGTCCGCAAAAAGGCGCGACACCGGGTATGGTGGAACAGCTGGATAAAGCGTTGAAGCATTATGCAAAGATTGTAGAACGTGACCTGGGGGTTGATGTGGAAAGTATGCCCGGCGCAGGTGCTGCCGGTGGTATGGGGGCCGCACTTTTGAGCTTCATGCAGGCGGAGCTAAAACCCGGTATTGATATAGTGATAGATGCTGTAAAACTTCGTGAAAAACTCCGGGGCGCTGATCTGGTGATTACCGGAGAAGGGCGTGTTGATGGTCAGACCGCTCAGGGTAAAACACCCATTGGTGTGGCGAGAGCAGCCAAAGTAAATCAGCTTCCGGTCATTGCCTTGGTGGGCTCTGTTGGTGGGGGGGCAGAAGCAGTCTATGCACAAGGTATTGATGCACTGTTTTCAGTGGTGCATGGAGCGGCGTCTTTGTCAGAGGTTTTGGCAGCCGGTGAAGCTAACCTGATTCGTTCAGCCCGAAATCTGGCTGCTACGTTACAACTTTCGTTACGGTCTTTTCGGTGAGTCGCTTCCAATTAATGCATAACAGTTCTTGAACAGCGGCTTATCATTCTTTTTCTGTCCAATAAGTCATTTTTTTTATTGCCAATTCATATATTCCACTCAGCTTTAGCTGTCTACAATCCTACGTACTTTCACTTCGTGTTTAAGTGTGAGTACTGATTGCAAGGTTTTTATTTAAAGGCATGCCGTGAGGGTTGTTTTGCGGCCCTCTGAAGGCAGCTTTCATTTAACGATTCTAAAACGAAGTCATGACTCATGTGCAGCTTATCAAAGGGTGAAACTCATCAAAGGATTTGGCTGAATATACTTCAATGGATGTTCCTGATTGTGTTTTCTTGTTCTGTCTCAGCCTTTGAGACGCTTTATGGCGTGCCTTCATCCTACCCTCAGAGCATGCACGGCATAATGCCCCATGAATCATTTATGCAGCCTTTTATGAGCAGTGAGCAATATTCAGGTTCTTCTCTGGAGGCGCTTATTGATCAAAGTGAATCCGGTTACCTCTGGGTGTTGATGGGGAAAGTCAAGAAAACGATTCAAGGGTTGTTTGATGCTGAAGGGACGGCAAAAACAGTTCATAAAACAGTAGATCAACCCGTGCATAAAATAGTGAAAATTGAAATCTCAGACCCATTTATCCATCATCATTTTGATCTTCTTTATCGTTGTGCCAACCAGAATGCTTTGGTGATCAAAAGAATCTCAGATAACCCCTTACCCGCAGACCACTTTGCTCCTGATCCCTGGCCAGCTATTTATGACGGTATGCAACAAGAAGGGTATGAGCGTTTGGAGTTGATACCTGATCAGGAATTACAAATTCTGACGCTGAAGTTATTCCGGGACGGAGACGAAGAGGTGGAGTCTAATAGACTGGGCCTGCAAACCATCCATCCATCAATACCAGATGCCGACCTGCTCTGCAGTATCGATTCCGCAGACGAAGAACTGCAGCAACCGTTATTTAGTCTGTTATCCGATCAAATCAGTCATCAAATCAGTGTGCTTTGGCATCAGAACGTCAATGGATCAGAGTTCACAGTACCGGGCATTCTTGCCTGTTCGGGCGGAGATGGTCAGAGTTGTTATCATGCGAGCGAGTTCCGGGAAACAGCAAAACAGGCAGTTACCCATGGTAGGAGCAGAGTTAATCATCGTTCCGGAGGTTCCACTGTCTCCGGGTCTGATGATGATGAAAATAAAGATCCCTCAGAGCCCCGAAACTTGTGCCCCAAGTGTCTGCAGCCCATGAGTCCTCACGCCGTCCATGAATGTCCGTCGCAGGATCATCTTCATGCTGCTGGGTTGGCAAAAAATGATATGGATAGCATCGATGGAGGTGGAAGTGCGGATGATCAGGGAATTGCATCAGCGGGGTCGGTTAATCGAGCCGACGATATAAATCATATCATTCATTGTCTGGCGAGTTTTAGTGAATTTCCACAAGGCACTCACCTTGACCCATACCTCCTTGCTGAAGGTGGCTGGTTTTATACCGGAGAGGGTGGCGTGATCCACTGTTCTTCTTGTAATGAGAGGGTAGATATAAACACACTGCCTCTCTACAGGGAACCGGCTCATGCGCCCCAGTGCAGGATGATCAATGGCGGAGGTAACAACAGCAATAATATGACTGCAGCTCCTGAACCAGGTCGAACTTCTGGTTCGGATCCATTGGCCGGAGGCCCCCCAAGAGCTCTTCGAGATGCCTCGGGACATCAGCTAACAGGGAGAGAGGTTCTTCAATTAAGCGATGTTGCCAGAAGCCTGCCTGCCGAAGAACGATCGGTCAATGGCTATGAAAATTCTTATGCTGATCCCGATGATGAACCTCCACCAATTTTGGACAGAATAACATTAGCTCCCTCTGTCGCTACAAGTTCCCGGCGTGTCCAGTCTGCTCTGAGTTTGGCGGACATGTTTCCCTGTCCAAACCCGATTCATCCAGATATGCGTCGTGAGGCAGATCGCTTAATGACTTTCCAGGCGCCGGGAAGTAGCTGGCCATGGGATACGAACCACCGAATAAATCAATTTGCCCGGGCTGGATTTTATCATATCCGTTCTCCTCAGTTGGATGGGGTATGTTGCTGGTATTGCGGTGGTGGTCTGGCAGGTTGGAAACCGAAAGAAGAACCCTGGACTGAACATGCTCGCTGGTTCCCATTGTGTGAATACGTTTTACAACAACGGGGGGAGGCGTTTGTATTGAACGAAGTTCAGCATTTTTCTCCGCCGCGGGCGCGCCCAAGGCTTCAACATCCGGCACCGGAAGAATATACCGTTCGACTGAGAACCGCTTTAGGAATGATGGGTGGTCATCGTGCTGAAACCAACTTGCAAGATGAGTTATCGGCTGCTCCTGAGCAACCCCAAACCATTGAACAGCAGGTTGACAGTATAATGCAAAGCAATGAGATTGCTTTAGCTTTGAGAGGCTTTGGTTTTGATGAAAAGTGCATAAAGAAAGCGATTGAACGACAACTCCGGGAAGGAGGTGAGATGTTTACAACCTATGAAGGACTCACAACTGCGGCCCTGAGTGCTGAAGCCGAATGGACAGACCAGGATGAAGTTAATGGCGTTTTGCAGGTGCCTGTTGAGAAAAGTGAAGCTATGGAGGTGGACGACCCTATAGAGCCTGGTGAAGCTGAACCATCCACTTCGATGGCAGAGCTTGAGAAAATGGAGAGGGACAAACTTTGTAAACAGTGTGAAAAAGCGAAATCCTGTCATCTTATTTTGCCCTGTGGACATCGTGTTCTGTGTAAGGAGTGTGCAGACGTCATTAAAAAATGCCCCTTATGTAAGCGGAGAATACAAGCTACCTTAAAGTTTTTTGCTTCTTGAGCGTCGTGCTAAGGGCAAAGCGAAGTGGCTTCTTGGAATCGCAATATTAATGACATAATTCTGTCATGAACTCTCTCTAGGCTGTGCTTGTTAACAATAAAAGCAGCCAAAGAGAGAGTTTATGATCACTTCCAATAATCACGACGATTTCCACAGCACACTGGAATCCATGGACGACCACCCTGATCATCAACTGGTCAACCCGACTTTGGATGACCTGGTTGAAAAAAGCCGACGCAGTTTTCTGAAAGGCGGGCTTGGTCTGGCAGCAGCTGGATTTATTGCCAGCTCTGTTGCTCCATCTGCGCTGGCGGGTACTCAACCGGTACGACAATCGCCCGGCATTGGCTTTCGACCATTGTCACCGCAACTGGACCCAACCTTTGACAGTGTTCGTGTGCCAGAAGGTTATAATACACAGACCTTCTTTTCCTGGGGGGATGCGGTAGAAGCCGATGCAGCGCCCTGGAAAGCCGATGGTTCTAACAGCTGGCAGGACCAGATGAAACAGGCCGGGCAGAATCATGATGGTATGCATTTCTTTCCTTTTCCTGATCAGCCTAATCATCGGGGCTTGCTGGTCATGAACCATGAATACATAAACCCTACCTTGCACCCAAAAGGATTAACCATTGAAGAAGACGACAAGGGTAATAAAATTCGCCCGGAGCATGAAGTTCTGAAAGAACAGGCTGCTCACGGTGTCAGTATTATTGAAGTGAAAAAAGATGCTAAAGGGCGCTGGCAGCGAGTTCTGGATTCAAAATACAACCGTCGTATAACAGGCATGACGCCAATGGCTCTGACTGGTGAAGTAGGGGGAACCGACTTTTTGAAAACGGTAGCCGACCCCGAAGGCAGAACCGTTCTCGGCACACTGAATAATTGCGCTATGGGTGTCACTCCCTGGGGCACTTATCTGACCTGCGAAGAAAACTGGAAAAACTATTTTGTCAACCAGAATGCTGAGGACTATCAGCAGCGCACTTCCCATTCCCGTTATGGGGTTGCTCAGGGACAAAGTAGCAAATACTACGGCTGGGAATCGGTTGACCCCCGTTTTAATGCAACACCAGATACCTCCCGTGAGCACGATGGTTATGTGAATGAACCTAATCGTTTTGGCTGGGTTGTGGAAATTGATCCATTCAACCCAACCAGCAAACCGAAAAAAAGAACGGCAATGGGTCGTCTTGTGCGTGAATGCTCCACTTTATCTCTGGGTGATGACCAGAGAATGGCATTCTATTTTGGGGATGATACCCGTGGCGAGTACGTCTATAAGTTTGTGCCTGCCGGTGCTTATCGTCCCGGAAATCCATCGGCTAACAGTGACTTGCTGGATGAAGGAACACTCTACGTGGCGATATTTCACGACACCGGTAAAGGAGAATGGAAGCCGCTGATTTTTGGTCAGAACGGTTTGACGCATCGCAATGGTTTTACCAGCCAGGCGGATGTTTTGGTCAATGCCCGTAAGGCGGCAGATATTCTGGGCGCTACCACCATGGACAGACCGGAATGGGTTGCCGTTCATCCTGAAACCCGTGAAGTCTATGTGACGCTGACGAATAACAAGCATCGTGGTAAAAAGGAGGATCAGCAGGTTAACGCTGCCAATCCACGGAAGGATAATCGCCACGGTCATATTGTCCGGTTTAACGAAACCAATGCTGACCCGACGGCTACGGAGTTTGATTGGGAAATCTTCCTGTTGGCAGGTGATCGACCTGAATCAGTACTGGCTGATGGTCAACTGGTAGCGAGCAATCACACTGGTACGATTAAGGGCGATATTTTCTCTTCTCCCGATGGTATCTGGTTCGACAACGGTGGTCGTCTATGGATTCAGACAGATTATGGCGACAGTTCTGAGCGCAACATCAATATGGGCACCAATCAGATGCTTTGCTGTGATCCGGTGACCGCAGAGGTGAAGCGTTTTCTGGTGGGACCAAAAGGTTGCGAGGTGACTGGTGTTACCACCACGCCTGACGGTAAAGCCATGTGGGTGAATATTCAGCACCCTAAACTGAGCTTCCCGGCTGAAGATGGTGTTACCCGTCCTCGCTCTGCCACGGTATTGATTACCAAAAATGATGGTGGAGTGATTGGTAGTTAACTTCTCAGAAAGGTCAATTTCCCCGTAGGTCGGGTTCCGTCCGCAGGGCAGAAGCCGACAATCAGTGCTGAGATGATATGGTTATTTTTGCGCTCTTTGAGCGCATTGTCGACATATCCTTCGGGCATACCGACCTACGGAGATATTTGCATTTTGGCGTAGGTCGGGTTCCGCCTGCTGGGCAGAAGCCGAAAATCAGCTGATAAACCATTGGTTATTGTACGCAATTAAAAAATAGCTTTACCGATACCCTGTCTTCTTGTTCAATGAGCTGTCACCTCAGAACAGTCGAACTTTATGGTTTCAATTAAAGATGTTGCCAGGGAAGCGAATGTCTCTACCGCAACGGTATCCCGTGTTATTAATCGCCAGTCGAACACTAGTGACAAGGTGACTGATGCTGTTCATCAGGCTATAAAAAAGCTTGGTTACCGGGTAAGCACTAACAAACAGTCCAGCCAAAATGTCGGTGTGGTTGTCTCAGATATTGCCGAGCCTTTTTTTGCGCAGATGCTCAAAGGCGTAGAAACGATTACCCGAAAAAACAATCGCCAAATGCTGGTGTTCAGCAGTGATTATCATGCAGATGGTGAACGGCAGGCGATTGAGCAACTGATTAATCACTGTGATCTTGCAGTGGTTCACAGTAAGTGGCTGAGTGATTCTGAGCTGTTAGATTATACCCGACAACTGCCTGGTATGGTGCTAATCAATCGCTATATAGAATCCATACGCCATCGTTGTATAGCCGTGGATAATGCTCATGGTGGTTACATTGCTACCCGGCATCTATTAAACAAAGGGCATCAGTATATTGGTTATCTCAGCTCAGAGCAGGATATTGCTGACAGCAGAGATCGCCTGAAAGGCCATCAAAAAGCCCTGAGTGAAAAAAAGATCACCATTGATGATCAGTATCTGGTGGCCTGTTATCCCTCACAGGAAGGTGGTAAAGAAGGTGCTTATAATTTGTTAGCCAAAAAATTGCCATTGACGGCGATTGTCGCCTATAACGATGCGATGGCTGCCGGTGTTATCTCGGTGCTGATAGAGAATGGCGTTAAATGTCCTGATGAAATTTCTGTGGTGGGTTTTGATGATCTGATCGTTGCCCGATATCTGACACCCAGTTTATCAACTATTCGCTATCCGATTCAGGTGATGGCAGAGCAGGCTGCCCGCCTTGCCTTTTCTCTTGCTGATAAAAAAACAACAAAAAAAACCACTAAGAAAGACGACAACTTACGGTCACATTGGCTCATTCCCACCTTTGTTGAACGAAGCAGTACCCAGTCAGCGGGCACCATTTCTTAAGATTTTCCAATCAAACTCCACTAGCCATTGCCATTCGTCCGCATCTGCTCATGACCTTGAAGGTTGTGAGCCTGGCCTGTCTTTAACCACTTAATGTAACGATTACATTAATTTAACATCTACAAAATAAGAGTATTCTTTGCTTATACTTAATTAAATGTAACAATTACAGTTATTGATTAGAGTCAATCATCCGAAAATAATTGTGTAACCCGATGTGTGACTTTTATCTCGTAAGTTGCCAATCCATGGCTTATGGGTTCTGTACAGTCCCTGTGCAGAATGACAGCTAGTAGAGGTTTTATGCACTCTGCTGTCATCCCGTACAGGGACTGTACGGGATCCACGTGGCATGGATAGTCATGTTGAAATTAAAAGTCACACATCGCGTTTGTGTATTTATTATTCACTTAAGTTAAAAATTGATCACTCTGGATACCCATTGATTCCATCCAGGAGTGAATGATCAGCGAGAATAGCCAACAATGATTCAAACCATGCGTCGAGACTGGGAAGCTCCCGAGATTACCTCCTGGAATCGCCTGGCTGCTCACACCCCCCTGAGCAGCTGGCGTAGTGAAACAGAGGCGATGAACAATGTGCAAAGCCGCTCTGTCATTAGTCTGAATAGTGACTGGGAGTTTGCTCTTTACGATGCACCAGAGTCCGTTCCAGCGACGTTTGCCCATGAAGGTTGCAATAATGGGCAAACCATCAAAGTACCCGGCAACTGGCAGACCCAGGGTTTTGATAAACCCATTTACACCAACGTCAAATATCCGTTTACCTGCAACCCACCGCTGGTGCCGAAAGACAACCCGACCGGTTGCTACTCAACCACTTTTACTCTGCCAGCAAACTGGACACCTGACAGTCAGACCCGCATTATTTTTGATGGTGTTAACAGTGCCTTCTACCTTTGGTGTAACGGCGAAATGGTTGGCTATTCACAGGACAGCCGTTTGCCTGCTGAATTTGATCTAACGAAAACGTTGCAAGCAGGTGAAAATCGTCTGAGTGTGATGGTGATTCGCTGGTCTGATGGCAGTTATCTGGAAGATCAGGATATGTGGTGGTTAAGCGGCATATATCGTTCAGTCCGATTGCTGAACAAGCCTGCCAGTCATATCACTAATGTTCGGATCACACCGGATCTGGATCCTCTCTACAAAGACGGTACTCTCAAGGTTTCCGTAGAAACTAGCCAGAGTGAACATCTTGGCATTCGTACCGCACTCTATCATGGTGACGAGCTGGTTGGCACAGAGCAGTCGTCTATGGGGTCTGCCCTGATGGACGAGCGCGGAGCTTACAATGATCGTTGTGAAATCATCATGAAGGTGAAGTCGCCGGCACTGTGGAGTGCGGAACAACCAAACCTTTATCGTTTAACCGTAACGCTGACTGATCTGGAAAACCAAACTGATATTGAGTCAGAAGCGTACGACGTTGGCTTCAGAAAAGTAGAGATCACCCATGGCCTGCTGAAGTTGAATGGCCAGCCGCTGATAATCCGTGGTGTTAACAAGCACGAACACAACCCAACCACCGGACATTTCGAAACGCTGGACGATGTTCGTGAGCATCTGCTGTTGATGAAGCAGAACAACTTCAATGCGGTGCGTTGCTCTCACTACCCTCATCAGCCGGGATTTTATCAGCTCTGTGATGAGCTGGGTTTATATGTGGTGGACGAAGCTAATATCGAAACTCACGGCATGATTCCAATGCGCACCCTGGCAGACGACGCTCGTTGGGCAAATGCCTTTCTGGAGCGTATGACTCGCATGGTCTCCAGAGACTTCAATCATCCTTCTATTATTATCTGGTCGCTGGGTAATGAGTCCGGTTATGGTGCGGCACATGATGCCATGTACCAGTGGACCAAACGCACCGACCCTTCCCGTCCGGTACAGTATGAAGGTGGTGGTGCCGATACTCCGGCTACCGACATCATTTGCCCGATGTATGCCCGAACCGATCAGGATATTCCTCAACCATTTTACGACAAGCCAAAGCTGGCTTTGAAAAAATGGGTCGGTATTAAAGACGAAAATCGTCCGATCATTCTATGTGAATACGCTCATGCCATGGGTAACAGTCTGGGTGGTTTTGCGGAATACTGGGATGCGTTCCGTGAGTATGAGCGCCTGCAAGGTGGTTTTATCTGGGACTGGGTGGATCAGGGGCTGGATAAATACGACGAGAATGGTAAACACTTCTGGGCTTACGGCGGTGACTTTGGTGATGACATCAATGATCGTCAGTTCTGCATCAACGGTCTGGTGTTCCCGGATAAAACACCGCACCCGACACTGTTTGAGGCGAAGAGAGCACAGCAGCCATTTCACTTCGAGTTGGTCAATACCCAACCACTGACCGTTAAGGTGACCAGTGAACATTGTTTTATCAGTACCGATAACAACCAGTTAACCTGGTCTGTTCTGACAGACGACAAGATTGTTACAGCCGGTGAAATGAAACTGGATTTGGTAGCGGGTGCAAGTCTCGAACTGGTGATTAAAACCAAACCTCTGACCGGCGCGCTGCCTCGCCTGAATCTCGCTATTGTTCAACCAGAAGCTACAGAATGGTCATCTGCCGGACATGAAGTGGCGCGTCAACAATTTAGGCTGGCAGAGTCTCTGGTCAGTGGTCATAGCGAGATCATCCAGCCTGCATTGATTGAAGAAAGAACGGAAAGCTTTGTTATTAAAGCAGGCGAAAGTCAGTGGACCTTCAATAAAAGTTCAGGGCAGTTAACCAACTGGAATAAAAACAACCAGGAACAACTGTTATCGCCTTTAAGTGATAACTTCTTCAGGGCTGGACTGGATAACGATATTGGTCTGAGTGAAATTGATAATCCCGATCCTAATGCCTGGCTGGCTCGCTGGGAAAGAGCGGGCATCAATAACCTGCATCATCGTTGTGCTCACATCCGCAGTGTTGCAGAGCAGGGTATATTGATAGCTCATCATGAATACTTTGCCAGCCAAAATACAGAACGACCGATTCTGAAAAGTGTCTGGACGCATCGCTTTACTGAAAACGGCGAGATGAAAGTAGAGGTCTCTGTTCAAATTGATGCTTCTCTACCGCCTTTACCTCGTATTGGTGCAGCGGTTCAGTTGAATCAACAACCGGCGACAGTGAGCTGGTTGGGGCGTGGACCACATGAAAACTATCCGGATCGTCTGCTCAGTGCGGATATGGGCCAGTGGACTGAAACCATTGCCAACATGCACACCAATTACATCTTCCCCAGTGAAAATGGTTTGCGTTGTGATACACGTAATCTGTCGTTGGGTGAAATTGCCGTCAAAGGTCAGTTCCATTTCAGTGTCAGCCCTTATGGTCAGGAGCAGCTGATTAAAGCCGCGCACACCAATGAGCTGAAAAAAAGTGCTGGAATCTTTGTCTATCTGGATGGACATCATATGGGCGTGGGCGGTGATGATTCCTGGTCGCCAAGTGTACGCCCGGAGTACCTGTTGACGGAATCCGTTTATGCATGGAGTTTTGAGCTTTCCTGATACGCATGGAACGGAATCTCGCCTGGATTCCGTTCCCATCAATTTTACGTACTATGGAGCTATTGCTGCATGAAAGTGTCCGGAGTGTTGGTGTTAAAAAGCCACAAAAAACCTTCATCCTAAATTCAGCAGTTGAGCGTATCCCCACCGCACATCAAGTGTGAAGTGTCGCCTATTGAGCGGCAAGGTTTTGCTTTCGCTTAACTTGAGTTGATGAGCCAGACAGGTGTGAAGTGGTTATAGTTCTCCGGACACACCATGGTTTGACCACTCTTCGTCAACAATGGCGGTGGTGCCCGAACGGGTCACACTGCCACGCAAGGCCAGTGAGATATTCTCAGCCGTAAAATCATGCGCCACAACACTGGCGGTAATCCCTGAAACCCGACTGATCACATTTCGATTGCCACCACCACCCAGATAGTTTTTCAGCTCCTTACGGTCTTCTTCAAAACTGAAACTGAACTCACTGACATTTCCAATGGGTAGCAATGGAGCCGATTGATCGTAGGGTTGAATGTGAATACTGCCTGCACCGATAAAGCTTCGGTCTACTCTAGACATAGCTGTCTCCTGAGGGTTGGTTAACAAATTGAAATCTTGGGCTATCTTGTGGTTAGAACAAAAAAGGAAGTGATTTGTGAACAACTATAAATTCAGCTCGATACTGACTCTTGTGACATGTATTTTCTCGGGAAATCTTCATGCAGAAGTCGTGAAACTATTTCATGTCAGATCGGATCAAAGCCCACATATTGAGACAATAAAGTATGAAATTATGCCCAATGGCAACTTAGTTTGGCGTCTTTATAACCATCGACACAGAATAGAACGTACATTTCGGGAGTGTGCGCCTGATGAGCGTACCGGCATAATATATGCCATCGATGACACCTATTCTTTGCAGATATATTCCATCGTCCCAAGCCACGACTCCATCATTAATAGGCCATTCGAGGAAGACTACCTCCCTCCGCTTGTTATCGAACCATTTAATAGTGGGTTATAGCGGCCGATGCCATGCATGCCATCTACAAGTCAACGGTTTCCAGGGTGGCTCTTATTGGATTGCAGACTGCGGAATTTCTCAGGAAAGCTTGCCGTTATATCTTGGATTTTTTGAATTCATCCATAACGTCAGAGTTTGAGGTAAAGGGTTGCTTCAGCCATTAATTAATTTGCTGGTTTCATAGCAATCTGCAAGCCGATAAGAGTCTTTCTTGAAAGCCCCTTTTTCAGGGTATCTTGAGCCACATAAGCGACTCCAGGAAATCTCTGCGTAGAAATAAGGATCTTTCATCCTAAATTCAGCAGTTGAGCGTATCCCCACCGCACATCAAGTGTGAAGTGTCGCCTATTGAGCGGCAAGGCTTTGCTTTCGCTTAACTTGAGTTGATGAGCCGGACAGGTGTAATAACCTGACCTTTTGTTAAAAATTTTGACACCGCTCTCGTCAATATCCGGCACCAGATATCAATTGGAGTTAACTGCGTTGCAATTTCTTTGATTGCATCAAAAAAGCCACAGAGATTCTCCTGCATTGTTTGGATCTTTTTCATCAGGTTGTGCTGACTGGTAACAGTTATTTTTTCTGACGGCCACTCTCTGTTAACTTGCCAATAGCGCTCATTAATAACGGCCTACTGGTTATTGACTCTTTATGCGAGTCAGGATTGCTCAGCCTTACAAACAAAGTCCACCAGTTATAAGCCAGTGCAACCTGAAGTGGTTATAGTTCTCCGGACACACAAACACGGGTAATATTGCAACCCATTAAGGTGTGTCCAAATGTCAGAAAAGAAAACGAAATCCTATACAGCTGAGTTCAAAGAATCAGCAGTAAAGTTGGCTGTTGAATCTGATCAGCCAGTATCAGCAACAGCTAAAGATCTGGGTGTGAATGTCAACACTCTCCATACCTGGATCAGTAAGCTCCACAGGCCGAAAGAAGCAGGTAAAGCCTCCGGAAAGCAGGCGCACAATGATGAACATGTATACGATGAACTCAAGCCTCTCCGTAAAGAGAATGCCAAACTGAAGGAAGAGCGCGCCATATTAAAAAAGGCGGCCGCCTTCTTTGCCAAAGAGTGTCACTGAGGTTCCAGTTTATTAGTGACAACAGGAAGCAGTTCAGTCTTTCTGCCATGTGTCGGGTGATGTCCGTATCCCGCAGTGGCTTTTATGAATGGCTCTCCCGCCCTGAATCCAATCGTTCTCAGGAAGATCAGGCATTGAAGGCAGATATTAGAGTCATTCATGAGAAAAACCGCCAGTTGTACGGTGAGCGTCGTATTAAAGACGACCTGGCTGATATGGGTAAGACAGTGAGTCGCAAACGTATAGGTCGATTGATGAAGGAAGAGGGTCTGGAGTGTAAGACCAAGCGTAAATTCAAGGCTACAACTGATTCCAGTCACAATAAGCCGGTGGCAGACAATTTATTGAAGCGGGATTTTAACCGGGAATAGCCTGATCAGGCTTACGCAGGTGATATCACCTACATTCCTACCCGAGAAGGCTGGCTCTACCTGTCTGTTTTTATAGACCTGTGCTCAAGGGCTGTAGTGGGCTGGTCGATGGGGAGCCGTATGAAGGCCACATTGGTGACAGATTCTCTGGAAATGGCCATGAGGAAGCGCAGACCAGGCGCGGGCTTACTGGTACATAGCGATCGTGGCAGTCAGTACGTTTCAGATCGATACCAGAAGCTACTGAACGATAATGATTTCACTTGTAGCATGAGCCGCAAAGGGAATTGCTGGGATAACGCAGTGGCTGAAAGCTTCTTCCATACCTTGAAAACTGAGCTGACTCATCATGAGGATTTTCAGACAGGGGAGGAGGCTCATCAGGCAATTTTTGAGTACATTGAAGTGTTTTACAATCGTCAGAGAAAGCACTCAACCAATGGCTACCTGGCACCGTTCAAGTATGAAAAGCAGCTTGCTGGGGCTGCGTAAAAAATTGTCCGGAAAACTCTTGCCATATCAGCCTGCGTCGTGCATTGATTCAGGGACACCGGTGGATAGGATTGCTGGAAAATGATCGCTTCAGAACTCTGGAAGGTCTGGCCAAGAGAGAGAAAACCGATAAGAGCCGGGTGGCGAAGCTCATCAAACTAACCTGTCTATGTCCCAATGTCACTGACTTAAGCCGCTTTCCCTTGGTACTGCTTCAATCTGCGTGCCTCAGCTCTCGGGTGTTGTAGCCTTTTATGCGGCTTTGGTCGTCTCTTTACAGCTCTTGGTTCTGACCTTCCCGGACGATTACCAACAACATGTCGGCCTATTATTTCCAGCATGTTGACGATCTTCTCTTCCAGCCAGTCGCCGCGCGCTCCCAGTAATGTCTGGTGGAAGGATACCAGCGTTTCCTGTGCCGCTTTAAAGCTGATCTCTCTGGGCATTTTCCTGATGCGTACTGCTGCCTTACCCATAAGGGCGCGTATCACGTTGTAAACCAACAGGTTCACTGCAATTTCTTTTCTCACCATTTCCGGACTTTTGCACCGGAGCATTTCCATTTGCATAGTGGTTTTGATCACATCAAAATCGGTTTCAACGTGCCAGCGCTTCAGATACAGGCCGATGATCTCGGTACGAGAATACTCTTCAGCATCCAGTAAAGTGGTGACGATTATACGGGTCTTATTTTTGACGGCACGAATAACCAGCTCATCAGGCATCTGATCGTATAAT
The DNA here is from genome assembly GCA_965199185.1 of Endozoicomonas sp. Classification (GTDB taxonomy): domain Bacteria; phylum Pseudomonadota; class Gammaproteobacteria; order Pseudomonadales; family Endozoicomonadaceae; genus Endozoicomonas. The sequence continues at coordinate 164,637 of CBDAQW010000043.1, read as the reverse complement.
TCCCGGCTCATCCATTCCGGTCTTGCAGGGCGTGTTAGCCTGAACAGCCCGTCTTTGTTGCCCAACCGTTGGTAGCACTTTCTGAAGTCAATAAGTCGTGCACCGTTTTTCTCAAACACCACATCTGCCCCGGCATGCAGCACAAGAGCCAGCAGGAAATAATTTTCAAAATTCGCATCACCCAGCAGAATGTCGCCAGCACGCAGGTGAAACAGGAGCCTTCTGAGCAGGGCTTGCTCACCCGTCTCTTTGCCCTGGTAAGGAGCTACTGCATAATCGAGTAACGCACCACTGCCAAGGGATATCAAAACAAGAATTCTAAGAACAGGGAAACCAAGCCCTTTTTTTGGGTGTCAGGCTGAGGGTATTCATGTTGGTTTTTCTCGGTGTCCGGCATTAAGAGTGTTGAGCCGTCAGTGATCAGAACTCGGCGTTGATGCCAGAGACAGGATTCTGGTGAGGCGCTGTCGAGGTTATTGCCTGAGGTGCGCAGCAGTACGTTAATTGATTCCTCTGTTAATCGCTGCCGTGCTTTGGCATACGCACCGGTTCCGGTATTGGAAGGCTTGTTACCATTGACGGCCTGATCTCTTGCCTCATCAATAAGGGCGTGTCGGCATGACTTGGTGTCGCTGGCGACCTGTTTCATGAACAGGGTTAGGGTTTTAGAGGGAGGAAAGTCCCTGGCTCTGAAGCCAGGATAACTTGCCTGAAAAGCGTTGAGGTCATCAGGGGTGAGAATCGATGACAGTGCATCGTTGCCAGTTTGGGCAAATTGACGAAGGCAATCATTAGCGAGGGACAGAAATTCAGGGCTAAACTTGGTCATGGCTTGCTCGGGGAGATGAAATTGTTCAAAGACTGTTATAGTCGTTTTTCTTCTCGGGCAAGCCTTGGTGTTTCAGAGAATGAGCCTTAAGTCAGTGCCATTAGTCTATGTCCTGAAATTCAGGAAGCTATCCTGTGTCAGAACGGAAAGTGGGTACTGACCCTGAAAGACTGTTTGAAGCCTTTTCCGATGCTTTGGACAGAGCAAAGGAAGCATTTCAGAAAGCGGGCACTGATGGTACCTGAAGACAAATCAGGAGCCTGATTGGGTTATTGTCTTAACCGAAAAAACAATGGAATTTATCTTCGATCACAGCATCCAACAAGGCCTCCAATGTATTTGCCACTGGCAATGGTTCATAGGAATGCCACTTCATATCTGATTTTTGCCAGAACAATTTCCAACACTTCTGTGTTTGCATGTAGGTCGCCTTGGCAAACGGAATTTCTATTTTCGTCTTGGGATCGCGATACGAAGCCCTAACCTCAAACAGTTCCACATTGTGCCCCGAAATACGGAAGCCAAAATCTAGCTCATCACGAACCTGTAAGGGAGGTCTCCGTTTGCCCATGAAGCCATCAATGTTTTTCTCAATACGTTTTACGTCAATCTCACTAAAAGCCATGGTGCTCCCCTGACAATACTTCCACGTTCATATAGAACGCAAAACTATAAAAAAGTTCGTAATTGGTTAACAGTGCCTACCGGAAAAGTGTCAACGAACCGCACAAATAACCACAGTCCAAAAGTACAGTTAACATTCTGATTAATAAAAGGAAATCGAGCTGTGGTTCACCGAAAGCCACAGACCACAGATTTTCAGAGAAAACAGAAAAAGGAGAGCAAAACGAGTGAGAACAGCTTTCAAAACGGAAAGCCTGAAACCACAGAATTTGTCATTTAACCCTTTGTTTACAGGGCTAATAAACGACAAAACCCTTACGACAGATACTGTAAGGGTTTTAATGTATGGCGGTGGTGGGAGAACCAGTAATAGAAAATTCTGATAAGAAATAAATTTTTAATTCTAAAATGAATTATCCATGCAAAGCTCGTAAAGCACCCTGAGGGTCTACAGCAAAAATCCGCAACAACGCTTTTGCAGGTCCACTTGGCTGACGACGCCCCTGCTCCCAATTTTCCAGTGTCCGCTTACTCACGCCAATCAGTAGTGCAAACTTGCCCTGGCTTAAACCAACCTGCTCTCGAATCTCCTTTACTTCAGGCTCAGGAAATTCGGTTACCCTTGAAGGTTCTTTCTGGCCTTTAACAATCTCATCCATTTCATGGATACTGGCCAACAGTTCATCAAACATGGATTTATCCATTAGACCACCTCTCCACCATTTTCTTCAGCAGTTTCTTTTGATCTGCAGTCAACTCCTCCTGCTCATTCTTAGGATAGGAATAGAGCATATAAATCTGATCATCTGCAGAAACCCAGTAATAGATGATGCGTACACCACCGCTTTTACCACGCCCTTCTAGTTTCCAGCGAAGTTTTCTCAAACCTCCTGTTCCCTGAATAACCACTCCGACATCAGGGCGATTAATGAGGGACTCTTGGAGCAACTTATACTCATCATCACTCATTAACTCTTTGATTCGACGGGTAAAAACATTTGTTTCAATGATTACCATGCTTAAATTATACGCCAATGGCGTATTTTGTCAAAATTTCACTCTCACTACCGATAAATCATCTTACCGGTAGTAATTCAACTTCCCTCCTCCCGACAAAACTGCGTATTGCCAATCTCTTACAAATACTTATATTGATACTTAAGTTCTATTCATATCTTTAAGCTGTAGCGCAAGGAAGCAAGCAATGCCGTCATCCTGGTGGGTCAACCATAAACAAACCTTTCGCCAAGAGCTCAGTGGCGGTTACATCTGGCCCCCTAAATCCAATAGCAATGGTGCTCAGAACCGCAGCTACGACAATCTAACCAAGGTGCAACCCGGGGATATCATTTTCTCTTATGCAGAAACACAGATAAAAGCTATTGGCCAGATATCCGGCAAACATAAAGAAGCTACTAAGCCTGAAGAATTTGGAAACAGTGGTGACAATTGGAGTCAACTAGGCTGGTTAGTGCCCGTAGAGTGGACGCGGTTAGATAACCCTCTGCGACCCAAAGCACACATAGACATCATCGGACCATTGTTGCCTGAAAGATACTCCCCGCTGCAAAAAAATGGCAATGGCAACCAAGGATGCTATTTGGCTTCGATCTCAAATGAACCCTCCAACACATTGATTCAGCTTACTGGATTTAGAACACCCTATACAGCGGAAGCACTCAGGCAGGCTGAAGACGATATCGAGCAGGAAATTGAAGCAGACCCGCATCTTTCAAGCACAGAAAAACAGCAGTTAGTTAAAGCGCGTCGAGGACAAGGTAAATACCGGCAAAACTTAGAGGCTATAGAGTCCTGCTGTCGTTTGACAGGTACAGACGACCCACGTTTTTTAGTGGCCAGCCACATCAAACCCTGGCGCGATGCCTCCAACCAAGAGAGACTGGATGGTCATAATGGCTTCCTACTGGCTCCCCACGTCGACAGGCTGTTTGATCGGGGTTGGATTAGCTTTTCAGATAATGGAACCTTGCTGATCGCTGACGACAATATCAAACAACAGCTGCTTAATGTGGCAACTAAACCCTGACCAGACTGTCGGTTCGTTCACTAACCAGCAATTACAATACCTGGCCTACCACCGAGAACATATTTTCAAAGGGCAATTATCTATTCACTGATAGCTACACGCTTCAATTCAGTCATTAGATACAAATAGCCCGATTTTCGGTACCCTTTCCTCTTTCATCCCTAATACGAGCTACCGAGGCCCCTGCTCAAGCCTGTCAATCCCGACAATGGCTAAACTTCCGGCGGTAGCGTGCCTGTGATTTGAGACTTCTCTCTATGCTTCTGGATAACCGACAAAATGGATCAGTGGGCGAGACGCTACAAAAGCACCTCGTCACTGGCTCGAAACTCTCTGTCATTTCAGGCCTATTCTCTATATACGGCTTCAGGTCCCTGCAAAAAGAACTATCGAAACTCGATAGCGTTCAACTTCTGTTATCCAAATTGCCTCACAACCCTGAAGCTCAAGGTGGACCTTTCCCTGAACTGACGGGAGACTCTTTTGAACAGCGCTTTAAAAACCAACTCAATCAACAACAAATTGCCAAGGAGTGCGCTCGATGGCTTGAGCAAAAGGTGGATGTCAAATCCACCAGCATGGCTAACCAAAACCTGTTTCATGTTGCCAAAAATAACAACGACGCCTTTGCTATTCAGGGAAGCTCTCATTTCACCAGTACAGGTTTAGGTTTTAGTGAATCAGACCAATTCGACATGAATATGTGTCTGAATGATCTCAGCGCTACTCAGGGCATACTTGAGTGGTTCAACGCCATTTGGGATACACCCACCGCAGTAGAAGCAAAACAACTACTGCTGGACCAGTTGAGCCAGCTCACAGCAGACCAATCCCCACAATTCATCTATTTCCTTACCCTTTATCATCTTTTCAAAGACTTTCTCGAAGACATCGATGAAGACAGTATCATCAAGAGTCAAACCGGCTTCAAAGAAACGGTGGTCTGGAACAAACTCTATAAGTTTCAAAAAGACGGCGTCACCGGGGCCATTGATAAGCTGGAACGCTACAACGGCTGCATCATTGCAGACAGTGTAGGCTTAGGTAAAACCTTCTCCGCCCTTGCTGTCATCAAATATTATGAGCTACGTAATGACCGGGTTCTGGTGCTGGCCCCCAAAAAGCTGCGAGAGAACTGGACGGTTTATACGGTAAATGACAAAAGAAACTTACTTGCCGCAGACCGATTCAACTATGATGTTCTCAACCACACAGACTTAACCCGTGTCACTGGAAAGTCTGGCGAGATTAATCTGGAGACCATCAACTGGGGCAACTACGACCTCATCGTCATTGACGAATCCCACAATTTCCGTAACAGCAGCACCGCCAAAGAAGGTTACACACGTTACTCTCGCTTAATGGATGACATCATCCGCTCCGGTGTAAAAACCAAAGTACTGATGCTCTCAGCCACCCCGGTCAACAACCGAATGAACGACCTGAAAAATCAGGTAGCCTTTATTACCGAAGGTCAGGACACGGCGTTTGAAGGTCAGGGCATTACCAGTATTGAGATCACCCTAAAAAAGGCTCAAACCCACTTTAACCACTGGCTCAGGCAAGATGAAGAACAGCGCAGCACAGAATCATTGCTGGAAGGCATGAACTTTGATTACTTCAAACTGCTCGACCTGCTCACCATTGCCCGTTCCCGCAAACATATCGAAAAATATTACGACGTCGCTGAAATTGGCGCCTTTCCTGAAAGACTGAAGCCCCTCAATATCAAAGAGGATATTGATTCTGATGGCCAGTTCCCCGCACTCAGAGAAATCAACCGAATTATCCGCCGCCTCAATCTCAGTGCCTATGCACCTTTGAAATACGTCCGCATGGATAAACGGGCCGAGTACAATAAAAAATATGACATTGAGGTCAAAGCGGGCTCTGTTTTCAAAATGGTGGATCGTGAGCAAAGCTTGATTCACCTGATGCGCGTTAACCTGCTCAAACGTATGGAAAGCTCGATTCACTCTTTTGCGCTGACATTACAAAAACTTCTGGGCGAAGTAGATCATTTGCTGGACAAACTCACCAGCCACCCCGATGATGCCGTTGAAGAGCTGAACATCAATGAAATCGAAGTAGACTCCCCGGAGTTTGGCAACTACCTGATTGGTAAAAAAGTCAAAATCCTGATCAAGGATATGGACCACATCCTCTGGTATCAGGATTTGGAAGCAGACCGGGCACGCCTGCAACAATTACTCACCGAAGCACAGGCCATCACGTCTAATCGAGACGCCAAACTGCACCGATTAGAAAAAGTCATTGAGCAAAAATGCCGGCAACCGCTGAACTCTGGCAATAAAAAAGTCATTATCTTCACGGCTTTCGCTGATACGGCAAACTATCTCTACCAACATATCGCCCCTTGGGCTGAGCAGCAGTTGGGTATTCACACCGCACTGGTAACCGGCAGTGGCAGTAATAAAAGCACCATGCCCGGCGTCAGTGGTGATCTTAACAATTTGCTCACCGCCTTTTCTCCAGTATCTAAAGAGCGCGATAAGGTGGGTGATGGTCTAACCGACGAGATCGATCTGCTGATCGCCACCGACTGTATTTCTGAAGGCCAAAACCTACAAGATTGCGACTTCCTGATTAACTACGATATCCACTGGAACCCGGTACGCATCATCCAGCGTTTTGGCCGAGTGGACCGTTTAGGCTCCAAAAACAACGTCATTCAGCTAGTGAACTTCTGGCCAAATATGGAGCTGGATGAATACATTAATCTGGAAGCCCGTGTCAGTGGTCGAATGGTGTTGCTGGATATCTCCGCCACCGGCGAAGAAAATGTTATCGAGCAAGACAGCGGCAAACAGATGAACGATCTGGAATATCGCCGCAAGCAGCTACAAGAGTTGCAAGACAATGTCGTCGATCTGGAAGATATCTCTGGCAGCGTTTCAATTACCGACCTGACGCTAAATGACTTTCGCATGGATCTGTCGGGTTACATGAAAGAGCATTTGGGCGATTTGGAAAGCGCCTACACGGGTCTTTTCGCCAACAGCACCATTGACCCTGCGTTTATCCAGCGAACCGGCGATCACTCTATCGAACCCGGCGTGTTATTCTGCTTGAGGCAACTCAAACCGATGGAAGACAACCAGCAGGATGCCTACGCTTTAGCACCTCACTATCTGGTGTATGTCACCCACGACAACGAAGTGAAATACCCTTTTACTCAAACCAAAAAAATGCTGGATATTCTTAAAAAACAGGGCATGGGGCACCATCTGCCGGATCAAACCGCCATGGCTCAATTCAACCAGCAAACCCGCAACGGTAAAGATATGAGCCACTATCGACAGTTACTGGAAACCGCGGTCAGCAGCATCATTGGCAAAACGGAAGAAAAAGGCATCGACAGTTTATTCAGCCGTGGCGGGACTCATCTGACCCAGGAGAGTTTTCAGGGCATTGAAGACTTTGAAGTGGTCAGCTACCTGATTATTCAGGAAGCGCCATGACCCTGAATGACTTTTATCAACAGTTGGCCATTCCCGACAGTTGTCTTTTAGGCAAGCGCATCTACAAAAAACAGTTCTACGAGAATGCATCGTTAAGCAAAAGCGATCAACTCGCGTTTAGCGAACAAATTGATACCGTAGAATGGCGCTACACCCTCAAACCCGCCACGATTAATATTCCCAAATATGTGGATGACCAGCGGGAATATCTGGAAGTTGCCATTCTCCAGATCAACCTAAAAGGCAAAGCGCCCACCGATAGCCAGCGGGCAAAACTGGCGGACATGATTCAAAGAGCCATTCCTTACCCACTGTTGCTGATCTTTGTCCATGAGCAGACCTTGGCGTTGCACATGGCCTATAAACGCATTAATCAGGCGGATAACCGCAAACTGACGATAGAGCGTAGCTATGATTCTGGCTGGCTCAGCCTCGATCAGCCTGAACGCCACCAGCAAGACTTTTTAGATGACTTTGTGATTACTCTCTGCCGTTTCAGCCACCTGTATCAGTGTTATCAGGATTTGGTCAGCCGGATTATTGCTCTAAACTGTGCCGATATCACCGGGCAATACCAACGATCAGCGCAGTCTGAACAAGATCGGCAAACCAAGCTGGACCAACTCCGCCGTTGTCAGCAACAGTGTGCTCAGTTACGCACCGAACTCAAAAAAGAAACCCAGTTCAACCACAAGGTAGAACTGAACATGCAGATTAAGCAGTTGGACCGGCAGATTCAGACATTAAAAACTCAGCTTTAACCCTTTTTATTATTTCGAGCAAACATCATGGAAAAAATCACCGACAAACACCCCAACAGTGCCAGCTTGGACGTGGTGCAAGATAACATCAGCCAGCTCAAGCAACTGTTTCCGGAACTCATTACCGAAGACGCCAGCGGCGCCAAGATCGATGTGGATGTGCTGAAAGAGCTTGTCGGCGAGCAGGTGATTGATGGCGATAAAGAGCGCTACAACTTTACTTGGCATGGCAAAGCCGCCGCCCGTCGTCTAGCGCAAACACCTTCTACCGGCACCCTGCGCCCCTGCAAAGAAGAATCCAAAGACTGGGACACCACCCAGAATCTGTTTATTGAAGGGGATAATCTGGAAGTGTTGAAACTCTTGCAGAAGAGTTATCACAAAAAGGTGAAGATGATTTATATTGATCCGCCTTATAACACAGGGAAGGATTTTATTTATCCGGATAATTATCGGGATAATATTAAGAATTATTTGGAGTTGACGGGGCAGGTTGGGGAGGAAGGTCAAAAACTATCCGCTAATACTGAAACGTCTGGGAGGTATCATACAAACTGGTTAAATATGATTCTTCCTAGGTTAAAACTAGCAAGAAACTTACTTGAAGATGGTGGATACATAATCATTAGTATTGATGACGCAGAGCTATCAAATTTGCAAAATATACTAAATGACACATTTGGAGAAGCTAATCACATTGCAACATTGGTATGGGATAAGAATAGAAAAAATGATGCAAAATTTTTTTCTATTGGTCATGAATACATGCTGATTTATTCAAAAAACAAAGATTTCTTAAAAGAACAAGAAACTGTATTAAGGGAGCCTAAGCCAGGTGTTGATGAAATTAAGGAAGCATTTGAAGCACTAAAAATATCATATAGTGATAACTGGAATAAAATAGCATCAGAGATAAAAAATATTTATCGCTCATGGGAAAATGATGATCCAAGAAAGCCTTTAGCTAGATATACAAAAGTTGATGAATTTGGCCCATATCGTGATGATGGAAATATAAACTGGCCTGGAGGTGGAGGTCCAACGTATGACGTTATCCATCCAATAACAAAAAAGTCTTGTAAGAAGCCTGTTAGTGGCTGGAGATATCCGACAATAGAACGATTTAATGAAGAAGTCGAAGCAGGTCATATTGTTTTTGGTAACGACGAAACAACTGTCCCTCGGGTTAGATCAAACCTATTTGAATCAGATGGACAGGTCATGCATAGTGTTCACTTCAGCTATGCCCAAACGGCTTCTAACGACTTTAATAGTATTTTTTGATGGGAAAAGAGTTTTCGACAACCCTAAAAATCACAATGACTTAAAAAGACTTATACAGTATCTTTCTGACTCAGATAGTATTATCTTAGATTTTTTTGCAGGATCTTGTTCAACAGCTCACGCGACTATCAAAGCCAATGCAGAAGATAATGGCACCAGACGCTTTATCATGGTTCAGTTACCTGAACCATGCAAAGAGAAAACAGAAGCATTTAAAAATGGTTATCAGACAATTGCTGAAGTCTCAAAAGAGCGCATTAGACGAGTAGAAACTGACTTGAAAAAAGAAAATTCAAATACAAAAACCACTGACTTCGGATTTAAATCACTAAAACTCGACTCCAGCAACATAAAACTCTGGGATGCCGATTTCGACAACCTCGAACAAATGGTTCTGGGCGCCGACAACAGCCTAAAACCCGACCGCACCGCCGATGATGTGCTCTACGAAATCCTGCTGAAATACGGCCTTGATCTCACGCTCCCCATCCAGGAACACACACTGGCGAACAAAACCGTCTACAACATCGGCTTTGGTGCGCTGATGATCTGTCTGGATAACGACATTGATCTGGATGTAGTCAATGCCATTGGCAAACTCAAAAAAGAACTGCAACCGGAAGTGATGCGCGTGGTGTTTAAAGACGCCGGCTTTGCCAACGATGTGGTCAAAACCAATGCCATTCAGGTGCTGAAGCAGTTTGGCATTGATGATGTGAAAAGCATCTAAGGGGGATTGAGAATGAAGATTCAATTTAATCCCGATCTGGATTATCAAAAAGTTGCCATCGATTCAGTCGTGGGTGTGTTTGAAGGGCAGGAAACCTGTCAGACGAATTTTTCCGTTCCTGCTTATGGCGCCGTCGCTGCCCACCAGCCCGATATGCTGCAAGGTTCTGAACATGACGATCTGGGTATCGGTAACCGTTTGGAGCTGTTGGGCGATGAGTTACTGGAAAACACTCAGCAGGTTCAGCTTAATCAGGGTTTAAAACAATCCAAGGCTCTCGGTTCTATGGACTTTACCGTGGAGATGGAAACCGGCACCGGGAAAACCTATGTTTACCTGCGTTCGGTGTTTGAGCTGAATCAGAAATACGGGTTCACCAAGTTTATTATTGTGGTGCCTTCGGTGGCGATTAAAGAGGGGGTGTATAAAGCCCTGCAAATCACCGAACAGCATTTTAAAGAGCAGTACAGCAACGTTCAGTACGATTACTTTGTCTACGACTCCCAGAAGCGGGAGCAGGTACGAAGTTTTGCCACCAATGATTATATCCAAATCATGGTGATCAATATTGATGCCTTCCGTAAAAGCTTTACGGACCCGGCCAAAGAGACAAAAGCCAACCTGATTCACCGAAGTGACGACCGACTCAACGGCATGAAGCCCATTGAGTTTATTAAGTCCACTAAACCCATCGTGATTATCGATGAACCCCAGAGCGTGGATACCACGGCTAAATCCAAAGAGGCCATTGAGTCGTTAAATCCACTCTGCACCTTTCGTTACTCAGCCACTCACAAAGATAAATACAATCTGTTGTACAAGCTGGACTCCATCGACGCTTACGAGCAAAAGCTGGTAAAGCAGATTGAAGTGGCGCATATCAATGTGCGGGATGGGCATAACAAAGCTTATATCAAGCTATTGGATGCCAAGAGTAATAAAAGGGGGATTTCAGCCAAAATAGAGCTGGATATTATGCAGGCTGGCAGTGTTCACAGGGTCACTAAAACGGTGAAGCCTAATGATGATTTGTACGAACTCTCCGGTGGTCGCGATGTGTACGAAGGTTATGTGATTAACGATATCTACTGCGCCAAAGGTCAGGAATATATCGACTTCACCAGCAAGCCGGAAGAGATCCGCAAAGGTGAGCTGATTGGTGGCGTGGATGAAGAAGAATTCAAACGCCTGCAAATTCGCAAAACCATTGAAGAGCATCTGGAAAAAGAGCTACTGCTTACCCCCAAAGGTATTAAGGTGCTCAGCCTGTTCTTTATCGATAAGGTGGCCAACTACCGCTATTACGAAGACGGGGTTGCCCAGAAAGGCAAGTTCGCCAAAATCTTTGAGGAGGAGTATCTGGACATTGCCCGCCGAGGTAAGTATCGCAGCCTGTTTGAAGAATCCTCACCGGCGGATAGTGTGAGTGAGCTACACAATGGTTATTTTGCTATTGATAAAAAGAAGGACAGTTCGGGTGAGGCCCGGCTTAAAGATTCAAAGGGTGAGGGAAAGACTGCCGCCGATGAAAGCGCTTACAACCTGATCATGAAAGACAAGGAGCGCTTACTGAGCCTGGACTGTAAGCTTAAATTCCTGTTCTCTCACTCCGCCCTGAAAGAAGGCTGGGATAATCCCAATGTCTTCCAGATTTGCACACTCAACGAAACCACGTCAGTCACCAAAAAACGACAGGAGATTGGTCGTGGCTTGCGTATTGCCGTGAATCAAGAGGGCGAGCGAGTCCACGGATTTGATGTTAATACGCTGACGGTCATGGCGAATGAATCCTATGAGGATTTTGTCGCCAGCTTACAGAAAGAGATTGAAGACGAAGAAGGCATCCGCTTTGGTGTGGTGGATGATCACCTGTTTGCCAATATCGTTGTTAAGCACGATGGCAGCAAACCTACCTATCTCGGTGCTGAAAAATCTGAACATATTTGGAACCACCTGCTGGATTCTGGTCATATTGATAAGAAAGGCAAGGTGCAGGACAGTTTGAAGCAAGCACTGAAAGAAGGAGCGCTGGATCTGCCTTATGATGTGATGGCACAGTCTGATCAGATTCAGGCCGCTCTGAAGAAAGTCGCCGGCGGACTGAACATTAAGGATGGCAGCAAGCGGGAAACCGTAAAGCTGAATAAGGCGGTATTCCTCGGGGAAGAGTTTAAATCTCTGTGGGAGCGGATCAAATACAAAACCACCTATCAGGTGGATTTTGATCATCATGCTCTGGTTGAGGAATGCGCTAAAACCATTGAAAAAGATCTGGTGGCCGGCAAAACCAAGTTTGAGTACGGCAAAGGTAAAGTGACCACTAAACGCAGTGGCTTAGAAGTCAAAGAAACCAGCACTCAGACTTATGTGTACGATGCTAAAGACTTCCAACTGCCTGATATTGTCAGCTACCTTCAGAACGCCACCAATCTGACCCGGCGCTCTATTGTGAGTATTCTCACTCAATGCAATCGTTTGGATACTTTCAAAAACAACCCGCAAAAATTTATTGATGAAGTGACGGCCATTATCCAGCGGGTAATGAGACGGTTTATTGTTAATGGTATTAAGTACCAGAAAATCGGTGGTGATCACTTCTACTGCCAGGAGCTGTTTCAGGATGTTGAGCTAAAGGGGTATCTGGATAAAAACATGCTGCGGGCTAAAAAGTCAGTCTACGATCATGTGGTGTATGACTCGGATGTAGAACATGACTTTGCTCAGTCTTTCGAGACGAGTGAAGAAGTCAAAGTTTACGCAAAACTGCCAGACTGGTTCAAAATTGATACGCCTCTGGGCACCTACAATCCAGACTGGGCTGTTTTGGTGGAAAACAATCATGAAGAGAAGCTTTACTTTGTGGTTGAGACCAAAGGCTCACTCTTCAGCGACGCGCTACGTCCCACTGAGCAAGCCAAAATTGACTGTGGCCGAGAGCACTTTAAAGCCCTGGGTGAAACCGTAGGTTTTGCTAAAGCAAATAACTTTGAATCATTTGTTGACCAGACGCTTTAAGCCAGCCTGTATTTATTACTCAAAGTTTCGCTAAAATACTTGTTATCTTGAACAACATCATCCAAGTGCACGCTGAGGCTTGTGCTTGATGATCACGTTTGTCGTGGGTTCCTCTGGAGCAACATGAAATTAAAAAAGATTGAATTGACCAATTTTAGAGCCTTTGATCATCTGACGCTTGAGCTGGAAGAAGATATTAATGTGCTCGTAGGCTGGAATGGACAGGGTAAAACATCGGTACTTGATGCGATTGCTCAAGGACTGGGGCCTTTCTTGACCCGTCTGCCGAAAATCTCCGGCATTGGTACCAAGAATATTGACATCAAGCAAGATGATTCTGGCAAAATTCGACCCTATTCCCGAGTGGCCTTGCAGCTGGCAAACGGCGCTGAGTGGGATCTCACTGAAAAAAGAGATCAGAGCTCTAAGACAACCAAGAACATCCCTCCTGCTAAGCGGTTAAAGGCGCTACACGAATTTGTTGACCCGTTTATCGACGCAGAAAACGAGGATCGACCTTATACCCTTCCCATCGTTGCCTACTATGGCACTGGTCGAGGGGTGTTTGATATTCCTGAGCGTCGCCGTAGCTTTCAGAAAAGCTTTTCCCGTTTTGAAGCACTCACCGATGCCCTTCATTCTCGCGTTAATTTCAAACGCTTCTTTGAATGGTTTTACGCGATGGAGGATCAGGAGCGCAGAGTTATTCAGGAGAAGCGCGATTTTGATTACAAGCTCCCTGAACTCGAAGCCATTAGAAGTGTTATCACTGGCAACGGGGCAATACGGGGGTTGTTACCCGAATTTTCTAATCCAAGGACCGAAACCAACCCACTTCGCTTTCTAGTCGATTGGCAGCGTGACGATGGCCACACCGATACACTGAGAATTGATCAGTTAAGTGACGGATTCCGTACTACGTTGGCTATGGTGATGGATATTGCCGGCCGGATGGCTGAAGCGAATCCCAACGCAACCAATATTTTGGAAACGCCTGGGATTGTTCTGATTGATGAGGTCGATCTGCACCTACACCCAGAATGGCAGCAGCGTATCCTTCCTGATCTGAAAAATATCTTTAAAAATATTCAATGGGTTGTTTCAACACACAGCCCGCAGGTGATGACCACCGTTGAAGCCCGTTGTATTCATATTATTAAGTTTGAAAAGGGCAAAACGGTGATCGAGAAACCGGCATTTTCTCTGGGTGCTCAAAGCAGCTATGCTCTGACGGATATACAGGAAGTGCCTTTACGGCCTGAATCGTCCATACAGATTGTGAAAGATCTCTCCCGCTATAAAGAGTTGGTCAAGCAAGAGGCTGAAAAGTCAGAAGAGGCTATGAAGCTGCGTACCGAACTGGATAAATGGGGAAAAGAACATGTACCGGAGTTGATGAAGATCGACCTGGATATCCGCTTGAGAAACAGCAGAAAGAAACGACTCGATAAGAAGTAAGGGCTTTTTGCAGTAATGAAGAATTTTCAAAAAGGTGAAGAGCCTGAGTCGCTTAAAAACTTCCGGATCAACCATCCTGATGGCACTTGGGATACAAAAGGTACACCTCGCTTTAGAAGCAGTAATGCACGCTATCAATCCGTTATTAAGCAGCTTAAATTAGATCAGAGTAATTTATGCGCTTATTGTGAAATTGATCTTTTGGAAGATCCTAACCCAGATTCTGAAGACAAACGTGTTGAGCACTTTCATCCTAAATCGGACACTTCTGGAAGTCATAACTGGGCACTTGATTGGAATAATCTGCTGGCTACCTGTCATGGTGGGCAGGTATCGCAGGTCGCGGATGAAGATCGGTACACTTTCCCCGACGTGAGTTGCGACATTCCAAAAGCAAACAAAATTCTGGATGATGTCATTCTGAACCCGCTTGACCTGCCTCCATTCCCTCTGATCTTTGAGTTCGGAACAGACGACGGCTCCATTCTTGTCGACCAAGAAGCTTGCCGACAGGCATCTATTGATCCGATCAAAGCCCAAAATACCATTGATGAGCTTCATTTGGATGCAGGGCGTTTACAAAAATTTCGTCAAGCACTTTTAGATGATCTGAAGGATCGACTTTTAATGCTCATTGCAGAGCATGGTCTTGATGACTCTGAAGCAAAAGCTCTGTTAGCCGAAGATTTGTTGGTCAAAGATGACAACAATCATTGGCCGGCATTTTTTAGTACTATTCGTTTTTATCTATTGCCAGAGTCAGATCTTTTTCTGGAAAGCTCTGGTTATCAAGGATAATTTTTCCCTATTGTTTAAACCTAGCCATCTGAAAAACAGCAGGTGGTTTGAGATGTTATGAAAGCTGAAGAACTAAAAATAGAAGATGTTCTGGTTCAAACCAAAACGTTTGTAATCCCTCCCTACCAAAGACCTTACTCCTGGAATGAAGATAGCGCTCAACAGCTGGTAGAAGACATTTTCACTAGTATGGAGCAGGGAGAAAGTGAGTATTTCATTGGGAGTTTGATCTGTATTCAGGATCAGAAAAATGACTACCGCTTTGAAGTGGTCGATGGTCAACAGCGTTTAACGACTCTAACACTTATCTGCGCCAAACTTTGTCAGCTAATCAGCAACACTAAAGTTAAAGCGGACCTTCAGGAGCGTATTCTCCACGAAGATCCTTATGCAGACACACCTGAAGAACCACGACTAAAGGTTCGCATTAAAGAATACGAACTGTTCACTAACCATGTCGTCATGGGGAAAGACGTTAACCTTCCCCAGAAGCCAACCTATACAGAAAATCTGTTCATTAATAATTTCAGAGCAATTGGTGAGTATCTAGAAAGTTATGATGAAGCAGTTCTAATAAAATTCACTCGTTACCTATTGAGGCACGTATTTATTGTTTTTGTACGCACAGAGGATTTTGCTTCATCGTATCGGTTATTTAATGTTCTGAATAATCGTGGAACACCGCTAACCGATGGCGATCTGATCAAAAATAAGCTGTTTGAGCAAGCTGAAGGAAACCATATCCCGTCTTCTACCATTGAGACAAAATGGTCTCAACTGGAAGAAATCATTGGCATTGAAAATATTGATCGTTTTCTAAACATTAACACTATAGCCAATAAGCAAGACAAGGACCGGGTAACCCCCAAACCATTATCAGCCTATACCAAACGCTTACAAGAGGAATATAACGGTGATGTGTTACCTCTGATTAATAGCCTACTTACTTCGGCTAAAAATTACCAAGCACTTCGTGAGGCTGACTTTGATGGGCAGGCACGTAAATGCGTCCGTTCTCTCAATCTTCTTCCGGATGAATGGTTCCCCGCTGTACTTGCGTTCCTCAACAGAACATCTGTTGAAAAATGTTTTTCACAACAAGATGTTGATGATTTTTTGACTGCCTTCGAAAAGGTATTTTATCAAGGGTGGATTCGTAAGCAGATCAAGAGTAAGCGAGAGATAATGTACTTCGAGGTATTGACGCGAATCAACCTCGGACATGATCTTAACTCAATCATTGAGGGTATTAATCTTTACGCGGATAACGCTGATTTCTCCCGCCACATTCAAGGTGATCTCTATGAGCCTTCCCCTAATAAAGTACAGATGGTGAAAGCGGTACTATTAAGGTTGGAAGAAGAAATGCAAGATGACAGTGTAGAGAAAAGTTACCATCGAATTACCATTGAGCACATTCTTCCACAGAACCGTAAAGACCCTTACTGGCAAGAACGCTTTTCAGATGAGAGTCATACGCAATGGGTTCAGAAATTGGGGAATTTAACGCTACTTGGCGGTGCTAAAAACAGCAGTGCTCAACACTACAGCTTTCCCAAGAAACTGGAAAGCTATGCCCGGCATAACAAGAAAGTGTCGTTTGATCTAACGAAGGAAGTTTGTGATTTTGATCACTGGACTCAAGAAGACATTGATACAAGACAGAAACGTCTGGTTCAGCAATGCTTGTCACTCTGGTCAGTCACCGGCACTCCAAATCTCATTTAACAGTTGGATAATGTACTAACTCGATACTGATCATACAGTCACTTCATACTGCGCCAACTCTGGCGCAGCCCCCTTAACCTCACCATTTTGAATAAAGGCTTTCTGGCCTGCCGCAACCGACTCCCCTTTGACCGTAATGATTGAGCCATCCCGTAACTCTGCCTGACTGGTGCCGTTGCCATTGAGGGCAGTAATGGTGCCGATGACTCGACTGCCTTCAGGTATTAAAGCTGTAAATTGCTTCCAGATATTTGTAGTAGCCATTGTTTACCCTCACACCGGAAGTTGTGATGATTTCACCGTCATTTCAGATATAAAACAGCAAAGACTGTTGCAACAGAAACATTGAAGCTCATAGGTCACATAGCCTTTTTCACTTTCATACATGATAATTCTTGGGTCTTTAACCTTATGCCCTTCAAGGGAGGATGTTACGTCATAATCCCTAACTCTTAGCCCCGCTATATCTGAACCTTTCTTTAGAGCTTTTAAGGTTTTTTTCAGCCTTGCTACTGTAGATGGCGTCAGTGTAACTGTGAATGAATCCGGTAAGTCTTCATTAAAATCTGCATCACCGTGGATGGTGACATTCCTGAAGCATAGAGAGCCGCATTCAGATTCCTGCTTACCTCTCAACTCATTGAAATCAGGTTGTTTTTTGAGCTTCCATGCAAACATGTAATTATCCTTAATTTTTGTATGCATTTTTAGAATAGCCGGTCTTATCACCAATATCAGAATTTTATACTTAGCCAGCAGCAAAAGCCGCAGTTTCTTCCTTTACCGGGCACTAATTAATAATGCCTCTCCAATCCAATGCTCTGTGTCACTATCCCAGCACCTGCGCTAATCCCAACGGAGAGACATAACCCACGCCAGTTGCCGCTTTTTCCGTTAAAAGTATCTTGAACTTCTATCAACAGCCCCGGTTCAATCAACCCCGGTGCTGTGCTGGTATCGGTCAGGGGAATTTCAAGAGTAGTTACACTCTGCTGACCCCCTTTAGCCAGCTCATTTCTGCCACGTTCTGTATTCACCTGCGTTTCGGTCAACCAGTCTTCCAGAATATCCGGGGCTGGCAGATCGCCATTGCTACCGGTGCGTTTCACATTAACCGCAACCCCGGCGTGAGTACCCGACACATAAACAGCATTGTATTCCGGCTCCGGTCGCCAGCTTGCGCTCAGACTGATGACCAGTGCTGCCGGGACGATCTTATCCATTGTGGCGGTATTCCAGTGCCAAGGGCTGGCAGGGTATCTCGGCTGTATGTTGAGTTCGTCACTGTCCCGGCTTGGAATAATCACTGAGCCTGCGGTGCCTGCAAGTTTGGCGATTACTTTCATTGGGGTTTCGTTCTGATAGCTGAAGGTGTTGCCGGGCATGATCCAATCCGGGGTTTCATAGTCGTTTATATCCGGGTAAATGGCGGTAAAGCCGGTGTTTGCCAGTTCTTCAGTAATCGCCTGTTTAGCATTGAGGTCAGCACTGTTGCTTTTGTTTCGCAGGGGAGCGTATGGGCTGGCGAGTAGTTGGCTTCGGCTGCTGCCATAAATGGTGTATCGCTCATTGCCAAAGCGACGGTCGGTGCTGTAACGCTCGATGATAAACACCCATTTCCAGCCGTTAATATCGATCTCTATTTGCTTGGTGCCGTTTTCGTCAGGCTCGATTAATGACAAGCTGGTAGCTCCCCAGAGTTCAGCATTCAGGCTCCAGGAAAAGCTATCAATATCGAGACTTATATCAATGGTCGGCAGGTCAATCGGGGTTCTTTGCGGTAGCACAACGGTGGATATAATGTTCATCAGTAGATAGCTCTCTCTTATATCAGGCTGTTCTGGGTCTGGCTTTTCAGTCACTTCCGGTTCGGTTTCACCACCGTATTGACTGCTGATTTCCTCATCTTTCGCTTTCTGCCCGAAACCCCAAGGTAAACGGATAACCTCGTCTTGATGCTGGTTACTGCTAAACCGGGCTTGCAGGTCGTTATCTCTTGGCTGAATAACGCTTGTGGGTATGGATTCACCGAAAGCAAAGTAAACCGCTGGCGTGCTTACCGGGGTATATTGATTGCCTGCAAAAGCAAAATGCAGCAGTGGTGTTGCTGGTGGACGGTAGCCTTGCCGCACTTGCCGGACAGTGCTGCCAAATTCGTCTACTCGGTTAAACCCGGCATTCAGGCTTTGATCGACTTCCGGGGGTTTATTCCATTGATCGCCTGCCTGTTCATCCTTGGATTGGATACTGCTATTCCAAGCACTGTTTTGGTCAGACTCTTTACCGGCAATTTGCGACCAATGCCCGGACTTTGAATCTGATCGAACCTGCCCGATGCTGTGACTAAAACAGATCATTTTCTGCTGAGAAGGCACTTGGTTCCAGAAAACCCCCAAGGGTAGGCTTTCCAGAATATTACCTTGCTGACTACTTTGTTGAACGACTTTATTTATCGTCAGGGTATTACCGAATCCTTGGGTAATACCTTGCCCGTGGTCGTTCGCCTTTTGCCATTTCGACCGGCAATAACGAACAATCCCCGGCGGTACAATAAAAGGGTATTTCTGCTTTGTATAAAAGCGGAAGTCCGAAACAGGCTCGTAATCATCGAGGCTGAATTGAAAATCGTTAGCGCTTGGCGGTGTGTAAGCCATAGACGTTTATTCTGAGGGCAGGATTTCAGGAATGATCGGAGCGTGCGCTAACGGTCGGCTGTAAGGTTTTGCTTTAAATTGTGCAGTGCCAACGGATTTTACGCTTTCAGTATCAAACCACCAGTTTGGTTCGTCGCTGGCACTGATACCTTCAACAGTGCAGTAATAAACGTATCCCTGAAAGTTTGCCGGTCTTATGACATCATCGACAGAATACGCCGTGTCGGGTTGCCATACGTCACCATAATTATCCATCGCTACCAGAATAACCGAGCCTTCATAGGGACTGGTATCCAGCGTATAGCTTCCATTCAGTTCATCACTCATCACGCTATTAATCACAGCGTGTTTTTTCTCATTGCTGCCGCTGACTTCTAACAATGCTTCGGTAAACGCAAAAACACGACGGGCGACTGGCACCTCATTTTCAGTGATTACGCCCTGCACTTGGGTTGTATTGCCATTGCCAGGGATGATGATAGCCCCTTCACCACCAGAGCCTCCCCCGGTTCCCGGTGGCGTAATGCCATCTACCCAGTAAGCGGTGTTTTCATTGGTGGGAATCCACGCCAGTTCTGTTTCAATATTGTTTTTATTGGCAAGGATTTTAAATGGTGCATCCGGGTCATCAAAGTAACAGCGCCAGATGGTATCGCTGCCAGCACTGGCAGGCGGATAGCCTGATTGGTATAGAATATTTCCAATAACAGCATCCAGAATCAATAAACCGCTGGCTTGATTCACAGCCAGATTATTACCGCCAAGAATCAATGTACTGCTATTGCCAAAAGCATAAGCCCGACTGGTGGGTGTGCCTATAGCAAGGGTTTCTTCAATGCCATTAATAAATATTTTGACCTGATAGCGGCTATTTGAAACCGCAATTTCTACTATCTCTCCTGTTGGTAACGGGTTTGTCGCTTCAGCAAATGCGCCACCGGTTCCATAATAAACACGGAACTTTAAAATCCCGCTTTCAACAAAGGTGGAAAATGACAGATTTCCGTTTTGGTCAAGAATGGACAATAGCGGGATGGATTTATCAGTAGTGCTTTCATCGAGATATATTTTTGCATAAAAATACAGGTTTCTGGATGAGTTAAAACTAAAATCCTCTCCGTAGTTATAACTCGCATGAAAGTTCCCATATACGTTGTCAGGAGCAAACCATAAGCTACTCATCAGTCAGCATCCCCCCTGATTTGCAGGGTAAATTTGTCGTTTTTTTCTGTCCCTTGACCCGCCAGAACAGTTCGACAAACCCAGACCGGGGCTAAACAGCCGTCGGTATTAAACCGGATCGCATTACCGACCGCCCAGCCTGTACCCCAGCCTTCAGCCTTGATGGTGAAATAGGGCACGCCTGTTTCCGGGTTAATCGGTGCGGTATCCGTGGAAATATTGCCGTTGTCGATAATACCGAGCTTTTCCTCTACGACCTGAAACGCTGCTGAGGTGGTAAAAATAATCGACCACTTGCCGTATATCGCTCCTTTGTTGGTGACTTCCAGCGGGTAATTTATCCGGTTGTACTGCGCCGTGGTATTGTCACCTATGCGATTATCTGACCAGTTCGGATTGCCGTTATCCCAGACTTTTTGAGTAAAAAAGCTGTGTACTCTCGCCTGCAAATCACCATATACAACCGCACTGCTGACTGTCGTTTCTGCCGCCGGTAAATCCCAAGGTACAGGGGCAATAATGGACAGATCGCCGTTGATCTGAACATCATTAACGACACTCATGTGTTCCACCCGGTCTTGAATCGTGAATGGTGCAATCAGCGGGTTTGATTCTGCATCAATAAGCGACAACGGACTGGCAAAGGTAATATTGCCTGCTTCCCGATCTGCTACATACTGATCGGGGTTCAGCGCATTGTCATTGCTGTCCAGCACTACAATATCTGCCTGATGATCTCTATTGAGAGTAATCACTTGCCCTGCGGTCGGCGTACCGGCATCGGTTGCTGTAGTGTGACTAATGACGACAATATCACCAGCCCGGTAAATGGGTACTTTGCCGTCCGGGGGTAAGCGTATCGGATCGAGACCGATCAGTTCGGCATCCAATGGCAAACTGGTTTCTACAATAGTATTGAAGCGCACCGTTTGAGGAATGACCTGAATAGGATCGGTGCCATCGGTGAATCGAATTTCAGCCCAACCAGTAGAAGCATCAATACTGCCCTGCATTTCGGCGGTATCTATTACACCATTAAAATCAGCGGTTGCCGTAATGATCTGAGCAGTATCCGCTCTGATAGCAGTTAATTGCAGGCTAGCGGCTCGCAAGGGTGAACCCGCTGTTCTAAAACTGACAGCATCGGTGGTAAATCCGGCACTGATCGTAGCGGCTGCTTTCAGGTTGGCGGTTTGCACATTGCCGGATGGGTAAGTTGCCAGCTTCACCTCTCCCCCGGTGTAATCAATGACACCGACCTGAACCCCGGCATTGGTGGACGTGCTGAGGTCTTTGTAAACTTTCCCTTCCCGGTCGAAATAAGTTTCTCCATTCCATTCAAAAATAACGCTGCCGGGTAACAGTGGGTCGGCAATCAAAGGCAACAAATCAATGGTTAATTCCGGGCTTGGGATAATTTCACTGTAAGGCTGGTGAGCCAGATTGCTGGCTTGGGCTATGGCGGTAATAGTGTTACCAAGAAAAATTTGCTTTTTAGTGACACCAACAGATTCAAGTTCAAAACGATTCCAAGATTGGTAGGAATACTTGTACTCTGGATAACTGTAATCATCCACTGCCTGAACCACAAAATTACCCGTCTGATAGTCAATGGTGCCGATTACGTTTTCTTGCCAGCCTCCGTTCGTATTATCAACGTAGGATTTAGGGACGTTTTTCTTACCGTTGTAAGTACTGAAATCAGACGGGCTTTTTAGTACATGAGGCACATTGGTATCTTGCTCGACCAAAAACTGAAGCTGAATTGAACCGGGCAACAAAGGCGCTCCGGGAATCGTACCCGTCATTACGCCCTGACCATCGACGCTTACCGCTACCTCGCCCCCGGCTCGCTCGCCTTCTTCATACTGAATATTGATCTCGGTGCCTGCATCCGGCAAATAAGTCAGTTTAAAACTTAACTCGCCCGGTGCGTAATGAATCGCTCCCGTTCCATCCCCGGCTAATAAACCATTCCCCTGATCGGTGAGGGTTTTGGTTTCTTCGTTATAGATATACGTCACAGTTAGGCCACCGGGATTAATGCCGGGTTTCTCGACGGTATGACGAAAGGCGATACGTTCAACGTCTACCGTCCCGGTACGTTCGGTCACTTCTGAGTCATTCTGACCGATGTAGCTGTAAACAATGGCACTGTCCGGGTCAGGCATTGCATCAAGGGTGAGAGCAACCGTCCCTGTAGCAAACTGAATATTGCCGGTGCCTGCGCCCGTCATTGCACCGTTGCCGGTATCTCGTATGTCTTGCCATTTACCCAAAGCGATATAACTCACTACTAAAGTGTCAGGTTTCGGTTTGGCATCGGCAAGGTTCATCGTGTAATTGAAACCCCGATTCTGAATCGTCACCTCAATACTGCCGCTAATAGACGTGCCAAGAATACCGGCTGCCGGTTGGTAAACGGCAGACCCTACGCTGGTAAAATAGCCGCTGGCTCGCCAGACGTTGATCTCGCCATTTTCATAATTAATGGTCAGCTTTGAGAAACGATTGCTGCCGTTGGAATTAACCAAAAGCCCTGCACCATCATCACTAAAGGTGCCGCCATCCATCGTAATAGTGAGAGTGCCGGGCATTACGCCACGTTGTAAATAAGTGCGGCTCTGATTGCCGTCTACATATTCAAATTTACAAGACACGTTTCGGGTATCACTGGCGGTCGGCACCATTGTTTTTGCGGTATAGCCAGCGTATTGATCTAACAACGGGGTTTCGACCTTGGCGCTTGGCACCAAAGGGGCATAAACGCTTTTTACTTTCAGGTTCAAATCACCCTGAGCAATGTTGGCGCTTAATGGCTGAATGCCATAATAGCGAGACGCATCCGCTACCTGAGTACCGTAAATATCCGATTCATCTCCCTCCATCCCGGAAGGGACAGGGATACCTCCATGAAACAATGTTTTTAACGGTGCGCTGATACCGATCAATAAACGACGACGCTCAAAGACCTGAACCGCACCATTGGCGGTGTAGGTAAATTGCTCTACCCGATGCTCCATTTCAGTAATTCGAATGTACTGTTCGGCATCGTTGCTGTATTGATCGAACAAACGATAGACCTCACCGATCTCCGGTATTTTGTCCTGAAGATTCTGTAAGGCTGACAGGCTTCGCTGTCCTTCTAATTGATTGCCATACAATGACCAGTCGGCTTTGGCACTTGGTACAACAAAAGCTTCGATTCTGTCTCTGGCATTCTTGCGAACATCCACCTGATCGTCGGTGTTAAATAGCAAAACGCTGACATTCTGATCGGTAGGGGCTTCGGTAAGAATAACGTGCGCACCCAAATAAGCATCGTTGTTATCGGTGCTAATCCCCACAAAGGCTTTACGCAAAGCCACATCACCGATAGTGCGGTCTATCCGGGAAATATCCCGATAGAGATTATTGACGTTTCCATCAATAACCTCCGTGCCTGTTACCCGACCGCCGCCGTCTTCTTCATCGTTGAGGCGTTGGCTTTCGTAGAGTTTTACATCATCGTTATTTATCGCCATGACAAGTCCTTTTATACGTTTTCAACGGTCAGTAATCGTAGGGTTAGACTGTAGAAGTGATAATCATCCGGGTAAGCTGCCGGTAGTATCTGATTCGCCTCGACTGGACTGCCTGATTGCCGGTCAAAAATAACGCTATACGTTCGCAAATCAGGAAGCGTCAGCGTCATTACCTTGTTAGCAATACCGCTCAATGCTTGCAGGTTTTCTACCGTTGACCGGGATACCCAACCCGCCTCCGTTCCCCCGGTTAATTCAATCGGGCGACCGTATTGCTGCGCTTGTTCCTGAACCAATAAAGCCCCGGTCAAACTTCGCTCGGTATTTTGCTCGACCGGGTTCCAGTCAAATTCGTTAATCCATAACAAATCGTCCGGCAGGCTGACGGTATCTAGTTGCATAGGGGTATCCTTTTAAACAGATTTCAGCCCGGCGTTTTTCAGGGCTTCGAGTAGTTTTGTCTCGTCCTTGCCATCGATGCCGACATTGACACGACCGCCGGGATATTCGAGACGAATGACTTTTTGAGGGTTTCGATTCTGATTAGGCGTTGATGTAGTTGCGGCAGGTCTTGTTTTTTGTTGACGTTGTTTTTCAAAATCACGCTGTTTTTCTTCCCGAGCTTTTTTCCTACGTTCGTCATATATATCTCGGCTCAAGCCAAGGGCTTTATTTAAATTTTGCAGGGCTTCACTATCACCCTTTGATTTTGCTTCATCCCGTTGTCTTTTGAGATCACGCTGGCGATTTTCAAAGCGGCGTCTTTCAATATCGTCCTGTTTACCCTGAAGCTGATCGAGTTCATCTTTCAGACTATCCAGCGTACTCCGTGAACTTTCCGCCAACTGGCTCATGCTATCTTCAGCGGATTGAATCGCACTATTCAGGCGATCTAAATCCTGCTGATTCAGCAAGTTCATTGTATCCGCTGCGGACTGTCCCCGGCTGATAAATGCTTCAGCACTGATGCTGCCACGTTCGTAACCGTCGAGCAGTTCCTCAAGGGCTATTTTCTGTTCCAAATATTGTTTCTTAACATAGGCGGCGTCTTTCGCCGTTTTATTCATCCATTTATCAATGCCGGTCGGGTCAAAAGTACCTGCGGTTGTGTTGAGCCGGGACAATTCATCCCCGGTTTCTTTCAATTCATTTTTTAGATTGGCTACTTGTCCTTGGCTTTCGCTGGTATCTAGCTGATCCATTCCCTGCATTTTTTCAAACGCCGATTGTGCGGCACCTGACATATTATTCAGTTCATTGGATAAACCGCTGTAGTGCGCCGCCATTGCTCCAGCAACAGAGGTGACTTGTTTTGCTGCAGCGACTTGTTTCTTACTGGATTTTTCAGCGGCACTCCCGGCACTTTCGGCAGATCGCTCAGCAGCGGATTTTAACTCAGCCATTTTCTGCTTACTGATTTCCAAGGCTTCGTTGTATTGCTCTTGGGTTAAAGTGCCATCAGCAAATGCCTGAGCCAATGCTACGCCCAGATCAACGATGTCATTGGTGGTTTCAGCAGCGTTAATCTGCTTCATCGCATCGGCGGCATCAGCAAACGCAACCTTGGCGGTTTCTGCGGTATCTTTTACCGCCGTTTCTACCTTGGGATAGTTTTGCAGCAGTTCATCAATGGTTTTTTTATTGTCGTTTCTTACCGTCTGCTGGGTTTGTTTATTTTTATTTCCAAACTCATTAAAAAAAGAATCCCAGGCGGCTTGGACATCCTTAATATCTTTTGCCGCTTCCTCTTTAAATCCGGCTGCTATGGCTTTTACTCCATCGGCAAACTTCTGCATTTTCTCAGCGGTATCTGATGCCCCAAATGCTTCAAACATTTTCGCTGCATTCTGGGTAATGGAAGCGACCGCACTGCTAAATAATAAGCCAAACGATTTAACCGCCAGTGTAAAACTATTGAAGAAAAAACTAATGGTGGAGCCGGTAAAGGTAAATGCCGACCGCATAGAACCGAGCACATTGTTAATCGTGGTAAAACTTTGTTGAATGCTCAGAACCAGATTATCAATCGTGACGTTGGAGAAAGTCGCCTTGATACTCTCAGCCGTAGTAATGAAAGCGTCGCTGATGGCTTTCGCCAATGTTGATAAACGACCATCGGCTGACATTAGTGTAATCTGGTCGGAGATTCCTTTTAAAGACTCCTTGGCGTATTCCAAAGCACCGCTTTTAGCGACTTCACCAAGAAAGTTTTGCCAGCTATCTTTCAGGTTGCTGACATAGCCTGAGAGCAGCTTCATATTTTCGGCAGCAGCACCTTCGGCACTTCTGCCTATTTCGGCAACCAAATCAGCAATAACATCTTTGCCAAGTTTTCCGGCTGCTGATAATTTTTGTAGCTCTTGAACATTTTTGCCGGTGACTTTCTCCAACATTTCCCAAACCGGTACACCACGCTCGACCAATTGGAGGATTTCTTCACCTTGTAGTTTTTGCTTCGCCCACGCCTGCCCGACCGCCAGAGAAATACCATTCAGTTTCTCCATACCGCCGCCAAGCTTCGATGCCTGATCGACCAAAGCCTGCATAGTCCCGTCCATAGGGTCGAGACCAAAGGCTTTTAATTTTACAAAGGCTTCGGAGACTTCCTCTAACTGAAAGGGCGTGTTTCTAGTAAAATCTTTTATCCATGTAATCGCTTGCTGACCGCCCTCGATAGACCCCATAATGGCATTAAGCTGCACTTGTAAGCGTTCAAACTTATCCCCGGTGCCGAGTATTCCTTCCAGCCCCCGCTTGATGGTGTGCAAACCCAGACCAGCAACAACTAACGCTCCCAAGCGATTACTTAAACGGCTGATACTCGATGCTGCTTTATCCGCATTCTTGGCGGCATTTTTTAACGCATTGGATTTGAGGGTTCTATTGGCTTTTTTCGCCTTAGCGTCTGCTTTCTCATAGGCGGCAGCGGTCTTTTTTATTTCTGAACTGAGTTTTTTCTGTTGTTGGGCTACCTGTGTACTGGACAGACCAGCCTCTTTTAAACCGCTGCGTAATTGGGCTAATTTTGACCGCTGATCTTGGTAGGCTTTGTTGGCTTTAACAACGGATTGTCTTGCCGTTTTGAGGGACTTTTCTAACGCTTTAGTGGGCTTATCAGTAGCGTTATATTCCTTCGCCAGTGCTTCAACTTTTGATTCCGCTTCCTTAAATGCTTTGCTGGATTCTGAGACTGCTTTTTTCTGTTTTTCAAAGGCGGAGAGTAAACCCTGCTGCTGTTCCAGCTTAGATAGCTGTTGTTTTAACGATTGGGATTGGTGGCGCAGAGCTTCAAGAGAGGCGGTAGATTGCTGAACAGTGCGAGACAGCGTGTCCCGAGCCTTGAGCACAAGCCTGATAGCGGATTCTTTGATGAAGGGCATTTTCAGATTATCCTTAATGTGAGAAGCCTGTCGGAAATGCAATAGGAGAAAGACGATGAAGATCACCGTATTTTATGATGGGATTTGCCCTCTCTGTACCCGGGAAGTGGCCAAGTGGCGTAAAGCTCCCTTCACCTGCCCGGTGGAATGGTTTGATATCACGGATCAGGATGACGCACTGAGAGCGCACGGTATAGATCCCAATGCTGCCCTGATTGAGCAGGGCGATCTCATTTAGCACTAACTTTCAAATAATTCCTTGAAGCAGCAGTGTTCTGTATTCGTCATCCGCTGCCGCCATGATGCGCTTGTTCTTGATGCCAAGCTTTAAGGTAGTCTCCTGCTTCAGCAAGTTTAGAGCTATTTGTCTGAATATCGCCATATTCTCTGGGCCAAAGCCTTTTCTAATACGACACTCGTCTTCTCTAAAGCCAATGTCGAGTACCCAGTGCAGATTGTTCTCCACCGACCAATGAGATCGCACTGAATTCATGAAGTGCTTGGCACCTGTGGTTAGGCTAGAAATAAAATATCGACGCTCAATACTCACCTGATCACCTTCATGACGCTCACCTTCAACAACCCCTATCATAGCGAGATCTTTCCAGTCTTCACGCTGGACAAGCCAATGAATATCAGTACTTGTCCAACAGCGACGTATTTCTATTCGTCCATGACCTTTTTCTATCGTTTCATGAAAACTTGCGCTTTCAGATAGCTTTTCCTTTGTCGCCAGATCATCAAGATAAAGCTTGATATCATCGTGTAGGTGCGGCTGGTTTCCTTTTACAGCCAGCAGGTAGTGCGCATTTTTATCTCTGATTTTTTCAGCGATCGCTCTTTGGCAGCCCATAGCGTCAGTGCTGACAATGCACCCGCTGATCTCTAGCATATCGAGAAGTGCTGGAATAGCGGTTATCTCATTAGACTTGGCTGCTGTCTTAAGTTGCCCAAGTACCATACCTGTCTGGCTGGCCCATGCGTTGACCATATGGATAGCGGCCTTGTTATCACCTTTATCGTATGAGCGACGCAGTGTTTTTCCATCAATAGCGATGACTTCACCATGAGTACGCTCAGCAATTTGTTTAACCCAGGTTATAAAACATTGGCGAAACTCATCTGGATCAAGTCGTTCAAAAACTCGAATAAATGTGTGATGAGATGGGACGCCATGAGGAAGAGGGATATGAAGCTTTAGCCAGGATTTCTTTTTCTTGGCAAGTTCTGAGACCATCTTCCAGTCTTCAGCGCCACAAGTGATCATGCAAACAGCTATGAAAACAAGGTTTGGCAGAGGATAACGATGATTATCAGCACGAATTTCAGTCAGTTCGGAAAATGCATCCAAGAGGGTCATATATGGCATCCTTAGTCTTAGGGTGGAGAATGCCATACCTTTTGAGTTGTTTTAATGTCACAGGGCAAAGTATGTTAGTGCCAAATGAGATTGCCCTGCCTGATTGAGCTGCACACAAAAACCGATGATGGTGTAATTCGAACCAGCATTGACAGTTATGTCTTGCTACTGCGTCATCTGCCCCGCTGGTGCTGGGTGGGTAATTTGATGAATTTGCCGGTCATCAAATACTTCCTGAAATGGTTCTATGATTGGCTGACCAAAATTCGTCTGAAAAAAGAGGGTCGCTGGAACAACGCCTGTGATTCAAAGCACTGCTCTTGACAGGCTTTTATTGGCTGAGGTCGAGCTGCATAAATGCACTGAGTCCATTACCGGCAATGCGGGTATCTGCAAGGACATCTATCTGCAGAGGAATACTGGCAAAATCATCCGAGATAAATCCCAGACTCTGAACCGGAGAGAACTTCACCCGATGCACCCGGATATTGAAGGGTAATCCTTCCTGAGCATCATTAAGCCCTTCCATAAACAAAGCAAACTCCCTGCCCGATTCAATCAACGCCTGAACCAGGTTTGAACTGATCGGTGTGTAGCTCACTTTAACACCCACTGAGCTGATATTGCCGGTGCCAATGACAGTGATTCCGGATTTGCTGATCGTATAGTCCTCACCCTCTGTCAGGACCAGATCGTTTCCGTCTTTCACCGTTATCGTTTTACTGGTGTCAGGCAGATACCGAAAAGGAATGAGCTCCCCTTCCACACCATGGCTTGACCATTCTTCATCAACGATGGCGGTGGTGATCGAGCTGGTCACACTGCCACGCAACGCCAGTGAGATATTCTCAGCCGTAAAATCATGGGCCACAACACTGGCGGTAATCCCTGAAACCCGACTGATCACATTTCGGTTGCCACCACCTCCCAGGTAGTTTTTCAGCTCCTTACGGTCTTCTTCAAAACTGAAGCTGAACTCACTGACATTGCCAATGGGTAGCAATGGGGCTGATTGATCGTAGGGTTGAATGTGAATACTGCCTGCACCGATAAAGCTTCGGTCTACTGTAGACATAGCTGTCTCCTGAGGGTTGGTTAACAAATTGGAATCTTGGGCTATCTTGTGTTCAGAACAAAAAAGGAAGTGATTTGTGAACAACTATCAATTCAGCTCGATACTGGCTCTTGTGACATGTATTTTCTCGGGAAATCTTCATGCAGAAGTCGTGAAACTATTTCATGTCAGATCGGATCAAAGCCCACATATTGAGACAATAAAGTATGAAATTATGCCCAATGGAAACTTTGTTTGGCGTCTTTATAACCATCGACACAGAATAGAACGTACATTTCGGGAGTGTGCGCCTGATGAGCGTACCGGCATAATATATGCCATCGATGACACCTATTCTTTGCAGATATATTCCATCGTCCCAAGCCCCTTTTCCATCATTAATAGACCATTCGAGGAAGACGACCTCCCCCCGCTTGTTATCGAACCATTTAATAGTGGGTTATAGCAGCCGACGCCATGCATGCCATCTACAAGTCAACGGTTTCCAGGGTTAACGTCATATCCGCAAACGAGTACTGCCCCTGTATCGGAGCAACATCAAACTGGATTTCTGAAAAAGTCAGCTTGCGAATCTGACTTTGTAAACGTTGGAACTGACTGAGTTCCAGACGAACAGAACGAACCAGTTGGAGCAACGTAATGGTCGCTTGTTCATCGGTTGGAACAACAACGGAAAGATTAAGCTGCCACTGATATTTTCGACGGCTTCCACTTTGTTGTAATTCACTCAGGGACTCTAACTGTAGCAGCAATGCCGGTAATTGCAGCTTGTCGTCCCTACCGGTCGCTGAATAACCCAGAAGAACCTGATCTGTAACCAATCGGAGAGAATCCATGATGGCGTCTATTAACTGCTGGTCATGACTCGATGTTGAAGACATAGTTCAACTCCTGCTGCAACAAAATACTGAAGCGTTCCAACAGCAACGGCTGCAGCCTTCGGATAGTTCGATCGGCTGCGAGATACATGGGCAGTGTCTGCTTTTCCAGAGGTAAGCCCATCCACATCAGGCGACCGGATCGCTTTGATCGTTGTAATTTATGCCGCCAGTGTTCTTTGCGTTTAAACACCATAGGCTCGGAAGCATTCACTGGCTGCATTAAAAAAGCACCAAACCAGTGATGCCGACCAGTTTGAACGCCGGATGGAGTCTGTATCGTTTTGCCCAGATAATGCGCAGGAATATCCCGAACGCCGACCCAAATCGCCAAACTGTAACCCTGCCCGACTCTTTCTCCTGGCTGGTAGATGCTAACCTTGACTCGGCTTAATTCCTTCAACAGTTTTTGCGTGATACCTTGCTGACGGGACAGCTCTCTCAGGGTTCGACGTTCAGCAAATCGGGACAATTTCCTTAATGACCGTTTGATCGCCGTGTTGACTTTGCGAGGACTGCCAACAAAGTCTCTCGTTAACTCATCCAGCATCTCATCCAGCTCAAGATCAATTTTCATGGAGATTCCAGTAAACCAGATGACCATCGTCTTTCAGTTTTCGATCAGCCGTCCACCGACCGGTACCCGATGCCAACCGCACACCTCGGTATAGCGGAATCATTCGATCAATACATAAAACAGTGACTTCCTGCATCACTCCATCGTAAGAGCCCGTTGACACCAGTTCTTTGGTGAAGATGCCGGATGTTTCCACCCTGTGTTCGTCTGCGAAGATCAACACGACGGGCTGACCAAAGACCGATAGCACCTGTTCGTTTAATGCTGTCAGTTCATCTTGCATTTAATCACCGCACGAGGCTTGAGGCAGATGGGCAGAGGGTTGGACTGAGTATGCACCTGCACGCCTTTATCAAAATCGAGCGTTTTTTGCTTGGCGTAACGAGGCAAGCCGATGGTGTTCACGGTTTCGATAAAATCCGCAGGCGCATACCAGGTGCGGAAGATGCCAGTGCCTTCAGGGATTACATAAGCTTCATCGGATTTGATGAAAGGCATATCGCCCACTTGCCCGCGATATTCTTCCCAGTCGATATCCCCAAAGCGGAATCCGCCTTTTGGGTCATTGCGCAGCAGTGCACTGTCCTGATAACGGTGATAGGAATCCTTCACATAATCGTGACTCACCAGCGCATCGTAAAAATCGGCACCACAGAAGGCTCGCAGACCTGAGTAGGGTTGAGCGCCGAGAGCCTGATCAACTTTACGTCTGAGTTTTACGCACTGGATGCGAATATCCGTGGATGCATCGCTGAATTTGAACGTGTGAGTTTGCTGAGAAACTCCAAACTCCTGAAACAGGTCGTAAATCACGGTGCTGCCATCGGCATCGAGAATTTGCCCTTTGATGGCACCCAGCCTCAGGTGTTCCAACGTCACTTCATGGTTGGCATTCATCTCAGTCAGTCGCTGATTGACCACAGTACGCACGCCTTCCAGGGCACTTTCTGAACCGAAGGCTCTTACATTGCGCACTTCATCCGCCACAATGGTGGAATCGTAGGGAATATGCGGAATCACAAAGCTGCGTACTTTCCGCTTACCTCCTTTGGCCTGGGGAGCAGGCGCTCCACGCTCAGACGTTGGCAGCAGAATCAGCTCGCCATTTTTAGATTCCACGACGGCGGTAGTGGTATTAATGCCACTTTCAGTAAACAAACCCAGTGCACCGATGCGACCGGGTTTATAGGGCATATCGTTGATAGCGGCGGTCAGGCTGGTAAGGCTGAACGCATCGTCGTTAAAAATATCCAGTAAGCTCATCCCTGCTCTCCTTGTCTGAGAATGATGTCCAGCGAGGCCAGTTCTGCAACCGCTGTCGCCTGTTGTTCTTCGGTCATATCGGTAGGCCAGATCAGCAAGCCCTGATGCACTTCCGCCAGTCTGGCAATGATGACGGCTTCACCACCGGTAGCATCGGTACTGACATGATCCCAGAGCACACCGGCGGCCATTTGCAGTCCTGTATCTGCTGCTGGGTCAAGCACAGCATAAACGCCGGATGCGGTGTTCTTTCCCAGCACAGTACCGGGCAGCAGCGTGAGATCCGGAGCCAGCTCAATCAGCTCGCGGCTGATGCTGTTATTTCCTTCGGACACGATAAATTCGCCGGTATGCACCGGTTCTGTTTTTACAGGCATGGTTCAGTTCCTTTGAAGAGGCTGGATTTATACGACAGGCTGATTGCGTTTGCGGTAGACGGCTTGAGTATCCACCAGAGGTTTGATGGTCTGTTCCTGCTGATGGGGCGTCAGAGTATTGTTGATGGAAACATCATCCTGAGTCAGCAACTCAAACAGCGCACTGCGGACCTGTTCTTCCGTTTTTCCGGACTGGATAAAATGACTGGCCCGATCGGGACAATGAGCCGCAGCGCACAGTGACTTGATGGTTTCACACTCAGTGAGACGGGCTTTTACATCGTCAATACCCTGTTGCTGTCGTACAAAAGATTCGGCCATTTCAGGATATCCGGCCTGATTGCACAGTTTCATTACGGCCAGCGCATGAGCGCTTTGATCAACCTTCGGTTCTGGTTCAGATTGCTGTGGTGGGTGAATAAAGCTGGAGAGATCAAACGTCGCCGCCAGTTTCACCGGCGATTCAATGGTATCAATCAAACCTTGTGCTTTAGCTTCTGCCGCTGTGAACCAGGTTTCCTCATTCATCAGTTTGAGCATCGCTGATAGCTCCATTTCGGAATGAGAACAGTAAGTCTGAGCGATTATTTCGGTGGTTTTATCCAGCATATCCGCCACTTTGCGCAGTTCTTCCGCATCGCCTCCCACCCAACCGAAAGGATTGTGAACCATCAACAGCGCATTCTCAGCCATGTGAACAGTGTCGCCTGCCATGGCAATCACACTGGCAATACTGGCAGCCAACCCTTCGATACGAACATGGATATTCGCGTTGTGATACCGAAGGGCATTGTAAATGGCGATACCATCGAACACCGAACCACCGGGGCTGTTGATACGCACTATGATTTCATTGGACTCAATATCTTTGAGAGTGCTGACCAGCTGCCGGGCAGAAAGGCCAGCCCAGTCTCCAATGACGTCGTAAATCAATAGTTCTGCGGGCTGGCCTGACTGATTTTTCAGCGTATACCAGGCTCTATTTTTGTTCTGCGGTTTTCTGTTCATCCTGAGAATCTTCCTTGTTGGTATTTAAACTCTGTTGCCTGCCATCACTGTCGTATTGCAGCGCCAGCTCATCGGCCCGACGATTGTCCGCTGCGATTTCATCGTCAATCTGTTCGCTGTCATAGCCTTGCTCAGACACCACTTCGGAGCGGGATTTGAAACCACTGCGCACTGCCAGATTCTGTGACTGCACATCTTGAACCGGATGCATATAAGGCCACCCCTGGGGAATCCACTTCACTCTGGCAAAACGGGCTTTGTGATGATGAAAACCCGTCGCATGGATCGCACCACTTAACACAGCCAAGTCCAGCCATCGATGCCAGACAGGCCGACAGAACTGAAACACCAGCTGATTGTGTTGAATCTGTTGAATCCGTCGCCTGAACTCATTGAGAATCACCCGAAGCGCACGATCACTGACGCCTTTCATATCCCCGGAGAGAATTTCATAGGGCAGACCAATGCCTGCAGCCACGGCCAACAACTGCTGACGAATAAAATCGGGATAATTACTGGCAGCACCGGGTGGGTTGGCGAAAGTGATTTCTTCACCCGGTGAGAGTTCCTGCATGGTGCCGGGTTCCATGGTCACCATAGGTACACCCTGCAGATCATATACAATCGGTCGCCCTGTGACTGGATCGACCCGCTCCTGTTCCGGAGAAGGCTTGGTGATAAAGCCGGTGAACAGGTTGGCAATTTCTTGTCGCAACAGAGTCGCATCATCAAACTTGTCCAGATGAAACATCCGCAGCAACACTTGGGTCAGAAGCGGCTGACCTCTTAGCTGACCCGGACGCAAAGGCTCATATAGATGTAAAACCTGATCAGCCGGTACACGCCGAAGACCGCCTACGTCCAGTGAGGTGTAATCTGAGGGATGC
Organism: Endozoicomonas sp.; assembly: GCA_965199185.1. Taxonomy (GTDB): domain Bacteria; phylum Pseudomonadota; class Gammaproteobacteria; order Pseudomonadales; family Endozoicomonadaceae; genus Endozoicomonas. The sequence continues at coordinate 129,716 of CBDAQW010000043.1, read as the reverse complement.
TCTTTGTGCATCCAGTAAGCTACCCGCTGACCGATGCCATTAAATTCAATACCCGCCCGGATTTTATGCCCGGTTTTCAAATCATCGTTGTAATCCCAAGGGACAAACTCTGCTTCCAGTAACTGAATTTGCAGAGGAACAGTTAGACCGTCTTTTAACTGCCGGGGGCGCAGTCGAACAAAGCACTCACCGGCTTCCAGCATGGAACGGACCGCCAGTGCCTGCTGACCATAAAAATCCAGTTGGCCATCGGCATCAGATTCATCACTCCAATCCAGAAACAATTGTTGTAACTGTTTACGAAAACCATCATCCTCTGCTTCTGATTTGGGTTTGATGCCAGTGCCGACAATATTGGATACCAGTTTTTCCAGGCCAGAAGCAGCCCATGGGTCGTTGCGAATGGCAGCCCTTGAGCGATTGATCAGTGTGCCCAGATTGCCGGTTAATGAATTATTGGGGCCGGTATTGGGCGCTGCCCAGCTCTGACTTCTGCGGCCCTTTCCTGCAGAGGTGTAGGCCAGATTCTTGAGCTCTGGTAATAACCAGCCTGCAATGAGGTGTTTTAAAGCCATTCAGTCTTCCCTGATAGCTGTGCTAATGTGCTTATCTATGAAGAAGAAAACCGCAACCGACTGGCATCGCCTTACAACAATGTCAGATGATGAAATTGATACCACTGAAATACCTGAGCTTGACCAGAATTTTTTTGAACAGACTGAATTAACTGTTCCGTTCAATCATCGTTTCAGACTGAGACTTCAAAGCTGGCTTCAGCTGTGGTTCTTTTGGATACCTGCTCTGACTGCTTTCTTTGGAACCAGTTATTGGCTGTGGCTAAAATCCAGCTTATGGAATGATGATCCATTATTAGCCTTGGCCTCTGCAGCATTTACAGCATTGCTTGTTGCTGTGATTTGTTTCTGCATCCGTTGGGGCTGGGGTGACTAAATTCCCTTTGTGGAATAAATACCAAACTGCTTGGGTCGCTTCTGCTGTTTGATCAGCTCACGCTCAATGGCCTGCAGTCGTCTTTCCATTTCGGCGAAGCTGGCGTATTCCACTTTGCGGCCTTCAAATTCCACGGTACGAGTTTCGCGCAGGAGGACAGCCCGCTTCAGGGCTCGGTATTCAGCATCAGTAATCATGGGTTAGCCTTTCAGGTAAGAACTGCGGGACATTCTTCTTGTTCTTGGTGCAGTCATTGAATCCGGATCTTCAGATTCAATATCTGTTTCAGGTTCTGGCCTCATTTCAGCGAGTTGCTCCAGATTCAACCCCCGGTGTTGCTGCAGGATTCTGACGGCAGTCAGCGCATACACCCGACAATCCAGAGCCTCGTTTCTTTTCTTCTTGGCATCCCATTCAAAGTAGGCAACACCATGTTTGTACTTGCGGATCTTCTCTTCTGCGGTGGCTTGTTTAAAGTAATCTTCATCAAAGCAATCTTTTACCGGCCAGTGGCAATAACCAGCACCGGGCTCCAGTATTCGATATCGTTGGTAAATCAGCTCTTTCGCGGTATCAGTACCCACCAGAGTCAGATAGACGCCTTTCTTGTTTCTGGTTTTTGGAAAGGTGGCGATGGGTTTGCCGGACTGGGATGCGCCTTTGATGGGAATCAGCCAGTCAGCCCCTTGTTTCCTTGAAAACGAATATACTTCATCGGTGAAATGCCCACCGGAGTCCATACAGATCTGGGCCAAGTTCATCAGCACACCATCCTGTCTGCGATAGCATTGTCGCAGTTTATTGGCCAGAATCTTCCAGATCTCAGGTCGAGACAGATCACCGTAGAGCCGCACATAGTCAATGGACCAGCTTTCTTCTCCCGCTCCCCAGCCCACTATTTCATACTCTATCCGGTCATCCTGAACATCGATGCCGCAGGTCAATACTTCCACTGACCAGGGCACTTCAGCGACATAATGCTCACGACGCTGGTAGAGCAATTCATGATCGACGGTTTCACCGGCTTCCTGCCAGGTCTGACCGAGGACGGTATTGGTCCAGTCTTTCAGCAGAATGGGATTGTCTTTAGCCGCCAGAAAATCGGAAACTGCATCTTTCCAGCTATACCAACCATTCGGGCTGTAAAGTGAACTCAGATGGTAACCTCTTATCTTGCCATTGGCTTCGGGGTTCATCGAAACCCACTGGCCATTACTCAGCAACTTGGGCTTATCATGCTCTCCCATCCGATGCTGACAGTTGATGCACTCAAAGCAAGCCGTTTCAGGGTCGTGATTTTCAAATTTGATCTGTGGCCATTCGATGGGTTGCATGTGATGGCACTGCACACAAGACACATGGTATTGCCGCTGATCGCTGGCCTGATAGGCCGATTCGATCTTGCTGGCACCGGCAATGTTGGGTGTTGAAACCATCAGAATTTTACGGTTTCTGGAAAACGTCGCCGTTCGTTTAATCGCCAGATTGATCGGGCTGCCTTCTCCGTCCACATCATCGTCGTAGGCATCTACTTCATCCAGAAACAGAAACCTTGCTGGCATGGAACGCAACCCGGTTGCCGAATTGGCACCGGTGATGATCAGTACGCCGTTGGGAAACTCCTTCACCATCTGGGTGTTACCTGAATCTCTGGAACGAGGATCTTTTACCAACTCTCGCAACACGGGCATTGCTTCAATCATGGGCGCAATGCGCTGCTTCGAGGTTCGTTTGGCCATATCCAGAGTAGGCAACACATACATCATGGGACCGGGCGTATGGTGAATCACATAGCCAAGAACATTATTCCCTGCTTCAGTTCCACCCACCTGCGCACCTTTCATGAATGCCACCTGCTCCACCGAAGACGACGGTGACATGGCATCCATAATTTCACGAAGATAAGGTGTACGAGCCGTTCGCCAGCGCCCCGCTTCCTTTGCTGACTTCATGGGCAGGATACGGTGTTCATCTGCCCACTCCGAAACTGTCATGCGGGTATCGGGCTTCAAGCCTGCAAAAAAACCATCAAAGTAGGGAGAACTCATTGCTGACTCAACTCACTTAAAATAGTTTCCAGTTCATCATTCAACAGTCGCCTGATCTGAACCGGGTCCTGCTCCGCTGCCAATACATCGGATAGCCGGTCCGGTATGCCAAGCAACGCATCCCGAACGATCCTGCCTGCCCTGAATGCCTCAGCTTTGACTTTAGAAGCATCAGTGAGTTTCCCTGCCTTCTCCTCATACTCCATTTTCGCCATCTTGGCCTTGAAGGCTTCCCGCATAGTTCGGGCAGTGACAAAGTCGACCGCCTGTCGTGAATCATTGGGTACTGAAGGAAGATTCGTTTCGCTTTTTGATGTTGATCGCAGTGCTGTGGATGGCTCTGAAGTAGCGTTGATAGCGGCTAACGCCTGCTTCTGATCAATCTTGCCATTATGCAGTGTGATCTTGCCTGATTTGACCAGCTTGGCCACATATTGTCGGCTCCAGCCTTGACGTCTGGCGAATTCTGACTGCGACAATAGCGCCATAGTCCCCTCCAGTCCCCGATAGAGCCTGATTTGCCCCGCTACAGCCCTCCATTGCCGACAACCAATTGATTATTAATGAATTTATCTTGATAACCATGGGTTATAGAGCCTTACTGTAGATGCACAACCAATAATCAAAAGAAGGAGCAACACAATGAAAAAAAGCAATCTTACTCCATCGCAGGAAGGCGTTCTTAAACAGGCGGCTAAAACCGGCACCATTAAGGCTTCAGAACTTTCAATGAAAGGCGGAGCCCGTAAAAAAGTACTGGAAAGCCTGACCAGCAAAGGTTTTTTGATCGCCTTAAAAACTCCGGATACTTACGACATCAGCCCACAAGGCAAGGAGGCCCTTGGCATCAAAGAGTCGGAACCCTCGAAGGGAAAAATCCGCACCGGCACCAAGCTGCACAAAACCATTGAACTGCTGAGTCGCCCCGAAGGCGCAGCCATACACGAAATCATGAAAGCCACCGGCTGGCAGCAACATACGGTTCGCGGAACGCTCGCAGGCTCCCTGAAAAAACGGCTGGGACTGACCGTTGAATCGGAAAAGCTCGAGGGCAAGGACAGAACTTACCGAATCACAAATGGCTTGGAGTCGATCCTGTGAGCACCCGGTCCCGAATTGCGAGGCTGCTGGATGACGGCAGCTATCGCTCTGTTTATGTTCACTTCGATGGTGACCAGATCGGTCAGATTCTGAAAACCTATTACCCCTCTGAACAGGACGCCCGAATGATCATTAGCCACGGAGATCTGTCCTCTATCGCACCTGACCGATTAGACGCCTACAGAGACCAGGGAGAAAGTTGGGAGAAAATCAGGCCCCAAAGCAGTCCGGATCTTTCGCACCTGATAGGTCTGGCATGGGAGACCGGAGCAGAGTTCCTGTATTACTGGCAGGATGGTGGCTGGCAGACCATAGAGATGATGGGGCCACGCCGATGAACAATCCTGTTTTACTCGCCGTTGCACTCAGTAACGGCCATTTTTTATCCTGCCGTCTGCTGTACCCTGATCGACATACCTTTCCCCATCTGAACCGCTGGTACCTTCAAATGCATGAAGCCATTTTTCTGATTCAGCTGGGTGATCTTCATTGCATTCAGCATAAGCAGGCCAGTGCATTACATCGTGACTGGGACGAGCCCTGGCTCGACCATCAACCACGATTCTCTCCTTCATGGAACCATCTGAAAGGATTAGCCCGAAGCCGAAAAATTGAAAAGATCATGGTGAACAAAGATGGAAAATGGACAGAGTACCCTTCCAATAAAAAGACCCTGCTCAAGGCAAGGTAATATGTGCTGATCACTCAGCGGATGCGTTTTTTATTGTTATCTGGGAGTATTTATTCTTCTCAATAATGATGGCATTTAGTGTTCTTGTTGCCATACCCGGAGACATTTCCTTTGATGTCATCTCCCTTTCGACGAGTTCAGATTACGTATTTACCGAAACGAAATAATTGATCCAGATCAATAAACTGCCGTTGATAATCGTAACGTCAACGGAGAGTAAGCTGGTTGACAATATTTTATTTCACAGGTTGACACAGCAGGACTGGTTGACAACTGAAACCCGCATAAACACTGGCCTGATCCGGATTTTGTCAACCAGTGTCAACCCCGATTTTCACTCTGTCGCTGGCGCTTTCCCGCGAGTCCGCGAACCCGCAGTAGAGAAGAGTTCGCAGGGTCCCTCCGCCTTGCAGCAGACCTGTAATGACACGCCTTTCAGGGCATTGAGCGGAGGATTACGAACTTTTATTAATCGCACCAAAACTCCAGATACACGACAGCTAATCGCTATTAATTTCTTCCGATAAAAGCAGCCGTTGGTTACCATAAAGAAAAAAGGATGGTTACCCATGAGATTCATCGCCTGCCTGTTTTTAATCACTCTGCTCACAGGCTGCACAAGCCTACCGGAGCAGGTGAAACCAGTTACCCCTTTCAGCCTGGAAAGCTACATGGGCAAGTGGTTTGAGATCGCCCGGCTGGATCACTCATTTGAACGCGGGTTAAGCAAAGTCACCGCTGAGTACACCCTACAACCCGATGGCTCTGTCAAAGTGATCAATACAGGGTTCTCAGCCGAAGACAATCAATACCGCCGCGCAACAGGTAGAGCTAAATTCGTGGGTAATAACAATGAAGGCCACCTGAAGGTCTCTTTCTTTGGTCCATTTTATAGTTCGTATGTGGTGTTTGGATTGGATCAGAATGAATACCAATACGCTTTTATCTCTGGCTTCAGCAAAGATTACCTCTGGCTTCTGTCCAGAACGCCAAACGTAAGCCTGACATTGAAAGAACAGTTTGTTCGTCAATCTAAGGAACTGGGATTTGATACAGACTCTCTCATCTGGGTTGCTCAATAAAATCCAGCGAGAACTCATGGTTTGCGAAAACTGTTCGCCACCTTCTCAACACCCCGACTGGCAATGTACCCTCCGATACCGAGCTGGATAATGGCGAACAATTTCAGCTCCACCTCTTCACTCAAATCAGGCGCTGCCCACCCCATCCAGCGACACACGACCAGTGCCGTAAAGACCAGCATCACCAGGGGACGCCAGCAGCGTTGCAACCAGCTCTCACCTTTGGCTTCTGTGTTGATCACACCCGCCTGGTGAGCCAGCTCTTCAAGCTCTCCGTTCAACATCATCTCGGCCAGAACAACTTTCACCTGCTCCTGGTTATCCGCATCAGGAAACACCTTATCGATCACTTTCCCTAAAAAGGGAATGGTAGCCAGCAGACTCATGATGGCTCCTCCTGCAAGCCCTGCTCATAAAGCCAGGGTTGAACCGCAAAGCAGGGACAGTCTTTGGTTTTATCAAAATGATCATGCCCTTTGATGGTTGCTTCGGGATACAGAGCCTTGTGACCAGCGATGAGCATTTTCAGCATGCGTTTCTGCTGTGACGTGAAGTTATCTTCAGGTTGATTGTTGCTATCAAGACCACCCACCAGACAGATGCCAATGCTTTCATGATTGTGCTTTTTCACATGAGCCCCCCAGTCATCAACAGGTCGTCCCTGTTTGACAGAGCCGTCCCGCTCAATGACCCAGTGATAGCCGATGTCGATAAAGGCTCGCTCCATCCTATGCCAGCGTTTGATATCGTCGAAGGTGATGTTCTGGTTGGCTCGTGTGGCCGAGCAGTGAATCACAATGTAGTTGGTTTCTGTGCGCTTACCCATGACTCATCCCTTGAGAAAGTAAGATAAAAGGCCGATAGCTGCCGTCAGAACAATCCAGCCAAATCGTTCGATGTAACCAAGCATCACGCCCCGACGACTGGCCTGAAATTCTAACTGCCGCAGTCGTGTTTCATGCTGATCCAGACGGTCATCCTGACGGGAGAGGTTGCTGGTCTGATGAGTGATGCGCTCCTCGATCATGGCCAGACGAGAGACCGCATCGCTGAGCTTGTCGAGCTTGGAATCAATCTGATCCAGTCGGCGGGAGAGATCTTCCATGTCGCTCACTCTTGGTTTGTTCAAAGGTCAGTTGGCTGGATTCCAGGAAGGCTTCCTTGCCCGAATACTCCTCCCACCGCCGTACAATGACATCGACGTATTTCGGTTCCAGTTCCATCAGTCGCGCACTGCGATGAGTCTTCTCACAGGCGATCAGAGTCGAGCCTGAACCACCAAACAAGTCGAGAACAATGTCTCGGGTTTTAGAAGAGTTGCGTATAGCTCGCTCCACCAGTTCCACCGGCTTCATGGTGGGATGCAGATCGTTACGGGCGGGTTTGTTGAAATACCAGACATCCCCCTGATCCCGAGCCCCACACCAGAAGTGTTCAGAGCCTTCTTTCCAGCCATAGAGAATTGGTTCGTATTGGCGCTGATAGTCGGAGCGCCCAAGGGTGAAGGTATTCTTGGCCCAGATGATAAACGTGGACCATTTGCCTCCGGCTTCACGAAAGGCTTTCTGCAAAGTGTCCAGCTCAGACGAGGACATGCAGATATAAATCGCTCCCTTGCAAACACCGAGCAAGTTGCTTATCGCAGCTAACAGGAAGGTGTGAAACTCAGAGCCCAGATTGTCGTTTTTGATCCGACGATCTTTTTTGGCTTTGGTATTTTTCTCAGGATTGGCGTAGTCGACGTTGTAGGGAGGATCGGTGAACACCATGTCGGCCAGCTGTCCGGCCATAAGGGCCTCCACGTTGGCCTGTTCCGTGGCGCTGCCGCAAAGCACACGATGCTCCCCAAGCACCCACAGATCGCCAGACTGGCTGACAGGGTGTTCTTCCGGTTCAGGCAATTCATCATCGTCCGTCTGCCCTTCCGGCTCATCCATCAGCAGCAAACCTTCCAGCTCCTCATCGGAGAAACCCATCAGGTCCAGATCAAAATCCAGAGCATCCAGCTCAGCCAGTTCCTGTTTCAACAGGTCCTCATCCCAGCCTGAGTTGGCGGTGATTTGATTATCCGCAATGACAAGGGCTCTGCGCTGAGTCTCGGTCAGATGCCCCAGCACAATCACCGGCACCGTTTCCATCCCCAGCTGCTTCGCGGCCATCAAACGACCATGACCTGCTACGATCACTCCGTCGTCCCCTACCAACACTGGATTCACAAACCCGAACTCTTCGATGGAACGGGCAATCTGGTGCACCTGCTCATCGGAGTGAGTGCGAGCGTTGTTGCCGTAGGGCACCAGGCTGGCAACAGAGCGGTGTTCGATGGATTCGACGAGGATTCGGGCCATGATGCTTCCGTGACGGTTCATGAAAAAACGGCAATAAAAAACCCCGGACCGGAAGTGGTGCGGGGCTTATGTGTACTTTGCTTCGACCTTAGCGTTAATTTTCATCAAACCTCTGAAATATGTCCACTCAGCCAACCATGTACCAGAACTACCAATCAAAGACATTCCAGCCCTGTTTGTCCTTCTGCGGGTCAAATCACCCTGAATTATTTTGTAAAAGATGGATTTTCACTCGGTTCATCGCTTTGTTCCAGCGCACCACAGGAGTTTTACGATTCACGCCTAACTGGTCCGCAATGATTTTCCAGGGCAATCCAGACGCCTTCAGCCAAACGAGCTCCCGCTCCTCCTCCGAAAGCCAACGTAACCAACGCATGCACTCGATCATCCGGTCCACAGCATCCGCAGACGGCGGAGATGATTTGGTTTTTCCGCCTTCCCTTCGGTAAACCTCCCAGCGATTAGGATTAAGCTCTGGCCAATACGACGTGTGTCTGAGATTGATTCCCGAGGGAACTCGTCGGGCCACCAGCCAGGCTTCCCGATATCGATCCCTGAGTTCCTCAATGGTCAACATGACACCGCCTCCTGCGATTTCTTATACGGACGGGGCCGACCTCAAGGAGGCTCGTCCGTATATATATTTATATATATAAAGATTCCAGCAACTCAGCAACTCACCAAAAATCAACTATTTCAAGTACTTATGAGTTGCTGGATTGAGTTGCTGAGTTTTCAGAATCCAGCAACTCACGAATCTGTTAACCAATTGAAATCATTCTGTTTTCTGAGTTGCTGGAAAATTCTGGCAACTCAGCAACTCCCCGTTTTCAGCAACTCACTGGCAACTCCTCAGCAACTCAAATCATTCATTTTGGTTCGTAATAAATCCACTGATCAGGGTCTTCTACCGGCAAAGTTGCAGACGTTTGAGCACATTTATAATGAGTTGGAGGCACCCGACATAATGGATGACCATCGTTGCCTAATTCCATGTTTTCAACACACAAATATCCCTGTGTGCTTCGCAGTGGTGCAGGTAGGTTGTATTCGTCATGGTCGTTAAAAAACTTGATGTATCCCTTGGTACTGAGAACATTAATCCGATCCCGGATGGTTGAGCTGGCACCCAAACCGGCTTGATTTTCAAAAGTCTGGGCGAACTGGTTAGAGGTATACACTTTACCCTTGAGTGCTTCCTGGTAAATCAGGTTGACGATGACTTCACGCTTTCGGATGCGCTCCGCATCGTGCTTACGCCCCATCTCCTCACCGGCAATACGTACCCCGTTGGGAGGTGCTTCACACCACTGTTGGTCTTTCTTAATGATTCGCTTTGCTACCGGGGACGGACCGTTACGCAGTTCATAGTAAAGCATCCTCTCAGGTTCTAACTCCTCTGGCCTGAACAACAACATGCCGGAGGTGTAGTAACCACGCAGACTACCAGCACCAGATAACGCCTGAAACGGGTCCTCTTCCAACTGTCGTTTACTCATCTTGCGGGTATGGTGCACAAGAATCAGACCCGCATCTGGATTCACAATATCCCGCAGCTGCTCGACCCGTTCTTTCAGGAAAAACAGCATGGCATTGTTGTCGTTCTCACTGCTGCCATCAGGTCCGGGATCAAACACATTACGAATCGGATCGATCACGATCACATCCGGTCCTTCTGGAAAAGCCTCTCGAATGGCTCTCAGTATCAGAGGCATGCCTTTCTCATTCAGAATAAGATTCAGCCTCGCCGTGACCACCAGATTCTCTCGTACCTGAGTCATTTGGTACTGTTCAAGAGGAAGCTTTTTCACCCGCTCCCGCAAGTAGTGATATTGCACCTCAGCTTGCAGATAAAAGATCTTCAGTGGCCGACTTGGACGCATATCGAGGAAGGTTAAGCCTGCCGACATATGAGCCAGCAGGTTGAGAAGAAAATCACTCTTACCGACCTTGGGTGCTCCACCGATCACCAGCATGCCACCCGGTGTCAGAACCCTCGGGCTCAGGAGGTCTTCGGGCATCGGAGAATCGTCATCCAGCAATTCACCCAAGCGATAAAACGGTACGGATTCTTTCAGGGTTTTACGTGGAGTAGTCACTCTCCACTGTCGAATATCAAAGCCTCCATTAACCGCATCTGCTGCATCCCACTTTTCAGGACTACTCTCGGGTGGCTTTAGAATCACAACACTAGCAGCACCTATATCAACAATGGCTCTCGCTGCACTCTGGGCATAGGAAAAACCAGCTTCATCATTATCTGGCCAGATGGTGACTCTCTTTTCTTTCAGAGGAGACCAGTCGGTTTTCTCAACCGGTGCCTTGGCTCCGTTCATGGCCGTGGTGGCGCAGTAGCCATTGTCGATTAATGCCTGCGCAGCTTTTTCTCCCTCCACCAGCCAAACGTCAGTGGAAGCTTTTATGCCAGGCTGGTTATACAAAGGTCTGGGATTGGGTGCTTTGGTTTTTCTGGCCTTCACATCCCAGGGTCTGAATTCTTTGCCATCCGGAGTTTCATAACGATATACACACGCAATCAGGTTGCCCTCTCCGTCGTGGTAATCCCACTTACCAGTGTGTGGTCCAAGGTCCTCATAGTCCTCCTGATAGCTGGTTACGGCTGGTGGATGGGTTGTTGGCATCCCTAACCAATCAGCCATAAATCGAATTATTTCTGGAAAATCATTTTTATCATCAAGCCCTTGATGGGCAGCGGTCAGGCTGACGACGTCTCCACCTTCTCCACTTTCAAAGTCATGCCACAGGCCAGCCTCACTCCCCTCTAGCGCAACCTCAAGGCTTTTCCCTTTGTCGCCTTTTATGTTGCCCATAACGAACTTGCCGTTTCGCAGCTTTCCATTTGGAAACAGTACAGCCAGATAGTCCACCAGCCGCTCTTGTATGCGACGCTTGATATCTTCAACAGGTAAAGGCTCAGGAGAGTATTGCTCTGCTGCTGTGTTAAAATTCAACCATCCGTTATTCATTGGTAACTATCCCTGAAAAAAGAAGCCCACTGATGGGTGGGCACGTATGGCTTCAATCCCACTGAGTTCCATAACTCTCTGCAGGGTGCGGTGCCTGATCTGGTCCACTGTAGAGCTGTTTCTGCAACTCATGATGGGAAGGTTGAAGCTGACCAGATGTTGCTGCTCCATGCATGACCTGAGCATACTGCTTGTGCTCCGGAGTAATGGCCTGCTTGATGACGTTCTTGGGCTCGTCATACTGGTCTTTTTCAAGACTGACCTTAGCCACAAACTCAATACCATCGAGCTCCGATAACGACATCAACTGACGTCCCTTATACGCCGGTGGGCTATTATCTTCCGGTTTGATGTTACGGGCGGATTGCAGAATGCTACGAACAAAGGAGCGTCCCATATTCTCCCACTCCGGCCCTTTTGGGCTGTGCATCCCGATCAGGGACCAGACCTTCCGTTTGGCATATTCCCCAGCCAACACCGTAAACTCAGCATTCAGGTAGATAGCACCTGTTTCTCCGCGAGTGGCATAGCCACCGGTCCAACCCATATCGGGATTATCAAACCCTCCCGGCTTAATGGTCATGCGGACCTTCACCAGCGTGCCTGAAGGAATGATGTCGTGCTGATTCTGGTCAACCGCATCGTTAAAATCGTTCCATGATTTTTTCTGGGTCATGATTGTGCTTCCTGTGTTGTTTCAGAGGTTGGGTGTTCAAAGGTGACCGGCTGACGTTCAGCGGTTCGGATTTTGTGGAACAGCCTGCCAAGATGAGGTGGTTCATGGACATCCAGACGGCCACTGCGATCCTTGGCGGGATAGCCATAAGGGTTGAGCGTCTGGCAAACAAACGTACGACGAAGGTTGCCTTCCTCATCAGGGAGACTGGCCAGGGTGATGACCTGATCGACAATGCCGGGCATTTCCAGTCCTGTTTTAGAACCTTCAATTTGGGGCTGGTAGATTTTCCGGTTAAAGTCATCCACTCGTTCTTCCAAGATTGCAACGAACACTACATTCTTGCCTCTGGCATGTTGCAGATGAGTCAGTGCTGCAATCATCTCCTGACCGTGCAAACCGTAAGCACCACGAGTATCCGGCTTGCCGGTTTTCTCCGAGAATGCCTGTGGCTGACCTTTGCACCACTGGAAACACAACCGACCCAGCACAGTGATAGAGTCAATAAAGTAGGTGTCGTATTTCTCCAGAGACTTTGGGTCGCCACACTTCTCACAAACAGCCCGGTAGTGAGCGGCGGAATACACCTGATCATCACGCAGGGCAGGATTTGGACCTCCCAGGAAAACAGCGAAGTTTCTAAACTCCGTCCAGGTATCGGGCCGAATGGTATCGCCGGACCAGTCCTGAACCGCAAGGTCACCCGCTTCAAGATCCATAAACAAGGTTGTCTCCGGATTCAGGGTTTGTAGCTGAGTGGTTTTACCCACACCGCTGTTACCCAAAAGGACGCACTTAATTCCCTTGCGCTCTTGGCTCCGTTGCTCAGCCGTAAGAATGGGTAGACTCATGACTTCACCTCCTTATGATTCGGGCTTAATTGATAGGTGGGAGTACCGGGCTTGATACTCAAAGCAGGTCGAAACGCGTTTTGAATCACCTCCGGCCACTGATCAAAGCGATCATCCGGAACCTTGTAATTCACTTCCATAAACGACTCCGGTTGTTCACCCTGTTCAAGAATGGTCTGGGCGATGGCTGATAGCTTCTTCTGATCCCATGTCACTGCTTTGTGAACCTCTGAAGTGACCTTGACCCGGCCATCTTCAAACTGAACAAACCCAAAATCCTGCTCAAGCTCGGTGCGAATGCTGGTGGCTTTGTAAACGTACTTGTGAGCAATCGCCGCTTCCAGCCAGTCCCGAACCTGCTGCGCTTTTTCCAGCAGGGATTCGGCTCTGTCCACCAGCCGCAGAAGCTCCTCGCTAGACTTAGCAGACAGGTCACACATAGGCATCTTAAGAATGGCTTGCAGATCCGGACTCATGAGTCACCCCCAACGCTGACGGGTGTTCCTACCGCTTCATACAAACGCGACCGTTCGTAAGCCAGAACATCCTCCAGCCGGTAAACCACCTTGGCTCCGACTCTCAAAAAGCGAGGACCTGTGCCGTTTTGACGCATACGACTGAGAGATTTGATGCTGATATTGAGTCGACGTGACAGTTGAATGGAATCCATATGGATCACATCGTATTCCGCTGTAGGCAGAAGGGTAGGAACACCTGACTCACCTCCTGCTCTTTGGCTCCTTTCAGAGCCAGGTTGATGATTGGCGTCTTGCATATTGGCCTCCTTAGCCTTTGTGTTTATGCAAGACTGAGTGTGAGGGAGCCACTGTAGGGGAAGTGTAGGAGCTGTAGGAGAAACTGTAGGAATGCTACTTTCTCTAAAATTGACTCAAAAAAACCGGCTCAATGGCCGGTTAGGTTAGTGTTGGTTTTGCAGAAAAGCTCTCAGGCAGATTCTTTTTGGAACATAGGCAACTCTTCAAACGCTTTGAGCCAGCAGCGTCCCTTTGCGCCTCTTTCATAAGCGATAAAGTGCTTCCAATGTTCATCTCTATGGAAAAACTGGCTCAAATTCCCCGAAGTAGACTCCTCCAGTAACCATTGAGTTAATATTCTGGGCGATCCTTTTCGCCCCGCATTGAACAACTCATTAACTATCCGACATTTTCCCGGAGCGCCTTTTAATATCCACGGTTCCTGACCCAGCACTCTCAAGATTCCATTATGCTCATCCCACAAAATACCTTCTCGCTCCAACCGCCCCTGAACCGGATCAATGTAAGAAAGGAAAAGGTTGTAATCGACTCGTACCGGATCTTCCATTGGTAGCACTACATTGAGATCCAACAACTGACAACCTGCAGGCAATGTCAGTCGTTTGGTTGATGGTACATTTGAAGCAAGCACCAGGGTTGATTGGAACTCCTGCGACTCAACAGCGTCGAGAATTTCATCAAGACTGTACCGAAGCTCACGAGCTAACAAAACAGTCACTCCCAGAGATTCACCCAGACACCAGAGCACTTCGTCCACCAGCAGAGTGGGTTCAGACAACTTCAAGTGATGACTGAGCCAACGGGGAAACCAGTCAAGCCGAAATGCAAACATCCTCAGATCGTCATCCGTTACGACATGCCGACCGTTGAAGTAATAGACATACTGACCTTGGTCTTTGTGGACCTGCCGGTAACCATCTGATTCTTCATCGCCATAATCCACCCTGATCAGACGATCCTGGGCCACACCTTTAGGAATAAAAGCTTCGCTGGCAATGATCTCCTGCCAGCAGTCAGGAAAATCAAAGCGCAATTCACTGATTCGCTCACTCTTGAGGTTGGCCTGAAACGCCAGCAGCAGATAGTTGAAAGCTTCTCGCCTCATCTAATCCCCCTGTTCAAGAATACCCATTTTTATGAGCAGGTCATGGTTGATGTACCGCTCCCTCAGGGTCTGGTCTCTCAGGCTGCAGTGATTGGGTGCCCTGAGTTTAACGTGCAGGGTTTCTGCAGGCAGGTCATCGGTTGCTTCACAACGGAAGGACAGTGTGACGGAGCGAATCATTAACGATTCAGGGCTGAGAGGAAGCTCCCCACCAGTCTCCAACCAGCTGTTGTAAGCATCAAACTGAAACGTTTTTCTCGGGGTTGCTTTAAAAACACTGACACCATGATGAGGACGAATTTTCAGTTCAATCTCTTTAACCGCCACTTCCTGAATACCGTGGCGCAGCTCAAACGCATCGGTAAAATCCGGACGTGTGCGAAACAGCTCCAGATTCACTTTACGCAGCTTGATTCGGGTTGGGTCTTCTGACTGCCTGAGGACGGCTTCACAGAAAACCGTTTTCAGTTGTCCCCTTATATCGCTCTTATCAGCGTACAGTTCGATGACACCGGTTTTGGGCTCATAGGTCACAGCGTATTCACGGGCAGGATGAATGGTCTCGATGATGACATCATTACCTGCTTCATCCAGCACTTCAAAGCTGGTGGGCAGCCCCTCCCGGTAAATAGTGAACTGCAGAATGTCTACGATCTCGTCATCATCATTGCAGCGCTTTCTTAATTGTCGATGGCAGACCAGCTTGTTCTGGTTAAAACACTCACTAAGTCGTTTCTCAAACTCCGACAGGTCTGCATCAATCTTCAGAGGTACTGGTTGAGTTAGATAAAACCCTTCCCACATTCGCGCTTTGTAGCGGTGGTATTCGACGTAGCGTATTTCTTCTGCTTTTAGAAAAACCTGCTCATCATGCTCGAGTAAATGAAGCGCGTTGTCATACGCATTTTTTGTGGAATCATAAGACAGGTCACTCATAACCTGCTGGCCCACAGGGTCGGCCATACCTTCAATGCGGACCGCCAGACGGTTCAGGCTGGCTTGCTGATGTGCATCCAGACGAAGCACGTTGTTCAAGGCATCCTCGGGTGGAAGGATGCGCGCCGTACCGGGAGATACTGTATGTAAATCAATACCGCACAATTTGAAGAACGTATCCAGTTCCAGATCGGCACCCCGCAGTACCCGTTTTACCGACTGCATAGTGACTCCTTGTCATTCTTGCATGTTGTTCCTTAACATCACAATTCATACCACTGTATAAACAATCAGTATGATAGTCAATTAAGGACAATCAAAGACTGGTCATTAATCTCGTCTCAATCCGCGACAAGCCGCCTCAAATAGCCCTTTTACAAGTGATTTTATCTCACCAACAATAATAAAATTTCGCAGACACATCAGGCAAACCATCATGGACGAATCATTATCTTTTCAGGAATGGGACCTCAAACCAGGGGATGAAATCGCAGCCCTTATTGCTACCGCTATCCTCCGCAAACAGCAACGAAAACAAAATAAAGAAACCGGTCGACTGGATAACTCCGCTACCTCATGCATGACTGTGAACACTCTTGGCAAGAGAGAGAAAAACAACGGAGGTAGCTTATGAATGAAGATAAAACCCTCGCCGCCAGAGTGGTGGCACTGCAGAAAATGAATACGGAAGAGTTACGTCAGTTATGGATCAAGCTGAATGGCAAAACAGCTCCTGAGCTGGATTTGAGAATTCTACGACAGAGATTGTCCAGCCGGATTCAGGAGCTGGCATTGGGTGGTCTCAGTGAGAAAAGTATGGAGCGATTGAAACTGGCCAGCAAGAAAAGTGAACACAAACCCAAGTCAAAAAACAGCCGGTTAGTAAAGCCACCCCTCGGAACCGTCATCAGCAAGGAGTTCAATGGTGAAACCCATGAGGTGATCGTGACTCCACAGGGTTTTGAGTACCGGGGAGAGGTCTACAGAAGCCTGACACGCATTGCCAACATGATTACTGGCGGTAGCTGGTCTGGCCCACTGTTCTTTGGATTAAAACCAACATCAAAAGGAGGTGATCATGGCCAAACGTAAAGACACGTTGGTTAAAAAACGCTGTGCCATCTATACGCGAAAATCGTCAGAAGAAGGACTGGAGCAGGAGTTTAACTCCCTTCATGCGCAACGGGATGCAGCGGAAGCGTATATTCACTCCCAGAAACACGAAGGCTGGGTACCGGTTCCGGATGACTATGACGATGGCGGATTTTCTGGTGGTAATGTGGAGCGCCCTGCCCTTCAGCGACTACTCAGGGACGTTCAAGCCGGTCTGGTGGATATTGTGGTGGTCTACAAGGTAGACAGGCTCAGTCGTTCATTGGCGGACTTTGCTCAGCTGGTGGATCTGTTCGATAAGCACGATGTGTCGTTTGTTTCAGTAACCCAACAGTTTAATACCACCAGCAGTATGGGAAGACTCACTTTAAATATTCTGCTTTCCTTTGCCCAGTTTGAACGGGAAGTGACCAGCGAGCGGATTCGGGACAAATTCCTGCTGTCGAAGAAGAAAGGGATGTGGATGGGTGGCAATCCTCCGCTGGGCTATGACGTCATTGAACGCAAACTGATCATTAATGAGGCGGAAGCCGGGCTGGTCACCCTGATCTTTAAAACCTTTGTCAGAACCCGCTCCATTATTCAGACCTGTGAAATCCTCAATTACAAGGGGCATCGCACCAAAGCCATTCAACTGCATGACGGTACTGTTCGTGGTAATAAACCCTTTGCAAAAAATACCGTTCACCGCATTTTGCGCAACCGGATTTATATTGGCGAAATTGGCAACAAAGGTGAATGGTTCCCCGGCGAACACAAGTCGATCATCTCCAAGGATCTGTGGGCAAAAGCCTGTAGCACCTTTGATATTCATGCACAGCTGCGCTCCAGATCATCCCGACAAAGAAACAATCCCTCCTTTCTCAGAGGGCTCTTGGTGGGGCCTGATGGCAAGATCATGACCACCAGCAGCACCCGAAAAAACGGCCAGCAGTTTCGTTATTACGTAACCCGAACTGGTCAACAACAAGGGGCCAGATGCAGCGCCATGCCGCCCCTGTCGGCCCGCACGTTGGAACTTATGGTGTTGGAGGAAATACGTAAACGGCTGGCCAGCCCTGAGCTGCTGTTTAAAGTGTGGCAACAGGCCGGTGATCAGGAAGACCATCTCGACGAGAACACGATTCGAACCGCACTGAGTGATCTGGCCTCAGTGTGGGATGAACTGTTTGCTCCGGAAAAACGACGCCTGACAGAGTTGCTGATCAAACGCATCGAACTGGCTACAGAGCAAGTCACTATTTACTTCAAACCCGAGGGCATGAATGACGTCGCTATTGAATTACAACCCTAAATCAAAAGGAGAGCCTCATGGCCATTGTAAAAAAAGTCGGTGAAGAAACGGTTGAGCTTCTGGAAGAAGAAAACCTGATCAAAGTCACCATCCCCATCAAGATTATACGACGGGGTGGTAAGAGTACTATCACGACACCTGATGGCGTTGTCGGCCACGAAGAAATGGAAGCTTTGCAACGAGCTCTGATTCAGGGTCATCGCTGGATCAAACTACTGGAAAGTGGCCGATTTAACAGCGTACGAGAACTGGCAGAGAAGGAGAAAACCGACAAGGCCAGAATCTCAAAGTTCATCCGGTTAACCTGCCTGGCACCGGATATTCAGGAGGCCATTCTTTGCAACACCGGAAAGTGGGTGTTGACTTTAAAGGACTGCTTTAAGCCGTTCCCCATGCTATGGGCAGAGCAACGGGAGCACTTCAAAAACATCGCTCTTATTACCCCAGTGTCGGATGAGTAATAAAAACCCCTCTGAAGCCTGATAATACTACGAGCGCAGTTCCGAACACCTACCAGACTTACGTCCTAAAACCTCCAGCACGCACTTTAGCCTAACAAATTGATTTTAATAAATAAAAACGCTGGAGGTCTCGAAGGGCAAAAACCTCCACTTCTTCTAAGAAGAGAGAGAAAACGGCAAGAAAAGGTGAAAAATAGCTTGTTACTATGGAGGGCGAGACCTCCAGCGAAGTGTGTTTAACCCTTTGTTTATAGGGCCTATAAACGACAAAACCCTTACGGCAGATACCGTAAGGGTTTTAGTGAATGGCGGACCGGACGGGACTCGAACCCGCGACCTCCGGCGTGACAGGCCGGCATTCTAACCAGCTGAACTACCGGTCCGCTGCTGTTTCATATCAATCGATATGAGGTAACGCACTTTCCAACAGGAAATTGGTGGGTGATGACGGGATCGAACCGCCGACCCTCTGCTTGTAAGGCAGATGCTCTCCCAGCTGAGCTAATCACCCCGATTGCGTTGGCAATGATACCCGACACAAAAAGGGTGTCAATGGTTTTGAATCATATTTTCTGATTAGTTGGCAAGATGCAGATAAGCTTTGATGCGCCCTTCTTCTTTTCGCTTATCGATTTTTATTTGCTGTACTTGCACTCGATATTGGTTTTCCAGTGATACCAGCCATGCTAGAAACTTCTGGTATGCAGCATCTTCAACCCATACCGATAAGCCTCTTGGATCCGGCTGAACCCTGCTCAGCACGACACCCGATTTACGAGCAACACTACCCACCACTGAAGATAATTCTCTTTGTCCTATACCTGTTCTCTGATTTTTTTGAAACTCGAGAGCACGCTGTCTGTTACTATTTAACCAGTTATTGACTTCTTGTTGGTGCTGATAGCCAGCTTTCTGTTCATAGGACCAGCGGTTTAACGGCTCCCAAATAGTAAAGTAAGTCACAGCAAAGACGACAGAAGCCAACAAAACCTGTACAGCACGCCTGTCTTTTGTTTCGAGCACTTCATAAGTATTTCGTATTCTTTGCCATCCCGCACTGTTTTGCATCATTATTATGAACTTTTGCATTTTGGTTACCTGCTGATGGTCATTCGTGCAAGGACGCTTGTTTTAACCTGATTGGCGCTGTCCAACCGGGTGCTGAGACCAGAATTTTTGAGTGCTGCCAGAAACTTATCAACTGTCTCCAGATTGCTTGCCTGAAATTCCAGAACCAGTTGGCCATTGCTGTCATTAAAATCCATACTCTGCGGTTCCAGCAGGGCATCAGAGCCAAGCACAGCAGAGACGCCAGAAACTTTCTGAAGTAACGGTAGAAAAGGTTCCCCTGATTGTTTTTGACTGCTGTTGCGTAATCGACTTTCCAAAACCTTTTGAACATTAAACGACAGCTGTTGTTTTTTAAGGGCGTTTCTTGCCTGCTGATCCTGAGGAAATAGTTTGAGGTAGTCGTTCATGGTTTGTTGCCAAAGCACTTCAGCCTGGCTCTGATAGAAAAAAGCTTGTCCTGCTGCCATTCCCAGCTCAAGCACAAGCCAGCAACCGAGCATTGCGGCAAGCGGCTTCCATTGTCTGATTTGACGTCCTGCCCGTCGGGGACACTGATAGGCCCCCTGACGTAGATCGACTAATGCACCCGTTTTACTTTGTTTGAAGTATTGTTGTGACAGATGGTCAAAAACAGGATTATCCATCGGTATTTCATCCACAAGCCAACCCTGATCGCTTAACCAGTCTTTCAAAGATTCAATCTGTTCGGATGAAGGAGAGAACTCATCTTCGGGATAGTAAAATTTGATGGGTGAGTGTGCAGCCTTCTCTTGATCATCTGCCAGTCCGTCGGCGGCATGATCAAAACCTTCCATACTGGCTGTCAACATCAGCCGCACCGCTTCATAGCCGAGGTTGACCGTATGTTCTTTAGAGGTCAGATAAACGCGTTGGCTGTCCAGCATGAGTTTTGTAAACCCGATCTCCGCCTCTATCAGTTGGGTTTCTGCAAGGACTCTGTCCAGAGGCAGCCCAGCTCGTTCAAACACTACCAACAAAGTCTGCATATCTTCATGCGAAATGACGGATAGGTTAATAATGTCATTTTTTTTTCGAACATGACTAGCCAGATGCATGGATTCAATATCCTGAGCAATATCTTCCTCTATCAGGTACGGCAAAGCAGTAGTGATGTGTTTGCGCTGACTGGCATCCACAGCCACCTGTTTGTGTAAAACAATATCGCTGGGGATCAGCAAAATGACCTGATCAGGTAAACATTCTTCATCATTATTGTCTGGTTGTTGCTCAAACCAAGCTTGCCGGAGATCAGCTATGGTTGTTATACAAAGGTCATCCTGACGATCTCCTATCCCGGAGAATTGTCCCCACTGTACGACAGTTTGATCACTAATCTCCCTTATGGGCGACAGTATTCTCATCAACAGAATGTTTTTCATTATTAGTCCTCAGGGGTCCTTTCTGGTCATTGCCCAATATTGACTAGGTCCTATCTCGCGACCGGCAACCTGTACCTTGCCCTCATCATTTCTAATTAATAATGTCTTCATTTGAAATGAGGTATCCCGATAGATTGCTTTTATATAAATGCTGTAATAATTACTTCTGAATTCAACGGGCGCATTTCGGAGCACGCTGACTCTACCAGCCAGAGAACTGAATCGATTCAGTTCTTCCAGGCTTTCAATACCTATATCGCCTCGTGCATCAATAATAGCCTGCACATCACCGGGAGTGAGTTTTTTAGAAAGACTTTGAATGACTTCTGGCAAAGCTGTGTTCAAATTTATTTTTGATGTTTTGGGTAAAACAGTTACCAGAGGAATCAACTTTTCCAATTCTTCCTCGCCAATGCCATCAATGAGTTTTAATTCAGAAATAGATGATATTGCTGTATCTGCTGTTCGCCTCGCCTGTTTGAGAGACAGATAACTCAAATCTTCAGCACCCGCGTCCGAAACTTCCTGATCGGAGTCTAGCCAGTCTTTTATTTTGTAGGCCAGTTGTGGGTCCAGTGTCTCGTAGAGTAGAAGATTCTTCAGCATTTCCAAGTAGTAGGAAGTACGATCATTTTGACTGTCCTGCAACAAGCGCTGTTGAAGGAAAACCGCTCTATTGTTTAGGTTATTACCCTTTTCAGTGTTGTTTTGATGGTCATCTGACAACCAGTTAAGATTAAACCGGCTCTGTTCATCAATGATGGTAATTTCTACTTCACCCTGCTCAATTTCATAGCCAACGGTATTTACGTTCCAGAATTCGTTCTTATGATCAATAAGATGCCTGTTTTTTTTATCAATTTCTGCATCCTGCTCAAGCAAGATAGCAACGTAGTTTTCTGCACTCAGAGCATGATGCCTTGCCTGAATTCGTTCCAGATATCGAGCATTCTTTTCAGTATGCAGCCAAAGGCTGGTAACAATCTGAGATGCCATTAAAGTAATCAGGGCAAATATTAGCAGCACATAAATCAGAGCTATGCCTTTTTGTTGTTGTAAAGACGGACTCATTCATCGCCCTCCTTCACCAGGATAGAGAGATTGAGGTTCATCTAAACTCAGGCTCGGAGCTTGAAGCTGCCTAGGCTTATAGGTCATTAAAGGGATTACACTCATCATTTGTCCAAAATCTTCGTGCACAATGGCAATCTCAACAGCGGCAGGCATGGCCAATACCTGATTTTTCTCTGTTCCTGATTTCATAGCCACGAAAGGCCAGGTATTACGCCATTTGTGTTTCTCATCCATAAAGCGGACTTTCATACTGCGCACACCTTCTAGCACTTTCTGTCGGTGTTGAACCGGCTCCTGAGGTCGATCCAGCATGAACCAGTAGTGTCGGATTAACACTCCTTCTTCGAGGCTATAGGCCACCCGCTGCAGATTACTGCGCATTTGTCCCAACGGATTGCGCCAGCCAGAACGGGTAAATTCAATAAGGTAACCTTCCCGGGTGGGGGCTTTGAGTGCATCGATCTTTTCGCCATACTCATTGCGAACAGGCCGATCAACCATTTGAAAGAAGTCTTTCTCTATAATAATTTCCGCCCGCTGAATGGCATCCAGTTTATCCAGAATCCCATCAGTGACTGACTGCGCCTTGCTTACAGAATCAAAGAGCTTATAAGCCGCACTACTGATCATGGCGAACAGAAGAATCGAAATCATCAGTTCCAGTAGGGTAAAGCCAGACTGACGCATTACTTTTTGACCCTCCGGATGTATGACACCAACTTTGATAAAGGAATAGCTTCTTCTTCAGGCGTTTCTGCTCCCACAAAGACCTCAACTTCAACCTTACGGAAATTAACGATGCCAATATCCGTGATATGTTCACGGACATACCATTCAAACCCGGCATAATCTTCAATACGAGATTGTTTACTTCCTTCACTCCAGCGCCTTTCTGCCTGCAGCACATTGAGATAGTGATCAGCTACCTGAGATGCCAGCACTTTTTCCTGCATATAACGGGTTTGACGAATACTATTCCCATCAGAAAGCATGAGCATGCCAGCCGCCAGAGCAAAAATCGCCAGAGCTACCATAACTTCTATTAGAGTGAATCCTTTTCCTGTATCAGCGTTTGATTTCAACATCGGATAACCCATCCGTAATCAGTACTACCGCTTGTTTACGATCTTCCGCTGGCACAATGTGTAATTTGAACGGGGTTGCCTGACGATCTGAATAGAACACAATCGCTGGACCTTCCAGCTCGTTATCCAGTCCGGACTCGGTGATTTGTTCCTCAGACTCCAGCCAGATATTTAATGACTTGGGTGTTTGATAAGTATGAAACGGTGATTCGTTCAGAATCACCCATCCGTTATTTTCCTGAGACATTTGCCACCACTGATAAGCCCCATCAGACTGAACGGAAAAGCCATACTCATTATTCTCAAGTAACGCTTTATCTCTGACTTGAGCAAACAAAATCTCAAGTCTGCCTGCCTGACCCTGAACCGTCTTGTGGATACTCCCGGTGATAGGGCTTAACAATGTAATACCCAGCAAAACACCAATAATCAGGATTACCACCAGCATTTCGATCAGAGTAAACCCTTTAGCGATACTCGCTTTTAATGACATCACTTCTGCCAGTTACCAATATCAGCATCCAAACCCTCACCACCATCGCGACCATCGGCCCCCAAAGAGTAAAGGTCATACTTGCCATGAGCACCGGGGTACAGATACATATAAGCATTTCCCCAAGGATCCTGAGGTGTCTTTTTCAGATAACCTTCCGGATTCCAGTTTCTGGCCTCAGGCACGATCGTGGGTTTTGTGACTAATGCATCAAGCCCTTGATCAATACTTGGATAAAAACCATTATCCAACCGGAAGAGCTCGAGTGCCTGAGCAATGCTCTCAATATCAGAGCGAGCCACTGTCACCTTAGCCTGATCCGGGCGACTGAGAATTTTTGGTGCAACCATGGCGGCAAGAATTCCAAGAATAACCACGACCACCATGATCTCTATGAGGGTAAAACCGGTATTCAGACGTTTAGTCATTGTGTTACACCCTTTGTCGTCTTTTAAAATTATGTCGTTCAACTGCCTGAATAAACGCATTAATTCAGCAACTGATTCATATTTAATATAGGCAGCAGAATAGCCAGTACGATCATCATGACCACACCACCCATTACCACAAGCATCAATGGCTCAAACAAGCCAAGCAGTACAGCAATACGACCATCCAGTTCCATCTGCTGGTTTTGAGCCGTTCTTTCAAGCATCTCATCCAGCTCACCGGTAGACTCACCACTGGCAATCATGTGCAACATCAATGGTGGAAAATGCCCCGTGTCCGTGAGAGCCCGATTAAGGCTACCACCTTCGCTGACTTTTCTTGCAACATCCTCAACCGCTTCACGGATGGCGTCATTTTCAACGACCTGAGCGGCAATAATTAGAGCTTCCACCAATGAAACACCACTACGTGTGAGGATACTGAGCGTGCTAGCAAACCGGGCAGCACTCGAAGTTCGTGCAAATCGCCCAACCAAAGGCATCTTCAGTAACATGTGATGCCAGGATAAACGGATTGCCGGGGTTTTCAGGCAGTGCCTGAAAAACGCCACCGCCAGAAAAACCAGACCAAAAATAACAGGCCAGTAGGCCTGAAACCCTTCGCTGGCAGCAATCAGCCAGACCGTAATCAAGGGCAGTTCCTGACCGGTATCTACAAACACCTTGACCACATCAGGTACAACATACCCAAGCAAAAAGCTGACGATACCGAGACAGGCCACCATAAGAATGGCCGGATATAACAGAGCCTGCTGAATCTTTTGTGCAGAAAGCATTCTGGCCTCGGTGTAATCCGCCAAGCGATTGAGAACCTTATCAAGAAAACCTGCATGCTCTCCTGCGGCAACCGTCGCCCGATACATTTGTGGAAATATCTGAGGAAACGCTTCAAGACTTCGAGCCAGGGTATAACCTTCAAGCACCCGGGAGCGAACAGCCAGCAAAATATTTTTTAGCCTTCGTTTTTCTTGCTGAGCTGCAACACCATAAAGCGCCTCTTCAATAGGCATCGCAGCCTGAATCAGAGTTGCCAGCTGCCGGGTAATGGTTGCCAGTTCTACCGGTGAGACGCCTCTCTGAAACAGAGCAAGGCTCTTGGAGTCCTCGCTTTTTTTCTGCTCAGCAACCGCACTGACAGATAACGGAGTCCAGTCCTTATCACGCAACATCTGGCGAACCTGACGTCCACTGTCAGCCTCCATTGTGCCTTTGTGTTGCTTACCCTGTTTATCCAGAGCTATATATTCAAATGCCGCCATATTGTCAGGCTATCCATTCAGTCTTTCTGGGTGACACGCAACACTTCTTCCAGTGTTGTCTGCCCTTCTAATACTTTTCGATTACCATCGTCTCTGATGCCGGGGGTGTTCTGACGGACATAATCCGTAATATCCTGCTCACCTCGGTTACCATGAATCATTCGCCTTACCTGTTCATCAACAACGATTACTTCATAGATCCCGGTACGCCCTCTGTAGCCACTAAAATTGCACTCCTTACACCCACGAGCATGGTAAATCCGCAAGGAATCATCAGGTGAGACACCCAGTTGTACACACTCTGTTGCATCTGGAAGATAAGGCTCTTTGCAATTAGGACAAAGAACCCGCACCAGCCTCTGGGCAACTACCCCAAGAAGGCTGGAAGACAACAGAAAGGGTTCGATACCCATATCCTGCAAACGGGTCAGAGCCCCAACGGCTGTATTGGTATGGAGTGTTGATAGCACCAAGTGGCCGGTCAAACTGGCCTGCACGGCGATCTCCGCTGTTTCTGTATCACGGATTTCACCCACCATCACGATGTCAGGATCCTGACGCAGAATAGCCCGTAAACCTCTGGCGAATGTCATATCGACTTTGGTGTTTACCTGAGTTTGGCCAATGCCCTCAAGATTGTATTCGATGGGATCTTCAACCGTGAGAATATTGCGCGTCTTATCATTTAATGAGGTAAGGCTGGCGTAGAGCGATGTGGTTTTACCTGAACCGGTTGGGCCTGTGACCAGAATAATGCCGTAGGGTTTTTTTAATAGCTCTTCTACTGCCTGCCTGTTGGTATCCAGCATCCCTAGATGCTCTAACCGTAATCGCCCTGCAGCTTTGTCCAGCAAGCGTAATACCACTCGCTCTCCATTACTTGAAGGCAAGGTGGATACCCGAACATCGACTTCTTTACCGGCAACTTTCAGGGAAATACGACCATCCTGAGGCACACGCTTTTCGGCAATATCCAGCCGGGCCATGACCTTAATACGTGAAACTAACAGTGCCGCAAGAGTTCTTTGCAACGATAATATTTCCCGTAAGACACCATCAACACGCAGACGAACAATCAGAGACGACTCAAAGGTTTCGATATGAACATCCGAGGCACCTTCCTTGATGGCCTCAGTCAATAGTGCGTTGATCAACCTTATCACCGGCGCATCATCACTTTGCTCCAACAAGTCTTCAGTAACAGGAACCGCATCAGCCAGACTGGTCAGGTCGAGGTCGTCACTGATCCCCGCAGCATCCTGCAGCGCTTCAGAACTATCATTGTGGTAGCACTCGGCAAGCACATCGGTAAACTGATCAAACCCTACCTGCTGGTAAAGCATCGGTTCTCTGGAGAATCGAGTAATTTCAGCGAATATTTCAGGCTCCGGAATAATATGAAAATACAGCATCGGGTGATTCTGCTCCTGCACAAGAACCACGCCGTGGCGTTTAGCAAAGGTGAATGGAAGCCTTTGCAGGGGTATTTCCTTATCAGCAGTCACATTAGTTTCTGTGACCATCGTCTTACCAGTCAAAACACACTCCTTAGAAAAATCAAAGAACGGCTCTGTTTGGATTCCCTGCCTGACAGCCTGTTAATTTATATGCCTGTCCTGACATTTATGCCCTACGCTTACAGAGTTATTCTGATTCAAAATCTGAATTTTACAAATCGCATAATAAAAACAGGGTCTGATTTAAGTCACTCTGCTTTTTGAAAAAGAACCGTCTTATGCTTTTATTTAGACTAAAGAATAGCTTATGACGCTGAAAACAATACCTCCAAACGAGAGTACTATGAGGCGAATATTATTTAATACTTACTTCAAATGGGGCCATAAAAAAAACAGGCAACTGCTAATGGCTTCAATGGGCATTGCCATGACTGCCAGCCTTGGCATGCAAGGATGGACTCTTTTTAGAGAGATAAATCAACCTCCCGAATCCGATGAACCCACTGCACCAATAACATCGCCAAAACCCGAATTGTTAAAGCAAAGCGACTTTTCGTTCTTATTCGGTGTTAGCGAGCAATCTGCAGTTAAAAGAGAAAAAGCCGATATTCCGAAGACAAGACTCAGCTTGGTTCTAAGAGGTGCTCTGACCGGGCTTGATGGCAAAAAGTACGCCAGCGCTATTATTCAGGGTGCCCATCAAGATCAGCTTTACGAAGTGGGAGACAGCCTGGCCGGTGATGTCATTCTGACTGAAGTCTTTGCTGATCATGTCGTATTGAACCGAAGAGGGCAGTTAGAAACGCTTTACTTCCCTGAAGCAAGCAAAGATTCACGAGGTTTACAGGAGTATAAGTCACAAGAAACAACAAAATCAGGAGGCATTGCCCAGGATGACTATAATGATTCATCGGGTGGTAAATCACTTGAACAGCGCATGCAGGAATTACACGAAAAGCTGCAAAAGGCTAATCAAGGAAACTGATAAAACAATTACAACTTGGTAATTAAAACAGGCGAACAATGAAAACCAGAGTGAGTACTGTGTCGCAGGCAACCTTCAAACTGATTCCATTTCTACTGGCGCTAACAATTAATGGCGCTTTGGCTGTATCGACCTCCGGTCAGAATACAGCACAGTCTATTGAGCGTGCGGATCATAAAAAAATCGATATCCCTTCCGATAAACTCTGGACTCTGAATCAGCAAAACGCTGATATCCGAGAGTTTATTTCCCAGATTGCTAAAATAACCCAGCAAACCTATGTTATTGATCCCCGAATCAAAGGTGGCAATACAGTTACTGTCATCTCATCCCAACCCCTGACAAGAGATCAGGTCTATGACGTTTTCCTCGAAGTATTGACCGCCAACGGTTATACCGTCATCCCCAAAGGGCAGATCAATAATATTGTGCCCAGCACTACGGCCAAAACGGCCAGCCCAAGGGATGAACAGAAACCTGAAGGCGCTGTGATGACAACCCGGGTCATTGAGTTACACAGCGTTTCATCCATTGAGGTGATTCCGATTATCCGGCCGTTAATAGCACAATATGGTCATGCAGCCGCTTCAGCGTCCAGTAACGCCGTCATCGTCAGCGACTTACGAGATAATGTTGAGCGTATTACCAAACTGGTCAAAGAGCTGGACGATGCCGGCAACAACGACTACGAAGTAGTTCAACTCAAACATGCCTGGGTGGGTGATGTCGCTAAAATAATCTCTGATACATTAGTTACCGGTAAGGGGCAGCTCCCCAGTGGGCTTCAGGTCATCGCTGACGAGCGCAGTAACCGTCTGGTCGTTAAGGGTAATGCCAGCAAACGAGCCAGAGTCAGAAAGCTGGTGGAAACTCTGGATCGAGAAGGGATACGCAAGTCTACTACCAAAGTGATGTTCCTGAGTTTTGCTGATGCAAAGAATCTGGCAGAAATACTGGCAGAAGCATCAGGTACTATTCAGGATAGTCAAAGCAAAGTTGCTAAATCATCGGCCTCCTCAGGTACTGCACCGATGATCCCTTCTATGGGAGGCAAAGTGCCTCAGGGAACGCCAACCACCAAATCCGGTGGCGCCAGCCGTTCAGCAGCCACTAACGTCTTTGTTAAAGCCGACGAATCTCAAAACGCTCTGGTAATGATTGCTGATCCTGAAACACTGCAGGAAATGGAAAAAATTGTTCGTCAGCTCGATGTTCCCAGAGCACAGGTACTGCTTGAAGCCGTCATTGTCGAAATTTCTGGGGGTATTGATGATGCACTTGGCATTCAGTGGGGAATAGATGGAACAAACACCCTACGAACCGGTAGCAGCTCTGGAGCTGATGGGGCAGAAAAAGTGTATGGCCGAAGCTCCATTACCGGTAATATCCTTTCTAATTCCAGCATCGCTTTGGGGCAGCTTGCACTTCGGGCAGAAAACTTTGGTGTACTGGTGGGCGCCCTCAGTTCCAAGTCCAATAACAATATACTTTCTACTCCGAGTATGCTGACGTTGGATAACCAGGAAGCAGAGTTCCTTGTCGGCAAGAATGTTCCGATCAAAACAGGCGAGCAAGCCAATCAAGGTGGTAATTTAATTACTACCAATGACCGTAAAGATGTGGGTATCAAACTAAAAATTACACCTCATATCAATGAAGGGAATAGCCTCAGACTGGATCTGGAACAGGAAATTTCTTCCCTTGATACAAACGTTATTAAAGGTATCAACGACATTGTCTTTAATAATAGAACCATAAAAACAGCCGTACTTGTCGATGATGGGCAAACTATAGTGATTGGTGGTTTGATTGACCACAGCCGTTCAGAAGCAAAAAAGAAAGTGCCTCTATTAGGGGACATCCCCATATTAGGGACGCTCTTTCAATACGAAGAAGATAATAATCAAAAGCGTAACTTGATGTTGTTCATACGACCAACCATCATGCGTAATTCAGACGCTCTGGTAAAAGCTACTCAAGATCGCTTCACCAAACTGAAGTTACTGCAAGTGATTGAAAAGAAGCCGGACATTCTTCCCGGCACACCAGATCAGCTATTTGATAGTGAAACCTATGATCTGAGATCCAGAGAGTTCAAAAAATAATTAAACCCCAACAAAATGCCCGCATGCAGTGGGCATTTTTCTATCAGGCTCAAAATACACTACAAATAAAGCCGATACCAAATACCATAAAAAAGCGACCGGTCAGAGGAGGAAGACGAGCCATATGTGCATCGCCGGCAGCATTGAATAATAGACGAACGGGTTGCCAGATGAATGCAATGGAAGGTAATAAATACAGAAGGTTATCTACGCCACCTTGCCACAGCAAATAGAAGCTCAATGGATAAACCAACAAAAGTAAAAAAAGATAAAGCACTTTTGCCCGACCGAACCCAATACGAACGGTAAGGGTTAAAATATTAAAATTCAAATCGTCCAAATAGTCTCTTATTTCGTTCGCTATCAAGAGGCAAGCAGGTAATAAACTGATAGGAATGGATAACCACACCACTCTGGAATTCCATTCCCCAGTCACAGCATAATAAGACCCTGCGACCATCAGAATTCCTGTAAAAAGGAAAACTCCCGGGACTCCCAACCCGCGATGCTTGTAGTTGATCGGCTCACCCGTATAAAAATACCCTCCTAAAACACCAGCTAAACCTAACAGCAACAGAGGCCAACCCGATTGAAAAACCAGCCACAAGCCGATCAAAACACCAAGAAATGTCAGAAATATAGCAAGATATAAATTTCTCCGAATCTGTTTAATGACCTGTGTAGATAGTGCATGTCTTTGCTGACGCCATAGATCGATATCGGCATAATCATTAACAAGGTTGCTGGCTGCCTGTAACAGGATGCCAGCAGCAATCACCAGACAGCTGTTGAGTAGACTGCCTTTACCTTCGGCATAAGCCAAGGCAACACCCAGGCCACAAGTCATTATGGCAACAACGTACGAAAATGGTCGAAGAGCTTTAAACAACCGGTATTTATCGGGGTTCAAATGAAGACTATCCACTGAGGGCTTCCTGAAAATATAACAGCGATAGGGTATGGCAAAGTAGCGACTCATGGCTATAAAGGCAAACCGCTACACATAAAAAAATCCCGGTATTACTTGAGTAAGACCGGGATTTCTATTGAGCTGAGAGAGTTACCAGCCCGTGATGTCTTTCAATGCCTGACCAATATCCGCCAGACTGCGAACCGTTTTAACACCTGCTGATTCAAGCGCCGCAAATTTTTCATCCGCAGTGCCCTTACCACCAGAAATGATTGCACCAGCATGCCCCATACGCTTGCCCGGAGGTGCAGTTACCCCTGCAATGTAAGAGACAACAGGTTTGGTCACATGTTCTTTGATATAGGCAGCAGCCTCTTCTTCAGCGGTGCCGCCAATTTCCCCGATCATAACAATGGCTTCGGTTTTATCGTCCTTTTGAAACAGTTCAAGAATGTCGATAAAGTTAGAACCCGGAATGGGATCACCACCAATACCCACACAAGTGGACTGACCAAAGCCAAAGTCAGTCGTCTGTTTGACTGCTTCATAAGTCAGTGTGCCTGAGCGGGAAACAATGCCGACCTTACCGGACAGGTGAATATGCCCCGGCATAATGCCAATCTTACACTCTCCCGGCGTAATAATACCGGGGCAGTTAGGACCAATCAGCCTTACTCCAAGCTCATCGCATTTAACCTTGCACTCCAGCATATCCAGAGTAGGAATGCCCTCAGTGATGCAGACAACCAGCTCAATACCCGCATTAGCGGCCTCAAGGATAGAATCCTTACAGAAAGGCGCTGGTACATAAATGACGGATGCTTGCGCACCGGTCTTATCCACAGCCTCGGCAACGGTATTAAATACTGGCAATCCAAGGTGTGTCTGTCCGCCCTTTCCGGGAGTAACACCTCCGACCATTTGAGTACCGTAGGCAATGGCCTGTTCAGAATGGAAAGTTCCCTGAGAACCGGTGAAGCCCTGGCATATTACTTTGGTATTCTTATCAATCAGTATGCTCATTATTTGTTCCCCGCTGCTTTAACGACTTCCTGAGCAGCTTCTGTCAGGCTGTTGGCTGGAATAATATCAAGTCCACTTTCGGCCAGGGTTTTGGCACCCAGCTCGGCATTATTTCCTTCCAGACGAACCACGACCGGAACTTCCACACCGACTTCTTTCACGGCACCAATGATACCTTCAGCAATCAGGTCACAACGCACGATACCACCAAAGATATTCACCAAAACTGCCTGAACACTGTCGTCCGACAGAATAATTTTGAATGCTTCGGTTACACGCTCTTTAGTCGCACCACCTCCCACATCAAGGAAGTTAGCAGGAGCGCCGCCATGCAGTTTGACGATATCCATAGTGCCCATGGCCAGACCTGCACCATTTACCATGCAACCAATATTGCCATCCAGAGCCACATAGTTCAGCTCCCACTGAGCAGCATGGGCTTCACGAGCATCTTCCTGAGAAGGATCATGCATGGCTTTCAAGCGAGGCTGACGATACAGGGCGTTGCTATCGATGTTGATTTTGGCATCCAGACAGAGCAAGTCACCTTCTTTAGTAATAACCAGCGGATTAATTTCCAACAAAGCCAGATCACAATCCTGAAAAAGCTTGGCCAATCCAAGGAAGATTTTTGTGAACTGCTTCACCTGCTTACTATCCAGGCCGAGTTGAAAAGCTAGCTCACGTCCTTGATAAGGTTGAGCACCTACCAGAGGGTCAACCACCGCTTTAAGGATTTTCTCAGGCGTTTCTTCCGCTACCTTTTCAATTTCAACGCCGCCTTCAGTGGAAGCCATAAAAACAATTTTACGCGTTGAGCGATCTACCACAGCCCCCAGATAAAGCTCACTGGCAATATCGGTGCAAGTCTCCACCAAAATCTTGCTCACTGGCTGGCCATTTTCATCCGTTTGATACGTCACCAGATGTTTTCCCAACCATTGTTTGGCAAAATCGCGGATTTCATCTTTTGAGGAAACCAACTTCACACCACCAGCCTTACCCCGGCCACCAGCATGAACCTGTGCTTTTACTACCCAGCGATCACCGCCTATTTCATCAGCCGCAGCTGCTGCTTCTTTGGGAGTATCAGCAGCAATCCCCTTAGAGACTGGCAGGCCATACTCAGCAAATAACTGCTTACCTTGATATTCGTGGAGATTCATTCTTACGCCGCCCTCTACTTAGAGTTATTCTTGTTAAAATATACGTCCACTGGCGTGGAATTACTCATCGATAGCTGACTGAGAAATCAGCCAGCCTTTTACCGGATGAACGATTAACGTCGCTTACGGTTAGCTATGTGGATAGCATGTCCATCCACAGCCAGTACTGCTTCATGCAGCGCTTCACTGACGGTTGGGTGAGAGAAGATAGTGAGAGCCAGGTCTTCACAACTGGCGGCAAATTCCATGGCAATAACACCTTGCTGTACCAGTTCAGCAGCACTTGGGCCGACCACATGAACACCGAGAATACGATCGGTTTTCTTGTCTGCCACAACTTTTACCATGCCATGGGCTTCATTGGCAGCCATAGCCCGGCCACTGGCCGCAAACGGGAAGGTTCCGACCTTGTATTCTTCACCGGACGCTTTCACTTCCTGCTCGGTCTTACCAACCCATGCTATTTCAGGGTGAGTGTAAATAACGGATGGAATCAGATCATAATTCATCTGAGCTTTCTGGCCGGCAATAATTTCTGCCACCATGATGCCTTCTTCACTGCCTTTGTGTGCCAGCATAGGCCCACGAACAACATCACCAATGGCATAAACGCCAGGTACATCGGTCACGCAATAATCATCGACAAAAATGAAACCACGCTCGTCCATGTTAACGCCTGAGTCCGGTGCCAACAGGTTTTCAGTGAAAGGGCGTCGGCCAACGGCGACGATCAGCTTGTCAAAAGTCACCTTCTGTTCTTCACCGGTAGCGTCCTGATAGGCAACTTCCACTTCTTTGCCTTTATTTTCAGAACCGGTAACACGGGCACCAAGACGAACATCCAGTTTTTGCTTTTTGTAGATTTTCAGAGCTTCTTTGGCGATTTGCTGGTCTGCCAGCGCCAGGAAACTGTCCTGGGCTTCCAGAATAACGACTTCAGACCCCAGGCGACCCCAGACGCTCCCCAACTCTAGACCTATAACACCAGCACCAATAACACCAAGGCGCTTTGGCACTTCCTGAAACTCCAGGGCACCGGTGGAATCAACAATCAGATCTTCGGTCAGAGGTGTGGGAGGAATTTCAACAGGACGGGAGCCGGTAGCCAGAACCACATTCTCCGCCTGATAGACTTCAACAGAGCCGTCTGCTTTGGTCAGTTCAACCTGCTTACCAGCCAGTAATTTACCAGACCCCTGCAACAAAGTGACACCATTGGCCTTGAACAAGCCGGTAACACCGGAGGTCAATTGGTTAACGATTTTATCTTTACGGGCAATCATGGCCGGCACGTCAATGGTGACGCCTGAGTGTTTGATGCCATGAATCTCGAAATCTTTCTGAGCATCGATATAACGGTGGGAGCTGTCCAGCAGTGCCTTGGATGGGATACACCCCACATTCAGGCAGGTGCCACCCAATTTGGCCGTTCCTTTGTCATCGGACCACTTCTCGATACAGGCAGTTTTCAGTCCCAGCTGTGCTGCGCGAATCGCACAGACATACCCTGCAGGTCCGGAACCGATAACCACCACGTCGAACTGATTTGCCATATATTCTCTTCCAAACAATTTATCACTGGCAGTGAGTGCTGCCATTTATTACCAGACCGCTGACTCAGACTTCCAGCAGGATGCGAGCAGGGTCTTCCAATAGTTCTTTAATCGTTACCAAAAAGGTAACAGCTTCTTTACCATCAAGCAGACGATGGTCATAAGAGAGCGCGAGATACATCATCGGCAGGATCTCGACTTTACCATTAACAGCCATAGGGCGCTCTTGAATTTTGTGCATGCCCAGAATGGCAGACTGTGGTGGATTTAGAATAGGTGTTGACAACAATGACCCAAAGACGCCGCCATTGGAAACCGTAAAGGTACCACCGGTCATTTCATCAATGCCGAGCTTACCGTCCATGGCCTTTTTGCCATATTCGCGAATGTTGGCTTCGACGTCAGCCAGGCTCATATGCTCCGCATTACGCAGAACCGGAACAACAAGACCACGATCACTGGAAACGGCAACACCTACATCCTGATAACCGTGATAGACAATATCATTACCATCAATGGAGGCATTGACTGCAGGGTAACGGCGCAGAGCCTCAGTACAGGCTTTAACAAAGAAGGACATAAACCCAAGACGAACACCGTGGCGCTTCTCAAACTGGTCCTTGTATTGATTACGAAGCTCCATGACTGGTTTCATGTTGACTTCATTGAAGGTGGTAAGCATGGCCGCGGTTTGCTGGGCTTCTACCAGTCGCTGAGCCACTCGCGCCCGCAGACGAGTCATGGGAACCCGGCGTTCTACCCGATCACCTTCATTAAACACTGGCGCAATAGATTCAACCTGAGGTGCGGAAGTGGCGGCCACGGTCTGAACCGGGGCTGCAACTGCTGGCTGAGGTGCTGCGGCTGTTTCAGCATGACGTATAACATCTTCTTTAGTGATACGTCCTCCTTTACCGGTGCCAACCACAACAGTCGGATCAATCCCCTGTTCGTCCACCATACGACGGGCGGCAGGGCTCAGAATCGTTTCTACGGCAGGCTCAGCAGCTTGCTGTGCCACCGCTGGTTCAGCAGCAGACGTAGAAGCGGCGACCGAACCGACGTCAAAGTGAGCAATCAGTTCATTGCTCAGAACCACATCACCTTCTGCTTTCAAAACTTCGCTTAGAGTGCCGTCTTCAGGAGCCACCACTTCGAGAACAACCTTATCAGTTTCGATATCTACCAGAAGTTCATCACGACTGCAGGCTTCACCGGGCTGTTTGTGCCAAGTTGCAACGGTACCATCAGCAACTGACTCGGGAAATGTGGGCGCTTTGATTTCAATGGCCATGCTTGATCCTTTGCGTTTTTCATGAGCTTCATTCGCTCAGGCGGAACTCCTTAGATTATGACGAATTCCGGCTTTTTATATTATTGAGCTGACCTGAGTTTCAGGGTAGCTATATTAGCAATTACTTAGTTCAGACGCTAAATGCATCATCCACCAGTTTCTTTTGCTCCTGAACATGAATCGACATGTACCCACAGGCAGGTGCCGCAGATGCATCCCGACCTGCATATTCAAAGCGTAGTGTTTTATTAGCATGCACCCCTACAGAGCGTCTCATATGGTGCTGACTACAGTACCAGGCACCCTGATTCATTGGTTCTTCTTGACACCAAACAACATGTTCAAGATTGGGGTATTGCAGAATCAGCTCATCCAGATCTTCCTGCGGGAAGGGATATAGCTGCTCTATGCGAATCACAATGGCATCGTTAATTTCATCATTACGCTTTTTCTCGAGCAGGTCATAATACACCTTACCCGAACACATAATCAGGCGACGAATGCTTTCTGGATTATGCTCATCCACTTCCGGAAGAATGGTCTGAAAACTGCCTTCCGCCAGGTCTTCCAAAGTCGAAATAGCTTGTTTATGACGCAACAGACTCTTTGGAGTAAAGGCAATCAAAGGCTTCCGAAGTGGTCTCAGAACCTGTCTGCGTAGCATGTGGAACACTTGTGCCGGGGTCGTAGGCACACACACCTGAATATTATGCTCAGCACAGAGCTGCAAATAACGCTCCAAGCGTGCTGAGGAGTGTTCCGGGCCCTGACCTTCATAACCGTGCGGCAGCAACATAGTTAAACCACAGAGTCGCCCCCATTTGTGCTCACCACTGGTAATAAACTGGTCAATCACCACTTGAGCACCGTTGGCAAAATCTCCAAATTGCGCTTCCCAGACGACCAGAGCATTGGGGGTGGTTGCAGCATAACCATATTCAAAGGCCAACACTGCTTCTTCTGACAGGAAAGAGTCGTATATCTGGAATTTCGGTTGATCTTCAGACAACCTTGCCAAAGATACCAGAGCACTGCCGTCTTTCTGATTATGAAGCACCGCATGACGATGCGAGAAGGTGCCACGACCGACATCCTGACCGGTAATTCGTACCTGACTGCCTTCTTTTAACAGGGTGGCATAAGCCATAGACTCAGCAAAACCCCAGTTAATTGGCAAAGCACCTACTGCCATTTTTCTACGATCTTCAATGATCTTATTAACCTGGCGCTGCACCACAAAACCTTCAGGCACTTCGCAGATTTTCTGACCCAATGCTTGCAGTGTTGACAGTTCAACCCGGGTATCATGACGAGCGGTCCACTGATGACCAAGATGCGGCGTCCAGTCAACAAAGAGTTCTTTATTGGGCTCTTTGACCAGCGCTTTTACCACGTGCTCACCGTTATCGAGAGCAGACCGGTAACTGTTTACTAGTGTCTTGTCATCATCAGCGGTCAGAATATTCTCACCAAGTAAAGCCTGAGCATAAACGTCACGAGTCGTGATTTGGCTCTTGATTCGTTCGTACATCATAGGCTGTGTGCCGGACGGCTCATCAGCTTCGTTATGGCCTCTGCGTCGATAGCAGACCATATCAATCACCACATCTTTGCCAAATTCCATGCGGTAATCCAGCGCCAGCTTAGTCGCAAAATGTACGGCTTCAGGATCATCACCATTCACATGAAGGATGGGTGCCCCCACCATTTTGGCGACATCGGTGCAATATTCAGTTGAACGAGCGTCTTCACGGCGACTGGTGGTAAAGCCAACCTGATTATTCACTACAACGTGAACCGTTCCGCCGGTTTTATAGGCTCGCGTTTGGGACATTTGCAGGGTTTCCATTACCACACCCTGACCCGCAAAAGCCGCATCACCATGAATAGCTATAGGCAATACCTGGCTGCCTTTACTGTCTTCACGACGATCCTGACGAGCTCGTACTGAACCCTCTACCACCGGCGATACAATCTCCAGGTGGGACGGGTTGAACATCAGTGCCAGATGCACTTCGCCACCGGGTGTCATAACATTGGAAGAAAAACCTTGATGGTATTTCACATCACCTGAGCCTTTTTCAGCGAGCTTGCGACCCTCAAATTCTTCAAAAAGCTCACCGGGGCGTTTACCCAGAATATTGACCAGTACGTTCAACCTGCCACGGTGTGCCATGCCTATAACAATTTCTTTGGTGCCATAGGAACCAGAGCGCTGGATAATCTCGTCGAGCATAGGAATCAGAGACTCACCGCCTTCCAGACCGAAACGTTTAGTACCCGGATATTTAGTGCCCAGGTATTTTTCCAGACCTTCTGCCGCTGTCAGTCGTTCGAGAAGATGCAATTTGGCATCAGAGCCTAATTCGGGACGGCCGCGAACGCTCTCCATCCGACTTTGAAACCAGCGACGCTCCGTGGTATTGGCAATATGCATGTGTTCAACACCAATAGCGCCACAGTAAGTTGCCCTCAGGGAATCAACTATCTCTCGGAGTGGGGTATGTTCTTTACCAATAAACAGGGTAGAGCTTTGGAAGTCGGTATCCAGATCAGCCTCGCTGAGACCATGGTACTCGAGTGTAAGGTCGGGAAACTCTTCACGTTTCATGATTCCCAGAGGATCTATCACTGCCTGCTGGTGCCCACGAATCCGGAACGCACTGATCAGGCGCAGCACCTGGACTTGCTTGCGCTCATGATCACTGGAAACGGTAGAAGCCTGGATAGGGCGAATGGACTGACGCTGTCGCGCCATCAAAACAAAATTTTCCTGAATCGTTGAATGAGGTACATCAACCCCCACTCCGGTCACCGCAGGAAGTTTTTCAAAATAATCACGCCATTGCGGATCCACACCATTGGGATCCCGCAGATAGCGCTCGTACATTTCTTCGACGTATGCAGCATTACCCCCTGCTATGTGGGACGAATTCCACATACGCTGCATGACACCTTCTTGCATGCTCAGTACCCCGTAAGTCTGGGACGATATTTCAATTCAGGTGTCCCTATTCATGTAATCCACATTCATGTGAAAGGATTGGCATAATAATCAAGTAACACCACAAGAAATACCCGGGTTGTCCGGTCGTCCCTGGTGGTTCCATCTTCTGTTACATATCTCCCTGACGGATGATATGTAACAGATAACTTAAATGTTAAACAGGCCTCATAAAATGAGAGTCAGCCTGCAAGAGTGTGCAATTTCAGGAAGCCATCACTGACTTCCTGACAAACAATGTGTCATTTAATCAGGTCGCACTCTTAAACAACATTTGCCTGATATGCCCGATCGCCCGGGTAGGGTTCAAACCTTTAGGACAGACACTAACGCAATTCATAATGCCTCTGCAACGGAAGACGCTGAACGGGTCATCAAGATCAGACAAACGCTCCTGAGTCGCATTATCCCGACTGTCCGCTAGGAATCGATAAGCCTGCAGTAAACCCGACGGACCTATAAACTTATCCGGATTCCACCAGAATGACGGGCAGGCCGTAGAACAGCAAGCACAGAGTATACACTCATACAGGCCGTCCAGTTTCTCGCGATCTTCCGGAGTCTGCAAACGCTCTATAGCCGGAGTCGGCTGATCATTAATCAGATAAGGCTTAATCTTTTCATACTGCTTGTAGAAAAGCCCCATATCGACCACCAGATCCCTGATCACGGGTAACCCCGGTAGAGGACGCAATACCAATTTGCTGCCCGAGCTTGCTTCAGACAGCGGCGTAATACAAGCCAATCCGTTAGTGCCACCAATATTCAGGCCATCTGAGCCACAGACACCTTCACGACAGGAGCGGCGATAGGCCAACGACGGATCTTGCTCTTTGAGAAGGTTCAGGACATCAAGAACCATCAGATCCCTGCCTTCCGGAATATGAACCTCATAGTCTTTCATATAAGGTTTTTTATCCGTCTCCGGATTATAACGATAAACACTTACCTTCACAGTTCTGCTCCTCCTTAGTAGGTCCTGGCCTTGGGAGGAAATGCCTCCATGGTTGCAGGAGCAAAATTAACTGCCCGCTTGCTGACAGACTCATCCAGTGGTGAATATAAAGAATGCGCCAACCAGTTTTCATCATCGCGTTCCTGAAAATCATTACGGGCATGTGCACCACGGGACTCTTTACGAACCTCTGCAGAAACCGCAGTAGCGTAGGCAACCTCAAACAGGTTTTCCAATTCCAACGCTTCGATACGTGCCGTATTGAACGCCTGGCTCTTATCCGCAAGGTGCAGGTTTGTCATACGCTCACGAATATCCTTCAGCAGACCAAGGCCTTTCTGCATCGTCTCACCTTCACGGAATACGCCAAAGTAAAGCTGCATAGTATTTTGCAACTCGGCACGCAAACCCGCAACGCTCTCACCTTCGGTCGAGTTATTCAGTCTATCCAGGCGAGACAGCGCTTGTTCAATATCACTGGCAGAAGCATCAACGGTATCGAAGCCTTCACGGAAACTCTTTTCAATTTGCAGGCCTGCGGAACGACCAAACACCACCAAATCAAGTAAT
The DNA here is from genome assembly GCA_965199185.1 of Endozoicomonas sp. GTDB lineage: Bacteria > Pseudomonadota > Gammaproteobacteria > Pseudomonadales > Endozoicomonadaceae > Endozoicomonas. The sequence goes on along the minus strand of CBDAQW010000043.1, from coordinate 89,443 downwards.
GAGTTACCACCCAGACGGTTTGCCCCATGTACTGAGACACAGGCCGCCTCACCACAGGCATAAAGACCCTCAATCACTTCATCATTACCCTGTGCATTTTGCATCAATGCCTGGCCACCAACATTGGTCGGAATGCCACCCATCATATAATGACAGGTCGGCACGACGGGCACTGGCACCTCTACTGGATCAGCGTGAGCAAATGTTTTAGACAGCTCACAAATACCAGGCAGTCTGAGGTTCAATGTCTCTTCACCCAGATGATCCAGTTTCAGGAGCACATGATCTTTATTAGGTCCACAGCCGCGACCTTCAAGAATTTCGATAACCATGGAGCGAGCAACCACATCTCGTCCTGCCAAATCTTTTGCGTTAGGTGCGTAGCGCTCCATGAAACGCTCCCCCTTACTGTTAATCAGGAAGCCACCCTCACCACGACAACCCTCGGTAACCAGTACGCCGGCACCATGAATACCCGTGGGATGGAACTGCCACATTTCCATGTCTTGCATAGGGAATCCAGCGCGCAGCGCCATACCAATACCATCACCGGTGTTAATCAGAGCATTGGTGGTAGACGCATAAATACGCCCGGCACCACCGGTGGCCATGACCGTCGCCTTGGACTTGATATACACCGTTTCACCAGACTCAATATCAATTGCGATAACACCAGCAACCTGACCTTTCTGGTTCTTCACCAAATCAACTGCATACCACTCATTGAGGAAAGTAGTACCACCTTTCAGATTGGCCTGATACAGCGTATGCAATAGAGCATGACCGGTTCGGTCTGCTGCAGCACAGGTTCTGGCTGCCTGACCACCTTTGCCAAACTCTTTCGATTGACCACCAAAGGGGCGCTGATAGATACGCCCTTCTTCTGTTCGGGAAAAAGGCAGCCCCATGTGTTCCAGCTCAAAGACGGCTTGAGGACCGACAGAACACATGTACTCGATAGCATCCTGATCACCGATATAATCCGACCCTTTTACTGTATCAAACATGTGCCAGCGCCAGTCATCATTAGGATCTGCACTGGCAATAGAGCAGGTAATCCCACCCTGAGCAGACACCGTATGTGAACGGGTTGGAAATACTTTTGTGACACAGGCTGTTTTAATACCAGCCTCAGTTAATTGCAGTGCTGCACGCATTCCGGCACCACCACCACCTATCACTATTGCATCGTAGGTCAGCGTACGAATTGCCGTCATAAATCAAAGCCCCCAGAGAATTTGTACGCCCCAGATCAGATAACTGAACAAAGCCACAAAACAGATCAGCTGCACCGGAAAACGAATCAACACCGATTTGCTGCCAAATGCCCGCTCATTAAGATAATCAGTTGCAATGGTCCACATACCCACCCAGGCGTGAGCCAGAACAGCCAATAGAGTCAGCAAAGTAAAAATTCGCATCCAGGTTGCATCAAACAGTTCTAACCACTGCTCATAACCCAACCCCGGGTTCAGCAGAAGATAGCCTGCCAGAAAAACAAAGTATGCCCCCAGGATAACGGCGGAAACACGTTGCAACATCCAGTCATACAGGCCACTGCGCGACAAATTTGTAATATTGGTTACCATACCCAGACCCCTGCACATAAAATCAGCACTGCTGACAAAAGAATGGTCAAAACCGCACCGGTTTTTCCAGACTCTTTACCGTCACCAATATCAACGTCCATCAAAAGGTGTTTGACACCAGCAACAAAGTGGTAAATGAGCGCAGAAAGGAGTACCCAGACAATAAACTTAACGACAGGCGTCGCCAGCAAAGTCTTGAGTGAGTTGAATGACTCTTCAGATGCGAGAGAAAGTTGCAATCCATACAACAGAAATCCTAACCCGATAAACAGCAGCACACCTGAGACACGATGAAGGATTGAAGTATATGCCGGTAAGGGTAATTTAATTGTTGTTATATCGAGATTGACAGGTCTATTGCTTTTCACTTTTTTATGCCCTAATGCCCGATTGCGGAACAAGCAGAATCAATATGAACATCCGATTTCATGAGACCCAGGGAACAGGGCCGGAATCACCACCAAAGAAACAGCGGCCACTCCACATAAAGAAACTGCCCTCAGTTTCGGTCAGGAGTATATACACTACCTCATCTAATTACAATTACTCACTTTTCTTCTCAGGTTCATTGGCCTGAATAGATGAAATATATACGACAGCTGCACTACAATAGAGGCTTCTACCTACCCGCATAACTAATTTGACAATAACTTATATATCTCTATAGTGATCGAATCAGAAAGGGGACTAAATCAACAAGTACAAATAAACAACTATTCACCCCGAACTCCAACAAACTATAACTAGATCAAATGGCGTGACAGGAGGCCATAAATGGCTGATAGAAAAGCAATCCTCTCTATTGAAGGCAAGCAAGAAAACCTTGAGCTACCCATTTACTCCGGCACACTGGGCCCTGACGTAGTCGATGTTAGCAGCCTGACACCTAACGGACTCTTTACCTACGATCCGGGATTCGTCTCCACCGCATCCTGTGAATCAAAAATAACGTTTATCGATGGCAACAAAGGTGTATTGCTGCACCGTGGATACCCTATTGAACAGCTGGCTGAGCACTCTGATTTTCTCGAGACCTGCTACCTTCTTCTATACGGGGATCTGCCAAATAAAGAAGAGAAGATGCGTTTTGAGTCCACCATTACACGACACACTATGGTTCATGAGCAACTTAGCGATCTGTTCTCCGGCTTCCGTCGGGATGCTCACCCTATGGCTGTTATGTGCGGTGTCGTTGGTGCCCTGTCAGCGTTTTATCATGACTCATTGGACATCACCAATGAGAAGCACCGTGAAATCTGTGCTTATCGTCTGATATCCAAAATGCCGACGCTGGCTGCCATGGTGTACAAGTACTCCATCGGTCAACCATTCGCTTATCCAAGAAATGATCTTAGCTACGGTGGTAACTTCCTGCACATGATGTTTGCCAACCCTTGCGAAGACTACGAAGTCAAACCTGTGCTCGCCAAAGCCATGGATCGAATATTCCTGCTCCATGCTGATCACGAACAGAACGCATCCACGTCCACCGTTCGTCTGGCAGGCTCCTCTGGCGCCAACCCATTTGCCTGTATTGCTGCTGGCATTGCCGCACTTTGGGGACCTGCACACGGCGGTGCTAATGAAGCCGTGTTGAACATGCTGGACGAAATTGGCGATGAGAAAAACATCGAAGAGTTCGTTGAGCGAGCCAAAGACAAAGACGACCCATTCCGTCTGATGGGCTTTGGCCACCGGGTTTACAAGAACTTTGACCCTCGCGCCAAAGTCATGAAAGAAACCTGCGATGAGGTTTTGGCCGAACTGGGCATCGAAAACGACCCCATGTTGCGTATCGCCAAACGTCTTGAAAAGATCGCCTTGGAAGATGAATACTTTATTGAGAAGAAGCTCTATCCGAATGTAGACTTCTATTCCGGCATCATCCTCAAAGCCCTGGGCATTCCAACAGAAATGTTTACCGTCATCTTTGCCACAGGCCGTACTCCCGGCTGGATTGCGCACTGGCATGAAATGATCAGTAGCCCATACCGTATTGGTCGCCCACGTCAGCTATACACCGGCGCATCCAAGCGAGACTTTGTTCCGGTAGCAGAAAGAACATAAGGCTCAAGCATCATTTCAATGCTCACCTCAAGAGGCTGCTAATAGCAGCCTCTTCTTTTTTGTATTATTTCTACTATCCTTGCTTTATAAAGATTCTTACCAACTACCATGAGGATGCAATGGAACAGCTGATCACTCCCGAAGCGCTGATTGCACTGCTCACCCTCACCTCTCTTGAAATTGTTCTTGGCATAGACAACATCATTTTTTTGACCATTCTTGTGGATCGCTTGCCTGAACAGCAACGGGAAAAGGCGCGCCTTCTTGGCCTGAGTCTGGCCATGCTGACTCGCATAGCACTCCTGTTCTCTCTGGCCTGGCTAATGGGTCTCAAGGAAACGCTGTTTACTTTTTACAACGAAGATATTTCTGGCAGAGATCTGATCTTAATGAGTGGAGGGCTGTTTCTAATCTACAAGTCCACCCATGAGATTCATGAACTGCTGCATCAGATCGAATCGCCAACCAGCAGCGATAAAAAAGAAAAACATCCTGCCCGGTATTTTTTCCTGATACTGGCACAGATCGCCCTGATCGATATTATTTTCTCGCTGGACAGCGTGATCACTGCTGTAGGTCTGGCAAATGACCTCTGGGTCATGGTCACCGCCATTGTCCTCTCCGTCATTATTATGATGTTTGCAGCAGGCACCATCGGCCACTTCGTCAGCCGCCATCCAACACTCAAAGTATTGGCTCTCAGCTTTCTGATTATGATTGGTATTGCGTTGGTTGCTGAAGGTCTGGATTTCCATATCCCCAAAGGCTACATCTATTTTGCCATGGCCTTTTCGCTGATCATGGAAATACTCAACACAAAACTCAGGCGCTGATTTGACCCAGCACAACTCTGCATTATTGAAGATCACAGAGCGCTCAAAATAATTAAACAAACTGTTTTTGTCCGACCTATCAACACAGCGCATTTAATTATTCACCTAACCAAACCATCCAAAAATAAAAATTTCAAAAATATCTGGCTCAGGCTAATCATTTATAATCTATTATCATTTTCTTCATTGTTTTGAAAAAATAATTGGCATGACATATTCTTTGTACCGATGTTTTTTAATTTGCTTACTGATCCATTCAACGCTTGCCATCTCTGGAACTGAAAAAAACACGACACTGGATGATTTAAATTATGATGCTCTTCGTATATTGATCAGCTACCTTCCATCTCGCGACATTCTCTCTCTGCGAGCAACCAGTCATAAGTTTAAAGCATTAACCACTAATCATTTACTTCCGTATATAAGATTAGCAGCGTACTACTTTGGTGAGCATGAAGTTCAATACAGAAAAAATATTCAAAACAAATATATTCCGCTGATTCCAGGTATCTGGTGTCCAGATCCTTTATTGAGACTGGCTTATTGGAGATGGAATAGTAACCAATACATCAGGTCACATTCAATGGATAAGTGTTATCCTAAAACCGGGCAAGCTATACCGCTTAATGGTTGGACAGTCATTTCATCCATTCAGCTGAGAGATGGGCGGCTGGCGACGAAGTCCTGTGATACAAGCATCATAATATGGGATCTGACATCACCAGCAATACAGCCCTCAGCCATTCTCAATAGACATTCAGCTTCAAGTCCTACTATCATCCAATTACATGATGACCGGCTGGTTTCCGCTGTACCAGATGAGACACTAGTATGGGATATGACTAAACCAGAAGGCTCAAGATGCCTATTCCGCATAGTGACACCTGAATCATTCATACCTCACTCTGTCCTTAGCGATGGTCGTTTGGTTTGGATCTCCCCACACAACAGGGCTTACGCATGAAGATAATCATTCTCATTTAGGTTTCAACAATGAATGACTTCAGTAGCTGAGCAAGATATTTGCTGCTCCATCCAGCTTTTTTACGCTTAGTCTTGATGCTTTTCTTGCTGGTGATGTCAGCCTTCAGAATATTCAGGGCAATGCGCCGTAATGTAGATAGATTTTCAGCAGCATGTTCTTCTTTGGTCTGGCACGCGTCTTCATTAAAGGCAATATCCAACATCCAATGCAGGTTATTTTCAACTTCCCAATGCTGGCGCGTTGCGTTAAGCATCTCTCTGGCTGTAAAAGCTTTACTGGAAATGTAGAAGCGCAGGGCTGTCGTAGCTTTACCATCAATGGTTCGGTCTGACTGAACAACACCGAACTGTTTGATACCTGCCCACTCTTCTGATGTTGAGAGAGCTGTCAGTTCATCAAAAACCCAGCAACAGCGGTACTCCTGTCGACCATGCCCTTCATTTTCATGTTCAAAAAAGGTAGCAGAGATAGCTTCCTTTGGATGGCTGCGCCAATGCTCTTCAGCTGCCACCTGAATATCATGATGTAGTGTTTTCTGATTGCCTTTGACTGCAAGAAGGTAATCCGCTTCCTGGCTCACGCAAGTTTCAGCAATGCTCTTTTGGCAGCTGATTGCATCAGCTGTGATCACAGAGCCTTTCAGGTCAATGGCTTCAAGAAGCTCAGGTATGGCTGTTATCTCATTAGACTTCTTATCAACTTTCTTCTGCCCGAGAACAAGGCTCAGTTTAGTACTCCAGGCACTGACAATGTGAACCGCTTTTTTGCCCTTGCCTTTCCCTCTGGAGCCTTTAATAGCTTTGCCGTCGATAGGAATAATTTCAGCATCACTGTCAGGTATATCAAGGGCTTCAGGGTAAGCAGACTGCACCCAGCGAGTGAAGCATTCCTGAAATTTATCAGGGTCTAGCAGACAAAAAACACGATAGAAGGTGTCGTGTGATGGAATACCAAAAGGGAGTTCAAGAAATGAACGAAACCAGTCTTCTTTTTCTTCACCGAATTCCTGCATCTCTTCCCATGTATCGGCTCCACTGATAATGGCACAGATGGCAATCACAAGAATATCGGTAAAATTGTGGTCACAAGAGGAGGCACGCTTGCGTGGATCAGATAATTCGCTGAGAAACATGATTAACGGGGCTGGAACAACAGTCATCGGGCGTAAAATATGGCCATTCTACAGTCTTTTGGTACGGATACGAGCACTCTAAATGAGAATGATTATTCTCATGCGTAAGCCCTGCCCCACACAATGACATAAACATCATGAACCGAGCCTGGCCAGATAAAAAAGAAGGTATGATCACGTTAAAGGGACATACCGACACAATCTCTTGCATCATTCAAATGACGGATGGGCGCCTGGTGTCGGCATCATGGGATGGTTCAATCAATATGTGGGATTTGACACTGACGGAAAGCAGGCTAACTGTTATTGCGCGTAAAGGACCAACAGGCTCTGAAAGAAAGTTCCTTGAAACAGCAGGGCCTATGGTTATGGAATTACATGATCATCGATTACTTTCATACTACAAACCTGATGGTTTCCATATCCGGGACTTAAATAATCCGAAAGAGACTCAACACCTCATAACCCTGAAAGATATAGAAAATTTTAGAACCTTCAGTCAGCTATTAGATGACCGACTGATTATCGGCTTTGATAATGTCTTAAAAATATGGGATATCACCAAACCTCAAGATCAACAGTGCATAACAATAACCCTGAACGATAATATAAGTTTGAGGGGCATGGCTGTAATGAACGACGGGCGATTCGTTACAGCAGAGAACATAATGGGTTTATCCGAGGACATAATGCAGAGGATTATATTATGGGATCTTAGCGAAGGAGGGGTGGACCACCCAATTCTCACATCGACCACTTTTCCCGTTTATTTCAACAAGCTGCATGATGGACGATTCAGTTACATTTCCAGCAATAGCGAATTAGTCATTCAGGATTTTCAGCCCCCAGCCCCATGGACTCAATGCCTTGAAACATTTACTCAATCTGCCGACTCACACTGCCTAGCAACACTTACGCATGAAAGTGCGGTCAAACAACTTATTAAACTGAATGGCAAGCGAGTAATTTCTGTAGAAGGGTACACGGCTAAGTTATGGGATATTACCCAGCAAAACAACCCACAACACCTGAAGAATTTCGAATTATTTCTGGCTGATATTTTCCGTTTCACTCCATTAGAAGGTGACCAATTTGCCCGTATAAAGTTTAAAGCAATCGAGATTTGGAATCTCAGTCAAACTGAAGGATCACAACCTGCAAAAATATTTGCTATCGATACGCCCTATCCTTATATGACTACCTGGCTGGGTGATTTGCGATTTACTGTTCTTAATGATGATGGGGTAAAGATATGGGATTTCTCTCAACCTAATGAGAAAAACCCCAACGTTACCCTACCTGCACCCACCAAAAACACGAGAATGCTTCAACCTCTTAATGATGGACGATTAGTAACAGCGTCAAGACATAACACCCTGAACGTATGGGAGTTATCCAAACCGACGGATAGACGGCAAGTCATAAGCCTGAGTGGGGGTGACGAGGATGAAATATGCAGTCTTATCCAGCTAGATGATCATCGACTGGCGTCCATTGGGCATGGTTCTCATGGTAAATTGCGAATCTGGCACCTCGACAGAACCGATAGTACTGGCAATTCTATTGATGTCATAACAGAAAGTGTTGGTACCTTCTCGTCACTTATTAAACTGACCGACCAGCAACTGGTTTCAGGACATACTGACGGCTCACTGAGAATCTGGGATTTAACGCGCCCCGTCGGAGAGCAGTGTATCAGTACCGTTAAAGCGCACATCAAATCAGTGGCATCATTGGTACGACTGGATAATGGACAGTTAGTTACAGCAGGGGACGATATACTAAAAGTGTGGGACTTTTCTCAACCGGATAAAGAGCAATGTGTCATAACCTTGTACGGGCATGACAAAAGTATTAATCAAGTCATTCAATTGGATGCTGAGCATCTGGTTTCAGGCTCCGATGACAAAACAGTTAAAATCTGGAAGCTCCCCGAAGCAGAACCTGAACCATTACACCATCTGATACCATCAAGCTCCAGCGTGACCTCGTTATCTGGTGAAGCCTCTATAAAAATAACACAGCAAGAAAGAGCCTCGGGGTACCTTTCACCAAGCCTTATTGAAACCTACCATCAACGTCTGTTGTCTGTTTTATCGAAGCACAGGCTTCAACTCCGGGAAACCGCAGCAGATAATCTTTGCTTTTTTAATGCCATCGCCATGCAGCTTGGTATAACAACAACCACTTTACAAATAAGATTGATTAATCAACTTCTACATCATCAGCAACAAGTGGAAGCTCAGTTTCCAGCATTTGCCGGGGAGCAGTTCAATAATTTGATAATGGAACTACAGCATGGAGAATGGGGAGACGCAGGCATGGCACGACTGATTTCCTGGGTATTTTCCCGGCGGGTTATTCTCCTTTATTTCAATAGCCAATCAGGTCAGCTGGCTGTACAAATTTATAACAATAACGGTTCCGGATCAGATATTATTCCTTCCTTTGAAAACACAGGTATACCTGCAGATTTGAATGAACAGGATATTATGCTGACCCACAATGGTCTTGGGCACTGGTTAGCAACAACAAGTTCTGATCTAGACACAGACTTAACTCCACACAATTCGGCATTATTGAACCCACAAGAGGATCAAAATCATCCACTATTCCATCTACCCGAAACCAATCAGGTGTATGACAAAAATCAGATAGCACTGCTAATTGCCTGGCTTATGACATTCAGCCAGGTTCCATTCGAGAGTAAATTCTGATCTGCTGCTTAGAGGCCGTCTGAAAAGACACGTGGCTACTGCGGCCTTAAAGGTTCGAAACGTACAAACCAGAATGACTTCATCCGATAAACCCTTATAGGCAACAGAGGCAGAACAATTAGAATGATGCACTTTTGAAATCTGATATTTATGGAATACCAATTCTGTCGCGAGCCGGGTGGTCAGCCCGAAGTGCATTTTTCAATGAACCATGAGGCTCTGGGTAACTGGCTGATGCATGAGTTGGGAACCAATACCACCAAAATCAATCAGTTGATTGTTATCGTTCAATCTTTAATGAACAGAGAACGCTGGCGTTACGAGCAGGAAGGTCAGGAGTTTCATCTTGCTTTAACTCGTGATCAAGCCAAGGTAACGGCTGCGCTTCTGGCAACGGATATGGCATGCGATGACATGGAAGATATGGATTATTACGATAACGAGTCTATCAGTGATTGTGGCCTGGATGATTTTCTTATTCTTCTGGAATCCTGGCGTGATTATTTGTTGAGCTGAACAGGGTAATGTAGGTTAGCCCCCATCCGGGGGGCAGAGACTCATAGAACACAAGAGCAACAAAAAATCTGCAGATGACTCCGTCGTTTAATTAAAGTATGGAAGAGCGTTGTGTGAGGAGGTGTTTTTTTGCGCTCTTTGAACGCATTGTCGCCTCTTGTGCCCTATGGGTATCTGCCTTCGGCGGAAACGGACGAGCGAATTACGACTTTATATTAAACCCAAACGCTGCCAGATCAGAACGAACAGGCTCTTCGGTATTATTAAATAACACAGAGAGCGTTTTAAACTCCCGCCGCTCTGAGTAGTTTTTCCGTAACCTGTCAAACACCTGCATGCGCTCTGCTTGTGATAAATCGGCAAGTTTACGCATTTTGATATCGTCACTGCGTATGTCATAAACTGCACGGATCGCCACCGAACAGGCTTTATCAAGCTGGGCTGAATCGGTAAAACCCATTTTTTTCAGTGCTGGAATGGGAGTAATAGCGCCTATTTTAACTCGGGCTGGTAAGCCAAAGTATTGGCAGAATGATTTGTAGATCATCTCGGTTCCGCTGATTTTTCCATCAAGGCTGTACCCGGCAATATGTGGCGTAGCAATATCCACCAGTGCCAGCAATTCAGGATCAACATCTGGCTCAAATTCCCAGACATCCATGACCACACTCAGATCCTGCTTCTTGTTTAAGGCAGATTTCAGCGCCGTATTATCCACTACTGGCCCACGACCAGCACTGACCAGAACCGTTCCGGGCTTCATGGCTGCCAACCTTTGCGCATCAATCAAATGGTGGGTTGGGTATTCACCAGTAGTCGTTAGAGGAGTATGCAGGCAGATAACATCGCAGCGTTCAATAAGTTCATCAAGTTCCAGAAAATTCACAGACTCATCGGGTTCACGCAAAGGATCATTGGCATAAACCCTCACTCCCAGATTGCTGAGTACACTGTATAACCGTCCGCCGACCTGCCCTTTGCCAACAATACCCACCACTCGCTGGCGTAGATCAAATTCATCGCGTTCCGCCAGTACATCCAGAGCGGCTATCACATATTCTACGACAGAGGTCGCATTACAACCCGGAGCATTGGTATGGAAGATATTGCGGCTACGGAGAAAGTTCGTGTCAAGATGATCAAAACCCGCTGTGCAAGTACCCACAAACTTAAGTTTACTGTTCTGAATTAAAGACTCATTAACTTGGGTAACAGAGCGAACCAGCAACGCATCGGCATCCACAAGATCATCGGCTGATATATTTCTACCATGGATGGGCACCACTTCCCCAACAGCACCAAAGCACTCCATCAATAACGGGATATTTTCATCAGCAACGATTTTCATAGTGGATATATACAGAAAAAAATGTGAATAACGATGTTATTATTCTCGATGAGCATAATCAATGAGGGGAATCAGCGGCCAGTATAAATGCTTGCTGACAAGAAAAAACCCGTTACTGAGTGTCTTTATCAGAAACACCACTGGCAGCGTACTGATAAGTGATGACCAGCGATCCCGGCTCATTCTCTTCAAACTCAAGATTCGTCGGACCAAAATACATGCTCAGTTGCTGCTTGTTGTTATAAGCCAGTAAAAGCTCCGGAACCACCATTCTTAACAGTAACGTCGTTGGCTTGATGGATAAACAGTAATCGACACTGCCCTGGTATTTTTCCTGGCAATATTTATTGCCAGTTTTAGCTATTGTCATATCCATCCAGCGCCCACGACGGAATAACAGGAAGCGGGTTCTGACCGGCTTTCCTGCCACCAGTGTCGTCCATTGATCGCGCACCAGCGCATCAAACCCTGCATCCACCACATCACCCGCACGATATGCCAGCTGATGATTGATATCTTTCTGACGACTGCGAATATTGACTGTAATCTCACCATTAGCTGAGGTCACCCTCTCACGACGCCGGGTGTCAGGATAATACAGGTCGAACGAGACAACACCGGCGATCTTATCGTAATTAATACTTTTGTGAGCTAACCATTCTCCGTTTGCTGTTTGATAATCTACCCTGTGTTCAGTGGGTGAGAAACGATGAAACTCCCGATAAATGAGCTTACCACTTAGATTCCTGGCTGTGCCTGTGATATCAGCCTGGCCAGGTTGTACCACATCACTGGTTATGGTGGCGGCCCAAGAATGTTTAGCCACCAGAAAGCCAAAAGTCATCAATACTACTGTTAATAACACTGGGTAGGACATGGTAAGCCTGTTCTTATGATCATGGGTATTCTCATTAATAACCGATTGTCGTAACTCTGAAAAGCATCTGAAGGCATTTTACCAACTCCATTCATCTTCCGCTTTTAACATCCCATCATTGTTGCCGATAGCTCCATTAGCACAAAACAGACTGCATCAGCTTATATCCAGGACCGGATTCAATGACCGACACAACCGGCAGCAACGATCAACCATCCAACAAAAGTACCGTCGAAGAGACCAATGTGATTGATATGTTCACCCGTAAACCGGTGGACGATGCTGAGAAAAAAAAGATCATCCGTCTGGCGCCCGAGAATGATGGTATGGAGATGCTGTACAGCAATGATGCCAACCCCGGCAAACTGTTCAGTATGAAAATTCTCTGTTGGGGATTGAGCAAAGACGGAGAAGTGGACGCCATGATTCCCTGGCTGAATAAACTGGTCTGCGCCAGAGAGTTAAATGACCCGTTGAATGGCCACTGGGAGGGATATTACGATAAGGCGCACGATCAGGCTTTCTTTGAACCTCCTGCCTACAAAGTTCACGAACTGGAAGAAGCGGCCACTTACTTTCAAACCGATCAGGATGATCCGGAACTGATTATTCAGGAAATCCCCGATGCGATCGGCACACACGCTGTTATGACAGAAGACCAGTTCCGGACAATCTTACTGCTGCACGTCACCAGCTGGCGACTTTACAATGATGGCCGCATTCAGGCGATGATTGCTGATGAACAGAAAGTCGAAAAAACACCGGTGCTAGCCGGTGATGACTGTCTGATGCCTGCTCAGCAACATGAACACTTCCACTATTTTTTCCACCATGTCATTGCTAACAAACTCAAACAGGGCGATCCTGATGCCTTGTCTGCGTTTACCAGTATGATCGATGAGTAAACCTGGTACGCATGGCTTAGGCTAGTTTTTTTCGTACCATTTTCCCATTTCTCCTTCAAAGAGGTTTTGAATGTGTGAATTTTCAATCGTTACGTTATGGTTAGTCGACGATCCGTCATCAAAAATAGCCATATCATTCACTTCGGATGCCGAGAAGGTTGTACTGAATCTGCCGGGAGTTCGATGAGTCCGGTCAGATGGTCTGGCTTGAAAAAAAGAGCCAGAAGCGGTATGCACTGAATATAAATTTCCTGATGCAATAGCAGCGTTTTTGACTTTACCTCCTATCGTCTGCCTTATCTGCACACCTCCGCCTTGGCGTGAGTTCGAACTAGAACTAGAACTGTCATCAGAATCAGAATCCCCAAAACGTCCTTCCCATCTCGTTCCATAGTTTCCGTGGCTGCTGCTTTCAGTTCCTGCTACGGGAACTCCATTGAGATAACAACTACCACCACTGGCCATCAAATTAACCGTTCCGTCAGGCCTATGTTCTACAAAGCTTGTACCGCCTGGTGAAGTTGTTTGTGAATAACCTGTTTGTGACGAGCTGCTTTGTGAGGAGCCAGGTTGGTTATTGGATTCTGGCTCCGACCCTGAGTCTGCATCGGTCGGCGGGTAAAACCAACTCGTCAGCCAATTGCCATAAGCCTGTATTTTAGTCGTCAATGCCTGGCAGGCTTCGCGACTTTCAGCGGTACAGAGTCCGGTGTCTGGCAGAAGTTCGCTGGTTTGGTCATAGGCGGTAACAAAGTGATTATTGAGTTTTATGACATGATCATCCGCCTGGTGATGGGTGATATCTGCATTATCTTCAAGAATACGCCCCTGATGTTTGGCTTCCATTTCTTCTAACGTCAGGTAACGAAAATATTTACTGTCGAGATTTTTAAACAGCTGGTCACCAATTTTTTGTTCTCTATTCATTGCTTCACCGTGAATCTCGGCGGCTTCCTTTTCCTGACTAGCAAATGTTGAAAGTAAATTTCTGTTTTCATCCGGTTGGAGCAACAACGGCAACGATGGAGCCTGGTAGATCAATACGGGTTGCTGCGGTGCAGTATGAATCTGTACCTCATACTTGTCAGACGATGCAAATTCAACTCCCGTTAATTCACCATTCATCGTGAAACATTGAAAACCGGCCGCTGAATTTTCAACACCAACCGGCAAGCAATGCGTTCCGGGTAACGGTGAGGGATTTGTACCTTGTAATAAAAAAGGGTGCTCTGATACGGCGTAAAAAGAGTGAATATTCCGGTGGTTTATTTTATTGGGAGCCGATGTTTGCAAAGCGTACCGTTGTAGATCTTCCTGATCCATCGGAACGTTCAAAAAGGGCTGTTGATAACCACCTATATCACCGACAGAAGTGTGGGCAAAACAGGCAGAAGCCTGAAGGCCCAGCAACAATATAAGACCCTGAATAAGACCATGAAATATCGAATCGGCTGACTTCATAAGTGCTCTCATTTGTAGATTGGAAATGAAAGCATAGCCATTAGGATTTGATTGTGTTTTTTATCATTAACCCGGTGTGTGAATTTTAATTTCAACATGGCTATCTATGCCACGTGGATCCCGTGCAGTCCCTGTACGGGATGACAACAGAGTGCACAAAATCTCTACTCGCTGTCATTCTGTACAGGGAGTGTACAGAACCCATAAGCCATGGATTGGCAACCTACGAGATAAAAGTCACACACCGGGTATCATTAGGGAATAAATACAGGTACCACACTGACCAATGAAGCAGGTACAATCGTTGTCCCCAGATTGACGACATGAGTCGATACCGCAATCGAAGCAAGTGACCTCTGACTTGCCACCCCACTCCTCAGTATAGAAGCGACCAGAGTCGCATCAGAGGATGTTTTGCCGGCCACCGCTTTGCGAACGCCAGAGAACAACCGCCTGAACATTTTTCCCGTTCTGGACGTTCCGGGTCGCTGTGCAGATGATCTGGCGTGCTGCACAGAAGACGAAGAACCGGCCTGTTCTGTTTCTGTCGGAGTGGGCAACCTCCGGTAACCTGCCATCTGGCTATAGCTCTTTCTGATCAGTCGTTGAAATTCAACTTTGCGCACTGGTTCACCTTCACCAATCCTTAATCTCTGAAAACCGCGAAACAACTCATCGTACTCGCCATCCGGAAAGGTATACTCATCAACAAAATCGTCTCTCAACTCACTTTGTGCGTAGCCTGTATCCTGTTGAGCCTGATATTCATCGAGTGCTGCCCGGCTAGAAAATCCTTTTCTCTGTAAAAATTCGGACACCTGATCATCCCATTCTTTGGCGTTCAGATTAATATAAACCGGATCTGAATCATCAATGGTTGCTTCAGCGGGTGCTTCAACCGATTGTTCAGGATCAACAGCATCCTGGTCTTCGGATGTATCAAAACTTGAATCCGAGAAATCCCATGAGTCAAATGACCTCTCGGAAGCATTTGATGGTTCTGCTTGCAATGAACCAGGAGCATCCGGATCTTTCAGACCTTTAGGAATAAAAATGTCTGCATCTGTGAAAGAATCAGGATTTGAATCTGTTGAGTCGAATGACATTATCCGGGAAGTTCTTGATGTTCCTGCTTGCTGCGAACCAATGGGATTATCTGAATCACTCTCATAAGCCGGATTGATCATCGCCACAAGATACGGGAAAGTATCAAAACCGCGATGACTCATACTTCCCAGAATTTTTAACATACGACCCTGTCCTTTGCGCAAACCAGACTGTAAACCTACATTACCCTCAGAATCCTCAGAATCCTCAGAATCCTCAGAATCCTCAGATGCTGATAGTTGCTCCCATATATTCCTAATCTTTGTAGAATTGCTATTGACCAGCACATAAGCCCAGGACATAAAATGACCTAACACATCATCAGTCACTACCTGACGATCTCCGGATAAAAACAGAAGGTTTTTCAAGCCGTTCAACCTACCAAAAACCAGCTCATCCACTGTAATTTCAGATCCCACTGAAGACCAGTCTTGTACCGCCGTTAAATATAGGGTTCTATCCACCAGATTTAAAATCTCCGAGCTTTCACCGCCAGAGTTGTTATTTGGAAAGTAATCACCCTGAAGAGTGTCTGCATGACAAAAATCCCTGGCACTGCATACTTTATCCAGATAACGTCGTAGCTTCCAAAGACTACCAGAAAGAACGTTTTCCTTTCTTTCCCGACTCAATATAATCGGATTATTCCGCCATAGCACATTCAAGCTGACATAGGCGTTCAGAAACAACTCTGGCAGCATCAGGCTGAACGGCATATCCGTTAGTCTCATTTCATTAATTTTTTTACTGAGTGATCTTGTTTTATTTAAGAGGATTGAGAATATTTTTTTCTTCTCAGCGTCACTGACAGAGTAGTCATCATTATGACCTCTCAGACTGTTGGTCACTACCAGATAATCCATCAGAGACAGGTCCCGGGATAAAAGCTTGCCACGCCCCTTTAGCAGATAAGAAGTCGCCTGCGCCAGCAGCTCTTTATGAGTGTAACTACTTGCATTTGAAAGCCAGTGGGCATCATCGACAGTGCCCATTCGGGACAGTCGGGAGGCAATATAATTCGACACCTGATTTTTATTAAACGTCAGTTTAATCTCGGTTTCTACACGATCGATAGACGGTGATGTCATACCGTTATTCCACTGATCTCTCAGTTCAACATTTTTCCAGCGGAAATCCGGGGTTGCGCCAGTAGTAGTTTCTGAAAGAAGTACTCCGAATGAGCTGTCCTGAATAGAAAAACCATTTTCTGATTCATTGTAGGTTCCAGACATAGCTAGAGAACAAGGTATATCGGTCTTACCATAATGATGAATATGAAGGCGGCTAATTAAAAGGGGAGCACTTTCAACGTACAGGCGAATAAAAAAAGCTAATTTTTTGCTCAGATAGGTCTCAATCTGCGTCTGAAAATCTGTGGTCACCGCCGTAGAGAATTGCTGAAAAGTCCGGACACGCCCAGCCAGATCATAATGCTGATTCATTAGGGATAACAAATGAGTCAATCGGTTCTTAATCTGGTAAAACGCTCGAATATCACTATCAATGACATTTTCGATGCTTTGAATAGCATTTCTTTGTTGCGTATTACTGTCTCGCAACAGTTGTACATTCTTTTGGTACTGAGCGACTTGTCTTTCCGATTGTTTTTTTTGGCTGTCGCATTGACTGGAAATCCGATCTCGTATTTCCTGTTTCTGTACCTCTTTGTTACGACTTTCTTGCAGCGCATAACCTCTATAAAACTCAGCACTGTAGCAGGCGTTATATCCAACCAACAGAAGAAGCATAGTAAGCCAGGTCAGGGGTTGCTTAAGGGAAAGAAATCTGAGCATTCCAACGCCCTCCTCAATCAGTCAAACGGCCTCGAATTCCTTCCTGAATGAAAGGAATTGGAATTCAAACTAAAAAACCAGAATCAACGAACAAGACATATGTCGTCTAAAAAGCTTAGACCCTGTGCATAAAACTACAAAATAAAAAAAACCGGACTTATGCCCGGTTTTTTTGTCTCGTTATCACTGTTTATTTAGCAACATTGCCTGCCACATTCAGTGCATCCCAGGTTCGGGCAAATGGCGGTGCATAACAGAAATCCATCATGCCCAGATCAGACGTGGTCAAGCCACCTTTTATCACTGCCGCTAATGCATCAACTCTCAGCACTGCGCCTCGACCACCGGCAACCTGACCACCCAGAATTTTCTTGCTGTCGGCTTCATAAATGAGCTTCACCAGAATATCGGACTGACCCGGATAATAGTTGGTATGATCTTTGTCTTTGATGACGACTTTCTGGTAATCAATACCCTGCCCGATGGCATTTTTCTCACTCAAACCTACCCGAGCGGCTTCAAGATCCAGCACTTTCAAACAGGCAGCGCCATAAGCTCCGGGAAATTGACTGTCCCATCCACCCATCACCTCACCTGCCAGACGGCCAAGTTTGTTGGCATAAGTGGCCAGAGGAATCCACACCGGATCTTCCATTTGAGCATGAGGCACGGTAGCGCAGTCACCCGCAGCAAAGATATTATCGATAGTGGTACGGGCATTATGATCAACAACAATAGCCCCATTGTCGATCATATCGAGGCCTAGCTCTTGTACAAAAGCTGTGTTAGGACGAATCCCCGTACAAAGCACAATCAGGTCGGCCTGATACTGACCTTTATCAGTAGTCAGACTGAGGTGCTGATCTTCATTAATAGCAACGTCAGTAAGCCGTTCCTGCCAGTGGCAACGAATGCCCTTATCGGACAATTCCTGCATCACCAGCTCGCTGATCTCTTCATCAAAGCTCGCTTGCAAAGGACGCTCTACACTGTCGAACAAACGTACTTTCTTACCCTGCCGTTCCAGTGCTTCAACCATTTCCAGGCCAATATAACCGGCACCAATAATCGCAACATCCTGAATATCGGTGCTGGCAATGGTCTCTTTCAGTTGAATACCATCTTGCATGGTTTTGACGAAAGAGACTCGCCCTTTATCCATACCTTCCTGCAACCCAGGCACCGGCGGCATAATGGGGGTAGCGCCAGTGGCAATCAACAGTTTGTGATAGGGCTGAATAAAACATTCACCCGTTTCGAGATTACGAACGGTCAGTTGCTGCTGTTGAGCATCCACCTTCTCAACCCGGTGCAGGATGCGAACATCTATCCCCCGACCGGCAAAAAACTCCGGGCTGAATTCCGACATGTCTGCCGGATTATCAAAGAAATCACCAATGTAATAGGGCAAACCACAAGCACCAAAAGAGATCACATCGGACTGTTCAAACACAGTGATACTGGCTTCACGGTTCACTCGGCGAGCCTTGGCGGCAGCACTCATGCCCGCCGCCTCAGCACCGATGATCACAATCTCAGTCATTTCTGAAACAGATTGATTTGTCATCAGGCTACACTTTCCATATCCAGTTCATAGGTGTCTTCGGACTTCAGAGCCTGAGGATCAACTTCACCCATAGCCCGACCACTGACATAACCGGTAGCAATAGAACCACTGACGTTAACCGCTGTACGGCCCATATCAATCAGAGGCTCTACAGAGATCAGCAAGCCCGCCAGTTCCACCGGCAGCCCCAGGGCCGACAAAACAATCAGAGCAGCAAAGGTCGCACCACCACCAACACCGGCAACACCAAAGGAGCCAATAGCAATGGTGACCACCAGAGTAGCGATAAAGCCGATGCTGGTTGGGTCAATACCTACCGATGGTGCAATCATCACTGCCAGCATGGCTGGGTAAATACCTGCACAACCGTTCTGACCAATCGTGGTACCAAAGGAACCAGCAAAGTTGGCAACACCATCAGAGATACCCAGACGTTTGGTCATGGTCTGAATAGTCAGGGGCAGAGTACCGGCACTGGAACGGGAAGTGAATGCAAAGGTCAGCGCAGGCAATACCTTTTTCAGGTACTGAACCGGGCTACCACCCGCCATGGCCACCATAGCAACGTGCATGGCAAATACCACGGCCAGCGCCACATAAGAAGCCAGAACAAACTGAATCAGCTGCATGATGTCCTGTACATTACTGCCAGCCACCACTTTGGTCATCAAGGCCAGAATACCAAACGGTGTCATACGCAGAACCAGCGTCACAATGCGCATAACAATGGCCTGTGCCACATTCATGAACTTTTCGAAACTTGCGAAGACTTCAGGCTGCTTACGATGCAGACCCAGAGCCGCTACACCAACAAAGCTGGAGAAAATCACCACACCAATGATGGAGGTGCTGCGAGCGCCGGTCATATCCAGGAATGGATTGGATGGAATCAGGCTGATCAGCATGCCCGGGATAGTCAGGCTCTCCGCAGTGCCAACGCGAGCCAGAAGTTGTTCACCACGGGCCGCTTCACGGGCACCGGAAATCAGCGACTCGGCGTTCAAACCAAAGCCCAGGGCAGAAACAATACCGATCAGGGCCGAGATGGACACCGTGATCATCAACAAGCCCAACACCCAGCCGGTAATTCGACCCAATGAGCCTGCGCCTTTCAGCTTGATGATGGAAGAAATAACGGACACCATCACCAATGGTACGATGATCATTTTCAGCAGACCAACATAGCCATTACCGACAATATTAAACCAGCTGATGGACTGAGCAGTGACTTCAGAGCCGGAGCCATAAATGAATTGCAGACAGGTGCCGTATGCTACCCCCATACCAAGCGCAATAAACACCCGACGGGTAAATGGCATATATTTTTTTTGAAACCGGTACAGGACAAGAATAAGCCCGACCATAATAGCGATATTGGCAAATACAGCAAACGACATTGATGACTACCTGTAACTTCTCCGGGCAGCGGAAGACCGTTGACAGATCAAGGCTGCAAACAAGAGAACCTTTTATAAGATATAAGAAATATTAAGAAATTTCTGGAAGCGCCTGGCGCGCGGGCAGTCAGAATGAGCCTGCCAGAAAAGCGCCTTCATTCCGTTCCTCCAACCACCTGCGTTTTAACTATCCAGCCTATCGCACTGATTGATTACTGAATTGAAAAACAAGACAGGGTTGAAATTCCGGGAGCCGAAATATGTCACAGCTCTCAGGAAAACCAAAATAACAATACGACATAAGCTTATTATCTTTAGCATCTTCTGAAATTCAACTGAAAAGAACTTCAAAAAAACCGAATCGGCGTGAGAATTGTTTTATATCAATAAATGCCATAAAAAGGCGTAGGTCGGCTTTCGTGAAGCCGACAAGCAGCCTAACAGGCTGCCAAAGTCTCTAACGACAGATGATGGTCTTATGCGTCTGCTGACGCATTGCCGGCTCTTGTGCCCTTATCTGCCTTCGGCGGAAACCGACCTACGCTCAAGGGTGGGAGCGGTTCGGAAATTATTTCCAGCCAGCCACAGAGCTGCCTTTGAACAACTCTTCTGCTTTGGCTTCAACGGCATCGGTCTGATAAGACTTAACCAAAGCAATAATACGCGGATCAGTCTTATTATCTTCACGGGAAACAATGATGTTCACGTAAGGAGAGTCTTTATCCTCCACCAGCAGCGCATCACGGGTAGGAATATAACCGGCAGGCACAGAGTATGTGCTATTGATGAACGCCAGATCAACATCATCCAGAGAACGTGGCAACTGTGGTGCATCCAGTTCGACAAACTCAAAACCGCGAGGGTTTTCAGCGATATCAGCCGGGGTTGCTTCAAGATTGGTAATATCTTTCAGTTTGATATAGCCACGCTGATCGAGAAGAATCAGAGTCCGGCCTTCGTTACTCGGATCATTAGGAATGGCGATTTTGGCGCCATCTTTCAGCTCGCTGATATCTTTGATTTTTTTAGAATAGGCGGCAATCGGATAGACAAACGTATTACCCACGACTGCCAGCTTGAAACCACGGTCATTCACCATACGGTCAAGATATGGACGATGCTGGAATGCGTTGGCATCAATGCTGCCATCGGCCAGGGCGACGTTGGGAGAGACATAATCCGAGAACTCCACCAGTTCTACATCAACATTATGATCTTTTTTAGCGATCGCCACCGCGGCCTTCATTACATCCGCTTCCGGTCCCGACATGACACCCACTTTCAAAGGGCCGCCCTGGTCATCACTCTGACCACAACCAGTCAGTAATACAGCCACTGTAAGCAGTGCAGTGCTTGCCAGTGTTTTAAGGGATTTCAGTGTTTTAAAAGCCATGATCAACTCCGTGGACTTTCGTTTTTCGTTATACATTGTAGTTTTTTTATTTGTTTGCGTAGGTCGGCTTCCGCCAAAGGCAGATACCCATAGGGCGGAAACCGACCTACGTTCACAAATCAGTCTAATTATCAGCTGCGATCAAAATGCTTTGTCAGCTGATCACCAGCCATCTGTAGCAATTGCACCAGCGCAATCAGAATGACCACCGTAGACAACATAATCGCGCCATCAAACCGGTGATAACCGTAACTGATACCTAGCTGCCCCAGACCACCACCACCAATGGCACCGGCCATGGCGGAATAACTGACCAGCGTCACCAGCGTGATGGTCATACCATGAATCATGCCCACAGCAGCTTCCGGCAAAAGCACTCGGGTAATGATCTGGAAAGGGGTAGCGCCCATTGCCTGTGCTGCTTCGACCAGACCACCGGGTACTTCGTTCAAAGCACCTTCAGCAATTCGGGCTACAAAGGGAATGGATGCTATTGTCAAAGGAACAATCGCCGCCGTAGTACCAATAGAAGTACCCGTCAGTAGTCGTGTCATGGGGGTAATGGCAACCATCAGAATAATAAACGGCACTGATCGTCCGGCATTGACGATACTGCCAAGAATAATATTCAGCTGGCGATTTTCCAGAATGCGCCCTTCTTTAGATACATAGAGAAGCACGCCAAGGGGAATACCCAGGGCAAAACTCACGCCACCGGAAACCGCGACCATGTAAAGGGTTTCCCACAAGGCTTTCATCAACAGCGCCAATGTATCAGTTGACATATCCGAGCACCTCTACCTGAACGTTTTCGCGCAAGTGCGCCAGAGACAGATTGATATCATCGGGGTTTCCGCAGACTTCGACCATCAGGAAACCCATAGGTTTGTCGTTGACCGTTTCTACATCGGCCTGCAGAATAATAAAATCAGTATCAAACTGTCGTGCAGTCCGGGTAATCAGCGGTTCAACCACGCCATGCCCGACAAAGGTAATCCGAATCACCGGACGAGAGTCTTCTGTCGGCTCGCCATGAAAGCGTGCTTCAATTTCAGCCACCGGTTTTTCGTTGATAGCACTGCGTACAAATTCCCGAGCTAATTCCGTTTTTGGTTGCAGGAAAAACGCCTCAACGTCATTTTCTTCAATGAGCTGACCATAACTCATAATGGCAACCCGATCGCAGATGGTTTTCACTACATCCATCTCGTGGGTGATGATCAAAACCGTAATATTGAGCTTGCGGTTAATGTCTTTCAGCAGTATCAGAATAGATCGGGTCGTCTGAGGATCCAGTGCCGACGTAGCTTCATCACAGAGCAGCACCTTCGGCTTACTCGCCAGTGCTCTGGCAATGGCTACACGCTGTTTCTGCCCACCAGACAACTGCGACGGGTAACTGTTTTTCTTATCACTGAGCCCGGTCAGATCGAGTAAAGGCAACACCGCGGATTCAATCTCAGACTGACTGACACCCGATAACTCCAGTGGCAAAGCAATATTGTCGTACACCGTTCGGCTGGAAAGGAGATTAAAATGCTGGAAAATCATGCCTATGTTGCGGCGGGCTTCCCGCAGTTGCTTTTCAGGCAACTGGGTCAAGTCCTGACCATCAACGATTACCTGGCCTGAAGTCGGCTTTTCCAATAGATTTACACATCGGATCAGGGTACTTTTACCGGCACCACTGGAGCCAATCACCCCGTAGATAGTACCTTCAGGCACTGACAGGTCCACACCGTCGATCGCCTTTACACGATTATCCCCGACCGTGAACACCTTATTAAGGTTTTTTAATTCAATCATTCAAGCTCCTGCCTATAACTCAACCGGACAGCACAGGCCGCGGCAGTAGAACCATAGTTTCTATTGTTGTTCGGGAACCCATGTACATAAAAAAATGAGTTCCTGAAAGGCTGCTGTTTTTGTAGATTGCCAGAGCAAACGCAGGGGATTTTATGACAGGTACTTATTATTTAATACCAATGGATAAGTACAAAAAAACCACTCTGCGCTAAACAAAGTGGTTTTCGGAATTCTTGAAAACCCTTCTTTTAGCGGCATTTGTAGTGCGCCCGCAAGCCAAGGTCAAATCAGCGCATGGTCGTAAA
Organism: Endozoicomonas sp.; assembly: GCA_965199185.1. Lineage (GTDB taxonomy): Bacteria > Pseudomonadota > Gammaproteobacteria > Pseudomonadales > Endozoicomonadaceae > Endozoicomonas. The sequence goes on along the minus strand of CBDAQW010000043.1, from coordinate 65,645 downwards.
TTATCCAAAAGACTCATGGGTGTCAACTGGTAATATTCAGCATCTCTTTATAGTGCTTACGACAAACAGAGAGGTAGCTGTCATTACCGCCAATTTGCACCTGACTGCCGCTACTGACCGGATTACCCTCGCCATCCAGTCGTAATTGCATAATGGCTTTTTTTTCACAGCGTTTACAAATACTCTTCAACTCCGACAGTTCATCGGCGATACCCAACAATACTTCGCTGCCGGGGAAGGTTTTGCCAAAGGCATCGGTGCGCAAGCCAAAGCAGAGCACAGGAATCTTCAGCCTGTCCACCACATCCGACAATTGCCAAACCTGCTCACCGGTCAGAAACTGTGCTTCATCCACCATCACACAGGAAATATGATCTTCGCTCTGTTCACGGGTAATCTGCTCAAACAGATGGTCTTCTGTCCGGATAGACACCGCATCACTCTGCAAACCAATTCGGGAGGTGATTTTTCCGACACCGAAACGATCATCAACCATCGGCGTTAACAGCAAAACCCGCTTGCCCGCACTGCTATAGTTATGAGCCGACTGCAACAGGTAGGTACTCTTGCCCGAATCCATTGAGGAGTAGTAAAAATAAAGTGATGCCATAACCGATGCCCGATTCCTTTTGATGAATTGGCTCATTATCTTCAGTTAGCCAATGCAAGGCTACTGAAATCAACAAAATCGACCGGTCTGAAAACAGGCGGCTCTGCATCGAGCACCATTTACGCACTCATGAATGGCGCTATAAACGACGCTGGTATGAACCTGCGTAGAAAACATGAATAAGTCTGTTTATCCGAACCCGCCTATCGACAGTATTTATTGAACGCATATATCAAAAATACTGATACATTAAACGACTTTCACGAAACGACATTCACGTTTTTACGACGATAGACTTACACAAGCAATAAGCACAAACATTAAATTACAGCAACAGATCACCTCTTAAAAAATCAGCCACACCCACTTTTTGATTTGATAATCCCAAAACTTCTACCATACTGTCCTGAAGATTTATTGAGCAATTGCACATCTATAGTCTATTTACATATCTATTTAAGCAGGAGTCAAATTCATGCTGTCATTTATATCATTTTATCAAGCTAACCCATCAGAGCTATCATAATAGTGTCGTTTATTGAGTGGCATTGAGTAGTCCTGAATGCTCAGATTTGTAACATCAAGATAAGGATGTATCAACGCGTTCAATCACTGGTTTATATAGGCTGACTTAACTTACATCTCCCTCCCTCCATTAAAGCTGGGAGTTGTTTCAATAATTAAGAGTTGTTACGAATAAAATTTTACCGTTCATCCTGATTAGATTCGCCAATAAAGGTATGAAAATGCATTTGTTACATGTTAAATCAACGTGGATATTGAAAACACTTATCCCAGTCATTCTATTAAAGTGTGCAGCTGTCCAGGCTATAAGTCTCAATAGCCCTGACTTTACTAAAAATCATACAGAGACATCAACAACATCAACTCTATGTCAGCAGGTAGCTGCAAAAGACCCTGGCATCGCTGGCGCCTGCCAACGTTTCGTTGAAACCCATGTCAACCAGCATTATCTCTACGCCAAAGTCGTCAAGTCACAGGATGCTGAAAACCTTCTGTCCCATCCTGAACGCGATACGCTTTATATACTAACCGATGATGAATATACATTCAGAAACCCACTGCTAATAACAGCAAACAATATCGCCATTTATGCCACTAACTCACCAACATTGTTTTTTTCAATTCCACAGCGCATTCCAACAGGCATGACAAGCACACTCTTGCAGATACAGTCGGCAGACGTGCTTCTTGAAAATTTCGATATTGAAATCAATGAACCCACAGATGCCTATTTCCCTGAGCATTATGTTAATGCCTTTCAAAACGGCCAACTATTTATAAATAATGTCTCTTTTAAGGATTCTTCCAAAAGGAGGAATACCTTCATCAATATGGATAATGGCAAAGGTCTGTCGTTAAATGGCGTCCATTTTTCTGAGTCTGTTACTCAACCTGACGACACGCCTTTCAACGCTGAAATCTACCATATGGGCATGGTGAGCACACAAAATGTAGATACCATTACTTTCAATAATGTCACCGTTGACAAGATTGCTTCCCGGACCTGCTCAACCTACTTTCATGAAAACAGCTTCGATATTTCATATAGCCATGTAGATGTTGGTGTATATGAAGAAGATGGAATGGGTATTACGCTCATCTATACAAGAAATGATGAAGTAATAAATCATTCTTTTGAAAATATCACGTCCGTACGTACAAGGCTTTCTGACCACAAATCACACCTCCTGGTCGCTGCTGTGCAAAATACTATTGGCAACCTGCATCTGGGACACAACTCCTTTTCAACACAACAAATTCAAAATCTTGCCAATTTTGGAACGACAAATGATAGCGGCTCCTTCACGACCGGCGATTACAACTACGAAAACTACGAAGAGGAAGATGAAATCACCAGCGGTAATGACGGGTTACTTGATGTGCTGTTCCATCATGCTCCAGCCTGCGTATATGCGAAGTACAACCCGACTATAGCAACGATATGCCCAATGCAAGTGTTTCCAATGCCTGCCCCAGATCCTACAACCACTGCAACAACGGCCAAAAAAACGACAACAATTCACCCTACCTACATTGAAGAATTTACAACAGTGATCGGTGGTACCACTTCCCTGAGGTCAAGTAAAATGCTTCCCTATTACGCCGCCTCTCCAACAGGCGCGGTCTATCAGGCAACGTCTTCGGGTCAATGGCGTCTGAAAGACAACCTGCTCGTAGTGGATAGATACTGGCAAATAGCTGAAGACTATGCGGTTGCCATCTTGTCTACCTGGTTTGGACTAACATGGATGTCAGCGCTGGGAACAAGGTTCGATACAACCAGACCCTTTGCTTCATGGATGCTGAATCAACTCACACTCCATTCCATCAAACCTGCCGCAATGCAACTGGGCTATAGCAATTTAAAACCGATTTCTTTATCCCAGGTAGCTTCATCAGAAGATAAAGAGACTCTTGTGGAGTCATCAGGACCGATATGGAAAGGATCTCAAACAAGCATCAGCAGCAAGCATTCGGGCATTTATCGATAAGAAAGCCTTCTCAACAAGGCCTCACAACGTAAACTTGGGTTAATGCATTTTTTATCGGATGAGTATTCAGACGGCCTCTAAGAGGATCTGTTCATAATCTTGTTGTAGGCTGCAAATGCCGACAAGCAGCCTCTAAATCGCTACTCATCATTGCGTCGATCTCCTGTTAAGCGGGAGATCGACGACAAAATCTAAAGACCTTTCCAGCCACCTCTGGTACTCTCTGCGGTTGTCCTGCAGTAATTCAATCCGGATGAACCTGACCAGCCATCAACAAGCCATAGCCAACCATAACGCCTCTCATGCGTTATGCATTGCCGTTGCGGGGTCTGGCAAAACATCCACTCTGGCACACCTTATTAACAACCTGCTCAATACGTCAGCCAATGCCAGACGGATTATGGTGATGATGTTTAATAAATCTGCCCAGCTGGATTTCAGTAAAAAGCTGAAACAGGTCGCTTCCCGTCATATCCAATTGCCAGAAGTGCGAACTTATCACTCCACCGGTTTACGATTACTGCGCACACTGGAAGGCTGGCATCTACGAGAACCTTACAACAAAAAACCGCTCAGCGATAAAATGATAGAGCTGAAAATCAGAGAACTGCTACAACTGAATGCGCCTGAATCCATCAGAGAGCGATTGCGTTCCGATGCTGCCCGTTATATTGAGTCAGCTATTACCTTTATTGATGGCGTAAAGTCTAACCTGACGACAGCAGACGCCTGGTTTTCTCAATCAGGGATGCCTGATGAACATCGTTTCTTTATTCAAATATTTAAACAGTTTGAGCACTGGCGTCATCAGCAGAAAGCCATCACATTTATCGACATGCTCTACGACCCGCTATGTCTGGTGCAGGCACATCCGGAATGCATTCCACAGATTGAAAATAAAATGGATTACGTTGTCGTTGATGAATATCAGGACACCTCTACCCTGCAACACGAGTTCACTCGCCTCATTGCCGGACAGAGAGCCAAAGTTATTGCCGTCGGTGACCCGGACCAAACTATCTACGAGTTCGCTGGTGCCAATATTGATAACATTCTCAATCACTTCCAGAGAGACTTTGGCTCCACTCATCCTGTGGCAGAGATGACATTACCCCATAGTTTTCGTTACGGACACAGTATTGCGCTGGTCGCCAGTCACCTGATCAGCCGTAATAAAGCCCGTAAAAATGTCATCTGCATCGCTCACGAAAACAATTCACCCTCAGAGATACAGGTTACCCGAACGGAAGGTGATGATACTGAGCAAGTCATCGCCACACTTCGAGACTACCTTGATACCGGAACAGCCCCCGAACATATTGCCATACTGGTTCGAGTCTGGGCTCAAGCGGTGCCATTGGAATTGAGCTTACTGGAACAGGGCATTGCCTATACCAGCGATGGTCCTTCTCTGTTTCAGCGACCTGAAATCGAAACCCTGATTTGCGCTCTGAAAATGGCTGCCGGACTCTTCGCTCTTTATGATCCCGATGTTCGAGCTCATCATCTCACTAAAATGCTAACTCTGCCTCATATCGGCCTGAAGGCACAGCTTGTGCAACAACTGGTTACTCAGTTACAACCCTGTGCGCAGGGGTTGGGTGACAGGCTGGACGAACTCTGTACCTCCATTCGTGATATCAGTCAATATCAAATGGACAAGTTGCGCAGTCGCGCCAGAGTTTTCCAATTTCTGGAGCGCTCTGTAATAACATTGTCAACGCAAACATTGTCGTCCAGTGAAATACTGAACCACTACATCCAGCAAACCGAGCTAATCGACAGTTTGCGCTCCATGAGCCTCAATGAACAACGCACCGAAGAACAAATTCTGGCTATCCGGGGTTTTCAGGGTTTTCTTAAGCAATTAAATACTGATGCCCGGTCAACCTGTGCTCATATTGATGAGCTGATTAAACGACACCGACAACGTCGCACAACAAAACAATCTGGTCCAGATCAACACACGATTACCCTGAGCTCCAGTCATCGAGCAAAAGGGTTGGAGTGGCCGGTGGTATTAATCCCGGGGCTCACCAAACAATACTGGCCCTTTGTACGCGAAGATGATCTGGCAACGCCGACGGGCGACTCAATGGAGGCTGAACGACGACTGTTGTACGTCGCCATCACCAGAGCCAGTAAAGTATTGCATCTATTTACCTGTAAAGAGTCTGGCAACCGCTGGGCAAACGATAAAAAGCAGACACCCAGCCCTTTTTTCAGAGAAATGAATCTTGGCCACTGCCTCCCATTGGCTGAAGCTCTGCAAAAGACCGACAACAATGCACTGAACGATTATCTTTGTGATAAAGGCGTTACCCGGATTTCTTCGAATTATCTGAAATTCGTCCGCCCCGACCTGAGCAGCACTGCCGATAACGCTGATAATTGGTACACAATTCACTCACCGCCGCCCCGCAAAAGCAAAAAACCGAAAGCTTCACTGCAATCCATTATTGACGACAGTACCCCCTGGCAATTACAGCGGAGTATTCGCCACGCTATTTTTGGAGAAGGAAAAGTCATTGAAGTGAATGACAGTAATTTCGTTATTCAATTCCGCAAAAAAGAATTTGGGACTAAACGATTCGCCAGACATGAGGGTGTCCGGCATTTATTCGAACTGCTGTAGAACCGTTGTAGAACCATTGTAATAGTATTAAACATTGTCTGACTTGCTGTTCTGCAAATAGCATCCATACTGTCTTTGGAAAAATAATAAACACATATACCAGACGAGGATGTCGTTACTCGTTTAATTGCCAACGACACAAAACTGGCTATATGTCTTTTCATCGCATTTTGATGGGAGACCTTCATGTTGATAAGTACAAAATATTTAATACATCTATTCCAGACGGCAATCTTCAGCTTGCTTATTATCGCAAAATTCAGCCTGGCCTTATCAGTAGACCATCAGAATACGCTATTTTTCGAAGAGACGACAGCCGTCTCATCAACGCCATCAATACCTGTTCAACATCAAACACTGTGCAACCAGACTGACGAACGGGTCAAAGCTACCTGTATTGAAGTAACAACAAGATTTCCAAACCGATACACAACGGTGGTAGAACACAATGAAACCTGGTGGAGTCTGGCAAAAACCATAAATGCAGACAAACCAAATACCCTTCATTTAATCACCTCAAACATTACCCTGGCCAATCCACTCCATGTTACGGCTGATAATGTGGCAATCATCGGAGTGAAAAACCAGGAAGAAAAAAACAGAATCTCATTATCGAAAACGCTCTACAATCAGATTGATACTTTTATTTCTTCAACCGGAGATCATCTACTGGTTGAGAACCTTGAATTTGAACCCAGGGGGCATTTAACACATCACCTCTTTCATGTAATCAATCACTTTTTTGTTCTTTCCGGTCAGCACTCCAAACTCAGAAATATTGATTTTCATGGCGCTGAAGCCACGGCTAAGAGCCTGATCTTTGCTCATGACGCTGACACTCTGCAAGTCGATCGCCTACACGTCCGGGGAGAATCCAGCGGAATTAGCGCTTTTATTCATACTGAAAGAGTGAATGACATTGATCTCAGCAATATATACGGAGACAGCGCTTGTGCAGCATGCACCAGCTTCCTAATGCTTGATAGCAAGAGGCTTACCTGCCGAAATATCAATCTTTCACTGAAAACATCCCTGGACGACGCTCCCGATGCTCCAGTAGGCATATCCATCATCAATAGCCAGCCTGTATCTGATATTTTTATCAATCTCAGCAATATTACTCTATCCCCTGGCATCCCTTCTGAAAAACTGGAAAAGCCGGTCATTATTGCCACCCGGGCTAAAACAAAAGTCCATCTCTCCCTGATTGACAACTCATTTAATCATGAAGGTATTGCATCCAATTTGAACTTCTCAGACACGTCGTTCTCAAATACAACCGCAGAGCCTACAGACACAATAAACGACACCTTGCCATATACTGAAGCCTACGATGATATTGTTTGGCAATCTTTCTTGCCAGGATGTCTTACGCATCAGCTATATCCTGAAACAGCCGGGGATCTGCCAACTGAAATCACATTCGCTACTGATTCAGCAACCCGTTCTGTTTCACGCTCATCAGGCAATACATTTATCACCAGAAATGTGATCTCAACAAAACCGGATACCCTCAACAACTATTCTGAGGAGCATCTTTATGACTTAAATCCCAATGACAGCGAATCAGCTGGCAACTTTGCCGCTGCTTTCATCGGTGGTACAGCAGCTGTTTCTGCAACGCTCACCTATCTGGGTTCGTTTGCGATGTGTGCAGTCTTTCATAAAAGAGCAGCCTGCAAAGTGTTTAATACACTGACGTGTAAACTTGCAGAGCACAAAAGCTGGAACTGGTACTCACCAACAATAAGTAGCGATGATAGTACTGCAAAAATGCTATCAGCTGATAGTGAATCCCCACTCTAGAAACGTAAGCGGTAATTTCTACCCACCTTGATTCAGGCAAGCTTTTGATTCCAAGGAAGCAGCTGTTCTATTTCTTTAATCGATTCCGCCCTTGGTAACAGGGTAAAGACGTGTTTCAGATAACGGAATGGTTCCAGTCCGCAAGCCTTCGCCGTTTCTACCAGGCTGTAGAGATTCGCACTGGCTTTTGCTCCATCCACACTGTTGCTGAACAGCCATGCCTTGCGGCCTACAACGAACGGACGAATAGCATTCTCCGCAAGGTTGTTGTCCATGCGCAGGTAACCTTCATCGCAATAGCGAATCAGCTTTTTCCACTGATTATTCAGATAATGCAGCGCCTTGCCCAGCAGGGTTTTCGGTGGTACCTGTGGCAATGATTTATCCAGCCATTGTCGTAATTGTTTCAAAATAGGTTGGCTCAGCTCCTGACGAACTCTTTTTCGTTCTTCCGGTGGACTGTCTTTGATCCCATGTTCGACTCGATAAAGCTTACGGATATAGGACAGCCCCATGTGACTTTTGCCCACTTTGGATTTGTCTTTTTGTCCCTTGATCGCTTCATCGAACTTGCGTCTGGCATGAGCCCAGCAGCCCTGGCTGAGGACGCCCGGTTGACGGCAAACTGCACTGTATCCTTCATAGCCATCGGTTTGAAGGTAACCCTGATAGCCTGCCAGTAATCGTAAAGGAACCGAACCACTACGACTGGGATCGTAATCAAACAGGATGACCTTCTTCCCTGCCACTGGCTCTGCCACCTGAACCCACATGTACGACTGGCTTTGTGCGGTTTTACCGTCTTCCTTCAATACCTGTGTGACGGTTTCATCGCAGTGAACCAGCGGTGCCTCGAGCAACTTATCCCGCATCAGGTTAACCAGGGGCTGAACCAAATCGCCACAGCGCACCATCCACATTGATGTGGTGGCTCGGGCAATATCCACACCCAGGCGGGCAAGAATGAATTTTTCCTGACGGTAGAGGGGAAGTCCATCAACGTATTTACTCGTCGCGATAAACGATAATAAGCCCGGTGTGGCAATGCTGCCCGGTATTGGCTGGGCAGGCATGCTGGCTGTTTTGACACCTTCATCACAAGAACGACAGCCATACTTGAATCGCACATTCTGAATCACCTGAATCTTGGCGGGAATGATGTCGAGCTGTTCTGTAATTTCTTCGCCAATACGGTGAAGATCCCCGCCACAACACTGGCACTGTTTTTCACTGTCCGGGAGATCATGTTCTTCCCGCACCCTGGGCAGGTTTTTTGGTAAGGGCTTTCTTCCTCGCTTCTTGCGGGTATGTTCGGGAACCGTGATAACGTCATCTTCTACTGTTTCAGGTTCAGGCTGATCCTGCTCAGCCTCGTTGAACAGCTCCTGTTGATCCGGGGACGTTTTTTCACTGGAGGCACCGAACTGTTTATGCAGCAGAATGCGCAGCCGTTCTTCCAGAAGGTTGTTTTTATTGATGAGTGAAGTGATCCACGCAACCAGCTCGGGGTTATCATCCGGTAGTGGGACTGGGTAAGCTTCCATGCCGATTCAGGATAGACGGGAATGGCTGCATCGCCACTGTGTCAGAACAACGTTGTGTATTCCAGGGTAGGGAGCGGCTTCCGGGGACGAATGTCATAGCCATCCAGCAGCTGATTTAAAAGCTGACCGTCTACAGGTTCGGGCGCATCGTTCCCTGGCCATTTGAACCGGAATTTTTCCAGTCGTTTATACCAGAGTACGAAACCATTGCGCTCCCAGTACAGCATTTTGATCTTATCCCGTTTGCGGTTACAAAATACGAAAACAGTCTGGCTGAAAGGCGACTGCCTTGCCTCCTGTTCAACCATTGCAGCCAGTCCGTCAATGGATTTACGCATATCGACAAATTCTGCATAGAGATACACGGGCACCTTTTCAGCTGGGCGAATCATGAAGTGGCCTGTAGCGCTTTAATCAAAGCGGCAGCCTGCTCAGGAAAGGCTTCGATCCGAATGGCATCGACATAGAGAACCGTAAGCGATCGGGCAACCCCATCTACCCCTACTCCCACCAATTCGCTATTTTTAAATCGTCCGGTGTGAGATTCATAGGCAACAGGTGTTCAACACACGATTCTTTGGGCAGTTGAGGAACTCTGGACAGCACGTAACGTAGCCAGGCGTATGGCTCCAGACCATTCGCCTTGGCGGTTTCGATCAGACTGTAAAGTGTAGCGCTGGCATTTGCGCCGTTTACGCTTTTAGCAAAAAGCCAGTTCTTGCGGCCAATAACGAACGGTTTGACGGCTCTCTCTGCCGCATTGTTGTCAATATCCAGTAACCCGCTATCAAGGTAACGTATCAGATAAGGCCACTGGTTTTGCGCATAGGTGATGGCTTTGCCAAGCTTGTTTTTCGGAGGAATTTTGGGTTGCTGTCGATCCAGCCACTCTTTCAGCTTGTCCAGGGTCGGGCGGCTTTCCAGCTGTCTTGCCTGGAAACGCTCTTCTACTGTTTTATCTTTAATCCTTCTCTCTATAGTGTAGAGCGTCTGGATCATGGTCAGCACCTGGGCGGGCTTGGTGATTTTGGTTTGTGGCTGGCCTTTTTTCTTCGGGATAGCGTCCAGTGCTTCTTTGAATTTTCTCCGGACGTGCGCCAAACAGCCAACCAATTCTATTCCCGGTTGCTTCTTACTCAGCGCCTTGTAAGCAGACAGTCCGTCGCATTGCAGATAGCCCCTGAACCCGGACAGGAATGCCTGTGGACGACTATGGTCACGACCTGACTGGTAATCGTAGAGGATGACCGGTGTCCCCAGTTGCTCGGTGGTGCGGTATACCCACATGTAGGATTTATCCTGTGGCGACCGTTCGGGCTCATCCAATACCTGTAGCGGCGTTTCGTCAGCCTGAATGCTGGTTTGCCTGACCAGCATCTTCTGTAATACGTCGTATATTGACTTGAGTAACACGGACACCCTGATCATCCATTCAGCCATGGACGCACGACTGATCTCGATATTCATACGCTTCAGGATAAACTCCTGACGATATAAAGGCAGGGCGTCGCAGTATTTGCTGGTGATGATCCAGGCCAGTAATCCGGGAGTGGCAATGCTTTTCGGAATGGGCAGTTTTGGCATGGGTGCCGTTTTGACACCGGATTCACACTCACAGGAGTACTTCAGGCGCTGGAACTCAACAACTTTCACCTGTGCCGGAACGATGTCCAGCTTACAACTGCTCTCATGGCCGAATGCCTTGAGGGCCTTACCACAGCAGTCGCACTGTTTTTCTTCTTCGGTGATATCCAGCTGAACGACATCCCGGGGCAAGTGGTCAGGCAGTGTTTTCCTGATCGGCTTTTTGCGCTGATGCGCTTCTACCGTCTGGGTTTCAGGTTGCTCAGCAGACTCTTCGGCCAATAATTCAGGTTCATTGAACAGTGACTCCTGGCCCTCGAAACGTTCACTGGAAGCGGCAAATTTCTGATGTTGATGCAGGCGGAACTGTTCCTCGTACCACGCCAGTTTCGCCTTCAGCTGAACGTTCTCAAGCTGAAGGGATTCTATGGTCGTTTTGTCTGGGGTGGTCATCGTATTCATGTCGCCTATTATCCAACATAACCGCCGTCGTTTGCATTGTGGCAGGTCATGGACATTCAGGCGGCAGGCTGATAGCACAATGTCGGGTGCGCTTTTTTCTGGTCGAGAGGCAAGCCGTCCAGAAGCCAGTTCAGCTCACGGCGGGTCAGCGTGATGGCCTGATTCGGACTTTCATAATCAGGCCAATTGAAACGGCCTTTCTCAAGGCGACGATAGTAAAGCCAGAAGCCGTTAGTCTGCCAGTGCAGTATTTTAAGTTTGTTGCGTTCCCGGTTGCAGAATACGAACAGGCTTTCGGAGAACGGGTCCAGGTTCAGTACTTCGCTGGCGATCAGGGAGAGACCATCGATAGACTTGCGCATGTCGGTGACACCGGGAGCCAGGTAGACCTTGAGGGAAGTCGCATCACCTATCATGCTGCAACCTCCAGGGTTTGCAGTACGGTTCGCAAGGTCTGGGGGTCGAATCCCGGTGCCAGTTCGATACGAAACCCGGAGGGGCTGGTCAGGGTGATGCCGGTCGTTCCTGGTTGAGCAGGGGGCGAATTGGTCTCGATATTGGCTACAGTGACTGGTAATAGAGGGGTCGGCTTTTTATCAGGGGCCGATTGTTGCCTGTAGCGACGACGGTAATAGCCGAAAGATTTGATGGACAGTTTCTGCTGACGAGCGTATTCCGCCTGAGAAAGTCCGCTTTGCTGCCATTGTTCGATGTGCTGAAACCAGAATTGTTGTTTTTCGGACATGTTGCCTCCTGAAAGCTGGAAGCATCAGTATCCGGATTGGCGGTAAGGCTGGGTAGATGGGTTTTGGCTGACGCTTACCTAGAAACACACCCGGCCATCAACCAATCATGATTTCATAGGGGTGAGTACTTAAGATTTGTCTGAAAATGATGCTCTCGGTACTCATCACTCTTGCGATCAATGCTGCTGCAAAACTCTTTAGTTCGGTAATCCTGAAAGAAATGCCAATCTGCTGCAATGGTCGGTTTGATAAAACCTATTCTCAAGCCGATAACCTGATTGCTGACCTGAAACAAAGCAATGCATCCCTATTTCATGTAATGTTGAACAGTTAAACCATCAGAGCACGCCTTAACCCGGATATGGATATCAAAACACAGCCTTCTCTACCTCTATTGTTGGCCATGCTAGTCGCAATGACACCATTCTCTGTCACCACTTATCTGCCAGCCTTTCCTGTCATTGCTGAGAGCCTGAATACCGATATCACGTTGATTCAATTTTCGCTGACACTGTTTCTGGTTGGGTTTGCCCTTGGCCAACTGATTGGTGGTACTTGTTCCGATAGCTATGGGCGTAAACCAATAGCTCTGACCGGTATTCTGGTGTTTATATTTTCCAGTTTAATGATCTCTATGGCACAAACTCCTGACGAGCTATTGCTGTTTCGTTTTCTTCAGGCACTCGGTGGAGGCGGTAGTACAGTCAACGCCTCAGCGATAGTCCGGGACCTTTTTAATAAAAAGCAAAGTGCCAGAATGTTATCCATGGTCAGCATTATGGTATTGGTAGCGCCGCTGGCGGCTCCGGTAGTGGGTGCCTTGTTATTAAAAATGTACGGTTGGAGAAGCATCTTCCTGCTGCTAACCGGCTACGGTAGCTTGCTTTGGATTACCCTCTTTTTGCTACTACCCGAAACCAGAGGACGACAACCAGAAGGACTCAATCTCAAAAAGGTGGTGAGTGGTTACCTCAGTGTCTTTCGTCATTCCCGGGCACTGAGTTTTATTTTTACTCAGAGTTTCAGTAGTGGTATGCAGTTTTCCTTTATGACTGCTTCACCGTTTATCTACATGGGGTACTTTGGTGTCAGCTCCGATATCTATCCGGTTCTCTTTGCCGCCAATGTGATATCCATGATGCTGTTTAATCGAGTCAATGTGCAGTTACTCAATCGTTGGTCACCGGAACAGAATCTGAAATTCGGTATCAGTCTGCAGCTACTGGCCAACAGCCTGTTATTTACCAGTGCTTTCTTTGATCCACCATTAGGCGTAGTGGTCGTTCTTGTGATGCTGGCAATTGGTTGTCAATCATTGGTCTGGCCAAATGCTTCTGCCTGTACACTGTCGTATTTCCCGGAAAACAGTGGTTCGACAACCGCTGTTACCGGAGCCTTGCGGTTTACTATGGGTGCGGTAACAGGGAGCCTGGTCAGCCTGCTGCATAACAACACATTATTTCCAATGACCTTTATGATGCTCACCTGTACCGGAATCGCATTGCTCTGCTATCAGAATGCCATGAGAATACCCGAAAGCAGTCTTCCTGAAATAAGGCCATGATGCGTTGTTCCCAGTGTTGTCTATACTGACCATTGATTCATCCGGAGTAATGCAACATGAGCCGTTTAATTCTACAGGCTAGTCGCTCTGTCCTGTCTCGTTCAATGTATCAACTGGTCACTATTTTTCTGTTTTCTGTGATTGCATGTCTGACGGTAGCTGAAGATAGCATTCCGGCTGACCTGACACCTGAAGTGTTGATGAAACCCGAAGGTGCTTTAGTAAAAGTCTCTGGACAAATAGCAGAGATAAATCCTTTTGAGCCAGTGAAAACAAAGAGCTACCTCAATGAAAATGATGAAATCATTTATTATTTCTCATACCAGATTCAATCAATAGCATTACCAGAAAACACAATCCTCTATCTAAAAGATCAGCATACTGAAGGCGCAACGATAGAAGTCACCGGCAAGTTGAAACTAAGCAATGAAACAGAAGGCACCAAAGGCAGCAACGTACTGTCTCTTACAGAAGTGTCCTGTAAACACGAGGGTGGACTCTAAACACCTATACTGACCATTTCAAAATGAAAGAATAATCAGTGTTCTTGTAGGGTTTGCACGGTCAGCTTGTCATTTGATGAACCGACCGTATGGATTTTGAATGTTTTAGCGTTTAAACAGAGCTGATCATCTATACTTGGTATTTTTTCTCTGACCCGCTCTTTTCCCAGCAGGCTTTCGACGATTATCCCACTGACTACCTCGTGCCTGTTGATATTGACCTGACGACTTACGATGCCCGTAACCCTGTTTATCTTCTGCCGGAACCAGCTGTTTTTTCCCTGAGCCAATCAGATCTATTCGATTCATACGCGTCAGAATCTCTCGCAGTCTGGGCCAGTTTTTCGGATCGTGATAACGCAGAAAAGCCTTATGTATACGACGCTGATCAATATCTTTGGCGGTATACAATCCGGTTTTTTTATAACTGATTTTTTTCAGCGGATTCCGTTCACTGTGATACATGGTGGTCGCCAGCGACATGGGTGAAGGGTAAAAGGTCTGAACCTGATCCACACGGAACTTATTATTCTTAAGCCAGAGCGCAAGATTGAGCATATCCTCATCTTCACAGCCGGGGTGCGCGGCAATAAAGTAAGGAATCAGATACTGCTCCTTACCCGCCTTACGGGAGTAGTATTCAAACATTTTCTTGAAGTCGTAGTAAGTGCCCATACCCGGCTTCATCATCAAATCCAGCGTGCCCTTCTCCGTATGCTCAGGCGCAATTTTCAGATAACCACCCACATGATGCGTTACCAGTTCTTCAACGTATTCCGGATCACAGACCGCAAGGTCATAGCGCAAACCTGAAGCAATAGCTATTTTCTTGATACCCGGCACAGCACGAGCTTTACGATATAACGCCGTCGTATGCTTATGAGACGTTTCCAGATTGACGCAAATACTCGGAAATACGCAGGACAATCGCCGGCATTTAGCCTGAATGTCTGGCACCTTGCAGCCCAAACGATACATATTGGCAGAAGGCCCGCCCAGGTCAGAAATCTGCCCGGTAAAACCCGGCACCTTGCGGGTAATATCTTCCAGTTCATCGATAATCGATTCATGAGAGCGGCTCTGAATAATCCGTCCTTCATGTTCGGTGATTGAGCAAAAACTGCAGCCTCCAAAGCATCCACGCATAATATTGACGGAGGTTTTGATCATGTCGTAGGCAGGAATTTTTGCCTTACCATAAGACGGGTGTGGACGACGCTGGAAGTGTAAGCCAAAAACACTATCAATCTCGGCCGTTTCCAGAGGCAACGGCGGCGGGTTAACCCAGAGTTCACGATTACCATGCTTCTGCACCAGAACCCTTGCATTCAGCGGGTTGGATTCCTGATGCAGTACCCGGGAAGTATGAGCATAGAGCGCAGGATCATTACGAACCTTATCAAACGACGGCAGACGAATATAGGATGTTACAGGGTCTAGCTCCGCTTTGCTTTGCAGAGGCATAGGGACAATGCGCAATGGCTGAGCTTCTTCAGCCTCTCTCTGCTCATTGCTGCACTCAGACTCATCTTTGCATTCGTAAGGACTGCCACCGTAGGCTTCTTCCAGGGAAGCAATATCTTTGGGCCAGTCGATGCGAGAGGAGTCAATTTCAGTCCATTGCCCTGTGATTTCCGGCTTGATAATCACTGTACCGCGAATATCAGTGATGTCATTGATGTTTACACCGGTAGACAACCGATTCGCCACTTCAGCCATGGCTCGTTCGGCATTACCGTAGAGCAAAATATCCGCCGTGGCATCCACCAGTACAGAGCGCCGCACTTCATTGCTCCAGTAGTCGTACTGAGCAATACGACGCAAGCTGGCTTCAATACCACCCAACACCACAGGCACATCACTGAACGCTTCTTTACAGCGTTGACTGTAAACAATCGCCGCTCGGTCTGGTCTTTTTCCCGGTGCTGCATTCGGCGTGTAAGCATCGTCATTACGGACTTTCAGATCGGCTGTGTAGCGATTGATCATAGAATCCATATTACCGGCAGTTACACCGTAAAACAGATTAGGCTTTCCCAGTCGTTTAAAATCATCCACATTTGTCCAGTCTGGCTGCGCAATAATGCCGACCCGAAACCCATGAGATTCAAGAAAGCGACCAATAATCGCCATACCGAAACTCGGGTGATCAACATAAGCATCGCCGGTAACAATGATAATATCGCAGGAGTCCCACCCCAGCTCATCCATCTCTGCCCGGGACATAGGCAGATAAGGCGCGGTGCCATAGCATTCCGCCCAGTATTTGGGGTAAGAGAAAAGATCTTGAGCCGATTTGGTCATGGCAAAAACGTACTAGCGTGAAAAGGTGCGCTATTCTCACAGAAAATCCTGCCGCTTTATAGTGGGGTTTCAAGGGATTTTCTGCGTATAACACCAACTTCAGGGCAGGGCCGTGGAGTTGCCCTGAAATAACTTTCTGGTATCACCCTTCAAAACTAGTTATTCGGTCACATGAAATCGAATATTTCTGGTTTATAGGACTTATGATTGGGTACTTAGGAATAGTCTAAAAATAGCTTCCCGATTTGCACCTCTCAGACAATGGTCAATACTCTGATCATTGCTGGAGGTGACTATGGCTGCGTACCCCTCATTAGTGAAGAAACGCATGAAGATCTTCTATCGATCTCTCAATGAGAGGGATCGTCGGCATTATGCTGCCGCTGAGGCTCTGAAGCTCGGTCGTGGCGGCATTGGTTACATATCCCAAGTGTTGGGTTGTGGTCAAAAAACGATTAGTCGTGGAATTACTGAGCTTGAATCAGATATCGAGCCCACTGATCCTCAGCGAAAAAAAGGGGGGGCGTAAACGGTTAACTGACATCTACCCCAAGCTTGTTGAGAAATTGCAGGAAGTTATTCGCAATCACACGGCTGGCGACCCTATGCGGGAAAATGTGAAATGGACAAACTAAAAAGGTAATTCGGGAACGGGAGGCTGGTTAGCTTTAACTACTATTTGAGATAAAATAATATTTCTTGATCAAATTTTTCTATTGCTGGTCCCCTCCCTCATCGTCGTACATTAAAACCCTTACGGTATCTGTCGTAAGGGTTTTGTCGTTTATAGGCTTAGACAAATGATTTATTTTTCTACAAACGCCCGTTCGATCACATAATCAGCCACATCTCCGGTGTGAGCTGAAGCGATGAAGCCTTTTTTATCGAGTATATCGCAAAGGTCTGAAAGCATATTCTGACTACCACAAATCATGGCCCGATCGGTGTCAGGATTCAGCGGTGGAAGCCGCAGATCATCACAGAGTTTTCCGGATTCAATAAGATCGGTAATTCGACCAGTATTTTTAAAAGGCTCACGGGTTACTGTCGGGTAATAAGCCAGCTTATTGCGAATCTCTTCACCGAGATACTCATGGTTTGGCAACTCTTCCTGAATACGCTTCTGGTAAGCCAGCTCACTGACATAGCGCACTCCATGGACAAGAATTACTTTTTCAAAGCGATCATAGGTTTCCGGATCCTGGATAATGCTCATAAAGGGTGCGAGTCCGGTGCCGGTAGAAAACAGGAACAGGTTTTTGGCTGGTTTTAGATCACCTACAACGAGGGTACCTACTGGCTTTTTGCTCACTAGAACTTTATCGCCCTCCTGAAGATGCTGCAATCGCGAAGTTAATGGACCATCAGGAACTTTGATACTGAAAAACTCCAGCTCTTCATCATAATTAGCACTGGCAATACTGTAGGCTCTCATCAGCGGCTTACCATCTACCATCAGACCAATCATGACAAAATGACCATTATGAAAACGTAGAGCGGAGGGACGCGTGGTTTTAAAACTGAACAGCGTGTCATTCCAGTGCCTGACTGACAGCACGGTTTCTTCATAAAAGGCAGCCATGAGAGTGTTCTTTCCTTGTTGTTTATTGATTTTTCTGAGGGAACTAACCAGCATGACAACTCTAGCAGAGTTGAAGAGCACTGACCTATATTTTGAACATCTATGGTTATAACCAGTTTTTTATTAGATCTATTTTAACCAGACAAAAAAAAGAGCCATGCGCAAAGCGCAGGCTCTTTATAAGCAGAATAAAAACTTAGGCCAGAGCGGCTTTGGCTTTTTCTACCAACTGACCGAAAACAGCTTTATCGTGAACAGCCAGATCAGCCAGAACCTTACGGTCGATCTCGATAGCAGCTTTCTTCATACCAGCGATGAAACGGCTGTAGGACAGACCGTTCATGCGAGCACCAGCGTTGATACGTGCGATCCACAGAGCGCGGAACTGACGCTTACGCTGACGACGGTCGCGATATGCATACTGGCCAGCTTTAGTAACAGCTTGCTTGGCAACACGGAAAATGCGTGAACGCGCACCGTAGTAGCCTTTAGCAGCCTTAAGAACTTTCTTGTGACGACGGCGTGCAATGACGCCACGTTTTACACGTGCCATGAGTTATATCTCCGAGAAAAATGAACGATTAAGCAATAATCAGTCGCGCAGCATACGCTTTACGAGACCGGTGTCAGCAGCAGATACCATGGAGGTACCACGCAGCTGACGCTTACGCTTGGTGGTCATCTTGGTCAGGATGTGACTCTTGAACGCACTTTTACGCTTGTAACCGGAAGCGGTTTTCTTGAAACGCTTCGCGGCACCACTGTTGGTTTTCATTTTTGGCATGAAAAACACTCCGCATTCGCGACTACTGTTTGCGAGACAGCGCCGGGATAGTTGATAAAAACCAATAAAAGACAATACTCGTATTGGTGTGAAGTAACCCAAAAAAATCGACCTTTGCCCTATGCTTCGAAGAGCATCGGGCTCAACGGTCGATTTAATTTACGACGAATTACTTCTTCTTTTTCGGGGCGATCACCATGATCAGCTGACGACCTTCCATTTTTGGGCGCTGTTCCACGGTACCGAGTTCTTCGAGGTCTGTTTCAACCCGTTTCATCAGTTCCATGCCCAGCTCTTGGTGAGCCATCTCACGACCACGGTAGCGAAGAGAAACCTTCGCCTTATTGCCCTCTGTCAGGAAACGTATCAGGTTGCGCAGTTTACCTTATCCTGATAATCCCCTTCTTCTGTACCCGGGCGAAACTTAACTTCTTTCACCTGGATAAGAGTCTGCTTCTTCTTGGCCGCAGCTTTTTGCTTCTTCTGTTCGTACTGATGCTTACCGTAATCCAGGATCTTGCAAACCGGCGGTTCACTGGTTGCATTGATTTCGACCAGATCGAGCCCTGCTTCCTGGGCCATCGCCAGAGCGTCATTCGTGTTAACAACGCCAACCTGTTCGCCATCGGCATTAATCAGTCGAACTTCTCTGGCACGGATATTCTCATTGATCGGCGCTTTTTGCGGACGACGATCACGGAAGCTGTTACGTCTGATGGGTGTATCTCCTGTGTAAGCATCAGATAAGCACCGGAAATCTTGAAACTTTTACTCTGATCTCCAGCACACCTCCCTTAGTACTAATGTACTTAGGGGCAGTTTAAGCAGTACGGCCACGCCTGCTAATGTCTGCAGTAATGAGCGTCTGAAAATCCTCAACGGACATCACACCCAGATCTTCACCCTTTCGGGTTCTCACTGCTACAGTGTTGTTCTCCATTTCCTTATCGCCAATAACAGCGAGATAAGGCACCTTCATTAAGGTGTGTTCGCGGATTTTAAAGCCGATCTTCTCGTTTCTCAAGTCCGCTTTTACTCTGAAACCCTGTTCAGAGAGATTTTTTTCCAGATCAGTGGCATATTCTGCCTGACGATCGGTGATATTCAGGATAGCAGCCTGTGTCGGAGCTAACCATGTTGGCATAGCACCTTCAAAGTGTTCGATCAGAATTCCAATGAATCGCTCGAAAGAACCCAGAGTGGCACGATGCAGCATAACCGGCGTCTGGCGCTCACCTTTTTCATCGACATATTCGGCACCAAGACGACCCGGCATCGAGAAGTCAACCTGCATAGTACCACATTGCCATACACGACCGATGCAGTCTTTCAGGGAAAATTCGATCTTAGGTCCGTAGAAAGCACCTTCACCGGGTAATTCTTCCCAAGGTAAGCCTTTGGCATCCAGGGCTTCTGCCAGCGCTTTTTCGGCTTTATCCCAGATTTCATCTGAACCTACCCGCTTTTCAGGACGAGTGGACAGTTTGTAAAGCAAATTGGAACGGTCAAAGCCAAAGTCGCTGTATACGTCGTGCAGCAAGTCGATAAAATCACAAACTTCCTGCTGAATCTGATCCTCAGTCACAAAGATGTGCGCATCGTCCTGAACAAAGCCACGCACACGCATGATGCCGTGCAATGCACCGGACGGCTCATTTCGGTGGCAAGAGCCAAATTCCGCCAGACGCATTGGCAGATCCCGGTAACTCTTGAGCCCTTTATTGAACACCTGTACGTGACAAGGGCAGTTCATAGGCTTGATCGCCATGTCTTTGTTTTCGGAACTGGTGGTGAACATATCTTCGGAATATTTGTCCCAGTGTCCGGACTTCTCCCATAGAGAGCGATCGACCAGCTGAGGGGTTTTGATTTCGTCATAACCCGCCAGACGCTGCTTTTCACGCATGTACTGTTCGAGTTCCTGATAAATCGCCCAGCCGTTTGGATGCCAGAACACCATACCTGGCGCCTCTTCCTGCATGTGGAACAAATCGAGTTTTTTACCCCAGTTTGCGGTGGTCGCGCTTTTCCGCTTCTTCCAGGCGCTTCAAGTAGGCTTTCAGGGCTTTTTTGTCTTCCCAGGCAGTGCCGTAAATACGGGTCAGCATTTCATTGCTGGAATCACCTCGCCAGTAAGCACCGGCAACACGCATCAGTTTGAACGCTTTCAATTTACCGGTAGAAGGGACATGAGGCCCACGGCAAAGGTCCATCCATTCGCCCTGACGGTAGACAGAAATTTCTTCCGATTCTGGCAGGTCGTTAATGATCTCCACCTTGTACTCTTCACCCAGTGCCTTGAATGCACTGACCGCTTCGTCACGGGACATAATCACACGCTCGATACCCATATCCTGCTTGGCCAGCTCTTCCATACGCTTTTCAATACGAGCCAGGTCTTCCATATTGAAAGCACGTTCGTAGGAGAAGTCGTAATAAAAACCGTCATCAATCACAGGACCAATGGTGACTTGAGCACCAGGAAAAAGGTCTTGTGTCGCCATTGCGAGAAGGTGCGCCGTTGAGTGACGAATCACGTCAACCCCCTTCTTCATCACGGGTGGTGATGATGGAAAGATCAGCGTCAGAAGAAATTGGAGTACTTGCGTCCACCAACTCGCCATTAACACGGCCCGCCAGGGTCGCTTTAGCAAGGCCAGGACCAATATCCTGGGCAACTTCCATTACAGATACTGCCTCGGCAAACTCACGTTTGCTGCCGTCGGGAAGCGTAATTACAGGCATGGGATTTCATTCCTTAATAGAGTATTCAGTTCAGTGGCAGCCAGTACCAGAAGCTGCATGTTTTTGCGTTCTTTGCAGACCATACCAGGGGCTGCGAACGAGGTTCGGGCAATCTATACCAGAGACTGCCCAGGCGACATCATATAGTAACAGAGATGATAGGTCGAAAGGTTCGACCACGAAAACGCCACCCAAAAAAAAAGTCGCATTGTTGAAAAATAAGATTACGGCTGTCAAGTGGGTATATTGAATAACCCGATGTGTGACTTTTAATTTCAACATGGCTATCCATGCCACGTGGATCCCGTACAGTCCCTGTACGGGATGACAGCAGAGTGCACAAAACCTCTACTAGCTGTCATTCTGTACAGGGACTGTACAGAACCCATAAGCCATCGATTGGCAACCTACGAGATAAAAGTCACACATCGGGTTTGAATAACAACTTCGCATTTCCCATTGCGATGATCTTGTCTATATTTCCAGTCAGTCGTTTAGGCAGACTGTTATTTTCATGATGAGTAGGTTGCCCACAAACCCTGTCAGGATTAAAGCTTACACATGTCGTTTATTACAATAAAGATAAGGGAAACACTTTTCTTGTTTTTGGCAATCACAGGTGTTTGCACTGCCAATTCAGATATTACGAGTGCTACTGAATCCTCATGGCTTGAGTTTTCTCTGCTCTTTATTTATCTCTTGCCCACTTCGGAGTTTAGTCAATTTGAGCCTGTATTAATTCCCGGCAGCCTTGATTTTGATATTGAGGCTACCGAAAGCACGCCTTCAAAAAAGAAACACAACGACTTTGTGTCAGGTGAATCCACCAAATATCAAATCTACATATTACCCAGAGTAGAGTCTTCCCAAGAACACACTGAACCAACAGAGAAAGATATTACCTTCCATTCTATCAGCCAGACTGTCAGCCAGACTGTCAGCCAGAACGCAATAGGGGTTAATATCATTGAAAGCCTGATTTATTTTTTAGAATCAGCACCTCATGATCAACTGGCATCTGCGATTTGGGATCTGAGCAATAGCTTTTATTCTTATAACTCTGAATTATCCAACACCTTTATAGCTATGCTCATTGACATGCTGCATGCAGACCTGGACATCCAAGCTCTAAGTACTGCCCGTTTTATGGCTAGCTTTCAGAATGATATGATTCAGAAATTACGAGAGGCGAATTTAATGAGCACTATCATCGAAACATCGCTTTCAAAATTTAATATCATTGAAGACAAGCTAGCAGCTCACATTTGTAATTATATGAGAGGTGCATCTAATTTAGTTTTTTTCTGGCTGGACAACTACGGGCTTAAAATACCCAATGAAAATATTTTTTCTGTTATAGAACCAACACAATCTTTCGCAACGCTCTTATCTCTCCCTTCGAACAGATTGCCTGTTTGGGTGGAGACTTTATACAGAAGTGGCGATCTGAACATTCCATCCTTCTCCAGTCATCCTGCTCAGACTACGGTAAGGTTAGATACCCCGACTAACAGCCGAAACGCCCGGTCTACTTTTCCTATACCCCCTCACGAAGAAATACAATTACACGAACCATCAGGAACATTAACCACACCCGATACAGGTATAAATTTACAACCGGGGCATCGAAGATCCGTCTCAATGTTTTATCAAAATGATGTAACATTCAGACGTCAAAAACCGCTCAAACAAAGGCCTCAATCTACAATCGAAATGTCACACCCCATTCTTGTTAGCCAAAGCCGGATTCCAAAGGAAGATATACTCACTGAAAGCCGCATCCTTACATTATTGGCTCGGGTCCGGAAATCAACATTAACCCTTTTACCCCCAACAACAGGCAGAACATATTGGGTCTGCAAGTTCTCTGAAACGTATCTTTAATCGAAAAATGGTCGCAAGACAAAACAGCCTTGAGCAAGAGTACCTGAAAGAAATTCAAGCTCGAGTGACTCCTTCAAGGCTGATTAGCAAAACACATCCTTTGTATAAAAGACTTTTAGAGAGCATTCATAGACAACGGGAAAATCTTGTCTGGTTGACAAGACTATTAATAAGAGTAATCACGACATCGAGCCGACATATCGATGTCCTGTCTCTGGCCAGCATTATCCGAACAGCATCAGTCGCAACAATAAATGAATCAACATTTCTACCATTTACTCATATTCCAGAAAACATTGGCATTCAGGGGTTAACCGTCTGGATTATTGATCAACTGATACGTTCCAGGCAGGGTTATCACCTCTCATCTATTGAAGAGATTTTATCGAAAACTATTCTTTACCTGCTCAACGATAAACAGCTGGCAGAGCTCTTCGAAAGCCTGAATGTTCAAACGGAGTTATGATTGACCACATCTGACGACTCCGGCACGATTTATTCCAGGTTTTCAACGCAATCACCGTACTTGAAATACCGGTTATCCAGTCGCACACTATACCGTTTTTTCAGCCTGACTTTTTTGCATGAGCCAAGAACGCGCCAACTCCGACGATTTCCTTTCGATATTCCTTAACGATACGCCTCTGATGGATGTTCGTGCTCCGGTAGAGTTCACTAAAGGAAGCTTCAGTAATGCGACTAACGTTCCTATATTGGACGATCACCAACGGGAAGTGATTGGCACCTGTTATAAGGAGCAAGGTCCAGATGCCGCAGTAACAATGGGCTATCAACTGGCTACAGATGATATTCGCCAAGCTCGTTTGCAAAACTGGCAGCAGTTTGTGGGTAAACACCCAAACGGCTATCTGTTTTGCTTTCGTGGTGGGCAACGCTCTCATATTACACAAGCATGGTTAAAAGAATCCGGCTGTCCTTATCCGCTAATCAAAGGCGGTTATAAAGCCATGCGCCGTTTTCTGATTGATGAAATGGAGCAGTCTGTTCTCGCCCTTCACCTGATGATCCTGAGTGGAAAAACCGGCACAGGCAAAACTCGCCTGATCCAACAAATAAACGACAGCATTGATCTGGAAGGTCTGGCGAATCACCGTGGATCCAGTTTTGGCCGTCGTCAGGGCGGGCAACCGGGACAGATTGATTTTGAAAATCGCCTATCGGTGGACTTTCTCAAACATCGTCACTTTAATCCTGAGCGTCCCGTTTTACTGGAAGATGAAAGCAAACTGATTGGGCGGTGCAGTTTGCCACAATCATTACGGGATAAGATGCAAGAATCGCCGCTGATCTTACTGGAAGAGACCATTGAAGAGCGGGTAAATGTCGGATTACAGGAATACGTGCGGGATAATCTTGATGACTTTGTCGCCGCTTACGGTGAAGAACAGGGATTTGAAGCCTTTGCTGAGGGCTTGCGAGGCAGTCTTTATCGCATTCGCCGCCGCCTGGGTGGAGAGCGTTACCAGCAGTTACTGGATATTTTGTCCGCTGCTTTTAGCCAGCATCTTTCCACAGGCTCAGTGGATGGCTATCGCCCATTGATTTCGGAGCTGCTGACCGGCTATTACGACCCTATGTACGAATATCAATTGGAGCAGAAACAGGGTGCGGTGATATTTAAAGGCGATCGCAAAGCTATTCTGGAAGCTTACCCGCGACTGGTTTCACAGCTTCAGCAGCATTAATCAGAATCAGATATTCGCGTTAGTGTTTTCTGCCCTGCTTTTGCCATATAAATACAACCCGATTGCAAAGCAGGCTAGCGCTAATAACTCTATACCCACAGGCAATCGGCTTTCCAATAAATAGATATAGGCAACCCCGAACACGGATTGCCACTGGCTGCTTTGCGGTAAATGGCTGGCGGACATTGTATAGGTGACTTGTTTCCAGAGCACTCTGGCCAATAGCGTACTGCCTGCTCCGAGTAGTAGCATCAGCATCCAGAATGTTTGATAACGACGACCAGAATGCTCAGCATGAAAAAGACCTATATCAGGGTTTTCAATGAGCAGTAACGCTGACATCAACAAAAGCAGGGGTAGCATAAATGCGCCGGTCAGCAGTAAATGATCAGAATAATCCAGATAACGGTGACGAGCAGACAAGCGACTCTGCAATCCCGTTGAACACCACCAACACAAAACGGCTCCGCAGAGCCAGAAAATCCCAATGAGCCAGTCTGAATCATGACCTTCAAACAGCATACTTTGTCTGTTGATCAATAGCAGGCAAAACGCCAGGCACATCATCAATAACGCAGGGCGACGAACAGGGTGTAGTTTACATGCAGAGGTGAATCCATTCCCCCCCAAAAACAGGCAGAGTACCGATTAGAACGCAGACAGGAAGCACGCCGACAAAACGGATAGAACCGATAAGAGAGAGATAGTAGAGAATATTTCCAAACAGGGAGAGCATCAGATAACCGTTCGTATTGGCGAGGCTTAATGATTTAATAAAAGAATCTCGACGAAACAGAATTAACAGCGAAACCAGCACCCCAAAAACCAGAAACCGGCCAAAGGTGATCTCAGCGGCAGAAAAATCATTCAGCCACTCTGGCACAACCAATAATATTCCCCAGAGCGCACCTGAAAGTAGGGCAAGTAATATTCCTTTCGGCATATAAATAGAGCTAACAATCAGACTTATAATATTACCCATCAGCATTGTTCATATCCGGCTTTTTTTCCACTTATTGCACCTTTGCTCATTCCACAGGACAATGCGCCTACAGAATAAGCAACAGCGAGAGACCATCGTGACAGTAGATTTTGATAGGATTATTGACCGTAGCAATACTTCCAGCCTGAAATGGGAACGCTTTTCGGCAGATACTATCCCTCTCTGGGTTGCCGATATGGATTTCCAGACAGCGCCAGAAATTCTTGAAGCTCTGCATGAACGGATAGACCACGGTGTATTTGGCTATACCGTCCCTGATGAAACACTCAGCCAATTGGTGGTCGAACGCTGTCGAAACCTTTATAACTGGGATATTGAACCTGAGTGGTTGGTCTGGCTGCCCGGTCTGGTGACAGCTCTGAACATCTGCACCCGAGCCTATACCGCGGAAGGCGAAGGCGTTATTTCACCCATACCGGTCTATTATCCATTTCTTATGGCACCCAAGCTGGGTGGTCGCAAACTGGTCGGCGTGGACTGGTTGTCAGAGGATGGTCAATGGCGGCTTGATCTTGAAACGCTGGAAAAGAAAATCACTCCAGACACTCGGCTGCTATTACTGTGCAACCCTCAAAATCCTAATGGTCGGGTAATGAGCCGGCAAGAACTGCAAACCCTGGAGGCGTTCTGTCAAAAACACGACCTGATTGTCTGCTCCGATGAAATCCACTGCGATATTCTGCTCGACAAAACGGTGGAGCATATTCCTTATGCTTCAATCAGTGAATTCAGCAAGAATCACTCTGTGACCCTGATGTCGCCATCCAAAACCTTTAATCTGGCTGGATTTGGCTGCGCTTTTGCCATTATTCCTGATGGCACCTTACGCCATAAATTCAACAGTACCCGCAAAGGCATTGTACCTGACCCTGATAACATGTTGATTGGCTACACCGCCACCAAAGCGGCATTTCAGCATGGCGAACCCTGGCGTCAATCCATGCTCGAATACTTGCGTGACAATCACGACTATTTGCTGAAAGCGATTAATGAGATTCCCGGCCTGTCTATGGAGCCTTTACAGGCCACCTATCTGGCCTGGATCAATGTCAGTGAATTGGGACTGGATGATCCGCACGCCTTTTTTGAGCAGGCTGGCGTTGGTCTTTCTCCCGGCAAGCAGTTTGGTGATGCAGAATACCTGCGTTTGAATTTTGGCTGCAGCCGTCAACTGCTTGAAGAAGCGGTCTCCCGAATGAAAAAGGCGATTAAATCTCTATAGGGAGAGTGGTAGCACAAGATTTACCACCGTTCGCACTGAGCTTATCCTTAAGTCCCGCTTAACGATCTGAATACACAAGATAGGAAGAATGGAAGGAAGCGTCCGCTGTGCTGTGCAGGCAAAATACCTGTGCAAATAACAACGCACCCGCAAGGTGCTACACAGGAACAGCTCTGTAGTTCCACTTTGGAAGGAATTTATCGAACTGAACAGTCATGTTTTTCTTGAAATCAGCCGCATACTTCCGGCCAGTCTCAATGCTTTCCAGCGATACCCTCTGATGGGGCTATTATCCTTCATCAACAGTTTCAGAGGGATCAGGACGTTATTTCGTGACTATTCCTTAGGGTAGCAACAGTGGAAAAATTACCATTAGCTGCATCAAAACCGGCGGATGATGCAGCATCATCTGGAAATTCTTTTCTTCCTCCACCCTTAGCTTTCTTGATGTTTGATTGCCATTTCTACCGTTTTATAAGCTCCGTCGTAAATGCCTGCACTTTTTGCTTTCAGAATGTTGTCACACATATCATTAATAATATTTTTGTCGTCTATGATCCGTTGTAGCATCTGAATAGCGGCATCGGTTTTTTCAAATTCAACGGTGCCATCACCAATTTCTGCAGACCGTAGCGCACCGTAAGCCTCATGCCCGCCAACTCTTTGAATGAATAATTTAGGCACAGGATAAAAAGCCAGTTCACTGGGTTTTGTGATCATCAGATCGGTGATTCGCATCAGCAAATTGGTGGTATAAACCGCTGAGAAAATTTCACTGCTGTGGAATCCGTAAATACCTTGTATTGATGTGTTTTCCGGATCAGCAAAGGATTGAACGCCATCCCAGTCATCATCAAACAGGTGCGCTTTAGTTAATTCCGGAATTTCATCCACCAGTTTGTCCCATACACCTTTGTAATCGCCAACATTGATCAGCACACAGACTTTATTCTCGATAATTTGTGGTAAAAGGTGCTTGATCATTGCGCGATAAATTTCAAACTGTGCACCGGCACCGCCAATGGTCAGCAGAATCCGCAAGGGTTTACCATTCGCTAACCGGTCTCTGCGTTTTTGACAGTCACCCTCCAGGTCTACCAGTAATTCGTGATCGATAAAGTGTCCTGTACAGCTGATGCTGTCGCCGGGCATCGGGTTTAACACTTTCTCGCCATCCATGCCTTTTAACATGCGATAACCAAAGTAACTGGAAGGCGTTTGTACAACATGATGAGCGCCTTCCGCCAGATGCAGAGCCATCGGCCAGTTGTCGGGTATGACGTTGATAACATTGTGCATTCCCGCATGAACCGCCGCTTGTGCTGGCCAGGTATGGGTACCGATAAAGGGCATGTCTTTTGGCAGCTGATCAAATACCGGAGTCATCAGCTCACTAACTTTCTGATCTTTGGCGTTAAAACTCAGTTTTTTGAAGCCTTCGCTGTTCAGTTTTTCCCAGTAGAGCTTATTAAACAGAGAGAACTTTTGAGACAGTCTGGAGCCTAAAGAGTAGAGTTTATTCAGGTGAGCAATGACCTTACCACCAGTGGTTTCCTGATAGGCATTCAAGTCCATCCAATAGGGTGTGTAACCGAGATGATTGGCCGCAGAGGCAATAGCCATGGAAATTCGGTAATGTCCGTAACCCATTCGGATATTACCGACGACAATGCCCTTCTTGTTATTGATAGGATTTCCGGATGAGCTGATGTTGATGTTTTGAACACCAATAAGAGGGTTAAGCACCGGATTAACCGAAGTGGTCAGAGGATATGAAACCTTAAGATCGTCGCCAAATTGTTTCAGATATTTTTTTTTCGTCTTTTCTGCCTGATGCACGACAGAAGAAGCCTGTCTGTTTCCAAAAATGACTGACGTACGATCCATAGTGATATCTCTTAAAATTAAATTGTGAATCAGTTTCACATTTATTATTGTTGTTCTCATGCCTGTCTGTCAAAAGGTGAATGGTTGTCATCTTTTGATCCAGATCATCGTTTTATCTAAATGAGGTTTGTATCGGAAATGGATAATAAGTTGTTTTCCAGTCATCTGTTAAAGGCAGAAGATGGCAGAAATATTGATGTACGGTGCTGGTTGCCAGCAGGTGAACCGACCTACGCAATGGTGCTCAGTCACGGTATGGGAGAGCATATTGACCGGTATGAACATTTTGCCCGATTTTTGAACGACCATGGTGTTGTTGTTTTTGGTGCAAATCACCGGGGGCATGGGTCAAATGCTCTGTTGCATGGGCATTTTGCGGATACCGGAGGCTGGAGAAAAGTGATTGATGATCTGCACTCTGTCGTTAGCTTTGCAAAAAAACAGACGGGGCTACCACTGATACTGACCGGGCACAGTATGGGGTCTTTTGTTGCCCGCCAATACGCTGCTGAGTTTGGTAGTCAGTTAACAGGATTAATTATTTGCGGCTCAAACCACCAGAACCCGATGCTGTTCAAGCTGGGTAACCTTGTTGCGCGCATGCAGAGTGCTATTCAGGGTAAGCGACATCCATCTGAACTGCTGGATTGGCTGAGTTTTCGTCAGTTTGACCGGCAAATAAAAAATGATGGCAATAATAATGGCTGGTTGTGCAGAGATTCCGTAGAAGTACAAAAGTTTATTGATGATCCTCTTTGTGGATTTTTGTGTACAGCGCAATTCTGGGCTGATCTTACTGGCGCACTGATTCATGTTAATTCATTGTCTACCGCACGACAGATGCCTTCTGATCTGCCGGTTTATCTGGTGGCTGGCGATCAGGACCCTGCTGGGAGAATGGGGGAGGGCATGCGTTCGTTACAGCAGTTTTTGTGCGCTGCAGGGAGTAGCCAGGTCGAGCTTAAATTGTATGAAGGCGCTCGCCATGAGCTATTTCATGAACTTAATCGTGATGAGTTTCAGAATGATCTTTTGCATTGGGCGAATAAAGTGACAAAGATCAACAAATGTGAAAAGGATTCATGAAAATGTTTGACCCTTATGTTCTTTCAAGTGCAATATTCGCAATATAAAATGTGAGT
This sequence comes from Endozoicomonas sp., assembly GCA_965199185.1. Classification (GTDB taxonomy): domain Bacteria; phylum Pseudomonadota; class Gammaproteobacteria; order Pseudomonadales; family Endozoicomonadaceae; genus Endozoicomonas. Next base: position 35,416 of record CBDAQW010000043.1, on the reverse strand, counting down.
GGAATTCATGTTCCACCGGGCTTCCAACACTAAGCAAAAAAAATCATGAGGGACACCATGAAGTTAAAGCCTCTGAGTTATGCCATTCTCGCCGCCTCCATGGCTGCAGCCACTTGCGCCAATGCCAGTTTTGAGAACTTTATTAATGATTCCAGCTTAGACCTGAAGGGGAAGGCTAATTTCTATAAGCTGAAGGGGAAGCAGGATTTTAGTTTCAAACAGGTTCCGGGCAGTCAGGTTAATCCTCAGCTTCCTGATGTTGTGAAAGTTGATGTTTCCGGCTCATCAGAAATTAATATGGATGAATTTGGTGCGTCGTTATGGATGGACTGGCAATCTGGCTATTTGTTTGATGTGGTTGGCTTCCAGCTTGGCTATCAGGCAGCAGGTCCTAATTTACGCCAGCGAGGGTACTCTGACATTTCAGGAACGGCTTATCAAGTTCCTACGCAAGCGGGGCCAGTAGATGCACCTATAAATAACACAAGTGATTACGGCCGTTACTACGAAGCTGACACAAACAGCAATCTGGTTGGCAAACTCGGCAACGCCAATATCCAGTTCCGTCTGGGCGATGACGACAACCACGGTATGCTTTCGGTAGGCCGTTTCACTCCAACTATTTATAACCTGCTGCATCGCCCTGATTACACGTATTATGCCATGCATGAGGTGTATGAAGGAGCGACCATTACCGGTCAATACGAATGGAGCTGGGGTATGATCCAGCCCTGGGCGAACTACTTTACCGGTTACAGCGATGCACATCATACCTCTACGATCAACTTCAAAGATGATCTGAAAGACAATAAAGGCTATGGCTCTTTCGATGAAATCTACAATTACGGTTTCCACACAGAAACCGATTACTTCACCAGCAGCGCTTCTTACTCCATAGCGCCAGGTTATCAGAAGAACGGCATTATTGAAGTGTATACCGGTATCCCTATTGGTATGTTGACTGGCGCTGATTCTTACGACAGAAGTAGTATTATTAAATTCCTTGCCAAATACGGCATGGAAAAAGGCACAGGTGCAAGCAATTCAGATCATAAAACCGACGTCACTGAATTTGGTGTCGGGCTGGACACGGGTGGTTTCGATATTTTGTTCGGTGTCACCCAGATTGGTAAAGAATCCTTCCGAGGTTTTGAAACTCAGGATGGTTACACAGCGGGTGGTGGTACTGCAGTCTGGGGTGATGCGGCAGTGATTAACAGCTTCGATCTGGCCAATCAACGCACCTACTTTGTCGTCGGTGGTTATGATCTCGACAGCGCAGGTTTGCCGAAATGGCGATTCCAGGGTGTTGCAGCTATGGCCAAAAATACTGATCTCAATAAACTGACTTTGAAGCAGAAGCTGGAAGGGGCAAAGAAAGAAGATTACACCGAAATCAACCTCGAACTGCTGTATAACTATGGCGGTGAAGGCATGAGCTATCGCTTTATGATCGGAACCGACACTAACTATAATCTGAGTGGCTTTGGTCTCTTCCTTGAATACAACACCGATGTGCTTGGTTAATCAATAAAGCATACCCTCGTAGGTCGGCATGCCCGAAGGACATGCCGACATCAAAACCATCAACAGGCTCCAGAAGTATCCCAATGGACAACAATTCTCTCTCAAAAAAAAAGATCTTCCTTTTTTCCTTTGGTAATTTTGGCTGGTGCCTCGCGACCTTTTCTTACTCGATTCTGATTACCTATTTTTATTTTCCACCGGCTACTGAAGCCGCTGACCAGATTCCGGAATTTATTTCACGGTCTCCTGCTCTCTTTGGTATTACCATTGTTGGTCTGGTTTATGCGCTGAATCGAGTGCTGGATGCAGTGACCGACCCTATTATTGCCAGCCTCAGCGACCGCTCCAAAAGTCGTTTTGGTAGACGACGCAAATTTATGATGCTCAGTTTTATTCCCACTGCGGTGATGTCGGCAGCGATATTTTTTCCGCCGGTCGATGGTGTTTCCAGTCTAAACGTCATTTGGCTGGTCATGTGCTGTGTTGTGGTGACCATAGGCCTGACCATGTATGTGGTGCCTTATATGTCGTTGATTCCGGAACTGGGTCGAACCGATCATGACCGGATTATGATCTCTACGTTCTGCTCCGTATCCTGGGCATTGGCGTTTGCTTCCGGGCAGCTGATCTGGGTAATAAAAGACAGCATTCAATCCATGGGATATACGGCAGTGGAAGCCATTCAGATAGCCGTCGCCGTCTTCTCTGTGCTCGGTATGCTGGCCATGCTGGTACCGATTCTTGCGATTGATGAAAAGCGCGACTGTCGAGGTCACTCTAATAATGAAAATATGCTGACCGCCCTCAAAACTGCGATGGCGAACAAGAATTTTTCCCGCTTTACCGTGTGTAATGGTCTGGCATTTATGACTCGTTTCTTTCTTGAAGTGGGGGCTATCTATTACGTCACTATGTTGATGGGGCTGAAAGAGTCCACCGCTTCTCTGGTGATGATATTGTTGTTTTTGGGCAGCTTTGCCCTTTATCCGCTGGTGGTGTCCCTGTCGAAGAAATATTCCAAAAAAGCCTTGTTCAGTGTCGCCTTGTGTATTCAGGGCGTGCTGTTAAGTTGTTTCTCCCTCTGCGCGTTGGTCGACAGACCGGATATTCTTGGTTGGGTGTTACTGGCGTTTATGCCCTTTCCTCTGGCGGTTATGGGGATTATTCCTAATGTAATTATTGCGGATCTGGCGCTCTCAGATGCGGCGGAAACTGGAAACCACAAAGAAGCCATGTTTTTTGGTGCCAATATGTTTGCCTACAAAATGGCGACATCGCTGACCGCATTGCTGTTTCCTTCCATCATTATTATCGGTTCTGTGGTGAAAGAACTCGGAGCCTCATCAGAACCCACGGTTCTCGGTGTGACTCTTTCTGCGCTGATGGCCGGTTGTCTGGCATTTACCGGGACTTTCCTGATGCGACGCTATGATGAAAACCGGGTGATGTCTCTGATTGAAAAAGAGTCCGGCAGCGCAAACCCGGAAAATGCTATCCCTGTCGTTTGAGTGAAAGATACAATCTGTGATTACCGTCAACCAGCAAGAGCAGGTGTTTCACCTGCAAACTCAGAACAGCAGTTACATTATGCAAGTGTCCGAAGCAGGGCACTTGTTGAATACCTACTATGGCAAAGCACTGCAACACCGAGAAAATCTCTCGGTTCTGAATCATCAATACCGGGTCAAACTCGGTTCAACCACGGCTTATAGCCCGGATAATGAACGCTATTGTCTGGAGCAGCAAAAGCTTGAAGTCAGTACGGTCGGGAAGGGGGACTACAGAGAATCGTCGCTCCATCTTATTTATGAAGACGACGGAAGCAGTGCATCTGACTTTATCTTTGACCGGTATGAAATCTCCACAGTAAAACCTGATCTGACAGGATTACCACAAACGCATTCCTCCGGCGAAGGTGATCAGTCCTTAATCATTGTGCTGCGTGAGAAGGTCAAACCCGTTGAACTTCATCTGCATTACACCTGTTTTGAGCAGGTGGATGTAATCAGTCGCAGTATGGAAATTGTTAATCTGGGTACGACACCTGTCGTTATTGATAAAGGGTTTAGTGCCAATATTGATTTGTCATCTTCCGGGTTTGAAGCGATACACCTTGCTGGTAAATGGATTGCCGAAGGACAACAGGAGCGCCATCGTCTGCACCGGGGTGTTTTTTCCATAGGCAGCCAGCGAGGCGTTAGCAGCTCAACGCACAATCCATTTATGGTTCTGGCAAAACCGGGTTGTTCTGAAAATACCGGAGAATGCTTCGGTTTTAGTCTGATCTACAGCGGCAACTATAAGATTCTCACCGAAGTCAGTGCTTATGATCAGACTCGTATTATGCTCGGTGTTTCTGATTTTGACTTTCGCTGGACGCTGAATGAGGGCGAGCGATTCGTTTGTCCTGAAGTCGTGATGACGTTCAGCAATGCCGGGTTAAACCCGATGAGTCAGAACTTTCATGGTCTGATTAAACAGCATCTGGTGGCGCCTCAGTGGCAAAATGCTATAAGACCGGTTCAGAGCAATAACTGGGAAGCGACCTATTTTGATTTTGATGAATCTCGCCTGCTGAAACTGGCTAACAAAGCAAAAGGCTTGGGTGTCGAGCTTTTTGTGTTAGACGACGGCTGGTTTAAAGATCGCAATGATGAGTCGTCCGGTTTGGGTAACTACACAGAGGATTCAAAAAAACTGCCCGGTGGGCTGGCTCGTTTATCAAAGAAAATACGACAGAAAGGCTTACACTTTGGGCTTTGGGTTGAGCCGGAAATGGTCTCGGTCAACAGTGATTTGTACCGTCAACACCCAGACTGGGCCGTCACCGCACCGAATCGTCAGCCGTCATTTGGTCGTCAGCAACTGCTGTTGGATATGTCGAATCCGGAGGTGGTTGACTATCTGCTTTGAGCAGCTTTCATCGGTCTTTCGTCGTGCAGAAGTCAGTTATGTGAAATGGGATCATAACCGCAATTTCAGTGATGTTTATTCCAACCATTTACCGCCGGAGCAGCAATCGGGCTTTTACCATCGCTATGTGCTTGGTTTGTACCAGTTGTTATTCAAACTGCAGAAGGCATTTCCGGCGATTCTTTTTGAGAACTGTTCCAGTGGTGGCAATCGCTTTGATTTGGGTATGACCTATTTTATGCCGCAAACCTGGATCAGTGATAATACCGATGCCCATGAGCGTGTGGCGATTCAGCAAAATTTTTCTTTGCTCTATCCGCAGTCGTGCATGAGTTCACACGTCAGTGGTCATCCATCTCATCAGGTGTTGAGGCATACGCCTATAGAGTCTCGATTTAATGTGTCTTGTTTTGGGTTGAGTGGTTATCAGCTGGATTTAACTAAGCTGACGCCTTTTGAAAGAAAAGGTGATCAAAAAACAGATTGAGTTTTATAAACAGCATCGAGCACTTTTTCAGCAGGGAGATTTTTATAGCTTGCCGATGGAGCAGGGTCAACATCAAAACGCATGGATGGTCATCAGTGCTGATCGACAGGAAGCCATTGTCGGTTATTTTCAGGGGCTGCAACGAAGTAACCCCAGCTTGCAAACGCTTAAGTTGCCTTTATTGAGTCCGAATACTCAGTATCAGATCAACATTCGCGAACAATTTCATAATATTCGTCAGTTTGGTGATCTGGTGAACAAAGAGTTGCCGGTAACAATAAAAGACAGAGGTTTGTTACATGGGATGGTTGCCAATCATGTATTGCATCCGGTGACTGCCGAGTCTTACATTCTGTATGGTGATCAGTTAAGCCTGGTGGGTATTCCGCTGAAAAGCCAGTTTACCGGTACGGAGATGTCTGAGCATGTGTCGCATCTGGGTGATTTTGGTTCACGCCTTTATCACATTAAAGCGATTTAAATATATTTGCCAGCCACCGTAAAATAATACGCACTTTCATCAGGTCAGAGGTGTGCGTGGGTCGGTTTGCCTCGCAGGGACAAACCGGCAATCCCGAAGGGCGGAAACCAGAAGCATACGAATCACCGAGGTGTGAATACATCATCATGAGATTAATTCAATGAATTTACAGCAAGCGACCAACCGACGAAGCCCATCGCAAAGCCGAAGCAGGACAAGGGTGATGGTTATTCTTCAGGCGGTTAAAGCATTAATTGAAGAAAAAGGGATTGCCCAACTTAAAATCACTGAGATTTCAAAACTGGCCAATACGTCAACGGGTTCTATTTATCAGTACTTTTCCGACAAAGATACATTGATTTACTCGCTGGCTGAGTATTTTACCGAACAGATTCACGCCATCATCGATAAGAATCTTCAGCAATTGCAACGCTTCGAAGATATTGAAACTGTGTTCAAAAATAATTTTGATGATATCTATCAACTTCATCAAAACGAACCTGCCCTTCGGGAAATCTGGTTTGAATCCATTAATCCGGCGCTGAGTGAGCTGGCCGCAAAAGATTGTCAAATTAACGCGGATAAGATTTACCAACGTGTTCTGCAGCTCTCTGAGCCGGAAAATAAAGCGCAGTTTAAGTGTTTCACCTTATTATTGGTCACGCAATTCAGCGCCATGATGAGGTTGTGTTTGGTGAATAACCAGGGAACACCGGAACAGTATCGGGATATGTTTGCCGATATGGTGGTAACCTGTTCGTCCAAATATATGAAGCCCTGGTGATTAAATCTTGATGATAGGGTGGAGAACTCTGATATCAAAGGATAATCTGGTTTTGATTGTGTCTATCAGGGAAAATTCTTGTAAATCAGTATCTTTAACTGAACTTTTGCTAAAAAAACACTGGAAAAAATGATCGCAGGCACGTTAAGATAGCCGAGTGGGTTAATCTTCACTTGTTCAGAATGTGCCTGCATCATGAGTTGTTTCATACTCTTGTTGTTTTCTAGCAGCCATAATGAGTTTGTTGGTCTGGATTCAAATCAGCAACATAATAAGATCGTTAGAAAAGATCATTAGTTATCCTCCCCCCCCGGATGATTCAATCAGATGCAGGCCATTCTCCTTAATAACGAATGATAAATACCAGGCGGGTAGTATATGAGCCAGACCCAATCTTTGTTTTCCCGAATGTGCAGTGTCAGTCTGGTGCTGCGTATTATTATTGGTATCGTACTGGGTACCATTCTTGCGTTGATTTCTCCGGAAACCGCTATTTCAACGTCATTATTGGGTTCTTTATTTGTTGGAGCTTTGAAAGCCGTAGCGCCGATTCTGGTATTTGTGCTGGTAGCCGCTTCTCTGGCGAATCAGAAAGTGGGTCAGCATACCAGCATGAAGCCCATTGTCGGTTTGTATCTTCTGGGTACATTGGCAGCTGCACTGGTTGCAGTATTTATGAGCTTTTTATTCCCAACTACTCTGACTCTGGTGACCAACAGTGCCAGCGCGACACCGCCTGAAGGTATTGGTGAAGTCTTGAATACCCTGTTGTTCAAAGTCGTTCAAAACCCGGTAGAAGCGCTAATGACGGCTAACTACATCGGTATTCTGGCCTGGGCGCTGGGTTTGGGTGTTTTGTTGCGCAATGCCAGCGATACCACCAAAGCTATGCTGCAGGATTGTTCAGACGCTGTATCTTCCATTGTTAAATTTGTGATTCAGCTAGCGCCTTTCGGTATCTTCGGGCTGGTGGCCAACACCATTGCTCAGACCGGTTTCTCTGCTCTGGCGGGTTATTCCCATCTTCTGGGAGTGTTGGTAGGCAGTATGCTGATTATGGCGCTGATCGTGAATCCGCTGATCGTGTTCTGGAAAACCGGTGAAAACCCATACCCTCTGGTACTGCGTTGTATCCGTGAAAGTGGTGTGACGGCATTCTTTACCCGTAGCTCTGCCGCTAACATTCCGGTGAACATGCAGTTGTGTAAAAACCTGAATCTGCATGAAGATACCTACTCTGTCTCTATTCCGCTGGGTGCGACTATTAATATGGGCGGTGCGGCCATTACCATCAGTGTGATGACGCTGGCTGCAGCTCATACCCTGGGTATTCAGGTGGATTTTGCCACTGCATTGCTGTTGTGTGTTATTTCTGCAGTGTCTGCCTGTGGTGCTTCCGGTGTGGCGGGTGGTTCGCTACTGCTGATTCCTCTGGCTTGTAGCCTGTTTGGTATCTCGGCAGATGTTGCCATGCAAGTGGTCGCTGTTGGTTTCATTATCGGAGTTATTCAGGACTCTATTGAAACTGCTCTGAACAGTTCTACTGATGTGGTATTTACGGCTGCTGCCTGTATTGCTGCTGAGAAGAAAGGCGACGTGATTGTCGGTGAGCAAGCCAGCGCCTGATCAATACATTGTTGGAACCCGCTTTCGCGGGTTTCAACCTGAATTCAACCGTTGTTATTCAAGGCTTTCCTTCAGCTGTATCAGGTCGTAGCTCACAACCCAGTCGGCTCCAGCATCTGGCGTGGCTACGCAGTTTTGCCCTTTCATACAGGCCGGAATGAAAGAGTTGCATAATTGAGTGGCCGGGCTGTTTTCCTGTAAGACGTCTTGTGGAGTCATCAAGCCATTGTTGACATAAGGCGAAAAGTAAAAATCACGAACAGGAAAATCAGGGTACGGCCAGCGCTCAATAGAAAAGTAGGCACCGGTTACACCTACAAAGCCTTTTGTATAAGAGTGTTTCGGGGTATCAATAAGGTGTGCGGCGGGGTAATCGTCCTGAGTGGATACGCAAGAAAGAAAACCTTCAGCAACCGGTGTGGCGAAGACGACAGGAATAGGATCCCCGCTGTATTGCATGAATTTTTTTTCAAGCACGACGTCACCTACACCGTTGCCAAAGTCACTGACATTGAACTTATAACTGTAGGTGTCCGGGGCGTATTGGTTGCGTACTTTATAGTTGTCGTACACACTACCAACGCTTGTAACACTAAGGGTCAGTAGTGATAATGCCAGAGCGATACGGGCAGTGATGGTTGGTTTCATAGTTAAATTCCTTTTATGACTGACGAAATGAAGGCGACTTTCAAAGTTCAGCATTCAATTTCAGCATTTGCAAGACACGATTTCAATCGGCGACCAATTCTCAAGGCTTAGCTGCGTAATATCACTAATATTTTTGACAGAGCATCTGCGACAGAGCGTTTTAGGATATTTTAATCAGAGGCTGTCGAGTTTTTACACTCTCTGAGCGCATTCTCGGCATGTTCTTCGGGCATACCGACCCACGGGGTTGGAAATCAACCTGTAGGCCTGGTGACGGCGGTGTTCAGAATACACTCCCGGCTCTCCTCACTCATCTCCTGGACAATCTGTAATGTTTCCAGCTTGTGTTTGTAGTCTGCCAGACAGCTTTCATTGATGGTTCTCAGCTCCCTGATACTTCGTTCAATACGGGGTTTGAGTATGTTGTCCATATCTGAATGCTCCAGGTCATCAGTACTTATCTGCTTTCCGCTAGCTTCGCAGTCAGAGACATAGCCTTCCAAAGCATGTGTAATCATGCATTCAATACGCTGCTGCTCAACCAACGCCATTTTGGTCGTGACTTCCCGATAGAAGATGGCTTCAACCAGTGACTCAGTCTTCTCAACAATCTTTGGATCGGTCAGTGTCAGTTGCTCCCGAGCGACGGAGCCTAGCAAAATCTCACGCTGATACATTTCCAGATAAGCGCTTATTTGTTGCTCATTATCACCTGGGTTGGCTGTACCGCACTGGCGTTGTAGTTGTGTGGTTGCAGCCTGCTTCAGGTTGAGCAGATAGTGTTCCAGGCCGGCTGCTGGTACGGGGCCAGTGACACCCAGGCTTTCTAGTTGTTTCCTCATATTGTCCAGATTGTCCCGATCGCTGACCAAATCATGAATATGATTCAAGCTTTCATTGATCAGTTTTAGAATGTTGCACTGTCGCAGCAGATCTTGTGCCTGCTCTCTGCGACGGGCTTCGGACTGTTGTAGAAAACTGGCCACCTCTGTTTCATGGCTCTGTTTCTCCTGAATGTTATCCCAGTGCTCGTGATAGAGCTGCTGGGCTGTCAGGTTGGTTATCTGCTCCTGATAGGCACATTGTTTTTTCATGGCTGTAACAAGGTGGGCGGCTTCCTGCTGGCAGCGCTGACGAATTTGTCTTGTCAGGTTGTTTTCTTCTGAGAAAAGCTGCCCCAAATACATGGCAACAGCTTTGGTGCCATAATTCAGTATTTTGTTGTCTTCCAGACAGGCAATGGCTTTAGCAACGCCATAAGAAGCGGCGGCAGCCAGGTGAGAAATTTCCATAGCAATAAATACCGTGCCTGCTATTCCCAGAGCGCCTGTTGAACCGACTGCGGCCACAGCAATACAGGTCACACCCATTCCGGCAGCGATAATGGCACCACACTTGCTGGATTCAATCGCTAATGCTTGCCAGCCTCCGTTCTGGCTATGCAGAATGTGGTGGACTGCATCTGCCAGTGGGTTAATACGACGAGTCAGTGGCTGCAGAAAAGCCGCCACCGCCGAGGCAAAGACCCCACGGTTCTGTGCCATATTCCGAGTACCCAGCGCCAAGGCTTCAAAGGGTGAGCGTGTTATCCAGCCCAACACCGGACCGTATCGGAACAGCCGGTCGAGTAGTTTTATCTGATCAGCGGGCATACGGTTAATCGCATTGCGAGTGACGTACATGCTGCCCACATTCAGGATTGCACCAACAATCCCCGCCGGGCCATTAAGGGCCGACTTGATGGCGTTCAGTCCGGTCACACCCTGTAACATGCCTGAGCCAAGATCGCAGAAAAACTGAAAACGCTTGATGCTGGCGGCCAGATCGGGGTTTGTGGATAGATCAATATCCAGATTAATGGCCGAATCTCCGGCAAAATAAGTCGCCGCAGATTCCGCTGACAATCGCCAGTTAACCTGGTCGAGCAAACGACAAACTTCACCATTGTCCAGCCCAACCAGTTGCTTTAGTTGGGGCACTAGTTGTGCGAAATCGCCACAGACTCTTCGGAATGCGGTGGGATTACGTTCTGCAACCTGCAGCGTCTTGCTCAGATTGTCTACCATGGCGGCATGAGCATGACCGTAGGCTTGCCGGGCGTCATTGGCGGCACTAAACAAACCGTGTCTGCCACTTCCTGCTTTTACAGCCCACTCTTTGACCTGGCCTGATAGCCAGCCAAGATTGGCTTTTAGCGAAGTTAGGGTCGTCTTACAGCCACCAAAAACGTCTTCAAATTCTTTTCTGAAGCTGTAACCCAGTTCAATGAGTGCCTGGTTATGATGCAGGCTGGACTTGATGTCACTCAATGGCTGCTCATCAAGCCAGAACAGATTACCGGCAAGGCGGATCACATTACCGGAGAGAGAATCAGCAGGTCGGTATTTAGCGGTGGTCTGGCGGCAGTGATAGATGGCCTCCAGCAATGTCATGTCTTCCTGAAATACGCCTGTACCCATAACGGTAACCGCCACACCTTTCTGTTGGGCGGTCATCTCGGACACCAGTTGTTCCTGCTGAGTGCGTAACAGATCAAAGCGACACTGTTGCAATGCCATCAGATTGCAAGGGTTGTTTGCAGTCCTGAAGTCCTCTAAAGCATCCATGTAGGCAATAGTGTGCCGGTACAGGCGGGTTTCAGTGCTTTCCTTGAGCTCAGTGGTCGCAAGACGATGAATAATGTGTTCAAGGTTTGGCACTTTAATCCAGAAAAGCCGTGTTTGGATGGGTTTTTGCGCCTCAGAAGCGGCGATCATCTGAATCAGTCGTGCTTGAATGTGAAGCCTCTTTTGCTCTATCTTCCGTTTCAGCTGTTTGACCTCAGCTGCTTCCAGCTCATCAGTAAAGGCTTCCTGTAACTGGATAAATACACGGCATTGCTGGCGAGCCGACAGTAGAGCTTCTGGTGAAGCCCTGGCAATATCGAGCTTATCCAGATCAGCATAAATCCGCTCAAGGTGCAGGCTGCTAACCTCTACGGCAAGATTGTGCCGCAGGTGGTCATTACCCGTCAGAAAATCCCGAAGCGCATCTGCGCTGTCTGGCAGTTTGTTAGCCTGTTCTGCTGCAGCAATTCGAGTAAAATCGGCTGCTGTGAGAAGGTTGCCGTTGGTCCAGCTGATTACAAGCTGTCTGATAATGGCAGGAAATAACGAAATATAAGTATCCAGCAGACTGGCTTCGGTTAATTCAGCGCCTGGTTTAACCCTTGGCAGAGGCTGATGTTGCAGCGCTGCTTTGGCATCGTCAACGCCTTTTAGTTGTTGCATAACGCCCTGAAGTTGCCTGTATTGCTGTAGGTTTTCTGTAATTCGACAGAAAGCGTTGTCCTTTTTAATGCTCAGTAATTTCAGTTTATTAGCCCCCGCTATATCCAAAAAACGGGCATCAAGGATGGTTTTTAGAGGTAGCTTGTTAAACTCTTTTTCATATTCATCAAGATGATGAAAGAAACTGTGTGGATGTTTGTCCGTTTTGGCGAATGTTTTATCCAGGTCGTTCAGCATAGTTTCGGCAAGACTCTTTCGCCCATTGAGCAGGTTGGCGTAGTTGCTGAAAGATTTAAGATCATCTCTCAATGCTTTCAAGCGCAAGGCGCAGAGTCTCATCGTCAGTTTTGGATCAAAACGATATAAATGGCCAAGGGTGCCGCAGATATCCTTCTGGCAGAACAGCGCCCTGTTTTCTCCGGCTTGTTCGCTGAGTTCACTGATGGCCTGCAGAACGGCAGCCTGTGTCAGATCAGTGGCATTCACTGATTTGACCTTTCGTTCTACGATAGCCTTGCTTTGCCGACATTCCCCTTGCGGGATTAACGGCACTGCTGATATGTTTTCCACAGTTGCCTGTTCAGGCTGTTTGTCAGGTGTGAATGTCTGTGTGACAGGCGCAGTTTGAATGTGTCCAGCTGCCTTTGACATAGAACTGATCTCCCAAATGGTCTGGTTTTTTCTTTCACTCATTCAGACCGAAAGTCAGTTCGATAGTTGCACTTTACAATTAGTTCAATGATTACGCGCTTATCTAATTGGCGGAAATAAAAGAAAAAATGAATGCTTGCTGGTTGGTTGTACAGACAAACAGGTCAGTACTGCTAACAGCCAGATGGTTAAGAGGGGCAATGTAATATGAAGATTATGATTGTGGGTGGTTCTGGTGGAATTGGCACAGCCTTGATAAAAGCCGTTCTGAATGCTTATCCGGGTGCAACGATTATCGCTACCTGGCACCAACATAAAGGAAAATTACAAGATGCCCGCGTTGAATGGACAAAGCTCGACGCTACCAGTGAAGTGGAGGTTTCCACAATAGCGCACCGAATCGATCATCTGGATATTTTGATCAATGCCGTTGGTTTTTTGCATTCCCCGGAGTGGATGCCAGAGAAAACCATCAAACAGTTCGATCCGGTATTGTTGAATAAAAACATCAGCATCAATACCCTGCCGAGTCTGCTACTGGCTAAATATTTTGGCACTGGCCTTAAGTCGGATAAACCCACTTTTTTTATTGTGGTTTCTGCAAAAGTCGGCAGCATCGAAGACAATAAAATAGGTGGCTGGCTCAGTTATCGTACATCGAAAGCGGCACTGAATATGGCGGTCAAAACCATCAGTATTGAATGGAAACAGAAAATACCCAACTGCTGTGTTTTACTCTTTCATCCGGGAACGACGGATACTGAGCTGTCACGCCCTTTTCAGAAACACCTGCCAACGGGGCAGCTGCACTCCGCTGACTTAACTGCAGACGCATTATTGCAGCTGATTCAGCAATCAACACCGGAGGACTCAGGGCGGTTTTACAGTTTCGATGGGTCGGAAATACCCTGGTAAAGCGTCAACATAGCCTTGGTGTTGTAAGACTAACATCAATGAAAAAGATAAAGATGGAAGGGGGCCTCTATTCAGTTCTGTCAGTGAGGGGCACAAGGAATGGTATATATCCTTTCCAGGCTAAGAAGATAATAACCTGGCATATCACCGCATCCGTTGTGCCACCTGACATGCCGAACATTCTGGTATAGAATTATCAGAATTTTGTCCACCAAAAAAATACCAGTTGCCCACTATGTACAAACTTGCTCGCAGCGCGATGTTTACCCTTTCTGCCGAAACCGCCCATGATCTGGCTCTGGATATGATTGGTGCCGGTGATCGCCTTGGCTTAACCCGGTTGATGGCTCCCAAAATTCCTTCACGGCCTCGTCAAGTGATGGGGATTACATTTAATAACCCTGTTGGTCTGGCGGCTGGTCTGGATAAAAATGCCGACTGCATTGATGGTATGGGCAATCTTGGGTTTGGTTTTATTGAACTGGGGACGGTGACACCAGTTGGGCAACCCGGTAATCCGCTGCCCCGAATGTTTCGTATTCCTGAGAAGCACGCCATTATTAACCGAATGGGTTTTAACAATAAAGGCGTCGATCATCTGATCGCCAATGTACGTAAGTCTAAGTATAAGGGCGTGATTGGCATTAATATTGGTAAAAATCTCACTACGCCTGTAGAAGAGGCTAATGCCGATTATCTGACCTGCCTGCGTAAAGTGTATCCTCACGCCGGATACATTGCCGTCAACCTGTCTTCTCCCAACACGCCCGGATTGCGTAAATTGCAATACGGCGAAGCATTGAAAAGTCTTCTCAACGCTTTGAAGCAGGAACAGCATCTACTGACGGAAAAATACGGTCGTAAGGTGCCGGTTGCGATCAAAATTGCACCTGACATGACTCAGGACGAAATCAAAGACATTGCGGCCGAACTGGTCTCATTTGAGTTGGATGCTGTGATCGCCACCAACACGACACTGGATAGAGATGCCGTCAACGGGCTTAATCATGCGGAAGAGGCGGGTGGTTTAAGTGGCGCACCGCTGACCCGGAAATCCACAGAAGTTATTCAGCAATTATCCGATGAGCTTTCTGGTTGTTTGCCCATTATTGGTGTGGGTGGAATTATGGATGCGGAATCCGCCGCAGAAAAAATCAAGGCAGGAGCAAGTTTGGTGCAACTCTATTCTGGTTTTATCTATAAAGGGCCGGGGTTAATTAAGGAAGCGGCTGAAGCCGTTTACGCGCTAGACAGAACATAAGTCGGGTTTCACAGAGTGAAGCCCGACCCAACAAAAGCAGTTCAAAGATGAGCAGTGTCATGTATTCGGTGAACACCGGATACACCCCTGAAACTGTCCCAATTATCGGTACGACCTTCCCGCCAGCCACTCAACCACGACTGTCGCAGTTGTGGTTCTTCGTGTGGACATATATCCTTAGAGCGGCCAGACACGCCTGTTTGATATCCTTTGGTAAAGGCTCTATCTGATCTATCCCTTTTTTGTCGTTTCATCATGTTGTACTGCCTCTTTTTGGTTCGGTTTTTCAAGTGCCTCCATGGCGCCCTGTTTCTGTTCCCTGAACCTCAGGTAGTACAGCTTCCCGGTGCGACCCCAGGAGCCGTAAGGTCCAGGGACATGTTCATCAGGGAAAGTCAACGAAACTATTTCACACTAAATTACCAGGTGATGTCGAGAAATTATTGTGAATAACAGCCTTCCTTTTAATTATTTGTTTGGATATAGCCGATGAGTACTGCCCCTCTCACCCTGTTTGCCAGCTGTCCAAAAGGGCTCGAAGCGCCTTTGGCAGCAGAGCTGGAGCAGCTTGGCGCTCTGGATGTCAAAGAAACCGTTGCTGGTGTCAGTTTTGCCGGTGATATGGAGCTCGCCTATCGCAGTTGTCTCTGGTCTCGCATGGCCAGCCGGATTTTGCTGCGTCTTGGTGAAGTAGCCTCCGAAACCAAAGAAGCGCTTTACCATGGTGTTCAATCCTTTGATTGGGATGAACATCTGGATGAGAAAACCAGTTTTCGCATTGATTTCTCCGGTGCCACGCCGGACATCAATCACACCCGCTTTGGTTCTCAGGTGGTGAAAGATGCCATTGTCGATCAACTGCGAGATCGTTTTGGCTGGCGCCCAGCGGTGGACTCCAGTAAGCCAGACATTCGCATTAATGTGCATGCCCGTGGCGAGAAAACCAGTGTGTCTATTGATTTGTCCGGTCAAAGTCTGCATCAGCGTGGTTATCGACTAGAAGCCGGTGAAGCACCCATGAAAGAAAATCTGGCGGCGGCGATTCTTTATCGTGCTGGTTGGTCAGAAGTGGCAAAACAAGGTGGAACTTTATTAGACCCGCTCTGCGGTTCAGGCACTCTGTTGATTGAAGGCGCTATGATGGCGGCGGATATTGCACCCGGATTACTGCGCCCTCGTTTTGGGTTTGATAAATGGATGGGGCATATTCCCAGCGTTTGGTTAAAAGTTTTGGAAGAAGCTCGTGAACGACGTACGACGGGTATTGCAAATCTTAAATCCACCATCATCGGTTACGAAGGTCTGCCAAAAATTGTTGGACGGGCTCGTGCCAACCTACAGCGGGCAGGGTTAGGCAAGCTCATTACGATCAAACAACAGGAATTGGCGAACCTGAACGTAGATGTATCCATTCCAACCGGGCTGGTGGCGACAAACCCGCCTTATGGTGAACGAATGGGTGATGAAGCCAGTCTGGTGTACTTCTACAAGCACCTTGGCGAGAAGCTGAAACAGCAAACGCCCGGCTGGCAGGCTGGTGTATTTACCTCATCGCCGGCACTGGTGCGAAGTATGGGGATGGGGCCAAAGAAAACCTACTCGTTATTTAATGGTGCGCTGCCCTGTAAACTCTTTTTGTATGATATTCGTGAACGTCAGGAAGGGGCTGAAACAGCTCAACAGCAGCAACAGTCGGGCACTTTTAAAGCCAGCACTGCGGGTGGTGAGATGTTTGGCAATCGTTTGAAAAAGAATCTGCGCCTTACTGGAAAATGGGCGAGAAAGCAGGGCATTGAATGTTACCGCTTGTACGATGCCGATATGCCGGAATATGCCCTGGCCGTGGATATCTACAAAGATTGGGCACATGTGCAGGAATATCAGGCACCCAAATCCATTGATGAAAGTAAAGCAAAGCAGCGTTTGCTGGAAGCGCTGGAAGTGATTCCGGCAGTGCTTGGTATACCCGATGATCATGTGGTGCTGAAGCGACGAGAACGTCAATCCGGCAAAAAACAGTATGAACGTCAGGATCAATCTGGTGAAATGCTGGAAGTCAAAGAAGGTGATAGTCGTTTACTGGTGAACCTGAAAGACTATCTGGACACCGGTCTGTTTCTTGATCACCGGAAAATGCGTTTACGTATTGCCAGTGAAGCGAAAGGCAAAGATTTCCTTAACCTGTTCTGTTACACCGGCTCGGCTTCGGTTCATGCGGCAGTCGGGGGAGCTCGCAGCACCACCAGTGTGGATATGTCCAACACTTACTTGACCTGGGCAAGAAAGAATCTGTCTTTGAATGGTATGGTCGATCGCAAACACAAGCTAGAGCAAGCGGATTGTCAGAAGTGGTTGAAGGATAACAAACATCAGTACGATCTGATTTTTATGGACCCGCCGACTTTCTCCAACTCCAAGCGACTGCGTGATGTATTCGATATTCAGGAAGTACACCCTGAACTGATCAAAATGGCAATGAATCGCCTTCGTGAGGGCGGAACCCTGTATTTCTCGAATAACTTCCGAAAATTTAAGCTGGCACCGGAGTTGTCAGAATTGTTTGATATTCAGGAGGTCAGTGACAGTACTATTGATAAAGACTTCCAACGTCGTGCGTCGATACACAGGAGCTGGAAAATAACGCATCGCTAAGCCTGTAAACTGGAATCCGCAGTGCGGATTCCAGTTTACGTAACAAACAAAGGACCCGGTTCCGTTTTTGGTAGTTCAAACGCTTCCGGATAGCCCACATCGACAAAATACAACCCATAGGGTGCAGCTGTGACGCCACCGCGGGTTCGATCCCGGTGATCCAATACTTCTTTCGCCCAGATCGGCTCATATTTGCCGCAGCCAATCGCCATCAAAACACCGGCAATATTACGAATCATATGGTGCAGAAATGCATTCGCCTGAACATTCAGAACCAATAACTGGCCACGGCGGGTCACGCTGATATCAGAAATGGTTCTGACTGGGTTTTTTGCCTGACACTGCACCGCCCGATAAGACGTGAAATCGTGCTCACCTTGTAAATAGCCTGCCGCTTGCTGCATGCGCTCTATATCCAGAGGACGATAATTCCAGGTTACGCCTTTGTGCAGATGAGCAGGGCGAATCGGATGGTTATAAATGACATAACGATAGCGTCGCCAGAGCGCTGAAAACCGCGCGTGAAACTCATCACTTACCGGTTTGACCCAGTTGACGGCGATCTCATCAGGAAGATTGGCATTGCTGCCGTACGTCCAGCCCCGTTCAGAGCGGACAGAATCTGAATCGAAATGAATGATCTGATTGCAACCGTGCACACCGGCATCAGTACGACCAGCACAGACGACGGATACCGGGTGATTAGCAACCTGAGACAGCGCTTGCTCGACTTCGGCCTGAATAGTCGGTAGACCGGTTTTCAGACTCTGCCATCCGTGGAAGCGGGAGCCATCATATTGAACGCTGGCGGCATAACGTGGCATGTAATATCGACACCTGTAATGAATCAGGTGGGGGAATTTACCAGAAAGCCAGCGACCGGGAAATGTCGCAAACCCGTAGGTCAGCTTCCGCCCGAAGGGCAGAAGCTGACAATCAGCACAAGGTGCTGACAAAGCGATTGTTTTTTATGCCCTCTGCGAGGGCATTGTCGGCTCGTGTGCCCTATGGGTATCTGCCTTCGGCGGAAACCGACCTACGTATGCATGGCGAGTGAAGAGTTTGAATGTTTCTCCGTAGGTCAGCTTCCGCCCGAAGGGCAGAAGCTGACAATCAGCACAAGGTGCCGACAAAGCGATTGTTTTTTATGCCCTTTGCGCGGGCATTGTCGGCTTCTGCCTTCGGCGGAAACCGACCTACGTATGCATGGCGAGTGAAGAGTTTGAATGTTTCTCCGTAGGTCAGCTTCCGCCCGAAGGGCAGAAGCTGACAATCAGCACAAGGTGCTGACAAAGCGATTGTTTTTTATGCCCTCTGCGAGGGCATTGTCGGCTCGTGTGCCCTATGGGTATCTGCCTTCGGCAGAAACCGACCTACGTATGCATGGAGAGTGAAGAGTTTGAATGTTTCTCCGTAGGTCAGCTTCCGCCCGAAGGGCAGAAGCTGACAATCAGCACAAGGTGCTGACAAAGCGATTGTTTTTTTATGCCCTTTGCGGTGTGTTGTCGGCTCTTGTGCCCTATGGGTATCTGCCTTCGGCGGAAACCGACCTACGGATTTTAGAAGAGGTGAAGTATTTGTGAGTTTAATCTGCTACCATCGCCGGTCAACCCGATTGTTTTTGGCATAAAGTACTCACTTTTTATGGATATGGACGTACGTACGCAAGTAAAAGTGTGTGGCATTACCTCCGTCGACGATGCCCAGTTAGCGGTTGCAGCAGGCGCTGATGCCATAGGATTGATTTTCTATGAAAAAAGCCCTCGCTTTGTCACTGTCGAGCAAGCGGCAGAAATTGCCCGCTCAGTACCGCCATTTACAACTATTGTTGGTTTGTTCGTAAACGCTTCCGAATCACTGCTTCAGGAAGCACTGGCCAGAATCCCTTTCAGCCTTTTGCAATTTCATGGTGATGAAACCGAAGCTGAATGCCGTCGCTGGGGCTGTCGTTATGTCAAAGTATTCAGGGTGCGTCCTGATATACCGGTGGCGGATATGGTAGCGCCTTATACGTCAGCCAGTGGGTATTTGCTGGACAGTTACCGGAAAGGGGTTCCCGGCGGCACGGGTGAGTCTTTTGACTGGGAATTAATTCCCAATGATCTGGACAAACCGGTGATACTGGCGGGCGGTTTAACGCCAGGTAATGTGGCTGAGGCAATCGCCAGAGTAAAACCCTACGCCATAGATGTGTGCAGTGGTGTCGAGGCGCAGCCTGGCATCAAAGATCCAGAGAAGATAAACGCCTTGATGAAGGCGGCAGGTAGATGACGATCTGATGAAAGAGCATCAAGAAAATACAGAATCATTGCTGGATGTGTTTGCCAGCTTACCTGATGAAAGCGGCCACTTTGGTCGCTATGGCGGGCGTTATGTCGCAGAGACATTGATGTACGCGCTTGAAGAACTGGATAGCACCTGGAAAGAACTCTGGCGAAGCGAAGCATTTCAGGCAGATTTTGACCGGGATCTGGCGCACTTTGTTGGGCGCCCGTCACCGTTGTATTTTGCTGAACGATGGTCTGAAAATCTCGGTGGTGCCAAAATCTACCTGAAACGGGAAGATTTAAACCACACCGGCGCTCATAAAATTAACCATGCAGTGGGTCAGGCGTTGCTCGCTAAACACATGGGTAAAAAACGAATTATTGCAGAAACCGGTGCTGGTCAGCACGGTGTTGCCTCGGCGACAGTAGCGGCCCGACTTGGCCTTGAATGTGTTGTCTATATGGGGGCTAAGGATGTTAAGCGACAAGCGCTGAATGTTTATCGAATGAAGCTTCTTGGCGCTACGGTGGTGCCCGTTGAAACCGGTTCTCAAACATTGAAAGACGCTATCAATGAAGCGCTCAGAGACTGGGTGACTCGCCCGGAAGATACATTCTATTTATTAGGCACGGTTTGTGGTCCGGCACCTTATCCGGAAATGGTGCGTAACCTGCAAAGTGTGATTGGTCGTGAAGCGCGTCGTCAGATTATGGAGCAGGAAGGTCGATTGCCTGATGCGCTGGTTGCCTGCGTCGGTGGTGGCTCTAATGCCATGGGGCTGTTCCATGAATTTATTAAAGATGAGCAGATCAAAATCTACGGTGTTGAGGCTGGTGGTCTGGGGGTTGAATCGGGTAAACACGCTGCCCGGATGAGTTCCGGCAAAGCCGGTGTGCTGCAGGGCGCTCGCACCTATCTGATGAGCGATGACCATGGTCAGATTATTGAAAGTCATTCGGTGTCTGCCGGGCTGGATTATCCCGGTGTTGGCCCTGAGCACAGTTATCTGAAAGACATCGGTCGGGCAGAATACCCTTATGCTACCGATGATGAAGCGCTGGCAGCATTTCGCAAACTGACCCGGATTGAAGGCATTATGCCTGCACTGGAAAGTTCTCACGCATTGGCCTATGTTGAAAAACTGGCTCCGACCATGAGTAAAGATCAAATCATTATCTGCAATCTCTCCGGGCGTGGCGATAAGGATATTCACACCGTTGCGCAAATCGATGGCCTCGGCAATCTTGAGCTGGGATAAATAGGAAGGAGTAGGTAATGAGATTAAAATCCTGTTTTCAACAGCTTGAATCGGAAGGTCGCAAAGCGCTGATACCTTATATTCTGGCCGGAGATCCGGCTGGCAAGACCGTAGATATCATGCATCAGCTGGTAAAAAGCGGTGCAGATATCATCGAACTAGGTTTTGCTTTTTCCGATCCGGTCGCTGATGGTCCAGTGATTGCTCAGGCTCATGAGCGGGCTGTATCACAAGGTGTTACATTGAATGACGTTTTTTCAATGGTTTCAGCGTTTCGGGAAGTGGATAATAAGACCCCGATAGTATTAATGGGTTACCTTAACCCTGTTGAAATCATGGGAACCGAAGTCTTTGTGGAGCGTGCCAGCCAGGCCGGTGTTGATGGGGTGTTGATGGTTGATTTGCCGCCCGAAGCAGCAGGCGACTTGTTAGCACAACTGCATGCCAGAAAAATGGATATGATTAACCTGATCACGCCCACTACGTCTGATGAAAGAATTCGGAAAATATGCGCCGTTGCCAGTGGTTATCTTTACTACGTTTCTCTGAAAGGGGTAACGGGTTCGTCGGCACTCGACCTGGGCGAAGTCCAGAAGCGGGTTCGTCATATCAGACAGTTTGCGGAGGTGCCGGTGGCTGTCGGGTTTGGTATTCGTGACGGAGCTTCTGCGGCAGCGATCAGTCAGGTCGCCGATGGTGTGATTGCGGGCAGTGTGCTGGTATCGGAGCTGGCGAAATACGCTGACGAAGGGCAACCATGTATCGACAGGGTTGCTGAGCGAATGACAGACATGCGCTCGGCAATGGATCAATAGGAAGAGCAGATGAGCAACTGGTTAGTTAACAAACTTATTCCGTCCCTGTCCCGTTCTGCCAGCCAGCAGAAAAGCAGCAATGTGCCTGAAGGTTTGTGGCGTAAATGTGTGAAGTGCGAATCGGTGCTCTATCGCCCTGAGCTGGAGCGCAACCTCGATGTTTGCCCTAAATGTCAGCATCATATGCGTATTTGTGCTCGCACTCGTCTGGACTATTTCCTGGATCAGGACGGAAGAGAAGAGCTGTTTGCGGATATGGAACCGGTGGATATCCTCAAATTCAAAGACAGTAAAAAATATAAAGACCGTTTGGCGGCAGCTCAAAAACAGACTGGCGAAAAAGATGCGCTGTTAGCCATGCGTGGTGCAGTGGAAGAGGTGCCTGTTGTTGCGGTCGCCTTTGAGTTCTCCTTTATGGGCGGTTCAATGGGGTCTGTGGTTGGTGAGAAATTTGCCAGAGCGGCAGAGCTTTGCTTAAAAGAACGAATCCCACTGGTCTGTTTCTCTGCCAGCGGCGGTGCCCGTATGCAGGAAGCGTTGTTTTCTCTGATGCAGATGGCGAAAACCAGTGCAGCGTTGGAAAAAATGAGACAAGCGGGTGTGCCTTATTTCTCGGTGTTAACGGATCCGGTTTACGGTGGTGTATCGGCCAGTTTGGCTATGCTCGGTGATGTGAATATCGCAGAACCTAATGCATTGATCGGTTTTGCCGGGCCGCGTGTTATTGAACAGACCGTTCGGGAAAAACTGCCTGAAGGTTTCCAGCGCAGTGAATTCCTGCTGGAACATGGTGCGATTGATATGATTGTCGAGCGCCATGATATGCGTGCCACTGTTGCCCGGCTTGTTCGCAAAATGCTGGCAATGAATGTGGCGGATTCGACGTTTGAGTCAGAGTCATCTGCAGTAATGGATGACACCGCTGAGAATACTATTGAGCAGCTTGAGCCTGAAAATGCGTAATTCTTTAATCAAAATCTGTGTAGGTTGGTTTCCGCCCGAAGGGCAGAAGCCAACAAAGAACTGGATAATGAAATAGATTAACTGTCGGTGCGTTTTGATGGTTTTATTGTCAGCTTGTCCCTTCGGGGCAAACCGACCTACGAATTTGTGCATTTTTAAATATGCGCTTCATAAATAGAGAGCTTCGTTTTTGTTGTTACCCTCTTCCCAATCCACCCTCTCCGACTGGTTGAACTGGCTGGAAAATACACGACCAGAGAAAGATATTGATCTTGGTCTTGAACGCATAGGTCAGGTAGCCGAGAAACTGGATTTACTGAAACCCGCCCCCTTTGTTATCACCGTGGCCGGAACCAACGGGCAAAGGTTCAACAATTGCACTCCTGGAATCCATTCTGATTGAAGCAGGCTATTCCGTTGGGGCCTTTACATCGCCACACTTGCTCAAATTCAATGAGCGCATAAAAATCAATGGTGAAATGGTCAGTGATCAATCACTTTGCGAATCTTTTCTAAAGATAAATGAAGGTCGAACATCTAGCTGGCTTACTTACTTTGAGTTTGCGACATTGGCGGCTGTTTGATTGTTTCCAAAAAAGCAAATGTCGATATCGCTTTGATGGAAGTAGGCCTTGGGGGGCGTCTCGATGCAACGAATGTGGTTGATCCGGATATATCGGTTATCACCACTGTAGATCTCGATCATCAGGAGTGGCTCGGCTACACCATCGAAGCCATCGCTCGAGAAAAAGCCGGCGTAATGCGTACAGACAAACCTTGTGTCTATGGTGATGCCAATGTGCCAAACTCTGTGATCGATCAGGCGCTGCGTAAAAAAACGCCACTGTTTTGTTCTGGTAGTGAATACCGTTGGCAAAGTAATAATGATACATGGCGATGGCAAGGTGCTGATTTTGCTGGCCAGCCTGTTGAATGCAAGGATCTGCCTGTTCCCGATTTAGTGATTGATAATGCAGCAACCGTCATGCAGGTGTTGCAACTCATGAAGCACGAGGTTGCTTCAGAGGCCCTCCATGCCGGGCTAAAAAAAGCGACAGTGGCCGGACGTTTTCAAAAGCTCTACAAGCACAATAATAAAGGTGAACAGATACAACTCATTCTCGATGTTGCTCACAACCCGCAAGCAGCGCAACAGCTAAAAGAGAGGTTGCTGTCGGAGGCCGTGTAGTGGCAAAACACGCATCTTATCCGCTATGTACAAAGACAAAGACTATGGCCTTGTGGTAGAAACACTCGGAGGTGTTGCGGATGAATGGTATGTTGCCGAGTTTGATTCTCCCCGAGCATTAAAGGTGGGCGAATTAGATCAGCAGTTACAAAGCAGAGGGTTCATATCACAGGCTTTCACGACCGTTGTTGATGCGCTGCAAGCGGCAATCAATGCTTCTTATGCCAGTGACAGGCTGGTCGTGACAGGCTCTTTTGTGACAGTTTCTGAGGTGTTGTCAGCAGGCTAGGGTGGTCAGTTTGAATCTACTACTATCCTGGTTTTTTTTGGGATATTTTGGAACGAAGCTTGCTTGGCTAAAATCACTTAGATTACCTATAGACTCTATCTTGTCAGTGTGCATAATGGCGGTCTGAAATTTTTCATGTCTTATCAAAGTCTATTGCTGTCTCAACATACGCATCAGTTGATGGGCGGCAGCGTGCCAGAAAGTTAAACTTCAACTGCCTTATGGATTTCTTTTGGTGCACTCAGTGCGAACGTTGGTGAATTTTGTACTACCACTCCCCTAAGAAGTCATATTATATTGGTTGTACGTTGATCTTACGGCAGCATTTGCATTAACACGGAGCCGATGGATAATCACACTGAACAGCGCATTATCAGCTATCTGACGACGCATTGGGGTAACGACCTGCAAGGTATTGTCTTGTATGGAAGCCAAGCCAGTGGGAGAAGCAACCCTACAGAGTGATATCGATCTGGCCGTACTGCTTACACCATCAGTAAAACCAGACAATTTATGGAACCCGGCGCAGGAGCTGGCGCTACTCTTCAGAAAAGACATTGACCTGATCGACCTCAGACAAAGCCACCACCGTTTTACAAAAAGAAAGTCATCGCCAGTGGTCGTTGGTTGCTCAAGGCCGATGCTTTTGCTTGTGATTTGTTTGAAACCCATGCGCTCTCTATGTATTGGCAATTACAGTACGAGCGTCGGCACATTCTGGATGATCTGCGACAACGGTTGAATACTACGCATGGATGACATACTGCTGAACAAATACGCCATCATTCAGCGTTGCCTGAAACGGGTGGATGAAGAGTATCGGGGTCACGAGCACGAGTTTGACCACCAACTTTACCAAACAGGATTCAATTATTCTGAACATTCAGCGTGCCTGCCAAGCCATGCAGGATATGGCGAGCCGCATCATTCGTCTGAAGCAACTGGGCATACCACAACACAGTCGTGATGCTTTTGATTTCCTGGCTGACCACCACCTCATTGAACGACATCAGGCGGACACTTTGATGAAAATGGTGGGCTTTCGTAACATTGCCGTTCATGAATATCAGAAACTGAACCCCGCCATTCTTGAAGCGATTATTGAGAAACACCTGGCTGAAATTGAAACGATTGCTGGCATGCTATTAAAGACGATCAAGCCGGTTGAGCCATGACCGACACAACCGTTTTTTCTTGATTTTAAAACCTGCAAGCTCGATAACTGACAGAGAGCGCCAAATCAGCAAACAGAGTCACAATAACTTCGGATACAAATCCTCCCAATGAGGATTATCCCGCTCGATCAAATTAATTTTCCAATCACGCATCCAACGCTTGATCTGTTTTTCACGCCAGGGAAAAATCATGAAACACCCCGAAGCATTTGGCCTCAAGACCTATAAGTGTAAGTGCGTATAGCCCGATTTATGCGTCCATTGTCATATATAAAAAACTTTGGATGCCCAACCAATGAATGCATTAGATTTAATGAATAGCCTTTCTGTTATTTATGATCCACGCCAAGCATGGAAAGTAGAGCATAAACTCACAGATGTTTTGATTTTGATAATCTGTGCTGTTATTGCCGGCTGTGAAGGTTGGGAGGAAATCGAGGATTTTGGAACTGAAAGACTCGACTGGTTAAAAAAGTATGGTGACTTTGAAAATGGAGTTCCATCTCATCATACTATTGCCCGAGTTGCTGCTGTTGTGAATCCAAAACAATTTCAACGTTGCTTTATTGAATGGATGAAAGCCTGTCATAAAGTAAGTAATGGCGAAATCATTGCAATTGATGGAAAGACCGTAAGAGGTTCCTACGATAAAGGAAAAGATAAAGGAGCCATTCATATGGTAAGTGCATTTGTGGCTGCCAATGAATTAGTTCTCGGGCAAATTAAAGTCAATGCCAAGAGTAATGAAATAACCGCTATTCCAGAGCTTTTAGAGCTCCTTGAGATTCGTGGATGCCTTGTAACCATTGATGCCATGGGCTGCCAGAGGGACATTGCCAGCAAGATTGTCGATAAGGGAGCCGATTATTTATTGGCGGTCAAAGGTAATCAGGGCAAACTTCTCGAAGCATTTGAAAACCATTTTTCTTCAGAAAAGATTAATGCTTGGAAAGGTGATTCATTCAAGACGACAGAAAAAAGCCATGGTCGGCTTGAAATAAGACAACACATTGTTAGTGATATTTTTGATGAATTTGTAAATTTGTCCTTTGATTGGAAAGGGATGAAAACACTTGGAATCGTAATGTCAGCAAGAATGGATGGAGAGGTGTTTGATTCTGAAGATATCAGCATTCGTTATTATATTTCATCTGCTGAATTGACAGCAGAAGAATTAGCCACTGCAGCAAGAAGTCATTGGGCAATAGAAGGAAAGCTTCATTGGAAGTTAGATGTTGCTATGAACGAAGATGATTGCCGAATAAGAAGAGGCAATGCTGCAGAGATGTTAGCAGGGTTTCGACACGTTGCAGTTAATATGTTGAACAATACAAAGTCTTTCAAAGCAGGGCTGAAGCGAAAGCAAAAAAAGGCGGCCATGAGCACTCAATATCTGTCAGAGGTTCTTGCTGGCTGTGGGGTTTCATGATTTTTCCGTGTCGCATATATAAAATGAAAGTACTAACCGTATTTGGTACCCGCCCTGAGGCTATAAAAATGGCTCCGCTGGTACAACGTCTTTATGCCAACCCTGAGATTGATGCAAAAGTATGTGTTACGGCACAACACAGGGAAATGCTTGATCAAGTTTTGGAATTGTTTCAGATTGAGCCGGATTACGATCTTAACATCATG
The DNA here is from genome assembly GCA_965199185.1 of Endozoicomonas sp. Taxonomy (GTDB): domain Bacteria; phylum Pseudomonadota; class Gammaproteobacteria; order Pseudomonadales; family Endozoicomonadaceae; genus Endozoicomonas. The sequence goes on along the minus strand of CBDAQW010000043.1, from coordinate 8,610 downwards.
CAACCCGGTCAAACACTGACCGAAATAACCAGTAATATTCTGAAAAAAATGGAATCAGTGCTGCATGAAACCAAGCCAGATATTGTCCTTGTTCATGGTGATACAACGACAACTATGGCAACAACATTGGCAGCTTATTATCAGCAGATTCCGATAGGTCATGTGGAGGCAGGCTTAAGAACAGGGAATATTTACTCTCCCTGGCCAGAAGAAGCAAATCGAAAATTAACTGGCTCTTTAGCACAATGGCATTTTGCCCCAACAGAAACCGCTAAAAATAACTTACTGGCAGAAAATATACCGTCTGAGAAAATAATTGTAACCGGTAATACAGTGATTGATGCTCTGCTTGAAGTTAAAGATATGCTTGAGCAAGATGAAAAACTTAATCATGCGTTTCTGAAGCAATTTGATTTTATTAGTGAAGAAAGCAATACCAAAGTAGTTCTTGTTACTGGTCATCGAAGGGAAAGCTTTGGTGGTGGTTTTGAGCGTATTTGTGCAGCACTGGCCAGAACAGCACAACAATACCCGAATGTGCAGATTATATACCCTGTGCATCTAAACCCTAATGTCAGAGAGCCTGTGAACAGGCTGTTAGATGGTGTTAATAATATCCATTTAATTGAACCACAGGATTACCTACCCTTTGTCTGGTTAATGAATCGGGCTGACATCATTCTTACTGACTCGGGTGGCATTCAAGAAGAAGCCCCATCTCTAGGTAAGCCAGTGCTTGTAATGCGAGATACTACAGAAAGACCAGAAGCGGTTGAAGCGGGTACAGTGAAACTGGTCGGCACAGACAGTAATGCAATTTTTGATGAGTTAGCGACCTTGCTGACATCAGAAACGGCGTACAGTGCTATGAGTAAAGCTCATAACCCTTATGGCGATGGTAAAGCATGTGAGCGCATTGTTACCCGGTTGTTAATGTAGAAACGGAGCTTATGCATTAAATTTTATGAGCTACAGAGAATTCGGAGATTTTAAAATAAAAAAAGCTCTTCTCAATGCACTCTGTGATGAAAGTTTAAATTTAAAAACACAAAATACTCAACAAAAAATCCCATCCTTTACAGTGGCCCACTGGTAAAACCTTATATACCGTAAAGACTTAAAACATGACACAATCCAGCTTCAAAACAGTCTCAGTGATTGGCCTTGGCTATATAGGCTTGCCCACCGCAGCTATGTTTGCTTCTCGCAAAGTTAATGTAATAGGGGTTGATGTTAATCAGCACGCAGTAGATACAATCAACGAAGGTAAAATTCATATTGTCGAACCTGACCTTGATATGTTGGTCAGCGCGGCCGTAACTGCTGGTTATTTGAAGGCTACGAACACTCCTGAACCCGCTGACGCTTTTTTTGTAGCAGTCCCTACACCATTCAAAGGTGGTCATGAACCTGATCTCTCTTACATTGAGTCAGCGACTAAAAACATCGCTCCTGTATTAAAAAAAGGTGACCTCATTGTTCTGGAATCAACATCTCCCGTAGGCGCTACAGAGCAAATGGCACAGTGGATTGCAGAAGCAAGACCAGACCTGAAAGTGCCTGTTAATGGAGAAGAGCATGGTGATCTTTTTATTGCCCACTGTCCTGAAAGAGTATTACCGGGTCAGGTAGTTAAAGAACTGGTAGAAAACAACAGAGTAATTGGCGGCATTAACCGTGAAAGCTCTGAAAAAGCAGTAGAGCTTTATCGTACATTTGTAATGGGCGAGTGTATTATCACCAATGCCCGAACAGCAGAGATGGCCAAGCTGACTGAAAACTCCTTCCGTGATGTCAATATTGCTTTTGCCAATGAGCTTTCAGTGATTTGTGATGAGCTGAGCATTAATGTGTGGGAGCTGATTTCTCTGGCTAACCTTCACCCGCGTGTAAATATTCTTCAACCTGGCCCCGGCGTAGGAGGACACTGTATAGCTGTTGACCCCTGGTTTATTGTCAGTAAAACCCCGGAGCAGGCGAAACTGATTCGACAGGCTCGTGAAACCAATGATAGTAAACCGGAGTGGGTCATCAGTAAGGTTAAGGAGCAAATTGCACGGTTTCTGTCTGATAATCCTGAAAAGAAAAGGGAAGATGTTACAGTCGCTTGTTTTGGTCTTGCATTTAAACCTGATATTGATGACTTGCGGGAGAGTCCGGCACTACAAATTACTCGTGATTTGATGAATACTTTGAGCTGTAAGGTGGTTGCTGTTGAGCCAAATATTGAACAGCTAAGTGAAGATTTTACATTAGTTGATTTAGCGAGTGCATTTAATAAAGCTGATGTTTATGTCATGTTGGTTGATCATCAGGAGTTTAAAAGATTTAAACCAACTACAAATTACATAGTAGATACCAAGGGTGTTTGGTAGAGTCATAGTGTTTTTTATTGCATGAGTTAATTATTTGCTCTAGTCAGGATTATTCCAAAAAAACTGGATATGAGAAAAGCAATACCAATATTTTAATCATCATCAAAACAGGGAAAAATCATGAAACACCCCGAAGCATTTGGCCTCAAGACCTATAAGTGTAAGTGCGTATAGCCCGATTTATGCGTCCATTGTCATATATAAAAAACTTTGGATGCCCAACCAATGAATGCATTAGATTTAATGAATAGCCTTTCTGTTATTTATGATCCACGCCAAGCATGGAAAGTAGAGCATAAACTCACAGATGTTTTGATTTTGATAATCTGTGCTGTTATTGCCGGCTGTGAAGGTTGGGAGGAAATCGAGGATTTTGGAACTGAAAGACTCGACTGGTTAAAAAAGTATGGTGACTTTGAAAATGGAGTTCCATCTCATCATACTATTGCCCGAGTTGCTGCTGTTGTGAATCCAAAACAATTTCAACGTTGCTTTATTGAATGGATGAAAGCCTGTCATAAAGTAAGTAATGGCGAAATCATTGCAATTGATGGAAAGACCGTAAGAGGTTCCTACGATAAAGGAAAAGATAAAGGAGCCATTCATATGGTAAGTGCATTTGTGGCTGCCAATGAATTAGTTCTCGGGCAAATTAAAGTCAATGCCAAGAGTAATGAAATAACCGCTATTCCAGAGCTTTTAGAGCTCCTTGAGATTCGTGGATGCCTTGTAACCATTGATGCCATGGGCTGCCAGAGGGACATTGCCAGCAAGATTGTCGATAAGGGAGCCGATTATTTATTGGCGGTCAAAGGTAATCAGGGCAAACTTCTCGAAGCATTTGAAAACCATTTTTCTTCAGAAAAGATTAATGCTTGGAAAGGTGATTCATTCAAGACGACAGAAAAAAGCCATGGTCGGCTTGAAATAAGACAACACATTGTTAGTGATATTTTTGATGAATTTGTAAATTTGTCCTTTGATTGGAAAGGGATGAAAACACTTGGAATCGTAATGTCAGCAAGAATGGATGGAGAGGTGTTTGATTCTGAAGATATCAGCATTCGTTATTATATTTCATCTGCTGAATTGACAGCAGAAGAATTAGCCACTGCAGCAAGAAGTCATTGGGCAATAGAAGGAAAGCTTCATTGGAAGTTAGATGTTGCTATGAACGAAGATGATTGCCGAATAAGAAGAGGCAATGCTGCAGAGATGTTAGCAGGGTTTCGACACGTTGCAGTTAATATGTTGAACAATACAAAGTCTTTCAAAGCAGGGCTGAAGCGAAAGCAAAAAAAGGCGGCCATGAGCACTCAATATCTGTCAGAGGTTCTTGCTGGCTGTGGGGTTTCATGATTTTTCCGTGCTTCATCAATCGACCTATACGTTTGCGACTCACTGTCTTACCCATATCAGCCAGGTCGTCTTTAATACGACGCTCACCGTACAACTGGCGGTTTTTCTCATGAATGACTCTAATGTCTGCCTTCAATGCCTGATCTTCCTGAGAACGATTGGATTCAGGGCGGGAGAGCCATTCATAAAAGCCACTGCGGGATACGGACATCACCCGACACATGGCAGACAGACTGAACTGCTCCCTGTTGTCACTAATAAACTGGAACCTCAGTGACACTCTTTGGCAAAGAAGGCGGCCGCCTTTTTTAATATGGCGCGCTCTTCCTTCAGTTTGGCATTCTCTTTACGGAGAGGCTTGAGTTCATCGTATACATGTTCATCATTGTGCGCCTGCTTTCCGGAGGCTTTACCTGCTTCTTTCGGCCTGTGGAGCTTACTGATCCAGGTATCAGGGCAATCTCATTTGGCACTAACATACTTTGCCCTGTGACATTAAAACAACTCAAAAGGTATGGCATTCTCCACCCTAAGACTAAGGATGCCATATATGACCCTCTTGGATGCATTTTCCGAACTGACTGAAATTCGTGCTGATAATCATCGTTATCCTCTGCCAAACCTTGTTTTCATAGCTGTTTGCATGATCACTTGTGGCGCTGAAGACTGGAAGATGGTCTCAGAACTTGCCAAGAAAAAGAAATCCTGGCTAAAGCTTCATATCCCTCTTCCTCATGGCGTCCCATCTCATCACACATTTATTCGAGTTTTTGAACGACTTGATCCAGATGAGTTTCGCCAATGTTTTATAACCTGGGTTAAACAAATTGCTGAGCGTACTCATGGTGAAGTCATCGCTATTGATGGAAAAACACTGCGTCGCTCATACGATAAAGGTGATAACAAGGCCGCTATCCATATGGTCAACGCATGGGCCAGCCAGACAGGTATGGTACTTGGGCAACTTAAGACAGCAGCCAAGTCTAATGAGATAACCGCTATTCCAGCACTTCTCGATATGCTAGAGATCAGCGGGTGCATTGTCAGCACTGACGCTATGGGCTGCCAAAGAGCGATCGCTGAAAAAATCAGAGATAAAAATGCGCACTACCTGCTGGCTGTAAAAGGAAACCAGCCGCACCTACACGATGATATCAAGCTTTATCTTGATGATCTGGCGACAAAGGAAAAGCTATCTGAAAGCGCAAGTTTTCATGAAACGATAGAAAAAGGTCATGGACGAATAGAAATACGTCGCTGTTGGACAAGTACTGATATTCATTGGCTTGTCCAGCGTGAAGACTGGAAAGATCTCGCTATGATAGGGGTTGTTGAAGGTGAGCGTCATGAAGGTGATCAGGTGAGTATTGAGCGTCGATATTTTATTTCTAGCCTAACCACAGGTGCCAAGCACTTCATGAATTCAGTGCGATCTCATTGGTCGGTGGAGAACAATCTGCACTGGGTACTCGACATTGGCTTTAGAGAAGACGAGTGTCGTATTAGAAAAGGCTTTGGCCCAGAGAATATGGCGATATTCAGACAAATAGCTCTAAACTTGCTGAAGCAGGAGACTACCTTAAAGCTTGGCATCAAGAACAAGCGCATCATGGCGGCAGCGGATGACGAATACAGAACACTGCTGCTTCAAGGAATTATTTGAAAGTTAGTGCTAAATGAGATCGCCCTGGTAGATGGGGTTGCCCGACCGCTTACGTTTAAGTTATCGTTTTCGAGCTAAAAAAGGTTCTGGTCTTGCGGTTATTCTTGGTCTAATAATGCTTATTCCTCTCTTTATCAACTTGGCAATTATTTTAATTGGCGTTTGTTCAGGGCTTACGCATGAGAATAATCATTCTCATTTAGAGTGCTCGTATCCGTACCAAAAGACTGTAGAATGGCCATATTTTACGCCCGATGACTGTTGTTCCAGCCCCGTTAATCATGTTTCTCAGCGAATTATCTGATCCACGCAAGCGTGCCTCCTCTTGTGACCACAATTTTACCGATATTCTTGTGATTGCCATCTGTGCCATTATCAGTGGAGCCGATACATGGGAAGAGATGCAGGAATTCGGTGAAGAAAAAGAAGACTGGTTTCGTTCATTTCTTGAACTCCCTTTTGGTATTCCATCACACGACACCTTCTATCGTGTTTTTTGTCTGCTAGACCCTGATAAATTTCAGGAATGCTTCACTCGCTGGGTGCAGTCTGCTTACCCTGAAGCCCTTGATATACCTGACAGTGATGCTGAAATTATTCCTATCGACGGCAAAGCTATTAAAGGCTCCAGAGGGAAAGGCAAGGGCAAAAAAGCGGTTCACATTGTCAGTGCCTGGAGTACTAAACTGAGCCTTGTTCTCGGGCAGAAGAAAGTTGATAAGAAGTCTAATGAGATAACAGCCATACCTGAGCTTCTTGAAGCCATTGACCTGAAAGGCTCTGTGATCACAGCTGATGCAATCAGCTGCCAAAAGAGCATTGCTGAAACTTGCGTGAGCCAGGAAGCGGATTACCTTCTTGCAGTCAAAGGCAATCAGAAAACACTACATCATGATATTCAGGTGGCAGCTGAAGAGCATTGGCGCAGCCATCCAAAGGAAGCTATCTCTGCTACCTTTTTTGAACATGAAAATGAAGGGCATGGTCGACAGGAGTACCGCTGTTGCTGGGTTTTTGATGAACTGACAGCTCTCTCAACATCAGAAGAGTGGGCAGGTATCAAACAGTTCGGTGTTGTTCAGTCAGACCGAACCATTGATGGTAAAGCTACGACAGCCCTGCGCTTCTACATTTCCAGTAAAGCTTTTACAGCCAGAGAGATGCTTAACGCAACGCGCCAGCATTGGGAAGTTGAAAATAACCTGCATTGGATGTTGGATATTGCCTTTAATGAAGACGCGTGCCAGACCAAAGAAGAACATGCTGCTGAAAATCTATCTACATTACGGCGCATTGCCCTGAATATTCTGAAGGCTGACATCACCAGCAAGAAAAGCATCAAGACTAAGCGTAAAAAAGCTGGATGGAGCAGCAAATATCTTGCTCAGCTACTGAAGTCATTCATTGTTGAAACCTAAATGAGAATGATTATCTTCATGCGTAAGCCCTGGGCGTTTGTTTTAAATTAGCTTTGTTTGCATACTGGCTGTTTATAGTGGTCCAATAAAAATGTTAAGTTGGTTAATCTTTACAACCTACGATTACTACTTGTTCAAGAAAACAAAAAACGCATCCTGATTTTGGCGTTATGCGTTCATCCCAAAATTACAAAGGAGTAATCTGTGAGCTGTATTTTTTGTGACATTGTTGAAGGTAAAGTACCTTGTCATAAGATTTGGGAAGATGAAAATCATTTGGCATTTCTTTCTATTTTTCCAAACACAGAAGGTTTTTCTGTGGTAATTCCAAAACAGCATCACTCGAGCTATGCTTTCGATCAAACAGATGAAACTTTGTCCAATCTTGTTTTGGCAACAAAAAAGGTTGCGAATTTGCTGGACAAATCTCTAGATGGTGTAGCAAGAACAGGCATGTTTTTTGAGGGCTATGGTATTGATCATTTACATAGCAAGCTCTTTCCTATGCATGGCACAGGAAGTGACTCGACTTTCAAACCAATTTCCTCAAATAACCCTAAATACTTTGACCAATATGAAGGTTATATTTCATCACATGACCATGAAAGAGCTAATGATAAAAAGTTAGCCATTCTTGCTGCCAAAATTAGAGAAAACGCATAACAAAAAGTTCAAGTTCGTTCCGCTGCTTTGCAGCTCCACCGGACGCCGCCTGCGGCGGCGCCGCTTAACTTGGCGTTATGCTGCTATACATATCCTAAAATGGCATATAATATATACCTTATAGATGTCGATAAGGTGTTTATAACACGTGTTTGAATACGATCCTAATAAGAGTATGACGAACCTCGACAAGCATGGCTTGGACTTTGATGAAGCCCAGTACCTCTGGGAAGATGAGTCAAAAATAGTCTTTCCAGCTAAGCTGGACGGGGAAGAAAGGTATCTGATGGTTGCAATGTATAAAGGTAAACATTGGACAGCAGTTTATACGCTTAGGGGCAATAACATCAGAATTATCTCTGTACGCCGTTCGAGAACAAAGGAGATTATGTGCTATGAAAACTGAAGATTTCGATAAGGCATTTGATGAAGGTAGTGACCTAATTGATGATGTTGTTCAGTGGGATAAAGGACATCGACCAGATCTTGATACGAAACGAGTAAATATTGACTTCCCTATTTGGATGATCAATGCGCTTGATAAAGAAGCAGCAAGGCTAGGAGTCGCCAGACAAGCAATCGTCAAAACCTGGATGGCTGAAAAACTAGATCAATCACGTCGATGAAAACGCAGCATAACAATAAATTCCAGCGGACACGCCTGGCGGCGCGCCGCTGAATTTGGCGTTAGCTGCTTAGTTTCGCGTTAATGTATTCAATCTGAAAGATTGTTTTTGCAGTGAGTTTTGACGTGCAAATCTTCGAGTATGTTTCATTAGTCAGATTTTGTCGTGTAAATCTGATAATTCGAATTAAACAGTGATAATTTAATCGGAGCATAAAAATAGTTTCTCCTGCTTGATGTCTCTTTGCTCAGTGGCCGCTGGCGATAAACTTCAGTTAAAGAGTCAGCAGCTTTTTGCGCCAGCTAAAGCATCTTAGTCACTTTCCGTAGGTCAAAACCTGGAATTCATTGTGTTTTCTGACTTTGTTAAAATAGAGAGTTCATAAAAATTTTTTCGAGTGCAAAACTGAAAATTGCAAGGTGTTCGCTGGTTTTATTCTTTTCAGTCATCAGGTTTATATAAAATTCTGGCATTTTGGCTTCGGGTATTTTCAGCATCGGAATCAA
>CBDAQW010000042.1:0-110162 GCA_965199185.1 Endozoicomonas sp. | reverse complement strand
GATCCTGACTGGCACAGTCAGCTAACTTGCCCGGTAGTGCCGGGCCCCTGAGTGACTTTTTTACGAGCCACTTTCTTGGCTTTGCGCATGCGCTTCTGGGCGTTATTGATGCATAATTCCGCCAGTAGTTCACCTTCTGCGGTGTGCTGATTTAGCCAAAGCGAAAAAGCGTCTTTAGCCACTCCGGAAACAAAGGCTGCACATTCACGAGATGATAACCGCTCTTTGGTTTGACCAGAAAACTGAGGATCCGCCAGCTTCGCCGACAAAACATAAGCACAGTTTTCCCAGAGATCATCAGGGCCTAGTTTCATGCCTCTTGGCAAGAGATTACGGAATTCGCAAAATTCCCGGATGGCTTCCAGTAAACCTGTTCGCAAACCATTGACGTGTGTTCCGCCCAAAGGGGTAGGGATCAGGTTTACGTAGCTTTCTGTGAGTAGTTCTCCACCTTCCGGTAACCACTGCACTGCCCAGTCTACCGCTTCTTTTTCCCCTTTCAGAGAACCGGTAAAAGGCGCTGCAGGAATGGTAGGATTATCAAGCGTCGTGCCTGTCAGGTAATCCTTTAAACCATCTTCGTAATACCATTCGGTAAGATCATTGGAAATTTTATCGTCAAACTCAACACGCAAGCCGGGGCAGAGAACCGCTTTTGCACGCAGAACATGCATTAACCGGGGTACTGAGAATTTGGGCGAGTCAAAATAACTGGCGTCAGGCCAGAAATGAACAGTTGTGCCGGTGTTACGACGACCACAGGTATCTGTTTCACGAAGTTCTTCATCCTTGAAACCATCTTTGAAACTAATGGCCATAACTTTGGCATTACGTCGAATGGTGACTTCCAGACGAGTCGACAGTGCATTAACAACGGACACACCAACCCCGTGCAAACCACCGGAAAACTGATAGTTTTTATTGGAAAACTTTCCACCAGCATGAAGGCGCGTAAGGATAAGCTCTACACCTGAGACGCCATGTTGAGGATGAATATCCGTCGGCATCCCACGACCATCGTCGGTTACTTCCAGCGACTGATCTTTATGAAGAGTGACCCGAATTTTACTGGCGTATCCCGCCAGTGCTTCATCGACACTGTTATCGATAATTTCCTGCGCCAGATGATTAGGTCGGGTGGTATCGGTATACATGCCCGGACGCTTTCGAACCGGGTCCAGGGCCACTGAGTACTTCAATGGCTTCAGCATTGTAGTCGTCGTTACGCATGAGTCCTTGCTTGCAAATACAGAGGTTTTAATAAAAGGAAGTGTAACCAATTGACGATGAGAGTACCAAACGAAGCATCGGTTCTATTTGTGGTTCAACCCCTCTTTTAATTATTTCTCACCGAATACTTATTCAGAAAACTTTTAACAGTCGGAATTCGCTGACTATACTTTCGCAACCTTTTGGAACCAGAATGAGTCTGATGCCATTTTTATCACAAATTGTAGGGCATCCCCCAGAACAAACCGCCATTATCGATTCTCACGGGGAGCACACATTTGGCTCTCTTGTACAAGAAGCCCGATTATTGGCAGGTTCATTGCGGCAGATGCTTTCTGATTCTTCAGGCACAGATGAGCTGCCGAGAATTGCCTTTATGGCTGGTCGTCAGGCATCTTCAGCCGTCGCTATGCTGGCCATCTGGATGGCTGATGCCGTTGCCGTCCCACTTGATCCTCTCATGTCATTACCTGAGTGGCAGTGGCGTCTTGAAGATATTGGTATAAAAATTCTACTTTATGCTCCCGACCAGCAAGCTGAGGCTCAGTATATTGCCCACTGTTCGCAAGTGACTCTTAATGTCAACGGAACAAAAGCTCACTGATCCAGCCTCTCTGCGATTGCCATCCCTTGAAAAAAGCGCCCTGATTCTGTTTGCTTCACAGGGTGATAACAGACCTGTACCTGTTATCCATTCTTTTCGCTCCCTTTCTGCTCAGGTACAAGGCTTTGGTTAATGCCTGGGACTGGCAGCCTGAAGATCATCTTCTGCATGTTTTACCCCTCTTCTAATCAGCACGGACTTATCAACGGTGTATTGGGCTCTATGGCAGCAGGCTGTTGTTGTGAAATACTGGCCAGCTTCAGGGTTCATCATGTATGGGATCGCCTGGCATCCGGAAACATCACTTTATTTACAGCCAGCCCAACTATTTATCAGTACCTTCTGGATGCCTGGAACAAAGCACCCGAATATCAAAAACGTCTCTGGCAGATTGGAGTGAATCATCTCAGACAATCTCTGGTGGGTTCGAGTACCGCCACACCTCTTGCCTGTAAACAATGGCAACAAATAACTGGCAAGCCACTTCATTTTCGTTATGGCATGACAGAAACAGGCATTATTTTTCATAACTCATCCTGTACTCCTGACAGGTGTGGCGAACCTATGCCCGGCGTCAGTCTGAGGCTGGTCGATGAGAATGGACACAGTGTTTCTGATGAACCCGGCGAACTTGAAGTCAGAACATCTCAATTATTTAAGGGTTATTTTGATAACTCGACACTGACTGACGATCATTACAACCACGGTTGGTTTCGTACAGGCGATTTAGCAGTAAAACAAGGCGACAGTTTTCGCTTATTAGGTCATAGAGATCTGAATGTAATCAAAATCGGCGGTTATCGTGTATCAGCAACAGACATTGAAACGGTGCTCAATCAACATCCGGATATCTGTGAATGCGCTATCCTCGGTGCGCCCTGCAAACAATGGGGAGAGACTGTCTGTGCTTTTATTGTACCGAAAGAAAATCCTGTTGCTTTGCCTGATTTGAGAGATTGGCTCACCCCTCAATTGCCTACTTATAAACTCCCTACGCAATTAACAATATTGAATCAGCTGCCTCGTACCCAACTGGGTAGTGTCGATAAGCTGATATTGAAACGAGAGTTAACATCTCATACTTTGTCAGTTGCTTCTTAGAAGGAGTTGATAGAAGGGGTTAAGGAAATTATCTTACGCACGGACGCCACTCATGATTAAGCATCACTCCGCATAAAGTTGAGATCCGGGCGAGGGTTTCCATTCTCCCAAAGCCATAGCAGGAGCATCAATAACAGAGCAAACAGACAAGCGCCCATCATTAATTGGAAGCAGGTATCCCAGCCATAAATATCAACCACCCAGCCTAATAGCAAGTTGGCAGATGTCGCTCCAAACAGGTAACCAAAAAAGCCACAGAAACCGGCAGCCGTCCCAGCAAATGGCAAAGGTACTACATCAATGACATGAACATGAATCAACATGAGTGGACCGTAGATCAAAAAGCCCAGACATATCAATGCAGCTATTGAATACCAGCTATAATTCTCGACACTTTGCCAATAAAACAGCAGTGAGATGGCAACCAAAGATAGAAACAGAATAGTGACCGGAGTTCGTTTCCCCCGAAAATAACGATCACTGACATAGCCACACAACAGAGTTCCGGCGATGGCGGCATATTCGAAGGCAAAAAATGCCCAACTTGCCACTTCAAAACTGAACTGCCGGACTTCGGTCAGATAGAGCGGTGCCCAATCAATCACACCATAGCGAACAAAATATATACAGGCATTGGCCAGAGCCAGCAGCCATAATACAGGCATGTTAAGACAGTGTTTGAAAAAGAGCTTTTGTGAGCGGACAAAGGAACGCTTTTCACGATTAATTTCTACATCTACGCACTGCTCAGGAAAAGGTGGCGGCAGCCCACAATCCGTTGGTTTATCCCTCAGCAAAAAATAACTGATCACGGCTACAAACAGCGCTATAAATGCCGGAAGGTAAAACTTGCTCTGCCAGTCTGAGAATAAAAATACCGCAGCAATAGCAATGGGTCCCAACAGACCGCAACCTATATTATGAGACAAGTTCCAAAAGCTCATCGCCCTGCCACGCTCTTTTCGATGAAACCAGTGTGCAATAACTTTTGCACTGGCTGGCCATCCGGCGCCTTGCAGACAACCATTAACCGCCATCATTATTACCAGTGCTAAAAGAGGTAGCTGCGCAACAGGTGCAAAGCCCAGTACCAAAGAAATAATGGCAGAACTGATCAGACACAATGGCATCAGCTTTCTGGTATCAATACGATCGGACAAGTGCCCCATCAGAAAGTTACTGATACCATAACTCATCGCCAGTGCTGATAAGGCCAAGCCAAGGTCGCCTTTGGTAAAACCCAATGCAACCAAATCAGGCATCGCCATGACAAAGTTTTTTCGCACCAGATAGTAGGCGGAGTAGCTTAGAAACGCACCAAGCAGAACTTGCAGCCGTAAGCGTGAGTAAACTTCGAGTTGCGCCACTGAATACTCATCAGGTACTACAGAACTCCTGAACAATGAACGCATGAGAAAGACTCTTGACCGTTGACGGTTCAGGCAAGTCAATTCAGCACCTTAAAACCGTCTGATATTTATGTAAATAAACCCGATGTGTGACTTTTATCTCGTAGGTTGCCAATCCATGGCTTATGGGTTTTGTGCACTCTGCTGTCATCCCGTACAGGGACTGTACGGGATCCACGTGGCATGGATAGCTATGCTGAAATTAAAAGTCACACATCGGGTTAAATAAGGCTCAGGTAAAATGTAGCAGCAGAAATCAGTACATGAACAAAATATTCAGGCAGAGTTTCAGAGAGGCGCTAACAGGAGAGAAAACATTAGACACACGTAAGGAATTTTAATATAAATGGCAAGTGTCTTTTATAATCAATAAAACTGTGATCGCCACCTTCTTCTATGATTGAAGGGCTCTCTCTGTATTTTTCGACGGCAAGGCGATAATCCAGTATTTCATCACCGGTTTGAGCTAAGAGCAAAATAGAATCGGGTTGCCGTAGTTGCTCAACTTCAAGTGCTTTTATTTTCTCAGCATGCGTGTGGGTCATTTCCCACTTTTCACCGGTATAGAGATTTTCCTGCGGACCAATAAACTGCTCAAAAAGGTTGTACGCCATGACCGCCGGATTGATTAAAACCAGACGCACCGGGTAGCCGCCACCTTGTTGCAGAAGATGTTGATGTAACCAGGTGCCCAGGTACCCCCCCAGAGAACTCCCGATAATATAGATCGGGCGCTTTGAGACAAAAGGCTCAGCGATAGACTTGAGCCTGGTAATCACATCGTCAGGTTCTGTGGGAAGATGTGGAATCTCAACATCAATATTAATCCCAGCGTTTTGCTGCCGGATGTAATCAGCCGTCTGTATTGCTTTCTGAGAAGCCGGAGAGCTATTCAAGCCATGCAGATATATTAATAGTGGTGATTGGTTCATTTTATTTTTAAGCATAAAAGTTAACCCGATGTGTGACTTTTATCTCGTAGGTTGCCAATCCATGGCTTATGGGTTCTGTACACTCCCTGTACAGAATGACAGCTAGTAGAGGTTTTGTGCACTCTGCTGTCATCTCGTACAGGGACTGTACGGGATCCACGTGGCATGGATAGCCATGTTGAAATTAAAAGTCACACATCGGGTAAAGTTATTAACAATTTATCATGGCCTTGCTTTCGCGTTACTTAAAAAAAACGGCTATGGAGGCCGTTTTTTCAGATAGCTTATCCGCGATCGCGTAAGTGAACAAACCAGTTGCTCAACCCAACCATCACGCCACCACCAATAATATTACCGACAGTGACCGGAATCAGGTTCATAAACAAAATGTTGTGCAAATTGATCGCAGCAAAATCATCTGCAGTATAACCAATAGCATGCCAGAACTCGGGGCCGGCCAACGCTTTCACAGCATAGCCCATGGGCAGAAGATACATGTTAGCAACGGAGTGCTCAAAACCCGCGGCAACAAAGGCTGCAACCGGCAAAATACAGGCAAACATCTTTCCTGCGGCAGTACGAGCACTCAACGTCATCCAGTAGGTCAGACAAACCAGCAAGTTACAAAGAATGCCCAATACCAGCGCCTGAGAAACAGTATGACCAAGCTTGGCTTTGGCAATATACATGGAAGACAAACCGACCAGTCCGTGTCCACTTTCCCAAACACCACCCAGAACAATCAGGGCGGCAAACAGGAAGGATCCTGCCATGTTACCGAAATAAACCAGAGTCCAGTTTTTGGCAATTTGTCCAAAATTCAATCGACCTGTCGCCTTACCCATCAGTAGAAGCGTGTTACTGGTAAACAATTCAGCACCACATAAAACCACCAGCATCAGGCCGGTACTGAAGGCAATACCACCCACCAGCTTTGTCATGCCGTATGGCATTCCGGCAGCACCGGCAGTTACGACAGAATAAAACATACCGGCAATAGCAACAAAAACACCGGCCAGAATCGCCAGGACAAATGTCACTTCTGGATGTTTCTTTGCTTTACCAACGGCGGTTTGTTCCGCTAGTTTGGCAATTTCGGCGGGAGGAACCGCACCGTAGTGCTGGGTGCTTTCAACTTGCATGATATCTTCCACTACACAGGGTTTTGAGGCCGCACATTCTATCAGCCTGTTCGCTCCGGTAGGAGAGTCCATATTTCACAAAATACTACGTCAATCACTTATAATTGTTGATTCTTGTACAAAATATAGCGACGATAGAAGCTAGTTGTTTTTCTCTGATAATAAGTTTGCCAACCCTTGAGGCAACCGACCCGAATCCTGATATAAGGGGGACAAGGTGTCATGAACACACGGTGGTTTTCTGGTATTGCACTGGTTGTGGCAGTGAGCTTTGCTCAAGCTGATGAACCCCTGTTGCCTGCAGAAATACACTCTCCGGATGTTTCACCTTCATCGGCTGAAGTCAGTCAGTCTCTGACCGTTGTCGGCTATTCTGACTCATCCCGGCAAATTGGAGACCACTCAATCACACCAACAGAACCGGCTATGGGGGTTCAGGTTGATTATCAACCTTTTGACAGTAATTTTAATATGTCTGCTGCCAGCTTCCATACCCAACCAGCTGCAAATTTGAATACACCAGTTGTTAATCGAACTTATCTTGGGGTTGGCTGGAAGCAGCTGCTTGATGATGCTCAGAATCTTGGTGTGCGTGTTGATATCGGGGCAGTGTACGACGAAAAAAGCAGTCAGCCTCATAAAGTGGCACTTCAGGAAGTTAACACCAATAATACCACAACACCTGCCACCTCCTGGAAACCAGTAGTCAGTCTGGGTGTTTCTTATCGATTCTGAAATGTTATGCGACGAGTGACGCTTGCTCTGATTTTTATCATTTTAGCTATCGCTACGATCTTAGCAGGCTACACATACTATATGGCTTTTCGTGCGCCTCCGGGCACTGATATCTCCCTTATGGACTTTCTGATCAAGCTGATGTCGAAAATCATAACGCTGCTTCTGGATATAAAATAATTAAAAAAATACGCCTTTTCAGGCGTATCTTTTTATATAAAGGAAAAACATGAAACCTGAAGATGATCGCCTTAATTCGTATTAGCCGTAATAGCGGTTACTTTCTGATCTTCAAGCACAGCCGTGATGTGCATGCCTTTCAACACATTCAACGCCTGATTTAACTGGTAATCATCTTTCAGTGCTTTAGCAATATTATCAGACGCTTCATTCGCTTTCGCAGCGGCACTCTTTTCACCGTCTTTATTGCCATTACTCAGATGCCCCTGAAGATCGGCTTCTTTATATTGTGCCGGAGTTTCCAGAGGTGTCACCTTGGCTCTGGGTAATACAATATCCGGCTTAATACCCTCTGCCTGAATAGAGCGCCCATTGGGTGTGTAGTAAAGCGCCGTTGTCAGTTTCAACCCCTTGGCAGAATCCACACTCAAAGGCAGAACCGTTTGTACGGACCCCTTTCCGAAAGATTGAGTGCCCAGCAGCACCGCCCGTTTGTGATCCTGCAAAGCGCCAGCGACAATCTCAGAAGCAGAGGCAGAACCGCCATTAATCAGCACAACCACGGGGACACCTTCTGAAGGATCTTCAGAGGTTGCATTAAAGCGAAGCTCAGAGTTTGGAATACGACCTTCGGTATAAACAATAAGACCTTTCTTTATAAAGGCATCAACAACACCCACTGCCGCCTGTAACACGCCACCAGGATTGTTGCGCAAATCCAGCACCAGGCCTTTCAGCCCATCTTTCTGTTCTGATTTCAGTTTATTAAGATCATCCACCAGTTCTTTACCGGTGTTGGCCTGAAACTGACTGATGCGGATGTAACCATAGCCATCCTCCAGTGTCTTGGCTCTGACACTCTGCACTTTGATAACGGCTCTATCCAATGATATTTCCAGAGGCTTATTCTGCCCTTCACGAACAATGGTCAGCTTAATGGGCTCACCCACCTTACCGCGCATTTTTTCGACCGACTGCATCAATGTCATTCCTTTAACAGTCACATCATTCAGTTTAATAATCAGATCTCCAGCCTGAACACCGGCTTTTGAAGCAGGCGTATCATCAATGGGGGAAACTACTTTTATAAAGCCATCTTCCATGCCAACTTCAATGCCCAGCCCACCGAATTCACCAGTTGTGCTTTCTTCGAGTTCTTTAAAGTCTTCTGGTTTGAGATAAGCTGAGTGAGGATCAAGTCCGCTCAACATACCCTGAATGGCGTTGTCGAGCAGGGTTTTGTCATCAATATCTTCAACATAAGCGGTTTTGATTCGCTGCATCACTTCGGTGAAAGTACGCAGCTCTTCCAGCGGTAGCTTGCCTTTTTGTATTGTAGGAACTTGATCGGTCTGCTGTGTCTGAGCTGACTCTTGAACAATCCGACCTTCAGGTGCTGCCCAGCTGATCAGTGAAGCACTGGTCAAAAGCATCAACGAAGTGGCTTTGAGCAGTCGGTGTGAATAAAAGGTCGCGGTCATGAAAGCTCCTGCATGCATATATTTAGTGGGTAGAGTATAGCGGTTATAAAAAGCACACTAGTGTCAGTTATCGGTGCCTGTCGCTGAAACTACAGAACCAGTACACAGGTTTAATCCACTAGTTTTTCCTTAACCACTTCTCTGGATTAACCGGGTTACCCTTCTTTCTGATTTCAAAATACACACCTGAGTTGAGCTGGCCTCCGGATTGACCGCTGGTGGCCAAAACTTCCCCTGCTAATACCACATCGCCTTCTTTTTTCATAACCTCCTGAGTGTGACCGTACAGGGTAAGATAATCTTCACCATGATCAACAATAGTTAAAAGACCATAGCCGCGCATCCAGTCTGAGAAAATGATTCGCCCATCATGCACCACCCTGACTGGTTGTCCGGACTGTCCGCTCATAAAAATACCAGGCCAGCTTAAGCGCGTATCCGGACGCTGCCGGTTATAGCCATACAACACCTTGCCTGAAAACGGCCTTGGCAACTGTCCTTTTAATGCAGTAAAGGGGGCACTTCCAACGATGATACGGCTTTGAATACTGGCCAGAACATCCTTTAACTTTTCCCGCTGCTGCTGCATTTTGATCAGCTCATGGCTGTTGTTACTGCGTTTTTTATTGAGGCTTGCCAACATCTTTTTTCGTTCAGCCTGACGTTTCTGCAGGCTGGCTTTCTTTTTATCCAGTGTTACTTTTTCGGTAGAAAGCTGGGTCAGTAACGTCTGCTTCTGTCGTTCAACCTCATTGAGTTCTTTAATGGATGTTTCAAATTTGCGAATCACACCCAGTTGAGCTTTCTGGACATAGTCGAGATAGGTGAGCTGACGGGAAATTTCTTCCGGATCCTCCTGATTCAGCAACAACTTTAAACGACTGTCATTGCTGGTCAGATACATCGACTTGATGCTACGGGCAATTTGCTTTTTTTGCTGATCAATATCAACCGCCAGACTATTCTGACGGCGCTGCAGCTTTTTTACATCGCCCTGCCCCTCCTTCAGCTTCGCTTCAAGAGACAGAATATCTTTTTGCAGTTGTACTAGCTCCTGATCAGACTTCTGAATTCTGGTCTGTACCGACGTTCTTTGCTCATTAAGCGACCCCAGCAGCTTATTCATTTGCTGAATATCGTGCTCAATGACTTTAATTTCAGCTTCTGTTTGTGTCTTGTTTGAAGTCGGTGCACTGTATGCCATCAATGGCGACGCTAACAATATCGTCATTAGCAGTGCTGAGCCTGTCAGCTTTTTCATATCAATAGTAATCAGAATTAAATAATGTTGTCTGAGTATGCCCTTTCTCCACTAACAGTTACAGTTTGTGATGAGTAAATAACAATGCCGGACGATATCAGAGTATCGTCCGGCATTTTGTCATGAATAAAAGGCTAATGATTATTTAGTGGTTATATAACTTTACCAGTTCTGTTTGAATAGTATCAGGTACGGCTTCGTAATGACTGAATGTCATATCATACTCACCTTCACCAGAAGTCATGGCCTTCAGCTGATTACTGTATTGGGCAATACTGGCCATGGGCACTTTTGCCTGAATACAGACATTGCCTGAATCATTCACTTCTGAACCTATGACCATGCCGCGCTCAGAAGACAGATGTCCGGTAATATCGCCAATGCTCCATTCCGGTGCAGTCACCTTGATTTCCGCATAAGGTTCCAGAATTTTCGGTCTGGCTTTGGCAATCGCCTCGAGGAAGGCTTTTTTACCCGCTGCAACAAAGGCGATTTCTTTGGAATCCACACTGTGATGTTTGCCATCGTACACCACGACATGAATATCCTGCATAGGATATCCTGCTATTGCTCCAGAACTCATGACTTCCCTGACACCTTTTTCCACCGCAGGAATGAATTGACCAGGAATAGCACCACCCACTACTTCACTGGTAAATTCAAAACCAGTGCCTGCTTCTTTGGGTTCTATGCGCAAGAAGACTTCGCCAAACTGACCAGAACCGCCATTCTGTTTTTTATGCCGATGATGCCCTTCTGCCTTGATACTGATGGTTTCCCGATAAGCAATACTGGGCACACTGGTTTCAACCTCTAATCCATAGGCATCTCGCATCCGTTTGAGTAACATCGTCAAATGCAATTCACCCAAACCAGTCAGTACGGTTTCATTCGCCCGTTCACGGTGTTCAACCTCAATACTGGGGTCTTCAGAGGTCAGCTTATGCAACACCTCTGAGAGTTTTTGCTCATCTCCCCGGCGTGCGGGAACAATCGCCAGACTTGCCATGGAAGCAGGAAATCCCAGTGGCTTAAGGAAAAACTGATCTTCGTCGTGAGAATCATGAATAACGGCATCGTAATGCAGGCTGTCCACCTTGGCTACTGCACAGATTTCACCCGGCCCGGCTTCATCAATGGCAATATGCTCAGCTCCCTGCAGTTTCATAAGGTGGTTTACCCGGAAAGGCTTGCGCCCATCGCCCACAAACAGTTGACTACCATTACGAATCTTACCCTGATGCACCCGAAACACGCCCAACTGACCAATAAACGGATCGATAGTCACCTTAAACACATGGGCAATAGCGTGCTGCTCAGGATCAGTAACAACCTTCACGGGCTCTTCTTCAACACCTTTAAGAAATAAAGGTGGATTACCTTCTACTGGGCTTGGCATTTGCTCACAGATAACATCCATCAGCAAATCAATACCTGCCCCCGTGGTAGCAGAGGTAAAGCAGACCGGAATCAGATGCCCTTCACGCAGCGCCTGTTCAAAGGGATCATGCAACTGTGCCGGCTCAAGAGTCTGTTCCTGCTCCAGGTACAGTTCCATCAATTCTTCATCAACTTCAACCACCTGTTCTACCAGCGCATCATGGGTTTCGGTCACTGAAGAAAAGACGACAGCGGCTTCGTAATCCGGTTTGAAATAACAGTCAACTACGGTTTCCCCATCGGCCGCAGGAAGGTTGATCGGCAAACAATGCCCACCAAAGGCTTGCTGAATATCTTTCAGAACACTCAATGGTTTGGCTTCTGGGTCGTCACAGTGATTGATAATGATCAGCCCGCATTTATTGCGCCTTTTCATTTGCTCGTAAGCTTTCTGACTGATGCTCTCAACACCCTGACGGGCATTAATCACCAAAGCTACCGATTCAACCGCAGGCAATACACTCATGGCACGACCAAAAAAATCCGGAAATCCAGGGGTATCTATAACATTGACCAGCGTGCTGTGATGTTCAAAGTGAAGAATGGAGGTTTCAAGAGAATGACCGGCTTCTTTTTCCTGATCGGTAAAATCGGTAATAGGTGTACCTTTCGGGCTACCTTTCAAGCTACATTTTTGATTGGATGATGGCGTCACTGCCCCGGATCTGTACAACATAGCTTCTGCAAGGGCAGACTTACCACTCCCTGCATGACCAAACAGAGCTAGGTTGCGGATATGGTCGTAATGATGGCCGGCCATAATTCATTCCTCCTGCTGGTTTTATAATTATTTCCAGACTGAGTATATGAATAATGACGTGTAATTATGTTGTCCGATGTCAACGTCTTTTTCAGTTAATCGAAGATCACAAACCTGCTGCACCATTGAGAGTAAAAAACACTGACATTAAAATCGAAAACAAAGTCACCTGTACTTTCTGACTACCGGATGCAGTGGTTGTTTCTAACCCTGAACCATCGGTTGTCTGCGCTGCCGTGCTGACGCTATGGAAATCAGCTTGTGAAGCAAGGGTTGTTGTCTCTGTGATCGACGGGGCAGTAGTACTAAATGAGGGAGGAGTCGGTTCTGCATGTATCAGCAGTTCAAAGACACTTTCCTGACTCTCTGCTGCACCTATGAGACAGTACTTGTGATCCAGAGATGTTTTGCCAACAAGGCCACTCATTGACCGGCAAACATATTCACTTTTAGCCAATGACGGGTGGTATTGAGCAATCACGGCATTATCGAGATTAACTCTATTTGGTCGCCAGGTGTAATTTCTCCCCTGAAGGACCATAAAGTGCTGGTGGTCCGATGCGACAGAAGCAGGTTCAGAGTCCGATATGTCACACCCGGACTGATGGCCTGCCTGAAAGTGACCCAGTTCAAGTTGATGAGACTTAGTATTGATCTGGAGACAGAGCGCACCTTTTTCTTCATTTTCATCACCTTGACCATCAATCCAGCCATCAGCAATCGATTGGCGATTCTGCGGCGTCACCTTGCTCCAATTTGGATAAAATACAGATGTTAAAGGATAATATTTTAATAATTTCTCTATATCACCAGTGCCATCAGGGTTAAAAATAGCCTGACATTGTGCCGCTCTTTCTATAGAAAATAAGCCTCTCAGATTATTCCGGCGGCACAAATACTTTCCATCCTCCATTTGAAACACACTGGAATCCAAGTTTTCTTCAGGAAGTGTTGACCACAATGGCCTGACTCCATAGCGCGCATAAAAGGGGAGGTTCTGCATGATGTAATAGTCATGGCTGGCTCTTACCATTCCTGCCGAGGTTGGAGCGGTATTCTGAATATGACAAACGGACAGATTATGCTCATCGTGAAGATAATAGCCTGATAACCATTCAAAACCTGAACGAATAGCGCAAAAACCACCTGTTATATTATTATCATCTTCTGTTGCTTCTACCATCAAACTACCTGAGCACGCCTCGTTATGGCAGTGCTGCCAGTCAGGGGTATCGTAACTTTGCTCGCTTGTATCAACAGAAACAAGCATTACATCCCCGGCAATATCTTCTCCTTCATGGATCAATTTAAACTGATTGTTTCGTTTGACCATAATCTGCCTTTCGCCTTCTTCCGTGTAACCAAAGTGCATAACGGATACACCAGACCGCATTGACTGTTGTTTATTCAGCCATTGATAATATCCACCATCCGGATCAGGGAGAGCAAAAAAACCTTCGTACCGGTCATTTTTCCAAATACATGACTGGTTCGATGTCACACCCAGAAGCGCTTCCTTCGAACTGTCTTGCCCTACCCAGCATGGCTCGTTATCCGGAATAACAAAAAGGTCTTTTCCGGAAACCACCTTGGCTTCTGTTTCTATATTGTTTTGTACCATATTCCCAGCAATCACCGACGCTGGGATTATAAAGGAGCAATGCCTTGATTCCCGAGCCAGACCAAAAAGTTTAAGTTGATTATTCTTGGAAAAAGTCAGAGCAAAACTCTCAGGAATAACTTTGGGGTAATTGTAATTCCATTTCAGGAACCTATCCGGCTCCTCTAGCCACTCCATTTTATCAGGGCACAACTCCAGAGCGGGTGGAGGAGATAAGCCAGCAGGTTGCATTGTTTCATAGGCACTCAGGTGATAATAACGATTTCCCCTGGTTGGCAAAGCGTTTACCCTGAGCGTTGGAAGTGCCCGCCGGATACTCAGGGGTCGATCTTGTCGGTTATTTTTTCCGGTGGTAAACGTCATGGCAAACAACTCACTGAAAGAGCCATACAGTGACACTGGATCTTGCTCCTCCGAACGACTGGCAAAAGGGACGTTCCCCCGTCCGAACATGGGAGACGTTGTCAACAGGAATGCAATAGCATTATCGGACTCCGAACCCTCTTTGGTTTCTGACGGATGAGATTCATACTTCAGTTTACTGACCTTGTAGGGAGCAACCACTCTTTTCGTACTGAAAGGCACAACCTCATAGTCGTATTCATCGATGGAGCGATTGCCAAGAGCCTCCCCGGCTACCGCAACCAACCAGGCGCTGACTTTGACACCATTACAGAAAAAGTGCTCACCGCTTTCTTTATGCGTTGCTTTGACTATCATCTGCCAGTCAGGGGCTGGCGGGCTTGAATACCCCTGATGTGTTGGCCATGATTTGGAGAAAAGCTGGAAGTCTTCTGAGTGCGCACCGTCTAAAGTGTGGCATATCGGAAATTCACTGGTCAGGTCAACGGTTCCATAAAAATTCGGAAGAATTCTGCAAAAAGCCAAATCACTGCGCTGATCATATAGCTTAGGAGTAGTGTATTTCAGAGCACCGTAGAGGTAATCATAGAATGATGTATTCGCTTCTTCCCAACTTTGCCATTTTTTAAACAGGAATGCGTGAGAGTCACTCCCTCTCATGGTTTCAATCTGATACCTAAGATAAGTTTTCGACCCAATGCGACACTGATACTGATCTACACCACTGGCAAACGGGTTTTCAACCGGCTCAAGTATACCGATCTTCAGGCCTGTTGGCTCTGCCCGATAGCAGGGAGCCCCATTAAGGTAATATTTGCTGTCATTATCGGATACCTTAATTTCACCATTGCTAATAATACGACCGTAATGACCTCTGTCGGGCTGGAAGGTGAGGACTCGGGTTTCAGCCTGGTCTGGATCGCTGTCCGGGGCGACTCCGTGACAATGGCGATCCGTTTTTCTCATCGTGCCAACATCAGGAAAAGGGCCTCCAGGATAAAGCTCTGCGGATGTTTCAATACAAAGGTATCTGGCCTGTCCTTCTTCATCATAATCGACAGGAATAGCATTCTCCGACATCTGACCAAAAGATACGATTTGCCAGATAGCATCAGCCGGTAACCATTGATCCGTTGGTGGTCTGAAAAAAGGAGCATATGCCACCTGAAAAGTGTCAGGTTCTGCGACACTTTCGGAACCTTGATCAGATTCCCTATGGAAATAGTAGCAATAGGGTCGATCGTTATACTTCTTGATGGTTCCATAGAATAGAGTGTCTGATGTGGCTGTACGGCAAAGAGTGCTTTTGTCAGGAAGCTGGAACAACGTCCTTTCATCAAGCGTGTTCGCCCAATTCAACCACTGCAATCCCATAGTTTTGAGGATAAAATTCCGATGAGGCCAGAGGGCTGTGTAGTAGCCCGCATCTGAACCGCCCACCAACGGCCCCTGAATCATGTCGTTATAAATTAATGGAGAACCACTGTCGCCTTTTCTGGAAATAGCGCCAGTATCATTCTCTGTGACATTCTGACTGCGGCTGACGGATATCAGATTGGTGTGAGCTACCCCTTCGAAGGGATGTTCAACATCCGGATCTCTGATAAAAACCGTTCTTTTATGAGGACGAAAAGGATCATTTCCTTCTCCATGGACGACCGACGTTGCAGACTGACCTATATCGGAGTGCGTCAGCTTACCAAGATTTAGCCTGGGAATAGTTGGCATCAATGAAGGCTCTATAGAGCTGGAGTCCACTCTTAGAAGTGCAAGATCCACCGGATATGATTGATTTTCAGAACGATATTCAGGTGCAAGATATTTCTCAGTAACAAGCAATCTGGGGACATGCTCAGTGGATATATTACGAAATTGAACGGCGATGCTGTTAGAAGGACCATCGACACAATGTGCAGCTGTCAGAACCCACTCGCTACTCACCAGGCTGGCTGTACAATTTAAAACGTTAAGCGTAGAAGTCGTTTCAGTTATATAACCTTGATAGAGCGACAACTTAGCAACATAGCCATAGGTGCCATCATCTTCAACACCACTAGCGGTGTCCGGAACCCGTTGGGTTGACTGACTTTCATCCCTACCAAAAGGACGCCCGGCTTCCGACGTTTTCTCAGTATAGGTTGAGAGAGTGACCTGATTATCTGCAAATACCTGACAAGTCACACAGCAGATAAAGAGCATAAACAGCACTGAAAGAATATAGCCGATTCTTTCAAGAACAATCGTCGGCATGATATTAACCGGAAAATTCCAGACTGAGTTCGGTAAGATTAGTGCAAATTAATGAGAGTGAGAAATAAGTTATCAACCTTTCATTGAGCAGAGACATCAATCAAAAAATATTTTCAAAACCCGATGTGTGACTTTTATCTCGTAGGTTGCCAATCCATGGCTTATGGGTTCTGTACACTCCCTGTACAGAATGACAGCTAGTAGAGGGTTTGTGCACCCTGCTGTCATCCCGTACAGGGACTGTACGGGATCCACGTGGCATGGATAGCCATGTTGAAATTAAAAGTCACACATCGGGTTTTCAAAGGTGCTCTTCAAAGACAGCCTTAAAAGACAACCTTCAAAGATAATCCCTGAAAGTAGCCATCGAAAGTACTAAGACGTTACACTGAATCGGTGTTCCCAACGTAACCGTCATATTTTTATGAGACTGACTTTTCTTGGAACTTCCGCCGGAATGCCGACTACTGAGCGCAATGTGACAGCACTGGCGCTGGCAATAGACGACAGTAAACAATGGTATTTGATCGATTGTGGTGAAGCCACTCAGCATCAGTTACTGCACTGTCGTTATACCTTAAATAATCTGCAGGCTATTTTTATCACTCATATTCATGGGGATCATATGTTTGGTCTGCCAGGATTATTAACTTCAGCCAGTATGCAAGGCCGGACAGCACCGCTAACTATCTTTGCACCAGAAGGTGTTGAGGCTTTTGTGAAGTCGGCTCTGATGGCTGGCGATGTACGAGAAATGCCGTTTTCTCTGTCTTTTTGCCGGACAGATACGACAGAGTTCAACTATACTGATGAAACAGTGTCCATCACTTCTCATAAACTGTCTCACCGAGTACCCAGTTTTGCTTATCGCTTTATTGAGCAGACCAGAAGCAAACAACTGGATCAGCAAAAACTGGAAGCTTTTGGAGTACCAAGAGGTACCCTCTGGGGCAGGCTTCAGAATAATCAGCCAGTAACATTGGACAATGGACAGGTTATAACTCCGGAGCAGGTAAAAATTCCTGCACCAACGCCTAGAGTGGCAGTGATTGGTGGCGATAATGACCGGCCAGAATTGTTAATGGATGCGCTCAAAAATGCAAACATTCTGATCCATGAAGCAACAGCTACTCAAGATTTATTAAACCCGGCATGGATGCACAGCTCGGCTCGCTCTGTTGCTGAAACAGCTCAGAAAACCAGGGTTCCTCATTTAATTCTGACTCACTTCAGCGGCCGTTACCGGTTGTCTTCGAAAGCCGGTTCAGCCTCTGTGAACGTCATACGAGAAGAAGCCAGGGCATATTACACAGGTAACATTGTGCTTGCAGAAGATTTAAAATCCTGGCAGCTCGATCACAATGGTTCTCTATTTCTTGTCGAGGAGTGATAGCCAATAGCGCTAAAAAACCCACACCCTTTAGCGGCATTTACTTATTCATCAATCACATAGCTCTCATTAGACTGCTTTTCGATCAAAAACACTTACCAAACCTTAGAAAAAAGCTAACAGTTCACCAGTTATCTTTTTTAATAAGTAAACATTTATGCCGAGTACTTATACCCGCCTGATTTTCACAGGCAGGTAACCCTCATTGAATTAGAATAGATACTAAGTAGTGTGCCTGTAATGACATATCAAAAGACCAAGCCAGGTTACCTGGAAAACAGAGCAGGACAGAGGATTCCTCTTTCACACAACCTGGCACACGTAAACCGGTTTGTTCACAGCGACAACGTCCGCTTCGAAGACTTGCAGAAACTGGCCATTGATCTTTCTCAGGAATTATCAGAAGTTAGGCAGGTGGCCAGCGATGCCAGTGACTTAATTGATCAGTTCAAAAAACTGAACTATCGCCAGCTGCTTTCTGTACGGAAATCCTTGTGTCAGGTACTTCGAGAGAAAGACGATGAACCAAGAGTCGATCTCTGGATGATCTCTGATGAATCTGATGATATTGCCTGTTATACCTCTGACCAATACCAGCAAGCCTGTGACAAAATGGTATCTCTTATTCTTGATGAAGCCAAATCCAACCCTGACTCCTCAATGCAGTTTCATCTTGAAAAACGCAAGGTCAGAGCCAGTGAGGTCAATTCCTTCATGGAGATAAACGACAGCGACTACCAATAGCAGCATTTCATCGACGATAATTGAGAGAAACCAATGCAACAGTGATATACTCGGTCGCTTTTATATCTCACTGATAAGTGGTTTGAATGTCTGAATATAAAACTGTTGAAGAGCGCGTAAGCTACGGTATTGGCCGCCAAATGGGTGACCAGCTGTCTTCTAATCCTATTGAAGGTCTGTCTATCGACGGTGTTCTGGCGGGTCTGGCTGACTCCCTGAACGGCGTTGAAAGTGCTGTTGCTCACGAAGATTTAAACGCCGCTTTCACTGAAATGTCCAAGCGCCTGCAAGCCGCTGAAGCTGAAAAAGCCAAAGTACTGGCCGCTGAAGGTGAGAAATTCCTAGCTGAAAATGCCAAGCGTAACGAAGTGAATGTCACTGAGTCTGGTCTTCAGTTCGAAGTATTGGTAGAAGGCAGCGGCGAGAAGCCTACCAAAGCCTCCACTGTTCGTACTCACTACCACGGCACTCTGATCGATGGCACCGTATTCGATAGCTCTGTTGAACGTGGTCAACCTGCTGAATTCCCGGTTGGTGGTGTGATTGCGGGCTGGACTGAAGCTCTGCAAATGATGAACACCGGCTCCAAATGGAAACTCTATGTACCTTACAACCTGGCCTATGGTGAACGTGGTGCCGGTGGTGCAATTGGCCCATATACGACGCTGGTATTTGAAGTTGAGCTGATTGATATTATTGCTTAATTCGAAAAGTACCCGACTCCATATAGCCGGGTACTTATCAGTCTTTTGCCCTCTTAACGCCCAAAACTTTTCCTGTACGGATAAAAATGATGACCAATTAAGACCGGCATCTTACTAACCGCTTCAATGACGGCGAAAAAAAACAACCTGTTAAATATCAGAGAGACCTCAGGTTCATCGGGGAGGGACTGATCCATGGACGCATCTTCAACGGACGGGTCTTCAACGATAGTGCCTTGCCCTGTTTCAAGTCTTACACCCAAAGCCTGAGATAATCTCATCATTGGTGTATGGCCATATTGACGATTAGCCGCAAAGCTATTTATAGCCAGGTGTGCGTTTTCCCCATTAGATGCTAATGAACCAAGCACATTATCACCAAGCAGCACTTCAAGTGGTACATTAGATTCACTTGAAATATCTGGTATTGTGATATCCATAAACTGAAGCTGCGCATGATCAGGGGTGAAGATGTGCTGCAATAGCCCATCCGAAAAATCATGAGCAGAATGTGAAGATTGAGCAGGCGGAAGCACAAAAACGATCTCATGCCTTTCGCTGACAGGAATTGATGTATAACTCGCCCCATTATGGACAGAGTGAGTGAACCAACCTCTCCCTTTAAAGGCATCCTGAACTATGCCACTGTTGCCATCACCTACGTGAAAATGAAATGCCGGCTCTCTTAAGAAAACTCCCTCAGGAAACCTTAGAACCAATAGCCCGGCGCTGATTAATGTAAAAACAGGAGGTAAGGTTGTAGCACTAGTATACTCCACTACTAAACTTGGGCGTTCAGCTGCAAATCGCCTCTGTTCATTGATTCTATCTTGCAGGTTACTCGCAAAGGCCAATTCAGAATCAATATGCCTTATATTGTAAGCAGTGCTCCTTGTTGCTGACTGGCCGATATAATCTTCCCATTCATTATTGATTGCTTCTTGGGTTGAGTTGAGGCCTTCCCTTGTAAGCAAGCCTCGCTCACGTCGAATAGACGGCTGCCAGTGTTGTTCTAACATCTTCAGATAATCTGGATCCAGCGTCACCGAGCCACCGCGCAATACAATGAAGTGACGTTCTATTTGATTTTCCCCCTTACTCCATTCGAAGTAACCAAACGTCCTGAGATACTCCCGTAGGCAAAATTCCGTCTCTGCCTGACACATTGGCAAAATCAAACGAAGCGCATCGGAAAACTGCTTGTAACTGAAAGTCGATATTACATCATCCTCAACTGCCAATCTTGAGAAACGAGATAGTGCTGTTTTCAGGTGTGATTGTGCTTCGAAATCTTCTTCACGAACCGGTTTTATGGAGCCCGGTACGGGATATGCAAACTGATCAAGCCTCCCCGGCGCATCAAGGGGAGGTGACTCTATCTGCTCACCTTCTGCACCACTGGTATCGAAAGTTCTGCCACACTTCGTACATAAGCCGGATTTTGAGTTCATAAAGAAACACCAAGAGCACTCCCAACCCGCCTGGGCATTCATTATTGAGCAGGCATATAACAGTAAGACAAGATATATTGATATGAGCCTATACTACACGACACCTTAACATGTATCATTTTACCTCCGATGTAGAGGTATCCATGAGCAGAGTTGACGGTCGCAAAGTATCCCACGAAGTACGAGAAAGTATCCGGTTCGAGGCTATTCAAAAATGGTTAGACGGTGCTTCTGTCCAAGCACTTTCTGTCGAATACAGCACAGATAGATCCTGTATCTACCGCTGGATTGATCGTTACAAAAAAGGTGGCATGGAGGCGTTAAAAACACGCCCCATCGCACACAGTAAAAACGCCAAACTCTCGCCTGAGCAACGAGAGACACTCTCAAAGATCATTCTCACCAAAGACCCAACGTTTTACGGTTTTTATAAAGCACTGTGGTCTCGGGACATCATCGCAGCGGTGATCAAAACAGAGTTCAACATCACCATGCATCCTGCCGCTGTCAGTAAGATGCTCAGAAAAATGGGTCTAACGCCTCAGCGGCCAGTGCGAAAAGCCTGGCAGCAGAGCGAAAAAAAAAGTACAGGATTATTTGGATACACGTTATCCAGCTCTTCGTAAACAGGCGGAAGAGGAAGGGGCTATTATCTATTTCATTGATGAAGCGAGCATACGTTCTGACTATCACTCCGGTACAACTTGGAGCAAAAAAGGTTATACGCCAACTGTCACCAAAACTGGCGCGCGCTTTGGCATCAACATGATCGCCGCTGTCAGTGGTGAAGGACACATGCGCTACATGACAATTACCGGCCGCTTTAATGCGGATGTCTTCATAAAGTTTCTGAAGCAAATAGTCGCATCACATGATCGTCCTGTAATGATCGTAACCGATGGTCATTCTGCACACAGCGCCAAGAAAGTCATGAAATATCTCAAGAAAGAAGAACGGCTTCTTGACATACAGCTACTGCCACCCTACTCACCGGAACTGAACCCTGTTGAACTTGTCTGGAGTGTTCTGAAATCAGGGCATATTGGCCGTATGGCATTGAAAACCAAAAAGGCATTTCTCCGCGCGGTGAGTTCTGGACTTAAATCGTTGCAGAGGAAGAAAAAGAAAATTCTGGGATTCTTTCGGGCGGAACATACGGCTTATGCTTGTCTTGAAAAGACTGTCGCATAGTGTGAACGCATATCAATAGCGATGTTCTTACAGCTTGCAACCATGTGCTCTTGATCATAATCATAGAAAAAATACCACTACTAAATTGAGTCAACTATAAGCCAGGCTCAAAAGCACATTTCGATAAATCGTGAGAGCTGATGCTTCTGAGCCGAACAATTGTTCCGCTAAGCTATTTTTTCTGCACTAAATGTCTACTAATGACGTGAATGTACAACTGTCTTTTACCCCCTTAACGCCCAAAACGTTTCCTGTGCGGATAAAAGTGTTGGCCAATTAAGATCGGCATCTTACTAACCGCTTCAATGACGGCGAAAAAAAAGAATCTGTTAAATATCAGAGAGACCTCAGGTTCATCGGGCAGGGGCTGATCCATGGACGAGTCTTCAACAATAGTGCAAGGTTCTGTTTCAAGCCTTACACCTAAAGCCTGAGATAATCTCATCATTGGTGTAGAACCATGTCTACGATTAGCCGCAAAACTATTTATAGCCAGCTGTGCATGTTTCCCGTACTTTGCTGAATCTCCAAGCACCTCATCATCAAGCACTGCTGCAAGCGGTATATTCGATACACCTGAAATATCCGGTATTGTGATATCAATAAACCGGAGCTGCGCATGATCAGGGGTGAAGATGTGCTGCAATAGCCCATCTGAAAAGTCACTTACATAATGTGAGGATTGAGTGTGCGGAAGCACAAAAATAATCTCATGCCTGTCGTTTACAGGTATTGATGTATAACTCGCCCCGCTATGGACAGAATGAGTGAACCAACCTCTCCCTTTGAAGGCATCCTGAACTGTGCCATTGCTGCCATCACCTGCTTGAAAATGAAATGCAGGCTCTCTTAAGAAAACTCTCTCAGGAAGCCTTAGAAGCAATAGCCCGGCGCTGATTAATGTAAAAACAGGAGGTAAGGTGGGGTCATTTGAATCTTCCATTTCCATATCTGGATTCGCCGTTTCAAATTCTCTCTCTTCATTGATTCTCTCTTGCCTATTACTCGCAAAAGCCAATTCAGAATCAATATACCTTACCGTGTAAGCTGGGCTGTCTGTCGCGGACTGGCCAATATATTGTTCCCATTCATTATTGATTGCATCTCTGGTCGAGTTAAGACCCTTCCTTTTAAGCAAGCCTCGCTCACGGCGAATAGACGGCTGCCAATGTTGTTTTAACATCCGCAGGTAATCCGAAGTCAGCGTCACCGAGCCACCGCGCAATACAATGAAGTGACGTTCTATTTGATTTTCCTCCTTACTCCATTGGAAGTAACCAAACGTCCTGAAATACTCCCGCAGGCAAAGTTCCGTCTCTGCCAGACACATTGGCAAAATCAAACGGGGCGCATCAGAAAATTGCTTGTAGCTAAAAGTCGAAATCGATATTTTCTTATTCTGAAGTACCAGCATCGTGAATTGAGATAATGCTGTCTTCAAGTGTGATTGTGCTTCGAAGTCTTTTTCACGAACCGGTTTTATGGAGTCAGGTGCGGGGTGTGCAAACTGCTCAAACGTCCCTAGTGTATCTGAATGTTCTAACTCTATCTGTCCATCTTCTGTAGCAACGGTATCAAAAGTTCTGCCACACTTGGTACATAAGCCGGGCTGTGAATTCATAAAGAAACACCAGGAGCACTCCCAACCCGCCTGGGCATTTATTATTGTGCAGGCGTATAACAGTAAGACAAGATATAGCGATGTTCTTACAACCTGCAACCAGGGCAATCTCATTTGGCACTAACATACTTTGCCCTGTGACATTAAAACAACTCAAAAGGTATGGCATTCTCCACCCTAAGACTAAGGATGCCATATATGACCCTCTTGGATGCATTTTCCGAACTGACTGAAATTCGTGCTGATAATCATCGTTATCCTCTGCCAAACCTTGTTTTCATAGCTGTTTGCATGATCACTTGTGGCGCTGAAGACTGGAAGATGGTCTCAGAACTTGCCAAGAAAAAGAAATCCTGGCTAAAGCTTCATATCCCTCTTCCTCATGGCGTCCCATCTCATCACACATTTATTCGAGTTTTTGAACGACTTGATCCAGATGAGTTTCGCCAATGTTTTATAACCTGGGTTAAACAAATTGCTGAGCGTACTCATGGTGAAGTCATCGCTATTGATGGAAAAACACTGCGTCGCTCATACGATAAAGGTGATAACAAGGCCGCTATCCATATGGTCAACGCATGGGCCAGCCAGACAGGTATGGTACTTGGGCAACTTAAGACAGCAGCCAAGTCTAATGAGATAACCGCTATTCCAGCACTTCTCGATATGCTAGAGATCAGCGGGTGCATTGTCAGCACTGACGCTATGGGCTGCCAAAGAGCGATCGCTGAAAAAATCAGAGATAAAAATGCGCACTACCTGCTGGCTGTAAAAGGAAACCAGCCGCACCTACACGATGATATCAAGCTTTATCTTGATGATCTGGCGACAAAGGAAAAGCTATCTGAAAGCGCAAGTTTTCATGAAACGATAGAAAAAGGTCATGGACGAATAGAAATACGTCGCTGTTGGACAAGTACTGATATTCATTGGCTTGTCCAGCGTGAAGACTGGAAAGATCTCGCTATGATAGGGGTTGTTGAAGGTGAGCGTCATGAAGGTGATCAGGTGAGTATTGAGCGTCGATATTTTATTTCTAGCCTAACCACAGGTGCCAAGCACTTCATGAATTCAGTGCGATCTCATTGGTCGGTGGAGAACAATCTGCACTGGGTACTCGACATTGGCTTTAGAGAAGACGAGTGTCGTATTAGAAAAGGCTTTGGCCCAGAGAATATGGCGATATTCAGACAAATAGCTCTAAACTTGCTGAAGCAGGAGACTACCTTAAAGCTTGGCATCAAGAACAAGCGCATCATGGCGGCAGCGGATGACGAATACAGAACACTGCTGCTTCAAGGAATTATTTGAAAGTTAGTGCTAAATGAGATCGCCCTGAACCTGCAACCATGTGCTATTGATCATAGAAAAACATTCCGTCAATAACTGGTCAGACGGCTATTTATTGACGCCCTCCCAACTGAATCTACTGTAAAGTAGACTGAGAAATAGACTTCGACAAACCTCAAGAGGTAATCCTAGTGCCCGGAATAGCTGTTTCACTTTAAGGCTTTTTGCTAATAAATAGTTTTTTATCAAAGCCGACAGCCCAAAAGGAAGACATCAATAAAATGGGCTGAAAATGAACAATAAAAAGAAATCCGATGTAAGCTTATCCTTCATATTTCCATTGATTATGATCTGTATTCTGGCTTTGAATATTGCCATCCATAAAGCGTTTGCTGAAACAATGACCAGCTGCCCTTCTGGTGCTAAATACCAGAGCTCAGTCTGCCACCAACCCTGCAAAGAAGACTTTATAGAAGATGGGCCGCTTTGCCGGCAATCAGGTCTCGATAGATTCAGCTGGAATGGATTTGAATGTTCGAAGAGTTTTCTTAGGGAGCGGCAACGTAAAACTTACCGAAAACTCCGTTCATCCTGATAGGGTATGTCGGCTCTGTACCAAGCAGGCCTGAAATACCTGTGTTTCGCAGTGGATCGGCTGAATATAACACTCTGTTGCTGGCGCATGTTAGTGAAGATTATATGACCGTTGGCGTTAACAACTCTACACTGCCATTCTCTACACTGCCATTAAAGTAGCGCCTTTACCTGAATGGGAAGCATCTTCAAGACCAGTGTTCTGCAGCATTTGATTATCTGACAGCTTAACCGCTGCGTACTCCCATAAAGCCACATCAACATTCAGCTGGCTGTATCGGTCATATTCATCTGTTGTCAAATGATCGCCTTTACGAAATCTGGCATCCAGTTTATCTAATTCTTCACGCCCCTGTTTAGCCGCTATGATTAGCCTCTGTTTTGGTGTTGTCAGAGCTAGATAAAGACTGCTTTTGGTCAACTGATAAATGCCACCAAGTACAAACCCAATGCCTGCGCCAACAGCAGTACCTTTCAGAACGCCGGTAGCCACGGTGATGGCACTGGCCAGTAAGCTTGATGGAAACGAAATAGCTGCCGTTATTGCCCCGGCTATACCCAAACCAACACCAAAAATCGCTCCTGGTTTAACACCGGCTTTACTCACTTTTCTGGCGGTTACAAAGGCATCAGCGAATGCTTTTTTGATCATCCCCTTTTGAGAGTGTTCAAAATAACTTAACACCTTCTGACTATCTGCTTTCTCCACAGAATAACCATTTCTGATAACAGGCGGACAGTTGATATCGACTCTAGACGGCATATCCGGTGTTACCGAATAGTCCGGTATGATTGATGGTAATTTCATCACTAACTCCCTGTTTTCTGTGTATGCATCTTTTATACAAAAGCCATTCAGAAATAGTCATAACGAAGGTGTCAGTGATATTGACGTTCATTGTGAGGTTAGTGGGGAGGTCTGGTTGAACCTCCCCGAAAGGTATCAGGCAATCAAAGACTTGCCCGTCATTTCAGCAGGCTGCTCAATGCCCATCAAATCCAGCAGTGTAGGCGCCAGATCAGACAGAATGCCATCTTTTAACTGAATGGCTTTAGGGCCCGCATAAACCAGTGGTACCAGCTCGCAGGTATGAGCGGTGTGAACCTGACCGGTGGATGGGTCGACCATCTGTTCAGCATTACCGTGGTCAGCTGTGATCAGACATTGACCGCCGGTTGCTTCCAGAGCCTTGACCACCTGCCCAATACTTTCATCGACGGCCTCAACCGCTTTAACTGCAGCTTCAAATACACCGGTATGACCAACCATGTCGCAGTTAGCATAGTTACAGATAATCAGATCGTGTTTACCGCTGTGAATTTCTGCGATCAGCTTTTCTGTGACCTCTGGGGCGCTCATTTCTGGCTGCAGATCATAAGTAGCGACTTTGGGTGAGTTGACCAGAACACGGGTTTCACCTTCATAAGGTGCTTCACGACCACCGCTGAAGAAGAAGGTCACATGGGCGTATTTCTCAGTTTCAGCGATTCGCAACTGGGTTTTACCCAGTTTTTCCATGTACTCGCCCAGCGTATTAGGCAGTTCTGCCGGTGGGAAAGCTGAAACAGTATCAATATCAGCAGCGTATTGAGTCAGCATGACAAAACCAGCCAGTGCAGGTGTTCTACTACGCTGGAACCCGTCAAAGTCAGTATCAACAAAAGCACGGGTAATTTCACGGGCACGGTCGGCACGGAAGTTCATAAATACCAGTGCATCGCCATCGTTTAAGGTGGCTGCGGTTTCACCCAATGCAGTGGCTTTTACGAACTCATCATTTTCATCACGCTCGTAAGCGGCTTTCAAACCTTCAACAGCATTGGCGGCTGTGAACTCGCCTTTGCCTTCGGTAATCAGGTCATAAGCCTGTTGCACGCGCTCCCAGCGATTATCACGATCCATGGCGTAATAACGACCGATGATGCTGGCAATACGCCCAATGCCTTTGGTTTTCAATACTTCATCGAGTTTGGCCAGAGAGTCTTTTGCGCTGCGCGGTGGTGTATCACGACCATCCAGGAAAGCATGAACATAAACGGCTTTAGCACCACGACGTTCAGCCAGTTCTACCATGGCGTGAATGTGATCTTCATGGCTGTGAACACCACCCGGAGACATTAGCCCCATAATATGTACAGCTTTACCGGCAGCAACGGCTTTGTCCACGGTTTCGGTGAAGGCCGTGTTCTCAAAGAAATCACCGTCTTTGATGGATTTGGTGATGCGAGTGAAGTCCTGATACACCACGCGACCAGCACCCAGGTTCATGTGACCTACTTCACTGTTGCCCATTTGTCCGTCCGGCAAGCCCACGTCCATACCGGAACCGGAGATGAAGCTATTAGGGTTTTCACGCTTGAGACGATCCATCACAGGCGTATTGGCAGCAACAATGGCATTGCTGTCGGTGTCTTCACGATGACCGTAGCCATCCAGAATGATCAGAGCAGTGGTTGTGCGTTTCTCGGTCATGGGTTTCGAACCTGGACATGAATTGAGGGACAGAGCCGCATTTTACCGGCTTCAACTCTGGTTTCCAGCGAAACTATTGCATTCTCAAACAGTGACAAGACTTTTAACTCCTACCTGTTTTCTTCCGAAAACCTGCGTTAATTACCGATAAGCTATGATGCTCTCATTCAACATAGTTTTATTGGTAAGGCATCAGTATACTTGCCCCTTTCATTTTATAGATAGACAACTTGCCAGCATGGAACAATTAATAGAGTTTGCGACTAACCACCCTTTGCATGTGGGCTCACTGGCAGCCTTGGCCAGTGTCCTGATTTTCTCAGAAATGCGTAAAGGTGGACAAACCATCTCTTCCCAACAGCTGACGCAGTTGGTGAACCAGCAAAATGCCGTGGTTCTGGATGTACGTGATAAAGCGGATTTTAGCAAAGGGCATATTGTCGATGCCATTAACATGCCTTTTGCCACAGCAAAAGATCACATTTCAGAGTTGGAAAAGCACAAAGACGCCCCCATCATTGTTGTGGATGCAATGGGACAACACAGCGGTTCCGTGGGCAAGGCTCTCAAGGCAGCCGGTTTCAGCAACGTGATTCGCCTTCAGGGTGGCATGAACACCTGGATTTCTGACAGCTTGCCTGTTGTAAAGAAATAAATTTATCCCAGTAAGGATTGAAACAATGGCTGAGAATCAGCAAGAACAGCCGCAGTTTGCTCTGCAGCGTATTTATGTAAAAGATCTTTCTTTTGAATCCCCAAAGTCGCCTGAAGTCTTTCAGACTCAATGGCAACCAGAAGTAAAGCTTGACCTGAACACCAGCAACCGCCCGCTGGAAGATGGTCTGTTCGAGGTGGTTCTGCACCTGACCATTACTGTTGATAACGGCACCGAAGGTAGCAAAGAAACGGCCTTTGTTGTTGAAGTACAGCAGGCTGGTGTATTCCTGGCCCGCGGTCTGAGCGAAGAAGAACTGCATCGCACTCTGGGTGCATTCTGCCCGAATGTGCTCTTCCCATACGCTCGTGAAGCCGTAGATAATCTGGTTCTGCGTGGCAGTTTCCCTCCACTGATGCTGGCACCTGTGAATTTCGACGCCCTGTATATGCAGGCGCGTGAACAGGCGGCTCAGGAAACGCCGGAAGCTGTCAACTAAAAATGGCGTTGCCATTTTTAATGGTGCGGGCAAAGCCCGCACTGTTTTGAGTTTTAGATTCCTTTCTTAAAACCCATCTGTCGCCAGGCTTCATAAACGATAACGGCGACGGTGTTGGATAAGTTCAGACTTCGACTTTCTGGTAGCATGGGGAGTCTCAGAACTTGCTCTTCGGGCAGACCTTCTCTGATATCTGCTGGTAATCCGCGAGTTTCCGGGCCAAACATCATGGCATCACCTTCTTGAAAACCCGCTTCTGAATAATTAGCTGTTCCCTTAGTACTTAAGGCAAACACTCGCTTTGGCTTTACTGTATCCAGAAAACCTTGGTAATCCTCATGGATTTGCAACTCAGCATATTCATGGTAATCGAGTCCGGCTCGTTTCAGTCGCTGATCGTCCAGTTCAAAACCCAGAGGTTTGATGAGATGCAACCGGAAACCGGTATTGGCACAAAGCCGGATCACGTTACCGGTATTAGGAGGGATCTCCGGCTGGAAGAGGATAATATCAAGCATCGGAAAGCGTACTTCCATTGATAAATCAGCTAATTATAAATCTTAACCTGCTGAATATCACAATCATTTGCAAAGAAATGAATACTTGGATTATTAATTCAAAATGTACTCAGGATTGAGCAAAACCACTAATCAGTATTAATGTCATAAAAAGCACGGCAACATTGAATGCTTTAGAGTAATGGCAGAGTTTTGAGTCACAACGTTTATCGTTGATTGGTGGGAAGTCCATGTGCGTAAACCTATGAAATACAAACTAATTTATTCTATTAATAATAATAGCCTAAAAAATTACCTTTACCTTTTTCGGCCTGATTATTTTTCAAGCAAATCATATATGGCTTGCAACAAAATATCCCAATAAGTCTGATAATTTAATTTTATCTTATTGATTTTTATCTCAAAGCAGTTAAGAATCTCGATCTTACAAGACAGTCGCAGTTTACTTCGGTTAACTTGATACTTAGTCCAAGATGCAGTCAGACTAAAATGCTCATTTTCAAACAACATCCCCTAACCATTTTTCGTGTTATATACAAAGCCAAGCTTACTCTTATCTTCTTGTTTTTTATGGTGTTTTCAACGACATCAACAGCAGGCTTTTGTTGGGCCGTTTCCAATTCAAGCACCTGCGACATACAGTCTCGAGATGGAGATTCGATAGATTTTATGGATGAAAAAACGTTCGGTTTTTTAAATACTAATAAATCACAATCTCTTGAGTCTGATCCATTTCATTTTCGTGCGTATCACCATAGCGGAAATTCCGGAAATCAGGCCTGGGCTGTAAGCCTGAAGGACATCTCTTACAAGGTAAATGGCAGAGACATTTCATCAGATATACCCACATACATTCACCCTGAAATATCCATCAAATTAAAGAAAAGAACAGTAAAGCGGGAAGATTGGTTGCAAAATGATCGCATAACCGGAAAAGGCTCTGACCTAAGAAAGAAAGGGCGCTCTGGCCCACTGACACTCAAGCTTTCATTTTCAGCTGATGAAATGAAAAACATGCCCACCGGCAAACATAGGATAGAACTGACTCTCAGAGGTGAGGATACCTATAGCGCAACGGTTTACCGGGATATGGTTTACGCCTTTGAATTCGATATTTCTGATGAAATTCAGATATCAGGCCTGGAAGATGTCGATCTGGGTATATTTCCCAACCACAAAATAAAACATGAACAAACCTTCTGTGTTTATCGCAGACCCTTTTTCTTTATTTTTGCTCGAAATATAGGGATCAGTGGAACAAGCTCAAACGGGGGTTCTGATTTCTTCCTGAAAAACGGTCAAAACCGGATAAAGTACACCCCAAAAGTCGCCGTGAAAGCCAACCCATCCGGCATCTTTGAATTAACACAAACACTAACTATAAAAGACAGTTCAGGGCGAGCACTCAGAGGCAACAGAAGTCGCACCTGCAACAAAGACGATAACATGCTTCTCGTCATCAACCTTGATGAATCCTTTGAGAACCTGAGCACCAAACCCGCGGGTAATTACACCGATACTCTTACCATTACAGTTAGCCCTGAATAACCGGAATGTTTACTCCACCGTTTCCCTAACCGCCAGATTCAGCTCCTTCAGCTTGCGGGTCAGTGTGTTCCTGCCCCAGCCAAGCAGCTCAGCGGCTTCACGCTTTCTACCGCCGGTATGAGTAAGGGCTGATTCAATCATAACTTTCTCAAAAGCAGGAATTGCTCTATCGAGAACACCGGAGCGACCAGCAATGAGTTCTGCATCACACCACTGCCGTAACATTTGCTCCCAGTGCCCATAACTGACCTGATTTCTCTCCACAACGTCATCTGCAATCATCAGTTCTGGCGGCAGATCAGAAACCAAAACCTCTCGCCCAGAGGCCATCACCGTTAACCAGCGACAGGTATTTTCCAACTGGCGAACATTGCCCGGCCAAGCCAGTGTACCGATATATTCGACCGTTTCCGGATGCAGTAACTTAGGCTCAACATTCAGCTCTTTACCAGCACGATCGAGAAAAAAACGTGCCAGCTTGGGTATATCTTCCCGGCGGTCACTGAGTTTAGGCAGATGCACACGAATCACATTTAGCCGATGGAACAAGTCTTCTCGAAATAAACCTTCATCAACGAGTTTTTCAAGATTCTGGTGAGTGGCAGCAATAATTCGCACATCCGATTTAACCGGCGTATGACCACCTACCCTATAAAACTCACCATCAGCCAGCACACGCAATAAACGGGTTTGTGTTTCGGCGGGCATATCGCCAATTTCATCAAGAAACAATGT
This sequence comes from Endozoicomonas sp., assembly GCA_965199185.1. GTDB lineage: Bacteria > Pseudomonadota > Gammaproteobacteria > Pseudomonadales > Endozoicomonadaceae > Endozoicomonas. Next base: position 78,240 of record CBDAQW010000042.1, on the reverse strand, counting down.
GCCGCCACCCGCCTGCTCAAAACGACCTTTGCGCATTCCTCCCGCACCGGTAAAGGCACCCTTTTCGTGGCCAAACAATTCAGACTCAATCAAATCTTTAGGGATAGCTGCCATATTCAGAGCAATAAATGGCTGGCTAACTCTTGGGCTGTGACGATGCAGCGCCTTGGCAACCAGCTCTTTACCGGTACCGGATTCACCATTAATCAGCACCGTTATATTGGATTGGGAAAGCCTGCCAATGGCTCTGAACACTTCCTGCATGGCGGGTGCTTCGCCAATAATTTCGGTGGCTGGAGGCAAGACCTCTTCTTGAACATCCGCCATCATTTGCTGACCATGTTCCAGCCCACGCTTAACTAACGCCACCGCTTCATCAATATCAAAAGGCTTGGGCAAATATTCAAAGGCACCGCTTTGGTAAGAAGATACCGCACTGTCCAGATCGGAGTGTGCTGTCATGATAATCACGGGCAAATCGGGATGCTGCTCATGTACCCTTTGCAATAACCCAAGCCCATCAATACCCGGCATGCGAACATCACTGATAATAACCTGTGGATAACTATACTCCAGAGCTTCCAGAACCCTTTCGCCAGACTCAAAGGAACGACTATCAATCTGCTCTGCATTGAGGGCTCTCTCCAAAACCCAACGAATAGAGCGGTCATCATCCACAATCCAGACTTTTTTTTCGAGGTTCATGGCGAACTCCTGTTTGAGTTTTTAAATGTTCCTTTGGGCGAGGCATCCGGGTTTTGAGCAAGCGGAAGGTAGATGTGAAAAACAGTGCATCCCGGCTTGCTGTCACATTCAATCAACCCCTGATGCTGACTAATAATGGATTGGGAAAGCGGAAGCCCTAACCCAGTCCCTTCAGCCCGTCCACTGATCATCGGATAAAAAATGCTTTCTGCTAATTCAGATGGGATACCCGGCCCATTATCAATAACGGATATATGACAAACCTGGCCGGGTCTTTGCGCACCAATTGTGAATTGTCGGGTAATTCTTGTTCTGACCGTTAAAGAGCCATCACTGAAAGCCATCGCACCCTCTATGGCCTGCATACCATTGCGGACTATGTTCAACATGGCCTGAATCAGACGCTCCGCATCACCGGGAATTTCCGGAATACTGGGATCATAATCTTTAGTAATGGTTAGCATACTCCGCGTCTCAGCACTGATAAGCTGAACCGCCCGATCAAGTATTTGATGGATATTCAATGGCAGCATCTCTGGCGGCTTAAGAGGCCCCAGCATTCGATCAACAAGATCTCTCAAACGATCAGCTTCCTGAATAATCACCTCTGTGAAATCTTGCAATTCTGGTTCAGGCAATTCGCGGGATAGCAGCTGCGCTGCACCACGGATACCGCCCAGCGGATTTTTGATCTCGTGAGCCAGGCCACGAATCATACTTTTCGAGGTTTCCTGCTTTGCCAGCAACGACTCTTCTCTGGTAATTCTCTGCAAGCGATCCCTCTGACTCAGCTCGACCACAATACAGCTTCCCTGAACCGGTGTGATACTGTAATCCACCATAATTGTTTCATCGTACAGCCGTATGCTGGTTTCCCGGCGAGTATACTGGCGACCATTCCCAAGTGCCCGGTCAAGATCTGCCTGGAAGCTACCCTGATCAAACCAGTCAGTGATGGACTGATTTTGAATCCGCTTGAGACTAATATCCAACATCAACTCAGCAGCAGGATTGAGGTAAAGCACCTGAAACTGCTGATTCAAGGTGATAACCGCTGTATTGAGATTATCCAGAACTGTCTGTTGCATTATTTGCCAAATTTATTGAGTTTTATTCGTAAAAAGCAAAAATTGAACCACCTTGTGAGTAGCCGACGTTGTCTGCAACCCTTTATCTCTTTTCACACCCCATGTTGATTGTGAAAATTTGAGGATATTATAACGCACCATAATAGTGCGATAAATATTTTCGCACCATCAGTGCTCGTCTTTTTGATGAATAGCTATCGCAAGTGACTCGTTACGCAGTAAAACGAAAAAAGTGCAATACCGCTAAAAAGAGAAGCACACCTGAAGTGGCTAGGTAGAAATCACTAGATATTGCAAAAAAAACAGCTGTTTAATAAGTCTTTCTTACCATGTGGAGCCGTATTTTTCAGAGCTTTATATACGACAGTTTTGTGACATAGTTCAAATATATTGAAAATTAACTTTGAACTATTGTGCATAAAAGGTACTCTATACGCACTAATACATACACAGTGAATTAGACGTCAGAAACATGATAAAAAATTATATTTTTATCTCCCTGTTGCTTCTGATGCAAGCTGGTACAGCCAGCGCAGTTTGCGTTGCGAGCGGCCCTGATGGGGAGCTTGGAGTAGAAACCTGTGGAGAGTCGCAGATTTTTCTCACCATTCCGGCACTCGCAAGGGTCTCATTGTTGAGCGACTTCTCATTGGGAGTATTCGACTATGAAACACCGCCGCAATTCTCGGATGACTTTTGTATTTGGTACAATACCGAACAATTCGCAATGACCGTTAACAGTGCAAATAGCACCGGCGATGGTTCTTTTGCATTACTGGGTACGAGTACCACGGAAAGGATTCCGTATCAGCTGACTTGGTACGACCAGACAGCATCATCAGGTGCAGAACTTAACCTGAGCAATCAGGAAAATATTTTGCAAGATCAGTTAGCACTGCCCCAACAACCAACTGACTCCGGGTGTGCTTTAGAAAATGTCTCGATGAACATCACGGTGCCACTCGAAAATCTCGAAGGCAAACCGGAAGATAGTTATTCAGACACATTAACCGTTACTGTCTCCGTTAATTAATGATAAGTCCGGGACATAACAACAACTTCTCACAGGAGAGAGATAATGGGCTTTAAAAAGACGACACTGGGTGTTTTGGTTGGGGCTCTGCTAACCACCACAGGCTCTGCAATGGCAGCAACGCCAACAGATACTGACAGCAGTACGATTACTGCGACAATTGGAGAAGGTAGTAACGTTGCACCAAGTAAAGGCGATGGTTTAAGGCTAATTGAAGGGTTAGGCAATATTGATTTTGGGGCGCTAACTGCTGCTAATTTTACAAAAGGTACAAACTTTTGCATTTATTCTTCTGGTGCAAACAATTCATTTGACATGAATGTGAATATTGCTGGCTCTGGAACCAACGGGGCATTTGAATTGTCAGGTGAGAGTGATGCCACTCAAAAGATAAACTATTCAGTCCAACTGTACTCCAATGTTAATAAAGGCGGTACTGCGTCAGCTGTTTTAAACGGCTCTACTGACAAGGTTTTAATGGATGACGTGCCAGCAGTTAGCTTAGATTCCAATTATGAATGCACTGGCGGAACCGATGGCAATAATTCTTCTCTTTATGTGACACTGGATGCAGGTGCATCCTCCGCTAAAGCTGACAAGTACGAAGGTACATTGACACTGACCCTGTCAGCTCTGTAAGCCCGTAAGTCGGCTTCCCTCAAAGAGAGAAGCCGACAAATACTCGCAACACATGAAATATTAAAAGATATTGTCGGCACTCCCTTCGGGCATACCGACCCAATAAAAAAATAGCGATTGTTCTTGCCGAACATCAGGGTGTCTATCAACAATCCAGAAAGCAAACCGGACGATCGTTATTTAGCAGTGACTGTCTCCGTTAATTAGTTTTTACAGGGACGCAATGACGATAATTTCTCACAGGAAAGAGACGATGGGTTTTAAGAAGACTGCATTGAGCATTTTGTTTGGCACAGTTTTTACGACTGGTTTAACGACTGGCGCCTGGGCTAACACTCAAACCAGTGAAGACTCAACTACGGTTAAGTTTAGTATTGGTGATGGACTTGGTGGAGGTAACGGCGATGGTGGGTTTGTTTTAATCAGTATTGATAAAGATACTCTTGATCTAGGGAAGCTTAATAGTACAGCCCAAAATTACTCACAAAATACATATTTTTGTATATATGCTTCTGGAGTGGGAGGTGGTAATACGTTTGATATTGACGTGGATGTAACAAAAAATCCTTTGGTACAGCAAGCGCCTGATGACGGAAAACAACCTCACACAATCCCATACACAGCAGGATTCGAAAATTTTGGTGATGGAGCAAGTGTAAATTACAACCCAACTTCAAAGGTTGCACAATTTAAAAAACTGAAACTTACCAGCTTAGCTGTCAATGGTGGCGGCATTCGATGTTCAGGATTCAATGCCCGACTCACGGTGACTGTTCAGGGAGCAGATGCCTCTATAGCCCCAGCTGGTGAGTATGAAGGTACAATTGGTTTGATGGTATCAGCGAAATAGCCCATAGGTCGGCTTCCCTCTAAGAGAGAAGCCGGCAAACATTCTGAGAAGCGATATCGATATAAACATCATGTGCAATAGTATTCGCAACTCCTTAAAAGTCACCTCTCAGCTAACAAAAAGCCAATTTTTTTTATATTATTTAAAAAATTTGGAACAACCTTCCTACGAAGAAAAAAGCGTTTCGTTACACCAATTTCAGAGAAAAGAACAAGAAAACAGTTTTACCCGATGTAGATAGGCTCACCATATTGGCCGGTGGCCGAACGGAAATGGAGTTTCGTCAATGTATTGCCTAATAAATAGCCAGAAAAATATCAACTTGTCTCATTTATGTGTGCTGATGCTGGCATGGGCAGCTTTGTTTCTCTTACCATCAACCGCAGCGGCTAATAATTACCCCGATAAAATCTGCTGGACTGTGAATAGCCAGAGTTATCCCGCTTGTTTTAACGATTCAGAATACACTGATGACGATAACAACGGACTAAATAAAGGCTCTGCTATCAATCAGAACTCGGACAGTTTGAGACTTTATACCCCCTGCACCAGCAATCAGAACTGCACTGACTGGAAGCTCACGTTGGTTGACGCAACCCATAATGGCGTAACAGCAGACGACAGTGCTTACAGGTTACAAGCAAAAGTCGGTAATTCAAACACGGATGCTCACTGGCGGCCGGGGGACTCTTTTAGCTCGACACGCAACAATAAGATGACATCCAGCGGTTTACTGGTTGATTTGAAATTGCACATGAATGCTAATCAGACCAGACGGTTACAGGGGCTTGAACACGCATTCTCTTTCAGGCTGAGGGCTGAAAGCAAGATAAACGGGCAATGGGAGTCCAAAGATCTGTTTTATACATTCCAGCTCTGCTTTCAACCTCTTCAGGGTTGTGATCCTGACAGTGGCAGAACAATAATACAGATCACAGGGCTAGACACTATTGATTTTGGCACCTTTAGCGCAGATGATTCTCCCGTAGCGGTTGGAGGCTGGCAGCACAGTCTGTTTTGTGTTTATGTTCAGGATGGCAGTAATTTTAAGATTAAAGCAACCAGCTTCAATAATGGGTTTGTCCTGAAAAACGACAATGACAATAGCCATACCACCGCTTACCAGGTAAAACTTCTAAGGACGGACAAAACCAACGAACAAGACTCCATCGCATATGATCGGGTGTATCCGTTTGGTGCAGGCGATACCAGAAAAGATTGTGAGCGTGGTGATAATATGCAGTTGTCAGTAAAACTGAGTGATTCCATAGAGCACATTAGCACCTTACCCGCCGGGTATTATTTTGACCTCCTGACGCTCACTGTTACACCGGAGTAGCCAATAGATAAACCCCCGGCCATATGGAATCGAATATTTCTGGCTGCCAGATATTTATGGATTAGCAAGCAAGGATTGGAAGCTTTTGTGACAATGAACAAGATATCATCCCTGGCTCTGCTCGTCGGTTTATCCGTTGTTGTTCCAACATTAGAGGCCGCTGACGCTAACGATAAGAGCCCTGTTAAGTTCAATCAAACCTCTGTCCCTGCAGGTTTTGAGGATTTGCTCGCCCCGCAACAGTCTGTCGCCGACGTATATTTTGGTGGTCGCTTTATAACGACTATGTCAGTGACCTATACCGCCGATCATGTTGAGTTTCTTGATCCTGAGATGTTGGCTCGGATGATTCCAACACTGTTAGATGTCAATACAATCGCCAACGCTCTCGACGGTGAACTGGATACACACTCTGAAGCCATCTGTTACAACGATAATGCGCCCGGTTGCGGGATTATTGAGCCTGAAGTAGCCGGTGTTATCTTCGATGACAGCAGGTTCCGTGCTGACCTGTTTGTACATCCTGACTATCTTGAGGTAAAAGCGGTAAATTATGACCGTTATCTGCCTGACTCTACCGCCGGTTTTGGGATGATTCAGAATATCTCTGCCAACGTCAGTGGTAACCTGAATTCAGACAATAATCAGAATAACTATACAGTATTTGGTAATACCTTCTTCTCTTATCACGAGAACAGCCTGCAAACCAGTTGGGACTTTTCCCGTGATCAGAATGTCAGTGTTAACCAGTTATTGTTTGAACGGGATTACCGAGGGAAACAATGGCAGGGCGGGCTAATCTATGGTTCCGGGTTTGGTCTGAGTTTCAGTGGAGGTTCGCGACTTTGGGGAGCCAGAGTGTCCAGCTCTTTTAATACTCGCGTTGACCGGTCTTTTACCCAGGGAACGCCACTGGATATTTTTATGCCTGTCCGTGGTCGTTTTGAAATCATTTATGAAGAGCGACTGATCAATAGCGGTTTTGTAGAAGCAGGTAGCCAGGCACTGGATACCAGTGGCTTTCCTGGTGGTGCTTATGACTTAACGATTCGCTTGCTGGATGAGCAGGGTAATCTGATTCGGGAAGAAACCCGCTTTTTTGCCAAACAAAGCCGACTCCCCCCCGAAAGCGACCCGGAATATTTTGTGGAAGGTGGGCGAATCGCCGAAACAGGTGCCGACCTTGTACTGCCTAAAATTGGCGACACCTCAGTATTCAGAGCTGGAATTAACCAGCGACTGTCTGATACCTGGGCCAGTACATTGGCCCTGGCATCAACGCCCGGGCAAACACTAGCAGAAGGTTCTTTCTTTACTATTGGTCGCCGCTATGAATTGTCAGGTAGTTTAATGTTTGCAGATGACAAGGATTATGGTGTCAGGGTTGATGGTCGATACCGGATTAATTCTCTTAATCTCAATTCCAGTTATCAGCAACTCTGGCGGGACACGGTCAAAACCAGTGATACCAGCGATTTCGATTTGCTAGGCAATACCTTCAGACAGACCAGTTTTTCTGCCAGTTATCCGCTATTTGATGGCAGCGCCAGCTATCGTTATAGCCTCAGTGATAGTGGCAGCAGCGATAGTACTACCACTCGACAAATACGACAGACAGTTGCCTACAGTCGTCCGGTATATAGGGATAATCTTTATTCAGCGTCCTTGAGGTTTGATTCTTCCTGGACAGATGACGGTTCAGTTACCGGCCTGTTGTCTCTGGAAATGCGACGCTCTGAAAACAACTGGTCATTCCGAGCCACCCCACAAAGCAATTACTCCAAAAAAAGTGATGGCTCAAGTGAGACCACGAACAGTCTGAGACTGGGTGCCAATTACAATGACAGGGATACATTTGCGGGCCGATTAAATGGCTCTTTAACCGCTGAAAAATCATCAGACCGGACATCAGCAAGCTTATCTGGCCGATATGCTTCAACCTGGGGCAGTGCCAACCTGAATCTGAATCATTCCGACAATAGAGGCATCACAAATACAAGCTATTCAGCCAGTCTGACCAGTAGTTTGACGGCCAATAAAAATGTGGTGGCCTTTGGTGGTGAATCGCAAAGTCGTTCAGCCGTTGTCGTTAATGTGGATGGTGCGGATCTCGACGAACGCTTTGATGTTTATGTTAACAATCAGCGTCGCGGTTATGCTCTTGGCGGCAAGCCCTCAATCATTCACCTGAGCCCTTATGACTCTTATAAAATCAGAATCCGTCCGTCACAGTCAGGATCTTTATTCTCTCTGGATGAAAGAGAATACGAGGTAACACTTTACCCCGGCAATATAGCGGCTCTGGATTACGAGGTGAAAAAGGTTCTGGTAGTATATGGTCGTGTAAAACTTGCTAATGGCTCATGGTTAAAACATGCCGCTGTGCAGGGTGGAGAGGGTCTTGCTGTGGTTGATGAATTTGGTGTTTTTCAGGCTGAAATTTCCTCAGAAACGACAGAGCTGATATTTCGGAAGAAAGGGCAGGAATGCTTTGTACCTGTCGCACCTGAACAGTACGAATCAGATTTTGTAAACCTTGGGCAGATTGAGTGCACAATGAGCCTGCCTGCTAACGCTCATAATAAATAGTCGTTGTAAATTGGGAGAATTTTATGCATTTCACAACCCGCTTACGGATTGTAAGTGCTTTTTTACTGGCTTCATGCCTGCCGCTATTATCATCATCTGCCAGCGCCAACAATATGTTGCTGGACAGAATGATTGTTTACTTTGAGCCGGGTCAAAAGCCACGTCAGGATATTCAGGTGACGAATATCAGCGAACAAAATCTGTTTTTGCAGACAGAGGTATATCAAGTAGTCAATCCGGGCGCAGATAATGAAGAACGCATCCGGATTACCAATCCCGATGAAATGAAGCTGCTGACTACACCACAGAAGTCTATAGTAAAGCCTCGCGGGCAAAGAACGGTTCGCCTGGTTAGCCTGGAAACTCCAAAGGATAAAGAAGCCGTTTACCGGGTGACTTTTCGTCCGGTGACGGGTGATGTAGAAGCTTCTCAAAACGCTATTCAGTTGTTGGTTGCCTATCAGGCTCTGATTTTCATTCGCCCTGAAAAGCCGGTTTATAATGTTATCGCTAAAGCAGAAGGCGGAAAGGTAACCTTTACGAATACCGGCAACAGTAATGTTATGCTGCGTAATGGCGAACAATGCATGAGTAACGCCAGTGATGCAAAGTGCGTTGAGATTCCTTCCGGAGGTCGTCTTTACGCTGGTCAGAGTTTAACCTTTGACCTACCTGGAACGGGTAAACTGATTAAGTTTGGCTTGTATGACGGTACTAAAGAAGAGCTGAAAGAATTTGGTATTTGAAACCCTACCCATTTAAGTAACGACCACGCCATCATAAATAAGCTTGTCAGAGAAGGTCATTGAACCTCTTTGGCAAGCATTATCTTAATAATGCAGCTTCTCCGCTCATTTCCCATACCTCTCTCATCTTGAGCTTTATTTAAACTTCGGACACTTTCATGCAGCGATAGCTCCATAGCTACTGAGTTGTCGGTAAGTTCCATGACTTTTTCATTGCTCATGGGTAAATCTAACTTCTCAAAAACTCTACACATCAAGTGCTGATTGAACTTTCGGCGTTTCCAGGTGGCGATAGAAATCACGGTTTCTTCATCGGTATTTTTTTCTTCCAGGTCTTCCAGCTTGAGTGCATTCAGGGCTGTAAACGAAGCATTGATTTGTGTGTGGATACACTCTTTCCGGCAAGATTGGCAGTCCATCAACCCTGTGTACTGCTTGGCATCCCGGAAAATAAATTCGATCTGAAACCTGGCTTTGTAATATTTGATGATTGTCATCGCGTCCAGATCTGTATCGGTTGAGTAGAGCAGCGATACACCCATTTTGGTGCCGATAACAACACGTGTCGTTTATGTAAGATAGAACGGAACATAGCGCATGTATTCCAGAAACAATAAAAAGCGAAATGTTTCACTAAACAATATTTTGCAGCTCTCTATAGGTCTTTTATTTCTTAATGCATCTGATGTATATGCTGGTTTTTGCTGGGGGATGAATAATACTGCTTGTAGCGTTCATAGCTCAGATGGTGAAGAATATTTTGAAAAAGATTTTGCTATGCCCGTTGATGTGAATACCAATCTACAGCTGAAATCAGCCCCTTTTAAGTTTCGTTCTGATTGCTTGTAGCACGAAGATAATCAAGGGTGTGGAGGAAAGGATTGGCGTATCCGATTTAAATATTTCCAACATACTGTTAACAATGAGTTTGTAACCAATTCAACCTATCGACTTGATAGCATTCTAAAACCTGGCAGTAGTAGACAAAAACCATTTATTCGCGATGACTGGCAGATTTCAGACAATAGCATTGCGGGTAGAGCCAATCAGTTGAATGAACATGGTGTCTCAGGTGAGATGACTATGACTCTTGTATTAGACGAGGTAGCACTTGCAGAATTGTCTGAAGGCATTCATCGCTTTACTTTCACTATTCGTGGAAAAGATCAACGAGGCCCCCTTGAAGTCACCCGGGATTTGAAATACACCTTCAAATTTACTATTCCAGATGCAGTCACAATCTCTGGTCTTGACCCTATCTCTCTTGGAGTATTTCCTGATCATCAATCTTACGGTGAGTCTGACTTCTGTGTATATCGCAGACAGCAGGGAACATTTAACATTACCGCTTCTTCAGCGACAACTACGACTAATGTTGAGGTATTGCATCTTCGCGATAAAAAAATACAGGGCAATTTCATAAATTATCGAGTAAAGCTTGGTCATGCGAATGATGCTCCAGAGAATATGATAACGATAAAAAATAATGAAAAATATGCCGGCTATAATGGTTCAGAATTCAAGGGCAGTGACTCAAAAGAATGCTCTGACTTTATCAATAACAGCAATATGAAATTAAGGGTGGATCTTATCGATGACTTTACTGAACTTAGTACAAAGCCTGCAGGCCATTATATCGACACTATTACACTAACAGTGTCGCCTGACTAAAGAGGCCGCCTGACTGAAGGTGTCGTCCAACTAAAAAAGCCCTACTAATGCAGGGCTTCTGATTTTTAATCTCTGATAGCTATTGCTTGCTCTCTAATTCTTTACTGATATCTACTCTTTCATTTTTTATATTGGTCTCTACATTTTTAGACTCATTATTAACTTTTTGGCTAGTTACTTGCTTGTTTTTTGGTCTTGGAGGGATTATCAGAGTCACTCTTGCAGAGGCACTGGAGCTTTTCCCTATAGGGCCAGCAAGAATAGTATTAACTTCGGGGTTAGGGTTTTTAGCCTGAATCGGCAGGGAAATCAGAAAAGGAACTGTCAGAACTCCGCCCAAAACTTTTAGAGTACTACGAACATCCATGTTACACCTCAAATCTACTACTAAATGATTTATTATCAGGATCGACATTCTCAGCGGTAGTTGCGAGCGAACACTGATAAAAGCCGCTTTCTTAGAGATAAACGGCATTTTTTCAAAAACTTAAATTTATTGTTCGCAGATGACGACTTAATTTACGGCTTGTCTTACTCTCACACGATGTACATAGAATGTACTTTCTGTTGATTTTACTATTTTCCCTTTCTGATCAATCACTTCAGCTTTAATCCTGTGAGTCCCGCGCTCTATATTCGGTATATGCACATTCAGACTTCTTTCTGGCTTATCAACTGGTTGCCCATTCATCAGCACCCTGACTCGATGCGAATAAGAGAGTTCTGGTGAAAGACTAATTCTCACAACAACATTACCATTACCTCTGATAGTGGCATTATTGGCAGGTTCAATTATTTTGATTTTATTATATCTATTACCATCTGTTTTATTGCCTTTTGATTGAGAGTTTGAATAGTTATTTTTAACAGATGCAGGAGGTATTTGGGTTATTGGCTTGAGTTTTATTTCTTCAGCATTTTCATTACTCAATTTAGAATCAGTAAACGTAACATTCCCATCTTCATCGACTGTTTTGTAGACTGCTGCCAATGCACTTAATGGTAATACCGAAAAAAACAGGATGAATATTGTATGATGTAGTTTCATGTATCTATTATTCTGTAATAATTTCATTTCCTTAGCTTAACGCTGACCCAAACTATTTTACAGACAAAAAAACGGACCGAAAAAATATCGATCCGTTTTGAAGTGACTGATTGAAAAGCAGTTATCAGACTGAGTAATACAGATCAAACTCAACCGGGTGAGTAGTCTGACTAACCGCAACACACTCCTCCTTCTTGAGTTCAATGTAAGCGTCAATCATATCGTCGGTGAATACACCGCCGGCAGTCAGAAACTCACGGTCTGTATCCAGAGCATTCAGTGCTTCTTCGAAGCTTTCAGCGACGGTTGGGATTTCAGCCGCTTCTTCTGGTGGCAGGTCATAAAGATCCTTGTCAGCAGCGTCGCCAGGGTGAATCTTGTTCTTGATACCGTCCAGACCAGCCATCAGCAAAGCAGCAAAAGCCAGGTATGGGTTGGCCGTCGGATCAGGGAAGCGCACTTCAATACGACGAGCCTTAGGGCTGTTGACGTATGGAATACGAATAGAAGCAGAACGGTTACGAGCTGAGTAAGCCAGCATAACAGGCGCTTCAAAGCCCGGAATCAGACGCTTGTAGGAGTTGGTAGAAGCGTTAGCAAAGGCGTTGATGGCTTTGGCATGCTTGATAACGCCACCAATGTAGTACAGAGCTTCATCACTCAGGCCTGCATAACCATCACCTGCAAACAGGTTATCGCCATTTTTGGAGATAGACATATGGACATGCATGCCAGAACCATTATCACCCACCAGCGGCTTAGGCATAAAGGTAGCGGTCTTGCCATAAGCGTGGGCAACATTGTGAACTGCGTACTTCAGAACCTGAACTTCATCTGCTTTTTTGACTAGAGTGCTGAATTTAACACCGATCTCACACTGACCGGCAGTACCAACTTCATGGTGATGTACTTCAACATCCAGACCCTGAGCCTCCATAGCATCACACATAGCAGCACGAAGATCATGCAGGGAGTCAACAGGAGGAACCGGGAAGTAGCCACCTTTTACCTTGGGGCGGTGGCCGGTGTTACCACCTTCAAATTTGGAGCTAGAGGACCATGCGGCTTCTTCAGAGTTCACTTCATAAGATGCACCGGAAATATCGACATTCCATTTCACGTCATCAAAGACAAAGAATTCTGGCTCAGGACCAAAGAAAGCAGTATCGCCAATACCCGTAGACTTCAGATACTCTTCTGCACGTTTAGCAACAGAACGAGGATCGCGCTCGTAGCCCTGCATAGTGGCAGGTTCAACGATGTCACAACGCAGGTTCAGAGTAGAGGCTTCAGTGAAAGGATCGATGGTTGCAGAACTGTCATCCGGCATCATAATCATGTCAGACTCATTAATGCCTTTCCAACCGGCAATGGATGAACCGTCGAACATCTTGCCGATCTCAAAAAACTCATCATCGATCTCGCTAACCGGCAGGGAGACATGCTGTTCTTTGCCTTTGGTGTCAGTGAATCGCATATCAATCCACTTGACGTTGTGTTCGTTGATCAGTTCAAGAGTCTTGGACATTATTATCTCCTCCGAAGGACATAAACTGCGCGGTGAGGCAATCACTGCACTGAAATAATTATTCTAAAAGGTTCTGCAATTTTTGCAGTGTATTGTTTTCTTATCTGGCTCGGAAGCTCCGACCGTCACAGATAAAACTCGCAATAACTAAAGCAACCTCTGTGCCACCTTGTTTCTCACACCTTGTATCAGACAATAGACACACCAAAATGGCGCATTTTGAGTAAAATACATCCATAAACACGGTCTCTTTGCAATATCATCAAGGGTCAGACACCCAAACCAGTGCATCTTTGCAGCAGCCTGCACTTTAATGGTGCGTGACTTTATAGGTTTGCACTGCAATAACTACGAGTTAATACCTAATAGCGAGGTCAGTTTACTCTGTTCACGTTCTATTTCCAGCACCCTTTCACCCCTTTTGCCGCATCAAATGATTGTGGAAAAGCGCTTTATCCAGCTTGTCTGTTTTCCGCTCAGCTCTCTCTTTCTGTATACTCCTCCCAATTATTTTTCCTGCTATTGTTGGCAATGGCTGCGCCTCTATCCAGAGGCTTCAAGGTAAACCAGATCCATGAAATTTATCATCAAGCTCTTCCCTGAAATCACGATCAAGAGTGCCCCGGTTCGCAAGCGATTTATCAAGCAGCTGCGACGCAATATTCGCTCCATACTCAAACGGATTGATGACAGTGTTGATGTCACTGGTACCTGGGATTTTATTGAAGTCACGACCAGTTCCGACGACGCCATTCTGGTGGCAGAAACAGGAGACCTGTTGAGCCATATTCCGGGCATCGCTTACTGGTTGCAGGTTGTTGATTATCCGTTTGTCGACCTGGATGATGTTCTGGAAAAAGCACTGGAAGCACATACCGAAGAACTGGCAGGTAAAACCTTCCGTGTTCGTTGCCAGCGTTCTGGCAACCATGACTTCAAATCGGTCGATCTGGAGCGTCATGTAGGTGGTGGTCTGAACCAGAAAACAGATGCTAAAGGCGTTGATCTGAAAAGCCCAGATATTACCGTTCGTATTGATGTGAAACATAACCGCTTCTTCATGACCAGAAAGCGTGGAGAAGGTCTGGGCGGTTACCCCCTGGGCTCTCAGGAGCCGGTTTTGTCATTGATCTCTGGTGGGTTTGACTCCACGGTTTCCAGTTTTCTGACCATGAAACGGGGTATTCGCACACACTTCTGTTTTTTCAACCTGGGCGGCCATGCACACGAGCTGGCAGTCAAAGAAGTCGCTTTCTATCTCTGGAGTCGTTTTGGTTCTTCTCACCGGGTACGTTTTGTTACGGTACCTTTTGAAGGGGTTGTAGAAGAAATTCTTACCAAAGTAGATAACTCACAAATGGGTGTTATTCTCAAGCGTATGATGCTACGGGCCGCTTCCAAAGTGAGTGAGGAGATGGAAATGTCGGCTCTGGTGACTGGTGAAGCTGTTGGCCAGGTATCCAGTCAGACTCTGACCAACCTGAAAGTCATTGATTCTGTCACAGATTCTCTGGTGCTGCGCCCACTAATCGCTATGGACAAACAGGACATTATCAACACCTCCATCAAGATCGGTACTGAAGAGTTTGCCCGCAATATTCCTGAGTATTGCGCGGTCATCTCTAAAAACCCGACCACTCTGGCAAAAGAAGAGAGAATCGCTTCGGAGGAATCCCGTTTTGATTTTGCCAAGCTGGATGAAGCCATTGCTGCTCGCCGTGAAGTCTCGATTCACGACATCATTGCGGATGACTTAACCCGGGAAGAAGTGGAAGTGGTTCACGAAACCGCCAAGGACGATATTATTATTGATATCCGCCATCCCACTGAAGAAGAGATCAAGCCTTTCACCCTGCCAGGGCGTGAAGTGATTAAAGTGCCTTTCTATCAACTACGTACTAAGTTCCTCGAGCTGGACAAAGACAAAAACTACCTGCTCTACTGCGATAAGGGGGTGATGAGTCAACTCCATGCCATGCATCTTCGGGATGAAGGTCATCAGAATGTCGGTGTTTTCAATCCTGATGATAAGTGATTGACTATTGATCTTTCAGGCCAACTCACTTGCTGGCCTTTTTGAACCAAGGGACGATTTAATATTATGAAACTGGCCATGATAGCCGCTGTCGCTGAGAACAACGCCATTGGTATCAATAATAAAATGCCCTGGTATCTGCCCGGAGATCTTCGCTATTTCAAAGCAGTCACTATGGGCAAGCCTGTCATCATGGGGCGCAAAACCTTTGACTCTCTGCGCAAGCCTCTCCCTGGCAGAACCAATATTGTTATCACCCGTGATACCGACTGGAAACATGAGGGAGTTAAGGTGGTTCATAACCTCGATGATGCGATTGAACTGGCAGAAGATATTTCTCTCATCAATGGCAATGAAGAAATCATGATCATCGGTGGTGAGCAGATTTACCGCCTGGCAATGGATAAAGCTGACCGCCTTTATCTGACCCGTGTTTATCAAAGCTTTGCAGGGGATGCGTTCTTCCCGGAACTGGATGACACCCAATGGCAGGAAACCTCAAGAAAGGATCTCCATTCTGAGGATAATGAGCCGCTTACTTATAGTTATCTTGTGCTCGACCGAGTAAACAGCTAAAGATTTACAGTGCCAGGTATTCGTTCAAAAAAACGACTGCCTGACACTCTCTTTTTCTATGCGTCATTACCCCGTCAATTATCAGCCTACTGCCGCCACTCAACGCCTTCCTTGTCTATATTTTTAGTAATTTTCCATTGAATAATTTCATTCAATGCTTCGGGATAACCTTAAGAACCAGGGAGCGCCGGATTTGAAAACAGGAGGTATTAAACCGGCCGCCACTGGCGCTGATAACCATCGTCAGAGGATTAAACCTTTACCAGAAACCGATTATCAACGCTGGTATGGACGCCTTGTTTCAGGCTTCAATAGAATAGGAGAAAAACTCAGAAAGCTAACCCGCCCACAACTGGGCGATCGTGATCCAACCAAAGTGTTTGACGCCTGGCATCAAGCCGGTCAACACCGATTCCATGACGCTTACCATCGCAGCCTTTATGACTACAAAATTGCAGCCTCTATGCAACTGCATCACATTGCTAAAATAAAAGAAGTTAAAAAAGGCTCTACCCGAGAAATCACTCTGAACAAAGGCAGTGAGTTATCCACCCTTGAATCCATTCACTCTCTTAAGCACACCCTGAACTTGAGCTCCGTCCAATTATGCTATCGCTTTTTACTGGAAGGCTATAAGCTTCCTCCGGCCTACCTGTCCAGGGCATTGCGCCCACACTTTGAACAATCTGTTATCAGAGAATATGGACTATCGATTGATCAGGCCAGCCAACTCATTGAATCACTTTGCCATAAAGTGGGCCTTATTAAAGACAGAGACATCACCTTTGAGCGCATTCTGGAATTAAAGAATGCTATTCGCTGGGAACTTCAACCCGATTCAGGCAACGCCAAAACACACAGTGTCAAACCAGTCTCTACCAAACCAATCGATTTGCAGCACCCAGCACTCACGCCACCCATTCTGGACAAACCCGGTCACAATAATTACCAACTGGATGAAGATGATAAAACCTATATTCAAGACAGTGTTGATAAAGGCGGCTCCCTTAAAATTCCAAAGCACGACCTGATGAACCGACTAAAAAGACGGTTACTCCACTCTAAAAGAACGCTGTTTATGGATAATCTGGCCATAATTGTCGGCACTGCCATCAGCGCAGCTGCTACCGCTGGAGTTAGCGCTGGCCTTAGTCTGATCATCTCCCTTGGCTGGTATGCAACATGGAATGGCATGAAAGAGTTAATCCGTATGGTCAAAGTAATCAAGGCTATGAAAAAGATGGAGACAAGTGCCGACTTTGCCTTGAACCCCAACGACATGGAGGCTTTAAAAGGTCTTGATGAAAAAAAATTCAAAACCTTTATGAAATATTGCCAGTACGTGTGCAGTACGGAAACTGTCACCCGGATTTATAACAATTACGCAGAATTGGAAAAGGATGTTATAAAAAGTGCGGAAATAGCACAACAGCCATTAACCACTGCATCCGATGCGATCCGGTTTGAAGAAATAAAAGCACGCTATCGCTATCGAAAGAAAAATCTCGACATTTCCTTTGACCTGTTTAATCGCCTCTATACCGGTGCGATTGGCGATATGAAGCGAATGGAACACGAGTGGGTTCATGATGTTCAGCTGTTGTGGGGATAACAAATTCAAATATATGAATCCACGCGAGCGAAGCCGGTTATTTAACAAAGCAGCCAATGATTCAAGAGTGATTGAGGGAAACTATCATTTCAGAACCAATAAAACAGACTGGCTGAAAGAGATATTTCCTCAAATGGCCACCGACGAAGAATGGACTGAAATAGAAAAAGATAAAATAGCCAGACACGTGGAGAAAATACTTTCTGATCAGTCAAAAGAACTAAGCGAGCAGGAAAAAGAAGCATTCAACGATGCCTCTGATCAGGCTGTTTCGACGGCAAATCTACTGATTGAGGGCTTCAGCGGATATATCTTCAGTATGGGAAAAATAATGTTTAGATCCACCCTGACCCATGGCTTGAAAGTGGGCTGGAAAGGTTTGAAAAATGCTCCATCGTTGGAAATAACTCCGAGATTGCCCAGAATATCCGTGGACGGTCTAGCGCTTTTTGGTTTTTTCTTTCTTTCCGATGTATTTCTGGGGAAGGTAAACGATAAAGTCAATCAGCATCGTCTTGAACAAATCAAGGAAGGCGAGGTCGGTAAAACCGGATTCAACCAGCGCGATCGAACCAGTCGTGAAGAAATTAGCACTCTCAGTTCTATGACCACGCAAGAGCTTCCCTCTTTTATTGATACTTTGATGTCCCTACATGATGCTCACAAGGACATCATGGGCGAAATGGATTACCAGAAACACCTTAATAAAGTCGATCCCTATTCGCCAGACTTCTCTCACATGGATCATTATGAAGCGGCTGTATTAATTCTTCGCCGGAAATACCTTGAGCAACTGATGGCTGAAAAAATCACAGGT
Organism: Endozoicomonas sp.; assembly: GCA_965199185.1. Taxonomy (GTDB): domain Bacteria; phylum Pseudomonadota; class Gammaproteobacteria; order Pseudomonadales; family Endozoicomonadaceae; genus Endozoicomonas. The sequence continues at coordinate 59,964 of CBDAQW010000042.1, read as the reverse complement.
TCTGTAGGTCAATTCCACCATCATGTTCAGAAAAAAGCTCAGATACTTGACCAGCAAATAGCCAGCTTTTTAGCCAGTTAAAACCCAAACATTGCCTACTAATGCAAGGCGGCAATGTTTTGGAAAAGTCAGAGTAATTTGATAAATACTTTGGACTGCCTTTGAGGGTTTTGTTTTGTCCTGATCTCATCAGGCAACTGGTCACCAGCAATCTCTTTAAAGCCGCGTTCAATAAACCAGTGCTCAGTTTGTGTGGTCATCACATAAACAGCTTTCATCCCCTTCTCTCTGGCTAACTGCTCAACATGTGATAAAAGATAATCCCCCCGACTCCCCTGCCGGTATTCAGGATGCACTACCACACAAGCTAGTTCAGCATATTTTTCCGCCGAATTATCTCTCTGAAAAGGATGCAGTGCAGCACAACCAATGATCATTCCCATCCAGAAGAATGACACTAAACAATTTAATTTCCCGCTCCAGCTCTTTGCGAGATCGACGACGAAGTACGCCTTTTTCTTCAAAAGGTGCAATCAACTCCAGAATCCCACCTACATCCTCAATGGTTGCCCGACGAATTTCTTCGTAATGATCTTTAGAAATCAGGGTTCCAACACCATCTCTGGTAAATAACTCCATCAACAATGAGCCATCCATCTTGTAACTAATAATCTGTGCACGCTCAACTCCAGCATGGCAGGCATCAATAGCCGCTCGGAGCAGTCGCGCTTTTTCACTTTTGAGAGAAGACAAAAGTTGTCTGGCGACTTCAGGGCGAATTCGGCTAATTTTTTCTCCATGCTCATCGTAAAGACCTTCACTTTCTCCATAGAGAATCAGTTTTTCTGCCTGAAGACTATCCGCCACCTCGGTCGCAACACTTTCCACTTCCATATTGAAGACTTCACCAGTAGGGGAAAGCCCGAGACAGGGAATCAGAACCACATAACCATTGTCGAGTAATTGACTGATTGCCAGGTTATCTACACGACGCACTTCACCAGTATGCTGAAAGTCGATGCCATCCAGAACACCCATCGGTTTTGCTGTAACAAAATTGCCACTAACTACTCTGATACGCGCACCATGCATGGGGGAGTTGACCAGACCGGAAGATAATTTAGACTCTATCAGCGCTCGTAAATTGCCTACAGCGTCTTTAACACTTTCAAGACTTTTTTTATCGGTTATACGACTTCCGTTGTGAAACTGACTGGTAATGCCTCGCTGCTGCAAACGCTCATCAATCTGTGGACGGGCACCATGCACAAGTACCAGACGCACACCAAGACTGCTCATTAGGGCAATGTCGTTAATAATATTGCCCAGATTATCATCAGCCAGTGTTTCACCACTGAGCATGATAACAAAGGTCTTACCCCTGTGTGCGTGGATATATGGGGAGGATTGGCGGAAGAACTTAACATAATCCATGCTGTTACCATTCTTGTATTTCTATAGACAACCCGATGTGTGACTTTTATCTCGTAGGTTGCCAATCCATGGCTTATGGGTTCTGTACACTCCCTGTACAGAATGACAGCTAGTAGAGGTTTCGTGCACTCTGCTGTCATCCCGTACAGGGACTGTACGGGATCCACGTGGCATGGATAGCTATGTTGAAATTAAAAGTCACACATCGGGTAAAGACAATATTTCTTAATCAAATTTCTAATCAGGTTTACCATAGGATTAATACGATCCAATGATAAATACTCATCGGGCTGATGCGCCTGATCGATGTCTCCAGGGCCAAGCACTACCGTATCCATTCCCATCCGACTGAAAAAAGGTGCTTCAGTACCAAATAAAACACTTTCTGCCGAGTACCCAGTCAATGTTTCACAGGCTTTTACCAGAGCGGAGTTTTCAAAACCGGCAAAAGGCATGATAGAAGGCGTGATGGCTCGAAGGTTAATATCAACGCCATCTTCCAAAGCGATAGGTTGCAGTCGACGATTCAAATCCGCCCGCAGCTGATCGGAATCCATTCCGGGAATCAACCGGATATCAAAATCCACACTGCAATGCCCGCAAATACGATTTGGATTATCACCTCCATGAATGCAGCCAAGATTGAGAGTGGGGGAAGGAATTGAAAATCCCGGACTCTGATAACGCTCAGCCATCTCTTCCCGGAAACACATCAACTCAGTAATGACTTTATGGGCTGACTCCATTGCATTACGCCCCAAAGACGGATTGCTGGAATGACCGGATTGCCCCTGAATAGCGATCCGCTCCATCATTACCCCTTTGTGCATATGAATCGGTTTCATGCCAGTCGGTTCGCCAATCAGGGCATATCTGGCCTTTGGACGCCCCTGTTCTGCCAGCACCTTTGCGCCATTCATTGAAGACTCTTCATCAGCAGTAGCAATAACAATTAGAGGCGCTTTAAATGGGGTATCAAGATAATCTCTAACGGCTTCCATAACGAGTGCAAAAAAACCCTTCATATCACAGACACCCAGCCCATAAAATCGTCCCTCCCTCTCTTCAAGCGAAAATGGAGAGCTCTGCCAAAGCCGTTCATCAAAAGGAACTGTGTCAGTATGACCCGCCAACACCAAGCCTCCCGGACCAGAGCCGAGAGTAGCGATCAGATTGGCCTTATTTGCATCGTAAGGCATTGGCTGAATTTCACAGGAAAAACCCATGGATTCGAACCAGCCAGCCAATTCCTGAATAACGACCAGATTACCCATATCCAGTTCAGGAAGAGTGGAGCTGACAGAAGGGATTTCAATCAGTCTGGAAAGCACATTTTTTAATTCTGGTTGAGTGAATCCTGACATAGCTCAATAAGTCCCTTGCCCATCAAAATTCAAAATAATAGGCAGATCAGCTCGTCGAAGATACTGATTTCTCACTGAATCCGCATATATTTTCCTTTCACACTCAGCTAACGCTCTGCTAACCAAAGAAATATTTGAAGATATTGAAGAAAATAATGGCAAGAATAGCGCCTGCCGGGAGAGTAATAAACCAGGACATAAATATCGCACCAATAACTCTGAGATTAAGAGCACCTATTCCCCGAGCCAGACCAACACCGAGCACAGCACCGACCAGTGTGTGTGTGGTCGACACAGGAACACCTATTCCCGATGCCAACGCCACTATTGAGGCTGCCGCCAATTCAGCCGAAAAACCACGACTGGGAGTCAGCTCGGTAATATGAGAACCCACCGTCGCCATTACCCGATAACCGTAAGTTGCCAACCCAGCGACAATACCAGCAGCTCCCAACAATAATACCCAGTTAGGAACTGCTGTTTGTCCACTGATTTCACCATTCACCACTATGCTGGCAATCGCTGCGAGAGGACCCACAGCATTGGCAACATCATTAGAGCCGTGGGCAAAGGCCATGGAACAGGCGGTAAAAATCATCATCACCCCGAATACTTTTTCGACACTGGAATAATAAAATGCTTTATCCGCCTGAATATCTTCCCTGATTCTCGACAATGCTATTTTACAAAGCAGCATCAACACTAATCCGATGCTCAGGGCTAACAGAACACTTGCGCCAAAGTCCAGTGGTAGGCCAAGGTGGCTTAACCCTCGAATCAGCGTCATCATAGTCAGGGTAAAACCGGCCAAAAACATATACATAGGCACATAGTGCTTGGCTTTTCTGAATGGGTTTTCAGTATCCAGAATCAGTTTCTGAACACTGGTAAAAATAGCAAAAGCCAGCAATCCCGACATAAGGGGCGAAAATAGCCAACTGACAAAGATAACACTGACCTTACCCCAACTGACAGCCGCCGGAGATATTCCTACTGCAGCAAAGCCAACAATGGCACCAATAATTGAGTGCGTCGTCGATACGGGCCACCCATAGTGAGTAGCCACTAACAACCAACTACCCGCTGAAAGAAGAGCTGCCAGCATACCGTAAACAAGAAAGCTAGGGTTGGCGATCAACTCCGGCATGGTGGGATCAATAATCCCCTTGCGAATGGTGTCAGTGACCGAACCGCCTGCAAGATAGGCACCAGCAAACTCAAGCACCACTGCAATCAAAATCGCCTGTCTGACCGTCAAAGCTCCTGAGCCCACAGAAGTGCCCATAGCATTGGCGACATCGTTGGCTCCTACTCCCCAGGCCATGAAGAATCCGAAAAGGCAGGCCATTGCCAGCAATATCGTTCCGTATTCAGCGATAACGCTCATGTAATCTATGTCCACATGTGAATTAACGAGCCAGCAGCAGCTGGAGATAGCTGCCTACCCGGGAAGCCCTGTCTGCAAGATCACCAATCCAGTCAATAATCTTATAGAGAAATATGACATCTACCGGTGGCAAATCCTGCTCTATACCAAACAGAATGCGTCGTACCTGAATCTGTTGTTGATCGGTGTCACTTTCAATACAACCAAGCTCTTCAATAAGTTTTTCAACAAAGTCCACCTCACGCCCTCTAAAACCGGCTTCCAGAAGTTCATCAAGCTCTTCCATGGCTTTGAGCGCCTGAGCAGAAGTATCGATTGAGCGTTGTAGGTAAACCATAAAGGCGTCGCGAATGATTTCAGGTATCACCATCTGTCGGCCAAGCACAATACCAGCAATATCTTTAGTGCGATTGGCTACCTTATCCTGCATAGTGACAATTTCGAGAAGATCAGAGCGAGGAACGGGTAAAAACAGGCTTTTAGGTAAAGATAGCCGCACATCTTTCTTGATAATGTCTGCTTCGTGCTCCAGCCGAATAATTTTCTGCTGGATGTTATGGACTTCCTCCCAATGCTCAACAAAGGCCGCCTGAAAAAAAGGCTCCAGTTGAGTGGCGCACTCGTGAGCAGTCGCAATATGCTTCTGTATTGGCCTAATGGGCGAGCGTCCGAAAACACTCGACAGCAGGTTTGTTGTTGGCATCATGCATATCCATCTTGCTGAAGGCGGATTATAGAGTGCATGTTTAAGGTCTGCACAAATAATAAGACCCCTTTTTTTACTAACGGTTCCTTGACTTAAATGATAAAGTTGACAACGTTCTGGGTTGTCAGATAAAAGACTCCATTTGTCGGGTTACCCTTTTGTAACTCAGGCAATACCCTACAGGGCGTTAACAACTAAATTGCCTTTTCAATATTTCATGCTGATTGTCAACTTCTTGTTCCACAGGAAATTTACCTACGCTATTTCCGGACATTTTTATGAGTTTTGAAACTGAACTTAAATTGTTATTACCCGAGTCTCAGGTTGATGCTCTGAAGAAACACTCTTTCTGGCAAAAATATGGCGGTGAGTCAGCCAGCTTTCATCTGGCCAACCTATATTTTGACACCCCAGATCTACAACTGAATCAGGCTCGTGTTGCGTTGAGAGTCCGCCAAAAACAGGGACAATATTTCCAAACTCTCAAAACTAAAGGGGAAAGCGTCAATGGTTTGACCCGACGTGGAGAATGGGAATGGCCAATAGCCGGCCCTGACCTGGATATTGCGGGTTTAAAGAAAGTCTGGCCGAACAATTTGGCAGAGCTAGATACCTCAACCCTGAAACCACTGTTTTCTACCGATTTTGACCGTACCACCTGGGAGATTGAATGGCAGCATCCCAAAGCTCGGGTAGAAGCCGCGCTGGATGTAGGAATAGTCAAAGCCGGTCAAAAGACCAGCCCCATCTGTGAACTGGAGCTGGAGCTTATAGAGGGTGATGAACAGGCGCTGGCAATGATTGCCCGTGAACTCAGTGAATCGATCAGTCTGGCGGCATCTGACAAGAGCAAAGCTGAAAGAGGGTTAGCGCTCTTAGACGCATTTGCCAAGGCCGCAGTAGTCAGGTGACTTTTCAGACGGCCTCTTAGCTTTGTGAACTGTTGTCCTGATCAGGTTCGGCACTATCAGAGCCTGTAGGGCGGACAGATGCTCTATCAGCAGCTGTCTTTTTTATCAGGCGCATTTGATGGATTAGCAGGATTTCCCGGGTCACTTCGTCCATATCATCGCTTTTATCATTGTGATCATCGGTTCAACTTATCAACAGCTTCCACCGTTTATCAATTTTACAGGTGATTTGCCGATTGTGGCTTTGATGCAAACAGAGCGACAATAACGCTATCTACACTTTGCTGCATAGATGGAATTCTGAGTGACCAGTTTGAAAACATCAGACCTACAACACCGGGAACAAATGCTGGATCTGGCTTTAGTTGTGTCGGATCTGGTTAGAACCCTGCATATTAATCAAGCCACTGCTGACAACATCCTCAGTCGCCGACGTACCCCGGAAGAAGTGCACATGCACCCTCTGGAGTATGTCGCCAGTCTTGAGCTGGACGATATTGGCCGGAAAGGCAAAAAACTGGATATCGATTATCTCAGCAAATGGCTTGCTGAACTGTCGGGGCAGACTTACTTCCACATTGACCCTTTAAAGATTGATGTCACGGCCATCACACCGGTGATGTCTCACGCCTACGCTATGCGTCATCAGATTCTGGCAGTGGAGGTTGGTCAGTCTGATATAGTCATTGCTTCTGCTCAACCCTGGCACAAAGGCTGGGAAGAAAACCTGCGCCATGTAAACAACAAAGACATTCGCAGGGTAGTGGCTAACCCGATTGATATTCGCCGGTACACCATTGAGTTTTATCAGTTAGCCAAATCAGTCATTGGCGCCAGCTCCGATAGTGGTGTCAGTTCCACTCAACTGAACAGTTTTGAGCAGATGCTGGAACTGGGGAATATGAAAGCCCCGGATGCCAACGATCAACACATTGTTAATATTGTTGACTGGTTACTGCAATATGCATTTGAACAACGCGCCAGTGATATTCATATCGAACCCAGAAGAGAGCAATGCAATTTACGATTCCGGATTGATGGCGTTCTGCATCTGATTTATCAAATGCCTGCAAAAGTTGCGACCGCTGTTACCAGTCGTTTAAAAATTCTTGGGCGCATGAATGTAGCAGAGAAACGTAAACCTCAGGACGGTCGCCTGAAAACAAGAAATGCTGACGGTTCTGAAATCGAATTACGATTATCTACCCTGCCTACCGCCTTTGGTGAAAAGCTCGTGATGCGTATTTTCGATCCGGATGTTCTGGTTAAATCATTTTCAGACCTGGGTTTTTCCAGAGAAGATGAGCGTCGATGGACGTCTATATCACAACAACCCAGTGGCATTATTCTTGTGACTGGCCCAACAGGTTCTGGTAAAACCACCACGCTCTACTCCACTCTTAAGATGCTGGCTACCGACATGGTGAATGTGTGCACCATTGAAGACCCGATTGAAATGGTTGAGCCCAGTTTTAATCAGATGCAGGTGCAACATAATATCGACCTGACTTTTGCCTCTGGTCTACGAGCCTTATTACGACAAGATCCGGATATCATCATGGTTGGTGAGATTCGTGATCTTGAAACGGCAGAAATGGCGATTCAATCAGCATTAACAGGCCATCTGGTCGTATCAACACTGCACACCAATGATGCACCGTCTGCACTGACCCGCCTTCTGGAATTAGGCGTTCCACCCTATCTCATCAAAAATACAGTGCTGGGTGTGATGGCGCAGCGTTTAATTCGAACACTCTGTCCGAACTGTAAAGCACCGGTTACTCTGGATAAAAATGGCTGGCGTGATCTGACAGCACCCTGGGCTGCTTCTCCTCCGGCTGGTATTTATAAACCGGTTGGATGCCTGAACTGCCGGGAAACCGGTTATCTCGGTCGCGCAGGACTGTATGAAATCATGCTGATGAGCGAGCCTTTAAAAGCTTTAATTGATGTCAATCCGGATATGACTCGCCTGCGTCGTCAGTGCATTAAGGAAGGCATGTACAGTTTACGCCTGTCTGGAGCTCAAAAAGTCGCCAATGGACTCACCACCATTGAAGAAGTATTGCGAGTGACGCCAGACATGGATTCCTGATTATTTTCTTGAGAAATGCACGACAGAGAATACGCGGCAAAAAATATATAGCAGGAATAGCTATCTCTACTCCTGCACATGACTCACTAAGTCCAGAACAACATGCCGAATATGGTGATCATTCAATTCGTATAACATCTGCTTGCCTTTTCGGGTTGACTTAAGAACTCTGGCTTCCCTTAAACTGCGCAAATGATGACTGGTAAGCGGCTGTGACATGCTCGCAATTTCCGCAAGACAACACACCGACTGTGGCTCCTCCAGACAGGCGATGACCATTTGCAGACGCTTGCTATCTCCGAGCAACTGAAAAATCCGGGCGACTCTGGTCATATCTTCATCGGAAATAACCGGTAAGGCATTACAACAAACCTGCTGTTTATCGGACATTGAATTGTTTGTCCCCTGAATCAGTTCTTAAGATTAATGGTATTCATCGACGATGCTTTAGTCTATCCGGTGTTTCGCTTTCGATGATTCACTGGCACAATCTTGCGATCTGAATTCAAGTCATAAGTGCATAACCCATGACTTTTCTTACATCTATCCCTGTTGACTCTTTAAATGCCTCATAAGGTGTTTTGTAGCCCAGGCATTTTCTGGGTCTGCTGTTCAGCTTATCAACCGCCATGACAACTTCTTTTTCTGTGACCTTATCAAGTTCCATCGACTTGGGAAAATACTGCCTGAGCAAGCCATTAGCGTTCTCATTCTGACCTCTTTCCCACGAATGATAGGGTGCAGCAAAGTAGCTATCACACGCCAAGGCTTTGGAAACCTCTTCATGCTGAACAAACTCTTTACCATTGTCGTAAGTTATGGTCTTTACAAATTTTTTCAGAGGCTTGAGTACATCAATCATCCCCTGTTTAACCGCTTTTGCTTTCTTGCCGGGCAGTGCAACAGCAAGGCGGAGCTTGGTTTTCCGTTCATCCAGCGTAGCGATGGCTCCCTTGTGGTTTTTGCCAATTATTGTGTCAGCCTCCCAGTCACCTACGCGCTCTCTGTTGTTGACCACTTCTGGACGCTCTTCAATACCCACCCGATTAGGTATACCAGTTCGGTTATGGGCTGAGCCGTAGCGTTTACGGTAGGTCTTGTCTTGATGTCGCAAATGCTTGTAGAGTGTGCCACCTGCCTTTTTGTCATCCAGTATGAACTGATAAACAGTCTCGTGATGAAGCTTAATGACTCCTTGTTGATCAAGCCTCCCAGCAACTTGCTCTGGACTCCAGTCGTTTCTTATTTCATGTGCAATCCGTCGCTTAATATCGTCAGTAAGTTTAACCGGCTTAGCCTTCTCTTTATGACGTTCTTGCGCCATCCTGTGGGCTTGCTTGTGTCTATAACCCCGTTGACCGGTATTGCGTCCCAGTTCACGTGAGAGCGTGCTTTGTGCGCGACCGAGGGCTTTAGCTATTTTATTCATTGATACCCCCTCTTTGCTCTGAACTTCGATATAATGTCTTTCTTCGAGGCTCAGGTGTGTATAGGCCATCCTTGGCTTCCTCTGTCTGGTTTAGTCGCTAACAGAGTACCCCTGAGCCTTGATTCATTTCAAAGGTGTGTAGCGATCAGTTGGTTACAGAGGTTATGCACTTATGATACGAATTCAGGCGAGAATTATAAACATCTTATCAGTGGTACTTACATTGAAAACAAAAGCTGTTCGGGCTGACCTGCTGTTATTACTGATAGCCGCTATCTGGGGTTTTGCCTTCGTTGCCCAAATCAAGGGTATGGATCATATGGGTCCGTACTTTTTTAATGCCTGTCGGTTTGCATTAGGTTTTCTATCGTTACTGCCGGTGTATTTTTATCTTGAATACAGCAATCAGAAAAAAAGCAAAATTAAGGCGTACGACAAAAGACTACTGGCTATCTGGGGAGTTCCAACAGGCCTGGTGTTGTTCATAGCAGCATCACTGCAACAGGTTGGACTGCTATATACCACGGCGGGCAACTCAGGTTTTATAACCGGCTTTTACATTATTCTGGTCCCGATTTTAGGCATTGGTCTGGGGCATAGCACTCGCTTTAACACTTGGCTGGGTGGTCTTGTCGCTATTGCAGGGTTGTATTTTCTGACAGTAAAAGAAGGTCTGTCTTTCAATAAAGGTGATCTGATTACTCTGGGCTGCGCCTTTATGTATGCGATTCAGATTCTTATGGTTGGCGTTTTATCCCGCCGAGTTCACCCGTTACAGCTCTCCCTGCAACAGTTTCTGGTCTGTTCTGTTTGCAGTCTGATCACTGCTCTGCTTTTGGAAAACATCAGCCTCGATGCCATTCTGAAAAGCCTTGTACCATTGATTTATACCGGCGTTATGTCCACCAGCATCGCTTTCACATTACAGGTCGTCGCTCAGAAAGATGCACCATCTTCTCATGCTGCCATCATTATGAGCCTGGAAGCCGTGTTTGCAGTGATTGGCGGCTGGTTACTACTCAATGAACAAATGGGTGTTCAGGGGCTGGCAGGCTGTGTGTTGATGATGGCTGGAATGTTGCTCTCCCAGCTAAAACGTTCCCGTGAAACCGAAAAGAACACGACAGAGTTAGCATGAGTACAGCGCTTTGGCAGCCTTGACTGACAAAACAAATAAATCTATTTTTATATAAAACAATTTTTATGTGAATAACGCCATGCTTCGGGTTAAAGAGCCATGTCAGAACAATTGCTGCTCATCCAACACACAGGAAGCAATTACCCCATCTAACATTCAGGGCAAACGTTTATCCTGGGCAGTCAGTGGTATGGATTGCCCCGCCTGTGCCCGTAAAATAGAAAATGCTGTTAAAGGGCTTGAGGGCGTCCTTCAGACTAGAGTCACGTTTGCCACCGAGCGCCTTCTTGTGGTTGTCGGCGATGATAATGCTGAACAGCGACAGCGAATCTTGGCTGCAGTCCATCAGGCTGGCTTTAAGATCGACAGTCACAACGATAACTCTCCCCTGAGCACTTTAAACCAAAACCCTCTAAACCAGAATTTACTTCAGAGATACTGGCGTATTCTTGCGCTGGCAAGCCTGATTGCCAGCGCTATTGTGATTCGTGGTGTATTTCCTGTAGCAGGCAATGCGCTATTCTATACCGCCACTTTATGGGGGCTATTTCCTGTCAGCAAACAGGCGCTGAAACTTGCTAAAAGCGGTTCACCATTCTCCATTGAAATGTTAATGAGCATGGCTGCATTAGGTGCGCTATTTCTGGGGGAAACCGTTGAAGCAGCCATGGTTCTTCTCCTGTTCAGCATTGGTGAACACCTTGAAGCTTTTGCTGCTGCCAATGCGCGTAGAGGTGTGCAAAAACTGATGGAACTGACACCCGATACCGCTCTCAAAATAACACCCGATGGAAACAAAGAAGAAGTCCCGGTGAGTGTATTATTCCCCGGTGATCTTATTGAAGTTCTGCCCGGCAACCGGCTGCCTGTGGATGCTGAGTTATTAACTGCCAATACCAGTTTTGATGAAAGCGCACTAACCGGAGAGTCTATCCCGGTTGATCATGACATTGGTGATAACATCATGGCGGGCTGCCTGTCTGTTGATCGGCCAGCTCAGCTAAAAGTCATTTCTGAACCTGGTGCCAGCGCTGTTGACCGAATCATCCAATTAATAGAAGAGGCTGAAGAACGTAAAGCTCCGGTAGAGCGATTTATTGATGCCTTCAGCCGCTGGTATACCCCGTTAATGATGATGATTGCGGCACTGGTAGCCATGATTCCACCATTGATGATGGATGGCCTCTGGCATGAATGGCTCTACAAAGCATTGGCGCTTCTGCTGATTGCCTGCCCTTGTGCTCTGGTAATTTCTACACCAGCGGCTGTCACTTCTGCACTGGCAACGGCTTCGCGCAATGGCGCACTGGTGAAAGGAGGGCTTACGCTTGAACAGCTTGGTTCTGTCACTACTGTCGCCTTTGATAAAACCGGAACACTCACCGAAGGAAAGCCAACAGTCACCTGTATTCATGCTCTCAAGGATAGCGAAGACAACATAATACGTTTAGCTGCTGCCATTGAGCAGATCTCGACGCACCCTCTTGCAAAAGCCATAGTCAACGAGGCCAATCGCCGGAACCTCAACATTCCTCTGGCAGATCATTCGCAAACAAAAACAGGATTAGGTGTTGAAGGTGTAGTAGAACATCAAACGATTGTGATTGGTTCTCCCAAGCATCAGAAAGAAGCTATCAAAAGAGCTATCGACGCTGCAGAAGGTATTCAGTCTACCATTGAACAATTCGAAGCTCAGGGAAACACGTTGGCCGTCGTCACCATCGATGGTCAGCTGGTCGGACTCATCGCTCTGCGTGACAACTTGCGCTCTGAGGCCAAAGAAGCCATTCAGGCACTTAAAAGGCAAGGTATTATCAGTGTGATGCTAACGGGCGATAATGCCCGCACAGCCGGAGCTATCGCCACTGAACTGGACATACATTACCAGGCTGAATTGCTGCCTGCCGATAAGTCACTCGCCGTAGAAAATCTACAGAAACAGGGCAAGGTCGCCATGATTGGCGATGGCATTAATGATGCTCCGGCACTTAAAGCGGCTGAGATTGGTATCGCTATGGGTGGCGGTGCGGATATTGCTCTGGAAACCGCCGATGCCGCACTGACACACAATCGCATCACAGAACTTGCCGGACTGGTTGAGCTGTCGCGTTCCACGATGGCCATCATCCACCAGAATATTGCTCTGGCGATTGGCAGCAAAGCGATCTTTCTAATGACTACTCTGCTCGGCGTTACAGGTCTCTGGGCTGCCGTTCTGGCGGATACTGGTGCTACTGCGATTGTGACACTTAATGCCCTGCGTTTGTTAAGGAGGAAACTCTAACTAAACCTTTCTACAATCCGGGCGAATGTCTTTGTATTCAGAATCGATAGAGAATACCGAACGTGCCCGGAAAGAAACCATCAAAAGCTAAGTCTCCGAAGGATAAATCCTCTGCTATGGGTCATTATGATGTTCTGGGCACAGATAGCATCAAGACCTCTGGTTTGACCGGAGCCAGCCGGATAACACTGAAAGATATTGAGAAATACGCCGTCGAGGCAAAACCCAATCCCAGAACTCAACTGGAACAAGAAAAAAAACGAGCTGCCGAAAACCTTCAACTGCTGGATAGTATCCATCCTGGCGCCACCATTCCTCCGGGGACTTGTTTTGCGGGCATTCATTTTGGCAAAAAAGATTTAGAACGGGTTCGCTTCTCAGACAGCAACTTTAAGAACTGCAATTTACGCAATGGTCAGCTAAGAGATTGCCATTGGAGAAATTCAGACCTCAGCGGTGTTGATTTTCGCAAAGCCGACCTTCGAGGATGCATTCTCGATGGCTGCAATCTGAATGGCGCTGATCTTCGTCATGCCAATTTAAAAGGCGCGCGGATTATCGATTGCAACCTGTTTGCCGCGAATTTTGATAATACCATGCTTGATAAAGCAGTGATTGACCACTGCAAAATGGGTGCTCAGAGTTTTCATAATGCATCGTGCAAAAAGCTCTCTTTCTTCAGCAGCGATATAATCCATGGTTTTTTTGATAACGCTGACTTTACCAGCGCAGAATTACGAAACATTATATTTCGAGGCTGTACTCTAACTCATACCCGCTTTCAGAATGCTCATTTAAATGACTGTGTATTCCGCGGTTGCGACAGTTTCCAGGAAGGTCCTGTTTTTACTGGCTCAAAACTCCACAAAGTCATTATGGAAGACTGTGAATTCGTCGCCACACGAATGGTTAATACTGAAATAACGCATTGTCACTGGGAAAGAGTTGAAATGGATTCAACTCTGTTTGATGGTGCTCATTTCAAGTCCGTTTGTATTCAACAAAGTGTATTGAAAAACTGCTACACACTGGATAAGGCACCAGTATTCAACCAATGTCGTCTGGATAAAGCGGTTATTGAACATACAGACTTGTCCGATGCCGTGTTTAATCGCAGTTCGTTTGTCGGAGCTATTATAAGAGACTCCGATTTTAGCGACTGGCAATTGCAGCATACCGATCTGGACACAAACACCATCATTGATGGTATCGACTAGTCTCAGAGCCTGACGGCAGTTCCGCTGATACTTACCATCAGCATACTGCCTTTTTCGCCCACCACTTCATAATCCAGATCAATACCAATAACAGCATTGGCTCCCAGTCCACCTGCTTTTTCTTCCAGCTCCTCAAAAGCAGCCTCGCGAGCTTTACTCAGCTCTTTTTCGTAGGCACCTGAACGCCCACCAACGATGTCACGGATGGAAGCAAACAAGTCGCGAAAGATGTTGGCTCCGACAATGGCTTCGCCGACGACAATACCCAGATATTCCTGAACCGGCTGACCTTCAATAGTAGGGGTTGTTGTTTTTAGCATGAGAATAACTCTCTGGCATTAATAGACACCAGAGCAGCTTATCATTAATGATTTAATGAAGAGTACTAATCAACTTGCAGGTTACCATCATCAAGCAAATTATTGATGATTTCAGCGTCTGTACTTCCCAGACCCGATAAATCGACCCCCTGCAAAGTGATTGTCTGGGTGACACCACCATTGGCATCAGGCTGAATTTCCAGAATAGTATCGCCATTGGAAAAGTTGAAATGAAGAAAATTATCCAGCGCGGTATCTTCTTCACCGGTCAACAGATCTCTCAAATCAAGCACATCCCCCCCCTGACCTGTGGAGAAATCGGTGATGGTATCTTCTGCTGGTGTCTCTGTTGTGCCAGTACTATCCCGATGCCAGATGAATGTATCACTACCTCCACCACCGGTCAGAAGATCATTACCTTCACCGCTGGTCAGAATGTCATTCCCTTCCCCACCAATGGTAGTCGCATCTGCCTCGTTCACATTCATGATATCAACAGTGAATGTTTCGGTGGATGATCCGCCATTGCTGTAACTTGCCTCCACAATGATCGAATGTGAGTTGTCTCTCTCATAATCCAGAAGGCTGCTGTCAGCCACTGTAATATGACCTGTATTCGCATCAATAGTAAATCGCCCACCGGCGTCATCGGTCAGAGCATAGGTTGGTGTATCGCCCTCGATATCGCCGCTATTAGCAACCATAACTAATGTGCCATTAGCAGCATTTTCGTTAATATGGTCGGTGGGCAGAGGTGTCTGATAAATATAATCACTGCCCTCATGGTCAGATACCCACTGAACATAAATGCTACCACCAGCAGTTTGAATAATCTGAGGCTTTGCCTGATTGTCAGCCGAAGTTTCATTGATTTGTATCTCATCGGTCAGAGCATTGCCATCGCGGTCGAAACGACGTGCATAAACCCCCTTTTCACTACCATCCTGCCCATCACTGGACCAAACGATGTAATAACTGCCGTCAGCTAATACTGTGACATCAACATCCTCCTTTTCTCCGCTTTCATCGGTGTTGATCATAACCGGATCGCCTTCAACCTCACCGCTACCACTCCAGCGCTGGGAGAAAATATTGTCACCGCTCTGATAGATGGTCAGTAAATCTCCATCATCCATTATCGCCACTTTGGCTGTCCTGTGACTGGAAGGATTTGCCCCTCCATAATTGAAAATTTCGGAAGATGAATTGCCCTGTTCATCAAATATCTGAAAATGTGCAGAATCATCGGATGTTGAGCTATCACGCCAGGTCAGAACAAACCCACCGTCAGGCAAACCAACAATATCGGGACTACCAATACTTACGCCAATAGCCCCAGTGTCTACATTAATGGTTCTCACCTCATTACCCGAATCATCAAACATTTCGATAATTAGATTCTGGTTAGATTCGACCCAACTCACTGTAGCAAAGTAATTATCGGATAAGCTGGTGATTGCAGTTACATAATAGTTATGACCAATTTCAAATTCACTTTTGATTTCATTACCGTCCGCGTCAAAAACCCGCATAAACGATTTAACCCAATCCCCCGGATTATTTTGATCATAAGTGATGGCGTAATTGCCATTATTCAGTTCAGCAGCTCTTACGTTATACCAATTAGCATCACTATCACCTAGGTTGGAGGAGTTAACCGTAAATTCTTCACCATCTTTGGTCATATCCGCATTATATTTTTGCGCTCTAACCGCTTTAAGATTATCTGAATCAACTCTCCAGGCAGAAATATAGCCCTCACCCAAAGCTATAAGCTCTGGGTGATACAAGCTATTGCCTTCGTCTGTATTGACCAGCTCTTCCTCGGGTTGACTGGATACAGATATATCAATGGTTGTAATGTTTATTGCTCGTGCTAAAGGCTCCGATGTCACAGAGCCGTCAGACACGGTGTAGCTCAGAATCCGCTCACCGGTCTCAGGAGTATCAGAACTGTTTTGGTAGGAAACACTTCGCAATGCAGTCTGATAGGCTGCTATGGATGCACTGCCTGTCAAAGTTAAAGTACCTGTATCGGAATCCCAACTGCCACTAATGCCATTCTGATTGGTAAAGACTAGCTCATCTTCACCTTCTACATAACCTGCCGTAATTTTTACAACGGCTAAATCAGGCGTATTCAGTTCAGGATCACTCAGTACAAGATCATCTGCAACAACGTTTGCATTAGCTTGTTCGATATAGCTACTGCTGGGAAAGCTGGTGAACAAAACGTCACTGGTTAATGCATCGCCACCAACGATTGAACTGGTAATCTGCAATCCCTCAGAATCATCCTGTTCCCAATAGACCAGCTCAAAGCGGTAATAACCTGCCTCGGACGCTGTGAAGTAGCCTGTGGACGTCTCAGCATCTCGTGTACCAAAGTGGTCAACAATGTTTCTCTCACCTATGGTCAAACGATAACTGTCACCAGAAGTGACCCGGAAGTTATGCAGCCCTTCAGGGATGCGGATATAACCAGTCAGGCTATAACCCACACTATCAGATGCATTAGCGTCAATATCTGCAGATAGGCTATCGGCATCAGAGCCCAGGAACTCGCCGATGGTGGATGCATTACCATAATCCAGACTTGTGGACGTAAAAGTAGCAGAAGGTGTGTTGTTAGCGATCAGATTATCAAGGTCGCTCAGACTATTCACCTCTGAATCTGTGTCATACACTTCACCAACCAATCCAGTGGTCACATTACCACTGGCACTAAGGGAGTAATCTTCGTTTACATCTGCCAGATTAATAGTGAAGTTCCGGGTACTCACTCCACCATTCCCATCATCAACTTCAACGGTAACGGTATGACTCACCTGTGATTCAAAATCCAGCAGGCTACTGTCAGCAACGGTAATCCGACCAGAAGATGCATCTATAGCAAAACGACCGCCAGCATCATCGGTCAATGAATAGGTGAGCGTATCTCTTTCAACATCTGAACCATCTACTCTACCGACAAGGGTACCATCAGCTGAGTTCTCATCCAGAAAACCACTCTGAAGCGTAGTGCTGTAAATCTTTGGATCACCCTCATGGCTTGATTGCCAGGTGACTGTGACAGTGCCATCTGCCAGTTCAGTAACCGATGTCACCTGTTGATCTCCCTCTACATCCGAACTAATCAGAATATCATCGGATGCGGGTGACATATCATTGTTGAAATAACGATAATAAAGCCCTGTATTGTCGCCATCATCTGACATCCAGGTGACCACAAAACGACCCGTGGACAACGCAACAATCTGACCACCTTGTTGATTGCCATTCGTTGCATCATTTACCCGGACGGATTCGCCATCTAATACACCTGTGGCATCAAATTTCTGCACAAAAAGATCATCTCCGCTCTGGTATAAAGCAATCAGATCACCAGTCTCTAACTCTCCAAACAAGACTGTCCGATCGTTATCCGGTGCTGCTCCCCCAAAGCTGATCACATCAGACGTCGATGCTCCTGTACTATCAAATATTTCAAAGGATGCTGTGTTCTCACCGGCGCCTGATTCACGCCAGGAAGATATAAATCCACCGTCGTCCAAAGCAGACAATTTACTGCCTGCTGCGCTGCCAGTAATAGTACCAGTTATGGTCATTGTTGAATCATAAACAAGGAAATTACCATGTCTGTTATGACTTACAACAAACTGATCACCTGCCAGAGGTACCAGCTCAACATCAGTAAGATAAACACCTTCTTCACCTGATGTCCTAAGTATTGCTTCATTGCCAACGATATCACCATCAGCATCAAACACAGTCATGAACGACTGGTGCTGGATACCGGGATCATGCCATTCATAGGCAATACCAATGTTACCGTTGTCCAATACAGCAATAGCAACATCTTCCCAACGATAACGCTCTGCTGTATTGACCTGAAAGGCCTCACCATCTGGTGTACCGTCTGTATTAAATTTCTGAGCCATTACATAAGAAGTACTTCCTTCATTGGATGCCCATGCCACAATATATCCGCTCTCTGTGGTAGCTATAGCAGGCTCAGTCTGCTCTCTATCGTTATTTTCATTCACACGCTCGGCAGGGTGTAACCCTGCTCTCTGGTTTAGCACAGGGTCACCATCAATTTCAGGCGCATCATTGACTGGATTAACAGTCAATTCCAACTTATTGGATACAACCAGAGCGCCATCAGAAACATCGAAATAGATGTTAATCAAACCGTTATAGTTTTCATTGGGTGTAATGGTGAAATTGCCATTGCCATCATCGGTAATGCTGGCATTTCTTGCGGTCAGATTAGAGGCAGTAAGAGCGCCGTTTTCTCGGTCGGTGATATTGCCGGTCAGTTCTTCCTGAGATAAAACGATGGCGCTGTCTTCATCAACGGTTCTTGTCAGAGCATCGCCTACTTCGGGAGCGTCATTTCTTTGAACACTGAGTTCAGTGTCATCCACCATAACTCTGATTTCATCGGTAAACGACCTGCCTCTGCCAAAGCGTGCAACCCGATTATCATTATTAAAAGTACCGTTACCGTTGGCATCAAGATAAACAAAATCCTGAGTAATAAGCAGGTAGTTATCAATTTGCTCCTGAGTGGTTCCGGCAGGTACCAGATTTGTGACATCAATAATGTCCTGCTGATCATCATTAGAGATGAAATCATAGATGTGGTCTATTTCATTGTCATCCGATAGTACAAACCGGTCATCACCACCCCCACCAACCAGCATATCCCGACCGTCCCCATCAATGAGGATATCATTACCCTGACCGGCATCAATGTAGTCATTACCAGCACCGCCTGTGATTGTGTCATCCCCGGATTTGGCAAAAATTCGAGCGCCCTGAGCTTCGTTGTCGATCAGAGTCCCTTCATCGTTATAACGCCCACGATCAGTATCAAAACCGGATGCATCAATAACATCATCGCCAGAGGTGGCAAAGACACGTTCAACATTCAAAGACGCCATATCAACATCAACGCCATTGGTTTCGGTAGAATCAAGCAGCAGGTAATCAACCCCCTCACCACCATCGACCGCACCTTCAGTGAGATCAAGGTTGTCCGCATGAAGGCGGTCATTACCTTCACCACCAAAAAGGGAATCCGCTGAGCTGGTTTCAGCCAGACTGTCACCATGAAGCACATCATCACCAGTACCACCACGCAAGATCTGACTGCCTTCACCAGCTTCAAAGACGTCATCGCCACTGGTACCTTCTATCGTTGTGACTTCATTATTTCGATTGAGTTGAATAATCGAATTATCCGCTATGCGAATATCCACCAGATGATCCATGTTAGTCTCTTTACCTAGTCGGATCAGCCGGTGTTCTTTGTTGAACAGGGCGTTACCACTGGTGTCGATATAAACACCGTTATCCGTGACCTGAACATAGTTATTGATGTTATCTTCTGTAGCTTCAGCGGGCAGAATGTCGGAAAGATTCAGGATATCCCGGTGGCCTTCCTGACTGGAAAAATCATAAATATTGTCCCAGTTAACACGGGTATTTTCTGAGGTTTCAAGCGTCATACTGAATTCATCACGACCTTCACCACCCGCCATGACATTGCGCCCACCCCGGGCATTAATCACGTCATTGCCGCGACCACCGTCGAGATAGGAGTTACCATCATGAGCTTCGAGCGTGTCGTTACCTAAACGACCATAAAGCCGAACAGTTTCGCCTTCTTCGACACTGGTACCATCCAATCGTTCATCACCATAAGCACCATGCGCTGTGGTCAGATTACGAGCAGCAAGATCAAGTTCAATCTTGTCACCGGCAGCACTGCGGATAAAGCCAGTTTCAGATGAGTTGCCGTTCTCTAACTCAGAACCATCGCGGTTGCGCAGAACCAGTTTTTCAGTCACCTGACTTTCTGTCTGATAACTTTGAGAACCCTGTAAGACAGAACCAATTTCACGAGAGAAAGAGAAATCGATAGTATTGTCGGTGTCGTCTATGATCAGCTCAAGATTATCGCCGGAGAAAATGCTGTCTTCTGTGAATTTGGCAACCAGGTCATCGTCACCAAACTCGCCATTGCCTTCTTCATCCAGATAAATGCCGTCTTCAGTAATTCGAATATAATCCGAGATATTGTCAACAGTGGCACCTGCAGGCAATATTTGGCTGACATCTATGGTATCTTTTTCATGCATCGTCGAGACAAAGTGCAGCGTATCCACAGATTCGGTATCAGATAGCACATAACGGTCACTGCCTGCTCCACCATCATAAACATCTGCACCTGCACCACCATTCAGCACATCGTCACCATAACCACCACTGAGCAGATCATTCTCATCTGTTCCTGACAGTTCATCGTCGGAGGCATTACCGGTAACTTCGTTCAGCGATTCACTGTCTTCAACACTATCAGCAGGAGAACTGGCCAGAGGTGCTTCCGCAGTATCACCCCAGGCGTAATTAATAATCACACCACTGGCGACCTGAACCGCAATGGTTGCACTCAAAGCAGGATTATTGGCAGAAAAGCGGGCGACCTGACTATCTTCAGTGAAATAGTTACCACCGGAAGAATCAACAAAGACACCGTTGGAATTGACTTTCAGAAACTGCTTGAGGTTATCCGCATTCACTTCTGCGCCATCTGGCAGAAGCTGACTGATATCAAGAATATCCTGCTGCTGATCATCCGAACGGAAATCGAGGGTATCGATTGTATCCGGGTCGGCAAGGATGTAACGGTCATTACCAGCACCACCCACATACGTGTCAGCACCTGCACCACCATTAATTACATCATCGCCCGCGCCGCCATTAATTGTTTCTGACTGATCTGTGCCCTGCAGATCATCATCATTTGGAGTGCCGTCCATGCTCATATAATTGTCTGCTAATCAATTGATGTAATTAAATAGTAAAAAAGTACCAGTCGCAGTTATTTGCTAAGAAAATACACTGTTTTTTTCGACATTCCGACATTAGTAATCGCCTGAAAAACCATTTTCATGACCAATTTAATCATTTTGACGTTGAGCTTAAAGAAGGGAAAAAAAGCAGCTATTCCTAAACAGTTGTTTAGGAATAGTCTGATGATTAAGGTGGGTTAGTCTACCTGTAAATTACCATCGTTGAGCAGGTTATTAATAATCTCCTGATCAGTACTACCGAGTGATGATAAGTCGACCCCCTCTAATGTGATTGTCTGAGTCACATCACCATTGACTTGAGGTGTAATTTCCAAAATGGTATCGCCATTTTCGAAATTAAAGTGGAGATATTCATCCAGCTCGTGATTTTGTTCATCCACCAGCAAATCACTCAGACTCAGAACATCACCTCCTTCGCCGGTCGTGAAATCAGTGATAATATCTTCTGCCGGTGTGGCCGCGGTGCCATCATCACCAGCGCGCCATACAAAAATGTCACCACCTTCGCCACCAGTCAGAATATCATTGCCTTCTCCACCCTGAATAATTTCACTAACTGAAGAACCCTCAAGGGTTGTTGCATTATCTGCACTACTACTCACAGAACTGATATTGAAGGTAGACGCAGCACTCGACGCATCACCATCACTGACCGTAAAGCCAAAGCCACTGCCTGCATCGTTATTACCAGAAGCTGCTTCATAGACCAGATTCCCAATATCTGAAGCGTTAATCTCCTGCCCGGCAGTCACGGCGTTACCATTCAGAGTCAGATCACCTGATGAAGGCAACGAGGTGATGGTCAGAGACTGGAGTGAATCGTTCTCATCCGGATCGGAGAAACCAAAATCATCGGCACTGAATGTGTAGTTATCACCATTCGCTAGAATCAAGGAATTATTGTCAGTGGTTGGGGCATCATTAACACCATTTAGAGTAATGACTATTGTGTGTGTGGTTCCGCCTACAGAGCGAACCTGAATCCTGTCCCTTACGGTTTCTCCATCACCAACACTCTGTATGGCAGACTGAGTGTTATCAGCTTCGTAAGTCCAGTCACCATCGGCATTTATAGTCAGAATACCGTAAGTACCATTAACAGTTTCTGCTGTAAATTCTGATTGATTTGCATCAGGGTCAGTAACATTGAGACTACCACTGGCTGTCAGGGTTGCAGCTTCATCTTCTGTGACATCGCCAGTATCGGTTCCTGTGATCGTGGCGGCTTCATTGATATTGAAAACACCAATAGTGAATGTTTCTGTAGAGGTTCCGCCATTGCCATCGTTAGCCTCTACGGTGATTGAGTGCGACGTCTCATCCTCAAAATTCAGTAAGCTGCCGTCAGCTACGGTGATATGACCGGTGTCTTCATCAATAGCAAAACGCCCACCTGCATCATCTGTCAGGGAGAAACTCATGGTGTCACCATCGAGATCGCTGGCATTGACCACCATCACCAAAGTACCATTGCCCGCATTTTCATAAACATGATCTGAAGGCAATGTCGTCTGATAAATATTGCTATCACCTTCATGACTGGAGACCCACTGAACCTGAATAGTCCCTCCATTCGTCTGGATAATTTGTGGATCAGACTGGTTGCCCCGAGTGCTCTCATTCACCAGAACTTCATCAGTAAGCGCACTGCCATCGCTATCAAAACGACGAGCATAAATACCTGTACCACTACCATCCTGACCCGCACTGGACCAAACAACATAGAAGCTGCCATCCCCCAGAACGGTGACATCAACATCTTCCTTACGACCACTTTCATCCGTGTTAATCATGACCGGATCGCCCTGGGCTTCACCATTGTCGTTCCAGCGCTGGAAGAAGATATTGTCACCACTCTGGTAAACTGTCAGCAGCCCTCCATCATCCATAACAGCGAGTTTGGTGGCTCTTTCTGATGTAGGGTTATCATCGCCAAAGTTGATGATTTCACTCGTTGCATTACCGTCTGCATCAAATGTCTGGAAAGCGGCAGAATCATTTGTGGTTTCACTGCTACGCCAGGTGACGGCAAACTGTCCATCTTCCAAAGCAACAATATCCGGAGAGCCAAAGCGCCAACTGAGGCTACCTGTTTCCAGATGCGTTGTGGTGGTCAGATTACCCGAATCATCAAAAATGTTGACCGTTACCACCTGCCCATTTCCACCATTGACCGATGCGGTTGCAAAGCGATTATCCGTAAGAGCAACCATCGTCGTATGATAGTAGCTGTGACCAACTTCAAATTCACCACGAACCTCGTTACCACTGGCATCAAACACCTGCATTTTCGCCTTAACCCACGAACCCGGATTAAAGTGCTCATAACTGATCGCATAGTTGCCATTGGCAAGCACTTCGACTTCAGGGTAGCGCCAATAGTCATCATCGTTGAGTGTTGAATCATTGATGGTGAATTCCTCACCATCCCTGCTCATATCGGCATTGTATTTTTGTGCCCGAATAGCCCGAACACCATTTGCATCCGATACCCAAACAGAAATGAAACCGTCGCCAAGAGGGGTCAGATCCGGTTGTTTCTGATCGTCAGCAGTCTCGGTATTCACCCTTTGCTCATCAGAGGTTGTTGCCGGAGCAGGCGCATCAGGTCCATCATTGGTTGCAGTGATTTCTATCGTCCGACCCAATGGCTCAGAGGTTGAGTTACCATCAGACACCGTATAACTCAAAACACGGTCACTTGTATCCGGGTTATCCGAGTCATTTCGGTAAGACACGCTGCGCAAAGCAGCCTGATAATCTGCAATAGAGGCAGTACCCGTCAGCGTCAGGGTCCCGGTATCAGCATCCCAGCTACCGGTGATACCATTCTGATCAGTGAAGATCAGCTCATCTTCTTCCACATAACCTGCCGTGATTTTGACAACGGCTGATTCTGGCGTATCTAACTCAGGGTCGCTCAGAACGAGATCATCAGTGACGGCAGTTGCATCAGCATTTTCGGTAAAGTTAATACTAGGGAAGCTGGTGAATAAGACATCACTGGTTAGTACATCACCACCGACGATTGAGCTAGTGACCTGCAGTCCCTCAGAATCATCCTGCTCCCAATAAACTAACTCAAAGCGGTAATAACCAGCTTCAGATGCTGTGAAGTAACCCGTAGACGTTACGGCATCTCGTGTACCAAAGTGATCAATGACCTCTTTTTCACCCACCGTCAGACGGAAACTGTCGCCAGATGTAACTCTGAAGTTATGTACACCTTCCGGTATGCGAATGTAACCTGTCAGGCTGTAACCCACACTATCCGATGCATTAGCATCAATATCCACAGACAGACTGTCAGCATCAGAGCCAAGAAACTCACCGATGGTAGATGCGCTGCTATAATCAAGGCTCGTGGCTGTAAAGGTGGCAGAAGGTGAATTATTAGCGATCAGGTCATCGAGATCACTCAGGCTACTAACCTCTGAGTCGGTGTCGTAGACTTCACCAACCAGCCCGGTGGTTAGGTTACCACTGGCACTGAGCGTATGACCTTCATTTATATCGAGAACATTAACGGTATAATCTTTGGTGGTAATACCGCCGTTGCCATCATCAATCGATACCGTAATGGTATGGCGGGCATCAGATTCAAAGTCCAGGCGACCACTTTCTGCAACACGTATAACACCCGTTGAAGAATCAATAGTGAAACGACCATCGGCATCATCCGAAAGGCTGTAAGTGACCGAGTCACGATCGGCATCCCTACTGGCTACACGGTTAACCGAAGTGTCTGATTCTGCATTTTCCGTCACACTCAGGTGAGAGTGCTCAACATCGAGACCAGCGCTGTCATCAACAAATGTGTTCCCAACAGGCGCACCGTTGATGGAGATATTCTGGATACCGTAGCCTGCATCACTGGCGGATAAAGCTAAGTCAACTTCATTGCCATCTTCATTAAAGAACCCCAGTTTCTCTGAATAAGAAAGTCCTTCCCAGATATCGGTTTCTATATTTTTTGCTTCCAGAGCTTTTATGTTCAGAGTGCCGTCATCGTTATCCGTGATCTCAACTCTGACGGCTTTGACCAGATCATCACCTTCCTGCAATACCCAGAAACTGTTACCAATTCGATAGTTTCCTGACAGCTTGTGAGTTTGAGTCGTGTCATCAATGTCCTGACCACCAAACGTAAAGGTAAAATCAGTCACTGATGCTATGGGGTCATCAGGTGCATCATTAACGGCATTGACCGTTAACTCCAGTTTATTTGAGACAGTAAGGGCACCATCGGAAACATCATAATAAACATTGATCTGACCGTTGTAATTCTCATTGGGCGTGATGGTGAAGTTACCATTACCATCATCGGTAATGCTCGCGTTTCTAGTGGTCAGATTGGAAGCGGTTAAAGAGCTATCTTCCCGGTCAGTGACATTACCAAGCAGGTCTTCCTGAGATAAAACGATGGCGTTATCTTCATCTGTCGCTCTTGCCAGGGCATCGCCTACTTCGGGAGCGTCATTTCTTTCAACGGTAAGCTCTGTGCCATCTACCATAATCCGAACATCGTCGGAAAAAGAAGTGCCTTTACCGAAACGAGCAATACGGTTATTGTCGTTAAAATTGGCACCACCCGATGAATCCAGATAAATGAAGCTCTGGGTAACATGAATGTAATTACTGATCTCTGCCTGAGTGGTTCCTGCTGGTACCAGAGCAGTAACATCGAGTATATCCTGCTGCTCATTGTCAGAAGTGAAATCAAAGATGTGATCTATATCGTTATCATCGGACAAAACAAATCGGTCGTCACCGCTGCCACCAGAAAGCATGTCCCGACCTGCCCCATCGGTAATAACATCATCACCTGAACCACCATCAAGGTAGTCATCCCCTTCACCACCAGTAATGGTGTCATTACCGGCTCTGGCGAAGATGCTGGTACCCTGAGCTTCGTTGTCAATCAAATTACCTTCATTATCGTAGCGACCCCGAGCTGCATCAAAACCGGATGCATCAATTACGTCATTACCTGAAGCACTGTAGACCCGCTCAATATTCAAGGAGGCAAGATCCACATCAAGATTGCCAGACTCCGCAGAGTCAACCACCATCGAGTCAATACCCTCACCACCATCGACAGTACCTTCAGTGAGATCCAGATTATCTACGTGGAGACGATCATTACCTTCGCCACCAAAAAGCGCATCTGCGGAGCTGGTCGAGGCGAGACTATCGCCATAAAGCACATCATCACCGGCACCACCTCTCAGAGTTTGGCTGCCTTCACCACCCTCAAAGGTATCATCATTGCCAGTCCCCTGAATGGTTGTTGTTTCAACATTACGATTAAGTTGAATGACGGTTTCATTCGCTATGCGAATATCCACTAGATGGTCCATATCGGTGCGCGCACCAAACCGGACCAACTGGTTTGATTTACTAAAAAGACCATTACCGCTGGTATCTACATAAACACCAGTATTAGTCACCTGTACATAATCATTGATATTCTCGGCCGTAGCTTCGGCAGGCAAGATATCAGAAAGATCCAGAATATCCCGATGCCCTTCCTGACTGGAAAAATCATAGATTGTGTCCCAGTTAACTCGGGTATTTTCAGAACTTGTCAGAACAGACCTGAACTCATCACGACCTTCGCCGCCAATCATGACATTGCGACCACCCCCAGCAATCAGTAAGTCATTACCTGCACCACCATCAAGGAATGAGTCACCATCATTGGACTGCAACGTATCATTACCCGCACGACCAAACAGTTGGATCGATTCGGCATCATCAACACCGGATGCATCCAGTCGTTCGTCACCATAAGCACCATGCGCTGTGGTCAGATTACGAGCAGAAAGATCAAGTTCAATCTTGTCACCGGCAGCACTGCGGATAAAGCCAGCTTCAGATGAGTTGCCGTTCTCTAACTCAGAACCATCGCGGTTGCGCAGAACCAGTTTTTCAGTCACCTGACTTTCTGTCTGATAACTTTGAGAACCCTGTAAGACAGAACCAATTTCACGAGAGAAAGAGAAATCGATAGTATTGTCGGTGTCGTCTATGATCAGCTCAAGATTATCGCCGGAGAAAATGCTGTCTTCTGTGAATTTGGCAACCAGGTCATCGTCACCAAACTCGCCATTGCCTTCTTCATCCAGATAAATGCCGTCTTCAGTAATTCGAATATAATCCGAGATATTGTCAACAGTGGCACCTGCAGGCAATATTTGGCTGACATCTATGGTATCTTTTTCATGCATCGTCGAGACAAAGTGCAGCGTATCCACAGATTCGGTATCAGATAGCACATAACGGTCACTGCCTGCTCCACCATCATAAACATCTGCACCTGCACCACCATTCAGCACATCGTCACCATAACCACCACTGAGCAGATCATTCTCATCTGTTCCTGACAGTTCATCGTCGGAGGCATTACCGGTAACTTCGTTCAGCGATTCACTGTCTTCAACACTATCAGCAGGAGAACTGGCCAAAGGTGCTTCCGCAGTATCACCCCAAGCGTAATTAATAATCACACCACTGGCGACCTGAACCGCAATGGTTGTACTCAAAGCAGGATTATTGGCAGAAAAGCGGGCGACCTGACTATCTTCAGTGAAATAGTTACCACCGGAAGAATCAACAAAGACACCGTTGGAATTGACTTTCAGAAACTGCTTGAGGTTATCCGCATTCACTTCTGCGCCATCTGGCAGAAGCTGACTGATATCAAGAATATCCTGCTGCTGATCATCCGAACGGAAATCGAGGGTATCGATTGTATCCGGGTCGGCAAGGATGTAACGGTCATTACCAGCACCACCCACATACGTGTCAGCACCTGCACCACCATTAATTACATCATCGCCCGCGCCGCCATTAATTGTTTCTGACTGATCTGTGCCCTGCAGATCATCATCATTTGGAGTGCCGTCCATGCTCATATAATTGTCTTCCGTGTGAGAAGTTATATTTGTTTTTCAATCCGTGTCAGATTAATGACAAAGAAAAAAAATGATTCCTGAATATGAGTCTAGAAAAGATTTGAGAAAGGAGAGTTAATCTACCTGTAAATTTCCATTATTCAGAAGACTATTAATAATTTCCTGATCGGTACTGCCCAGTGACGATAAATCGACACCTTCCAGAGTCACTTTTTGGGTCACATCGCCATTAGCCTGAGGTTTGATTTCTACAATGGTATCTCCATTTTCGAAATTAAAATGGAGGTATTCATCCAGCTGATGATTTTCTTCATCCACCAGTAGATCATGTAAATCGAGAACATCTCCTCCCTGCCCGGTGGTAAAATCGGTGATCCTGTCTTCTGCCGGTATAGCCGCTGTTCCATCATCTCCGGCGTGCCAGGTGAAGGTATCACTGCCAGCTCCACCGGTCAGCGTATCATCGCCAGCGCCACCAAAGATGATGTCATCTCCTGCGTCGCCAAGCAGGGTATCTGCCCCGCCCTGACCATCCAGACTGTCATTACCCGCTTCACCATCAAGAATTTCATCATCATCAGAACCCATTATGATTTCATTATTTTGCGAGCCTTGCAGTTCGAGCTCGTTGTAGGTAACCGTTAATGAAGTAGTGGTTAAAGAGGCATTGGTTTGAGAAACATTGACAATCTTCAGCTCTGTTGAGTCTCCCAGGTTAGTTGTTGGTAGCTCAATTGTTACAGTATCAAAATTTCCAGACGGAAGATTAGCAACAACCTCACCATTCCACTCAACTCTGAAATGCAAATAATAAGTCAAAGTGAATGAATAACTGGCACCCTCGGCTGATGTATCAATCATTCGGCTTTGTGAAGCGCCCGGAGATAGCGTTACACCATTAGTAGTTTCGAACCTTCCCCCACTTGTCGACCAGCCATCAGTACTTGAAGTAAAGAGAACCTGAGAAACTTCTGCTCCCCTGGTTGCCAAACTGAAAGCCTGCTCTTCACTCGAATCTTCTCCATCACTCACAGTAAAGCCAAAGCTACTATCGATATCGGTATTACCTGATGGTGCGGTATATCTCAAATCACTGATACTCGTTGCGGTAATGGTCTGACCAGCCGTTACAGCTGTACCATTCAATGTCAGAGAACCTTCATCAGGAAGTGAAATAATAGTAATTGATTGTAATGTATCTCCGGCATCCGTATCCGAGAACCCAAAGTCATCTGAACTGAAGTTATAACTACCTTCATGGGCCAAAATCAGTGAGTTATCTTCGGCTGTTGGTGCAGTGTTAGCTTCAATAACCGACACCGTATAACTCTGCGTTTCAGTGGATGTTCCATCACTGATCTGCACCTGTACAGTATGACTGTCATCCGATGCATGATCGAGCAGGCTGCCATTGGCAACCGTAATCTGTCCGGTACTGCTGTCAATAGCAAACCGGCCTCCGGCATTATCACTTAATGAGTATGTGAGTGTGTCACCTTCCAGATCGCTGGCGTACACCTGACCAACCAGCGTACCGTTTCGCGTACCTTCAGCGACCTGACCAACACCAACAGTCGCTTGTTGTATATTGTCGGCACCAGGTACATCGTTGGTCCAGATCACTTTCAGTTCACCACTAGCCAGTTGCGTCATCTGTGGATCGATCTGGCCACCGGATGTATTGCTGTTGATGATCACCTCGTCGGATAAGGCATTACCATCCGCATCATAGTGTCTGCCGATAATATCCCAGCCGGTTTTTCCGGTGCCTGATGCCGCCCAGGTCACAAAGAACTCACCATTACGCAAGGCTTCAATGCTGAAGTTTTTCTCTGAACCTTCAGAACTACTGACCTGTATCGGATTACCCAACGAACTGCCCGTTTCACTCCAACGCTGAACAAACACATTACCGCTGCTTTGATACACAACGGCAATATTGCCATCGCTTAATTCTGTAATCCCAAGACCCCTGTCATCTGCTGGATGAGTGCCACCAAACGCAATATTACTGCTTACAAGAGTACCGTCAGCGTTGTATATCCTTAAGGCAGAACTGTTGTCGTTGGTATTGCTATTGCGCCAGACGGCGGCAAACCCGCCATTATCTAATGCAGCCAGCTCTGGATTACCCCAATACCAGCCACCAACACCATTGGTTTCTGCATAGGTGTTGGTAATCTCACCTTCTGCACTGATGATACGAATGGTGGGGCGAAAGCTATTACTTTGATCAATCCCGATGGTGGCAAAACGATTATCAGCCAAGGCAACAATATCGTTACTGTAAGAGCGTTCAGCAGAATAACTGGTTTCAGCTTTCACTTCATTGCCATCGGCGTCGAATACCCGGTATCTTGAACCAGGCTTATCCCCCGGTTGAAAGTGATCCCAAACCACGGCGTAATTGCCATTATCCAGCACTGCTACCGATGGACTCTGCAGATGGTCATCACCGGCAGGAGCAATAGAGTTGATCTGGAACTCATCGCCATTGGCGGTCATATCCGCATTATATTTTTGCGCTCTGATGGATGAACCGGCTGAAGCCCAGACAGCTATATAACCACCGTCAGGTAATCTGGTCAGATCAGATTCATCCTGAGCGCCTGATGTTGTTGTATTGACCGTTTCACTGTCATCAACACCAACCATGGACGTAGAGTCAAAGGTTGGCGTATCGTTGACCACTTCAACCGTGACACCAATGGTAAGGTCAGAGCTGGCAGTATCTCCGCCAGAACTTTCAGTCGCTGTTGCTGAGAGCGTCAGTACGAAATCACCGCTGTACTCAGACGTTGGCGTTAGAGACAGGTCAGACAAACTCCAGCCAGAAAGACTGATGGCGGAACCATTGGAAGTGGCATTATTAGTGCCATCGGTCAGGGTAAAGCCAGAAGGGATACCGCTA
This sequence comes from Endozoicomonas sp., assembly GCA_965199185.1. Classification (GTDB taxonomy): domain Bacteria; phylum Pseudomonadota; class Gammaproteobacteria; order Pseudomonadales; family Endozoicomonadaceae; genus Endozoicomonas. The sequence goes on along the minus strand of CBDAQW010000042.1, from coordinate 28,967 downwards.
AGTGACAGTGCCAGTGTTTCAGAATTATCCGTATCTGCCAGCGAAGCACTTAAGTTCAGAGGGATGACAGTATCTTCAAGACTGGTAATCTTGTAATCGTTATTGCTATCCGCATCATCTTGCAGCCCGGTTTCAATCACCCTGATAGCATCAATCAAGGGGCCCAAACCATCATTGCCACTAACAGGCTCCTGAATTTTTAACTCCTTCGTTGAACCACTGAATGCCGGCAGTTCGACACGCCGCACCGCCCAGCCGGAACCACTGGGAGGCTGCAGTGTGGTTATCAGATCATCTCCCCAATAGATCTGAACACTCTGATCGCCAGACCCTCTACGATGAATAGCCATTTCAAGAATATGAGGCTGCCCATTGCTGGTATCCACCTGATAGCTCAGACTGTCTTGATGAGTGTCAAGATAATCCAGCTCCATCCACTGACTGCCTTCATAAGCAGTAACATTGGAGGTGCCATTGCGATGTACTTCATACGTACCACCATCAACGGACCAGCCATCTGCAGGTGAACCTGTCGCTGCCAGCCAACCCGCTGAACCTACAGTGGGTGATTCAAAGTTCACTGTGCTGACTACTTCTCCATCCGTACTGGCAGACAAGACTGGCGCATCAGCATCCGGTGTTACTGTGATATTGACCTGACTGGACACTGTTGCCGTGCCATCAGAAATATCAAAACTGAGTTGTGCCGAACCCGCCCAGTTGGAAGATGGCGTTACTGTCCAGGTGCTATCACCGTTATCCACAACAGAAACAGAACCAGAGCTGACACCCACATTACTGACTGAAAGGGAATCGTTATCCACATCTGAAGCGTTGGCGAGAAGCTGCTCTTCGGTCAATGTAAAACTGGTATCTTCTGTGGTTGAACGAGTGATGGCAGCACCGGCAACCGGCGCATCATTAGTACCGGTAATAGTAATGGTGACATCATGAGTCGTGCCATCCGCTGCACGTATCTGCACGGTATCGGTCAGAGTAGCTCCGGCACTCAGAGATTGGATGGCGTTTTGACTGTTGTCTGCTGAATAACTCCATGCACCCGCAGCATTGATAGTAATAGAGCCGTACGTACCATTAACCGTTTCAGCAGTAAAAGATGATCCGCTTGAACTCGTTACGCTCAAAGTACCGCTGGTCGTCAGTGTTGTTGCAGCGTCTTCCGTAACACTGCCAGAATCATCACCAGTGAAAGTGGTTACTTCTGTCTGATCTGTTACATGAACGGTGTAGTCTTTTGTGGTGGTACCGCCATTGCCATCACTGATTTGAACGGTGATGCTGTGCGAAGTATTGGCTTCGTAATCAAGCTGACTGCCATCGGCGACGGTAATTACGCCGGTTGTGCTGTTGATGGCAAAACGACCACCGGCATCATTGGTAAGGCTATAACTGAGTGTGTCATTCTCAGCATCGCTGCTGACGATGCGGCTGACATGACTGCTGTTAGCGCTGTTTTCTTCGATCAGCAGGCGATCGTTGTCGATATTTCTGCCATTGGCGGTATCGACAAATCCAGCCTGTTCCGTCCCTCCATTGAACGACACATTTCGTATGCTATAGCCTGCTGCTGATTCTGAGGTAACCACGCTATCCAACGTGCCAGAACTATCGAAATACGTCAGTTTCTGTTCATCTGATAAATTATTCCAAACGCTGAGTGTGGCGTATTTGGCAGCCAGTGTTTTGATATTAATCGAACCATCACTATTGGCATTAAGCTCCGCCTGAACCGCTCTGGCATAACCGCCATTTTCCTGCACCAGCCAGAAGCTGTCGCCAAATTCATAGTCATCAGGGAATTGATGAAAACCATCGGTTTCCGGCATATTGCCACCGGCAAACTCAAAACTCATTTCGGTGGGCGTTGCGGTTGGTGTAACCGGTGCGTCATTCACCGCCACGACATGGACATTGATATCCTGTGTTTCTGTTACCGAGTTGTTAGAAGACGATTCAGTGCTGGTTGCGGTGACGGTTATGGTGAAGTCATCATTATCATTGTTGGGTGGTGTGATGGTCAGGCTGTCTAAATCCCAGCCTGAAATATCAATAGCTGCACTGGCCGCTGTTTCACTGTTGCTGCCATCACTCAAAACAGCGCCAGCAGGTAAGCCACTGATTTCTATTTCATGAGTTTCTGAGCCATCGCTGTCCGGGAAGTTAACATCCAGTTCTACGGCAATCGCCTGATCTTCTTCGCCGTAGAGACCCGTGCCGGTGCTGATATGATTGTTGTCCGAACTGTTGGCCTGCACCGAAATATTGTCAATCCATAGATCTCTCGACGTAGAAGTTGAACTGGTATCGGTGATTCTCAGAATAGCGTTGCCGCCATCAGTCCCGGTGAACTCCAGATTCAATGTCTGCCAGGTCGTAGCGGAATTAGCTGTCATGTTACCGCTGGCTAAAACAACTCCGGAATCTTCATCAATTAACTCCAGGCGGCCAGACGTTACAAGGTTGGCATTGGTAGCGTATTGAACACTAACGCTGTAATTCACATCGGGATGCATTTCGAATGATTGTTCGGCAACACCATCTATAGGTCTTTCAGCACGGCTAAATACCAATCGATTACTAACTATCTCTGCACTTCCGCTGAGATCCCAGCCCGTTGAAGCCGATAAATCACCATTGGTAATCAGCTCAGAATCCAACGCCAGATCACCATACACATCATTATTTAGAGTAATACCAGCAGCATCAGCGACCCCGGTCACATCAAACGTCAATGTCTGAACATTGCTGCTGGCGTCGCCATCACTCACGGTAAACTGTAAATCGGCATAATCATCACCACTGGCATTGGTGGCGGGTGTAAAGACCAGATTACCAATATCCGATGCGCTGATTTGTTGATTAGCGGTCACCGCCGAACCATTGAGAGCCAGGCTGCCTGCAGTAGGTAAACGGGTAATAATGACGGATTGCAGACTATCCCCAGAATCAACATCACTGAAACCGAAATTCGCTGCCGTAAAGGTATGGCTGCCATCTTCTTGAATGGTCAGCGTATTGTCCGATGCCGTGGGTGCATCATTCACTGCCGTCACATCAAACGTCAGCGTCTGTGTATTACTGCTAGCGGTGCCATCGCTAACGGTAAACTGTAAATCAGCATAATCATCACCACTGGCATTTGTGGCTGGTGTAAAGACTAGATCACCAATATCAGATGCATTGATTTCCTGATCTGCTGTCACCGCCGAACCATTCAGAGTCAGGTTGCCAGCAGTGGGTAAACGGGTAATAGTGACGGATTGCAGACTGTCTCCATCAGCATCACTGAAACCGAAGTTCGCTGCCGTAAAGATATGACTGTTATCTTCATTGATGGTAATGGTGCTACTGCTTGCAGTGGGTGCCGACAACACATTGGTAACATTAATAGTGAGATTTTGAGTACGGGTTTCGCCGTTGCCATCGCTGATTTGCACGGTAACACTATGTGATGTGTCGGATTCATAATCCAGCAGAGAACCATTAGCAACAGTCAGGCGCCCGGTTGATGAATCAATGGCAAAGCGGCCTCCGGCGTTATCCGTCAGGCTGAAGCTGATAGTGTCACCATCAACATCGGTTGCGCTGATGGTTTTGATCAGCGTACCGTTGGCAGAACTTTCAGGAACATAGCTGTCCAGCTCAACCACCGAGCGATACAGATCATCATTACCACCGTGATCTGATGTCCACTGAATCTGCACCGAACCATCTGTCAACTGAACAATCTGCGGATCATCCTGATTGCCTGAGGTGGTGCTGTTAATCAGGGTTTCATCGGTGAGTGCATTGCCCTGACTATCGAAGTGCCGCCCATAAACACCTCTGCCTGCACCATCTTGTTCGGCGCTGGTCCAGACCACATAGAAGGTGCCGTTAGACAGCGCTTCAATATTAATATCCTGCTTGGTCCCGTTCTGATCGGTATTGATCATTACCCGACTGCCCAGGGACTCACCACTGTCATTCCAGCGCTGGAAGTAAATATCATCAGCACTCTGGAAAACAGTGACAAGCTCACCACTTTCCAGAGTGCTGATTTTTACAGAACGATAATCTGATGGGTTAGAACCACCGAAATCAATAATACCTGTGGCAGGGCTTCCAGAAGCATCGTAGACACGGAAAGACGCAGAATTTTCGGCATTGCTGCTGTCTCGCCAGCTAACGGCAAACCGACCATTATCCAACGCTATAATGTCTGGTGGCCCAAAGCTCCAACCAACATTCCCGCTGCCGGTATCAATGGTTTCGGTTAAATTACCAGAGCTGTCAAACAGTCGAACCGTCACAGCGTGACCACTAGACTCGTTCATGGAAACAGTGGCAAAGCGGTCATCCGATAATGCTGTAATCTTCGTTGAATACTGCTCCCTACCAATATTGAACTCTGCTTTGATTTGATTCCCATCCTCATCAAACACTCTCATATACGAATTGATCCAGTTGCCCGGATTGGTGTGTTGATAAGTGATTGCAAAATTGCCATTGCCTAACGTTGCTACATCCGAATCCTGCCACAGATCATCGCCTGATAATGCGAGTGTGTTAACCGTAAACTCATCACCATTCTTACTGTGGTCCGCATTAAATTTTTGAGCTCTGACCGTTTGACCACTGGCATTTGAGGACCATACCGAAATATACCCATCGCCAAGCGAAGAGATAGCAGATGCTGTTTGATTATTATCTATAACCGTATTGACCCTTTCTTCACCAGAACTGCTGGTGAACTCTGGCGCACTATTAGTGCCATTGATTGTGATGGTGACATTCTGGGTTGTGCCATCTGCTGAGCGTACCTGCAGGGTATCGGTCAGAGCTTCACCCGCATTCAGATCCTGAATATCGGATTGACTGTTATCTGCTGAATAACTCCATTCACCAGCAGCATTGATGGTAAGAGAACCATAAGTACCGTTGACCGTTTCTGCGGTAAAGCTGCTTTCGCCTTCATCTTCATCGGAAACCGTCAAAGTACCACTGGCTGTGAGGGTTGATGCTGCATCTTCTGTCACACTTCCGGAATCATCACCACTGATGGTGGCCGCTTCCTGCTGATCGGATACATGAACGGTGTAGTCTTTTGTGGTGGTGCCGCCATTGCCATCGCTGATTTGAACGGTGATGGTGTGCGTCGCATTGGTTTCGTGGTCCAACTGACTGCCATCGGCGACGGTAATAACGCCGGTTGTGCTGTTGATGGCAAAGCGTCCATCGGCATCATTAGTGAGGCTATAACTGAGTGTGTCATTATCGGCATCGCTGCTGACGATGCGGCCGACATGACTGCTATTGGCGCTGTTTTCTTCGATCAACAAGCGATCATTATCGATATTTCTACCATTGACGGTATCGATAAATCCAGCCTGTTCTGTTCCTCCATTGAACGATACATTACGTATGCCGTAACCTAGCGCAGATTCTGAAGTAACCACATTATCCACTGTGCCAGAACTGTCGAAATACGTCAGTTTCTGTTCATCCGACAAGTTATTCCAAACGCTGAGTGTGGTGTATTTGGCAGCCAGCGTTTTGATATTAATCGAACCATCACTGTTGGCATTAAGCTCCGCTTGAACTGCTCTGGCAAATCCACCATTCTCCTGTACCAGCCAGAAGCTGTCGCCAAATTCATAATCATCAGGGAGTTGATGGAAACCATCGGTTTCCGGCATGTTGCCACCGGCAAACTCAAAACTCATTTCGGTGGGTGTTACGGTTGGTGTAACCGGTGCGTCATTCACTGCGGCTACTTCGATCATACGAACAGCCGCTTCAGTGGAAGCGTCGCCATCAGACACCGTATAGCTCACCAGTCTGTCGCCCGTATCCGGGTCATCCGATGTGTTGCGATAAGCAACGCTGCGCAATGCCGCCTGATAATTTGCCTGAGATGCACTGCCTGTGAGTGTCAGGGTTCCATTAGCCGCATTCCAGCTACCGGTAATACCATTCTGATTGGTGAAAACCAGTTCATCCTGTCCCTGAACATAACCGTTGCTAATGGTTATTGTCGCTGACTCGTGATTTTCAGTATCTGCATCATTCAATACCAGATCATCTGAGATGGCAGCTGCTGTATCATTTTCGGTATAACTTAGTCCAGGCAGGGTGTCGTATAAAATATTACTGCCCAGCACATCACCGTTCACGGCTGAACTGGTGACTTGCAATCGTTCACCGCCTACACTCTCCCAGTAGGTCAGTTCAAACCGATAATACCCATCGACAGGTGCATCAAAACTGCCTGTTGAGGTTTCAGCGCCTCGAACATCAGTGAACTCTGTAATAGTTTGTTCATGGATAACTAACCGGAAGCCATCATCGGATGTCACATTAAAATCATGCTCTCCCTGAGCCAGACGAATATAACCGGATAGCCTGAACCCAACTCTGTCCATCGCATTACCGCTGATATCGGTAGACAGGCTATTGGCATCGGAACCCAGGAAGCCACCAATGGTCGATGAACCGTTATAATCCAGGTTGGTGGCGGTATAGGTGGCTGTTGGGTTGTTATTGGCTATCAGACTGTCCAGATCAGCCAGCGTATTAATATCTGAATCGGTGTCGTATATTTCACCGTTAAGACCGGTTGCCGTATTTCCATTGAGACTGAGTGTTGGCGTGTCATTCGTTCCGTTGATAGTAATAACAACATCCTGAGTCGTTCCATCCGCCGAACTAACTTCTATAGTATCCGTGAGTGTGTCACCTGCTCCCAGAGACTGAATAGCATTCTGACTGTTATCCGCTTCGTAAGACCAGTCACCCGACGCGTTAATAGTTAACGAGCCATAGGTGCCCGTTATGGTTTCTGCTGTGAAATTATCTTCACCGGAATCGACATCACTGACGGACAAGCTGCCACTGGCAGTGAGCGTACTTCCCGCATCCTCAGTCACTGAGTCTGAAGCATCTCCGGAAATAACGGCGGCATCATTCACCGCCACTACATGAACATTAATATCCTGTGTTTCTGTTACCGCGTTATTGGAAGACGATTCAGTACTGGTTGCTGTGACGGTTATGATGAAATCATCATTATCATTATTGGGTGGTGTGATGGTCAGGCTGTCTAAATCCCAGTCTGAAATATCAATAGCTGCATTAGCCGCTGTTTCACTGTTGGTGCCATCACTCAAAACAGCACCAGCAGGTAAGCCACTGATTTCTATTTCATGGGTTTCTGAGCCATCGCTGTCTGGGAAGTTAACATCCAGTTCTACGGCAATTGCCTGATCTTCTTCGCCGTAGAGACCCGTGCCGGTGCTGATATGATTGTTGTCCGAACTGTTGGCCTGCACCGAAATATTGTCAATCCATAGAACTCTCGACGTAGAAGTTGAACTGGTATCGGTGATTCTCAGAATAGCGTTGCCGCCATCAGTCCCGGTGAAATCAAGACTCAATGTCTGCCAGGTCGTAGCGGCATTAGCTGTCATGTTACCGCTGGCTAAAACAACTCCGGAATCTTCATCAATTAACTCCAGGCGGCCAGACGTTACAAGGTTGGCATTGGTAGCGTATTGAACACTAACGCTGTAATTCACATCGGGATGCATTTCGAATGATTGTTCGGCAACACCGTCTATAGGTCTTTCCGCACGGCTAAATACTAATTGATTACTGACTATCTCTGCACTTCCGCTGAGATCCCAGCCCGTTGAAGCCGATAAATCACCATTGGTAATCAGCTCAGAATCCAACGCCAGATCTCCATACACATCATTATTTAGAGTGATACCGGCAGCATCAGCGACTCCGGTCACATCAAACGTCAATGTCTGAACATTACTGCTGGCGTCGCCATCACTCACGGTAAATTGCAGATCGGCATAATCATCGCCGCTGGCATTTGTGGCTGGTGTAAAGACCAGATTACCAACATCCGATGCGCTGATTTGTTGATTAGCGGTCACCGCCGAACCATTGAGCGTCAGGCTGCCAGCAGTGGGTAAACGGGTAATAATGACGGATTGCAGACTATCCCCAGAATCAATATCACTGAAACCGAAGTTCGCTGCCGTAAAGGTGTGGCTATTGTCTTCATTGAGTGTGACGGTATTGCTGCTGGCAATAGGTGCATCATTAGTACCAGTGATGGTAATTACAATGTCGTGGGTTGTTCCATCAGCGGAGCGTACTGTGATTCTGTCGTTCACCGTTGCACCAGCTGCCAGTGCCTGAATATCGGTTTGACTGTTGTCTGCCGAGTAACTCCATTCACCGGCAGCATTGATTTCCAACGAACCATAGGTTCCATTGACAGTTTCTGCGTTAAAGCTGCTTTCGCCTTCATCTTCATCAGATACCGATAAGGTGCCTGAAGCTGTCAGTGTATTTGCCGTATCTTCAGTGGCTGATCCGGTATCAGTGCCGCTGAAGGTCGCCGCTTCTGCCTGATCAGAAAGATGAATGGTGTACTCTTTGCTGACAGTGCCACCGTTACCGTCACTGATCTGAACGGTGATGGTGTGCGTGTCATCCGTTTCATGATCTAGCTGACCACTGTTAGCAACGCGTATTTCTCCATTTGAACTATTAATGGAGAAACGCCCGCCAGCATTATCTGTCAGGCTGTAGCTTAAGGTGTCCCCTTCAATATCACTGGCGGATATCTGAGCAACTAATGTGTTATTGGCACTGTTTTCTTCAACAACGAAGTGTGAATGTTCTGTATTAACGCCATTGCCGGAGTTCACATAACCATTGACTTGTGGACCGCCATTAACAGAAACATTCTGGATACCATAACCACCGGATGTGCCAGAAGTTGCCAGCGACATGCTGTTTCCTGACGAATCAAAATAAGTCAGTTTCTGCTCTTCAGTGAGACCATTCCATGTGTCTAAAGTCGTGTATTTGGACTGCAACGCCTTAATGTTCAGCGTCCCATCATTGTTATCGCCGATTTCCACCTGAACTGCTTTTATATGTGTACTGCCTACCTGTAGTACCCAAAAACGATCACCCAACGCATAATCATCTGGCAGCGTATGGGTATGCGTAGTTTCAGAAATAGCATCACCGCCAAAAGTAAACCGGAATTCAGAAACCGCACCCGAGGCAACCGGGGAATGTGGTGCATCATTCACGGCGGTCACATCAAACGTCAGCGTCTGTGTATTACTGCTAGCTGTGCCGTCACTGACCGTGAATTGCAGGTCTGCATAATCATCACCATTGGCGTTGCCGACAGGTGTGAACACCAGATTACCAATATCGCTCTGGCTAATTTCCTGATTGGCAGTGACCGCTGTGCCATTGAGCGTCAGACTTCCCGAACCAGGCAACCGGGTGATCGTAATGGATTGCAAACTGTCTCCATCATCAACATCACTGAAACCAAAGTTTGCCGCCGTAAAGGTGTGGCTACCATCTTCGTTCAGTGTGACTGTATTGCTGCTGGCAGTGGGTGCATCATTAGTACCGGTGATGGTCATCACAATGTCATGGATTGTTCCGTCAGCGGAACGTACTGTGATTCTATCGTTGAGCCTTGCGCCTGCAGCCAGTGCCTGAATATCGGCTTGACTGTTGTCTGCCGAATAGCTCCACTCACCAGCTGCATTAATTTCTAATGAACCATAAGTTCCGTTGATGGTTTCTGCGGTAAATGTGGCTTCACTGGTTTCAATATCAGTCACAGACAAAGTGCCGCTGGCAGTTAATGTGTCCGCACTGTCTTCTGTCATTGCGCCGCTATCTTCGCCAGAAATCACCGCTGCATCATTGGTTGCCATAACATCAACCGCTATGGTCTGGCTGCTGGTTGCAGTATCTCCGCCGGAAGATTCTGTAGACGTCGCCGACAGAGTAAGAACAAAATCACCGTTATAGTTGCCGGAAGGGGTTAAAGAGAGGTCAGACAAAGACCAGCCTGAAATATCAACAGCCGATCCATCGGTAGTGACATTATTATTACCATCCGTAAGTGTAAATCCGGATGGAATACCGCTCAATGAAACACCCAGTGTCTCAGAATTATCAGTGTCTACAAGCGAAGCACTCAAGCTCAACGGAATATCTGTGTCTTCAAGACTGGAGACCTTGTAGTCATTATCACCCTCTGAGTCATTCTGTATCCCCGCAGAGATCACCTGAATAGCATCAATCAGGGCGCCTGCACCTTCACGCTGATTATAAGGCTCTTCCAGTTTCAGTTGCTTACTGTCACCAGCAAAAGCAGGTAGTTCAATCCTCTGAACCGTCCATTGTAAGGTGGGCTGGATGGTGGTGATAAGGTCATCACCCCAATAGATCTCAATATCATCTGTGGAATCACTGAATCTCTTGCGCACAGCCATTTCAAGAATATGCGCCTGACCATTACTGGTATCTACCTGATAACTCAGGCTATTCTGATTTGCATCATAATCGAGCTCAAGCCACTGACTGCCTTCATAGGCAGTGATGTTATTTAAACCATTATGAACCTCATAGGTGCCACCACTGGCAGACCAACCATCAGCAGGTGAACCTGTAACCGCTCTCACTGATCTTGCATTAACCGATGGCTCCTCAAAATTCACCGTACTGACAACATCCCCATCGGTATTGGCTGAGAGTAAAGGTGCATCAGCATCCGGTGTTACAGTGATATCCACCTGACTGGCGACGGTTGCCGTACCATCAGAAATATCAAAACTCAGTTGTGCATCCCCCGACCAGTTAGCGGAAGGGCTTACCGTCCAGGTTCCATCATTATTATCTACAACCGATACTGATCCTGAGTTCACACTAACATTACTCACAGATAGTGAATCGTTATCCGTATCCGATGCATTAGCCAGTAGCTGAGCTTCAGTCAGGGTGAAGCTGGTATCTTCATTGGTTGAACGGGTAATTGCCGCACCCGCCACAGGGGCATCATTGGTACCGGTAATGATGATCGTAACTTCATGGGTCGTACCATCGGCAGAGCGTACCTGCAACCGGTCAGTTATAGTGGCTCCTGCAGCTAGAGACTGAATACCGCTCTGACTGTTATCTGCTGAGTAACTCCACGCACCCGCGGCATTAATCGTGAGAGAACCGTAAGTACCGGTGACCGTTTCTGCTGTGAAAGATGATTCTCCGTCGTCTACATCCGATACTGATAACGTACCCGTTGCCGTAAGCGTGGATGCAGCGTCTTCTGTAACACTTCCGGTATTATCACCACTGAAGGTGGCTGCATCACTCACTGCCGTCACATCAAACATCAGTGTCTGAATATTACTGTTCGCAGTACCATCACTCACCGTGAACTGGAGGTTTGCATAGTCGTCACCATTCGCATTAGCGATAGGTGTAAATACCAGGTTCCCAATATCACTCTGTCTAATCTCCTGATTAGCAGCTACTGCGTTACCACTCAGGGTCAGACTGCCTGCTTCTGGTAACCGGGTAATAGTCACGGATTGAAGACTGTCGCCATCATCCACATCACTGAAGCCAAAATTAGCCGCTGTAAAGGTATGACTGGCATCTTCATTCAGTGTCAGAGTAACGCTGGAAGCTGTTGGTGCATCGTTGTTGCCATTGATGGTAATGGTGACATCATGAGTGGTGCCATCGGCACTGCTTACTTCAATCGTATCGGTTAGACTGTCTCCGTCATCCAAGTTATTAATGACCGACTGTGAATTGTCCGCAGAATACGACCATTCACCATTCGCATTGATCGTCAGAGAACCATAAGTGCCGTTGACTGTTTCTGCAGTGAAAGATGATTCACCCTCATCTTCATCAGATACATTCAAAGTACCGCTAGTGGTTAATGTGCTGGCGGCATCTTCTGTCACACTTCCCGTATCATCACCACTGATGGTCGCCGCTTCCTGCTGATCGGATACATGAACGGTGTAGTCTTTTGTGGTGGTACCGCCATTGCCATCACTGATTTGAACCGTGATGGTGTGCGTCGCGTTGGTTTCGTGATCCAACTGACTGCCATCCGCAACGGTAATAACGCCGGTTGTGCTGTTGATGGCAAAGCGTCCATCGGCATTGTCAGTCAGGCTATAACTGAGTGTGTCATTCTCAGCATCGCTGCTGACGATGCGGCTGACATAGCTGCTGTTAACGCTGTTCTCTAGGATCAGCAGGCGATCGTTGTCGATATTTCTGCCATTGACGGTATCGATAAATCCAGCCTGTTCTGTTCCTCCATTGAACGACACATTGCGTATGCCGTAACCTAGCGCAGATTCTGAAGTAACCACATTATCCACTGTGCCAGAACTGTCGAAATACGTCAGTTTCTGTTCATCTGATAAATTATTCCAAACGCTGAGTGTGGCGTATTTGGCAGCCAGTGTTTTGATATTAATCGAACCATCACTATTGGCATTAAGCTCCGCCTGAACCGCTCTGGCAAATCCACCATTCTCCTGCACCAGCCAGAAGCTGTCGCCAAATTCATAATCATCAGGGAATTGATGGAAACCATCGGTTTCCGGCATATTGCCACCGGCAAATTCAAAACTCATTTCGGTGGGTGTTACGGTTGGCGTAACCGGTGCGTCGTTCACTGCGGCTACTTCGATCATACGAACAGCCGCTTCAGTGGAAGCGTCGCCATCAGACACCGTATAGCTCACCAGTCTGTCGCCCGTATCCGGGTCATCCGATGTGTTGCGATAAGCAACGCTGCGCAATGCCGCCTGATAATTTGCCTGAGATGCACTGCCTGTGAGTGTCAGGGTTCCATTAGCCGCATTCCAGCTACCGGTAATACCATTCTGATTGGTGAAAACCAGTTCATCCTGTCCCTGAACATAACCGTTGCTAATGGTGATTGTCGCTGACTCGTGATTTTCAGTATCTGCATCATTCAATACCAGGTCATCTGAGATAACGGCTGCTGTATCATTTTCGGTATAACTTAGTCCGGGCAGAGTGTCGTATAAAATATTACTGCCCAGCACATCACCATTCACGGCTGAACTGGTGACTTGCAATCGTTCACCGCCTACACTCTCCCAGTAGGTCAGTTCAAACCGATAATACCCATCGACAGGTGCATCAAAACTGCCTGTTGAGGTTTCAGCACCTCGAACATCAGTGAACTCTGTAATAGTTTGCTCATGAATAATTAGCCGGAAGCCATCATCCGACGTCACATCAAAATCATGCTCTCCCTGAGCCAGGCGAATATAACCGGATAGCCTGAACCCAACTCTGTCCATCGCATTACCGCTGATATCGGTAGACAAGCTATTGGCATCGGAACCCAGGAAGCCACCAATGGTCGATGAACCGTTGTAATCCAGGTTGGTGGCGGTATAGGTGGCTGTTGGGTTGTTATTGGCTATCAGACTGTCCAGATCAGCCAGCGTATTAATATCTGAATCGGTGTCGTATATTTCACCGTTAAGACCGGTTGCCGTATTTCCATTGAGACTGAGTGTTGGCGTGTCATTTGTTCCGTTGATAGTAATAACAACATCCTGAGTCGTTCCATCCGCCGAACTAACTTCTATAGTATCCGTGAGTGTGTCACCTGCTCCCAGAGACTGAATAGCATTCTGACTGTTATCCGCTTCGTAAGACCAGTCACCCGACGCGTTAATAGTTAACGAGCCATAGGTGCCCGTTACGGTTTCTGCGGTGAAATTATCTTCACCGGAATCGACATCACTGACGGACAAGCTGCCACTGGCAGTGAGCGTACTTCCCGCATCCTCAGTCACTGAGTCTGAAGCATCTCCGGAAATAACGGCGGCATCATTCACGGCCACTACATGGACATTGATATCCTGAGTTTCTGCTACCGAGTTATTGGAAGACGATTCAGTACTGGTTGCTGTGACGGTTATGATGAAATCATCATTATCATTATTGGGTGGTGTGATGGTCAGGCTGTCTAAATCCCAGCCTGAAATATCAATAGCTGCACTGGCCGCTGTTTCACTGTTGGTGCCATCACTCAACACAGCGCCAGCAGGTAAGCCACTGATTTCTATTTCATGGGTTTCTGAGCCATCGCTGTCCGGGAAGTTAACATCCAGTTCTACGGCAATCGCCTGATCCTCTTCGCCGTAGAGACCCGCTCCGGTGCTGATATGATTGTTATCCGAACTGTTGGCTTGTACCGAAATATTATCAACCCAAAAATCCCTACTAGCTGAAGTGGAGCTGGTATCGGTGATTCTCAAAATCGCATTGCCACCAGTGGTACCGGTAAAATCAAGGCTCAATGTCTGCCAGGTGCTACCTGTATTGGCCGTCATAATGCCGCTGGCTAAAACAGCTCCGGAATCTTCATCAATCAACTCCAATCGACCAGAAGTGACAAGGCTGGCATTAGTAGCGTATTGCACACTAACGCTGTAATTCACATCGGGATGCATTTCGAATGTTTGTTCGGCAATACCGTCTATAGGCCTTTCAGCACGGCTAAACACCAGTCGACTGCTAACTATCTCTGCGCTTCCGCTGAGATCCCAGCCCGTTGATGCCGATAAATCACCATGGGTAATCAGCTCAGAATCCAGCGCCAGATCACCATACACATCATTATTTAGAGTGATACCGGCAGCATCAGCGACTCCGGTCACATCAAACGTCAATGTCTGAACATTACTGCTGGCGTCGCCATCACTCACGGTAAACTGTAAATCGGCATAATCATCACCACTGGCATTGGTGGCGGGTGTAAAGACCAGATTACCAATATCCGATGCGCTGATTTCCTGATTTGCTGTCACCGCCGAACCATTCAGAGTCAGGCTGCCAGCAGTGGGCAGACGAGTAATCGTGACGGATTGCAGACTATCCCCAGAATCAACATCACTGAAACCGAAATTCGCTGCCGTAAAGGTGTGGCTATTGTCTTCATTGAGTGTGACGGTATTGCTGCTGGCAATAGGTGCATCATTAGTACCGGTGATGGTAATTACAATGTCATGGGTTGTTCCATCAGCGGAGCGTACTGTGATTCTGTCGTTCACCGTTGCACCAGCTGCCAGTGCTTGAATATCGGTTTGGCTGTTGTCTGCCGAGTAACTCCATTCACCGGCGGCATTGATTTCCAACGAACCATAGGTTCCATTGACAGTTTCTGCGTTAAAGCTGCTTTCACCTTCATCTTCATCTTCATCAGATACCGATAAGGTGCCTGAAGCTGTCAGTGTATTTGCCGTATCTTCAGTGGCTGATCCGGTATCAGTGCCGCTAAAAGTCGCCGCTTCCGCCTGATCAGAAAGATGAATGGTGTACTCTTTGCTGACAGTGCCACCGTTACCGTCACTGATCTGAACGGTGATGGTGTGCGTGTCATCCGTTTCATGATCTAGCTGACCACTGTTAGCAACGCGTATTTCTCCATTTGAACTATTAATGGAGAAACGCCCGCCAGCATTATCTGTCAGGCTGTAGCTTAAGGTGTCCCCTTCAATATCACTGGCGGATATCTGAGCAACTAATGTGTTATTGGCACTGTTTTCTTCAACAACGAAGTGTGAATGTTCTGTATTAACGCCATTGCCGGAGTTCACATAACCATTGGCTTGTGGACCGCCATTAACAGAAACATTCTGGATACCATAACCACCGGATGTGCCAGAAGTTGCCAGCGACATGCTGTTTCCTGACGAATCAAAATAAGTCAGTTTCTGCTCTTCAGTGAGACCATTCCATGTGTCTAAAGTCGTGTATTTGGACTGCAACGCCTTAATGTTCAGCGTCCCATCATTGTTATCTCCGATTTCCACCTGAACTGCTTTTATATGTGTACTGCCTACCTGTAGTACCCAAAAACGATCACCCAACGCATAATCATCTGGCAGAGTATGGGTATGCGTAGTTTCAGAAATAGCATCACCGCCAAAAGTAAACCGGAATTCAGAAACCGCACCTGAGGCAACTGGGGAGAATGGTGCATCATTCACTGCCGTCACATCAAACGTCAGCGTCTGTGTATTACTGCTAGCTGTGCCGTCACTGACCGTGAATTGCAGGTCTGCATAATCATCACCATTGGCGTTGCCGACAGGTGTGAACACCAGATTACCAATATCGCTCTGGCTAATTTCCTGATTGGCAGTGACCGCTGTGCCATTGAGCGTCAGACTTCCCGAACCAGGCAACCGGGTGATCGTAATGGATTGCAAACTGTCTCCATCATCAACATCACTGAAACCAAAGTTTGCCGCCGTAAAGGTGTGGCTACCATCTTCGTTCAGTGTGACTGTATTGCTGCTGGCAGTGGGTGCATCATTAGTACCGGTGATGGTAATTACAATGTCATGGGTGGTTCCGTCAGCGGAACGTACTGTGATTCTATCGTTGAGCCTTGCGCCTGCTGCCAGTGCCTGAACGCCTGATTGACTATTATCTGCCGAATAACTCCACTCACCAGCTGCATTAATTTCTAATGAACCATAAGTACCGTTGACTGTTTCTGCAGTGAAAGATGATTCACCCTCATCTTCATCAGATACATTCAAAGTACCGCTAGTGGTTAATGTGCTGGCTGCATCTTCTGTCACACTTGCGGAATCATCACCACTGATGGTGGCCGCTTCCTGCTGATCGGATACATGAACGGTGTAGTCTTTTGTGGTGGTACCGCCATTGCCATCGCTGATTTGAACGGTGATGGTGTGCGTCGCGTTAGTTTCGTGGTCCAACTGACTGCCATCGGCGACGGTAATAACGCCGGTTGTGCTGTTGATGGCAAAGCGTCCATCGGCATTGTCAGTCAGGCTATAGCTGAGTGTGTCATTATCCGCATCGCTGCTGACGATGCGGCTAACATAACTGCTATTGGCGCTGTTTTCTTCGATCAGCAGGCGATCGTTGTCGATATTTCTGCCATTGGCGGTATCGACAAATCCAGCCTGTTCCGCTCCTCTATTGAACGATACATTTCGTATTCCATAGCCTGCTGCTGATTCTGAGGTAACCACGCTATCCACTGTGCCAGAACTGTCGAAATACGTCAGTTTCTGTTCATCCGACAAGTTATTCCAAACGCTGAGTGTGGTGTATTTGGCAGCCAGCGTTTTGATATTAATCGAACCATCACTGTTGGCGGTAAGTTCCGCCTGAACCGCTCGGGCAAATCCACCATTCTCCTGCACCAGCCAGAAGCTGTCGCCGAACTCATAATCATCAGGGAATTGATGAAAGCCATCGGTTTCCGGCATATTGCCACCGGCAAATTCAAAACTCATTTCGGTGGGTGTTACGGTTGGCGTTACCGGTGCGTCATTAATACCATTAAGGCTAATGATGATATCTTCAGTAACCCCTTCCACAGAACGGACGCTAATGGTATCCGTCAAGCTATCGCCATCACCAAGATTCTGAATAGCCGACTGTGTGTTATCCGCCGAGTACGTCCAGCTACCATCTTCATCAATGGTCAGTGAACCGTAGGTACCGTTGACTGTTTCATCAACAAAACGGTCTTCTCCGGTGTCTTCATCAGAAATGGTCAGCGAACCGCTGATCGACAATGTATTGCTAGTATCTTCTGTTACAGAACCGGTGCTGGTTCCACCGATAGTGGTCGCTCCGTCAGCACCATTGATAGTGATGGTGATATCCTGAGTGGTTCCATCCGCTGAACTAACTTCTATAGTATCCGTAAGTGTGTCGCCAGCACCCAGAGACTGAATGGCATTCTGACTGTTATCCGCTTCGTAAGACCAGTCACCCGCAGCGTTAATAGTTAAGGAACCATACGTCCCCGTTACAGTTTCTTCGTTGAAATTATCTTCACCAGCATCAACATCACTGACGGACAAGCTACCACTGGCAGTGAGTGTGTTTGCGGCGTCTTCAGTCACTGAGTCTGAAATATCTCCGGAAATAACAGCCGCATCACTCACTGCCGTCACATCAAACGTCAGTGTCTGAATATTACTGTTCGCAGTACCATCACTCACCGTGAACTGGAGGTTTGCATAGTCGTCACCATTCGCATTAGCGATAGGTGTAAATACCAGGTTCCCAATATCACTCTGTCTAATCTCCTGATTAGCAGCTACTGCGTTACCACTCAGGGTCAGACTGCCTGCTTCTGGTAACCGGGTAATAGTCACGGATTGAAGACTGTCGCCATCATCCACATCACTGAAGCCAAAATTAGCCGCTGTAAAGGTATGACTGGCATCTTCATTCAGTGTCAGAGTAACGCTGGAAGCTGTTGGTGCATCGTTGTTGCCATTGATGGTAATGGTGACATCATGAGTGGTGCCATCGGCACTGCTTACTTCAATCGTATCGGTTAGACTGTCTCCGTCATCCAAGTTATTAATGACCGACTGTGAATTGTCCGCAGAATACGACCATTCACCATTCGCATTGATCGTCAGAGAACCATAAGTGCCGTTGACGGTTTCGGCGGTAAATGTGGCTTCACTGGTTTCAATATCAGTCACAGACAAAGTACCGCTGGCAGTTAATGTGTCCGCACTGTCTTCTGTCATTGCGCCGCTATCTTCGCCAGAAATCACTGCTGCATCATTGGTTGCCATAACATCAACCGCTATGGTCTGGCTGCTGGTTGCAGTATCTCCGCCGGAAGATTCTGTAGACGTCGCCGACAGAGTAAGAACAAAATCACCGTTATAGTTGCCGGAAGGGGTTAAGGAGAGGTCAGACAAAGACCAGTCTGAAATATCAACAGCCGATCCATCGGTAGTGACATTGTTATTACCATCCGTAAGTGTAAATCCGGATGGAATACCGCTCAATGAAACATCCAGTGTCTCAGAATTATCAGTGTCTACAAGCGAAGCACTCAAGCTCAACGGAATATCTGTGTCTTCAAGACTGGAGACCTTGTAGTCATTATCACCCTCTGAGTCATTCTGTATCCCCGCAGAGATCACCTGAATAGCATCAATCAGGGCGCCTGCACCTTCACGCTGATTATAAGGCTCTTCCAGTTTCAGTTGCTTACTGTCACCAGCAAAAGCAGGTAGTTCAATCCTCTGAACCGTCCATTGTAAGGTGGGCTGGATGGTGGTGATAAGGTCATCACCCCAATAGATCTCAATATCATCTGTGGAATCACTGAATCTCTTGCGCACAGCCATTTCAAGAATATGCGCCTGACCATTACTGGTATCTACCTGATAACTCAGGCTATTCTGATTTGCATCATAATCGAGCTCAAGCCACTGACTGCCTTCATAGGCAGTGATGTTATTTAAACCATTATGAACCTCATAGGTGCCACCACTGGCAGACCAACCATCAGCAGGTGAACCTGTAACCGCTCTCGCTGATCTTGCATTAACCGATGGTTCCTCAAAATTCACCGTACTGACAACATCCCCATCGGTATTGGCTGAGAGTAAAGGTGCATCAGCATCCGGTGTTACAGTGATATCCACCTGACTGGCGACGGTTGCCGTACCATCAGAAATATCAAAACTCAGTTGTGCATCCCCCGACCAGTTAGCGGAAGGGCTTACCGTCCAGGTTCCATCATTATTATCTACAACCGATACTACCCCTGAGTTCACACGAACATTACTGACAGATAGTGAATCGTTATCCGTATCCGATGCATTAGCCAGTAGCTGAGCTTCAGTCAGGGTGAAGCTGGTATCTTCATTGGTTGACCGGGTAATTGCCGCACCCGCCACAGGGACATCATTGGTACCGGTGATTGTGATCGTGACTTCATGGGTCGTACCATCGGCAGAGCGTACCTGCAACCGGTCAGTTATAGTGGCTCCTGCAGCTAGTGTCTGAATACCGCTCTGACTATTTTCTGCTGAGTAACTCCATGCACCCGCGGCATTAATGGTGAGAGAACCGTAAGTACCGCTGATCGTTTCTGCTGTGAAAGATGATTCTCCGTCGTCTACATCCGATACTGATAACGTACCCGTTGCCGTAAGCGTGGATGCAGCGTCTTCTGTAACACTTCCGGTATTATCACCACTGAAGGTGGCTGCATCATTCACCGCCACTACATGAACATTAATATCCTGTGTTTCTGTTACCGCGTCATTAGAAGACGACTCGGTACTGGTTGCAGTAACGGTTATGGTGAAATCATCATTATCATTATTGGGTGGCGTGATGGTCAGGCTGTCTAAGTCCCAGTCTGAAATATCAATAGCGGCATTAGCCGCTGTTTCACTGTTGGTGCCATCACTCAAAACAGCGCCAGCAGGTAAGCCACTGATTTCTATCTCATGGGTTTCTGAGTCATCGCTGTCCGGGAAGTTAACATCCAGTTCTACGGCAATCGCCTGATCTTCTTCGCCGTAGAGACCCGTGCCGGTGCTGATATGATTGTTGTCCGAACTGTTGGCCTGCACCGAAATATTATCAACCCAAAAATCCCTGCTATTAGAGGTTGAGCTGGTATCAGTGATTCTCAAAATCGCATTGCCGCCAGTGGTACCGGTGAATTCCAGGCTCAATGTCTGCCAAGTTGTACCGGCATTGGCTGTCATATTACCGGTGGCTAAAACAGCTCCGGAATCTTCATCAATCAACTCCAATCGACCAGAAGTGACAAGGCTGGCATTAGTAGCGTATTGCACACTAACGCTGTAATTCACATCGGGATGCATTCCGAATGTTTGTTCGGCAATACCGTCTATAGGTCTTTCGGCGCGGCTAAATACCAGTCGACTGCTAACTATCTCTGCACTTCCGCTGAGCTCCCAGCCGGTTGAAGCGGATAAATCACCATTGGTAATCAGCTCAGAATCCAGTGCAAGATCACCATAAACATCATTACTCAAAGTGATACCGGCTGCATCAGCGACAGCAGTTACATCAAACGTCAATGTCTGAACATTGCTGCTGGCTTTGCCATCACTCACGGTAAATTGCAGATCGGCATAATCATCGCCGCTGGCATTTGTGGCTGGTGTAAAGACCAGATTACCAACATCCGATGCGCTGATTTGTTGATTAGCGGTCACCGCCGAACCATTGAGAGTCAGGCTGCCAGCAGTGGGTAAACGGGTAATAGTGACGGATTGCAGGCTGTCGCCAGAATCAGCATCACTGAAACCGAAGTCAGATATTGCGAATGTATGACTGTTATCTTCATCAATCGTCAGGGTATTGTTTGACGCGGTGGGTGCATCGTTGACCGAATTTACCGAAAGGCTCAGTAATATATCCGTCTCTGTATTGCCATCAGAAGCTGTAATTTTAACCGACAGTGTGCCAATATCCTGGTCATCGGGTGTACCACTGAAGGTTCTGGATCCAGCATCGAATGTCAACCAGGAAGGTAATGCATCATCATTAGCCAGCGTTGCAGACAGCGTCAAAGTATCACCATCAGGATCAATAAAAGCACCCGCAGGTAAGGTATAGCTGTAAGCAACTTCCTCCGTTGCCGTCTGATCCTCAAACCCAAGATAAACAGACTCGATTGGACCTGAGTCTGATGGGGTGTAATTGACATCATCAGAGACAACGATCTTGTCAATTACCGCTCCATCTTCTCTCATCCAGAGGTTGAGCTGATGGGTGCCTGCCGTATCGACTTCGATTGAAATACGACTACTGTCTGTTCGTTCGCCAGACCATTGCAGACTGTCACCAATAAGACTGGCACGGCTGCCCGTGTTCAGGGCCTCACCATTCAGACCAATATGAACACTATCGCTATTCGCAGAGCCGCTACCACGAAGCCAAACATAATAAGTGCCAGCAGATGCAAAGTTGATATCGTAAGTTAATTCGGCGCTGGTGCCGGTGTAATCTGTATCAATAGAGTTTCCACTGTCTGTGGTGGTAACCTGCTCACCACCGGAAGCATTAGCATTGCTCTCTGTCGTCCAGTTTTTATTGCTCCGGGTAACGCTGGTACTGAAGTGTTCCGCTTCTATGGAAATAATGCCGCCATCTTCATTAAAGACAGGCGAGGGCGCATCATTCACGTTATTCACTGTAAGATTAAAGCTGGCTTCAACATCAGCACCTTCACTGTCGGTAGCAATCACTGATAGCTCGAGTGTCGCAACGTCTTCATTATCTGGCGTGCCGCTGAAGGTTTGTGTGGGTGCATTAAAGTTGAGCCATTCCGGCAAGTCTGAACCATCAGCCATTCTGGCGGTGTACGTCAGAGAAGCATCATCTACGTCGCTGAATGTGTTCTGCGGTACTTGATAACTGAAGGCATCGCCTTCATCAACAGTCTGATCAGTAATGGCTCTGGCAATGATGGGTGCATCGTTGGTGCCATTGATAGTGATGGTAATGTCATGGGTGGTGCCATCATCCGACCTGATAGTCATAGTCTCTGTCAGACTATCACCGTCGCCTAAACTCTGTATGTCATTTTGATTATTATTAGCGGTGTAGGTCCACTCCCCATCTTCATTGATGGTCAATGAACCATATCGACCGCTCATTGTCGATGACCGAAAGCCCTCATCCCCTGCGTCTTCATCCGATTCCGATAAAGTACCAGAGGCAGTCAGAGTGGCAGCTGCATCTTCCGTAACACTGGCTTCATCATCACCACTAATCACAGCAGCGTCATTCACATCACTAATATGAACGGTATACTCTTTGCTGGTGACTCCACCGTTACCATCATCCGCTGCAACTTCAATGGTGAAGCTAGACTGATCCTCGAAATTTAAAAGACTCTGGTCAGCTACTGAGATGACACCAGTATCGGAGTTAATTACGAAACGACCATCGGCATCATCAGTGAGACTGTAGGTAAGCGCATCATTTTCAATATCGCTCGATGATATTTGATTAACTCGTGTGCCATCTGCACTATTTTCATCAATGGTCAAATGCTCATTAGCAATATCCTTTCCATTCTCAGTTTCACCCGTTGAGTTACCGGCGAAGGTAAAGTGAAACTCGGTTGGTTTAGCGGTCAGCACGGTCGGCGCATCGTTTATTGCCGTCACATCAAACGTCAATGTCTGAACATTACTGCTGGCGGTACCGTCACTAACAGTGAATTGCAGATCCGCATAATCATCGCCATTGGCGTTGGCGGTCGGTGTAAATATCAGATTGGCGATGTCGCTTTGACTGATTGCCTGATTGGCTGTCACCGCAGAACCGTTGAGGGAGAGGCTTCCAGCGGCAGGTAATCGAGTGATCGTGATCGATTGCAGACTGTCATTCGTATCGGTATCACTAAAACCAAAGTTGGCTGCGGTCAATGTATGCGAACCATCTTCGTCTAATGTGACCCTGTTGCTGGTTGCTGTCGGTGCATCGTTGGTGCCGTTGATGGTGATGCTAATATCATGGGTGGTGCCATCAGCGGACTCGACTTCAATGGTATCTCGTAATGTTTGACCATTGCCCAGTGCCTGGATAGCACTTTGACTATTATCTGCTGAGTAAGACCATTCGCCATTTTCATTAATGGTTAATGAGCCGTAGGTGCTGGTGATGGTTTCTGCATTGAAGTTGGCTTCGCCGGCATCGGGATCACTGATGCTGAGTGTACCGGAAGTGGTCAGTGTACTGCCGCTGTCTTCTGTAATGGTTGCAGCATCTTCACCGCTAATGGTGGCACTGTCGGCAACAGCAGTAACATCAACCGTTATCGTCTGTTCGCTACTGCTCAGATCACCATCGCTGGCGGTAAACTTAATATCAGCATAGCCATTACCATTGGCATTAGCGGCGGGTGCAAAGACCAGATTACTAATGGTTTCAGCACTGATTTCTTGATTGGTGGTTACGGCGGCGCCGTTAAGTGTCAGTGTGCCTGCCGTTGGTAACTCGGTGATGGTGATCGACTGCAAACTGTCGCCATCAATATCACTAAAACCGAAATCATTGGCAGTAAAGGTATGGCTGCCATCTTCTTCAATGGTCAGCGTATTGTCTGATGCGGTGGGTGCATCGTTTATTGCCGTCACATCAAACGTCAATGTCTGAACATTACTGCTGGCGGTACCGTCACTAACGGTAAATTGCAGATCCGCATAATCATCGCCATTGGCGTTGGCGGTCGGTGTAAATATCAGATTGGCGATGTCGCTTTGACTGATTGCCTGATTGGCTGTCACCGCAGAACCGTTGAGGGAGAGGCTTCCAGCGGCAGGTAATCGAGTGATCGTGATCGATTGCAGACTGTCATTCGTATCGGTATCACTAAAACCAAAGTTGGCTGCGGTCAATGTATGCGAACCATCTTCGTCTAATGTGACCCTGTTGCTGGTTGCTGTCGGTGCATCGTTGGTGCCGTTGATGGTGATGCTAATATCATGGGTGGTGCCATCAGCGGACTCGACTTCAATGGTATCTCGTAATGTTTGACCATTGCCCAGTGCCTGGATAGCACTTTGACTATTATCTGCTGAGTAAGACCATTCGCCATTTTCATTAATGGTTAATGAGCCGTAGGTGCTGGTGATGGTTTCTGCATTGAAATTAGCTTCGCCGGCATCGGGATCACTAATGCTGAGTGTACCGGAAGTGGTCAGTGTACTGCCGCTGTCTTCTGTAATGGTTGCAGCATCTTCACCGCTAATGGTGGCACTGTCGGCAACAGCAGTAACATCAACCGTTATCGTCTGTTCGCTACTGCTCAGATCACCATCGCTGGCGGTAAACTTAATATCAGCATAGCCATTACCATTGGCATTAGCGGCGGGTGCAAAGACCAGATTACTAATGGTTTCAGCACTGATTTCTTGATTGGTGGTTACGGCGGCGCCGTTAAGTGTCAGTGTGCCTGCCGTTGGTAACTCGGTGATGGTGATCGACTGCAAACTGTCGCCATCAATATCACTAAAACCGAAATCATTGGCAGTAAAGGTATGGCTGCCATCTTCTTCAATGGTCAGCGTATTGTCTGATGCGGTGGGTGCATCGTTTATTGCCGTCACATCAAACGTCAATGTCTGAACATTACTGCTGGCGGTACCGTCACTAACGGTAAATTGCAGATCCGCATAATCATCGCCATTGGCGTTGGCGGTCGGTGTAAATATCAGATTGGCGATGTCGCTTTGACTGATTGCCTGATTGGCTGTCACCGCAGAACCGTTGAGGGAGAGGCTTCCAGCGGCAGGTAATCGAGTGATCGTGATCGATTGCAGACTGTCATTCGTATCGGTATCACTAAAACCAAAGTTGGCTGCGGTCAATGTATGCGAACCATCTTCGTCTAATGTGACCCTGTTGCTGGTTGCTGTCGGTGCATCGTTGGTGCCGTTGATGGTGATGCTAATATCATGGGTGGTGCCATCAGCGGACTCGACTTCAATGGTATCTCGTAATGTTTGACCATTGCCCAGTGCCTGGATAGCACTTTGACTATTATCTGCTGAGTAAGACCATTCGCCATTTTCATTAATGGTTAATGAGCCGTAGGTGCTGGTGATGGTTTCTGCATTGAAATTAGCTTCGCCGGCATCGGGATCACTAATGCTGAGTGTACCGGAAGTGGTCAGTGTACTGCCGCTGTCTTCTGTAATGGTTGCAGCATCTTCACCGCTAATGGTGGCACTGTCGGCAACAGCAGTAACATCAACCGTTATCGTCTGTTCGCTACTGCTCAGATCACCATCGCTGGCGGTAAACTTAATATCAGCATAGCCATTACCATTGGCATTAGCGGCGGGTGCAAAGACCAGATTACTAATGGTTTCAGCACTGATTTCTTGATTGGTGGTTACGGCGGCGCCGTTAAGTGTCAGTGTGCCTGCCGTTGGTAACTCGGTGATGGTGATCGACTGCAAACTGTCGCCATCAATATCACTAAAACCGAAATCATTGGCAGTAAAGGTATGGCTGCCATCTTCTTCAATGGTCAGCGTATTGTCTGATGCGGTGGGTGCATCGTTTATTGCCGTCACATCAAACGTCAATGTCTGAACATTACTGCTGGCGGTACCGTCACTAACGGTAAATTGCAGATCCGCATAATCATCGCCATTGGCGTTGGCGGTCGGTGTAAATATCAGATTGGCGATGTCGCTTTGACTGATTGCCTGATTGGCTGTCACCGCAGAACCGTTGAGGGAGAGGCTTCCAGCGGCAGGTAATCGAGTGATCGTGATCGATTGCAGACTGTCATTCGTATCGGTATCACTAAAACCAAAGTTGGCTGCGGTCAATGTATGCGAACCATCTTCGTCTAATGTGACCCTGTTGCTGGTTGCTGTCGGTGCATCGTTGGTGCCGTTGATGGTGATGCTAATATCATGGGTGGTGCCATCAGCGGACTCGACTTCAATGGTGTCTCGTAATGTTTGACCATTGCCCAGTGCCTGGATAGCACTTTGACTATTATCTGCTGAGTAAGACCATTCGCCATTTTCATTAATGGTTAATGAGCCGTAGGTGCTGGTGATGGTTTCTGCATTGAAGTTGGCTTCGCCGGCATCGGGATCACTGATGCTGAGTGTGCCGGAAGTGGTCAGTGTACTGCCGCTGTCTTCTGTAATGGTTGCAGCATCTTCACCGCTAATGGTGGCACTGTCGGCAACAGCAGTAACATCAACCGTTATCGTCTGTTCGCTACTGCTCAGATCACCATCGCTGGCGGTAAACTTAATATCAGCATAGCCATTACCATTGGCATTAGCGGCGGGTGCAAAGACCAGATTACTAATGGTTTCAGCACTGATTTCTTGATTGGTGGTTACGGCGGCGCCGTTAAGTGTCAGTGTGCCTGCCGTTGGTAACTCGGTGATGGTGATCGACTGCAAACTGTCGCCATCAATATCACTAAAACCGAAATCATTGGCAGTAAAGGTATGGCTGCCATCTTCTTCAATGGTCAGCGTATTGTCTGATGCGGTGGGTGCATCGTTTATTGCCGTCACATCAAACGTCAATGTCTGAACATTACTGCTGGCGGTACCGTCACTAACGGTAAATTGCAGATCCGCATAATCATCGCCATTGGCGTTGGCGGTCGGTGTAAATATCAGATTGGCGATGTCGCTTTGACTGATTGCCTGATTGGCTGTCACCGCAGAACCGTTGAGGGAGAGGCTTCCAGCGGCAGGTAATCGAGTGATCGTGATCGATTGCAGACTGTCATTCGTATCGGTATCACTAAAACCAAAGTTGGCTGCGGTCAATGTATGCGAACCATCTTCGTCTAATGTGACCCTGTTGCTGGTTGCTGTCGGTGCATCGTTGGTGCCGTTGATGGTGATGCTAATATCATGGGTGGTGCCATCAGCGGACTCGACTTCAATGGTATCTCGTAATGTTTGACCATTGCCCAGTGCCTGGATAGCACTTTGACTATTATCTGCGGAGTAAGACCATTCGCCATTTTCATTAATGGTTAATGAGCCGTAGGTGCTGGTGATGGTTTCTGCATTGAAGTTGGCTTCGCCGGCATCGGGATCACTGATGCTGAGTGTACCGGAAGTGGTCAGTGTACTGCCGCTGTCTTCTGTAATGGTTGCAGCATCTTCACCGCTAATGGTGGCACTGTCGGCAACAGCAGTAACATCAACCGTTATCGTCTGTTCGCTACTGCTCAGATCACCATCGCTGGCGGTAAACTTAATATCAGCATAGCCATTACCATTGGCATTAGCGGCGGGTGCAAAGACCAGATTACTAATGGTTTCAGCACTGATTTCTTGATTGGTGGTTACGGCGGCGCCGTTAAGTGTCAGTGTGCCTGCCGTTGGTAACTCGGTGATGGTGATCGACTGCAAACTGTCGCCATCAATATCACTAAAACCGAAATCATTGGCAGTAAAGGTATGGCTGCCATCTTCTTCAATGGTCAGCGTATTGTCTGATGCGGTGGGTGCATCGTTTATTGCCGTCACATCAAACGTCAATGTCTGAACATTACTGCTGGCGGTACCGTCACTAACGGTAAATTGCAGATCCGCATAATCATCGCCATTGGCGTTGGCGGTCGGTGTAAATATCAGATTGGCGATGTCGCTTTGACTGATTGCCTGATTGGCTGTCACCGCAGAACCGTTGAGGGAGAGGCTTCCAGCGGCAGGTAATCGAGTGATCGTGATCGATTGCAGACTGTCATTCGTATCGGTATCACTAAAACCAAAGTTGGCTGCGGTCAATGTATGCGAACCATCTTCGTCTAATGTGACCCTGTTGCTGGTTGCTGTCGGTGCATCGTTGGTGCCGTTGATGGTGATGCTAATATCATGGGTGGTGCCATCAGCGGACTCAACTTCAATGGTGTCTCGTAATGTTTGACCATTGCCCAATGCCTGGATAGCACTTTGGCTATTGTCTGCGGAGTAAGACCATTCGCCATTTTCATTAATGGTTAATGAGCCGTAGGTGCTGGTGATGGTTTCTGCATTGAAGTTGGCTTCGCCGGCATCGGGATCACTGATGCTGAGTGTACCGGAAGTGGTCAGTGTACTGCCGCTGTCTTCTGTAATGGTTGCAGCATCTTCACCGCTAATGGTGGCACTGTCGGCAACAGCAGTAACATCAACCGTTATCGTCTGTTCGCTACTGCTCAGATCACCATCGCTGGCGGTAAACTTAATATCAGCATAGCCATTACCATTGGCATTAGCGGCGGGTGCAAAGACCAGATTACTAATGGTTTCAGCACTGATTTCTTGATTGGTGGTTACGGCGGCGCCGTTAAGTGTCAGTGTGCCTGCCGTTGGTAACTCGGTGATGGTGATCGACTGCAAACTGTCGCCATCAATATCACTAAAACCGAAATCATTGGCAGTAAAGGTATGGCTGCCATCTTCTTCAATGGTCAGCGTATTGTCTGATGCGGTGGGTGCATCGTTTATTGCCGTCACATCAAACGTCAATGTCTGAACATTACTGCTGGCGGTACCGTCACTAACGGTAAATTGCAGATCCGCATAATCATCGCCATTGGCGTTGGCGGTCGGTGTAAATATCAGATTGGCGATGTCGCTTTGACTGATTGCCTGATTGGCTGTCACCGCAGAACCGTTGAGGGAGAGGCTTCCAGCGGCAGGTAATCGAGTGATCGTGATCGATTGCAGACTGTCATTCGTATCGGTATCACTAAAACCAAAGTTGGCTGCGGT
>CBDAQW010000041.1:0-74238 GCA_965199185.1 Endozoicomonas sp. | reverse complement strand
GCAACGTCATGAGAAAAGAGATCAGGAAATCCTGAATCACAGAAAGCAGGTGTATGCCAAAGCGCGAGAGGCCAATCCAGGGAGATGGTCAGGAAGCATCAGGAACTGGAAGCCTGTAGGTGCAGTTGCGCTGAATCCTGAGCGGTTGTCTGAAGTAGGAATTGATGAGAAAAAGGCCGCCTAAAATTCAGTTTTCGGGACAACTATCTTGAAAAACTCCGTGCAGAGTAAACCATGCGTTCATTTTTGAAGCTATACCACTCTGATGAGGTTGCATGTGAGCTAAAATTGCGGTTGGTGACGAACCCTCGGCATCCATATTTTTTGACAGTAGTTTGCCAATCTTCATAGCTATGCTTGGGTACAACTGACATCAGATACAATCCCAATGCAGCGGAAAGCGGGGAACAGTAGACACAAAAAAGGAGTGCTATAAAGCACTCCTTTGGAGGATAGTTCAACCGAGTAAAGTTGACCAATATTTTTCTAGTTGACGGAAGTTTTCCTAGTTGACGGAAGTTTTACGGTCATCCAAGAGGGTATCAACGCATGGTAACAAATTCTTCCGCAGAGGTTGGATGAATGGCTACTGTGTTGTCAAAGTCAGCCTTAGTTGCCCCCATTTTCAGAGCGACAGCAAAGCCTTGGAGCATCTCATCTGAACCGTGACCGATACAGTGAATACCAACAATCTTTTCTTCTTTACCGACAGTGACCAGCTTCATGCGTGATGGCTGGCGGTGGCTGGTGAGTGCAGAGTACATGGCGGTGAAGCCGCTGGTGTAAACTTTCACATTATCATTGCCGTGGTTCTCTCGGGCTTCCTGCTCAGTTAGTCCTACGGTGCCGATCGTCGGATGACTGAATACGACAGTGGCTACATTATCGTAATTGAGGTGTTCTTCTGGTTTATTATTGAACAGTCGCTCAGACAGACGACGACCAGCCGCTACTGCGACAGGTGTCAGTTCAATTTTACCGATGTTATCGCCAACGGCGTACACGCCATCAACATTAGTATTCTGGAATTTGTCTACAGGGATGTAGCCGCGTTCATTCGTCTCAATACCTGCTGTATCCAGACCAATGGTTGCAGTGTGTGGCTTACGACCTGCAGCCCAGATAACGGTGTCAACAGTCAGACTTTTACCATTCTCAAGATGAACAGTCAGACTGCCATCCGTTTCTTTAATTATCTCTTTTGGGATGGAGTGAGTATGAAGTGCAGGTCCTTCTTCTTTCATGATCTCTACCAGCGTGTCAGACAGCATATCATCAAAGCTACGCAGAGGTTTGTGTTTACGCACCAGAAGGTGGGTTTCACTGCCCAGGGCATGCAGAACACCGGCAAGTTCTACAGCAATGTAACCGGCACCGAGCACTGCAACACGATTTGGGCGCTCTTTTAATTCAAAGAAGCCGTCGGAATCGATACCAAGCTCAGCGCCCGGAATGTTTGGAATCGCAGGTATCCCCCCCGTGGCAATGGTGATGTGATCAGCGGTGTATCGAATACCTTCGACTTCAACGGTGCTTTTATCAATAAAACGACCATAGCCGTTAATGACGCTGATTTTATTATTACCAAGCACCCGTTCGTAAGAAGCGTGAATACGGCTGATATAAGCTTCGCGGCTTTCAACTAGCTTGCTCCAGCTGAACGACTTGAGTTGTTCATCAATATTAACGTCAAAACCGTAGTCAGGCCCATAACGTAGAGCGTCGGCAATCTGTCCGGCAAACCACATGGCTTTTTTTGGAACACAACCAACATTTACACAGGTGCCGCCTAAATGTTTGGCTTCAATCAGGCCAACTTTAGCACCATACATAGCTGCACGGTTTGCTGTAGCGATACCACCGCTGCCGCCGCCAATGATCAGGTAGTCGAAGTGTTGTGATGCAGTCATGTTGTTATCCATCTCGTAGAAGATTTCTTGACACTTTATAAGGGTAATTTGTCTAAAATAAAACGGTCAGCTTATGCTCATCCAATAACATTTCTGTATTCGGTCGATGTATTTAGTCAATGTATGAAGTCAATAAGCATGTTGCTAGGTGAAAGACGAAGCGTTACTTCGGTGTTTCAGGTTACACCTTCGGGTTACACGTGTAACAGGTAGAGGGGTATCCGACAGTGATAGTATGATTTTTCGGAATATGCTGTAGCCCTTGTGAATAAAGGGGTTTACAGGAAGTTGTGAAAAGTTGGCACGTCGTTTGTATTATATTCTGCGAAAGTAACGCAGCCATAAATAATAAAAATAATAAATGTGGCGTGTAACTGGCTGATAAAAACAACAATAAATAGTCAGGCGTTAAAGTAGACAGGTTTGCCGGATATTGAAGATACCAACCTATCGAAGCTGAAAAATATCAGCTATCGACAGGCCTAATAAAAATAATAAAGGTGTCTAATAGTTTGTAAACCTGTCTGCTTACCCTTTCTTAATCCTTCCTGAGAAACAAGTTTCCAACTATTGAGTAGAATGCCATTCGCTTAGCAAAAAGCCATGCGCAGGCGTCGGTATTCAGGACTCCACTGTTTTTCCCTGATTTTGTTTTCCATTTCTGCTGGTTCACACGGAGTAGCCAGCCCTTCACTTTGCGCCTGTTTAGCAACGGCAAGAGCAATCTTAGTGGTGACCTGATGAATGTTATCCATCAGAGGCAGTAAAGGTGCTCCTTGATTTAGTGCTGCAGGTGATGACAGAGCAAGGGTTTGTACTGCTGCATCCAGCATGCTATCTGATACACGACTGGCGCCGCTAGCCAGAATGCCAAGCCCCAGGCCGGGGAAGATGTAGATATTGTTGCATTGGGCAATCGGGAAGTTTTGCTCATTGTACTCAACACTATCAAAAGGACTGCCTGTAGCAATGAGCGCTTTACCCTTAGACCATTCGATGATGTCTGCCGGAATCGCTTCTACCTGACTGATGGGGTTAGACAGCGGAAATACAATAGGTTGCTCGTGATTCTCCGCCATGCTTTCGATGATTTCACGGGTAAACAGGCCAGGTTGACCAGAAACCCCGACGATAGCATCCGGTTTGGCATGTTTGACCACATCAAGCAGGTTGGGTTTACCATCGGCTGCCCAGCTTTCAATATTGCCATAGCGTTGCACCAGTTTTTGCTGAAACGGGCGCAAACCTTCCATTTCATCATGAAGCAGACCATCACGGTCAACCATAAATATGCGTTCACGGGCTTGCTCTTCGGAAAGGCCGTGCCCCATCATCAGGCGAATAAGCTGTTCTGCGATACCGCAACCAGCAGAACCGGCACCGAGGAATGTCACTTTCATATCTTCCAGTGATTTGCCTGCCGCTTTGGCTGCTGCCAGCAATGAAGCCGCTGTGACACCAGCAGTGCCCTGAATATCATCGTTAAAGCAGCAAAGCTCATCGCGGTACTTTTCCAGCAACGGTGTTGCATGGTTAATAGCGAAATCTTCAAACTGCAACAGTGCCTTTGGCCAACGATGTTTGAGCGCCTGAATGAAAGATTCCACGAATTCATAGTATTCATCATCGTTGATGCGCTCGTGACGCCAGCCAAGGTAATTTGGATCACCCAGTAATTGCTGGTTATTGGTGCCACAGTCAAGAACAATGGGCAGTGTCTGGTTAGGCGCAATGCCGCCGACTGCTGAGTAGAGGGAGAGCTTGCCAATACAAATTCCCATGCCACCAATACCCTGATCACCCAGACCCAAAATACGCTCACCATCAGTCACCACAATCACTTCAATATTACGTTTGAAGTTGGCTAGCATGGCGCGCATTTTGTTGCGCTCAGGGTATGAGATATATAAACCACGAGGGCGTCGATAGAGATCGCTGAATCGCTGACAGGCCTGACCCACCACAGGGGTATAAATGATGGGCAGCATTTCCTCCAGGTGACGCTGGATAAGTGCATAGAAAAGTGTTTCGTTGGTATCCTGAAGTGAGCGCAGGTAGATATGTTTCAGAATCGGCGTGGGCTTGATAGAAAAAGCTTTATAAGCTCGGTGGCATTGTTCCTCCATTGTTTCTACTTTGGGTGGAAGTAGTCCATGTAAGTCCAGTTCGCTACGTTCTTCTGCCGAAAAGGCCGTTCCTTTATTTAATAATGAGTTTTCCAGCAACTGGCGTCCTGTCAGCCCGGTGTGGAGACTATTATCTTGGTCATTCATTCTTGGCTCTTGATAGGTAGTTGAGTTACAACAGGGGGTGTTTTGCCCGAGGAGTCGAATAGGATAGTCGTACTTCATTACCCAGAACAAACGGAATAACCGAAATAATGAGCAGGTTCTGATCAAGCAATGATTTAGAGCAGGGTTATCTGTTAATTTCAAACGAACAGTATTGAGAGGCCGTCTGAAAAGTCACTTAACTACTGCGGCCTTGGCAAATGGGTCTAAAACGCTGCTTTTGTTCGTCAAATAGCTCGTATTCTCCTCACAAAACCAGCGTTTTATCATCCATTGTCTAACCGCTATTGACTGGCAATGACCTGCGCTCTTGGTGAGTAGGTTTTTGCGACGTAATCTTCGATCATCTGTTTGTATTCTTCGGTGATATTGTCGCCTTTAAGTGTGGTGACCTTGACGCCATCCATGAAAACAGGTGCTGAAGGGGCTTCGCCGGTTCCGGGCAGGCTGATGCCGATATTGGCGTGTTTACTTTCACCCGGACCATTCACTACACATCCCATAACAGCCACTTTCATGCTCTCAACACCGACATATTGATGACGCCACCTGGACATTCTGGAGCGCAGAAAGCCGTCGACCTCATCGGTTAAGACCCGGAAGAAGGTGCTGGTTGTGCGACCACAACCGGGGCAGGCTGTGACTTCAGGGGAGAAGCTGCGAACATCAAGCGCCTGGAGAATCTGCTGAGATACTATGACTTCCTTATCGCGGGTCGCATCCGGCTCCGGTGTGAGTGAGGTTCGAATAGTGTTACCAATGCCCTGTTGTAGCAGAATCCCCATAGCAACACTGGACGCAACGATGCCCTTGCTGCCCATACCAGCTTCCGTTAAACCAAGGTGCAAAGCGTATTCGCAGCGATCAGCCAGTTTTTCATACACACTGATCAGATCCTGAACCCGCGATACTTTGCAGGAAATGACAATCTTATCAGCACTCAGCCCTCGTTTTACGGCTGCATCGGCACTGGTTAAAGCGGAGAGTATTAACGCCTCCTGGAGGATTTCCTGAGAAGGCTTCGGATTTTCGGATTTGGCATTTTCATCCATCAGGCGGGTCGATAGTTCTTTATCCAGACTGCCCCAGTTCACGCCAATCCTGACCGGTTTATTATATTTGATCGCCACATCAATCATGGTGTTGAAACGATCGTCTTTCTTGTTACCAAAGCCCACATTACCGGGATTAATTCGGTACTTGTCTAATAGTCGTGCAGTTTCATCATACTTAGTCAGTAATGTATGACCGTTGTAATGAAAATCGCCAACGATGGGTACATTACAATCCTGTTCAGCGAGCTTCTTATAAATAGCTGGGATCGCTGCTGCGGCTTCCTCGGTATTGACCGTAACTCGCACAATTTCAGAGCCTGCGTTGGCCAGCAGCAGGATTTGATCGACAGTGCGTTCCACATCCGCTGTATCCGTGTCGGTCATGGACTGAACCACCACGGGAGCATCACCGCCAATAGTGACATGGCCTACTTTCACGGCATGAGTTTTATGGTGCCTGCCCATCAGATGGTATCTCCTGATATTCTCGTAAAAAATTGAATGTGGACAATTGTAACAGATCAGTTAGGTCTGAAAGTGCTAATTGAGTTGTTACAGCGTAGCAGAGTTTCTGTCAGGGGTTATTCTGAACGATCAGTGAATAACGTACCGGTGCCAGAGACAGGTTGGCCGCCTCACCGGGACTGAACATTCTGACGTTCTGATTGCTTCTCTGGCTGTATATTACTCTGAAGGCCAGTACATTCTGGACATAGTTTCTGGTTTCATCATAGGGAATGGTTTCAATCCAGACGTCCAGCGGCAAGTGTCCACGGGCTTTCAGCCAGCGTTTCACACGGTGGCTACCGGCGTTATATGCGGCAGTTACAAATACTCTGTTGTTTTCAAACTTTTTGGACAGCCAGGATAAGTGTGCTGTTCCTATGGCAATGTTTTTATCCGGTTGATAAAGCTCAGCGGTGTTTTTGTAGGGAATACGATGCTTTCTTGCGGTCTGTTTTGCGGTCGCAGGCATCAGTTGCATAAGCCCCCGGGCACCGGCATGAGATCGGGCCATAGGATTAAATGCACTTTCTTGGCGGGCAATAGAAACCACCCATGGGAAGTCCAGGCCTCTCAATTTGGCGTGCTTGCTGAATAGTTGAGATTCAGGTGTCGGGAAACGCAAATCCAGATCATTCCAGAGTGATACTTTCGCGGCTCCCATAATAGCCTGATGGTGCCAGTCCATCCGCTGTGCTAAATAAGGTAGAAGCTTTCGGTCTGACGTTGTCAGGCGAGGCGAGAGATGATTCAACTCGGATTGGGCTTTATAGGTTCTTCCCAGAGACAGCCACGCCTGAATACGGGCAAAAGCAGGGTATCTGTATTCGAGATTATCAAGATCATCCGTATGAACAGAGCTGTTCTCGTGATTCATCTGAAACGGCTGCTGCCCAAGATCTGCCACCAAAAAACCATAAAAACTGCGGCTCTGGCTGAGTTTGGCAAGCACATTATTATGCTGAATAAGGCTGGGGCTGACGAGAAAACCACCTGAGCTGCCAGCCTGTTTTAATTGGGCCACAGAATGCCAGTAAGTCCAGCGGTTATTGGTGCGATAAGCGTCTGGCAATTTTTGTATAAGCTCAAGAACCTGCTGCCAGTTGCCGTCGGTCAGCGCCAGACGAATGCGCCATTCTGTGATTTCAGGGTTTTTGAATTCCGGATCAATATGAGTAATGTGAGTTTCTGCATCCTCATCAAAGTTCTTGGCGTATTTCATTGCCAGTCTGCGATCTAACTGTGCCACTTGTTCTGGTTTGAATGGGTGTTGGCTTCTTAACTTTAGCCAGATCCTCAGCCCCTGGTCGCGGTTATAAGAAGAAAGTCGTTTAATTCCATGCAGCATAATGAGGCGATGATGTTCAATTGCACCATTAAGTTGCGGCGTTGAGGTTAATAATTCGGGCTTATTATGTATGCGCCAGAACAGTTGGGTAGATGCTTTAAAACTCGGTTGAGCAATGTGCCGGTCAATATATCGAGCCAGAGAAGTATTGCCCTGAGAAACCGCCAGCCAGAAACGGGTGACCGCCAGAGATTGCGTTAGCATGCCAGCATCACGCCAATGGGCAAACAGTGGGTCACAGGCTTTATCCTGAGATTTCCCGACCAGCCAAAGGTTTTCAGCTTCTTTCCAGGCGCTGGTTTTCTCTCCAAGACTGAGCAGTGCTTTACCTTTGAGGCACTGATAACGCCCACCACGAGCCTTTATGCTTTGATCTGCCTCGTCATAAGCCTGAAGATAGTCACTCCAGCGTTTCTTTTTAGCCAGCCATGACAGCCATTGGTATTGCAATTGCCTGGATTGCGGGAGCCCGTGATGACGATGAACGAATTGATTAATATCGCTTTGCTCTATGCTCTTAAAACGGTTGGTCAGATGCAGGTAATCGAGATATTCAATCAGAGGGTAACTGTCTAATTGTGTACGCTTTTCGAGATAAAGAGCACTCTTACCTCGCTTCAGGGATTTCTCAACATCCAGAAAAAGAGATTGCTGATCAGAGTCAGCCGAAAGCGGGGCAGACACCAATAGATATAGAGTGGCGATGGCTCCGGAAAAAAAATGACGATACATAATCAATTGAGCGGCACCTGTCCCTTGGAATAGAAATTATTTTTCATGTATTGGAAGACGAGAAATCAGCCATATACGATTGAAGTCCTTATCAGTCATTCGGCAGTCTCCTTTATTTTTATAGAGCCATGTTCTGGCCCCCGGCGCAAGTAGAGAAATGTAAGGTTTTAGCTGGAGTTGCTGCTCTGCCAAAGCCTGTCAAAGAAAGTAGAATGATTACAAACGGCGGGTTGCTTATAATCCTAAATTCAGCAGCTGGACACTTGAATTTCTCTATTGACTACAGAAATTAAGGCTTTGTCAGTCGTTCTCGAATCACCTCTTGAGTGAGTTGGTAGAGCGCTCTGTGGTTTTCTGAAAAATTTCAGAGCTCTCTGCTGCGTTGCGCCATTTGCCAAGGGCTACGGCCATTGGCTGCATGACGCGCCTTGCTGAGAACACTGAAGCTTTCCAGAAAATCCACATCCAACTGCTGAATTTTGGATAATCATTTTTTTAAGAATAAGGATGAGAACCATGGCAAAAG
Source organism: Endozoicomonas sp. (assembly GCA_965199185.1). Lineage (GTDB taxonomy): Bacteria > Pseudomonadota > Gammaproteobacteria > Pseudomonadales > Endozoicomonadaceae > Endozoicomonas. Next base: position 65,872 of record CBDAQW010000041.1, on the reverse strand, counting down.
AGACCACCGTCAGAGCGCGTATTGATGAAGAGCTAAAGACCGAAGCAGAAGGTATTTTAAAGCAACTCGGGCTGACCACTTCTCAAGCGATCAATTTATATTTTAGTCAGATTGTTTTGCGCAGAGGGATGCCCTTTGATGTGTGTCTGCCTGACGGGATAAGTAAGAAAAAGCGCAGCAAGTAAGGCTTCCCTGTTACTGTCGCCACGCTCATCAGAGGCTTCAATATCTGATGAATGAGCTTTGCCATCGTCGTTCGCCAATGAATAAGTATCTGAACAATGAGTCATAAAATATGATTTCATATGACTGGGTACTTATACGTCAGCCCGATGCAGTCGATGCATTCAGAAAATAAGGGACAGAGATTGCCTTATTCAACGATGATCCTTGCATTTAATGGCTGAACAGGTCGATTGTTCGGCCCATGCATGGATTGTTTAAACGCCATGATTTGTTGTCTTGATGCTGTCACCGGTGCTTTCATCACGTACCAGCGAACGCCCTCGCTACAAGGTGGCGTGGTCAGGGAGCCGTTAATTCTGACATACGCATTGCTGACCGGTATTATCAGGTCGGGTTGCGCAAGGTTGGCGATATCAAGCGTTTCATCAGGCGGTATAGGTAATCTTGAGAATGCGTTGATCAGGCCGGGATTCGCTTTCCCCTCCTCGACCATAACCCCGACGACAGCCAGGTTGCCATGGTCGTCTGCATGAACAAAATGGATTTCCATGGGGTAATGTTTGCCATTGATCTGATGTTCACTGGGTGAATGGAAATGCATCTGTTGGAGAGCAAAGGGTCGGTTTTCAACGACTATAGCGTTTCCTTTAGGGAAATTAAGCTGAACAGAATGACCGTTATTGAACATCTTGTTTGCGGTTTGCTTATAATCAAAAACGATGGGTGGAAGCGTCACTGATAAGGTGTTGGTGATATTGACCGGTGACTGGTTTTTGCCACTGCAGGTTGCATAATCCGAACTAAGCTTTGCCCACTGCGTTGGTCCGGTGTCTCCGATATAGCCCCAGTGAGCTTTATGCTCCGAAGCATTAATGCCAGCCGCTGCTAAAAAACAGATCAACAGGAAGCGGTGTTTAAACATGTCTGAAACTGCCAAAGAGAGTAACGGAGCTTTCAGAATAGTTAAAAATAACGATATTGAGGTTCAACAATGCTCAGACTTTGTGCTGTTACGGATTTAGATGACCCCGGCAGTAAAGGGTTTCATAACGAAAAAGGCCATATTTTTGTTGTGCGCAGGGATTGCGACATTTTTGTGTATGAGAACAGCTGCCCTCATCTCGGGATTAATCTGGAGTGGCAGGAAGATCAGTTTTTGGATATGGAAAAACGACTGATTCAGTGTGCCACTCACGGAGCACTGTTTTTGATGGAAACCGGTGAATGTATTGCCGGACCTTGTCCGGGAGACAAGCTGAATGTTATCCCCCATAAGGTGAAAGATGGCGTTATTTATCTGGTTTAAAAACCGGCTTTGTGTCGCATAATATCCCGGCGCTGTTTTTTGTCTGGACGATGCTCTGGTCTTGGCGTAGCACCGCGCAGGGCTTTTCGGTTTTCGGCAGCTTCTTCCCGGGCCTTGATGCTTTCAGAAGTTTCTTCGTAAAGTTGCTGGGCTAATTCAGCTTTCTGACGTTTGTCGATAATGTCTTTAACGATCACCACCTTTTCATCCCAGCCCACCCTGAGTCTTAATTCATCCCCGACTTTGGGTTCTTTACCCGGTTTGCAGCGTTGACCATTGAGATGAACCTTGCCACCATCAATGGCTTCTTTGGCAATGCCTCTGGTTTTGTAGAAGCGGGCGGCCCATAGCCACTTATCCAGTCTTACTTTTTCAGTTTTACTCATTCAATAAATCACGAAAATCATTAACAGCGTCGTAACCGCCTGTTTCCCAGGCGCCTGATTGACTATCAGGGTAGCTGATCGCCAGCAGATTGGCGATACCATAGCTTTTAGCGGAATCCAGAATTCGTGGGCTGTCATCAATAAACAGTGCTTTGCTCTTGTCCAGACTGATTTCAGATTCCAGCGCCTCCCAGAACACCGGCGACTCTTTCGGATAGCCGTAGTCGTGGGAACTGATCAGTTTGTCGAAGTGTTGAGCCATGGGTAGATATTCCAGCTTCAGGGACAGGCTGTCACGATGCGCATTGGTAATCATAATGACTTCTTTGTCCATTGTTCTTAGCTTTTGCAGAAACTCCTGAGCATAAGGACGAAAACTGATCAGATGGGTAATTTCCCGCTTCATGGCAACAATATCGAGATCCAGCTCTTTGCCCCAGTAATCCAGGCAGTACCATTCGAGTTTGCCGATCATTCGAGTAAATCTCGGCTCAAGCTCCTGCTTTGCCAGCTCAAGGCTTATACTATGGTTTTGCGAGTATCGCAGGGGAACGTATTCCTGCCAGAAATAGTTATCAAAATGAAGATCCAGCAAAGTACCGTCCATATCAAGCAGTACGGTATTTATATGTTTCCAGTTAATCATATGCAGCGAGGGGTAATAAGTGATAAAAGACACTTTTTATAATACGCTCATCAGACAAACTTAACAGTGGTTGCATAAAGGACGGTTGAATGATTGATCAGGCTCTGGTTCAGGCATTGCAGGATATAGCCAGACAGGCCGGGCAGGCTATTCTCAGTGTGTATGACCAAAAAGATTTGGGCATTGAAACCAAACAGGATTCAACCCCAGTCACCAAGGCAGACCTGAAAGCCAATGCCATCATTGAAGATGGTTTACGACAATTGCCGGTTGATTACCCTATTCTTTCTGAAGAGTCTGACAAAACACCCTACGAAGAAAGACGACACTGGCAGCGTTACTGGCTGGTGGATCCTCTCGATGGCACCAAAGAATTTATCAAACGTAACGGTCAGTTCTCCGTCAATATTGCTTTGATAGAGAAGGGTTATCCGCTGTTTGGCGTGGTGCATATTCCTGTTACTAATACGACCTATTGGGGCGGCACTGAGCTTGGGGCTTTTCGACAGAAAGATGACCAGCCTCCGGTAGCCATTCACCCAAGAGCTTTTGACCCTCAGCGAGAAGTGGTTATTTTGGGGAGTCGCAGTTTTGGTAATGAGCGTGCTCAGAACTATCTGGAGCAGCTCAGGCAGGTGTTTCCAAATCTGCAATCCAGAAAGGTGGGTAGCTCTTTAAAAAGTTGTCAGATAGCAGAAGGCAGCGCTGATATTTACCCTCGCCTTGGCCCTACTTCTGAGTGGGATACCGGTGCTGTACAGGCCGTGGTAGAAGGCGCTGGTGGTTTATTGCTGAACCCTGAAGGTGAACGTTTTGCTTATAATCGTAAAGAGAGCCTGTTGAATTCGGATTTTCTGGTGCTGGGGGATGCCAGCATTGATTGGACGCCTTTCTGGAATGACGCCATACGGGCAATGTAATGTGGACAATATAAACAGAAGGCTCAGAAATAATAACGCACCTTATCCACATCCACAGTGGGTGCGTTTTCATCAGATGCTGGTTCCAGCTCACCTTTTATGATGATCGGAAAGTTGAATATCAGGCCTTTTTGAGGAATTAAGTGATCCGCAATCTCAATCTGGATTTCGCCGGTTTCATCCCGGAAAAGATAAGTGTTGCAAGTGATCTTGCGGACAATCTCTCCAGACAGCTTGACCAGCTCCTGGTCGTCCGAATACTTCAGAATATATTCAACACTGTGTTTTTCATATTGACTGCTGACCTTTTCAGACTTTTTGACTTTGTTGTCTTCAGAGCAGCCATAAGAGAGAAGGGTCGCTGAAATAATCAATGGCAACAGCGGTATTTTCATTATGACTATCCTTATCGGTGACAAGAGCTATGTCGGCTTGAGTCGTTTTTGTTAAAGTCTGGGTTCAATCGAAATGGAGTGCTGCTATGAGCGCTAAATGCATACACATTAGCTTTTGGGTGATTGCTGCTCTCTACATCTTTTTCTTTGATGACCTGCCTTACCCTTTAAGTGTTGGTATTAAAGCCCTTCCTATTTTTTTGCTGCTGATTCTGGTGCAGAAGACGTTGACCGGACCACTAAGATCAGGAATGAGCGTTGCACTGCTGGCATCTGCCGGAGGTGATATTTTTCTGGCAATAGAAGCTGATCTGTTTGTTCTGGGACTTGCCAGTTTTTTGATCGCGCACCTGGTGTATGCCGTTATCTTCTGGCGCAGAAGAAGCCGTGAGACTTTTCGTAAATGGCTGGCAGCAGGGGCTATGCCAATACTGATTATTCTGGGTTCGGTCATTCTGCCCGCCAGTGGTGAATTGATGATTCCGGTGGCTGTCTATGTGTTTGTGATCAGCGTGATGATACTGAGTTCTGCTCTCAGTGATCGACCCTGGCAATGGCTATTTATAGGTGCCAGTACTTTTGCCATTTCTGACACATTCATTGCGGTCAACAAGTTTGTTCAACCCATACCCGTGGAGAATGTCTTGATTATGGCGACTTATTATCTGGCGCAATATCTGATTGTTGGGGGAGTCATTCGGGGCGAGCAGTGCAATGAAGTGGTGAAACATAATAATAACCCGATGTGTGACTTTTAATTTCAACATGGCTATCCATGCCATGTGTATCCCGTACAGGGAGTGTACAGAACCCATAAGCCATGGATTGGCAACCTACGAGATAAAAGTCACACATCGGGCGATAATAGCTATTAGCTATCGTTGTGATTGTTATTATCAAATATGTTAATCGATAGTCTTGCCTTATCTTATACACATCAACAACGGCAACGAGATTGAAGGTAAGAACGATGATTAACACACACATCAAACCATTTTCAGCGACTGCTTTCCAAAATGGCGAATTCACTCCTGTGACCGAGCAGAACCTGCTCGGCAAGTGGTCTGTTGTTTTCTTCTACCCAGCAGATTTTACGTTTGTTTGCCCAACTGAGCTGGGCGATCTGGCTGATCACTATGAAAAACTGCAGGCGATGGGCGTTGAAGTGTACTCTGTATCAACAGACACTCATTTCACTCACAAAGCTTGGCACGATAGCTCTGATACTATTAACAAGATTCGCTTCCCAATGATTGGTGATCCAACGGGCGCTATCACTCGCAATTTCGGTGTGATGATTGAAGAAGACGGTCTGGCGCAGCGTGGTACTTTCGTCATGAACCCGGAAGGTGAAATCAAGATTCTGGAAATCAACGACGGTGGCATCGGTCGCTCTGCGGCTGACTTGGTACGCAAGATTCAAGCTGCTCAATACGTTGCTGATCACGACGGTGAAGTGTGCCCGGCGGCTTGGCAGCCAGGTGAAGCTACATTGGCACCCTCTCTGGACCTGGTTGGCAAAATCTAATCCGTCTTTTCGACAACAGGCTCTGTTAATGGCAGAGCCTAACCAGAATTAAAAAGGAAGTATCATGCTGGACAGCAATCTAAAAGCTCAGTTGAAAACCTATCTGCAAAACCTGAAAACCCCAGTTGAGCTGGTGATCTCGCTGGATGGCAGTGATAAATCCAATGAGCTGGAACAACTGGCGCAAGACATTGAATCACTCTCAGGCTTAATTTCCCTCTCTGAGAACAGTGAAAGTGGTGAACGTGCGCCTTCTATGTTGATTCGTTCAGCCGCCACTGGCAGTGAAATCCGTTTTGCTGGTCTGCCAATGGGGCACGAATTTACCTCCCTGGTGCTGGCGCTGCTTCATAGTGGAGGGCACCCAATTAAACTGGAACCGGCAGTGATTGAGCAGGTACGCAACCTGTCCGGAGAGTTTCACTTTGAAACCTTTGTGTCTTTAAGCTGTCAGAATTGCCCGGATGTGGTGCAGGCGCTGAATATGATGGCGGCGATCAATCCCAATATCACCAATATTATGATTGATGGCGCACTTTTCCAGGACGAAGTGGATAGCCGTAATATTATGGCTGTTCCAGCGGTTTACCTGAATGGTGAACTCTTTGCGCAAGGACGAATCTCCCTGTCAGAAATCATCAGCAAGCTGGATACAGGGGCAGAAGCAAAACAGGCAGAAGCCCTGTCAGAAAAAGATCCGTTTGATGTGCTGGTGGTCGGTGCCGGACCTGCCGGAGCATCCGCAGCTATTTACTCTGCCCGTAAAGGTGTTCGTACTGGTGTTGTCGCCGACCGTTTTGGTGGCCAGGTGCTCGACACCGTCGGCATTGAAAACTTTATTTCCGTCAAGGCGACCGAAGGGCCAAAGCTGGTGAGTAGCCTTGAAGAGCACGTTCGGGAATACGATGTAGACATTATTACCAACCAGAAAGCCAGCAAAGTGATTGCGGCAGAACAGGTTGGGGACTTGATTCAGGTTGAACTGGCCAGTGGTGCCACTTTGAAAAGCCGAACGCTGATTATGGCGACCGGTGCTCGCTGGAGAGAAATGAATGTGCCCGGAGAACAGGAATACCGAGGAAAGGGTGTTGCCTACTGCCCACACTGCGATGGTCCGCTATTTAAGGGCAAAAAAGTAGCGGTGATTGGTGGAGGTAACTCTGGCATCGAAGCGGCTATTGATCTGGCGGGTATTGTCGAGCATGTCACTGTACTGGAGTTCGACAGCAAACTGCGAGCGGATGCGGTGTTGCAGGATAAAGCTAACTCGATGGCAAACATCGATATCATCACCAACGCTATGACCACCGAAGTGAACGGAGATGGTAACAAAGTCACTGGTCTGACCTACACCGACCGGGTATCCGGAGAAAGTCATCAGGTGGAACTGGCAGGTATCTTTGTTCAGATCGGCCTGGTACCAAACACGGAATTCCTGAAAGGGGATATGGAACTGACACCAAGAGGTGAAATCATGGTTGGCAGTCAGGGGGAAACCTCCATTCCAGGCGTGTTTGCTGCTGGGGATGTGACTACTGCGCCTTACAAGCAGATCATTATTGCGATGGGTAGCGGTGCAAACTCAGCTCTGGGTGCTTTTGATTACCTGATTCGTACTCCTGAGCCTACTGCACTGGCGGCTTGACCAATGTCGGTACTTCCATGATGTAAAGTACCGACAACCAAATCATCAGTTAAGTACCCGATTTTATATCATCGGGTACTTATGCAGTTATTACCGGCATCAGAACGACACAGAATTTTTAGCGATTGCTCTGAGTAGCTCTACTTCGAAAGCTGGCAATTCAGAATGTTCCAACAACCAACTGGCAACCGCAAAATCCTGACTCTGTTGCTGCTTACGCTTGCTGTTGGCGTATTGAGCCCAAAGTGCCATACGCCCCATTCTTTCTCCCCAAAGATTTCTGTCAGACTCGAGCACCTCATTGCAGATTGTTTTGTAAAGCCCTTTCACTGACGACCTGTCAATGACTTGCTTCAGCTCTGAGCTGTCATTAAACCAGCACCAGCCTATATTGGTTTCTGTCCATTTTTCTGAGCGCTTCTGAACTCGTTCAATATCTTCTACTGAAGGTGATTGAGGAATTAGCTCAGAATAGAGTTCATTGACGCTTGTAGACGCTGGATTCCATTCTTCCAATCCAAGTAACTCCATTACCTGAATCAGTTCGTGGTCAATCGCTGTGTGGCTGCTCACATTCAGGGCGAGAAATACAGGCAGTTGTTTCTGAATCAGTTCAAGGGAAACTTTTTCAAGCACTGTGCCCTGCTCTTTGGCCAGAGTAATGTATTTTTTCAGCTCTGTTTTGGTTTCAGGTGGAGAAACCATGACATCAATAACGCCCAGATTTTCTTTTAGTACAAAGCTGATTAATCGGAAGGACTTACCTTCCTTTACGAGCAGCATAACCCCCTGAGTGCCGGCACCATCAACGCTCGACATATAAACTTCCTGAATATTGGCTTTAGCAAGAGATTCCGGTGTTTGCGGCATAATGCCCAGTTTCCGAACATTTTTAATCAGCTGGTCGGTTGGCTGTTGAACCGGGGCTGGCAACCAGTTTCGGATTCGAATCAAACGGGACAACGTTTTGGGGCTGATTGACTCGGTATGACCATTTAATGTTTCTGCTACGGCAATAGCCTGGGTTTTATTCTGATCCAGAATTAGTAATGTCAGTGCATCAGCGGCTTTTGAACCCAGCGATAATAAATGATGAACCAGGCTAGCCAGACCATCGGCAGGCAGAAAACCGAGCTGGCTTTTTAGGGCACTGATAAAAATAAATTCATCCGGAACACTGTTCAGCAGATGTTGGAATCCATCAATCATGCCCTCAAAAGATTGGTCGTCTGGCACATCTTCTTCGCTGACGTCGTTGCTCATCATCCATTCATGGATAAAATCAAGAAATTCTTCCGACAAGTATTGTCGATGCTGAGATAATACCGAGATAAACGCCTTCATTGACTCGGGAATGAGTGATCCGGAATTAGCTGCTTCCACAATATTATTTTCAGTGATTTTCAGAAATGATAGAGCCCTCTGGTCTTTCTGACGAACTCGTCGGAATAGTTCCTGACAACCAAAGTTGAGAAGTTCTTCGATGGTAGCTAGGGTTTGAGGGTTTTTAACACTAACCTCTCTAACCAATACATGCCCCAGAAATTGGTCTAGCCTATTCATATCCCAAAGCATTTTCCATTGCTCGGGAGGTTCGGGCGCTTGATTAATGCTGTCAAGGTTCTGGGTAGTATCAATGATTAATGCATCAATCCAGTCGTCTTCACTCTCATCGCTTTGTAGCTGCATCAACAGCTCTTCAAAGACTTCATCATCAAGAGATAGAGCAGAGTCAGCCTCGCCCTTAAAAATAGAGAGATAATCTCTCTTAATCCCTTTCAGAACACCAATGATATCGACAGCGAATGGTAGTTGTGGTTTTTTGCCGGCATTGAGCTCTCTGTGCAGGAACTCCCAGATAGCGATGAGCTCAGGAATGATGGTTTTTGCCTTAGAGTCCGGGCAGATTACTTTGCGTGGGAATAGTTCCAGCAGTATTTCTTCTACATCTTCAATATCAAGCGCTTTTAGGTCTTTGCCTATATAACCCAGCTCCAGGTCCATAAATAAATGAAACCAGGAGCCTCCGGACTTTTTGTTGGCTTTGGAGAGCTTTTTATATTCAGGGGATTCGAGAAAGATCGGAATAATGTTGTCTAACCAGCTTTCCAGCCGTGCATAGGCTTTATCTGGGTCGACATCGGTATTACCGGTCTTGAAAGGCTTGATGGTCATGAAATATCCGGATTAATTCTGATTGGCAGGTGGCAGGATAGACTTTTTATTTGGTGCTTGCCAATGCTTACGCTAAAGAGCACAGGCTGATCTTTGTAAGGCAGTGATATCTTGATTTCAATTCCGCTAAACGGGTTCGGTGTTTGACCGATAACCCTATCAGCGCAAGGAGATCTCAATGAAAAAAGCACTACTACTTCTGTTATTGTCAGCAAACTATTGTATGGCTGGTGGTTTTTACTATGGCGGCGGGTTTGGTTATAGCTTGGTGGATAGCGATTATGAATCGGCTTTCTCTAAACCGGATGTCGTTTCCTATATGCCGTTTTTTGGCAATATTGGTTATCGTCACGATTTTAACAAATGGTATGTCGCTGCCGAGCTTGAGGGGTGGTATCTGAATAAAGTCACCTATAGAGAAACTGGCTATGATGGCGATGACGAAGAAGAGTCTGAAAAAATAACTCACAAGCGCGGTGAGTATGAGTATTCCTTCTCAGGGCATATGGTGTTAGGTGCTCAATACAATGATTTTTTGGAATTCTTTGGTCGTGTTGGCGCAGGGAAAGTGAAATATCGTATTTCTGCCACCAATGGAGTTTCAATTAATGAGCAAGATCGAAAACCACCCGATTTTTCTAAGGATGGTATGTTGAATGCCATTCACTACGGTGCCGGCTTTAACTACGATCTTGATACAGAAAAAAACATTAAGATTGTGGTTGAGTACCGGGGAATGAAACTGTCGAGCTTCGACTTTCCTGAGTATGGAAAAACCAAAACCAATATCCACGCCCTTACCATTGGTTTCCAAAATAAATTCTAAATAAGCCCACAAGGTCGGTAACCGAAGGTTGCCGACAGACCGACTCTTGCGGATCATTTCGAAGCAGGTTGCGTTGCTAATGAGTTCTGAAATTTTGCCTCAATTCACTGCGAAATCTGCCAATCAAGAGAACTTGACACAGTGTAGTTCAGCAGTTTGCAATCTACTAATAGCCATTCTGATTTTGATGCATAAAGTCATCAACAGCAAATAACAGAAGCGTGCAAAACCTGCTCTATGCAACAGCTATGTTACTGTAGACCGATACGGGCAAGCACCCTCCATCACCTCCGTTTTTTTAACCAGATAGCAATGTGGTCGATAGCAATGTTACAGATAAACCTCAAACCACTTAAAAGGAATCATCGTGGCTATCATTACCCCCCAACCACCGAGCATGCCAAAAAAACAGCCAGACCTGCAACGCCTTGAAACTGAAAAGGTTAAGGAGGATGGAAAGCGCGGTATCGACGCAGAAGAAGCTCCTGTCCAAAATTGGAAACAATGGGTTATCCGTATTTTTTCGTCGCCTTCCCGATGGCTTGCTTCCAGAGTAGAAAAGAAGGAAAACACAGAACGGCTGAACACTGCCGATACCGATAAATCCAATCCCCTGAAAAAGTTATTGTCTCAGCGGCGGATCAAAAAACTCAATCCCAAGAAAAATCTTTCGATAGGGTTCCATAAATTATCAAAAGCAAAGCAATCAGCTCTGGCAAAAATCACTGCCCAATATAAAGGCCTTAGATCAAAAGGTTCAACAACAGCGGAGGCTTCAAAAGATGCATCAACAGCAGAAACAAACAAGCTGAATAATATTGATAACTTATTTGCTAAACTTTACCAGCTCACAGAATCCAGAGAGCCAGGCCTGTTTCGGAGAAGTGGCGCCAAAAGTAAAGTTGATAACATGATCGAAGCCTTTAAAGGGTCTTCAAGAATAGATTTCTCGAAGGAAGAGTTTAGTAACCCCATCACACAGTCTTCAGCTTTTAAGGAGCTTTGCAGATCAGCAAACTTGCTATCAGGAAATGATCTTAAAAGCCTGAAGGATGCAAGTAAAAATAGGAAGCAGTTTGGAGAAAATATTCAGAACCTTTTGATGCAGAAAAGCGATGAACAAAAGAAATTGCTCTATGCAGCCAGTTTGTTACATGGCAAATGTAGCGAGATCAAACCTAAACCTGACGAACAAATTCTCGATGGAGATAACTTTATTATTGCTGCAGGCCTCAGTCTTTTTCATCAAGATCTACTAACAAATCAAGAACTATTAATGGATTTCAAAAATAAAGGCTCGACATTCAAAATCATCAGAGATTTGTTTGAGGATCTTAATGAAGATTTTCAAAGTGAGTTTCTGTTAAGTTGACCAGATAGCTGATTGCTTGTAGCAGTCACGATTCATCAGAGTGCTATCGACTGTTAGCCTCAGCATTTATGTTTTAGCGTTGATGGCTATATAGATAACCCTTTTAATTCAGCGGCAGTCAGCGTTGGTACTCTTTATTCATTGACTCATGCACCTTCTGAAGTAGTCGGGGTGTTTTTTATGAATTTCATTAATGATGCTTCTAAGGGCTTTCTTTAAATCTACCTGTGCTTCTGATCTTGGGTTTGGGCTCACTAAATGAACATAGATCTTTGAGGCCTCTTTAAGTGTTATTTCTTTCCCTAACCATTGGATAGTGGGTGCATTTGTCTCTAAAGTCGCTGGCTTATCCAGATCAGGTACGATCTGATCCATTGCAACGTAGACTATCTTTGGTAATCCGGTCATGATGATCAATATCCTTACGTAATAACGTTAACTATTTGACATAGAAATCATTAAAAAGTTCATGCCGAGTCTGTAAGACATACTGTTGCGCTTTCAACAGCTCAAAAAACCGCCCGGGTAAAGGCGGTTTCCAAGATTCAAGAAAAATCGCTTTAGATTAAAATCTGTGCCAACACATAACCAATGCAGCAGGCTGAAATAACACCAATCAAACCTGGCACCATAAAGCTGTGATTAAAATAGTACTTTCCGATACGAGTGGTGCCGGTATTGTCGAAGTTACAGGTGGCAATATCGGAAGGGTAGTTAGGAATAAAGAAGTAACCATAAACTGCTGGCATAATACCAATCAACAACTGCGGTGAAAGCCCCAGACCCAATGCGACAGGTAACATCATTCTTGCAGTCGCTGCCTGACTGTTGACTACAACAGAAACAATGAACATAGCAAAAGCAATCGTCCACGGGTTTGCTGTTACCATATCCTTAATCGTGGTTTGAAAGACTGGCATGGCATGTTGAAAGTAAGTGTCACTCATCCAGGCAATACCAAAAATAGCGATAGCAGCCACTAGCCCTGATTTGAAAACCACTCCTTCGGGCACTTTTCTGACGTCGGTTTTAGTCAGTACCAGAATTAACCCACCAAAGGCCAGCATCATCATTTGAATGATGACACTCATTTTAATCGCCTTTTCGCCAATAGTGCGTAGTTCAGGCACCATTGCAACCAGAACAATGGTAGCCAGACCTGCCATGAAAAGAAGCACTGAATGCCTCGCTGATGCGGGCAGTTGCTCATCAAGACTGGTGGCCGTTGTTTCTTCAATCTGCTTACGCATAACTGGATCAGCCATACGACGCTGGTATTCCGGATCATCTTCCAGCTCAACACCACGGTACATGCTGTACAGAGATAAAATAATGGTACCTAGTAACGTGGCAGGAACAGTCACACCCAAAATGCTGGTCAGAGTAATGGATGTACTTATGTCACTGAGTTGCGCCAGATAAAAGACAACCGCCGCCGACAATGGGCTGGCCGTGATTGCTAGTTGAGAAGCCACAGAGGCCGCAGCCATAGGGCGCTCTGGACGAATGCCATTTTTCAGGGCAACGTCACCAATGATCGGCATCACTGAGTATACGGAGTGACCAGTTCCCAGCATGAATGTCATAGCATAAGTAACCAGTGGTCCGAGCAATGTAACGTGCCTGGGGTTCTTGCGCAGGATTTTTTCGGCAACCTGCAGCATATACTTCAAACCACCTGCTGCTTCTAAAATTGATGCACAAGTTACTACCGCCAGAATGATCAGCATCACCGTAACGGGTGGTGATGTCGGCTGCATCCTGAAAATAAAGACTTCAATCACCAGGCCAATGCCTGATACCACGCCTAAACCGATGCCTCCTTTACGGCTACCGACGTATAACATTAATAATAAAAATAGGAATTGAAAAATAAGCACAGTTTTCCCCTGTTGGAGCCCAAAAATAGGGTTGCATTTTGCGCTTAAAAAGAAAGTACAATATTGATGCTTATCAATAAGTCAGTGTTCATTTCTTAATCTGTTCTCCTCTGTACACGACAATTTTCATAAAGCTTCACTCAGCCGGGTCTCAAAGAAGAGCGATATTATCGTGATAAACGCATTGATCCATATTTCAAAATGATCAAGGATTCGCTGTAAGTGATCCAGGCCTGCTCGAAATAGAGCCTGCGTTTTTCTTCCATGGTTTTTGATCTTGATGAGGTGCTCTTCATTGACATATTCACCGGTCTTGTAGCTCCAGCAAAAAGCCAGAGCCTGAAACATGGTTTCAATCTGCCATCGCTATAAATAATCGGCTATAGCTGCTGATGAGCCTGCATTGCAGATAACAACTATCAGCTCTTCACCTTTTCTGGGTGCGGCAAGATAAACCATCTGCCCCCATACTTTCCGGGGTTTTGGTATGACCATGGTTTCACCAATGCCTAATGAAAATATTCTGCGAACAGGCAGTTCCCTATTCTGGTACTTGCAGGGAACCAGAGTGTTTCCCGTAACACGGATACAGAAAGACCCAGTTTACATCGCCGCACTCCAATGATTAGAAAGCACCTCCGCCTGCTGCAAACACTTCTCCACAGCATCCTTCGCCTGATCCGGCGGATACTTCCATTTCCGCAGAGCCTGGCGGATCAGGTTACGGAGTTTCGCTCTTACGCTATCCCTAACCTGCCAGTCCACAGTGGTGCTTTTGCGAAGTTGAGCCGTGACGTATTTTGCCAGCTCCCGAAGGTTGTTATCGCCCAACTCCCTGACCGCCGATTCGTTCTGAATCAATGCCCGATAAAAGGCAATCTCATCGGAATTCAAGCCGGAGTCCTCAGCCATCTTGGCATCATCGGCCATATCTTTCGCCATCTGGATTAATTCTTCAATCACCTGAGCAGTTTCAATGGCGCGATTATGATACTTCCGTAATGTCTCCATAATCCGGTCGGAATATTTCTTCTCAGACACCACATCGGTTTTCATGCGGGCTTTTACTTCATCCCGTAATAATTTCTCCAGCAGTTCAACCGCCAGATTTTTCTGGGGCAAATTGGCCACATCTTCCATAAACTCAGGCGACAACAGCCCGATATTGGGGCGATCCAGTCCGACCAGCTGGAAAATATCATCCACGCCTTCAGCCACAATCGCATTGTCGATAATCTGCTTCAGGGCTGAATGCTTTTCTTCATCAGTGCGACGTTTATCAATGGAGGTAAACTTGCCAATAGCCGCTTTCACCGCCGACAAAAAGGCAATCTCTTTTTTCAGTGGTTCCACTTCATCCAGCGTACTGCAAAGGGTGTAAGCCTTGCTGATCGCCGCCATTACATCCAGAAATCGCTTCTTGCCATCCAGCTCGCCCGAGGCGCCAACCAGCCCCAGAATATGCCCCATGGCACCGGGTAAAAGCTGTAATGCACTGGTTTCATAGGCACTGTAATCAAAGGCAGTACCATTCACCGGCGTTGAGAACATGCCCCGAGCCACATCCATTTTTTCCTGCAGAATGGCAAAGGCTTCATGGGCATCATGGGTAGGCTGACCTTTACCGTTGGAGTTGGTGTAAGTTTTCAGCGCCTGCTTTAGCTCATTGGCGATGCCGATATAATCCACGACCAAACCGCCGGGCTTATCCTTGAATACGCGGTTGACCCGAGCAATGGCCTGCATCAGGTTATGCCCCTTCATGGGCTTATCAACGTACATGGTGTGACAATTAGGGGCATCAAATCCGGTCAGCCACATATCCCGCACAATCACCAGTTGCAGCGGATCGTTGACATCCTTGAAGCGTTTTTCAAACAGCTTCTTGGTCTCTTTGTTGTAGATATGCGGCTGCAACTTTTCCTTATCCGAAGCAGAGCCGGTCATTACCACTTTGATAGCGCCTTTTGAGGGATCAGCGTTGTGCCACTGAGGTTTCAAGGCGACAATGGCATTGTACATATCCACGCAGATTTCCCGACTCATAGCAACCATCATCGCCTTGCCGGGCATAGTGCTGATGCGGTTTTCAAAATGGGCGATCAGGTCTTCCGCCACCTGCTGCACACGAGGCGCAGCCCCGACCAGTTTCTCAAGGGCTGCCCACCGGGATTTGGTCTGTTCCTGAACCGAGGTTTCTTCATCCTCAATCACCTCATCCACTTCGTCGTTCAGGGCTTCAATATCATCCTGTTTGATATTCAGTTTCGCCAGTCGGGACTCATAGTAGATAGGCACTGTCGCACCGTCGTCTACCGCATCCTGAATATCATAGATAGAAACATACTCACCAAAAACAGAACGGGTATCCTTATCGGCAGAATCAATCGGCGTGCCGGTAAAGCCGATAAACGACGCATTGGGCAAGGCATCCCGCATATGTTTGGAATAACCAAAAGTATACTGTCCGGTCCTGGCATTGAATTTCGCTTTATCACCGTACTGGCTACGGTGCGCTTCATCGCTGATCACCACAATGTTATGACGCTGGCTCAGCTCCGGGTGTTCCAGCTCACCCGCTAACAGGGCAAACTTCTGAACCGTAGTAAAGACAATCCCACCCGCCTGACGGGAGGCCAGAGTCTCTCGCAAATCATCACGGTCCTCCGCCTGAATCGGCGTCTGCTTCAGGGTATTCGCCGCCATACCAAAGGTATCAAACAGCTGTCCGTCCAGATCATTCCGGTCGGTGACCACCACCAACGTCGGATTATTCATCTCCGGCTGTGCCAGCAATTTACCCGCATAACACACCATCGAGATCGACTTGCCAGAACCCTGTGTATGCCAGACCACCCCGGCCTTGCCGGAACCGGGCACCACCTTCTCGCCATAATTCGCTCTGGGTTCAGCTACGGCATTAAGAGGTTCCTGCCGGGCGGCAATCACCGTCGCCTTCACTGCTTCGCGTACTGCATGGAACTGATGATAACCCAATGTCACTGACTTAAGCCGCTTTCCCTTGGTACTGCTTCAATCTGCGTGCCTCAGCTCTCGGGTGTTGTAGCCTTTTATGCGGCTTTGGTCGTCTCTTTACAGCTCTTGGTTCTGACCTTCCCGGACGATTACCAACAACATGTCGGCCTATTATTTCCAGCATGTTGACGATCTTCTCTTCCAGCCAGTCGCCGCGCGCTCCCAGTAATGTCTGGTGGAAGGATACCAGCGTTTCCTGTGCCGCTTTAAAGCTGATCTCTCTGGGCATTTTCCTGATGCGTACTGCTGCCTTACCCATAAGGGCGCGTATCACGTTGTAAACCAACAGGTTCACTGCAATTTCTTTTCTCACCATTTCCGGACTTTTGCACCGGAGCATTTCCATTTGCATAGTGGTTTTGATCACATCAAAATCGGTTTCAACGTGCCAGCGCTTCAGATACAGGCCGATGATCTCGGTACGAGAATACTCTTCAGCATCCAGTAAAGTGGTGACGATTATACGGGTCTTATTTTTGACGGCACGAATAACCAGCTCATCAGGCATCTGATCGTATAATTCCCGGCTCATCCATTCCGGTCTTGCAGGGCGTGTTAGCCTGAACAGCCCGTCTTTGTTGCCCAACCGTTGGTAGCACTTTCTGAAGTCAATAAGTCGTGCACCGTTTTTCTCAAACACCACATCTGCCCCGGCATGCAGCACAAGAGCCAGCAGGAAATAATTTTCAAAATTCGCATCACCCAGCAGAATGTCGCCAGCACGCAGGTGAAACAGGAGCCTTCTGAGCAGGGCTTGCTCACCCGTCTCTTTGCCCTGGTAAGGAGCTACTGCATAATCGAGTAACGCACCACTGCCAAGGGATATCAAAACAAGAATTCTAAGAACAGGGAAACCAAGCCCTTTTTTTGGGTGTCAGGCTGAGGGTATTCATGTTGGTTTTTCTCGGTGTCCGGCATTAAGAGTGTTGAGCCGTCAGTGATCAGAACTCGGCGTTGATGCCAGAGACAGGATTCTGGTGAGGCGCTGTCGAGGTTATTGCCTGAGGTGCGCAGCAGTACGTTAATTGATTCCTCTGTTAATCGCTGCCGTGCTTTGGCATACGCACCGGTTCCGGTATTGGAAGGCTTGTTACCATTGACGGCCTGATCTCTTGCCTCATCAATAAGGGCGTGTCGGCATGACTTGGTGTCGCTGGCGACCTGTTTCATGAACAGGGTTAGGGTTTTAGAGGGAGGAAAGTCCCTGGCTCTGAAGCCAGGATAACTTGCCTGAAAAGCGTTGAGGTCATCAGGGGTGAGAATCGATGACAGTGCATCGTTGCCAGTTTGGGCAAATTGACGAAGGCAATCATTAGCGAGGGACAGAAATTCAGGGCTAAACTTGGTCATGGCTTGCTCGGGGAGATGAAATTGTTCAAAGACTGTTATAGTCGTTTTTCTTCTCGGGCAAGCCTTGGTGTTTCAGAGAATGAGCCTTAAGTCAGTGCCATTAGATGATAACCGGCAATCTTCTTGATAATGGCGTCGCCATTAGTCTCAAACAGCACAAAATGCCGAATGTAATCCAGAAACAAATCAGGTCGGAAAAAGCCCTTCACCAGTGTTTCCAGATGATATTCAAACAGCGGCTTATCGTTCTCATTCGCCACTGTCCGCCAGGGCAGAAAACGCTCCTTATTGGCGGTCAGAGAACCCACTCGGGCGTTCAAGCCATCACTGATCACCAGCGCTTCATTAAACACAAACAGATCGGAGATTTCTTCCTTATAGGTCTGCAACTGCTGATAAGCTGACCAGATATCCGCACTGTTATCCGCCGGATTTTTCAGTTCCAGCACTGCCAACGGCAAACCGTTAATAAACACCAACACATCTGGACGACGACTGCCTTTTGTGCCGGTAATGGTAAACTGATTCACCACCAGAAACTGGTTATTACCGACCGTCGAAAAATCCATCAGTTGCACATAATCAGTTTTCGTTTTGCCCTCATCCTTAAACTCAACTTTCACCCCTTCCAGCAACCACCGATGAAAGGCTCTGTTATTCTTAATCAGAATCGGCGTTTCTGGCTGACTGACTTGTTGAGCCACCTGCTCCAGAGTAGCCAGAGGAATATGCGGGTTAATAATCTGTAATTGTTGAATCAGCCGGTCGTGCAAAATCACCTGTCGGTAATCACTGCGCTCGGCAGCTGCTTCGCCGGGCGCAATATCGTAGCCACACAGGTAGTCATAATTGAGGCTCTGGAACCAGCTCAGACAGAGTTGCTCCAGTTGATCTTCTGTGATCATAAAATTTATCCGTGCAAAAACTGAATAGTGTCAGACTATCAATCGTTTTTGGCGTGCAATGTCTTCATTAAAAACGAACAGGCAGTTCGGGTTCAGGCTCAGGGTTTTTATCAGAGGGCTTAACTTTTTTCTGAGAGCATCCTGAATGGGGATCAACCAGTCAGGTTTGCTTTTCTTAGTAACCAGAATCAGTTTGAAATCAACATTAGTGGCGGTTATATGACTCATGCCAGAGGGAACTTCATTCTGCATCTGAGTGTTTCGTGCTAACAATCCGGACAGAAAAAGATGAACACTGTTAATGAACTTGTGGCAAATATCCTGAATATTGGTTGTAAAATCTGATTTATTCTCAGGCCGGGACATACTGGTTTTTGCTTCAACAATCCAGACTGCATTAGGGTTTTTGTCGGTGGGTCGGGAGAGCAAAAACTCCGCAATGGGAATGCCATGCTGGATTGTTTTATAGCTTGCGCAGGTTTCGATAGGGAGCAATTGCTCATGTTCAAAAGGTCCGAACTGCATACCGGACTCAGTAATGATTTTAGCCATCAGTCCAGAGCTAACCCTATCTCTTGTTCATACAAACGAATTGATTCATCAATAATACTGTTTTCCGGCAAACCTTCTCTCAGGTTCTCCTGCCGCCACTGCCCCTTACCATCAGGCATCAGCACCGGAATATCCATATCATCTGCCATTGCGGCGATAAACAGCTTCTTCACCACGTAGTAAGAGTGACTGGCAATAAAAAACTGCATCCCCAACCGTGCTATAACCTTGATGACATCGAGAAGCTGAGTAATCGCTGTCGGGTGCAATGCTGACTCAGGTTCATCAATAAAAACCACAGAGTCCTTTGAAAGAAAGCGATTGCGGATCAGGGTCTCCATAACCCCGATCTTTTTAATGCCCTCTGCCGTGGCATTGATGGAGTAACGGGCATTACCCACTTTATACACCCACTCTTTTTTCTGGCGATCCTGTTCAATCCGGCCCGGAAACATGTTTTCCAACGTCTGAGCCGTTTGCGCCAAAGTGGAGTTCAGAGAGTCCTGAGAGACATCCTGATTCAGTGCAAGGGCCAGATCGGAATAGGTACTGTCAAAGCCAAACTGCCGTTCTTGCAGAGCCGTTTGCAGAATGATTTTTTGTAGAGACAGCACTTCTTTAGGCGGCAGAAAAATAGAGTTCGCTTCCCGGCGTTGAACCTCGTCACCCACAAGATCATTGATCTGTTTGGTGGTCTCCTGCCCAAAGTTAAAGCTCAACTCCGGCTGCCCTTTTAAGCCAATCGTGGCGGACAGCTTATTTCCCTTACCTTTGCGGACCATATCGCCCAGCTTATCGGGCTGAAAGGTCCAGTAGAGCTTATCGCTAAGCACCTCAGAGAAACTACGGTTATCATGCCCCCGGCCAGCTTCCTCCAGCGTACGGACAGCGGCGTAAAGCGCCTTTAACAACCAGGTTTTACCGGCACTGTTAGGGCCAATAATCAGGTTAATCTGGCCCAGATTCTCTGCCCTGATATGTTCCAGAGGGCCAAGATTACGAAACTCAAAGGATTCGATCATTCGGTTGTCCACCTTCTGTGGCGTCAACGGTAATTGTTTTTGTGGCATCAGGACGCACCCCGATGACGGCTTTGTGCCGTATTCAGCATATCACTTTTTTCTGTGTGTGCAGGCTGTTGTGAGTTGGGAGGCAGTTCTCCGGAGAGGAGTTTGGGGAGGAGGGTGTCTAGGATTGCAGCCAGAGATTTACTTTCCTGACCATTTTCTTTTGCTTTGGCTAAATATCCACCTGCAATAAGGTCAAACTGATTTAATAGAGTGACTGGATAGTTGATCCACAGCTGTTCAGAGAGAGCTTTAGCGTTGGCTCGTTGCCGCCCACTGGTTCCTGTCATTGTTTGGATGGCCTTTGATCTGAAAGAGTCTAAGCGCGCAATGAAATAGCCAAGTGAAACCGGGCGAGCATCTTTTGGCATCATAATGATGTACTCAGTTGACCCCCAGCCAACCTGATCTTGTTCCAGAAAGTCAACAAATGCGGTTTTTCCATTTTCCAGACAAGGTGTGATCCGGGCTAGTAGAGTATCGCCGTTAATGAATTTTGTACCGCTTGCCATTTCCCGTAAATAAACATCATCAGCCAGATGTCCTTGTGTAGGGACATTTTTCATATCGAGATAGGGAGCAAGTGTTCCTTTTTTCAACGTACGCTTTGGGTTGAATTCAATCATTTCTCCGAGAGGAAAAACTTCCCAGCCCTGCGGAATCTCCCCCAACTCAGATTCAACCAAAGCATCCGGAAATAATGCGGCGGTGGTTTTCAATTGTGAAAGCTGGTCTGAAGTGAGTTGCTCCAGTTCGTCGGAAGACTTGCCGCTGATGGCGCATAGGGCAGCTTGCTCAGGGTCTTGTCCCTTTTCTCGGGCAGCGATTTTGGCTTGGGTGGGTTCAAAATCCACAAACCAGCTTTTAAAAATGGCTTGGGCAATGGCTTCGAGGGTTTGGTTGGCTTGGCGGTTGAATTCGATTTTGCTTTCCACCAACTCTAAGATATTGACGATTTTCTCTCTTATCGCACTAAACTCTGGAATTTTAAAATTGAAAAAGTCTTCTCGGCTCAAACCTAGATTTGTAGTTCCTGTAGCGTGGGAGCGGCAATATTGCCGGTACTGAGGAGTTCGTAGCAGCCAGTAAAAATATTTTTTTGATATATCTGTTTTGAAGCAGAGTTTAACAGTGTCTTGTGTCATGCGCCCTACAGAAATATTTGTAGGAACTCTTGCAATTGATCCAAGCAAGTCGCCAGACTGTGTGACATCTTTTAACGAAACGTATAAATCGCCAGAGTAAACTAAAAGCTTTTCAGGAGAGGGGCCTCCATAAGTCCTCAGTTTATCAGAGCGAAACCCGCCGTTCCGCTCTATTGAGCCTAAACCCAGTAAGAGCGGCCCCGGTTGGTCAAGCAACTTGCTTTTATAGGTTGTACCGCGTTGTAAATCAACATGAGTTCCGATTGTGCTACACATCATAACCCAACCCCGCCAAGTTCACCTTAATCTCCTTTTCCAACCGATCCGACTCAGCAAACTGTTCTTTCAACTGGCCTGTGAGTCTCGCCATTTTCTCAGCAAAGGGTTCTCCATCATCTTCTTCCGCAGCCGCACCCACATAACGCCCCGGTGTCAGAACAAAGTCGTGTTTTTGCAGTTCTTCAAATTCAGCAGATTTGCAGAAACCGGCTTCATCTTCGTAGTTTTCTCCGGTCTGCCAGTGATGGAAAATCTCGGTGACTTTATTGAGATCGTCCTGAGCAAAATAACGCAACACTCGGTCTTTCATATAGCCAAGATTGCGAGCATCAATAAACAGCACTTCGCCTTTACGGTTACGTAATTTACGACCACGGGCATTGGTACGTTCAGTTTTGTTTTTGGTTAAAAACCAGATACAGGCGGGAATCTGGGTGTTGGTAAACAGCTGGCCGGGCAGGGCGACCATACATTCCACCAGATCGTTTTCAATTAAGGCTTTGCGAATAGCGCCTTCATTATTAGTGTTGGAACTCATGGAACCGTTGGCCAGCAACAAACCTATGCTGCCATTAGGTGCCAGATGGTAGAGCATATGTTGCAGCCAGGCGAAGTTGGCATTGCTCGATGGCGGCGTGCCGTATTGCCAGCGGGGGTCGTCATCGCTTACGCCGGTATCCCACTCTTTCATATTGAACGGCGGGTTGGCCATCACAAAATCTGCCCGCAAATCGGGGTGCTGATCGTTGGTGTAGGTGTTGGCAGGTTCTTTACCAAAGTTAAAGTCGATGCCACGAATCGCCATGTTCATGGCCGCCAGCTGCCAAGTGGTGTGGTTGTATTCCTGCCCGTAAATAGACACATCACCAATGCGGCCTTTGTGGGCACTGATAAAATGTTCGGACTGCACAAAAAAACCGCCGGAACCCATGGCTGGGTCGTAAACCCGCCCTTTAAAAGGTTCGAGCATTTGCACTATCAGACTGACGATGGATTTAGGGGTGTAGAACTGTCCGCCTTTTTTGCCTTCGGCCAAGGCAAATTGACCGAGGAAATATTCGTACACATGGCCGAGGATGTCTTTGGAATCCAGCGAATCGTGTTTAAAAGGAACAGTGGCAATCAGATCAATCAGTTCGCCCAGCTTGGCCTGATCGATTTGAAGTTGGGTGTAGCGTTTGTGGAGTACGCCTTTGAGCTTGGTGTTGTCGTGTTCGATAGCTTCCAGCGCATTGTCGATCAGCTGGCCGACGGAACGGATTTTTTTAAGCTTGCTACCTTCCCCCACTTCCAGTTCGCCGGTAATCACGACCTTGTTCTGGTTTTGCAGAAATTCCCAGCGGGCCGGTTTGGGCACCCAGAAGACATTGGCCTCGGTGTAGTAATCCCGTTCTTCCAGTTCTTCGGCGACGGCGGCTGCATAGTCGTCGCTGTCGAATGGGCCGAACTCTTCAGGGTCTAAAAAGTATTCGTGATCTTCGGTTTTGAACTGTTCGGTCAGCTCATCCCGACGGATATCAAAGGCGTCGGAGACGTATTTCAGAAAGACCAGACCCAGTACGGTGTGTTTGTATTGCGCGGCATCGAGAGTGGAGCGCAGCTTGTCGGCACTGGTCCAGAGTTTTTTCTCAAGGCTGTTGAGAAATTCTTGCTCGGTAGTATTCATAGAGAAAAAGGTATTGAATTATCGGGCACACTACCGCCCAAAGATTAGCCATAGTCGTCTACAGACTTTAACGAAGCATGGTTCTCGGTAGCTTGGGAAGTGAGTTGTAATGATTGAGTCTACCTTTAACATGTTTTTCACTGTATCGGTAGACGACACAAAGCTTAGACTATCCAATTTTCCGAGAATTTTTTAAGGTTTTGGTTCGAATGTGACTCATATTGTCGCATACCTGTGGATAATAGGTGTCAGGAGATGGGAGAGCAGCCTCCGCTGTAGGGTTCATACCCAAGTGCTGAAGGGAGATGTTGGTATCAGGGTGAGAGAACTCATACGAGAAACGTGCCAGGCCTTTGAAATTGATATCTTGCAATGTGTAGTGAGTAAAGACCATGTCCACCTGCTTTTGTCAGCGCCATTTTTCTTGAGGGTGATTCCCCATACTTAAAGATTACTAGCAGGAAAGGAAGGGGAAATAAGCATTATGAGTACATTGTGCCAATAAACAAACTGTGTTTAATACATTTAAGTATATAAAACGTCATGTGTGACTGAAGTGGTTATAGTTCTCCATACAAAGACATAACGGACAGGCTTCCTGAGCAAGAGGGTTAAATAAGCAAACTGCTTATCTGTGTTCCACCTTGGTCAAACGAGCATACTGCGCTTTGCCGTTAATCGGTCTGACTGTCGGTGTTAAACAAAAGGGCATTGATGTTTTGATTCTTTGGCATTCTTGGTGAGAATGACATGGCTGCCAGGGTAAGAATCATTATTATCGGTACTGATACCGACAAAAACCTTATGAAAAGCCACATCACCAATAGTACGGTCTATCCTTGAGATGTCCTGAAACAGGTTGTTGACGTTGACGTCCATCACCTCGTTTTCAGTAGCACGACCACCGCCATCTTGCTCATCGCTGAGGCGCTGGCTTTCAAAGAGTTTTACATCCGTACTATTTATAGCCATCAAGGTTCTCTCTATGAAAAAAAAATGGTTGGTTTTGTTTTTACTGCTATGGGGGAGGCCGTTATTTTCAATGACGCTTGAGGAGTGTGAATATTTTATTAATGACTTCACTGAGTCGCACAGCGAGGTGGTTCAGAGCATTCTGAGTGCGGGCTTGATCAATTTATTTAATCAAAATTATGCTTTTGCTACTTACAATGCCGATCAGCATACGTTGACGATTAAAAGTGCAGAAAGGACTATAGAATTTACCCCGGGCTTAACTTTCTATTCAGGAGATATGTTTTTTTCAAAGAGCTCGACACAAAACGCAGGCAAAATCTTATCTTTGGCTAATAAAGAACAAGATGGAGAGCTTCATTGCGACTCATTTAAACATCCTTGGCTTGGAAACCTCGATGTTTGCTGCATTATTGAAAAGCAACACGTTCCAAGTATGAAAGACACCTTGACCACTTTTTTCAACTCACTGTTACATACCAGTCCACGTTAAACAATCAAAGACCCGTTGATCAGGCAGGACAAGATTCATAGTGTTATTCGCTTCTTCAGGCGTGGCGAGCAGGCTGATAACAGTATATCGTTTCTGAGGTTATCAACAATCTCTTTGTAATCTTCAACATCTGAACGATCAAATCTAACCCAGCTTTTATGAACCAATACAGGTTTTTCTAAAGGCACTGTATAGCTATGGGGCACCTTATGCTTGAATTCATCCACTTCAATTACAAATGACCCGTATTTAAATTCAACAAGATTTACATACCCCTCGCCATCTTGGAATATGTGTAATAAGTCCTCAGGCTGAATGCGATAATATCCCCTAGACAAAGATGGTATGACCTTACCTGTCTCCCGATGAACTGTATTACCATAGTCATCAATTGTGAATTCTGAACCGCCTTCAATGACGATCCCTCTTTCCAATATGTCTTTGTAATTAGGCACCACATCAGAAGGGTTGAACTGAAAATACCCCGGATTGATATAGCTGTACACACCAAGCTCGTTAAACATACAATCTTCAAATACTTTCTGTTCGGTCACCCCTACCTGAGAAATGAGTTCTTCTAGTGTTACAAAATATGAAAGTGATTCATCTGATTTCATCACTGCCCCCAGCGATCCCACCAAATGAGAAAACCAGACAGGGCGGGTGGGTTATCCGCCTTTTCGGGTAGCTCTCCCTAGACTGGCTTATTCTTGTGAAGATCATCCAAATCTGGATCATCCTCACGCAATCCAAGTTCAAAAAATAGACCTAACGGTAAACCTCTTTCCGGTGGCCCACTTTCACAACCTCAATGATTAACTGTCCGTTATGTACCTGGTACACAAGCCGGTAGTCTCCGGTTCTGACCCGGTATGTATGGTCTGTACCTACCAGCTTTTTACAGCCTGTGGGTCGTGGATCATCCACCAGCGATTCAGCCAAAGCGACAAGCCTGCTAACAGTGTGCTTGGGTAACTTCTGAAGCTCTTTCAGGGCTGAACGCTTCCAGCGTAATTCATAACTTGCCATCAGCTTTCAGAGCCTTGATTACATCATTGTGAGAAACGGTCTCTTCGTCTTTCCGCTCTGCCACTGTTGCCAGGTCTTCAAGATCGTCTAAAAGCTCCTGGTACTTATCGACGGGCAAAACGACGGATACCCGGTTGCCCTGTTCATCCGTTATATATTGCGGTGCGGGTTGTGGCTTCATGATTTATGCTCCGGTTGTTAGTGGCTGGTGGATCGCTGCCGGTATGTTTCCAAGTCCACCAGCTTTGTGTCTTCACCCTTGATAATCTTGTCAAGCAAAGCGTCGTAGCGTCTCATGCTTTCCCGCTTCTCTGGTAAGTGTTCGTGCCGGTCGTAGTGTTTAACATCCACTCCGGTTTGTGCGTGAGACTGTAGCAGGTTCCTTTGTTCACGGTTTACACCCGCATCAATCAGAATGTTTTTTATGGTTCTGCGTATGTCCCGGGCGGTGAACCATTTTGGTTCGGGTTTACCTTCTGCTTTGGCCTGCTCGATTAACTGGTGATTGTAACGCCTGAAGCCATTCTTTAATGATTCCAGCTCCATAGGGATAAGCTGTCCTTTGGTTTCTTTCTTCCTGCTCGGTACGCCTGAACAGAAAGGCCAAGGGTAAGAGCCTGATACTTCCCTGACTTCATCCAGTATCGACAGTGCCCGTTGACTCAGGGGGACTACATGTATTTTAAGGGTGCCCTGTTTCCCCTTTTTATCAGTGAGTGTTACACAGTGCCGGTCAAAGTCGTAGTCGTCCCAGCTGGCTCTGAGTAGCTGTAATGGTCGCTGTCCTCCGGTAGCCAGCATAAAGCGAATAAAGCAGCCCATAACAAAACCAACACGGTTTACGTCCTGAATATTATCCCAAAGCTGTTTAACTTCACTGTGACTTAATACACGATCGCCGACTTTAACGGCGTTGGTGTTTTTCTTAGTGGCTGATACCGGATTGTGCTGTATGTGAAACCGCTTATCACCCACTCGGGTAGGGGCGTAGTCGCTCTGCATCCCAAAGTTAAAACAGGCGTTCATCAATGCCCGTACCCGAACCGATTCGGCGGCTGAGCCTCGGTTATGGATAGCTGCCAGTATAGTTACTATATCGTCCGGGCTTACGTCTCTGGCTTTCTTGGTGGCTATCTCAGGATAGGCCCTGTGTATGTTGCGCTCGAATGCCTGTCGGGTTTGATGGACTGAACCTTTCCCCTGTTCGTCCTGATCAGCAAGGTAAGCCTCCATCAGATCGGCAAAGGTTCCCCTGCTGGATTCTGCCTCCTGCTTTCGCTTGGCTTCTATTCGCTCCTGCTTCTGCTGGTGGCTTTGTGCTTCAAGGTGTTCTTTCAGGTCGTAATCTATTTCCCTGCGAATTCTGGAAAAGTCTTGTGCTTTGTCTCGACACTCTGCCAGCGTGAAGCCGTGTCCGTCTCTGGTGGTCTTGAATGTGCCGATTTTGATAAAGGTTTCTTTGCCTTCGTCCCAATATCTAAAATAAGCCTCAATAGCTTTTGACGGTCTACGCCAAAACAGAAGGGTTCCATCGCCTCGACTGCCTACGGGTTCGCTCGCCTTGCCTTTCAGGCTTCTTAATTTCAGATCAGTGAGTCTCCCCATACTGCTAATCCTCCATTCCGTGTCTTGATTTCGTATTGCCCAAAAATCACTAACAGAGAAACAGGGAGCAATCCCGATTTCTTGACCTGTAATGCTCCCTGTTTTGGTCGGGCTGTAGCGGTTTTTTATGGCATGGTATGGGAATGCTAATTCCCCTAGAGCCTATATATCAAGGGCTTGAGACTATTATAACGGAATTTCAAGGAACGGTACGGAAGTCTAATTACCGCCGCTTGTAATCAGTGGGTCCCGAGTTCGACTCTTGGTGTCGGCACCAAATTTACCCTTAAGTTTCAAAGACTTACGGGGCGATTGGGACAAAAAAGGATATTTGTCTTATGTCGTTTGAAGGTGAAATCAGCACAACCATCAGCACATTCAAACGGTCAAACATCAAAGCCGATCATTTTTATGGTCGGTTTTTTTGTATCTGCTGAACGATGCCCTTTGCTCTGGATCAGCACCTTCCTCTGGCATCAGCACATTTTCCCCCAGCCTCCGACACTATCAGCACAACCATCAGCACTTTGAGCGGATCGATATAGAGTTATTCACAATTTCTGTTGGTAAGCCTGTGGAAAATTTTGTTTGCTCTTTAGTCTCAAGTACTTTTGGGAAGTCAACAAAAAATACTCCCCCGAAAACCGGAGGAGTAATAGTCTTACGAGCTAATCAGCACAGCAACCAGTCTGAGGCCATTGCAAACAAAGCAGACTTGAGATCAGATAGCTGCTCAATAGTCAGGCTATATGGAAACAGCTCTTTAATCAGTGGCGTACAGATACCCAGTCCAATCACATCAAGCCCTGAATGCTGGCAACGCTCCACCAGATCAACCACGGCACCATGATGATCACTGTCAGGCTCACCATCGGTAATCATCAAAATCAGACGGCGTTGCGCCTTTTCCTGAAGCACCTGATGGATACCATTCCAAAGACCGGTAGCCATTGGTGTGGTGTCATGGCTGTACAGAGCCGCCAATCGTTCAGCAATCATTGTTGGCTTATCCTGTCCAGCAGCGACGGAATAAACCCGTTCCTCTGAAATACCGGGATAGGCAGAAGCTGAAGCGGTTACTCCTTTGATGGTTTTCAAAGCCATCAGTAGGGATAAAACAGCTTCTCTTGCCAGTGGCATCCTTGAAGCCATGGATGACGAGATATCCAGCGAGATGTGAACGCAGGCATCAATGGCGATTGACTCAGATCGTTTCTTGAATAAACGACCGTCGTTCAATGCAGTCCGGTGCAAGCGTCTTCCATCCAGCTTCATACCTCGTTTACCGATTCTGCATCGGGTTAGGGTTTTAGCCTGAACCAAGCCAGAAAGCTGTGCGGCTAATCGGCTGGATTCTGACTGCGCGTTCCACAGCAAAGTCTTGGCATAGTCCCTGTCCTGATCATCCACGATCACTTCATCCACCTGCGGTGTCGTGGTGATCGCTGATAGACCGGCTCCCTTATGTTGACTCCAGTTTTCCAGTTCCTGACCAATCACCTGAAACAGGTCTTCAGGCCAGTCGGCTTTAGTGGAATTCAGGAGCTCACCGAGAGTCTTGTCAAAACTGTCGTCTTCAGCCTTTTCTGAAGCTTCTACGTTGTCTGACACATTCTCAGGATTGTCCTGACTTCCTTCTTCAGAATCGGATTCCAAATCATCCTCTGGCTCAGATTCTGATTTGTCATTCTGACTCTGGTGGTTTTCACCATTCTCAGCATCAGTGTTCTGCTCTTCTGGCAGATTCTCGGATTTATCGGTGCTGTCACCACTGCTCTCATCCGATTCTCGGTTTTCAGAATCCTCATTCCTGTGATTCTGAAATAACGCAATCACTTCATCTGCCAGATTTCTGGCATCCAGAGTGCTACTCAGTTCAGGTACTTGATTAAGTATTGAATTAAGCGACATCAGAAGGTTATTCGAAAGTCTTGCTTCCAACACCTCACGGGCTTCTCTGGCAAGAGGCTCTAAAGCGCTTTGCTCCAGAACATCAAAACGCAGAATCACCAGTAAAGCGTTG
The DNA here is from genome assembly GCA_965199185.1 of Endozoicomonas sp. Lineage (GTDB taxonomy): Bacteria > Pseudomonadota > Gammaproteobacteria > Pseudomonadales > Endozoicomonadaceae > Endozoicomonas. The sequence goes on along the minus strand of CBDAQW010000041.1, from coordinate 36,485 downwards.
TGCAGCAAAGTCATCGATAAATCATCCGCTTTAGGCGCAGTTAAACGCCCCTCTTGCACCAGATGACCGATCAGTTTGTTCAGGGTTAATCCTGCACCGGGATACACTTTGGTCATTGCTTTCTCGATGCGAATATCTTCAAAGAGATTAGTCAGTCGCTGTCTCAGCGGTGAGCCGTCATAATCCAGTGAAAAATCCGTAAAGCGGACGTGAGCCGCTTCATGCGCGAGGTAGCCCCAGCAAAACTCTTCCTGATGCTGGTTTTCCAATTCAAACGCCGGTAGCCAGATGCATTCACCATCGGTACAGGCTTTATGACCAGAGACTTCCACTCGCACACCCATTCTCCTTCCAAGGGCACTGCCAACAATCGGCAGGGCTTTCTGTAATACAGGCGCCATGTCGTTTTCCTCTTCAATAAAAAAAAGGGACACAGCTCCCCCAAACGGGCGCGGTGTCCCGTTTGGGTTTTCCAGTTCTGAATCAGATTCAGAAGTAGAACGTGGCTGACGCTGTGCTGTCCTGCACAATGTCTTCCGGTTGATGAACTACAGCGATCTCCTGAGAGGCTGTTTCAGTTGTAGAATGACTGTCGTCTATGACCGCCAGACCTTCTGCACAGCGTTCCATCTGTTGCACTGAACACAGCAAGAGAACTCTTTCCATCAGCTGAGTCAGTACCTCACCTTCCAGCGTTCCTTTACTGGGCAATTGCGCTAATCCGGCATCCAGCCGCTGCACAATAGACGTGATGCCGGGATCAACAAAGGCCAGTCCGTTCAGCTTGTCTCGCAATCGCAGGATTGGATTCAAGGCTTTACGGGTGACTTTGTTTTTGCCTCTGAAGGTCTGCTCAAACAGGGTTTGTGCATCTCTGCAGATTTCATCCCTCAAGGTGTTGCCCAACTGGCTGACCTGATGATTCAGGTTGTCCGGCTGGGAAGACGCCTGCACTTTGTACGTCGTGTAACCAAAGTGCAAGCGTCGTTCAACATCACCGACCTCCGGCACGGCATTTCTTATGGCTTCAGCAAAATCAGGATGGGCATTCACCCATTCGCTGATGTGCTGATCGTAGCCGGTCAGAAATGACTGTTTTTCCTGGTTGAAGTCCTGCTGCACCTGATTCAGCTTCAGGCTTAAGCCGGACAAACTGGCTTCCGGTACCGCATAACCGCCAAGAAATCGCACACCCTCTCTGGCACAGTGCCGGGCAGCCTGATCCCGTAACCGATGGAATGGTTTGAGCACATTCCGGTCACAGAGTTTTTTACTTCCCAGCGACACCACTTCATCCGACGGCAACTGTCCATTATTACCAAGCTGTAAGTCCTCTGGTTTCAGACGACGGGCGCCTGACCAGATGGAACAGTCCAGAGCAATCACCACCATTTGATCCAGCACTCGGGTGACCGTTGCATTCCCTTCACAAGAGCCGCTCATAACTCGACTCCTGATGTCCAGAGTTGACCAAACACATCATGACCAATGCGATGAATTGCCTGCCTTTCAGCCGTTTCCACCCGTGCAGTCAGGGTTTGTTCAAGAGCATATTCAAACACCCTGGGCGCACTCTGAAACCGAAGACTCAGCTTTGCCCAGCGCACCAATCCACGGGTGGACAGAGTGCAACTGAGTTGAGGCTCACCTTCGCCACTGCCAGTAAACAGACGACGCACTTCGTTAGCGAGTTGCACCATCTTTTCCCTGACCATCAAAGGAAGCGTTGGTGTTTGCTGCTCCAGTATCTTCAGCTCGGTAGACGCATCAGGATAATCAACTTCAATGATTCTGAACCGATCTAACCAGGCTAACGACTGTCGCAGTACACCTTGATACAACCCGCTGCCATCTCCGGTCCCAGCGCTGTTGCCTGTGGCGACAAACCGAAACCTTGGATGCACCGGAATGATCTCTCCACCGTTCTGCGCCAATACCAAAGGCGCGCCGTCCAGCAGATCGTACAAACCAGCGAGTTCAGCCGGGTCAGCCACGTCCATTTCATCCAGAATCAGGATATGGCCTTCCCTCACAGCAATGCTGAGAGCACCGTATTGATAGGGTGTTGATCCATTATCCAGCACCTTCTGACCTAAAAGATCATCCAATTCCATACGTCCATGTACGGGTACCATCTGCACCGGCCAATGCAACCTTGCCGCTGCTTGCACTACCAAACTGGTTTTGCCGCAGCCCGTTGGCCCAATCAAAAAAAGGCCGTCACCTTCCGGGTTGTCCAGAAACGCCAGCAGTTTACGCAACCGGTCTCTGTCAAACACATAAGGCTGAGCCGCCGGTACTGCCGGATGACCACATCTCTCATAACCTTCCAGCAGGATCAGCTGATTGGTATCCAGATCGAAGGTGTCGTTCAGTTCATAGAACGCAGGCTGTAAAACGGCCTTTGTAGATTGAACGTCGTTTTCCATATTTCAATTCCTGCACTTCAAACAAAAAAAAGGGCAGGAATCGCCCCCGGATGGGGGAAACTCTCCGCCCCACCCGGGTAAATGAAAATGACTCAGAAATAAAAGCTTTGGTCAGTGGCTGCCGGATTTAAACCCGGCAGTGTATGACCAGAGACTTCTAATCCCTCATCACTGTTGTCCAGTAAGGTCACTCTGATCTGTTGCCTTCCCTTACGGCGGAAAGGTTCCAGATCAGGCAACGACAACTGGTGTTGCTTACACAATGCCTCCAGCACTTTCTGATAATCCACAGAACCGGCGCAATCACTGCGGCAGATTCGTAAACCATCGGAATGCGCCGTTTTGAAACCACCCATCAACTGCTGCAGCGCCTGTTGCAACTGCTTCTGTTGTGATTTCCCGGCTTCCAGTTCTTCCTTGAGCTTGTCCAGATGTAGTTGACGACGACGGTAAATCATTGCCAGCTTGTGCCATTGGACTTGCTCTGTTTCATCCTGCGGCACAAAGACATCCATTTCTGGGTCTTTGTCCGGCTCTATCCCTTCCTCTACCAGTTGCCAGAAGGCTTCCGCTTCCTGTTGTAACTCCCTGACCAGCCGTTCATCCCTGCTGATACAGGCAGGCAGAATCGGCAGCCCTTTGTGGTAGAAACACAGCCAACAACGTGGAGCATCTGCTACCAGCATTTGAAACTGGCATTGCAAATACGCACGACGGTAGCCCTCTGACTGGTCTTTCAGCGTCTTTACCTCTTGATAAACACGCTGGCAGGGTGCCTTGAGTTCAACAGGAATACCGTCATTGGTGATCCCATCAAAACTGGCACGCAGAATTGGGTCTTGTTCCCACTCACCACAAACGGGTAAGAGAGGCGCATCGCCCAGAGCCTGTTCCATCAGGTTTCGTGCATCGTCTTCCTGTTCGATCCCACGCTGAACGTGCGGATTGTTGGATACATCCGCTGCTTCCTGAAGTCCGGATTTCTCCGCCCACAACTGCCAGCGTGATTGATAAGGTGACTTGCCTACAACCACTGACGTATCATTGGCGGTAACGCCAGATCGACGCCAGTCCAGCCAGGCTTTTGACCGCTGCTCAAGATGGATCTGCTTCATCACAGTTCACTCTCAGGCCGCCGGCATGGCAGAGGCGGCTTGCGCTTCGTCCAGCCGGAACAGGCAGAAGTTCAGCGCATTGCCATCGTCCTTAAACCGCTCATGGGCAAAACCCTGTGCGGCTGTAAACGCACCGGTATCCCGAGCCCTTGCCACCACCTGATCAATAAATTGCAGGATTTGTGGTTCAAGCTCTTCGGGATCAGGAATATCACCATCGGCTTCCTTCACCTCTCTATACTCAGCCACCAACTCTGCACTCATGTAATCGATCACCTCCGGATCAGACGACACAGGTTCAGTGACTTCCCTTTCGGCATTGGTGGCCTCAACAGACCTGGACTCAGGATCACGTAGATCAGGGACTGGTTCACCCATCTGGGTTTCCAGCAACCGCTCTACTTCGTCCGGCTCAAACAGCCCGCTGAGGCCATAACCGATGCGAATTGCCTGAACCTGGGCTCGATGCCTTAACATGCGTTTAGGGCAGGTTTGCCATGGGCCAGGGAATTTCTTCCCATTCTTGATCACCAAAGGTCGATACAGTTCATCAAGATACTCACGCACCCGAATGGCATGCTCTCTATCTTTGCGGTGTACCGTGCATTCAACCCAGGGATGACAAGGCTTCATATCCTCGTCGAACTGAACCAGCTCGTCAGGATAATGAAACTCAAGGCCATCACTTTCCGGGTTTGAATTCATAATGTGAGTCCAGCCATCGACTGAAATCACTGGCAGTACACCGCCGCGACGATCACTGAGACCGTATATCTGTTTGATAAACGGGTTCAGATCGTAACAATCCGCTACGGCCAATAAAGAGAGCATCTGCTCCCGTGTAGGAACACTACCGTTTTGTTGCCGAAAAGCAGTCTGTGCCAATGTATTCAGAAGCTCGTTTTCTTCGAAGCCATAACGCTCCGCAAAACGAGCCACCAGATCATTGGCATTGCTGCCCGATGGATAAACATCAGAATCGCTCATAAGAAGCTCTCCCTTACTCTTGAAAAGACGCAAGACAGAACTCCCCCGCATGACAGAAAAGTTCTGCCATGCAGATAAGCATACCGATCTGGCTCAAGAGCCAAATTAATATGTCGCTGAAGTACCGAATCAGCCGAAGCCAAGTCGGGCAAGTGGAACTGACAACAGGCGAGCCTGTATCAGCGTTCGAAAAGACCAGTCAAAGTGACACTTTGACCTTACAGTTATTGCTAAAAGCAACATGACACCGGATGTACCCTGTTTTTCACCAGAGCGACCAGTACACGGCTACGTCAGTCTACCTGCCGGGGCCCAGCGACTTCCTGACCAATGTACGAGCCTATTATCTGCTGTTGAGGCTTTACACGTCGAAATCAGAATAAATCTGAGTTCTCCAAAGCAATCAGCAGCAAGCGTTTTCTGCTTCAAAAATTTTGTATTAAGAAGCCAGTATAGAAGAAACTGTTACAGAGATAATTTTCTATACAAATGACCTTTGGATATCCATACCAAATGTGATATGGCAAGAGTTTCCCGGACACTTTTTTAGGCTACCTTGGAAAGATTTTGTTCATAATTGAACGGTGCCAGATAGCCATTCGTTGAATGCTTTCTCTGACGATTGTAAAACACTTCAATATACTCAAAAATTGCCTGATGAGCCTCCTCCCTTGTCTGAAAATCCTCATGATGAGTCAGCTCAGTTTTCAAGGTATGGAAGAAGCTTTCAGCCACTGCGTTATCCCAGCAGTTCCCTTTGCGGCTCATGCTACAAGTGAAATCATTATCGTTCAGTAGCTTCTGGTATCGATCTGAAACGTACTGACTGCCACGATCGTTATGTACCAGTAAGCCCGCGCCAGGTCTGCGCTTCCTCATGGCCATTTCCAGAGAATCTGTCACCAATGTGGCCTTCATACGGCTCCCCATCGACCAGCCCACTACAGCCCTTGAGCACAGGTCTATAAAAACAGACAGGTAGAGCCAGCCTTCTCGGGTAGGAATGTAGGTGATATCACCTGCGTAAGCCTGATCAGGCTGTTCCCGGTTAAAAGCCACTGCGGGACACGGACATCACCCGACACATGGCAGACAGACTGAACTGCTCCCTGTTGTCACTAATAAACTGGAACCTCAGTGACACTCTTTGGCAAAGAAGGCGGCCGCCTTTTTTAATATGGCGCGCTCTTCCTTCAGTTTGGCGTTCTCTTTACGTAAACGCTTGAGTTCATCGTATACATGTTCATCATTGTGCGCCTGCGTTCCGGAGGCTTTACCTGCTTCTTTCGGCCTGTGGAGCTTACTGATCCAGGTATGGAGAGTGTTGACATTCACACCCAGATCTTTAGCTGTTGCTGATACTGGCTGATCAGATTCAACAGCCAACTTTACTGCTGATTCTTTGAACTCAGCTGTATAGGATTTCGTTTTCTTTTCTGACATTTGGACACACCTTAATGGGTTGCAATATTACCCGTGTTTGTGTGTCCGGAGAACTATAACCACTTCAGTTGAAGGGGCAGTCGCTTATACCAACAGAAGGAAACTATCTGGATACCACGATACCGACGCAACATATTGGCGGGAATGTTGAGAAACAGGTTCGCCAAAGAGAAGCTGAGAACAATCTGAGAGTGTTTGGTAGCGCAAACAAAGGCAGGTTTGCGGAGCCAAATAGCGCGTCCTCAAGAACCATTCGTGATATCAGTAAAAGTTTTTCTGACTTCAAACGCCCGGGTTAATGGATACTGTCCATAGAGGTAACCTCCTCCATCTACACCGCCATTCATAAAGAAACCTGTGGTTGGGTTTATTTCTGCGCCTGTAAAGCAATCCCAGTCAGGTAACTTGTGTTCTTGAATGTCAGAGGAAAAGCATTTGTCCGGATATCTCTTATTGAGTCTCCACAGCTGGAAAAAACAGCCCGTTGAAAACATCCCCCACAACACAGGGGATGCAATCAAAATCAAGAAATACCCTGGCACCATAATCAGATAGAACACCTGCTCAATACCAAGGCAAAGTAAAGCCAGAACCGCCAAGCCACGTACAAACCGACGACCCCGTTGCAACACATTCATAACGCTAACCTCCCAGTAAACACGTTCACTGAGTTTACAAACAACACCTGTTCAACATAGCCCAGAACCCACGAGTCCCCCGGATGTTTTCAAACTCTACGCCACCGGTACCGGTTGATCCGCAGTTTACGGATTCTCTGCTCGTTACCCGAGCTTATGATCCGGAATCGGGTATTTTCTTATGCGACGACAAACATCTGTTTTTCGGATTTCTTGCCATGCCTCTCAGTGGGCTGGATTCCGGGCTTGATGACCGACTGAACGGATTACTGAATCAGGATTGGCCAGAGGATACACAGGTGCAGTGTGGTCTGATCTCAAGTCCTGACCTGATGCAGAGGATTCGGCAACTGATACTGGCAAAAGATCGTGCCGATGATCGATTTAAAGCCATGCTCAAACAGAATATCCGGCAGCTACAGCAGGGAATACATGAGCCGGTCACCAATGACCAGATGCTTCGTCATGGCATTTTGTGGTTCACGGTAAAAGTACCCATCAACGATCTCTCCCCCGGTGAAGACGATATGCTGATCGTCAAACGACTACGCTCTTCTTTTCAAGGTGGGGTTGAAACTTCCGGACTGGCATCCACTCCTATGGATCAGCATGATTGGCTAAGACTTAATATGATTCTGGTGAATCACCCTGAAAACGGAAGCTGGGCAGTCGATGGCGTTCAGGCCGATGCAGGACAAGCATTAAATGTACAGGTCTTTGACCCTGACACTCCTCTGGCAACTGCCCTACTCCATCTGACACTGGGGGCAGGGCAAAAAGCCCGTACAGTAAAAGTACTGGTCGCCAAGAAGTTACCTGCTTTTGCTTCACTCGGTCAGGCGTTTAACTATTTAGGCGACAGTCAGAACGGGCATCGGGGTATCAAATGTTACGCCCATATCCATGTACTGCTGCACTTTCCTCCGTTGCGACAGTTACAGGCTTCTCTTGGCAATAAACAACGAATCGCTATTCAGCAGGCATCCAGCCCGATCACACGCTTTGAGCCAAGGTTGATGGAACGCAAGAAAGATTTTGATCTCATTTTTGAGGCACTGAATCTGGGCGATGCTCCACTGAAAATGACCTTCACTCTGGTGCTCTATGCTGACTCTGAAAAAGAAGCGGATCGACTGTCGTCCAACGCTTCCAGCTACTTCAGGGAATTGGGCTTTACGCTGTATGAAGATATCTACTTCATGCTGCCGATGTTTCTCAACACCTTGCCCGGTAATGTTCAGCGTCCGACACAAACCATGGCACTCCATGAAAAAACACTGGGCACCCGTCATGCAGTGCCCCTACTGCCACTGTTTGATGACTGGGCTGGGCATCAGGAAGCGATGCTGAACCTGGTGTCCCGCAGAGGGCAGCTGATGAATGTATCGCTTTACGAGTCCAACAGTAACTACAACGCCATCATTGCTGCCACATCCGGAGCGGGAAAGACCGTACTGGTGAATGAAATGATCAGCAATGTCATCATTCGTGGCGGCCAGTGCTGGACACTGGATATTGGCGAAGGCTACAAGAAGCTCTGCCAGCACTTTGATGGCCTGTTTCTGGATTTCGATCAGGACAGTTCGATTGGCCTGAATCCTTTTGCTCTGGTTCAGGATTATGAAGAAGAGAGCGACATCTTACTGGCACTGGTCATTGCCATGGTCTCTCCCCGAGAGCCACTCACTCCTTATCAGGAAGCGGGTCTAAGAGAGCAAATTCGAGAACTCTGGGAGCAGGAAAACACCAACAGCAGCATCGACAAGTTGCAAGAGAGACTGAGGCAACATGCCGATGAGCGGATCACCGACCTTGCAGTGCAACTCACCGCATTCACCTCAAGAGGCGAATACGGTCGTTTTTTCTCAGGTGACAATACGCTGGACATTAACCAACGATTTACCGTTCTGGAACTGCGTCATCTGGACAGCAGGAAGCATCTGCAACGAGTCGTAGTTCTGGAGCTGATCTACCTGATTCAGCAGATCATGTACTTTGGCGATGTAAACCGCAGAAAACTGGTGGTTATTGATGAAGCCTGGAACCTGATGCGGGATACACAGGGTGCCGCCCTGTTTATTGAACACGGCTTTCGTCGTTTTCGTCGATTCAACGGGGCGAACCTGATGGCTGTGCAACGCGTCGAAGACTTTTATGAGACAGCGGCAGGCAGAGCAGCACTGGATAACAGCTCTACCCAGTTTCTGCTCAAACAGCAGCTTTCGACCATCAATGAACTGGAAAAACGACAGCGGCTTCCTCTTTCACCAGAAGGTTATCGACTGCTGAAATCAGTGCATACTGTAGAAGGCAAGTTCTCTGAGGCTCTGGTGCTGACGGAACAAGGCTCGGGTATTGGCCGGTTGATTCTGAACCCGTTTAAGAAGCTGCTGTATTCCAGCCACCCTGAAGATGAAGGTGCCATCAGAACCTACAGGGATCAGGGGCTGTCCCTGAGTGAAGCTATTTTGCAGGTACTCAACGACCGTGCTTGTCAGTATTAATATTTGGAACCATAATGTACATAATATTGTACATGTACCATTTGGTGAAATTATGGATACGATCAGCTACACCGCCGCCAGAAAAAATCTGGCGAAAACCATGGAACAGGTATGCTCTGACCACGCCCCTGTTATTATCACCCGAAAAGGGGAAGAGCCGGTCGTTATGATGTCGATGGAAGATTATCAGGCATTGCAGGAAACGGCTTATCTGCTTCGTAGCCCCAAAAACGCTCGCCGTTTACTTGAATCTATTGCTGAGCTGGAAAGCGGCAAGGGACAGGAAAGGGAGTTGCGGGAATGAAACTGATTTTCTCAGAGCAATCATGGGAAGATTACCAGTACTGGCAAAAAACCGACAAGAAAATCCTGAAACGCATCAATAGCCTCATCAAGGAGATCAAGCGTTCGCCTTACGAAGGTATAGGCAAGCCTGAACCTTTGAAATACGGTTTAGCCGGTTACTGGTCAAGGCGTATTAATGATGAACACCGGATCGTCTATAAGTTTGAAGATGATGCCATCCTGATCGCCAATCTCCGTTATCACTACTGACTTTTAACGACTCATTTCTCCATGGCGTCCAGTGCGCATGTCTTCCTGCGGGTGTTGGTGATTTTGTCCTGTAGCCAAAATATCAGCAATGCCTCAGAGCCCAAGATTGAAGCCCGACTTTATGTATCAGCCAGCATGGGACAAACCCTGTTGAACTCGCTGATGGCCAGCTCAAGTGGTGAAACATTGACTGTCAGAGGTGTTTCACCTGAGTCAAAGACACTGGCAACTGCGATTAAGCAATGGGCTCAATTAAATTTAAACCGTCATTCAGCGACAGCGATTGAGATTAATCCAGTTGCTTTTCAGGAGAACCAGATTGATAAGGTTCCTGCACTGGCTCTGGAACTCAATGGTCGAACTGAGTTACTGGCCTTTGGCGTTACTTCTTTCGACTGGTTACTGTGGCAATATAGGTCTGGTAAGCGGGGAAATATTGGGACTTACGGCACCACCTACCCCATCAGTGAATCAGATTTACTGGAAGCCCTGCTTCAGAGAATACATCAGCAGCAATGGCCGGAAATTCAGGGTAAAGCCGAACAGCGGCTTCATCAAAAAATCTTCTCAGTATCATCCAAGTTACCAACCAGCAGAGAGACCGTAACCAAACGACTATACCTGAACAGCCATTGGCAAAGGCCGATAATTGCACTCGATATAAACGACAAGCATCAAAGACAGACTGTCATAACATGGCTGGAAAAATACCCTGATGCAGTATTAATGGTCACATCCTGGTCATTTGAAAGCATTCAAAATCTGTCTTCCAACTGGCTTCAGCACCCCATCTATTTGATGCCAAACGAATTCATTCGTCGATTTCAGATTATTTCCCTGCCGGTTCTCCTGAAGCCTGAACACCACCATCAATGGCGTATCACTACTGCCAAGGTTCAACTTTTGTCTGGGCTAAATGTGTGGGTATGGGCACGAACCATGATGGATATCACCGCACAGCCTGTAATGGCAATAGAGGCAGAGAATCCTTCAAAAGCTCTGTGCCAGAACGTCCCTATTCTGTCGGAGAAACTGATCACCTCAATTCCCTGGAAGGAGCTGTTTCCTATCCGCATTGGACTTGCCACATTGGGCACTGGAAACGAACCGAAAGAACACGCAACCAGCAAAACCGGGCTCTGCACCTGCGAAGACAACAACGGGATTATACAACCGGGTATCATCACCGGGTTCTGGCGACCACAGCGATTGATTGAACTTACTCGAAGTCCCGGCTGCTTAATGGCAATGGGCGGCCATCGTTTGCCAATAGTTGACCAGCGTCGTTGGGGAACCCTCGGGTCAGCCCATATTCCCAAGGGGCTGACTTATATGCACGCCCATGTTTACAGTCTGCCGCTGCTGGAAATGCTGAATATGTTTACCGGCATGGGCAACTGCAACAGCGATCTGCTGGATTTTGATCTGATCAATATGTCAGAGGTTGATCCCTCCTGGAACCATCCAGAGCTGGCAGCACTGCTGACACCGGATATTGCCGCTTACAGTAATCCTGCAGCCATTAACGCCTGCACGGAAGATGGTTTGTCTGCTCTAAACGGACACCCCATCGACAGCCTGCACTGGTGCGCCGGAAGCTGGGGTAACTTGTATCCCTTATCTGGTTTCACCAGTACCTACGGTCACTTTGCGGATAACACCAGTCTGTTAGCAACACGGGCATTAGCCAAGATCCACCGAATCGGACTGGGCAGAAAAACTATTGGTCAGGAGGCACTCTGCCAGAGCCGCATAACGCCCTGGCTCCCTAAAAGCCAGTACAAGATGAGCATGTTCTGGCCAGAACCGGAAAAGCATAAAGCCCACTGGATCGGACAGTCTGCGGCGATCTGGGGAATGCACCGGCACCCACTGGGCAAAGACGACGCCATGTATGTGGTCTGGCAATATCGGGATTGCTGCCAAACTTTCAGCCAATGACAACAACCGTTTTTCGTCAAACTATGGTGTTATCCGTGGTGTGGGTTCATGGCGCTCTGGCCGAAACTACGCAGGAAGCCATCAGCATCTTCAGGAACCACACGCAATCCAGCTGGATGCAACAGATCAATGACCAGACTGAAGCTGTTGCTCGTGACCCTGCATCTTCAGTGTCAGATACTCCCAACCTTATGCTGGAAAACGCTTCTGACAGCCAACACCGAGACCAGCTCCAACATTTCTACCAGAACAACGACTTTGATGGGCTGCAAACCTACGGTGAGCAACACTCCAAACGTCTGGAGACAGAACACTCAGCATCGGGTGAAGCCTGGCGGCTTCTGAACCAGTCACCGGAACGCTACTACCCCGATGCCAATGAACACCGAATTCTGGGAGCCATGGAGCTAAGCATTAAAGCCCTTGAGCATCCTGCTACCTGGTCAAAACAAGCATCGTTGCCGCTCAACGAACCATCTGAAATGAGTGCCACCATCGCCCTGTTTAGAAAGCACTTCAAGGACTGCGACTATCACAAGACACTGGTTCTGAAGCCGGGTCGCAACGTCCATAGCCCTGATATTCGTGAATGCACCAGGATTATGGTGACCGATAAAACCGTCACACTGCATCGAAATGTCGAGGTAAGCCCTCTGCTGGAAGTGGTATCCATTTCAGGTCTGGCCGGTGTCAGTCCCTGTGGAAACCGAACAGACACTCAAGGCTGCCTCCAGATAAGACTCGGAAAAAACAGGAACGCGGATAACTATTACCATTGCGACTGTTGTATCAGGGAAGAATCCATCGTGATTCGTTTCTTAACCTCTGAAGCGATTCAACATGCAGTGATTCATGAGGCACGCTGGGATGACCGGATGCAAATCTGGTTGAACAATCAGAAACTCTGGCAAAGCAACGGTGATTTTCCTCCTGAGTCTGGCCATAACTGTGAGCTAGGCAGAAATGCTTATCTTCAATCGCCAGTACCTGTTCAGACGACATCTTTTAACAAGGGTTCTGAACACCTTTTTAAAATCCGTACCTCCGTGGGTGATGAAGGTGAAGGGTATGCCCTGGTCCAACTTCTCTACGACATGAATTCACTGGTACAAAAAGACTCATGGAGTCCGGCAGCTGGCTACGAACAGTTCCAGAAAATGCAACGCTGGCAACATGACGGAATGTGTCAGCTCAGTTATGAGTGTATTGAATATTTTGCAAAAGAGGATATATCGGTACATGGTCAATCGGTTCCTTTAAAACCAACCCTTACGTCAGCAATATCGGATCTGTGCAAGTCCGTCAGAATCATCGCCCAATGCGATTACTACAAAACCGCAGCAACGCCTTCACCAACAGACCACTGCTCGCAATTTGCCAATAACCCTGACTGCGAATTTCTCGACAGTGAGTGCCTTGGTGTAAAAAACGGCACCTGCTACACACGACAGGAGCGTTATGACTGTGGCTATTCTTCCAGCCTGAACCGCATTGGCATTGAAGAAAGCATGGAATGCCAAGGCCAGCCCATGCAGTGCATGCTGGGTGAGTGCAAAACAAATATCACTGAAGCCGATAACAGCGACTTTGCCAGTGCAGTCAGTGGGCTTCATGCCGCCAAACATCTGAGCCATGATGTGCAGTGTAATGAAGAGCATGGAGAACATGGCGACTGTCGGGTATTCAGCGGTAAACCCTGTACTTGCAAACAAGGTATTTTCAATATGGTGGACTGCTGTAATCTGCCCACCGATGTCAACTTTGCCAGCTATATGAATCTGTTACTGATGGGTTATCTGTTCGATAAATCCGCTATCCATCTGCAAAGCAACTACCCAAACCATCTGACCGGCGGATACCAGGTATTCAGAGAGTCAGTGGCCAAAGGGATTAACCAGCTCAGTCAACCTGCCAAAAACCTCTGGTCGGACATGGCTTCTTATATGAAGAGCGGCTGGAATAAACTCACTGAGAAACTATGGCCCACACCGGCTGAAGTGCATGTCCAGACCGCCTCAGCCAAACCCATTGCCGGAGAGTTGACCTCTGAAGCACAGAAATCCCTACTGGGTTCTATGCAACAGCAACTGTTCAGAAAGATGGCCGAAGTCGTACATCAGACACTGGGAGAAAATGCGACAAACCTACTCTTTCGCACCGCAGGCAACGGCATGGCTGCACAAGGCGGTCAACTCAGCCAGCAAGCCCTGATCATGAACCCTGCCATCACCTCAGCGATTAGCGCTGTTACTATGGTCTACACCGCCTACACAATGACCAAACTGGTGATTCAGATCACCCACAAATGTGAAAGCGACGAATTTGAACTGGCCGCCAAACGGGAAATGAAAACCTGCCACAAGGTCGGCAGCTACCGGAAATCCAAACTGCTTGGACTGACCGACATGGAATACAACAGTTATTGCTGCTTTAACTCACCCCTGTCCCGTATCCTGCAGGTGCAGATCAGGCAGCAGCTCAGTATTGGATGGGGGGCAGCAAATGAACCGGACTGCTCAGGACTCTCCGCAGATAGTTTACAGGCTGTAGACTGGAACCGAATTGATCTTGGCGAGTGGCTGGCTCTGCTGAAACTGCAAAACAAGCTGCCAGAACTCCATACCGACACTCTCAAACAGCTGAATCTGGAAGCGCTAACGGGGAAAGGTTCCCGGCTGGATATTGATCAACAGCGGGAAGATAGCCTTGATCGACTTAAGGCCAGACATCAGGAATTAACAACAGAAACAACGAATGATTATATGAGTGAGCAGACCCTGATGCTACGCAACCAGTCTCTAAAATGAGTGAGACTGATGATCCATCGACTGATGCAATACCCTAACGATCAAAATACCATTTTCAACTTCTCTGAAGAAAATACAGTGCGATTTAAACAAATAGGATCTCAAGCCTTCTCTGATCTCATTCCTATGCCTTGCCAACAAAGGTGAGTGCATAATCCGGTCGAAAGTATCAAACAGGTCTCGGATATAAACATCTGCCTGGGTTTCGCCAAACTTTTTGAGTGTATAGTCATAAATACCTTCCAAATCCTTCTCAGCCGAGGGCTTGAAAAGGTACTGCTTAGCTTGGGACATCGTTAACCACGACTCTTCATTCGAGAAAGAAACTGTTCAACTTCAAGATCAACAGGTGTGCCACTGTTGTCACCCTCATCGATCATACGCTGTAGCTTTTCAAGACTTGAAGACGCTTTCTGCTCTCTCAAGTTTCTGAGTGCATCTCGCATCACTTCACTAACAGAAGAGTAAGCCCCGGAATCGACCAGTCTTTGTGCATAGGTTTGCAGCTCATCTCCAAGGCTAACGGTGAGTGTTCGAGCCATAACAAAACCCCTTGTAAGAATATGTCTTACATACTATAGACTAATACCAGAACGGTTACATCATGGATATCCCGCGTACCATCAACGACCCCATCCAGTTCCTGTTCTGGTCACTGGATGAAATCTACCCCGTGGCTGTTGGCCTGATCTGGGGGATCTGGTTTGACCAGTTGCTGCTCGGCATGTTCATGGGCTGGCTGATGATTCGGATCTATCGCCGGTTTCGTGACCGCCACCCCGATGGTCATCTCAGCCACAGGCTGTACTGGCTGGGGTTCTATTTCTCTCGCAGTAAAACACTGCCTAATCCTTATGTGCGGGTTTTTTATCCCTGTCGTAAATGAGCATTTCTGACTATCTGGAACGTCTGAGACAGTGGCGGCAGAAAACTCGCATGGACCGGCTGACTGTGCTGGTTCTCAGCCTGAGTAATATGTTTCTGCTGTTCCACTGTCTGAATCGAAATCCTGCCATTGAACTGCTCATGCCGTTTATGGACTCCCACATCAGCATTCAGTCAGGAGAAACCTCAAAAACCTATTACGAATGGTGGGGGCTGTCAGTCGCAGAACTATTAGGGAATCTTAATTCTCAGAACTTGAATTTTGTGGAATCACGCCTGCAAAGCTTACTGTCACCCAACCTTTACCAGCAGGTACAGGACACCTTGAACCAGCAATTCAGACAGCTTCGAGAAGACAAGGTCAGTATGAACTTTGATCCCGCCAGCCTTGAAGTCGACGACGCAACCCATGCAGTGAGAGTAACTGGCAATGCGGTGATGTCATCGGGCAATCAGCGGTTAACAGGCCAGAAAACCTTTCACTTCCAATTCAATCTGATTCACTACCGCCCGGTTCTGGCGGCCATCCGGATTGACTCTGACCTGAAGTAGCCTCCTGCGTGGAATCCATTATGAATAAAGCCATCGCTGCATTATTTGTCCTTTATTGTTCAGTAGCTATGGGTGCAACCGCACCGGTTAACCTGAAGATATCGCCAGGGCAACAGCAACCCGTCACTCTCAGTCGTCAACATCTGAACCGGATTGTGACGCCCTTTGCTTCGCCACAGATTCGCACCATTGATCAGGCCGATATTCGTATAGAAGGCAGCGTAATTTATCTATCATCGCAGCAACAGGAGCCATTTGTTGTCTATATCACACCCCATGATAACGAAGCCCATGCGCTTTCCTTGCTGGTGACTTTACTGGATATTCCGCCTAAAGAAATCCAGCTCTCACTTTCCAAACAGTGGCAACAGAAGTTGGGCAGGAACAGTGAGCATGCCAAGCGTTTTGAAGAAGCTGGTGAGTATCAACAGACGATTGCTGAAGTGTTAACGACACTGGTCAAAGGTCAGGTGCCTGAAGGCTATGAGTTAAGCAAACTGGACCACTCAAGAATTAAGCCCTGCCAGCAGGCGGGTTTATTGTTTGATTTTTCCCAAGGTCAGCAAGTACAAGGTCATCACTTCACTGTTCTTATAGGCACTGTGAGAAATACTGGCGATAAATCGGTTATTTTTAATGAGCAGTCCTGCCACAGCCAGAAGGTTTCTGCCGTTTCCATGTGGCCAAAGCCATCACTCTATCCCGGACAGCAATGCGAACTGTTTATTCTTCTGAATTCTACTGAGGATGAGCAAATCCCTGTCGTTCGCCCTTCTCTACTGAGTTACTGATTTTCCCAGAAACCGCATCCTCATGAACACACTGAGCCAGCTTTTCCCGCCCAGAGTAAAGCGTTATGCCATTGTTGGCGGAACCGCCCTGATTCTCATCACTCTTATTTTTGCTACCAGCAGACGATCAGAATCAATTGATGATCAGAAACAAGAACATACACAACAAACCGTAGATTTTACCGGCGTACCGCCCAAGGAGCTGACTCTGAACCGCATCAGTGCTGATCTTGAAAAACTGCATAAACAGCAACAGGCGTTACAAGAGCAGCATCAGCAAGCATTGGAACAGCTGCAACAGCAGATCAGAACTCCAAAACAGAATGAGGCTGTTGAGCGTCAAGTATCCAATATCTCTGAAACAACGACCAGCTCTGATCCAGCACCGGATGTATTATCCTGGAATACCTATAACCAGCCACCGTCTTCTGAATACCCTGAGCAAGTAGAAACCGCGCCTACTGCTCCAAAACCAATTCGGATGCTGGGTACTTCATTCAATCCATCACTGACGCTCAACTCACCACCCAAGCAAGAAACAAAGACAACCGAGAAAACACAACTGCTGCGATTGCCAGCGGGCAGTTTACTATTGGGGCAACTAATCACTGGCCTGGATGTACCTATCGGACAGGGTGCACGACGAGAGCCTTACCCGGTGCTCATTCGCATTAAGAGCTCTGCCATTTTGCCTAATCATTACCGAACCAATGTCCGTGAGTGTTTTGTGCTGGCTTCAGGTTATGGCGATCTGAGTTCTGAACGGGCTTATCTTCGCAGTGAAACCCTGTCGTGCATCCTGAAGCGAAAGGGAAAAGAAGAAGTCATTGAGCGACAGCTTGAAGGTTACGTATCTGGAGAGGATGGCAAAGCCGGACTGCGCGGCCGACTGGTCAGCAAGCAGGGACAGGTGATGGCCAAAGCAGCGATGGCGGGGTTTCTTAGCGGTGTCAGTGAAGCCTTTGATATCAAACCCGTACCGGTGTTTTCTGTGAAACCCAACAAGAATGGTGAAATCCAGTCACCCTTTCAATCCGGCCTTAAAGGAAGCGAAGCCCTACAAAGCTCTCTGGTCAAAGGCAGCAATAAAGCTCTGGAAAAACTGGCGGACTTTTACCTGAAACTGGCGGATCAGATGGTGCCGGTCATTGAGATCAGTGCCGAGCGTTCTGTTGATCTGATTCTAACCCGTGGCTTGAAACCCTGACCTTTTCTGGTGACTTACATGAATCATCGTTATTTCAATATCTGGATATTGCTGATGCCCATTATTGTCCTTATTCAGGGCTGCTCTCATCTGGGTATTGGCGAGTCTGATTATGCCTGCAACGAACCGGGCAAAAGCATCTGCAAATCAGCACGGCAGGTCTACCAGGACACTCAGACGACATCAACAGCTCAACCATTGTCTCTTACTCCACCTCAGACAGTAAAACCAGACCTTACGCTGGTTACTCCGGAATCCACCCCACACCGAATACCAGCCCAGATTTTGAGAATCTGGTTTGCCCCCTGGGTTGATAAGCAAGGCAACTGGCACAGCGGCGGACTGGTGATGACGGACATCACCCCCAGAGACTGGCAAAACGCAGTGCCGATTTATTCCCCATCTGAAAAATAACTGGAGCTACTTTTTATGAACTATCTGAACATGAACGCTTATGAACCAACTTTAAGAAATATGAATCATGGCTGGATGGCACTTTTGGCGTTATTGATTATTCTTTGTTTATTGATCCCCGAAGTATACGCCGCTGACTCGCTACCCGTTACCGGTAAAAACGACTTTGCTGAAATCTATGGCCGTCTGGTTGGCTGGATCAAGGGAGACCTTGGCCGCACCCTCTCTATCTCTTTTGTTCTGATTGGTCTGGCCTACGGCATGGCCCGAAACTCACTGATTGGTTTTGCAACGGGTGTAGGGGCAGCCGTGGGTCTGCAAGTTACGCCTACCATTATCAATTCCATTTTTGGTATTTAGTCATGAATCCTTCCCTGAGCATGGATTTCTTCCGTCAATGGGTTTTCAGCAAACCCGGTCAAACCCGGCCTGTCGTCGTCTTTCCGGTTGATGAAACCCTGCCCACCATCAGAGCCGCTGATGATGCCAGCTGCCCGGGGTATCAGGTGGGAACCGGCACCATTCTCTACCAGCGCAAGGTGCTGGTTGATGAAGTGTATGAAAGTATGAACCTGCCTGACGATCTTCAGAATTTGTTTCAACAAACGCTGGAAAGATTGACGGACTGGCTGCACCTCTTACCAGCCCATCCACTGCATCATTGTGAACCCTTCGGAGCGCTTCGACATGCTTTGGAAACCGCCTATTGGTCATCCATGGCTATGCGGCAGATTCATACCGATCATACGCTCGATCCCGGTCAACGAAGGGCAAGAGAACCCTTATGGCGATTGATCGCAGCGGTAGCTGGCCTGCTACATGACAGTGGTCGGGTAGCCAGTTGCGTTACTGTCCATCATGAAGTCGCCGGACAGTGGGAGTCCTTCCACCAGAGTCTGGGCAGCTGGTTACAGAAATACCAGATTGATGGCTATATCCCCCAATGGCATGACGCAGAGACTAACCCCGACCAGCCCATTGATGACGACCATGCCTCAATCACCCTGCTCTTGCTGGACCGTCTGATGTCAGACGACTTGCGCTATGCGCTCAGTCCAGACAGGGATGAGAGTGCGCTCTGGAAAACCTTTATCAATGCTGTCACTGGCAAACCCTATGGAAAAAACTGTGTTGTACAACTGGTTCATGCCGTGGCTGAAGCCCGATTAAAAAGTGTGAAGCTGCACTTTATGAAGGGGAAATCGCTATCGAATGCATCTCAGTCTGAACATCCTCACCCACCTCAAAAAGCTGATGAATCTGAACAATCACTGGAATGGCTCAAATCAGCCGTCTCAAGACTGAATAACGACCACATTAAATGGCTGAAAGGCAGCCTGCTTCTCCCCTGGCCAGATGCCGTTGAGAACCTTGACCCTCTTCCAGAACCCAATGCAGTGCTTTCCCAGTGGAACCAGCAAGGCTGGATACAACCCTTTGGCAACCGGATGGTATTCCGCAGAAATTCCCAGAACTTCATTGCCCTGCAACCTGGGATTTCAAAACAGTGCATGGATTGGCAACCTGCTCTGCACAATGCTGAATCTCAGCAATGAGAAGTGATCAGGCGTATCAACAAAGCTGGCGACCTCTTTATGAGCTAGGGTCTGCCTCCGTCTGGTTCACAGGCATGGTTGTTTCCCACACTCTTGAATATTTCAGTACCCTGCCACCGATTGGTTTTGTGATTACCACCGCTTATTGTGCCGCAATGATGATCTACCGCCTGTCAGAGGCGCTCCCTCACTGGCAGCAACATCGGCGACTACAGGGCAAAAGCCTGTCGATGCTCTCAATGACCGGTAAGCAGTGTCGCAAGCTTCAGCAACAGAATTCAGACAACGGAGTCTGGCTGGGTTGGGGCTTTGAGTGGCAAAGGGAGCATGGCCAAAAAGCCTGGGACCTGTTGCGAGGTGACAATATTCCCACCAAATCAGAAACCAGTATGGGTTCAGGTTGGATTCACGGTCTTGAAGAGCAGGAACAGCCACTCTACCAACCCCTTGAACAGATTCAGATGCACACCATGGTGATCGGTGTACCCGGCAGTGGTAAAACCCGACTGTTTGATCTGCTGGTGACGCAGGCAGTGTTACGCAACGAGCCTGTCATCATTATTGATCCCAAAGGTGACCACGATCTGTCCAGTCATACATTAAGAAGCTGTGCACTGTCGGGTAATAAAGAACGGTTTATTCAATTTCATCCGGGATTCCCCTCAGACTCTGTTCGGATCAATCTTCTGCAGAATTTCAATCGTTCCAGTGAACTGGCCAGCCGGATTTCAGGGTTGATGCCTTCTGGCGGAGATAACGCACCTTTTCAGGCGTTTGCCCAGAAAGCTGTAGATGCTGTGGTACAAGGCCACCTGATCTGTGGTCAGCGCCCGACTCTGGTGATGATTCGGCAAGGGCTGGAAGGTGGTGTTACACGCTTATTGATCAAGGCATTGAGCATTATCTGTATCCGTCACTCTCCCAACGAAGAGGCAACCATCCTGCATGAAGCAAAACGACAACCCAAAGGCAAAAACAATCAGGACATTATTGCTCGACGGTGGATTGAGTGGTATCGCGATAAAGTCATGCCTGAAAACCCATGCACCGACGTCGAAGGGCTTATTTCTCTCTTTGAACACGACCGGGCACATTACAGCAAGATGATTGCAACCCTACTTCCAACACTGGGCATGTTAACCGGGGGTGCCCTTGCCAGGTTACTTTCACCCGATCCCGGAGATATTGAAGATACAAGACCCTGCTCCGATACCGCCAACCTGATCGTTCAAAACAAGGTCATGTATTTCGGGCTGGACTCTCTGAGTGATCCCATGGTGGGCAAAGCCATTGGTCAGCTGTTACTGGCGGATTTAGCCGCCGTGGCGGGCGATCGTTATAACTATTCCAATCAAACTAATCAGCCAATCAATCTGTTTGTGGATGAGGCATCAGAAGTGCTGTGTCCTCAACTCTTGTCCCTGCTCAACAAAGGCCGTGGCGCACAATTCCGGTTATATGTTGCCACGCAAACGCTGGCCGACTTTGAAGCCCAGTTAGGTTCAGAAGCAGCTGCCCAGCAATTCATAGACAACTGCAATCACCTGATCTGCCTGCGTACCCAGAACCCACAAACCCAACAGTTCATCACGGATAAACTGCCACCGGTTCGTTATAAATACTTTATCCGCAATCAGGGGATCAGCACCGATGCGAACCGACCCATGGAATTTACTGGCAGCCTCAGTGAACAGCAGTTAGAAGAGACGGGCGATTTGTTTCCTCCGCAACTTTTAGGGGAGCTGCCCAACCTGGAATACGTGGCAAGACTTGGCGGTGGTCGTTTATTAAAGGGCAGAATACCCATTCTCTGTTCCCCGGAATTCAAATGAAAGAAAACCATCACTCAACCAGTCCTGCTGTGCTCTGGCTCTGCGGACTTTTGATATTACTGATTTGGCTGGCTGTATCCGGTAATAGCATGAGTGAGCATCTTCAATCAGAACATCAGCAGTATTCAAACAGGCTTGGCCAAGACAATGCACAATGGATCAGCAAAACCGGAGAAAAAATCTACACAGCCATCATAAAAAACAGCGGTGTCGAACACTTCCTGATAAAGCACACAACCGCTGACGGGAGAATGGGAACAGGTCTGGAAAAAAGCCTCTCTTTCTTCCAGGGAGTCGTCATCAATCTGCTGAACCTGATAAAACAGATACTTTATCGAATGTCTGTTCTTCTGGCCTGTCTCCCCTATTGGGGCGTGGTGCTTATAGCAGCTATCGTTGACGGACTATTGATCCGGAAAATCCGCTACCATGATTTCCATTACACCAGCCCCCTAAAAAACCTCTGGAGCCGAAAGGCTTGTCAGTGGATTCCGGTATTCTTTTTGATTCTGATAATTATTCCGTTATCTCTTCCTGTGTTGTTGATTCCGGCAGCAGCATGGCTTACTGCCATCAGTCTGGGATGGTGGACTGCTAACTGGCAGAAGAAAATATGATCCGGTTCATTCTGCTGCTTCTGTGTTTTTCTGCCAATGCCTCAGAGCCTGACCGCTGGTTTGGACGGCATGAAGAAGGCTGGTTCTGGTATGAACGGCTGGAAGCGCCTGCTCAAAAATCAGAAGAAGAAATCAAGCCAACCATATCTACCGATCTGCAGTCCTTGCCTGTCGCTTGGATCAGGAAAAACATTGGCCACTATCTGGACAAAGCTATTGATCAACCCAGCAAAGAAAATGTCAGTCGCTACCTATATCTTAACCGGGCTGTTAAAGAGAAAGCTGAACGATTTGCCAGAGTAGGAAAACGAGTCATCGAGAGTGATCCCATGCTGGATGAAAACGTCCGCCGTCCAATATCTCCGGCGGCTGCCAAGATCAAAGACGATATAGCCCATCAAGCCAAAGAAGCTGCTTTGAAAGATCTCGCAAAACAAACCGGGCTCATTTTTTACTACCAAGGGAGTTGCAGGTTATGCCGTCTGCAAGCCCAGACAATAAAGCTGATGCAGCAGATCTATGGGTTTCAAGTAATTGCTGTGTCTACAGATCGGTTGATAATGCCAGAATTCCCCGATAGCCGAGTTGAAACGCTTATCGCTCCAGAGCTGAACATCAGAAGTTACCCCGCACTTTTTATAGCACACCCCCCGAATAACATTCACCTACTGAGGCAAGGTGTCATCTCATTCATGGGTTTGATAGAGCGAGTGCTGGTTGTAGCGTATGAGCAAGGTTGGATCACACCAAAACAGTTTAATAGCTTTTTAATAGCTTTCAGATAGCGAATGATCTGATTCTACCCACTAGCTCTTCTGAGCAAATCGACTCTAATTTCGAAGCACAAACCAGTACGAAAATCCCGCTGTAACTTTCCCCTGGAGGTAAATATGGAAAACAAGCTGAAAGTATATTTCTCAGTAAAAGAAATCTGTGTTCGTTATGGTGTTGGGGTATCCACTATCTATGGCTGGATGAGGTCTGGTAGTTTCCCACAACCCCAAAAGTTGGGAGCAAAGCTCATCAAGTTTCATATAGATGATTTGAAACAATGGGAAGAGGAGCAGGAGCGAATTTACGAGATACCTGAGCTGTTATCTGAAACTGATAACAAAGAAGATTCCCTGTGCCAGTAAGTTACGAGACGTTCCGATTCAAGCCGGATAAAAGTTGGGGGCAAAACTGGGGGCAAAAGTGCTGATAAACAAAAAGGGCTAGTAGGTATTAACCTGCTAGCCCTTCTGCTGTATGGTGCCGGCACCAAGAGTCGAACTCGGGACCCACTGATTACAAGTCAGTTGCTCTACCAACTGAGCTATACCGGCAAGGACGAGGTGAATAATATTTATGCTCGGGATGTTTGTCAATACTCTGAGATGAAAATTGGTTAATTCAGTGTTTCATTTTTTGTATTTTCGTCAGTTCTTCATTCTTCTTATCTATCAGTAGGTTATGAGCTTAATGGTTAGGGGGTTTCGTCCAGAATCATGAAGCTGAGAAAGGTCACCGGCAGGGCAATAATCAGCACGACAGGTAATATCGGGTTGATTAACATTAGGAGGCATGCGCTGATCCATAGGACTTTTACAATGTTTTTTTTGGCTTGATACTTTTTTGTAAAACGGCGGTGTTGTGGATGGTGGGTGTCGTCAGAGCTACTTTTCTGTGGCAAACCGGACTGCAGTCGGGTGCGAATCATAATAACCAGTAGTGTGAAAAAATATCTCATGGCCGTTTCTCGTTTGCATAATTATTAAACTATCGTACGAATTTGGTCGGAGGGGAGTTTTTTATTTTTTCAACTATTGAGCCTGGCTACAGACTCGGGCTGATGTATGAGTATCTTTCAAAGCTAGCTCTTCTGTTCCAGGTGGTCATTGATGTTGACTACAAAAGGCTTGGCATTGGGTTGACCTGGGCTGGTGTTGTTGTGACCGGAGATACGGATCCTGGCTCCATTCAAACGGGTGTTTGAAAACACCTATTCAACAGGTGTGCTCTCCGGTAACATAACCTGCTCATTAAAGAACAAATATAATCACCGGAGTTACCATATGATCGATTATCACGCCCCCCTGCGCGATATGCGTTTTGTCCTTTATGAAGTGTTTGACGGTGCTAGTTCTTGGGCTCAATGGCCTGCCACGCAAGAGCTGGTTGATCAGGAAACAGCTGATGCCATTCTTGAAGAAAGTGCCAAGCTGGCTTCTCGTTCTTTGGCGCCGCTGAATCAATCCGGTGATGAAGAAGGTTGCTCATGGGATGACGGTAAAGTCACAACACCGACCGGGTTTAAAGAAGCTTACGATGGTTTTGCCGAAGGTGGCTGGGTTAGCCTGACCGGTAATCCGGAATATGGTGGTATGGGAATGCCAAAAATGTTGGCGGCTCAGTTTGATGAAATGCAGTGCTCTGCTAACCTCTCTCTGGCGCTTTATCCAGGCCTTACTTCTGGTGCTAGCCTGGCGCTGGACTACCACGGCTCCGAAGAGTTAAAGGCGTTTTATTTACCGAAAATGTATTCTGGCGAATGGGCAGGCACTATGTGCCTTACTGAAGCCCATGCCGGTACCGATCTTGGTATGATCAGAACCAGGGCAATCGATAATGGCGATGGTAGCTACTCTATAACGGGCACTAAGATATTTATTACCGGTGGTGAACACGATCTTACAGACAATATTATTCATCTCGTACTCGCTAAGCTGCCGGATGCCCCAGCTGGCCCTAAAGGTATTTCGCTGTTTCTGGTACCTAAATTTAAAGTGAATGCAGATGGTTCGCTGGGAGCATTTAATCAGGTTTCCAGTGGGTCTATTGAACACAAAATGGGTATCCGGGCGTCGTCTACTAATGTAATGAATTTTGACGGCTCTGTTGGTTATCTCGTTGGAGAAGTGAATAAGGGGCTGAATGCCATGTTCACTATGATGAATTACGAGCGTGTACTGGTAGGTGTGCAGGGGCTGGGAAGCAGTGAAATGTCTTATCAGACCGCACTTGCCTATGCTAAAGATCGAACACAGGGGCGCTCAGCTACCGGGAAAAAACAACCTGAAAAAGCCGCCGACCCATTAATGGTGCATGGTGATATACGTCGTATGTTGCTTAATATGAAGTCACTTAATGAGGCGGGTCGTGCGTTCTCAACCTATGCGGCTAAACAGCTGGATATTGTTCGCTTCAGTGATAACAGCGAGGAGAAGGAAAAAGCTGCGGCGCTAACCGCACTGCTCACGCCTGTAGTTAAAGCATTTTTGACTGATATGGGGCTGGATAGCTGTGTCAATGGTCAGCAGATTCTGGGTGGCCATGGTTACATTCGTGAATGGGGCCAAGAGCAACTGGTTCGTGATGTTCGTATTACTCAGATTTACGAAGGCACTAATGGTATTCAGGCTCTGGATTTACTAGGGCGGAAAATAGTTGCCAACAAAGGTGCATTTTTTGACACCTACTTATCTGAAATTCGAGACACAATTAGCACCGGCGATGAGTTTGGCGCCTCTTTGCTGGATGTCCTGAGTCAGCTGGAAACGGTGACTCAGCAATTATTGAAAGAGTCAGAAAGCAATCCTGACCTCATCAATGCCTCTTGTGTGGAATATCTGCACGCTTTTGGTTACGTGTCGTATGCCTGGATGTGGGCATTGATGGCGAAAAAAGCCAAAGAACAACTGGATGCTGGTAGCTCAGAAAGTGACTTCTATCAGGCTAAATTGATCACTGCCAGATATTACTTCAAGCGACTTCTGCCCAGAGCTCATGCATTGCTGACCGCTGTCACGTCCGGTACTGAGGCATTGTTTGAATTGGACGATGAGTGCTTCTAACAGTAATGATTGAAATAGGGCGCTCTGGCTTTGTTGTCTGCTTTCTTGTCTATAGTTAAATGACTGGGCGGTTCGTTATCTACAAGGAAGTAGTTGCAAGGACGCAAAATAAGCTAGAGGCATGATGCCCGTTATGGAGTTACGTCCAGTATTAAAAACCCCGCTTTGCGGGGTTTTTTTCTTTGCTATTTTATTTTGGTTTCAGCGTCAGAGTGTATTCGGTCACACCGGGTAGGAATCCAGAAGGTTTGCCGTCCACCCAATCCCTATAACCCATTGTGTAGAAAGGTGACAGAGGGTGACCACTCTGACCACCGGGCATGTGAAAGATGCCATCTTCCTCGCGCCCGGGAGAAACAATCATTCGCTGAGAAACGCCGGCGGATGGCCTCTGAGCTCTCGGCATCCAGACATCGCCTTCCAATGGTACAGCAGGCATGTTCAGCATCTTTCCTACGACGGGCAGAGCGTTGCTGAGAGGGTGGTTTATTGCGGATGTATTTCTTTCCCCCCAAGTGGCCTGAGCGAGTTTGTCTGCACCACCGAGATCAGTAATGACTTCATCCATGGTTTCGATGAACAGTTGATCCCAACTGTTGTAGTTTGGACTGAGCCAGTGCATAGGGCGCTCATCAATTAAACGCCAGACCATTTCTCTTTCGTGGTTGAGTTTCTGCAGATAACCGTCAGGAATAGCCTCTTTTGTTTCCGTTGTCAGAGATAAGAAATAACGACCCAGAAAGCCCAGTACCTTTAGATTGAGTGCGTCACTAAACTCTCGCACCAGACGGTAGCCCACATCATCTGTGGCAGCTTTGCCAGACCAGTTTTCGACATGTTTGTAAAATGTCTGACGAGCAGGATGGCTTTTGCGAACTGAATCAGTCAGTGTGTCCAATATCAAATCGCGCCAGAGACTCATGTAGAGCGCACGATGATCCAGCGCGACATCCAGCAATGCTTGTTCATCAGCTGTCTTTAACTGATTCAGGCTGTCACGAATCTGCAGTTGCCTTGGCCCCAGAGCATAATTGGCATTTCCCATTTTTTGATAATCATCACCACTGACAACGCGTGCATTGGCTGACCAGATACGATGATTAGAGGGGTTTACGATACGTGGATAGTGATCCACACTCAGCCAGCCATTCCAGTTTTCATCGGCTTTATTCCAGGGTAGAGGGTACGTCGAATCTATGCCTGAACGGTTTGGAATCCGACCAGATACCGTCCAGGCAATATTCCCCTGGCGATCACCAACGGTGAAATTTTGAGGTGGCATCCCTGTGCGATTGGCAATGTCCATTGCCTGATAAATATCCATTGCCGTTTCCAGCTCTTTTATATTGAAGTTAGTGGCTTCAGGCTGGTGTGCAGTCCAGCGCAAGGCATATTGGGTGTTGTCATAAGCGGAAGGGATCACGGGGCCCCAGTGGGTTTTCTGATAATTAACGATGACAGGCTCTTTGTTCTTTACCTTAATAGTTTCCGTCCATTGCTCTAATTTTTTGGGGCCGTTAACGGTCATATAATGGTCATTCTCTATATTCAACTCGACCAGGTCTACCCAGTCACTGGCGGTATTCGTATAACCCCAGGCAATGTTTGAGTTACTGCCTGCAACAATCAGTGGTACACCGGGCAGGGTAACGCCGCCAATGACCACTTTTTTATTCGGAGAATTTTCATCAGGGTAACGGATCTGGGCACGATACCAGGTCGCCGGTGCACGGTGGTGAAGGTGCATATCGTCTTCAACAATAGCGCCACCATGTTTAGTCAAAGCGCCTGAAACAGCCCAATTGTTACTGCCAATGACGGCATCATGCAGTGTTTCCCCACCAATATGGGCAAATATATCTGGGTTTGCTGTCCGAAGATTAACCTGTTTTTTATTGGGTAGTTCGGGGGCTGTCAGACTGTCTGGTTGCATGGGAGAATCCCAGCGTGTTTTCAAAGGAGACATAAACTCAATAATATCCCGTGAGGTCAGTCGCTCCAGGAAACCTTTGATATTATCCAGCTTCACTTCGTGATCATTCAGATCAAGGTACATGCTGTAGACCGTGAGAAATGAGTCTTCGGGCAGCCATCTTTGCGGTTCAAGATTGAGCAGCCAGTATTCAAACGGCTTGCTCCCCAAGTCAGACAGTCCCTTATTCACACCCTTTGTATAGGTAGTAATAATCTGTTGATGCTCGGCTGAGAGCAGCGATATTGACGCTTGTGCGACCTTGCGAAATTGATGTTTACGTTGTTGCTTATCGTGTTTTAGTGTCAGTTCTCCGAAAAGTTCAGACAATTCTCCGGCTGAGTTTCGTCGACTGAGATCCATCTGGAAAAAGCGATCCTGGGCGTGCAGATAACCAAGAGCAAAGGCGACGTCGTTACGATTTGATCCTGTAATTTGAGGGATGCCAGCTTTATCACGCTCAATAGTAACGGCACTGCTGACTCCCTCAAGGCTGACGCTGCCATCCAGAGCAGGCAGACTGCTCCTTAATATAATAAAAACGGTGAGGATGATTAGGAACAGAAGAGCAGTAAGTGAGATGAAAGCTCTCTTTAGCCAGACAGTCATAGGTCTACTCCGGTTTTTTTTGTTATTTATAGACGTAGTTGTTCCTACAATAAACGAGGAGTGGTAGAAAAAATATATATTCACGTTTTAATCTGTTTTAAGGCGGATGAGAGCACAAATAGCGGTTTAAATCCTGTGCTCTACAAGGTTAGAATTGCCCGCCTTATTGGTCTTTAGTGTCAACATAGAAACACAATGTGACCATGAGTTCCCTTACCTCTACTAAAAAGGAATTGATATGCCAAGCAGCAAAAACAGTTCAAATCTCATATTTCTGTTATCTTTCTTTCACATTGCTACCATTGCAGCCAGTAATTATCTGGTGCAGATTCCCTTTGAGTTTGCCGGTATGCACATCACTTGGGGTGCTTTCACTTTTCCATTTATCTTCCTGGCAACCGACCTTACCGTCAGACTCTATGGTTCTGAAGATGCACGCAGAATTATTTTTCTGGCGATGTTTCCTGCTCTTGTGATTTCCTATGTAATTTCAGTCATGTTTGTAGATGGTGCTTATCAGGGGCTTGAAGGACTGGCAGCGCTCAACCTGTTTGTTGCCCGTATTGCTGTTGCCAGTTTTGCGGCTTATCTGATTGGTCAGCTGATGGATATCACCGTGTTCAATCGCTTACGCCAACAGGCTGCCTGGTGGGTAGCGCCCGCCTGCTCAACCCTTGTTGGTAATCTGATCGACACCATCAGCTTCTTTAGTCTGGCGTTTGCCGGCTCATCTGATCCATTTATGGCGAAGCACTGGGTGGACATTGCTTTGACCGATTATGGTTATAAACTGCTGATCAGTCTCTTGTTCTTCTTACCCATGTATGGCGTATTGCTGAACAGACTGGTCGGCAAACTGAACAGTGAAAAGAGTCGGATGATTCAGGCTGGATAATGATGCCATTGATCACGGCATTAATGACGACTTAGGTATTCAAAAAGCCCTGCTTTCTCATTGTAGCGGGGCTTTTTGTTCCCAGGTTGGAAAGGTCATTACTGCTCATTATCTCTGTTTAGATTTTTTTAAACACAAATCAAGAATTATTCCTAAACTTCCAAGGAATCAGGCGGATAATTTAAGCTAGCCTTACTTATAAACTTTAAAGAAGTAAGAAATAAATCGCTGAAAAAACACGGATGAGAATCAGCAGGTTTCCATGACTTACTCTACGATAGACGACAATTTCTGGGACATACCAGAAGACCAGCCAGCGGATACCGATTCGCTACTGGAATGCTTAAGTATTCTGACCCGCTACTACGGTAACCCATTTTCTCAAGAATCCCTGCGCGCAGGTTTGCCTCTTGAGAATGGGAAATTCACGGCTGAAGTCTTTATCCGTTCTGCTGAACGGGCAGGGCTGGTCGGCAAAGTGCATAAGCGGGATTTGTCAGATATTTCCTCATTGGTAACGCCAGCTGTATTGCTGCTCGATAAGAAGCGAGCCTGCGTGCTGGTGGATATCGATCATGAGGAAGGCCTGGCCAAAATCATCATTCCTGAAACCGGGGATGGAGTAAAAACCATTCAGGTCACAGATCTGGAGAGTTATTACAGCGGCTATGCGATTTATATTCGAGAAAAACATCGCTATGACCGCCGCACCCCCATCAAGCTGAATATTAAATCCCGGCACTGGTTCTGGGGCACCATTATCAGCTCCTGGAGGATTTACCGTGATGTGCTGCTGGCCTCATTGTTAATTAACATTTTTGTAGTTGCCAGCCCGCTGTTTGTCATGAACGTATACGACCGGGTCGTACCCAATCAGGCATTTGATACGCTCTGGGTGTTGGCGGCGGGCGCGCTGATTGTTTTCAGTTTCGACTTTTTACTGAAAATGGTTCGTGGTTACTTTATTGATTTGGCCGGGAAAAAATCCGACATACTGCTGTCTTCCCGAATTATGGAACGAGTACTCGGGCTGAGTATGGCGGCCCGGCCAACCTCTGTCGGCTCATTCGCCAAAAATCTGCAGGAATTTGAAAGTATAAGGGATTTCATTACGTCATCGACCATTACGGCGCTGGTGGATTTACCCTTTACATTGATTATCCTGTTTGTGATTTTCAGCCTTGGCGGCCCGCTGGCGTTGATTCCGTTTTTCTGCATGATGTTGATTGGGCTTTATAGTTTTGCGATACAAGGCCCGTTGCGTCGTTCGGTAGAAAAAACCATTCGTTCCAGCGCCCAGAAAAATGCCACGCTCATCGAAAGTCTTTCCGGCATGGAAGCCCTGAAGATTGCTCAGGCAGAAAGCGATATCCAGTATAAGTGGGAAAAGTCTGTCGGCCACATTGCCACCTGGGGAATCAAAACCAAGCTGCTGACTTCGTCCGCCTCAACATTCAGTGCTTATGTTCAGCAGGTGGCGAATGTGGGGATGGTCATTCTTGGGGTTTATCTGATTTCCAATGGCGACCTGAGTATGGGGGGACTGATTGCATCGGTGATGTTGTCTGGGCGTTGCCTGGCGCCGATGGCCCAGATTGCTGGTTTGGCCACTCGTTATAATCAGGCCAAATCGGCTCTGGATGGTTTGAATCAGGTGATGGAAATGCCGGTTGAGCGCCATGATGATCGCGATTACGTCAATCGTCCTGACCTGAAAGGGAATCTGGAGTTTGATGGTGTCAACTTCTCATACCCTGGTGAGGAAATTCAGGCGCTTCGAAATATCTCCCTGAAGATCAAAGCAGGTGAAAAGGTGGCGATTATCGGACGTATCGGCTCGGGTAAAACCACCATGGAGAAGATGATTCTCGGTCTGTATGAACCGGCTGAAGGTGCTATTCGTATAGATGGAATTGATCTACGCCAGATTAACCCAACCGATTTACGCTCAAGTATTGGTTGCGTCTCTCAGGATATCAACCTCTTCTACGGATCGATTAAAGAGAACATTACTCTTGGTGCCAGTTATGTAGAAGACGCCCAATTACTGAAAGCCGCTGAAATTGCCGGTGTCACCGAGTTTGCCAATAAGCACCCAAATGGGCTGGATATGATTGTTGGTGAGCGAGGCCAAAATCTTTCCGGTGGTCAGAGGCAAAGTATCGCACTGGCGCGGGCATTACTGACCGATCCGCCTATTCTGGTTCTGGACGAACCTTCAAGCTCGATGGATAACACCACCGAGCTGCGTATGAAGCAGCAACTGAAAGAGCGCTGTCAGGATAAAACCATTGTGCTGGTCACTCACAAAGCTTCCATGCTGGATCTGGTGGATCGCCTGATCGTGGTGGACAACGGACGGATAGTCGCTGATGGACCTAAAGAGCAGGTGCATGCGGCGCTCAAACAAGGAAAGCTGAAGATCGAATAGGTTGCCATTATGACTGAGAAGAACAACAAACAAGCTCCTCAGGAAGGCCTGCAGCCTTCGCAAGCCCCTTCACAACGTCCGGATAATGATGAAGTCCTCCGTTCCGATGACATGCTGGAAGGTGGGTACCCTGATGAAGAGCCTAAAGAGGGTGATCAGGCTGATTCAGACGAAGTAGCAAAAGAGTCAGAAGAAAACGCTGCGGCAGAGGAGATGGAATATATCTCTGACCGCAACGCAGCCATGTTGATGAAAACGCCAAAAGGTGGACGTTTTCTGATTTATACCATGGTGATTGCCCTGCTCACATTTCTGATCTGGGCGAGTATTGCGCCTCTGGCCGAAATAACCCGTGGCATGGGGAGCGTTATTCCCTCTCAGCGTTTGCAAGTTATTCAGAACTTGGAGGGTGGGATTCTCGAAGCGATTTTTGTTGAAGAAGGTGCCATGGTGAAAGCCGGTCAGCCTTTGATGCAGTTGGATGATACTCGTTTTGTGTCCAATTATCGTGAAAGTGCTGTTGAGTACTACAGTGAACTGGCTCGTGCTGCACGTTTGAAAGCGGAATTATCCGGGAAGCCACTTAAGTTCCCCGAGCAGTTAGAAGGTTATGAGGATTACGTAAACCGGGAAAGAGATATCTTTGAAAAGCGTTATGCTGGTTTGAAGACACAGCTGGAGATTGCCAGTAAACAGCTTTCTCAGGCTCGTCAGGAGTTATTGTCGACTAAAACACAGCTTGAATTTCTGAGTACCAGCCATGAACTCGGAGAAGAAGAGCTCGCCCTTACCGAGCCTCTGACAAAGCAGGGGGTGGTTTCCAGAGTTGAGCTGATACAACTGAAACAGAGGGTGAATGATCTTGCTTCTGAAAAAAGCATGACTGAGCTGTCTATTCCAAAGCTCGAAGCGATGTATCAGGAGCAGCGAGCTCGTTATCAGGAGCTGACGTTAAAATTCCGTGAAGACGTGGTTCAGGAATTGAAAGAGGCAGAAGTGCGTCTTGATCAGCTTTCCGAATCTAATAACGCTCTGCAAGACAAAGTGGAGCGTACCATGATTCGCTCGCCGCTTGACGGCATCGTCAAAAAGATCCATATCAATACCATCGGAGGTGTAGTGCAGCCAGGCATGGATATGATCGAAATTGTGCCTATCGAAGATACACTGCTAGTTGAAGCTCAGATTAGTCCGAAAGATATTGGCTTCCTGCATGAAGGCATGGAAGCCGTGGTGAAACTGACGGCTTATGATTTCGCCATTTATGGTGGGCTGGACGGCACGCTTGAGCATATCAGCGCCGATACCATCAAGGACGAAAAAGGTGAGAGCTTTTACATTGTCCATATTCGTACCAACAAGACCTCTCTGGGAACAGAAGATAAGCCTTTGGAAATTATTCCGGGTATGCGTACCAATGTTGATATCATCACTGGTGAAAAGACACTGATGAGTTATCTTCTGAAACCGATTTTAAAGGCTAAGCAAAACGCACTAACTGAACGGTAAGCTGAATGAATGCAGGTTCGGGAAGCAAGGGTGTCGCACTTGTTATTGAAGCTTCAGGCATTGTATTAGCCGTAAAAGCTGATGGCACTCAACGAACTCTGAAAGTCGGGGGTATTGTTTATGATGATGAGAAAATTGTCACCAAGGATAACTCCTATGCCAAAATTGGTCTTCAGAATGGTCGTGTCATTTCTGCAGGCAGTAACACGGTTATTGGTAGTGAGATTCTGAGTGATGAAGGTCAGATAAGTCAGGAAGCAGAAGACAAAGATAGCGATAAAAAAGATGAGAGTGAAATTGAGGAAGAAGAAAGCAATCTTTTAATTATCGATAAGATTGCAGAAAAAGATGATTCATTGGTTAAGCAGTCAGAGGGTGGATCGGAGTCAGAATCAGAGTCTGATACCGGAACTCTGATGCCGGAAATGCCAGTTATTGAGAGAGAGGACACTTCTGAAGAAACGGACTCATTCACGCCATATGAATATCCCTATCAAGATGAACGTGATTACACTCTTTCAGAATCCACCCAGCCGCTGAAACAAGAGTCAGGCAGACATGCCTTCGTTCCAATACCTGTAGCGCAAAATTCCAGCATGGTGATGAGTGAGGGTACAACCCGACTCGAAGGAAAGTTGCAGGTTGAAAATATGGGGGCTGGAGACGATGTCAGTTTTCGCCTTGTCAACCCTCCTGAAAAAGGAGAGCTGACACTTACTAAAGATGGTTCATTCCAGTTTGAACCTGGTTCCGCCTTCACGGAGCTGGCTGGTGGAGAGTCGGCGTACACTACATTCACTTTTGAGGTTCAGGATAGGCGAGGCAATATCAGCCAAGCCAGTATGGATTTAAAAATAATCGGTGTTAACGATACGCCTGAGGTGAGTAACCCAGTCACTGTTGATGCCGGACAGAATGCCACCGCATTTAGCGTTGACCTGCTGGAAAATGCCAGTGATCCGGACACTACCGATTCTTTATCGATCAGTCATATACGTCTGATGTCGGGTAATGAGGCGGGTGTCAGTATCTCTGTATCAGGCAATGAGCTGGATATCAATCCCGAGGCTTATAATTATCTTGCTCAAGGTGAGCAAGAAACCATTCGTTATGAGTATCGTGTCGTTGATTCCAGCGGCGCTTACACCATGCAGAGCGCTACGCTTGTTCTGGATGGTCAGAATGATATGCCCGTGGTCTCTCAGGCGGTGGTAAGTGAAAGTAATCAGGATGCCAGTCATCTGACTATCAATCTTCTTGAACATGCCTCCGACGTTGATAGCTCGAATACCTTGCAAGTCAGAAGTTTACAACTAGTCGCTGGAGATCCTCGTGGCATAGAAATTCAGCAGGATGGTAATACACTTGAGCTGGATACATCGGCGTACGCAAATCTGGCAGAAGGTGATCGAGAAGAAATTCAGTATCAGTACATGATTGATGATGGAAATGGTGGAGAGATAGAACAAGCTGCCACCATGATTGTCGAAGGCGTTAACGATGCGCCGCTAAGTGCTGATAGTCAGTTGGTCATTAATGAAGATACACCTTACATTTTTGACTTGAATGATTTTCCTTTCACCGATGTGGATAGAGGGAATACTCTGCAGTCGGTCACCATCACGTCGTTACCCGATGCGGGGGATCTCACCTATAACAATGCACCTGTTGCGATTAACCAGGCCATATCGAGAGCGGATGTACTATCAGGCAGGTTACGGTTTACTCCGGCATTGAATGCAAACGCTGACAATTACACGGCTTTCACTTTCACCGTCAGTGACGGTGATCTGAGCAGTAGCGAACAGACGATAACGGTTGATGTTACTGCTGTTGCCGACAGTGCCACCATTAGCGGTGAAGATGCTGCAACCATTACAGAAGACAGCGGCAGTACACTGACCACTTCCGGTACACTCAGCATTAGTGATCCCGATGCCGGCGAAGCTAATTTCAATGCAGAAACCATCACCAGCACCTACGGCTCATTAACCATTAATGAAAATGGCGAATGGTCTTACTCCGCAGACAATAGCCAAAGTGCTATCCAGGCATTGGGCAATGGTCAAACATTACGAGACACCATTGAAGTTGAGTCCGCTGATGGCACCACCCATGATATTAGCATCACCATCAACGGCACCAACGATGCACCGACAGCAACCAGCAACAGGGTCACATTAGACGAAGATGGTTCGCATACATTGACCGCAGCCAACTTTGGTTTTAGTGATACCGATACTAACGACAGCTTGCAGTCAGTCACCATCACTCGATTACCTGCCGCTGGAGCACTAACACTGAATGGCAATGCGGTGACAGCCAATCAGGCAATCAGTCAAAGCGACATCGCCAATCTGATATTTACACCGACCGCCAACGCCAATGGCGATGATTATGCGGATCTGCAATTTACCGTTAGTGACGGTACCGCCAGCAGTAATGTTCAGACATTGACGTTTGATGTGACGGCAATAAACGATGCACCCACCGCATCAGACAATACGCTGACCATTGAAGAAGATGGCAGCCATACCTTTACTGCCAATGATTTCGGTTTTAGTGATATTGATGGCGACAGTTTGCAGTCGATCACCATCACCGAGTTACCAACGGCAGGCACACTGACACTTAACGGCGCCGCCGTAACCACCAATCAAGAAATCAGTGCTGAAACCATTAGTAATCTGGTCTTTGCACCCGCCGCTAATGCCAATGGTAATGGCTATGCTGATATTAAGTTTACCGCCAGCGATGGTGATCTGAGCAGTAGCGAACAGACGATAACGGTTGATGTTACTGCTGTTGCCGACAGTGCCACCATTAGCGGTGAAGATGCTGCAACCATTGCAGAAGACAGCGGCAGTACATTAACTACTTCCGGCACACTCAGCATCAGTGATCCCGATGCCGGTGAAGCCAACTTCAATGCAGAAACCATCACCAGCACCTACGGCTCATTA
>CBDAQW010000040.1:0-129098 GCA_965199185.1 Endozoicomonas sp. | reverse complement strand
ATTTGCTGGTCTTGAATGGCTTTCTCTGCAATGGTGTTTTTACGCTGTTCAACGGTAAGGTGATTAGCTTGATCTACTTTAGAAACGGTATAACGCTGATAAATAGCAGTTACAAAAGCGCCAGCCGCATTTGTTGCCTTATTTGTTTTCTCTGACAAACCCTTGTCAGTATTGGTGTTCCATAGGTAAGATGCTGACTGAAAAGGCTTAATATTCATTTAATTACTACTCCAAAAATAATTAAAACAAATACCGGGCTGACTAAAGGTTGAAAGCGAACCCTGCTAAGCCTCTAGTCTCTCTTATCACCTGAAGTGGTGAAGTTATTTGATAGTAAAATACATGATTTGATGAAATTTAAACTAACGAAATAGTGACCGACACTGACAATTTTTTTCAAATGGATAAAGTAAAGCCATAAACCAAGCGGAGTGATTAATGTCTGAAAGAGCAAGAGTAGCCTTTATCGGGCTGGGCGTGATGGGTTACCCGATGGCTGGTTTTCTGGCAAAAGCTGGGTTTGTGACGACGGTCTATAACCGCACTGCCAGCAAAGCAGAGCAGTGGGTTCAGGATTATTCAGGTCTTGCCGCACCTACACCTGAGCTGGCGGCCAAAGGCGCCGACATTGTGTTTTGTTGTGTAGGAAATGATGAAGATTTACGACAAGTGACGGTTGGTTCTCAGGGCGCATTTCATGGCATGAAGCCGGGCGCTGTTTTTGTCGACCACACCACGGCTTCCGCCATTGTGGCTCGTGAACTGGCAGAGCTGGCGGCTGAGAAAGAACTGGAATTTATTGATGCGCCTGTCTCTGGTGGGCAGGCGGGAGCTGAAAATGGTGTGTTGACGATTATGTGCGGTGGTCATCCGTCAGTATTTGATCGTGTAGCGCCGGTGATGGCGGTGTATTCCCGCAGCTGTAAGTTGATGGGCCCTGTGGGTTCCGGACAATTAACGAAAATGGTCAATCAAATCTGTATTGCCGGCGTCGTTCAGGGGCTTTCGGAAGGATTGCATTTTGCCCAAAAAGCCGGATTGGATGCTGCCGCCGTTGTGGATGTTATCGCTAAGGGCGCAGCCCAATCCTGGCAGATGGAAAATCGGCACCAGACCATGATTGATGGTGAGTATGAACATGGCTTTGCGGTGGATTGGATGCGCAAGGATCTGAATATCTGCCTGGAACAGGCCGAACAAACCGGAGCGTCCTTGCCGCTGACTGCCTTGGTCGATCAGTTTTATAAGGATGTCCAGAATATGGGGGGTAACCGCTGGGATACATCCAGCCTTCTGGCTCGCTTGCAGGCGCTTGATCCAGCCAAAAAATGATCGCTCCAATACGTCCAATTATTGGGCGTCTTCCTATATAATGCCTTTTTTCAACGAAAGCAGGGTTGCCTGCTTTCTTGCATGCTAAATTAACGAGAATTCTCCCCCGGTGGGAATAGTGTATGAAGACTAACGAAATTCGTTCTGCCTTTTTGAATTATTTCAAAGACAACGGACATGCTGTGGTATCCAGTAGTTCTCTGGTGCCTCATGATGATCCAACACTGCTGTTTATCAATGCCGGGATGAATCAGTTTAAAGATGTTTTTCTCGGTCGCGAGAAGCGGGATTACACCCGTGCCACTACGTCACAAAAATGTGTTCGTGCCGGTGGTAAGCACAATGATCTGGATAATGTTGGTTATACCGCCCGCCATCACACGTTTTTTGAAATGCTCGGTAACTTCAGTTTTGGGGATTACTTTAAGAAAGAAGCCATCCGTTTTGCCTGGGATTTCCTGACCGTTACCCTGAAACTGCCAAAAGAACGTCTGTGCGTTACTGTTTATGAGTCCGACGACGAAGCCTATAACATCTGGCTGAATGATATCGGTGTGGCTGCAGAAGATATTATCCGCATTGGTGATAACAAAGGCGCCCCCTACGCATCCGATAACTTCTGGCAGATGGGCGACACAGGCCCTTGTGGTCCATGCACTGAAATCTTCTTCGATCATGGTGATCATATCTGGGGTGGTCGTCCGGGTACTCCGGAAGAAGACGGTGATCGTTTTATTGAAATCTGGAACACCGTATTCATGCAGTACAACCGTCAGTCTGACGGTACAATGGAACCACTGCCAAAACCGTCCGTGGATACGGGGATGGGGTTAGAACGTATTGCCGCGGTCATGCAGCATGTCAACAGCAATTATGAGATCGACCTGTTTCAGGATTTGCTGGCAGATGCATCTGAATTGCTAGGTGGCATTGCCACGACAGAAGCCTCTCTGCGAGTCATTGCCGACCATATCCGCTCCTGCTCTTTCCTGATTAGCGATGGGGTGATGCCATCTAATGAAGGTCGTGGCTATACGTTGCGACGTATTATCCGACGTGCCTGTCGCCATGGTCATAAACTGGGAGCGACTGACTCGTTCTTTTATAAACTGGTGGCTTCACTGGTGCGGATTATGGGTGAAGCTTATCCTGATCTGGTGAAGAATCAGGCACAGATTGAACGTATTTTGTTACAGGAAGAAGAGCAATTCACCAAGACCCTCGATAAGGGCATGAAACTGCTGGAAGAAAGTATTACTGAATTAAAAGGCAAAGAAATTCCCGGTGAAACCGTCTTTACCTTATACGATACTTACGGTTTTCCTGTCGATCTGACCGAAGACATTGCCCGTGAGCGTGAGCTGACGGTTGATCGCGAAGGCTTTGAAAAAGCCTTGGAAGCACAACGTGAAAGAGCAAGAGCTTCCAGTAAGTTTGGTGTTGATTACAACGATCAGCTGGTGATCGAAGGTAAAACCGAATTTACCGGGTACGATAGTGTGTGTGATACCGGCTCTGTGCAATCTCTGTTCGTTGAAGGTCAGCCCGTTGAGTTGGTTGGCAAAGGTCAGCAGGCGACAGTGGTTCTGGATAAGACACCATTTTATGCAGAGTCTGGTGGCCAGGTTGGTGATACCGGGCAGTTGTCTTTTAATGGCGGTTCTCTGAGGGTTCTGGATACTCAGAAACAGGGTGACAACCATCTGCACCTTGTTGAAGTTATTGAAGGTGAGCTGAAGCTGTCTTCTCAGGTTACCGCGGATGTTAATGCTGATGAGCGTCAGGCGACGTCTTTAAATCACTCGGCCACACATATACTGCATGCTGCACTGCGCAAAGTGCTTGGTGAACATGTGACGCAGAAGGGTTCGCTGGTGAATCCTGAGCGCTTGCGTTTCGACTTCTCTCATTTTGAGGCGGTAACGCCGGAAGAACTGAAAGAAACCGAGCGCCTGGTGAATGAACAGATTCGAGCTAATACGCCGGTAAAAACCGAGTTGATGGATATGGAATCCGCCAAAAATGCCGGTGCGATGGCGCTGTTTGGTGAAAAATATTCCGATGAAGTTCGTGTACTGACGATGGGGACTGATAACTTCTCGGTGGAGCTCTGTGGTGGTATTCATGCTGCACGTACAGGCGATATTGGGTCGTTCCGTGTTGTTGCCGAGTCGGGTATTGCTGCGGGTGTTCGTCGAATTGAAGCAGTGACTGGCGTTGGTGCGGATGACTATCAGGTGTCTCTTGCTAATACACTGTCGTCTGTTGCTGAGCTGGTGAAAGGTTCCCGTGATAATGTGCAAGGCAAGGTTGCTTCTTTGCTGGAACGTAATCGTGATCTTGAAAAAAGAATTGCAACAGCTGAAGCAGAAACTGGCAAGCGCGGGCAGTGCTGATCTGATCTCCAAAGCCGTTGAGATTAATGGGGTAAAAGTTCTGGCCACCGAGCTTGAAGGTGTTGATCCAAAATCCCTGCGGGATATGGTGGATCAGCTTAAGGCAAAATTGGGTTCGGGTATTGTTTTCCTGGCAACTAAGTCTGGAGCAAAAGTGCCCTTGGCTGCGGGGGTTACCAAAGATTTGACCGGAAAGGTAAAAGCCGGTGACTTGTTGAAGATGGTTGCTGAACAGTTGGGTGGCAAAGGTGGTGGTCGTCCGGATTTTGCTCAGGGCGGCGGCTCTCAGCCAGAAAATTTGCAAGCGGCTTTGGAAAGTATTTCTGCATGGCTTGAAAAGAGGGTGTAAACTCTCTGCTTATGCGTTAAGTAACAATAAAAACGGGCTTTAATGCCCGTTTTTATTGTCGTTAACCATAGGAACACGAGCTTAATCATGTTAAGTTTTCTGCTCGGCTCGGGAGCTCAAAGAAACTGATTCTTAGGAGAGTGGTAGTACAAAGTTTACCACCGTTCGTACTGAGCCTGTCGAAGTGCTTGCATAGCATCCTTCGACAAGCTCAGGATAAACGGAGTTTTCGGTAAATTTTACGTTGCTGTTCCCCTTAACTGTTTGCCACGGGCCAGCCTTCAATCACAGCAGATGAAGTAGAAATTATAAAATGGCGCTGTTAGTACAAAAATTTGGCGGCACCTCCGTGGGCACCCCCGAACGCATTCAGGGGGTAGCCGATAAGGTAAAAGGATTCCGCGATCAGGGGCATGATGTTGTCGTTGTTGTGTCTGCCATGAGTGGGGAAACCAACCGGCTGGTAGAACTGGCCAATAGTATGCAGTCCCGCCCTACGCCGCGGGAGATGGATGTTATTCTGTCCACCGGTGAACAAGTGACTATAGGGTTGCTGAGCATGGCGCTGAATGAGCGTGACTGTCCGGCTGTATCCTATACAGGTTCTCAGGTAGCGATCACTACCGATAACGCGCATACCAAAGCGCGTATTCAACACATTGAGACCGACAACATGCGCCGTGATCTTGATCAGGGGCGCGTCATCGTTGTGGCAGGTTTTCAGGGTAAAGATGATAACGGCAATATCACGACCCTGGGTCGTGGTGGTTCAGATACTACGGCT
Organism: Endozoicomonas sp.; assembly: GCA_965199185.1. Lineage (GTDB taxonomy): Bacteria > Pseudomonadota > Gammaproteobacteria > Pseudomonadales > Endozoicomonadaceae > Endozoicomonas. The sequence continues at coordinate 124,237 of CBDAQW010000040.1, read as the reverse complement.
GTAGCTCTGGCTGCTGCCCTGCAGGCCGATGAGTGTCAGATTTACACCGATGTGGATGGTGTCTACACCACTGATCCGAGGGTGGTCGAAGATGCTCGTCGACTCGATAAGATTACCTTTGAAGAAATGCTCGAAATGGCCAGTCTCGGCTCCAAGGTTCTGCAGATCAGAGCGGTGGAGTTTGCTGGCAAATATAACGTCAATTTAAGAGTTTTACACACCTTCCAGGATGGCCCTGGAACTTTGATAACGCTTGATGAGGAGCACGCTATGGAGGCACCGGTTGTATCCGGCATTGCATTCAATAGAGATGAAGCCAAGCTGACTGTAAAAGGAGTGCCAGATATTCCGGGTGTCGCTTCCAGAATTCTGGGGCCAATCAGTCGGGCCAATATTGAAGTGGATATGATTGTCCAAAACGTGGCAGACGATCGTACCACTGACTTCACTTTCACAGTCCATCGCAATGACTACGAACGCACTCAGAAAGTGGTTCAGCAAATTGTTGAAGAACTTGGTGCCCGCGAGCAGGATGGGGATTCCAAGATAGCCAAAGTGTCTATCGTCGGTGTTGGTATGCGCTCTCATGCTGGGGTGGCAAGTACCATGTTTGAAGCTCTGGCCGCGGAGGGAATCAACATCCAGATTATCTCGACGTCTGAGATCAAGGTGTCGGTCATTATTGCAGAAAAATATCTTGAGCTGGCGGTACGGGGCTCTGCATTCCGGCTTTTGAACTCGACAGGGAACCAGTTGAAACAAACGAGGTCTAAACTATCGGAAGCAATATAATCGGGCAGGATTGGCCATCCTCTACTAGGCTTATGAGCTTATCGAGGTTGTGTTGGAATTGCCCAACATATTACTAACTGAGGTGGAGTCTTGATTCGCCCGGTGTTTTCATTATCTCTCAGGTAAAAGTACGAATGGAAATGCTGCTTTTGGTGACTAGACTTGGTTTGCTGAATAATTCTTAAGCATAAACCGGTGAGCTGAGATATACTTACTTGCCTGAACTGAGTGCGTCAGTTGCTATAATCAGTTGCTGCAAAGAGGGGGAGTATCCTTCATTCTTGATTCTGGCAAAGAATAGCATTCTTAATTAGGGTTCTTGGTAAATCGTCAGAACAGGCTTTCAATGACATTGCCAATGACCACCGAGCTCAGAATTGACGGTTGTTGACTTAAAAGAGATGTAAATAAGGAGATTGTAATGCTGATTCTGACTCGCCGCGTAGGGAGAAACCCTGATGGTCGGGGACGAGGTCACTGTGACTGTTCTGGGTGTGAAAGGTAATCAGGTTCGAATTGGTGTAAACGCTCCTAAGGAAGTGGCCGTACACCGTGAAGAGATTTACCAGCGTATCCAAAAAGAGAAAGAGCACGACAGTGCGTCTTCAGTATCTGACAGTTACTGAATAGTCTTCTGCGAGCTCAGTTGTAGAGTGTACTGAGTAAGTAGTGAGATTGCCTTAGGAGTGCCCGGTTGTCCCGGGTTTTTTATTATTTAAAGCGCATGTTTTACTGGCGGGGTTGGTTATAAAAAGCTTGCAATTCAATGCCTTCAAGGTAATATAGCTTCCGTTAACGGTGAGGTGGCCGAGAGGCTGAAGGCGCTCCCCTGCTAAGGGAGTATACGGTTTGTAGCCGTATCGAGGGTTCGAATCCCTCCCTCACCGCCATTATATACTTCTATCTCCTTGTTTTTCCTCTTCTTTTTTCTGGATAATTTGTGCCAAATTGCCCATGTGTCCCATAAAGTGTCCATTTTGTTTATCGGATGTAGACTAACAGCGTCTTTTAAGTGATCTTTGCTGAATTTTGCGTACTTCTCGGTCATCTTGATGTCAGAGTGTCCGAGGACGGGCTTTTAGCATCGTCCGGAACAACCTGATCTTGCCAAAATCTTTAAGCCAGGCATCCGGGCCATCGTCTGGAATCTCAGGGTCTTGAACCTGCTGCCACTGACCTTTTTCCAGTGATACCGTCCTGTTTTTCTCAGCTGCAAACATGAGCCCCATATCAGCACTTCTATTAACATTTCAAGGAAGTCTGCCAGCCTTGTTCACGTTGGTTGTTTTGACTCAATGATCAGAAATACCGTGTGTTGTGGAAGTGAACATTGTGCAGTTATCGGGCGAGTAATACTTCTCACTTTCATCCTTGAAAGGTGGCCATTTATGGCGATTATCAAACTTCAGAGCATTCTGTTAATGCGTAAGTCTTATCTGTCTTTTCAAAGTCTGTTTTTATTGATTTCTGCTTGAGCAGCCCCGGCTGTTCACTGAGTAAGTGTTGCCATTCTTTGCTCCATCCTGAGTAGTGGTCTGCTGGTATGCCTGTTATTTTAATGCACTCTCGGTGAGTGAAGTGGCGTAGGTAATGTTGGCTGATGCCTGCTGGGATTAATCGATCTTTAAAGCCAAAATAATGAATTTGTGGAATAGATTGAAGTTTGCTGTTTGAAATCGACGGGTTCAAGGGCAGAAGGCATCGGAGAGACATTGTGGAAACGGTTGGTGAACTCAGGTGAAAGGTTTCCGGCAAGGGTTCGTATTGACTCAATATCGTCTCGCAGTGCGGCGACCAGAAGTGCGATGGTGGCGCCCCCAGAATAACCAATAAGTTGAATCTTCTTATATCCACCATGATGCTTAATAGTATCGATGGCTTTATTGATGCTATTGATGGGCCTGTTGACTGTATCGGTCAATACGTCCATACATCCACGCTGCAAAGATCGTTCTGTATATACTGGCATGGTCGTGCAATATAGGCGATGTCCCTTTTGGGGTCGCGGGACATTAAAGAATGCATGAGTCGTCTATGCGGGGTGGGGGTCTGTTGATGGTCGCCCGGTTTTTATCCATGCTCTACCATCCCCTTCAATATACACTCTGATAGTATCGCTGGAAGCGGGTGTGCTTGGGTGTAAGGTATAGATAGGTAGAGGAAAGGTAAATGTGCTTTCGCTCAGGTGTTGTGGCAACTTTACTGTGCTGTGTTTCGGAGGCGGAGCGCTTTGACAGCCGGTGACTAGTAGTAACGTGATGAACGCTTAAAACCAATGTCGTTGTAAAGGCGTTTTCTGACCGCAAGTGGGTGCTCATTTTTAAAAGGAATCGAGTGAAGGAAATTTGGGATAATTGTATTTTTAGTCATGAAGCAAAGCGGTTGATTGCGCTCTCGGGATATGAACTCACACATCACTGTATCATGGTTCTCGACAGGTTTTGAAAAGCAAATCGTTTGCCTCATTAACGGCTTTAACCCTTGTTCATAACGTCAGGGTGGTAAGATGTGTCCAGATTTTAGAAGAAAATTCGGAGTTATAGGATTTTTTCAGCCATGCGTGAAATGCTTATTTGACTCGCCCTGATGAAATCTCTATAGTTCGATCTCGTTGACGCAGGGCGCTCGTAGCTCAGCTGGATAGAGTACCTGGCTACGAACCAGGCGGTCGGAGGTTCGAATCCTCCCGAGCGCGCCATAGTCAACAAAGCAAGGTTGACGAAACATCATGTTTTTATTATCTTGCACACCGTTCGAGACGGGTGAGAAAGTCTCGAAATTTAAATTAGCGCGCTCGTAGCTCAGCTGGATAGAGTACCTGGCTACGAACCAGGCGGTCGGAGGTTCGAATCCTCCCGAGCGCGCCAAATTTCACAATTTGCACTATCAAATTACGCGCTCGTAGCTCAGCTGGATAGAGTACCTGGCTACGAACCAGGCGGTCGGAGGTTCGAATCCTCCCGAGCGCGCCATTTTGAAACGGTGAGGTGGCCGAGAGGCTGAAGGCGCTCCCCTGCTAAGGGAGTATACGGTTTGTAGCCGTATCGAGGGTTCGAATCCCTCCCTCACCGCCATTATGTATCCTTATCTTCTTGTTTTTCCCCTTCTTTTTTCTAGCTAATTTGTTCTAAATTACCCATGTGTCCGCAAAACGTCCATTTTGTAGTACGTCTTCAACGATTGTTGAGGCTGACCTGTCATTTCAGTAACGGTTTCAGAAAGATTGGCAGAGGGCTATGTCAGAAGTGATTTGCTAATGCTTTGTTCCACTGTTTGAGCGGACACAAAAGTTATTCGGCTTGCAAAGTGGGGGCATATCAATATAAAGAAACTCTCAGAATCATGATTCATATAGTGAAAGCTTAAGGCTATTCATGGATACTACCTTAGTGCAATTTTTGTTTTGTGAGGTTACAGATATCATTTAGAAATATTCTATCTAGTTCTAAAAAGAGGAAGTCTCAATGATAACAAATTTACCTACAGGGCCTACAACATCAAACCCCAGCAACATATTTCCACAGGACGGGCTAGATAGTAATGTTGTTTTGAATCAAAAGCATGAAGATTCAATCACTGAAATTGAGCGAATATGGCAAGGCTATCGAGTTCGAAAAGAGTCCAGGTTGCGCAGAACCACTGTTGGAAAGGGTTAATGGAATTTCCTACCTGTTGGTAATGATCCTAAGTCTTTTGTAGAGCAGAATATACCTCTAAACAAACGTCAAGCTTATGCTATCGTTGCCACTGGCGGTGTTAAGTGTTTAAGAGACGCGATAAAGCTAACACAAAAGAAAGATGGATCTTTTGGTATCCCGACAAGAGTATTCGTTATCGATTTGAACGAAGATATAGAAGGTTTGTGGAAGTTGGTTCGAAATGCTCTTCAAGATTCTACCAATCCAGAAATGTTTCTAAGCCATATTCCTACAAGAAGAGATGATATTGATAAACGAGTGCCTTGGGGGGTGGGGTCGCAATTAGATCAAGATTTTAAGGAGATGCTTCTTGAAAAAGGATTAAATCCAGAATGTTACAATGGGGTTGAGTTAAAGGGTTTTTTAGGAAAATTAATAGATGATGATATGGAAAAATTTAATGTATTAAAAACAATAGTATTGCATCATTTTACTTTTTTAAAAGGCGATTGGACTGAACGATCAGGAGAAGAGTTTGAACTTGTAAAAGATCTCTGTGACTATGATGACTGCGCTATTGTAGCCTTCCCTTCCAATATTGAAGTAGGGTATCCCGAGTGTTTAGATCGCTTCACAGGGTCAAATAACAAACAACGCCTTAAAAATATGTGGGATAACATTAAATCATTGTCACCATTATTAACCGTAAGATGCATATCGGATGATGATCATTTGCCCATAAAATTAGAATATATTCCTGAAAATGGAGGCTATCCAACTACAAGAAATAAGTTGACAGAATCAGATAAAAATGTAGTGTTCGATTGCGCTGTCCTCGTAGACTCAAAAGAAGCAGATGAGTAATCGAAAACATAAATCTTGAAATACAAAGTTAAGTACGAATGGCTGAATACCATAGACTTCAGTTGATTCCAAAAATAGTTATAAATTTTTTTGATATGTATGGAATAAAATAAATGATTTCATTTGCCTGGTTAATTAAGGATGGTTTGAAAATAACTTCCTGATTTGCTCTTCTCAGATAATGGTAAATACTTTGAACCATTGCTGGAGTTAACGTATGACTACGTATCCTTCGTTAGTAAAAGCGTACGAGAATTTTCAATCGCTCTCTCAATGAAAAGGGGCGTCGCCATTATGCCGCTATTGAAGCTCTCAAACTCTATCACGGTGGTATCGATAAAGTGTCCGTTTTCTTTGTACGGATCCAAATGGTCATTGTGCCTAACGAATTGGTTATCAGTTTTGATGTTAAGAATGTTTATTATTATTCTTCAGTTTGAATTATAAGTAGGATATGGCTGTGGATGCTATCAATCAGCAAGAACGACATTTGCTCCATTGTCTTAAAGAAACCAAATCTATCCCAAGTGTATTTGAAGGTATGAGGGTTGGTGTTGTCAAAAGTATCAATAAGCCTGATTCTTATGATTCTGGCCTATTAAAAAAAATAAGTGTGGAAAATCGGGTTGTTAAAATCAAAAGGACTTCATATCCATTGAAAAACTGTGTGATCAAACGCCAATACTTTTTCAATGGGTTACTTTGAAAAGCAAAAAAAACATACCTCCAGGCTATCTTGAGAATATAAAAAGAGCGTGTAGGCTTGAAACGGGAAGGAAAATCGGGTTGTTGTATAATGGGCAATATCTTAATGAGGATGATAAAAAATCTTTTCTGGATATTCAGTCAAAATATCCAAATTTTCAAATGATCGATTTCTATTCACTTGATACTGCTGGTAGTGACTTTGCAGTATCTGATTCGATCAAAGAAGGGCTTGATTCCAGGTTGTACGATCAAGTTATCAGTAAAGAAAAATTGAAGGGAAGTAATCTGTACGTCAAAGAGATTCTGGATCTATTACCAGCTTCTGCCTACATAGATCTTATTCGATTTATGAGTATGAGGCTTGCTGGTGATCTGTTTTCTACTGATTTAAATAATAAAGATAATCCGAACGGCTGTATCTTTATGGATTGTGATATGGAAATTAAGAAACCTCTTGGTGAAATAATGGCTCCTGATGGTTTTTGTTGTTATACAATTCCGTTTAGTCTAGGGACTGTTCAGTTAGAAAATGGCCTTTTTGCCGTCGATAGACCCAATCACCCAATTATTAAATCTCTATTGGAAGAGCTGCAAATTAAAAAAACATGTCGTCTGGGGTTTTGAATCCATATTATTGTTACACTCAAGCGATTAAAAAACATTTTAATTGCAGAAGCATGGGTATCACAATTAAAGCTGGTGCTCATGCAATAGCATTTCCCCTTAAAAATATCGACCCGAATCAAAGTTGTAAAAATGGAGTGTCAACCTGGGCTTGATGAATAAGAAGTACCCTGTCTTATATAACGACTGTTATCACAGCTTTGTTGTTTCTCTGATTCTATGAAATTGAGTTGTGACGATTTTAATGGTTTTGTGCTATTTTACTGCGTTCAGAATTTTCAGTGTGGATAGCGATGCAAATAGTTCGTTACCCGGAGGATAAAGTGTGACCCATCCTGTTGAGTCCTGTGAGGGGCTGGTAAGTATCCGTGATTTTATTCGCTGGGGGGCTAGTCGCTTCAATGAAGCCGAGCTGTTTTTTGGTCATGGCAGTGATAATGCTTTTGATGAGTCAATGCATCTGGTTTATCAGGTATTGCAGTTGCCTTGGGATATGCCGGAGAGCTATCTGGATAGCAGGCTGACACTGATTGAGCGGGCAAACATAGCTGAACTGGTTGATCGCCGAATTACCGGTCGCCAGCCTCTGGCTTATCTGGTTAATCAGGCCTGGTTCTGCGATATGCCTTTTTATGTGGATGAGCGTGTGCTGGTGCCTCGTTCACCGATCAGTGAGCTGATTCGTGCTCAATTCCAGCCATGGCTTGGCGATGTTCAGGTGGGGCGGGTATTGGACTTGTGTTCCGGGTCAGGCTGTATTGGTATTGCTGCAGCTCATGTTTATCCTGAGGCGATGGTTGACCTTCTCGACATTTCTGATGATGCACTGGAAGTAGCGCATATTAATATTGATCGGCACGAATGCTGGGGTCGGGTACAGACGCACAAATCTGATCTGTTTTCAGCACTGAATGATCTGTCGGAAAAACCACGCTATCAATTGATTCTCAGTAATCCGCCCTACGTGGATGCTGATGATATGTCTGATATGCCGGATGAGTTTCATCACGAGCCTGAATTGGGCCTTGCTGCCGGTAATGACGGTCTGGATTTTGCCCGCATTATTCTGGCAAAGTCAGCAGATTATCTGGATGAACAGGGGCTTTTGGTGCTGGAAGTGGGTAACAGCTGGTGGGCGTTGCAAGAAGAGTATCCGGAAGTGCCTTTTATCTGGCCTGAGTTTGCCGCTGGAGGGCATGGTATTCTGGTGCTGAACGCTGAAGACTGTCGTAAATATCAGGGCGTCTTCAAAAGCAGAGTAATGAGAACCGAATAAAAAAACTGGAAGCATTATGTCAGGAAACAGTTTAGGGCAACTTTTCAGAGTGACCACCTTTGGAGAGTCTCACGGCATTGCGCTGGGGTGTATAGTGGACGGCTGTCCTCCGGGGGTTCCATTAACCGAAGCCGATGTGCAGCGTGATCTTGATCGACGTAAACCGGGTACTTCGAAATACACGACACAGCGGCGTGAGCCCGATCAGGTGAAAATTCTTTCGGGTGTCTTTGAAGGCAAAACCACGGGGACACCTATTGGCCTGTTGATTGAAAATCAGGATCAGCGCTCCAAGGATTATTCCAATATCATGAATCAGTTTCGCCCGGGACATGCTGATTACACCTATATGCATAAATATGGGGTTCGTGATTACCGTGGAGGTGGCCGTTCTTCGGCCCGTGAAACCGCTATGCGTGTGGCTGCCGGAGCCATTGCCCGTCAATGTTTGGCTGCTCAGGGTATTGAAATACGAGGCTGGTTATCTCAGATAGGTGACATCGTTGTAGAAAAGTATGACTGGGATGAGGTAAATAATAACCCGTTCTTTTCACCGGATGCCGATAAAGTTCCGGCAATGGAGCAGCTAATAGACGATTTGCGTCGTGAAGGTAACTCTATTGGAGCCAAAATTTCGGTGCTGGCAACGGGTGTGCCTCCAGGTTTGGGGGAACCGGTGTTTGATCGTCTCGATGCTGATCTGGCTCATTCATTGATGAGTATTAACGCGGTTAAGGGCGTTGAGATTGGTGACGGTTTTGCCAGTGTCGCTCAAAAAGGCACTGAGCATCGGGATGAAATGACACCTCAGGGGTTTCTTTCAAATCATGCCGGTGGCGTGCTGGGTGGTATCAGCTCTGGCCAGGATATTATCGCGCATATCGCTCTCAAACCAACAGCCAGTATGACGACACCGGGTCAGTCTGTTGATATGGACGGTAATCTTGTAGACGTCGTCACCAAAGGGCGTCATGACCCATGCGTGGGTATTCGGGCGACTCCGATTGCTGAAGCAATGATGGCCATTACTCTGATGGATCATTTTATGCGGCATCGTGCGCAAAATGCCGATGTGGTGAGTCCTGCACCCATCATAGAGTAACCAGTAACCATCGGCTTGCCTTGAAGGAGATGTCCTTAGGGCTCAAGATCCGACAATAAAATCCGCAACAAGCACGGAATTGCTTACAAACATAAAATATTGTAAATGTGTCGTGTTTTTTTTGCTCTGTGAGCACATTGTCGGCTTGTCCCTCAGGGGCAAGCCGACCTGTTTTTATGAGTGAACTTTTGCGTACATTGCATCAATCTCATGGCGGAAGCGTTCCATAATGATCTTGCGGCGTAACTTTAAAGTAGGGGTGATTTCGCCTAGCTCAATGGAGAACTCTTTTGGTAATAGTGTGAATTTCTTCACCTGCTCAAACTTGGCCAGTTCACACTGAATGTGATTGAGCCGTTCCTGAATCAGTTCCTGAATCTTGCTGTGCTGTACCAAGTCTTTCTTGCTCTGGTATTTCAGGTTAAGCGCTTTAGCGTGTTCTTCCAGTGCTTCAAACGCAGGAACAATAAGAGCGGTTACATAATTTCGGGCATCAGCAATAATGGCGATTTGTTCAATAAATCTGTCCTTACCCAGAGTTCCCTCAATGTGTTGTGGGGCAATATATTTGCCGTTGGAGGTTTTCATCAGTTCTTTGATACGCTCTGTAATTCGTAAAGCACCGTTTTCATCAATCAGACCGGCATCTCCGGTTTTCAGCCAGCCGTCTTCGGTAAAGTTTTTGGCCGTCTCTTCCGGTTTCTTGTAATAACCACGCATGATATTACCGCCTTTGACCTGAATTTCCCCTTCATCACCAATGCGTACCTGAATGCCGGGTAGTGGTGTGCCACAGGAGCCAAACTCAAAACCACTGTCTCTGAAGCAAGTCAGGGTGGCGATGGTTTCTGTCATGCCATAACCGATTTTCACATTGATACCAGTGCTATGGAAAAAACGACAGATTTCATCATCCAGTCGGGCACCACCACAGGGCATAAAACGAATGCGCCCACCAAGTGCGTCACGGATTTTTGCAAACACCACTTTATCTGCCAGTTGATGCAGAGCCTTTAGGTAAGCAGGCACTTTACGCCCTCTGCGGCGGTATTCCATTTCTGCTGCACCTATTTTCAGAGCAGTGTTGAAAATCATACGACGGGGTAAGGGTGCAAGGGCTACCTTACTGGTGATCATAGCGTAGATTTTTTCGAAGAAGCGGGGAACAGCACAGAGTACCGTTGGCTTTATTTCTTTAAGTGTCTGGCTGACATGTTTCGGGTCGCGCAGATAAACATTGGTTGCACCCCGTGCCAGAACAAAATACGTCCAGGCTCGTTCAAAAATATGACTGAGTGGCAAAAAACAAAGTGAAGTGTCGAGGCTGTCCAGATGAATCAGTTTGTCGTGTGCTACCAGGCTGGATGCAATATTCGCATAATCCAGCATGACGCCTTTTGGCTGACCGGTAGTGCCAGAGGTGTAAATCAGGGTGAACAGGTCATCCATACAGCGTCCAGCCAGTCGCTCTTCCAGTAATGCATGACTGGCTTGGGAGTATTGCTGAATAAAATCGGCAAAGTAGTTGGCTTGCTGACAACCCTGAAGGTCAACCTTCGGGTCAAACACAATGATCTGTCGTAGGTGCTGACTTTTTTCTATGAGTTCCAACGCCGCATCGTATTGTTCCTGTTCGCCGACAAACAGTATGGATGCTTCCGTTTCATCCAGAATGTACTGAACCTGATCGTTAGTGCTTGTCGGATATAAAGGCACTGGCACCAGTCGGGCCTGCAAACAGCCTAAATCTGTCATGGTCCATTCGGGCATATTGCGTGACCATATTCCTACCTTCTCCTGTGGCGCTAACTTAAGATTGAGTAAGGCTTTGGATGTCTGATCGACTTTGTCGCTGAGTTCATTCCAGCGGATTTCTTGCCAGTGGCTCCGGCCATCAGTATGGATGGCATAACGCATGGCTACCTGTTCCGGGTTGCGCTCAGCACGTTCACGAATCTGGTTGACCAGGTGCATGGTATGGGAAGAATTCATGGATATAGTGTAACCGTCCAAAAAGGCAGAAGCTAAAGTCTATGGGCTTCAGGATGTTACAGCAACAACTGGCTTTGAGCGATTGATTCATGTCATTTTTGACCGTATCAATTTGGTTGTTCTGTAACCTTAAATGATTTTACCGGCTGTGAATGTAATAAATGGAGCTCATCCTTTCCAAAAGGTGGGTGTGAACAGAACCAGTACGGTGATGACTTCCAGTCGCCCCATCAGCATGCCTAAGCTAAGTAACCACTTGGCGCTGTCTGGCAAACTGGAGAAATTTCCCGCAGGACCAATGATCTCACCCAGACCCGGGCCAACGTTAGCGACAGCGGTGACTGCGCCGCTAAGGCTGGTGATTGGGTCCAGTCCTAAAAGGCTGAGTAGCAGGGTTATCGCTGTGATCAATAGTGCAAAGAAAAAACAGAAACCAACCAGTGAGCGCAGAATCGCACTGTCGATCTGTTGACCATTATAAGTCTGAACAAAAAAAGCTCTTGGGTGAACCAGCTGCTTGAGCTGGATGTTTAACAGTTTTGCGCCAATCTGAAAGCGAAATACTTTTATGCCTCCTGCGGTTGATCCGGAACAGCCACCGACAAAGGTCAGGAAGAAAAACAGTATGACTGCAAATCCGCCCCAGAGCGAGTAATCACCCAGAGCGTAGCCCGTCGTGGTAATCGTAGATGTCGTGTTAAAGGCGACAAGGGTCAGGGATTCCCAGAAACTGTAGTCAGAGTGATTCCACAGCCAGAGACTGAATCCGACCCAGAGTAGAATCAGGAAGCAGACAAAGGTTTGTACCTGCGTATCCCGCCACAGGCTATCAAAATCACCTTTCATGCAGCGTAAAAACAGCACAAAGGGTAAGCCACCCAGTATCATGAAAATGGTGCTGGTCCATATAATAAAGAATGAATCAAAATGTCCCATAGAGGAATCAGATGTTGAATAGCCACCAGTGGAGAGCGTAGTCATGGCATGGTTGATCGCTTCAAAGCCAGTCATTCCGCCAAGAAAATAGAGGTAGGCGCAGAAGGCGGTGAGGCTGCAATAGATAATCAATACGCTCTTGGCAATGCTGCCGGAGCGTGGCATGGCTTTTTCTGACCAGTCCGAAGATTCGCTCTGAAATAAACGCATGGCACCCACTTTCAAAAACGGTAATACCGCTACGGCCGTGACAATAAATCCAATGCCGCCTAACCACTGCAATGTTGAGCGCCAGAGCAATACGTCCCGATGCATGGCGTCCAGTCCGGTTAATACAGTAGAACCGGTCGTGGTGACGCCTGACATAGTTTCAAAAAACGCATCGGTGTAGCTTATGTCCAGTTTAAACCAGAGTGGTAAGGCCGCAAAAAATGTCAGGCTTAGCCAGCAGCTATTGGTAATCAGGAATATGTGTCGTGACTTGAGATTGAAGTCAGTTGCACGACAGGTCACGGTTAAGAAGAAGCCAACGGCTGAGGTCGCAGCAGAAGCCCGAATGAAGCTCCAGATATCTGGCTGCCCGGTGAACAGGTCATAGAGTACGGGAAGCAGCATCAGTTTTGCCAGGGCGATCAAAAATAAGCCAATGACATATAGTACCGGGCGAAAACTCATAATATTGAGAAGCCTTGTTTTACAGCAGAAAGAGAGCATTGAAAAACGCTTTGTGTCGGTCAGGAGATTCGACGTCAGCCCCGACAAAACCATCACCGATATGTAAAGACGGTTAAAAAAGCAGCGGTACTATACACTGTTTCTTTTGGCTACTGTATCGAGAATATCCAGTAAAGCCCTGGCACTATTGGAAAGTGTGCGTTTCTGGTGATATATGACACCAAGTTGTCGAATAGGTGGTTGCCGGTTGTCGTTTAATTGTACATTCAGTTTGATCAGATCATCACCCAGCATGGACGCTGGCAGAATGCACCATGCCAGACCAATCGATGCCAGCATTCTCAAGGTTTCGAGATAGTTGGTGGACATAACGGTGTTTAAGACCAGCTTTTCTTCTTCAAATAATCGTTGCACCATTCGATAAGTGAAGGTTTTTGGTCCGGGCAGTACAGTTTGAAATTGACTCAGTCGTTCAGTGGTTATCCTTTTGTCTTTTGCCAGAGGGTGATCTTTAGCGGCCATAAACACCAAGGGGTCGTCCCATATCCTTCTGGCGATTACATTGGCAGGGCTTTCCGGTGAAAGAGTAATAATGCCCAGCTCTATTTCACCACGGGCAAGCATTTCGTAGGAGGCTTCAGAGTCAACAAAATGAATATCCAGATCAACCTCTGGATACTGTTTTGAAAATTGTTTTAACGTATCAGGCAGTCGTCGTAGACCAATATGATGACTGGTAGCAATAGACAGCGGACCTTTAATCTGACCACTCAGATTGGTAATTTCCTGCCGGGTGTCGTTTAGAAGTTCGAGCATCTTGCGTGCTCGTGGTAACAACGTCCGACCGGCTTCATTTAAGGATGTAGTTCTGCCTGTGCGGTCAAACAGCGGCATGCCAAGCTGATCTTCTAATGTAGCTATACGCTTACTGACAGCGGGTTGAGTGAGATACAGCTTTTCTGCTGCTTCAGAGAATGAGCCGCAGTCTACCACGGCAAGGAAGGCGGTCAGGCTATTGGTATCCATGATGAAAGACTCTGGATTGAAATGGTATTCCTTATTATAATCAATGCTATAAAAAAGATGAATTTGAGTTATTTGTTATGTGGCGCTAGGATGCCTGATAGAAACTCAACCCGATGTGTGACTTTTGATTTCAATATGGCTATCCATGCCGCGTGGATACCGTACAGTCCCTGTACGGGGTGACAGCAGAGTGCACAGAACCCATAAGCCATGGATTGGCAACCTACGAGATAAAAGTCACACATAGGGTAAACTCAGTAATCGTTTAAATACGGTACGAAAATCAAACAGTAAGGAGTAGTCTGAAAATAACTTCCGGATTTGCGGAGTTCTCAAAACCCGTTCGCCCTGAGCTTGTCGAAGGGCATAAATCCCGGCTTCCCGCCGCTCACACTTCGACAGGCTCAGGGCGAACGAAGGTAGAAAAAAGCAGGAGGTTATTTCAGGACTACTCCTAAGTTGTTTCTCTAAACAATATCTCCGGAGTACTTCAATGGCCGGTAAAACCCTTTATGACAAGTTGTGGGATGCCCACCTTGTTCGTCAACGCGATGATGGTTCAGCCCTGATCTATATCGACAGGCATCTACTGCATGAAGTGACTTCTCCACAGGCATTTGAAGGGCTTCGACTGGCAGGTCGGCAGCCCTGGCGCACCGATGCCAATCTGGCTACTCCGGATCATAACGTACCAACAACACCCAATGAACGCGTTGATGGTATCGAAGGTATTGTTGATCCGGTGTCAAAAATTCAGGTGAAAACACTGGATGAAAACTGCAATGACTTCGGCATTACCCAGTTTGATATGCACGACATCCGTCAGGGGATTGTGCATGTGGTCGGTCCTGAGCAGGGAGCCACTCTGCCAGGTATGACGCTGGTTTGTGGTGACTCACATACCGCTACTCATGGTGCCTTTGGTGCATTGGCTCATGGTATAGGTACGTCGGAAGTAGAACATGTACTGGCGACTCAGTGCCTTGTCGCTAAAAAAATGAAAAACATGCTGGTTCGGGTGGACGGTGAACTGGGTACAGGCGTGACTGCCAAGGATGTCATACTGGCAATTATCGCCACAATTGGCACTGCTGGCGGCACAGGCTGTGCCATTGAGTTTGGTGGTGATGTATTCCGTGCTATGAGCATGGAAGGTCGTATGACCGTTTGTAATATGGCGATTGAAGCGGGTGCCAGAGTTGGGTTGGTAGCGGTTGATCAGACGACCATTGATTACGTCGCTGGTCGTCCATTTGCTCCTGCTGGTGAACACTGGAATCAGGCCGTTGCTCAATGGCAGGATTTGCATTCCGATGACGATGCTGAATTCGATCATGTCATAGAGATGCGTGGCGAAGACATTATTCCCCAGGTGAGTTGGGGGACTTCGCCTGAAATGGTGCTTCCCGTTAATGCTTCTGTCCCTGATCCTGCAGACGCACCTGATGAAGTGAAGCAGGAAGGTTACACCAGAGCGCTGGAATATATGGGGCTGACAGCAGGTCAGAAAATTACCGATATTCCAGTGGATCGGGTTTTCATTGGTTCCTGTACTAACTCCAGAATTGAAGACCTGCGAGAAGCGGCAGCTGTCGTAAAAGGAAAAAAAGTATCCGACAGTGTTAAAGAAGCCTTGGTTGTGCCCGGTTCTGGTTTGGTTAAAAAACAGGCTGAAGCGGAAGGGTTGCATGATATTTTCATCGATGCAGGTCTGCAATGGCGTGAACCGGGATGTTCCATGTGTCTGGCGATGAATGCCGACAAGCTGGGTAATGGTGAGCATTGTGCATCGACATCCAACCGTAACTTTGAAGGTCGTCAGGGGTTTGGCGGTCGTACGCATCTGGTGAGCCCTGCGATGGCGGCAGCGGCGGCGATTGCCGGTCATTTTGTGGATGTTCGTTCTTTCGCAGGGGGAGCTTAATCATGCAGGCATTTACTGTACATCAAGGCATAGTAGCACCATTAGATCGTGCCAATGTTGATACCGACATGATTATCCCGAAACAGTTTCTGAAATCCATCAAGCGGACTGGCTTTGGTGTGAATCTGTTTGATGAGCTGCGCTATCAGGATGAGGGGTATCCGGGGCAGGACTGTTCTCAGCGGCCACTGAACCCGGAGTTTGTATTAAACCAGCCTCGTTATCAGGACGCTTCGGTTCTGGTGGCTCGTAGAAATTTTGGCTGTGGTTCCAGTCGTGAACATGCCCCCTGGGCTTTAGACGACTATGGTTTTCGTTGTGTGATTGCACCGAGTTTTGCGGATATTTTCTATAACAACTGTTTCAAGAATGGGATTCTGCCTATTACTCTGTCGGAAGAACAGGTGGAAGAACTGTTTGTTGCCATTGAAGCCAATGAAGGCTATCAGATGAAGATTGACCTTGAGCGGGAAAAAGTCATTAAGCCTGATGGTAGTGAGTGGTCGTTTACCGTCGATGCTTTTCGCCGCCATTGCCTGCTTAACGGGTTGGACGACATTGGTCTGACGTTAGAAGATGCGGAACATATTCGCACTTTTGAAGGGAAGCACCAGCAAAACAGTCCCTGGTTATTTGCGAAATAACGTAGGTCGCAGATTAATAGCATTCTCAGCATCAGGTTATAGAAGGAACAACGATGAGCAAAAACATTTTATGTCTCCCCGGAGATGGTATCGGCCCCGAAATTGTGGCAGAAGCGCTGAAAGTATTAGATGTCGTGAAGCAGCGTTTCAATTTAGACATTGAAGTCTCTCATGGTCTTGTCGGTGGCGCAGCGATTGATGAAGAAGGTGTGCCTTTAAGTGAAAGCACATTGGAGCAAGCGAAAAAATCCGATGCCGTTTTATTCGGTGCAGTCGGTGGTCCTAAATGGGATGATCGACCAATGGAACAGCGGCCTGAAAAAGGTTTGCTGAAATTGCGTGCCGGTATGGATTTATTTGCTAACCTTCGTCCGGCTATTTTGTTTCCGCAGTTAGCCAGTGCTTCCAGCCTGAAACCTGAGCTGGTGGCGGGGCTGGATATTCTGATTGTCCGTGAATTAACCGGCGGCATCTATTTTGGTGAGCCTCGTGGCGTCCGGACTTTGGAAGATGGAGAGCGGGAAGGGTTCAATACCTACGTTTACCGCGAGTCCGAAATTAAACGTATCGCTAAAGTAGCCTTTGAAGCTGCACAGAAGCGAGGTGGTCGTCTTTGCTCTGTGGATAAGTCCAACGTGCTGGAAGTGACCGCTCTCTGGCGTGAACAGGTGACAGAAGAAGCAAAGCAGTATCAGGATGTCGAGCTCAGCCACATGTATGTCGATAATGCGGCTATGCAGTTGGTACGTGCACCAAAGCAGTTTGATGTAATGGTGACAGGTAACATGTTTGGTGACATTCTCAGCGACTGTGCTGCCATGTTGACCGGTTCCATCGGTATGCTGCCTTCTGCATCGCTGAATGAACAGAATCAGGGGATGTATGAGCCGGTGCACGGTTCAGCGCCGGATATTGCCGGACAAAACAAAGCGAATCCACTGGCTCAAATTCTCTCTCTGGCGATGTTGCTGCGTTACTCTCTCGGCGAAGTTGCTGCGGCAGAAGCCATTGAACAGGCGGTGAGTGATGTGCTCGATCAGGGACTGCGGACCGGAGATATTGCGTCAGAAGGTTGTAAGATTGTTGGCACCTCCGAAATGGGTGATGCCGTAGTGCAAATGTTAAATAGTTGATAATCAGAAATCAGTATCAGGGGTGTTCAGATGAAAAGAGTGGGTTTTGTAGGATGGCGAGGCATGGTAGGTTCCGTGCTGATGGATCGTATGCGCGAAAAAAATGATTTCGCCGAGATTGAGCCAGTCTTCTTTACCACATCGCAATTGGGTCAGGCCGGCCCGAATGTTGGTAAACCTGTCACCGAATTGCAGGATGCTCACTCCATTGAGGCTCTGAAATCCATGGATGTTATTATCTCCTGCCAGGGGGGAGATTATACGTCGAAAGTCTTTCAACCATTACGAGATGCCGGTTGGGAGGGATACTGGATCGATGCAGCGTCTTCACTGCGCATGGATGACAGTGCTGTGGTCGTGCTGGATCCGGTTAACCGGGGTGTCATCGATCAAGCTCTCAATAATGGTGTGAAAAACTTTATCGGCGGTAACTGCACCGTATCTCTAATGCTGATGGCCATTGGCGGTCTGTTCCGTGAAGATGCTGTGGAATGGGTCAGTGCCATGACCTATCAGGCTGCCAGTGGTGCCGGTGCCCGTAATATGCGTGAACTGATTAGCCAGATGGGTGCTATTCATCATAATGTGGCTGCTGAACTGGCAGACCCAGCCAGTGCTATTCTGGATATCGATCGTAAAACGTCCAGTTTGCTAAAGAGTTCAGATCTGCCCACTAATGAGTTTGGTGTGCCACTGGCAGGTAGCCTGATTCCTTACATCGATAAGCAGATGGACAACGGTCAAAGCCGTGAAGAGTGGAAGGCTCAGGCTGAGACCAATAAAATTCTCGGACGTCAGGAGGCTCCTGTGCCGGTGGATGGCGTGTGTGTCCGCGTCGGAACGATGCGTTGCCATAGTCAGGCGCTGACCATCAAATTGCGCAAAGACATTCCCATGAATGATATTGAAAGTCTGGTATCAGAAGCCAATGACTGGGTTTCACTGATTCCGAATGACCGTGAAGCCAGTATGCAACAGCTGACACCAGCGGCGGTTACTGGTGGCTTAGGTATTCCTGTGGGTCGTATCCGTAAGCTGAATATGGGGCCGGAATATCTGTCAGCCTTTACGGTGGGTGACCAACTGCTCTGGGGTGCTGCAGAACCTTTGCGCCGGATGCTACGCATTCTTGTCTGATGGTTTGTAGGCCGGTTTCCGCCGAAGGCAGGTACCCACAGGGCATAAGAGCCGACAATCAGCATGAAATGCGGAGAAAATATTATCCTTTTTGCGCTCTCTGAGCGCATTGTTGGCATGTTCTTCGGGCATGCCAAGCTACAATGGCACCTCTATTCTTCAAACCTTATCAGCCGCTTGCCTGTTGACCCAACGCTGTTTAAAGTACTCCGCAATTTAATAGCTAGTGGTTGCAACCAATCCTATGACACGTACTTATGACATTGCCGTAAGCGATGCGGGCAGTCTTGCCGGCGATACGCTGATTCGCCTGCTGGAAGAACGACAGTTTCCTGCCATCAAACTCTACCCGCTTGGCTCAGATGATTCGGTCACAGTTGAATATCTTGGTGAAGAGCTGGAACTGATAAAAAGCAACAGTGTCGATTTTGTCGATATCGACATTTTGTTTATTCCGGCGGGTACTTCCCGTGACCCTGATATGATGGCACAGGCTGTTGATGCCGGTTGTATGGTCATTGATGCGTCTGCCGGAGCTGCGGCTCAGGGGCACAGTATGCCTGTGTTGGTGGGAATGAATGATTACTTGCTCGAAGAAGCAAAGTTGAACCGCTATGCAGTGGTGCCATCTGGTCCGGCGATCTTATTACTACCAGTATTACAGCAACTCCATAACCGCTTTGGTTTGACTCGCCTTAATCTGACGGTGTGCCTGTCAGTATCCCATGCGGGTAACGACGGTGTCGATGCCCTTCGGACTCAAACCGTTCAGCTGCTTAATGGTAAACCGGTGGAGACAAAAACGTATCCTCATCGGGTGGCGTACAACCTATTACCGCAGGTTGGCACTATAGATGAGCAGGGTGAGTCAGAGTCAGAGAATCACCTGCGTGCTGAACTAAGCAGCATGCTAAATCATGAAATTGACGTTCGGGTGACCTGCGTCAAAGCACCGGTTTTCTTTGGTGATAGTTTGGTAGTGGATTTAGACAGTGAGCAGCCGATGAATATTCAGGAAGTTGCGGATCTGCTGTCCGAAATGCCTGCGCATGAGTTATCTGCCAGTGGTTCATACCCGACGGCAGAAGAAGCTGCGGGGAGTGATGAAATTCGGATAGGACGACTTCGTCAGACCTCCGTTTATGGTACAGATCTGAGTTTCTGGCTGGTGGCAGATGGTGTAAAACGTGGTGCTGTCGAAGTAGTTGATGTTGCTGAGTTATTGATAAAAGACTTGGCAAAATGATAACTTAGCGTTATGTATAGAAGAGTGCAGACTTTTGGGTTAAATAATGAACAATGGCTGTGCTCTTTCATCCTTCCTGACAATTTTTGTAACTTTCGGGTTTTGTCACTTTCGAGTACCAGCGCCCGTCATGGAATAGAAAGCATGTCTGGTTGTTGCTGCAAATGTGTTTTGATCCGCCAGCGAGCGGGGCAATTCGTTGAGAACAGGGGGGAACAGCAATCAGTATATGCATGAAACAAGGATTCACAATGAGACTGCAAAAACTTGTAGTGATGGCGGTGCTGGCGGGAGCTCTTGGTTCTGCTAATGTCTCTGCTCTGGGTCTTGGAGAGGTCAGTCTTTACTCTTCACTTAACCAGCCTTTGGTGGCCGAGATTGAGCTGCTGCAAGTTGATGATCTCACCAGAACTGAAATACTCCCTAACCTGGCCAGTCGATCAGACTTTGCGCGGGCAGGTATAGAGCGCCCGTTTAGCCTCACCGGACTGACCTTTAAAACCGTCATGGATGAATCGGGTAAGCGGGTCGTCCGTATTACCTCCAGCCAGCCAATGCGCGAGCCTTATCTGAATTTTTTGATGGAAGTGCACTGGCCCACCGGTCGTTTGCTGAGGGAGTACACTATCCTGCTGGACCCGCCCTCATTCACTAAACAGCCTGCTGCTCCGGTACAGCCGCCGGCAACACCCTCCTATGGAGCACCTTCTTTAGAAAGAGAAGTGCCTGCCGGACAAGGGTATCTCCCTGCCCCTCAAGTCAAACCCCCTGCCAGTCCTTCACAGTCAAAACCCTTGCCGGTTCGTAAGCTTAGACCTGACGTTCCGGTCAATCAGACGGTGAAAAGAAAAACATTCAGATCGACCCATGTAGATTCTTATCGTGTAAAGAAGAATGACACGCTCTGGGAAATTGCCCAAAGAGTCCGTCCTGGCAACGATGTCAGTGTTCAGCAAACCATGCTGGCGATTCAACGCAGTAACCCTGATGCATTTTTTGGTGGCAATATCAATCGCCTGAAACAGGGTGAAATACTGCGGGTGCCTACTCGTCGGGATATTGAGGAGTTGTCATTGCGTGATGCTGTTTCCGGTGTTGCCCGTCAGAATAAAGAGTGGAATGCCAGTCGCCGGGTTGCTCAGATAGATGCTACACGTCGAACCAGCGCCCGTCAGACAGGCACTGCGCCCGATAAAGATGGAAAGCTGGCGATTGTTGGTACCAATACTCATAAGGCGGCTCGTGGCCAGGATCTTGGTGGTTCTGACAATGCTGCAGCCAATAGAGCATTACAAACTGAACTGGCGATGACCAGAGAACGCCTGGACAAGTTGACCCGTGAAAATACTGAGCTGACGAGTCGACTGAAGGATTTGGATGAACAGATAGCTACTCTGAAACGTTTGGTCATGCTGAAAGATGATCAGATGGCTGCGCTTCAGGCAGAGATGAGGAAATCTGCAGAGCTGGCAAAACCGGTTGCTCAACCAGTGTATACACCTGAACCCGTATCTCAGCCGGGAATCATGCATTTTCTGTTCAGCAATCCGTTGATTATTCTTTTGTTAGCCCTGATTCCTGCTGGGTTGGGTGGTCTTGTATTTTATCGCAAGCGTCAACAAAACAAGCAGGATGAAGAAGAGTTCGAGATGAGTATTGATCAAGGTGCCTATAAAGCATCTTTCGATTTGAATCCTGCCCCGGTGAGCAATGTCAATAGCACACAGGTGTCGGGTGATAATCTGCAGTTTGATGATTCATTGGAAATCGATGAATCACTTTTAGCGGACGACATTGAAGGGCAAAACACTACTCAGGAAACAGAAGATGCACTGAGTGAAGCTGACATCTATATTGCTTATGGGCGGTTTAATCAGGCTGCAGACCTTTTGCTTCAGGCAATCAATGATGAGCCACAGCGTTCTGATTTGCGTTTGAAGTTGTTGGAAGTTCATGCAGAGAATAATGATCTTGATCGCTTTAAACAGACATTATCTGATCTTGAAGGGCTGAATGATATTGAAGCCATGGGTAAAGCGGATGTATTTAAGGCTCGCTTCCCTGAAGGCTCTTTTGGTGATGTAGCGCCGGCTCAGCAGACAGACGACAGCTTTGATGATTTTGATCTTGACCTTGATCTTGACGATGAAGATTTAGGTGACAGTAGTTCAGCCGATTCTGATGAGTCAGCGGGGCTGGGTGATCTTGAGTTTGATCTTGACCTTGAAGATGAACCGCAAGAAAGCCAGCCTGAAGATAACAGCCTGGATATTGATACAGAACTGCCTGATCTGGACGACTTTGATCTTGACGAAAATGAAATAGAGACAAGCACTCAAGATGCTCAGGCTGCCTTCTCAGAAGAAGGTGGGTCTAGCCTTGAAGCAGCTATCAATGATGATGATCTCGACTTCCTTTCTGAGGATGATGAAGTGGCCACCAAGCTGGATCTGGCTCGAGCTTATATTGATATGGGTGATCAAGATGGTGCAAAAGATATTTTGCAGGAAGTCGTTGATCAGGGTTCGGATGAACAGAAAGCGGAGGCGCAAGGTCTTATTAACTTGTTATAAGTAACGTCATGTGTGACTTTTATCTTGTTGGTTGCCGATCCATGGGCATGGATAGCCATATTGAAGTTAAAAGTCATACACCGGGTTATAAGTACCTTGCGATACGGCAAGACCGAATTTTAACTTATAGGTTAATAAATTTGCATGGCCGGGTAAAAGGTGGTTGTGAATATGCGCTACCTGTTGTGCCCGAAACAGCGTTTTCAAGCAGTTATTGAATTCTCAAACTGACTAGCAGGCCTTCTAGCCTGTATATTCAGGAATACACCTACGTTATAGGCCAGCAACTTGCGGACTGCTCTTGCCGTACCCGCATAATCAGTTTGGCAAGCTTCTTTGGCCGGTTATCTTTCATGTTTTTTCAATGGCGTCTGCAGATCTATAGCAACTGCTTCACAATCTTCTTTGAACATCGGCTCAATGTAGCCTTTGTTCACAGGTATCAGACTCAGTGAAACCCATTGAAATTAATAATGAATCAGACATGCAAAAAAGACTGAAGCACAGACATGCACTTCAGTCTTTTTTTTGGTTTTTTTATTGTTTAAAGAACACTGGCTCCCTGAGAGGCTTTGCAGATATAAATGTCCGCTTCCAGCCCATCAGAATAAGATGGGTACTGTTCTGCTACTGCCTTCTGTACCGTTTCTACATAAGACTCAGGCATCAGAGCCACAACACAGCCACCGAAGCCACCGCCGGTCATACGAACACCACCGTCTGTACCGATTACGCTCTTAACGATGTCAACAATGGCATCAATGGCAGGCACAGTGATTTCAAAATCATCACGCATGGAGGCATGGGATTCAGCCATCAGTTCACCCATACGCACCAGATCACCAATACTGAGAGCCTCAGCCGCTGCCTCGGTACGGTCATTATCAGTAATAACATGATGTGCACGACGCCAGGTCATTTCATCCAGATCGGTTTTGGCGGCGTCCAACTGTTCAATGGTTACATCACGCAGGGCTTTAACACCAAAGTGTGCCGCTGCTGCTTCACATTGCTGACGACGGGTGTTGTATTCACTGTCTACCAGACCGCGTTTTACATTGGAGTTGATGATAACAATGGCGCTGTTCGTCGGGATAGAAACCAGGCGAGTGTCGAGGCTACGGCAATCCAGCAACATAGCATGACCTTCATCACCACAGGCAGATACCATCTGATCCATAATGCCACAGTTGCAGCCAACAAATTCATTCTCGGCCTGTTGGCCAATCAGAGCCAGCTCTTTCAGGCTGATATCATGGCCTGCCAGACGGCTCAATGTCAGTCCGGTCACTACTTCTAGACAGGCGGAAGAACTCAAACCCGCACCCTGTGGAACATTACCAATAATGGCAATATTGGCTCCTTTGAGATCATACCCTTTTTGCAGCAGAACAGTAGCGACGCCGCGCACATAATTGCTCCAGAAAGCGGCTTCGCTGCTTTCGATAGGCAGGGTCAGTTCAAATTCTGACACCTGACCATCGTAGGAATGAGCAGTAGCAACAATCTTGTTATCGTCACGAGGTGTAGCAGCGATCATCGCCTGATAGTCAATGGCGCAGGGCAGAACAAAGCCGTCGTTGTAATCGGTGTGTTCACCAATCAGATTCACCCTACCCGGAGCCTGAAAATAGAGTTCAGGCTCTGCTCCAAAAGTGCTGACAAACAGTTCAGTCAGTGGTTGTTTAAGTTCCATCCGATCAAGCTTCCAGATAATGTGTTTCACTGAGATCGCGCAGGCGTTCTGCTGCTTGTTCAGCGGTCAGGTCGCGCTGTGTTTCGGCCAGCATCTCAAAGCCCACCATAAATTTGCGCACAGTGGCTGAACGCAGCAGTGGTGGATAGAAATGGGCATGCAGCTGCCAGTGGCTGTAATCGCCGCTATCCAGTGGTGCACCGTGCCAACCCATGGAGTAAGGGAAGGAGGTCTGGAACAGGTTGTCATACTTTGTGGTCAGCTTTTTCAAAATGCTGGCCAGGGCATCTCGCTCTTCATCGGTCAGGTCGGGCATACGCAACACATGACGTTTAGGCAGCAGGATGGTTTCAAAAGGCCAGGCTGCCCAGTAAGGTACAACCGCAATCCAGTGGTCGTTTTCAACCACCGTTCGTTCGCCGGATGCGGACTCTCTGCGAGCGTATTCAACCAGCAGGTTAGTGCCTTTGTCTTCCTGCCACTGACGCATGCTTTGATCTTCTTTGCGCGCTTCATTAGGTAGGAAACTGCTGGCCCAGATCTGTCCGTGTGGGTGCGGATTTGAACAACCCATCACCGCACCTTTGTTTTCAAACAGCTGCACCCAGGGGTAAGTTTCACCCAGTTCTATTACTTGCTCCGCCCAGACATTCACCACCTTGCGAATATCCTCTGCTGCCATTTGTGGCAGTGTTTTGCTGTGGTCGGGGGAGAAGCAGATAACCCGACCAACACCCCGGGCGGTGTCGCTCTGAAACAGATCCGATTCGCCAGAAGCGTCCGGGGTATCAGTCAGCAGTGCCGGAAAGTCATTGGCAAAGACATAAGGATCTTTGTAATCCGGATTTTTGTCGCCGGTAATACGGTCATTGCGCGGGCACAGATAGCATTCAGGATCGTGTTCTGGGCGTACGTCAGATGCCGTTTTTTCAACCTGGCCTTGCCATGGACGTTTAGCTCTGTGGGGCGAGACCAGAACCCAGTCGCCGGTCAGAGGGTTGAAGCGACGGTGTGGGTGATCGACGGGATTAAATTCCATTGTATATTCTCTTATTCCTGATAGCCGTTAGGATTAGTGGATTGCCAGCGCCAGGTATCGGCGGTCATTTCATTGATGGTTCGGGTCGCTTTCCAGCCCAGTTGTGCTTCAGCAAAAGCCGGATCGGCATAACAGGCGGCAATATCACCGGGGCGACGCTCACGAATCTGATAAGGCAGTGCTTTATCGCAGGCGGATTCAAAAGCATGCAGCATATCCAGTACGCTGCTGCCGGTGCCAGTGCCCAGGTTGTAAGTGTGGACACCCTGATCGGTCCAGTGGGTTTTCAGAGCAGCCAGATGCCCCAAAGCCAGGTCGACCACATGGATATAATCTCTGACACCGGTACCGTCGTGAGTAGGGTAATCATCACCAAATACATTCAGCTCTGGTAGTTTGCCCACGGCCACTTGAGCAATAAAGGGCATCAGATTATTGGGAATACCGTTAGGGTCTTCACCAATCTGACCGGATTCATGGGCTCCCACCGGATTGAAGTAGCGCAGAATGCTGAAGTTCCAGCGTTCATCGGATGCCGCTACATCACGGAGAATTTCCTCCACCATAAACTTACTGCGGCCATAAGGGTTAGTGACAGCACCCACCGGGAAATCTTCACGAATTGGCACAGAAGCCGGGTCGCCATAAACGGTGGCGGATGAACTGAACACCAGATGTCGTACATCGTGCTTATCCATTGCATCCAGCAGTTTCAGTGTGCCAGTGACATTGTTGTCAAAATAGGCTCTTGGGATGCGGGTTGATTCGCCGACGGCTTTCAGACCAGCAAAATGAACCACTGCCTGAATATCGTGGGCAGTAAAAACGTCATTTAGTGCAGTGTCGTCACGGATATCGACGGAATGAAAAGTGAGTGTCTTGCCAGTGAGTGCTTGTACTCGCTGCAATGATTGCTCATTGCTGTTGCAGAGGTTATCCACCACCACGACATCGTGACCGCCGTTAAGAAGTTCCAGGCAGGTGTGACTGCCGATATATCCGGCGCCACCAGTCACCAGTATGCTCATAATAGATTCCACGCTGATTTAGGGTCGGCATGCCCGAAGGACATACCGACAATACTGAATAAATGAAGTTGCTGATAAGTGTATCTGCATGGCTATGAATATTTCTTTTCCGGTTTTTTTATACTTTTTCCCAAAAACAAAGATTCTGTTTTGTTGTCGGTGAATGTATTATGCATTCCAACTATCTTATTGATTTTTATAAAGATGACTGTAGCCAAACGCCGACCGACCGAAGGTGTACTCAAGATGCCGGGTTCCATATCCGACATTCAGGGCGATATTTTTTATATCGAAGCCCGTGCCCCTTACATTATGAGCAGCAGCCACGTGCATGGGCATGTGGAACTGAACTATCTGATGGGCTGTTCGGCAACCTATATGGTCAATGGCCGGTTAGAGTATATTCCGGAAAACCGGCTGGCGATTTTCTGGGCCAATATTCCCCATCAGCTTGTGCAACTCGATGGGAAAGGGCAACTTTATAATCTCTATATTCCTCTGCCGCAGTTTCTGGAATGGCCGTTGGCCAACCCGCTGCGGGAAGATATTCTGGCGGGCAATATTGCTCTGGCTAAACCTGATCACTCATTATTGGTCACCAAACTTCAACGCTGGCTGGAAGATTATGAAGCGGGTAATCCAGAATTGCAGGAAATCATACTTGGTGAGTTGGCACTGACATTAAAACGAATTGGCGTCACTGGCTGGGATCACCCGGATGGCAGTCCGCTGACAGGAGAGGG
Organism: Endozoicomonas sp.; assembly: GCA_965199185.1. Taxonomy (GTDB): domain Bacteria; phylum Pseudomonadota; class Gammaproteobacteria; order Pseudomonadales; family Endozoicomonadaceae; genus Endozoicomonas. The sequence continues at coordinate 97,441 of CBDAQW010000040.1, read as the reverse complement.
CAGTCATTCTTCTCGAAAAGGTACACAGCATGTGTCTGTGATGATTCGTTATATCGCTGAAAATCTGCATCACCCCATTTCCACCATGGATGTAGCGGCTCATGTTGGGTTGCATAAAAACTACACCACTAATCTGTTCACCAGTGTGATGGGAATGACCATTAAACAGTATCTGCAATTCCAGAGACTGCAAAGGGCACAGTTATTGCTGGTGGATAATGAACGCCAGATTTCGGATGTTGGTTACGATTGTGGATTCAGTTCTTTAAGTCGTTTTTATGAAGCTTTTCAACGTTATTACGGGATGCCGCCAGGGCAGTTTCGGAAACAGTTGCTTAGGTGATTTGTCGTGGAAATGCATGGAAATAGAATGAAAAGTCTCAATTGTCGGGTTGACTAACCCTTCTGTTAGTCAATTTTTGGGTATTGAAGGGCACAATACATTCACTCAGAAACTTCTTTTATAAAAACGTGAGTTGGTTAATTAAGGCAAGGAGGCTTTATGGAAACTTTAAATATCATAGAACAGACTGTTTTGCTTCATTCAAAATTAAGCAGGGAAGAACGAGACCGGCAAGATGGCGTCGTCAGACTTGATCAGGGAAAACTGATATATGGGAAATATAAAGGTTCTTTGGCTCAAAGATTTTTGGGCAGGATAGTGAGTCTTTTTGTGCCAAATTCTAAATGGAAAGAGAGCTTTTTAATCAAAATCAACAACCAAATAAATGCTGTAACTGATCGGCAACAAGCTGATTTTACAGACGCTTTCATGAAGGCTATTTCTCAGAGGTCAGTAAAACCTCATCATCCAAATCTCAATCTTTCTCTGCGAAGCGCTATAGCTACAATAGATAAGTCAAATGTTACGCCATTTTATAACATCAGAAATGAAATTGTGCATGGTAGCATACGGGGTAACTCATTAACGCTAACGATTATACAAGGCATGGTGAACATGACCCTCCCTGAATTGAAAAATAAGAACGAGCAGTCTGCTAGAGTCGTTACTCAGCTTATTGAAGATATAAAGCGTGAAATTTCTTTTGCGGAATCTCATCAGTACAGCGTTGACAGAGAAGTTTTAGAAGAATGCCTGGATTATCTTCGTCAATACTCAGACCCCAGCATAAGCGCATAGAGTCTGATAAGTCGGATTCTGTTTTGCAGGGTCCGACTTTTGGCTGTTCGGCTTATAGAGAAATTACTATTTTTTATTGGCAACCTGCGTACTGTCTATTGCGTTATGATGAACAACGGCTCGAAGCACTTGATCGCCTTCAAAGTAAACCGTCATGTTGTCGTATATCCAGCGGGTTATTTTGGGTTTGCCAACAGCAATGACATTATTAGGTTCACCCAGCATATCAAGCACTTTATGCATGCTCTGGTTTTGCTGAGGTAGCTGAAGCTGTTCACGCAGCGCCAGTGACTGGTTGCCAACCGATATGGTGATCGTTGAGGATTCTGGATTAGTGTTTGTGGCAAGCCCTGGCAGAGATAGTGTGAGCGCAAAGAATCCGATTGTGAGGGGGGTTCCTGAATGTTGTTTCATGATTTTTTTTCTCTGTCCGTGTTAATCGTTGCACACTTACGATCGCTTCTTAATGGAGCGCTGAATATCGTGGCTAATAGTACATGCCTGTTAGCGATTGGCAATGCCAAAGGGAATATGCACCATAGGTATATCACCGGCTTCTGAGTGTAAATGCACTCTCTGATCGTCAAAAAACATATGAGGTTTCAGGTGGCTGAGAATCCGATCCTTCACCATACCGCCCAGAAAGAACGTTTCATTGGCACTGACTCCCCAGTTTTCCAGTGTAGTGATAACCCGCTCATGGGCCGGTGCACTGCGGGCTGTTACAATGGCGGTACGGATCATTGGTTGATAGTCCGGATTCCGGTTTTTTCCTTCCATTTCCAGCGTTTGCAGTAAAGAGAGTTTTTTGAACAGGTCTGCCAGTGGGCCGGGTTTATGAGGAATGTGAGATTTCTCGGTTTCATGCCGGGTAAAGGCAGGTAGATCTTTCCCCTTATAAATGGTTTCTGCCTCATCATCGGCAATGACACCGTCAAAATCGAAGGCAATCCTCAACTCTTCTTCGGCATCGTCATTGACGATTTTGCTGGGCAGAACCAAGCCAGCGGGATGTCCCGCGTCCAAAGCATTGATGACATCATCCTGGTTAGCGGTCAGAAATAATGAGGCATTAAAGGCGGGGATATATTCGTAGGGAGAACGCCCTTCCATAAAAGCCGCACGAGTAATATCAAGACCATAATGCTGAATGGATCGAAACACTCGTTTGCCACTGGCGGCGGAGTTTCGGGATAACAGAATCACCTCAACAGGTTGCTGTTCAGGAAAGCGTTCATTAATACGCAGAAAACGCTTGATGAAAGGGAAGGCGACACCTTTCTCAAGCATATTATCGAGATTGTCTTCCTGAAATGCTTTGTATTTTTGTGGACCCTGCTCAAGATAAACGGCATGAGATTCTGACAGGTCAAAAAGCGCGCTGGAAGAAACAGCAATGACGAGTTTCTGTTCAATGGGGTATGTCACAATTCTGTCCCTGATCACGTTATTTGCTAAGGATACCCCTGCAGGCTTATTCTGGATAGGCTGTTAGTTTATATCTGAATCCGTGACTTCTTGATTTACCTGGCAGGCAACCAAAGTTCGTTTTAAACGGCTAGCAGCACGCATGGCTGGAGAGTAACTGATGGAATGACTTGAAACCTGGACAATGACGATCAAAGCGCAGTCTGTATTGTCGCCCCTTTTTGAGAAACCGGGCAGCAATATAAATCAATTCCTGCATAACTGTTTTCAGGCGTTGTCTCTGTATCGAATTTCCCTGAGGGTAAACGCTCAAGATTCAGATTGGTTTTGAACTATCCACCTCGCCTAACTGTATTTGTCAGTTTATGGCTTGGCGCATAAAGTGGAAACAGCCTATTTTGATAAATTTTCAAGAACTATATTGAGCCACAGGTTCGATTATGCAAGCAGTTGAGGGTTCAGATAGGCATTATTTATGTGTGTTTTATGTGTAGTGACATTTTTCTTGGAAGTCACCGAAAATTAGTTATTTAATGAAACGAAATAGATTGTAAGTAGTCAAATCTTTTATATGGCTGAATTTAATAAGGAGGGTTTATGCAACCTATTGTTAATAAAGATCTTATACCAAGCGATAGATTAAGCGACTTAAGGGTAAGCGTGTTTTATTCCTTTAGTTTGAGAAAAGTAACGGTTCCTGTTTGCTGTCCAAAAATAAATAAAAAGGTGTTTTCTTCTTTAAGGTTTAGTTCTAAAGTATATCGCTTGAAATCACTTAGTGATAGAGATGTTGTAGATATTAAAAAATTAAATTTAGAATTAGATGGCTGGAAGAAAAAATGTTCTAAATTTACAGTAAATTTAATTGAAATGACTTCTTGCTATATAAATGAAGCGCTGAGAGTGAGGTCAGAAGCTGGTGAATTTAATTTCGATCACTGTGTTATTGCAATTTCTATTCATGATCGACATGCTAAGCATAAACTCCATGGAAAAAACACTGGGGTTTGCCATTGCGATATAAAAAAAGAAACTTTACATGTTGCTAGATTATTCTCAAATCCAGAATATTATAATGAGTCGAAAAATGAAATTTCAGTTCGTGGTAGTGGTAGGGCATTGATTCAAAGTGCAATAAATTACTCAGAAAATGATGGCAGTTTGAAAGAAATGATAGCTTTCCCCGAAAATGAAATTTCTGCTCATATTTTTGACTCTCTTGGTTTTTCTGTTTCTGAATAAAACAGAAAATTAAGATGGGGTGATTTGCAAGCGTTTCCAATGATTCGATCAATTCTCTGAAAAGCCACTTTCAGAGTCCTGAAGAGGGTGTTGATGAATATGGTTGAAGGGGTTTAAGAGTTCTTTTTCATCAAGTTTGGCTGTCTCACGCTTGTTCTCATGATCATTTTCTTCTGATGCTTTTTCTATTAGATATGAAAAAATAGTGAACAGATGGGTCTTAGGTGTTAGTAGCCGGTTTATCGATTTCAGTTCATCACGAGAGGTATATTTGTTCATGAGAGAGGTGGTGAAGTAATTGACGAATGCTTCTAATTCTTCTTGGCTTCTGTAATGGCGAATATATTCAAAAAGCTGCTCATAAGCTTTTATTATGTCCATTTTTTTATCTTCAGTAAGAAAGTGTAGAGAGTTGTTTAAAAAGAATAATTCGAATAATAGATAGAATTTATTTGAATAGGTTGCGCCTTTGGATAATAGGTATTCGTGTAAATCTAAAGATTTTGGTAGCGGTGCTTCTGCTGCATAATAAGTTAGCCTTTTTAAGGCAGAAGAGTTTTCTTCTAAAGTGATAAATCCCTCATTCTCAAGATGGTTTATGAATTCTATAGCAGATGAATTTAAATGCATTGATTTACGCCTTATAGGATATCTCAAATAGTCTATAAGGTTATCTTTTTTTAGCCTCTCTCTGAGATTTTTTAATAGATAATCCGTTATAGGTATGGATAGATGGGTAAATGCATCTTTGGCAATTGCATTAATCTCCTCATTGTTCAGTAATCTGTCTGCTTGGTGTTTTAATAGTAATTCAAAGCAGTTAAAGATGTTGTTCTGGATAGGGGCTAAGTTCGAGTTATCAGTTGGGTAGTTTTCCGGAAGTGTTAACGCTTCAAAATTAGGGTAAGGGTTGCAATAGGAATTTATCGTGTTGATAAAAGCTTCTTTGATGAAGGGCTGATTCTTTTTTTTGTTGGCGTAATTGCCTTGCTCCAGAAAAAATTTCAAAATTTCAGTCTGTCCTTGTGAACCGGAAAGACTTAGATAGGAGTCTTGAAAAGCTGAATTCCAATTTGGTGACAAATCAAGGTTAACCAGTACTTTAATTATTTCAGTACTTCCTTCAATAATAATATTGCTTATTTGAGGGTGTATGTCTTTCTGAGATAATCTATAAGAACCAAGATTGTTAATGTCGGCTTCTTCTTGTTTCAGCATGGCATAAAATAACTCTTTTCTATTTAATATTGCGGCTAAACCAATAAGTGAAATATTCTTTTTAGATTGACTTTCTGGATATGGGACTTTGCTATTTACATTAACGCTGAAATGGCTGGTGCAGTCAATTTCTTGTTCGTCGTCTTGCTCTGTTTTAGTACATATTCTGGACAGGTATGCATCTAATAGAGTGGTATAATCCATTTCCAGCGAAGGGGAGTCTTGTTTGAAATCTTCTGATATTGTTTCACTCATCTCTTCAAGTGTTATATTTTCATCTTCGTTTGATTCGATTGTGCCGACGGTGTTTCCAAGGTGATTGATGACAGACCCAGTTATGTTCTTTTTCTCTGGGGCTTTAAAGAAAGCGTTAGTCGTTTCTTTTTCAAACTCTATATCTTCTGTCGTATGTATTTGATCGTAAGAAACGCTCGCCATTAATTGCTCAAAGAGATACCTTGGCGTTTCTTCTTCGGATGATGCTGCTTCTATGTCATCAGACCAAGCGGTGTCGTCAGGTCGGTTTGGTGGTTTGGTTAACTTTTCGTCCTCCATTGTTGTGTACAGTTTGAATTTGTCTGCGCTGAAAGGGGCATGATATTGATAAACCTTGAAAGACTCATCAATGTTTTTGGCAGCACCTTCTATTTCTCTTTCGTTTTTTATTTGTTCGGATATGAGTGTTCCGATATTGGGCATGGAAGGTATAGCAATATGAAACTGGCCGGAAATCCAAAGCTGCGCTATTCCATACCCAGTCAGCGATAATAGTGCAGGAACAGAGTGGGCAGGTTTCGAAAGAGATTGTGAAAGAAAGCCAGGATCACTAAAGCAATTAACAGAGGTTGAAGCCGTTACCAGTTGAGGACGTATGATCAATATCGGGAGCAGAAATAGCAGTGGAGATAGTATGAGAGAGGGAGTCGGTACGCTGAAAAAGCGTGTGCTCGACGGTTTACTCATAATAGTAATTGGCCTCTGGACAAGATACAGGCTCTGACATCATGAAAGTAGACTAAAAAGATTGTTTTTCAATAATGACAAGGAAAATGAAGGTAAATAAACGGTGAGGCAATCTTCTGAGAGTATGGCTGGTATGACATAATAAACGACACATTTTATCGATATGCCGATACATTTTATCAACCAATAGGTGTACTGTTTTTGTCATATATTTTTGTCATGCAATATGTACACATAACCTGGCGACTACATGTTCAGACCATTACCCTTTTTTCTCGGCTTACGCTATACCCGAGCTAAACGAAGGAATCATTTTATTTCCTTTATCTCCGGCACATCGATGGTTGGGCTGACGCTCGGCGTTTCTGTCCTGATTATTGTTCTGTCTGTGATGAATGGATTTGACCGGGAGTTAAAACAGCGAGTGCTTGGCATGGTGCCTCATGCCACGATTACGGCGGCTAATGGTGGTCTGTCCGATTGGCAGGCTTTGGTGGACGATATCCCTCAACAAAATGGGATCGCGGCGGCTTCACCTTTTGTCGATGCCCAGGGCATGCTAACCAGTGGCGATCAGGTACGTGGTGCCATGATTTACGGTATTGATTCTCAGTATGAGAAGGAAGTCTCCATTATTAATGATCACATGGTTACCGGAACGGTGGATGATCTTAAGCCGGGTGAGTTTGGTATCCTGCTCGGTGAGATTCTGGCTAATTATCTCGGCGTTTATGTTGGTGATAAAGTCACCATGGTGTTGCCTGAAGCCAGTGTCAATCTCGCTGGTGTTCTGCCCCGGCTTAAACGCTTTAAAGTGGTCGGCGTATTTTCTGTCGGTGCTGATGTGGATGGCAATCTCGCGTATGCACAGGTTCAGGATCTGGCGCGGTTTCTCAGAGTGCCAGAGGGTGTCACCGGCATTCGCCTGAAGATGGATAACCTGTTTGATGCGCCGGAGCTGGCCTGGAATGTCGCAACTAATCTGCCAGGGCGTTATTACGTTCAGGACTGGACACGTACCCATGGTCGTCTGTTTCAGGCTATTCAAATGGAAAAAACCATGGTCGGCTTGCTGCTGACCCTGATTGTTGCTGTAGCAGCGTTCAATATTGTTTCGACGCTGGTGATGATGGTAACTGACAAGAAAGGCGACATTGCCATTCTTCGCACCTTCGGAGCCAGCCCTAGAACCATTATGGGCGTGTTTATGGTGCAGGGTTCACTGATTGGGGTTATAGGTACATTACTTGGTGTTATTTTGGGGGTGATCGGGGCGCTGAATGTCTCTGCTATTGTCGGTGCTATTGAAAAAATGCTGGGTATTCATTTCCTTAACCCTGATGTTTATTTCATCAGTTATTTACCTTCCCATGTGATGTGGCAGGATGTCGTGATTATTGGTGTGTCTGGTTTACTGATGAGTTTTCTGGCAACTCTGTACCCCGCCTGGCGGGCTTCCAAAACCGAGCCTGCGGAGGCGCTGCGCTATGAATGATGTCAACACTATGCCTGTGCTGGAATGCCGTAACCTGTCTAAACAATTTGATGAAGGTCCGGAAGTTCTTAAAGTCCTGAACGATATAAACCTCAAAGTGATGCCGTCTGAGCGAATTGCGGTTGTCGGTACTTCTGGTTCCGGTAAAAGTACTTTGTTGCAATTGTTGGCAGGGCTGGATTCTCCATCAGAAGGCGATGTTCGTGTATGTGGTCATAATCTGGTGCAGTTACCGGAAAAGAAAAAGGGTGAACTGCGTAACCGTCATCTGGGGTTTGTTTATCAGTTTCATCATCTGTTGCCCGAATTCACCGCCATGGAAAATGTCGCCATGCCCTTGTTGATGCGCAGCGAAGTGCCGGTAAAACAGGCAAAACAGCAAGCTCTTGAGATGCTTGATGCTGTAGGGCTGTCAGCCAGAGTCAAACACAAACCGGGCGAGCTTTCCGGCGGTGAACGCCAACGGGTGGCGATTGCCAGAGCTATTGTCGGGCAACCGGATCTGGTGTTGATGGATGAGCCCACCGGCAATCTTGATCCAAATACCGCCGGTAAAATCCATGAGTTAATGACTCGTCTCAGTCAGGAATTGACCACCAGTTTTGTGGTGGTGACTCATGATATGAGTTTGGCAAAGCAGATGGACAGCGCCTGGCGTTTGGAAAATGGGTATTTGAATCAGGCCTGATAGACGTCGGTTGTCTTTAAAAAATATCTAAAGCCTAATGGCACTGACTTAAGGCTCATTCTCTGAAACACCAAGGCTTGCCCGAGAAGAAAAACGACTATAACAGTCTTTGAACAATTTCATCTCCCCGAGCAAGCCATGACCAAGTTTAGCCCTGAATTTCTGTCCCTCGCTAATGATTGCCTTCGTCAATTTGCCCAAACTGGCAACGATGCACTGTCATCGATTCTCACCCCTGATGACCTCAACGCTTTTCAGGCAAGTTATCCTGGCTTCAGAGCCAGGGACTTTCCTCCCTCTAAAACCCTAACCCTGTTCATGAGTCAAACACAAACCGGGCAGGCCGTCAATGGTAACAAGCCTTCCAATACCGGAACCGGTGCGTATGCCAAAGCACGGCAGCGATTAACAGAGGAATCAATTAACGTACTGCTGCGCACCTCAGGCAATAACCTCGACAGCGCCTCACCAGAATCCTGTCTCTGGCATCAACGCCGAGTTCTGATCACTGACGGCTCAACACTCTTAATGCCGGACACCGAGAAAAACCAACATGAATACCCTCAGCCTGACACCCAAAAAAAGGGCTTGGTTTCCCTGTTCTTAGAATTCTTGTTTTGATATCCCTTGGCAGTGGTGCGTTACTCGATTATGCAGTAGCTCCTTACCAGGGCAAAGAGACGGGTGAGCAAGCCCTGCTCAGAAGGCTCCTGTTTCACCTGCGTGCTGGCGACATTCTGCTGGGTGATGCGAATTTTGAAAATTATTTCCTGCTGGCTCTTGTGCTGCATGCCGGGGCAGATGTGGTGTTTGAGAAAAACGGTGCACGACTTATTGACTTCAGAAAGTGCTACCAACGGTTGGGCAACAAAGACGGGCTGTTCAGGCTAACACGCCCTGCAAGACCGGAATGGATGAGCCGGGAATTATACGATCAGATGCCTGATGAGCTGGTTATTCGTGCCGTCAAAAATAAGACCCGTATAATCGTCACCACTTTACTGGATGCTGAAGAGTATTCTCGTACCGAGATCATCGGCCTGTATCTGAAGCGCTGGCACGTTGAAACCGATTTTGATGTGATCAAAACCACTATGCAAATGGAAATGCTCCGGTGCAAAAGTCCGGAAATGGTGAGAAAAGAAATTGCAGTGAACCTGTTGGTTTACAACGTGATACGCGCCCTTATGGGTAAGGCAGCAGTACGCATCAGGAAAATGCCCAGAGAGATCAGCTTTAAAGCGGCACAGGAAACGCTGGTATCCTTCCACCAGACATTACTGGGAGCGCGCGGCGACTGGCTGGAAGAGAAGATCGTCAACATGCTGGAAATAATAGGCCGACATGTTGTTGGTAATCGTCCGGGAAGGTCAGAACCAAGAGCTGTAAAGAGACGACCAAAGCCGCATAAAAGGCTACAACACCCGAGAGCTGAGGCACGCAGATTGAAGCAGTACCAAGGGAAAGCGGCTTAAGTCAGTGACATTGATCTAAAGCCCTCTTGTTTAAGCTCTGTTTGGGAGGCGCTTGTCAATCTACGGAGATGACTTGCCGCCTCTTTGTTTTGCTCTCCAATAACCTCTAATAAAAGTCTCTCATCAAAAAAATATACTTTGTTCTAAAGCGTCTATAATTTCAGAGAAATTTTTGGATTTTGACAATCAGGCATTAAAAATATAGTTATTTTATGACTCATTCATCGGGTATTAAGCAGGTCGGGCAGGTTGAGAGAATCGAGTTGTTGTGCAGTTTTGTTGGTGGCAGGTATGTTGATAACAAGACAGGCAATTCCTTTCCTGTGTATAACCCTGCCAGTGGCAGCTTGAGCTACCGTGTTCAAACCTCCGATGAGTTTATTTTGCAAGCGGCCATTGAAAGTGCCTATAGTGGCTTTTTATTGTGGTCATCCATGCCAGCAGTTCAACGTTGTCGTATATTAAATCGTGCGGTTACGCTGTTGCGTGAACGTAATGATGAACTGGCGAGAATTGAAGTCCGGGATACCGGTAAGCCTTGGCAGGAGGCTTCTACGGTTGATGTCGCCAGCGGTGCTGACTGCCTTGAGTTTTTTGCCGGTCTGGCGTCGTCTATAGAGGGCAATCAGCAGGATCTAGGGGCAGATTTTTACTACACCCGTCGTGAGCCTTTGGGTATTTGTGCCGGTATTGGTGCCTGGAATTACCCGCTGCAGATTGCTTGCTGGAAGGCCGCTCCTGCCCTGGCCTGTGGCAACAGCATGATCTTTAAACCCTCTGAAGAAACACCGCATTCAGCGCTTAAGCTGGCAGAAATTTTTATCGAAGCGGGCATGCCTCCCGGTGTATTTAATGTGGTGCAAGGTGACGGCAATGTCGGTGCCTGGCTGACAAAACACCCTGATATAAAAAAAGTGTCTTTTACTGGTGAGGTGGCAACAGGTCAACAGGTGATGTCCGATTCAGCTGCTTTCCTGAAACCGCTGACGATGGAGTTGGGCGGTAAATCACCTTTAATTGTCTTTGATGATGCGGATATTGAAGAGGCGGTGTCTGCCGCGATGCTCGGTAATTTTTACACTCAGGGAGAAATCTGCACTAACTGTACACGCGTGTATCTTCAGGACAGCATTGCACCGTTTTTTATTGATCGCCTTCTTGAGCGTACCAGAAACAATATCGTCATTGGTGATCCAATGGATGGAAGCACAAATTTTGGGGCGCTGATTTCGGAACATCATCAAAAAAAGGTTCTCGAGTATATTCGTAAAGGGGTTGAAGAAGGCGCGACCCTGCTTGAAGGCGGTAGAGCGCTGTCACCAGATAATGCACCCGGAGGTTACTTTGTTGCCCCGACAATTTTGTCAGACTGCTGCGACGATATGACTCTGGTAAGAGAAGAAATCTTTGGGCCGGTGATGTGTATTCTCACCTTTTCTGAAGAAGATGAGGTGATCAGTAGAGCCAACAATACCGCTTATGGTCTTGCGGCGGGTATATACACCCGGAATATTCGCCGTGCTCATCGAGTCGCTCATGCAATGGATGCAGGAATTTGCTGGCTGAATAGTTATGGTCTGTCTCCTGTTGAGATGCCCGTCGGGGGTTACAAATTATCAGGTATTGGTCGTGAAAATGGTCTGGAAACACTGAGGCATTACACCCAATTAAAAGCGGTCTATGTCGGAATGCAGCCAGTGGTTGTGCCATTTTAAGGTGTTGATGAATTTACCCGATGTGTGACTTTTATCTCGTAGGTTGCCAATCCATGGCTTATGGGTTCTGTACGCTCCCTGTACAGAATGACAGCTAGTAGAGGTTTTGTGCGCTCTGCTGTCATCCCGTACAGGGACTGTACGGGATCCACGTGGCATGGATAGCCATGTTGAAATTAAAAGTCACACATCGGGTTGAATTTGTATTTTTAAATGAATTGATCTTCTTTGCATCACTTTGAGTCCCTACTCAGTCTGACACTCATAATGACATAAGGTTTTGTGCACTCTTTCAGAGCCAGTGGTTGTTTTTTGTCTTTTGGATAAGCCGACGGACTCAGTTTATTTGTTTTTGTGATCATTCTGAATATTAACCAGCCGCATTTTAGGTTCGAAATGAAATCATTTGATTACGTTATTGTTGGGGCCGGGTCGGCAGGGTGTGTGTTGGCCAATCGATTATCAGAAGATATCAACACAAGTGTATTGCTTCTGGAAACGGGAGGCAGTGACCGAAGTATTTTTATCCAAATGCCGGCTGCCCTGTCGATTCCTATGAATACTAAAAAGTATGCCTGGCAATATTCAACAGAGCCGGAACCCTATCTTAATGATCGCCGGCTGCACTGTCCAAGGGGCAAGGTTCTGGGTGGTTCTTCTTCGATTAATGGCATGGTGTATGTGCGTGGTCACGCCAGAGATTTCGACGAATGGCAAACGCTTGGTGCCAGAAACTGGGATTATGCACACTGCCTGCCTTACTTCAAAAAAGCTGAGAACTGGCTCTATGGTGGTGACCAATACCGTGGGGATTCCGGTCCTTTGTCAGTCAATAACGGGAATGAAATGGTGAATCCGCTTTATAAGGCATTTATTGATGCTGGTGTTCAGGCAGGTTATCTGCACACGGCGGATTACAACGGTCGGCAGCAGGAAGGTTTCGGATCAATGCATATGACCGTAAAAAAAGGTGTGCGCTGCTCAACCGCCAATGCCTACCTGAGACCAGCGATGAGAAGACAAAATCTTCATGTAAAAACCAGAGCACTGGTGCATAAGGTGTTGTTGGATGGAAAAATAGCTCGGGGGGTGCGGTATGAACGGAATGGGCAGCTTGTTGAGGTTGAGGCGAATAAAGAAGTGATTCTTTGTGCAGGTTCTATTGGTTCACCACAGCTTTTGCAATTATCCGGCATCGGGCCAACCCAGGTGCTTGAACGGTCAGGCATAGAGCCGCAGCACGAACTGCCGGGTGTTGGTGAGAATCTTCAGGATCATCTTGAGTTTTATTGTCAGTTCCGTTGTAAACAGCCTATTACTTTGAACGGTAAATTAGGGCTGTTCAGTAGAATGAAAATTGGCGCCGAGTGGATTTTGACAAGAAAAGGCCTGGGTGCCAGTAATCATTTTGAGTCTTGTGGGTTTATCCGCTCAAAAGCTGGTATTGAATGGCCTGATTTGCAGTATCACTTTTTGCCTGCAGCAATGAGATACGATGGTAAATGTGCTTTTAAAGGGCATGGTTTTCAAGTGCATATTGGTCATAACAAACCGAAAAGCCGGGGTCGGGTTTGGGTTGTCGACAAAAATCCCCGGGTCAAACCGGAGATTTTATTTAACTATCTTCAGCACGAAGACGACAGAGAGGGCTTTCGTGCCTGTGTCCGGTTAACCCGGGAAATTATTAATCAGCCAGCCTTTGACCCTTACCGGGCAGATGAAATTCAGCCGGGCATCAGTATACAGTCTGATGCAGAAATTGATGAATTTATCCGTAGTTGTGTTGAAAGTGCCTACCATCCATCCTGCACCTGTCGTATGGGCGAAGATGATAATGCCGTGGTTGATTCTCAAACCCGCGTCAGAGGTATCGAGCGGCTCAGAGTGATCGATTCCTCCATATTTCCTGTCATTACCAATGGGAATCTCAATGCACCTACCATTATGGTCGCTGAAAGAGCCGCTGACTTGATCAAAGGTCGGTTGCTACCACCGGAAATAGTCGATATTGATGTCGCAGATCACTGGCAGACCACTCAGAGAAGTGCTGTTTCCAAACACTTTATGCAATGAGTAGCCGAAAAATGGGGTAGGACAGTGACTATCTGGTTAACTTCAGGAATCATTTTTACGCTTGGTTTGACGATTTTTATATTGATACGATGGGGGGGGCATCGTTGTGTTGGACCATCCCCGGTCAGCACTTATGTATTTTTGGCAATTCTTTTTACTTCAGGGCTTGATGTCGGATTCATCATGTTGCCACTGACGGAATTTCCTATTTTTGAACATTCGGCAGAACATCCTGTTTATGAGTTTATCAACCCTTTGGCTATTGAGTTTGGTTTCTGGGGAGCTCTTGTCTGGACCTTTTACTTCATTACCTGTTTTTATTTTTCTGTCCTGGAGCCAGAAATAAGATTCTTTGAATTACCGTTGATTAAATTTATTAATTGTATTGTTATTATTGGGAATACTGCATTTACAGCGTTTCTTTTATTGCGTAACCTGCCTTGGTATCTACCTGATATAGAAAATTACTACTTTTTCTATCTTGTGGTTTTTGCCTCAATTTTTGCAGCCGTTTATTTTAGTACCAAGTTAAAATACGTGCGCATTCTTAGCTTGGCATCCAGCTTTCTTTTTTTTACTTTAATTATTTTTCTGTACGTTCAAATTACCCTTTTTAGTGATACGAGTGTAGGTGATATTTTTTTAACGTTTACTTTGATAAAAAGTTATTTTGAGAATATTCATTATTTTATTTTACCGATTGATGACTATCATGAGTTTTATCTTTTTTGGTGGTTATCATGGAGCATTATGATAGGGCAGTTTACTTCTCGTTTTATTAATGGATTACCGGTTTGGCTACTGTTTTTAGTGATGCTTGTTGTGCCATCAATTCTTATAGCGATATGGTTTTCAGGGCTGTACTTTATTTACTCAAGACAGATTGATGTCAACAACTTTTATCATATAACAATGGTGTTTGTAGGTGTTGTGTTTGTTGTTAGTTCTCTTGATTCTCTCATTAGAGTGTATACTGATGCATTGAAGATGACGGTCAATAGACTGGGTGAAGCTCGTTATATAATCGGTAATGTAGCGTTATTAAGTCTATTGACGTTTTGTTTTAAATTGGATTTTCTGAGAATTCATTGGGTTGGATCCTTGGTTATCGGCTTATTTTTCACCTGCTTTGTTTATACTCTGTTCAGACAACGCATTCATACCAGTGCTATTGATGTTACCAATTTAAGAGGCTGATCATAAAGGGTAGCGGCATAGAAAACCTTACCGGAGTATGTGGGCACTTTCTACCCCCCATCTCCCCGTTGTTATGAATATCGAAATACCTGATGAGTGTAGGCACTTCATCAAATTAGCTGCAACGAAACTCAAAGGACATGAGTGCAGAGCCTTCATGGCAGAGGTTGCTGAAACACTGTGCTATGGAAGCGCCCGACTAATCGAAACGGAGTTTAGTGTTGGTCGAAAAACAGTTCAACTCGGGATGAATGAGAAGCGTACAGGCCTGATCTGTTATGGACACTACGCCTTCTCTGGAAAGCAAAAAACTGAAGATGTCTCTCCGCAACTGATACAAGACATTCGCAGCCTTGTTGAGCCTGAAAGTCAGGCAGATTCTCAACGACGCAATACGTTTGCCTATTGATATGCGTTTACGCTATGCGACAGTCTTTTCAAGACAAGCATAAGCAGTATGTTCCGCCCGAAAGAATCCCAGGATTTTCTTTTTCTTCCTCTGCAACGATTTAAGTCCAGAACTCACCGCGCGGAGAAATGCCTTTTTGGTTTTCAATGCCATACGGCCAATATGCCCTGATTTCAGAACACTCCAGACAAGTTCAACAGGGTTCAGTTCCGGTGATTAGGGTGGCAGTAGCTGTATGTCAAGAAGCCGTTCTTCTTTCTTGAGATATTTCATGACTTTCTTGGCGCTGTGTGCAGAATGACCATCGGTTACGATCATTACAGGACGATCATGTGATGCGACTATTTGCTTCAGAAACTTTATAAAGACATCCGCATTAAAGCGGCCGGTAATTGTCATGTAGCGCATGTGCCCTTCACCACTGACAGCGGCGATCATGTTGATGCCAAAGCGCGCGCCAGTTTTGGTGACAGTTGGCGTATAACCTTTTTTGCTCCAAGTTGTACCGGAGTGATAGTCAGAACGTATGCTCGCTTCATCAATGAAATAGATAATAGCCCCTTCCTCTTCCGCCTGTTTACGAAGAGCTGGATAACGTGTATCCAAATAATCCTGTACTTTTTTTTTCGCTCTGCTGCCAGGCTTTTCGCACTGGCCGCTGAGGCGTTAGACCCATTTTTCTGAGCATCTTACTGACAGCGGCAGGATGCATGGTGATGTTGAACTCTGTTTTGATCACCGCTGCGATGATGTCCCGAGACCACAGTGCTTTATAAAAACCGTAAAACGTTGGGTCTTTGGTGAGAATGATCTTTGAGAGTGTCTCTCGTTGCTCAGGCGAGAGTTTGGCGTTTTTACTGTGTGCGATGGGGCGTGTTTTTAACGCCTCCATGCCACCTTTTTTGTAACGATCAATCCAGCGGTAGATACAGGATCTATCTGTGCTGTATTCGACAGAAAGTGCTTGGACAGAAGCACCGTCTAACCATTTTTGAATAGCCTCGAACCGGATACTTTCTCGTACTTCATGGGATACTTTGCGACCGTCAACTCTGCTCATGGATACCTCTACATCGGAGGTAACATGATACATATTAAGGTGTCGTGTAGTATTGGCTCATATCAATATACACGAGTGACCGCAAAGGCTGTACGACAGAAGTTGATTGAAGAACAAGTACGGGATGAGGACTGAGACAAAACCCTGCAATTCAGCATAGATGGTAAGGTGATCTGAGGTTTTTTCCGAGGTGGCACGGGTGGAACAATGGTGGGAGGGCGTGAAAGCAGACAACCAGTCTATTGATGAGCTGGTTATCTACGCTGATAGTGGTTTGGAGAGCAGCAGTCGCCGAACCTGGTTCCTTCTGCGGATGGTCGGATTTGCCCGGAAGACCGGATTGGCGAACATTGAACCTTATATTTTGCGCAACCCAGAGCTCAAAAAGTGGGATGTCATATTTGTACCAGAACTGGTAAGTTTTTAATTGCCACTACCCTCGGAAAAAACGCTGGGGTGCCGGCGCTTAAGCGTTATCCTTCATATACTGGGCAGGGTCGATATAAATACCCAGTGAGCGTTTATCAATACGACGCTCTTTTTTTACCTTACCGGTTTCTTTGTAACGGAATACGACGGTGTCACCTGTATTGACATCCAGCTTCGGGTCAGCAGACAGGTACTTGTATTCGTCGCCATCGACCATCAGGGTGTGGATGTAATAATCGGGCATGCCCAGCCAGTCGCTGTGAGGTCCATCAGTGTTTACAGACTCAAGTGTACCGCGCCCCTGCAGTTTAGGTTCGCGTTTTTGAAAGTTTCTTTGCATGAGAAGTAGTCAGCTAGCGGTTATTCAGAAGTGTTTGAATGCTGTTTGCGCCGCTTTCGCCAGTGCTTGACAACATTCCATCGCCAGTATGCCCGAATCAGCAGGTAAGATACAAATCCACCCACAACACCTGAAACAATCGAACCCAGGAAGAGTGGCTTCCAGACCTTTGCGAGACCTGCTCCAACGCTATGAAGAGTGAGGTCGAAAGAGGTCTCGCTCACGGGGAGTTGAAGGATAAGGCAGCCGACTTTATAAGTGAAATAGAAAATAGCAGGCATGGTTAGCGGATTGGTGACCCAGACCAGTGCCACGGACAGAGGAATATTACAGCGAAAAATGATCGATAATACGGCAGCTACTACCATCTGGAAAGGAATGGGAAGAAACGCGCAGAAAATACCTACAAAAAATGCGGCGGCGGCTGAGCGGCGATTCAGATGCCAGAGGTTGGCATTATGTAATGCAGAGCCAAGAAATCTCAGGTAACGGTGTTCCCGAACCACTTTTGGATCTGGCAGATAGCGCTGAATGAGTTTTTTGGCCATATCCTTCCACTGTTTTTGTATTTCATCCGCAACGTACCAATGTAGTCGATAGATTGGCATTTGTGCCAAGGCTCTTTACAAAAGCCTTTTACAAAAGCTTCCTGCGGAGAAAAAAATAACTCAAATAAAAAAGCGGCTATGCTTTCTGACTCAACAATCAATTGAGCCAAGGGGCGGAGCATTATGCCCTGATTTAATTCACAAAACTATGCGATATCAGCTAAAACCTGCCATCATCATGTTGATATTTGTAGTGGTGGCCTTTGGGGTCTCGGTACTCCCTTATGCCTTGCCATCTGGTGTTGTGGTTTTCATCGGCATGGTTGCAATCTGTTTGACCGTGATGAGCTGTAGAGGTTCCCTGGTTAGTGTGTATTTGGCTGTATTTTTTGCAGCCCTGTTCTGGAGTAGTCATTTTGCCAGACAGGTGTCCGATAATTGGCTGGCAAAGGAGTTACAACAAACAACGTTAACGATTGAAGCAGAAGTCACAGGCGTGCCCGTCATCAGTGATGAAACCACCCGCTTTGATGTTGTCCTTGTATCGTCCGACGTACTACCCAACAAGATCAGGCTGAGCTGGTTTAGAGCGCCAGAATTAATTCCCGGAGAGCGCTGGCAATTCACGGTAAAATTGAAGCGCCCTCATACCTTTGCCAGCCCGGGCACTATGGATTACGAAGCCTGGATTGTGCGGCAGGGTATCCAGGCGACCGGGTATGTAAAAGCCGGTGAGTCACTAAAGCCCGCCAGCAAAACCAGGCAATGGTTGAATCGGTGGCGGCTGCAATTAAAGCAATGGGTGAACCGACATACCTCTGAGAGTACGCAGGGCATGTTGGTGGCGCTGCTAACCGGTGATAAGTCGGGTATAAGTCAGTCTCAGTGGCAAAGCCTTAATCTGACCGGTACTACCCATCTTATGGTGATTTCGGGGTTGCATATTGGTTTAATGGCGGCCCTGGGTTTTTGGTTAGTGCGCTGTTTGGGTAAGTTGTTGCCGCTCCCCCTCCGAAAGGTTCCCATGTCAATCATAGCGGGTTGTTCAGGACTGTTGTTGGCATTGTTTTACGCCGCGTTAGCTGGTTTTAGTATTCCGGTTCAACGAGCATTGATTATGACCGTGGTTGCATTGCTCGGCCCCGTTTTAGGTGTGCGACCGGCGGGAAGCACCTTGTGGTTGACGGCTTTAATGCTGGTGGTTTTTTGTGATCCACTGGCCTTTACCAGTCCGGGATTCTGGTACTCATTTCTTGCGGTAGCGGCGTTGTTGTTTGGTATGGGAGGGCGTCGACAGCTGCTTTCCGGTTTTATGAAAATCACTAAGCCGCAATGGGTAGTTTTCTGTGTGCTTACGCCGTTGTTATTAATGTCCGGGCAGTCTGTGTCTTTGTTTGCCCCTCTGATTAACCTGTTGGCGATTCCGCTGGTGGCATTGTTGGTGGTACCGCTGGTTCTCATGGCTGGTTTTTTGTCGGTCATCTGGCCCTGGTTGGCGGTGAAGTGTCTGATGCTGGCAGAAACAGGGATTTTGGTTTTTAATACCGGGCTGATCTGGTTTGAGTCATGGTCGATGTTGCTTCCGGTACCTGCAGCACCCGATATGATCACCTTGCTGCTGGCTCTGTTCGGTGGTTTTCTGCTGATTTCACCCACATCTCTGCGGCTAAAATGGTTTGCTCCGGTGCTTCTGTTGCCCTGGCTGTTTCCCCGGTCGTCAGCACCTGACCATGGAGAGGCGGAATGTGTGGTGTTTGATATTGGTCAGGGCTTGTCGGTGCTGATCAGAACTCAGCAACATACGCTGATTTATGATACCGGCGACCGCTTTACCAACACACTTTCAGCCGCCGATCGCGTGTTGCTGCCAGGGCTGCGAATGTTGGGCGTTCGTCATATTGACCGGGTGATGATATCCCATGGTGATCGTGATCATTCGGGAGGATTGCCAACATTGCTTAAGCAGTTTGGTGGGGTGGATGTCTGGGCGGGTTCTCCCATAGAAGGTTATCAGGGAGACTACAAGTCTTGTCAGGCCGGGCAACACTGGCGGTGGGATGGGGTTGACTTTCAGATACTGGCAGGTAGTGAGTTCAAATTAAGTAACGATCGTTCCTGTGTATTGAAAGTCACAGCAGGCAAAGACAGTTTTCTGCTGCCTGGCGATATCAGCAGAAAAGTCGAGAAAAGTTTGTTATCTCGCAACATTCACTTGCGGGCTAACATTTTGCTGGCACCGCATCATGGTAGCAAATATTCCAGCAGCAAAGCGTTTCTTGAGGCGGTACAACCGGAAGAAGTGATTTTTTCTTCCGGCTTTGGTAATCGTTTTGGTCACCCGGCTTCTGAAACCTGTGAGCGAGTCAGTGATGTCAATGCCCGAAGCTGGAATACTGCCACTGATGGTTCGGTCAGTTTTACCCTTGGGGCCGACCGCTTGCAGTTATCCGGTTATCGACAGACCCATGCCCGTTACTGGTGGAATTAATTCGATCGAACCCGGCTTAGCCGCTCAAACCACTATGAGGCCGTCTGAAAAGTCACGTGACTTTTCAGACGGCCTCATAGCCTATTAAATGCTGGAATGCACTGTGGTAAAGTGATGCAGACTTCAGGCAAGTATCCTTTATAGGTACACCCGTTTAATTGCGACAAAGGGAATATTATTGTGTTCGAACTGGTGAAATCCGGCGGTTGGCTGATGCTCCCCATTCTTCTGGCTTCAGTGATTGCCATGGCAATTATCCTTGAAAGGCTGTGGACTCTGAAACCTTCCCGGGTAACGCCCAAGAATACGCTGCCCCAGGTCTGGAAATGGATCAAAAGTAATAGCCTTGATAACCGTAAGCTGGAACAGCTAAAAAGCGAATCGCCCCTTGGAGAAATTCTGGCTGCCGGTCTCAGCAATGCCCGTAATGGTCGTGAGATCATGAAAGAGAGCATTGAAGAGCAGGCGGCAAAAGTGATTCACGACCTTGAACGCTATATGAATGCGCTGGGTACCATCGCAGCCATTGCGCCACTGATGGGGTTGTTGGGTACGGTGATCGGGATGATTGATGTGTTTACCGTCATTATGCTCGAAGGTACAGGCAATGCCGGTGTGCTGGCAGGGGGTATTTCTAAAGCACTGATTACCACGGCGGCAGGTTTGACGGTAGCTATTCCTGCGCTGATTTTCCATCGCTATTTTACTCGCCGAGTGGATGAACTGGTTGTGACTATGGAGCAGGAAGCCGTCAAACTGGTGGAAGTCCTGCAAGGCGACCGCAAGGTCAGCGAGGGCAAAAAATAATGAAGTTTCGCAGACAGCGTGACTCTGACCTGTCAGTGAATCTGACGCCACTGATTGATGTGGTATTTCTGCTGCTGATCTTTTTTATGGTGTCCACAACCTTTACCAAAGAAACGCATCTGGCAATCGACTTGCCTGAATCATCGGGTGAAGTGTTGCAGGAACAACCCAAACAAGTTGAAATCACCATCAGTAAAGAGGGTGAGATCGCCATTAATAATCAGGGGCTGGTGAATAGTCAGCTGGATACCATCAAGCGGGCACTGGGTAAGGCCAGTGGTGGCGACAGTAATACACCCCTGGTGATTACTGCCGATGCCAATACGCCGTACCAGTCAGTAGTGACTGCTATGGATGCAGCGGGGCAGATGGGTTTTGTCAATCTCAGTATGACGACACGTAAACAGGCGGAACAGACCCGGTGAGTTTAACGCAGTTTGTGAACCGTGCAGTCACGGGTTCCTGGTATAAAGCGGGTTTTTCCTGGACCTGTCTGATGTTGCCATTGAGCTGGGTTTTTCAATTATTAGCCCAGCGTCGTAAAAAAAAGTATCACCAACAACGGCGCTGGCAATCCCCGGTGCCAGTGATTGTGGTTGGCAATATCACTGTAGGTGGTACAGGCAAAACACCTGTGGTGAGTGCTTTGGTTAACGCATTGCAGAAAAAAGGACATCGTCCGGGCATTGTCAGTCGTGGATTTGGTGTGAAAGCCGGTGATAATTCCGTTTCAGTCACCCCAGCATCAGACCCGGCACTGGTGGGGGATGAACCTGTAATGCTGGCCCGACAGTTGCAGGTGCCCCTGATCGTGAATCCTGATCGGGTTCAGGCAGTACAAGACCTCCTGGCACAGTCTGATTGTGATCTGGTCATTACTGATGATGGCTTGCAGCACTACAATCTTCAGCGTGATATCGAAATACTGGTGCTCGATGGTGAACGAATGTTGGGCAATGGTTTATGCCTGCCTGCAGGTCCTTTAAGAGAACCGCCCGAACGAATGCGATCGGTGGATATTGTGCTAGTGAATGGCAATGCAAAACGACGTCTGCCGACACCGGCTGGAGCCTGCCAGCCTTCAAGCTTTTACTTGCAACCCGATCAACTGATGCCTGTGAATCCCGGGTTGTTTGAGCACTCTGCCGAACTTGCACCGAAACCCACCAAAGTTCATGCTGTAGCCGGTATCGGGAATCCGCAGCGATTTTTCAACACATTATCGAAGCTGGGTTATGAGGTGTTACCTCATGCTTTTCCGGATCATCATGACTTCTCTGCAAACGATATTGATTTTGATGATGATCTGCCGGTGATTATGACCGCCAAGGATGCCGTCAAGTGTCAGCCTCTGGCAAACCAGCGACACTGGTATCTGCCCGTCACTGCCTGTCTGCCCGAAGAAACATTAGAATCTATTTACCGTTTGATAGAGAAACGGACTGAAAACAGCTGTCAGGAACCTGTCTGATTATGGATAAAAAACTGTTTGAAATTCTGGCTTGCCCACTGTGTAAGGGCGAAGTGAAATACCAGAAAGAAAATGCTGAACTTGTGTGCCGCCCCTGTGGTCTGGCTTATCCGATCCGGGATGATATCCCGGTCATGTTGGATAATGAGGCACGTACTCTGACCAGCGATGAACGTCTGGATGAGAAAAACTGATGTCTGCTTTCGAATTTACGGTAGTGATTCCCGCCCGATTTGGTTCCAGTCGCCTGCCCGGTAAACCGCTGGCAGATATTGCAGGCAAACCGATGATTCAGCATGTGTATGAACGGGCTTTGGAAAGTGATGCCAGCAGGGTCATTATTGCCACTGATGATGAGCGGGTATATGACGTGGCAAAAAGCGTCGGTGCTGAAGTTTGTATGACCAAATCAGAGCACCCCTCCGGCACTGACCGGCTTCAGGAAGTGGCTCAACTCTACGGCATGACAGACGACGAGGTGATTGTGAATGTACAGGGCGATGAACCATTGATTCCTGCTTCAGTCATTAATCAGGTAGCAACTAACCTACAAAATGCCCCCGCTGCAGGAGCCGCTACTCTGGCGAATCCAGTGACCAGCGCGGAAGACATCTTTAATCCGCACGTGGTGAAAGTCGTTTCGGATGCAGAAGGTTATGCGCTTTACTTTAGTCGGGCAAGTATTCCCTGGGCGCGTGATGACTTTGCTCAGGAACCAAAGCAGATACCGGTGGTTGATTGTTTTCGTCGTCACATTGGCATCTATGCTTACCGCGTTGGATTGTTAAATCAATTTGTTAAATGGGGTGTTAGTCCACTGGAACAGATTGAATCTCTGGAGCAGTTACGCTTGATGTGGAACGGCCAACGTATCCACGTGGCAAATGCGGTAGAAACACCACCTCATGGAGTAGATACACAGGACGACCTTGAAATGGTCAGACAGCACTTTAACACAATGGGAAATAATACCTGATATGGTCAATATACTCTTTGTCTGCCTTGGTAATATCTGTCGCTCACCGACGGCGCACGGAGTGTTTGTCCAACAGGTGGCAGATGCTGGCCTGACTGCACACATCAAGGTGGATTCTGCCGGTACCAGTGGCTGGCATGTCAATGAGCCTCCTGATTCACGATCCAGTCAGGAAGCGGCCAGCAGAGGCTATGACCTGTCGTTTATTCGCGCTCGCAAAGTGAGTAACAATGACTTTGTTCATCAAGACCTGGTACTGGCAATGGATCAAAGCAATCTGGTCGATTTGCAGAAAAAATGCCCCCCAGAACATTGCCATAAAATACAGCTGTTTCTTGATTTTGCGGCAACACTGCAAACCAGCGAAGTACCCGACCCTTATTACGGTGGTGATGAAGGCTTTACCAACGTACTGACATTGATTGAAGTCGGAGGTCTGGCACTGCTGGAACATTTGAAAGAACACTATCTTACTAATCTATCTTACCCATCCCATTTCTGATTGATGACTGACTCTCTGAATATTATTCAACAGGTTCCGCTGAAACACCTGAACACGCTAGGACTTCCTGCTAAAGCCAGTTATTTTGCTGACATTGATTCAGTGCAGTCATTGCAGCAAGCTCTGGAATTTGCCCGACAACATCAACTGCCTGTTATACCACTTGGGGGCGGCAGCAATGTTGTCCTTACGGATGACCTGGACGCATTGGTGTTAGCCATCCACATTCAGGAGCGCACTATTCTGTCGGATGATAATGAGAGTGTCATTATCAGAGCGGGTGCTGGTGAAGACTGGCATGAACTGGTTCTCTGGTCTTTGCGGCATAAACTGTTTGGCCTTGAAAACCTCTCTCTGATTCCCGGTACCGTCGGGGCGGCGCCCATCCAGAATATTGGTGCCTATGGTGTCGAATTAAAAGATCATTTTGTCAGTCTGAATGCCGTTTCTATTGATACGGGTGAAGTGGTTATATTTCAGCTTGAAGATTGTGCGTTTGGGTATAGAGATTCTTATTTTAAGCACTCAGGTCGCGATAAATTCATTATCACTTCCGTTGATCTGTCACTGAATAAGCAGCTAAAACCCAAGTTACACTATGGCAATTTACATGCTTTACTGAGTGAACGATTGGGCAATAAAACACCTTCAGGACTGGAGATCAGCCAGGCGATCTGTGATATTCGTCGCTCGAAATTACCCGATCCGAAAGAGGTGGGTAATGCCGGCAGTTTTTTTAAAAACCCAGTAGTTGATGGGGAAAAACTGGCTGAATTGAAACAATCTTATCCAGACATTGTCGCTTATTCGGTGGGAGATGATTGGAAACTGGCAGCAGGCTGGCTGATTGATCGTGCAGGCTTGAAAGGGTTTCGCCAGGGCCCAGTGGGCACTTATGAACATCAGGCACTGGTTCTGGTCAATCATGGGCAGGCTAAAGGTTTGGATGTGGTTGCGTTTTCCGGTTTTGTGCAGAAAAAAGTCATGGAGACTTTTGGCGTGAGTCTGGAAGCAGAGCCACGATTTTATTGACCAGAGTTCAGGGTCGCAGAGCACTAAAGGATGTCGGTCATCATTATGGATTCATCAAATAGCACCAGTAAAATGTCTAACCTTCCACAGATTCGTCGCCATGAGCTGATCGTGGAGATGATTCAGCAAAAAGGTTTTATCAGTACCGATGAGCTTGTTCAGCATTTTCAGGTAACACCGCAGACGATTCGTCGTGATCTTAATGAACTGGACAGGCTTAAACTGATCAGCCGTCATCATGGAGGCGCTGGTGTGCCTTCCAGTAGCAGTACGGTCAATGCGGCTTACTCGGAACGCAAGAGTATGCATCATGAAGCCAAAGACCAGATTGCTGAAGCGATGGCAAAACGCATCCCTGACGGAGCGTCCCTGTTTATCAATATTGGCACTTCGACAGAAGCGGTTGCCAGGGCGCTGCTGAATCACTCTCAATTGAATGTGGTGACTAACAACTTGCATGTCGCTTCGATTCTGTTGCAACGAGAAGACTTCACCGTCGTCATTGCCGGTGGTGAAGTTCGTAACCGGGATGGTGGTGTTATTGGCGAAGCCACCAGAGATTTTATCAATCAGTTTCGGGTAGATTATGCCCTGATTGGTATCAGTGGCATCGATATGGACGGCTCGTTGCTGGACTTTGATTATCATGAAGTCCGGGTTGCTCAGGCAATGATCCAGAATGCCCGGCAGAGTTTTCTGGCGGCTGATCATTCTAAATTTGGTCGGGGTGCCATGGTGCGTATGGGGCATATCAGTGATATCGACACACTGTTTACTGATGCGCAACCCCCTGAGCCAGTTTGTGAGGTGTTGAATGCTCATCAGACAGAGTTGGTCGTGTGTCGATAAGTATGAATCAGGACTTATTTTGCAGCCCTTCGGGCTGCCATACTGTTCACAAAAGGGGTGAAAGGTTTCCCCGATAGCAAATTGGGACGTTAAGTAGCTGGTCATATATAATCGAATATTTCTGGTTTATTGGGCTGGTGGTATGCAAGGCGCAACGACGGGAGCATAGCAAGCTATGTGACCAGAGTTGTAACGAAGTAGATTGCCTGAACAATGAGTCAGAAAATATGATTTCATATGCTTGGGTACTTATTCCCGGGCAGATTCTAAAAGGGTGGCTGCGCTAAGGGGAGCGACAACGTCAAACTTACCGAAAACTCCGTTCATCCTGTGCTTGTCGAAGGGTGCTGTGCAAGCACTTCGACAGACTCAGTGCGAACGGTGGTGAATTTTGTACTACCACTTCCCTAAGACGGAGTTATGACCTGCAATTTCACTTTTGTCCCTGCATTCGGCAATATTCCAGGTGCTTCCTCCCAGACGACCACGGTCTTCTATCGATGCGCCTGAGGTCATGGGGCCGCTTAAAAAAATATTTGGATGTGCGTGGTCATCGGAAGCAATCATTTGACCAAAACTATTAACTTTGACGCCTCCAAGATGGTGGGCTGTGGCGTCACCTCGTTTTAACAGGTTTGACCAGAGCTCCTGAACGTTATCAGGAGAGTAGTGTTGAACAAAGCCAGCGGAATTAATTATGAGCTCACAGCTTTTTTCTTCAGTGCAGTCGCTATTTAACCAGTAGCTAACCTTATTTTTTTCACAGATAACAGAATCAAACTGATCACGCAGAAACTTAACACGACCAGCGTCAATCAGTTTTTAATCGGATCATACACTTCGGGAATGATACCGAATCTGTGGCTGTTAATTGCGCTGCTATATTTGTTCAATAAAGTCCGGGCAGTGTCTGGAGCCAACTTTCTGGCCAGTTCTGCGATATAGCGTGAACCTTGTGTCAGTAGTTCTTCAAGGAAAATACTCTTTTCGGGATTATCCGCTTTACCTGAAACTAACGAACCTTCCATAAAATGGTAAAAGCTGTCATCGTCATCCAGCATAAGCACTTCCTTAAGATAGTCTTTTATCCATGTTTCAATCTCTGCTACAGATGTTTTTTCGTTAACTCGTTTAAGAAAGTCGGGTGTATTGCTTCCTCTGAAGAATAGAAGCTTGTTTCTTGTTATGACGCCCTCACTGTATCGAAAATAGGTCTGACCATGTCTTGATATGCAAATAATCTTTCCGTTATAGCCAAACTTCTTCAGGGTAAGTATTGCATCCAAAGCACTTAACCCTGTTCCGATGATAACCACAGTTTTACTTTTTGTGTTGATTTGTTGTGAAAATCTTTTGATTTTTTTATACGCCGCTGGGGCGTAAAGGGTGTTTATGTATCGACCAGATACTCTTTTCACAAAAGCGGGTGGCTTTGTAGACAATTGGTTGCCTGTGGCAATAATTATACGTTCATAGCCTTCGGTCTCTGTCTTGACATCATGAGTGGCTGTTTTGGGTGCCGCAATGTCCTTTGTAAACAGTTGTATTTGCTGGTCGTTAAGTGGTGCCAGGTCGACGACGTTGCGATTCAGACGCACAATGGTTGACCCCGGATGGGCAAGCTCTACCGCGAGCTTAAGGTGGTGCTCGACATATTGGTAAAATTCATGACGTGAGGCCTGACCATGATAAATACCCGCGCACTTATCTTTTTTGCGAGTATCGTCCAGGAAGTCAACGAAATTTTGCGAATTACCCAAAAGAATAGAAAGATCCGAGGGTTTTATATTGAGGGGATGAAAACTCTGTGAAGTGGCATGAGAATAAGCCAAGCCGCCGAATCCATTCTTTTGTCGTTCATAAAGTGTTATCTGAATAGGTTTTCTGGACATTACAGATGCCTGCAGAGCAAAGATTGCGCTCATTAAACCGGAGGCACCACCACCAATAATGGCAATATGTTGAGGGTTGGTATTTGTTTCACTGATAGTGCGACTCACACCAGCAAGGGTAGAGGAAGAATAGAATTTACCAGACTCACCAGATGATGCTGCATTATCCACTGGTTCTGATGTAGCTAATGGTAATTTTTCCACTGCTGCTACCCTAAGCCTGCTTTTCTGGTAAGGGTGGTAAAGTCGTATCTGTCTCTTTTTATGCAGAGGTAAGGAAGGATTAATGTGCTCTGTCGGAATATGATGCTTCTTAATAAGTGTTTTAATCCGTTTGTGGTCTTCTTTATTGGTTAACGGGATGACAGTGGTACTGGCTCCGTAACGCAGTAGTGCAGCCACAATTTTGTCATGAGCGTTATCTTCAAGAGCTCGAGTAAGAGGATGCCACTTACTGTTGATAAATCGGTCAGGCTTGGCGCCATGCTGAAGTAGTAGTTTTACTGATTTAAGATGATTATTTTTAATCGCAGCAATGAGTGGCCAGTCATTGCCATGAGTACTGGCATCAGGATCAGCCCCTTTCTCAAGCAAAAGCCTGAGTGCATCAGTATTGCCATTTTTGGCGGCTATCCAAAGCGGATTCCAACGATCGGAGTAGCTGTCAAGATGGAGAGGGTATTCCAGCAACTGCTTTAGATAAGCTATCGGGTAATGATGCTCGACTGCCTGATAAAGAAGATGTTCATATCCAATGCGGCTATCTGGATCAATGCCTGCCTTTATATACTCAATTAGCAAATCCGGTGGTTTTTTCGCGATGAAGGTGGCTTGTATCAAAGCATTCCAATGAACGAGCGTGTAAGGTGAGTCAGCGTTGTGCGCCAGCAATGTTTTGATGATGTGATACAGATTACCATTTTCAATGTTGCGGTATTGAGAAGGTTTTCTTTGTGATGCAGCCAGTAGCGGTGTGTCTCCTCCGGGGGCTTTGGCGTTGACATCGGCTCCGGCTTCCAGCAGGACTGATACTAAAAATGCATTTTTGCAGTTGGCGGCCATGTATAGCGGCGTGTTCTTACCTTTGGTATGGCAGTCAGGGTTGGCTTTATTCGCCAGTAATATGCTGATAAGCTCGCTATGGTTGGGACATGGTTCAGGACTTTCGAGGTACCAATCGACAGCACAATAAAGAGCAGTGTCATCTCCTTCAGTACAACAGTCAGGGTCAGCATCATATTTCAGCAAAAGTTTGACCATTTCAAGACAAGGGCTTTCAGTTATGATGGCTCTATACAGAGGGGTTGAATCACCCTCTGCCAATGCATTCGGATCAGCCCCACGATCAAGCAATAATTTAACCGTTTCTATATCTCTATCATTGTTCCGGATTGCATAGGTAAGAGGAGTATAGACACCAGTAGTGTGACCATTAGGGTCAACCTGATAACTGAATATCTTCTCTAATAAATTCAATGGATGTTTATATTCAATCAGTAGATAAAGAGGGTGCTGCTTACCTTCGCCTCTATCAGGGTCTGCCCCTGCTTCTATCGCTTTCAGTATGATATCGGGAGGAGTGTAGAAATCCGAGATTAACTTTTGCAAAACGCTTTCGCCGCCACCGTTGTACTTTGCACTGGCACCACGATTGAGTAAAAGTTCAATAATATTCGCTTTGCGAAAATATTGATAATATCTACCACGATGTCTCAGTGATGCAGCCTCCCACAACGGTGTTTTACCGCCAATATTGTTGGCATTAATATCAGCATTGGCATTTAAAAGAAGCATGACCATCTTTAGATCGTTGTTTTTTGCTGCTTGATACAACGCGGTTTCTTCTCCTTCAGCGTTACAGTCAGGATCAGCGTTACATTTCAGCAGGAGTTCCGCAATAGCGTGATGCTTATTGCGCACTGCCTGATACAAAGGTGTATCTCTGCCGCTGCTGTCACTATCGGGGTGAGCCCCTTTGTTAAGCAATATTCTGATTGTTTCAATATTGCTGTTTTTTACCGCCTGATATAGAGGGCTTAAACCGTCGCTGCTCAAGATGTTCGGATCAGCACCCTTTTCCAGTAACAGCCGTATAAGATTTTGGCAGAGGGTTGTAATTTTCATTGTACTTCAACACTTCGGACACTTATGCAGCGATAGCTCCATAGCTACTGAGTTGTCGGTAAGTGTCCATGACTTTTTCATTGCTCATGGGTAAATCTAACTTCTCAAAAACTCTACACATCAAGTGCTGATTGAACTTTCGGCGTTTCCAGGTGGCGATAGAAATCACGGTTTCTTCATCGGTATTTTTTTCTTCCCAGGTCTTCCAGCTTGAGTGCATTCAGGGCTGTAAACGAAGCATTGATTTGTGTGTGGATACACTCTTTCCGGCAAGATTGGCAGTCCATCAACCCTGTGTACTGCTTGGCATCCCGGAAAATAAATTCGATCTGAAACCTGGCTTTGTAATATTTGATGATTGTCATCGCGTCCAGATCTGTATCGGTTGAGTAGAGCAGCGATACACCCATTTTGGTGCCTCGCTGAGTCCGCAACATAACAACACGTATACGACGTTTCAGACATTTGGAATGTACAACTGCGGTATAGATATTTTCTCCGCTTTCCAGCTGGCCTACGTGCTCAAAGCGGTGTAGATCTTTGTCAGGGTTGACCTTACCATCATAAATTCTTGGGCGTCCACTGCCAGAATAATGAACCGGTGTAGAGCCACAGCAGGTCGGCATCATTTCTTAACTTGCCAACGATCTGGAGGCCAGTAGCAACCACAGCGGATACAAATTTTTCCTTGAAGTAATAGGCGTCTACAGACAGATAGCTGATACCAAGATTCAGAATTTTTTCTGCAAGACGAATAACCTGCTCTGCATAGAGGTCGACGCGAGTTTTACCGTCTTCATCAAGGGTCTGCTCAGCATCCAGTGCATACGCTGTATTGGATTGAAGGTCTATAACACTGAGAAGGGATAGCTCAAGTCCTCGCTCAGAGCGACTTGTGCAGCCACGCCAAAACATTCCGAGCCCATCCGTCTTCTTGCCACTTTTGGTCATAAAGCTGGCATCGAGAGCAGCTATTAACTCCTGAGCTTTCTCAACTACATCAGAGAGCATCAGGCAGTTGAAACTGGAAAAGTCGAAGGAACGGCGATACCAGCGACTAAAGCGTTTCTCACTCATCGGGGAATATCGACTCATATTCCGAAAGTTGGCTTTGCCCTGAACCACTATGAGAGCAGAGAGAAGCAGCGCGATGAAGGTTTTCTGGGGCTTTTTAACACTGGACATGCCGTCCAGAGCAGCCTTTACTATGTTTTCCATGAGAGAAAAGTATCAGCGAATGGAGGGGGTGAGCTTCTCCATTTTCGCTGTTTTCTCTCATGGCCGCATCTGGCGGAAACTGTCCGAAGTATTGGTACTTAAATGAGCACCGAAATTCGCAAAAAGGATCGTTCAACACGGCGCATGCCATATTCAGTGGCGTCTCAGTGAATCGGTTGTCGGCAGTGGTTGGGCAGAGGTTGAGCAGGTAACGTGGATTTTTCGACTGATTCAGGCAAGCCTCAATATTTTCAAAGTTGGTTGACTTCATGCTGCGTATCAGTAACTCAAAATCGTTGAAATACTCTTTGCAAGGTTTTGTATTGCAAATCTGGCAATAGGTATTCGCGTAGCTGTGATCGGGCTGATTATTTTCGTTCGGGTCGTCATCTCTCTTTTGCTTTGAGACGATCTGGTGATTTGCTGGCGATTGCTGATTGGCAGTATTTTCAGAAGATGAGCTTGACGAATTGTCTGAGTGGTCATCGCTTGATGAATAATCGTCATGGCTGGAGCTACTGCTTTGCCCATGACCAACTTGTCTGGCAGGTAATGGGCTTGTTGTCTGCCCGGTAAGTAGTGATAGCAGTAGCCTGAATCCTTGGGGATCGTTCAATAAGTCTGATAATTCAGCTTCCTCAATGCTGATCAGCATCATCCGGTTTTGCAATATGCTGGCCATATTCCTATCCCCCTGAAGCATGGCTTCCTGCCTCCGTTGCTCCAGTCGATGCAGCTGAAATGCTCTTCTTATTATCTGGCTAGACCTGATACTTTCATCCAGAAATGTCAGCCAGTCGTCATCACCGAATTCATCAAACAGTCTGACCGACGAATTATCTAAGGCATCAACTAGCTCATCAGGTTGCCATCTTTCATCGTCGCCCCCATCATCACCACCGCTGCTGGTCGTGAGGGTCATTACTTCATTCGTATCATCCGGTTCTGGTAAGAAAACGTCATCTGGCTGGTATAAAGCCAGCATAAGGTCTTGCAGCGCCAGAGTGAGATCTTGCCGTTGTTGCAAGGTCAGAGGTTGGTTGAGTCGGGCGGCCAGCTTTATCTTTTGATGCTGCTCAAAAAAGAAAAGCTGCACGCCTTTTTGTATATGGTCTGAATGATCCTCATGTGCATTATGAATGATCTGATTTAAAGCGTGCCCGGCAGCGTTTTTATCAATAAATTGATCGTGTAGCAGCCATTCTTTTATTGGTTTGTATTGGGGGAATCCTGACACGTGTTCATCACTATTGATGGGCTTCTTTTGATGCAGCCAATGAGAAAAGAGCGCGGTAAAAATGAAAGGATTGAAGGATAAAGACGAGCTCACTGAAGTCTCAAAAAGCAGAGGAAGATAGTTGGTAAAATAGTTTGCAGAAAAATTAGAATCATCGTTTATAAAAGAGTGCTTCAGGGAAAAAGCATTCACCTCTCCAAGATGGAGCGTCAGTGCATTGCAGTGATGAATAAAACATAAGCAGATGAACAAGAGGCTTATTCTTTTGACCAATGTGGCAAACCTTTAGGCATTTACGTGGCTGATGACAAAAGATAGTTTATTTTCAGAGAAACTCTACGGCCTACAATGCGCCCGAGGAATGTATGAAATTCCCGATCTTGTCAGCATTTTATGCTGATTGTCGGCTTTTGTGCCCTATGGGTATCTGCCTTCGGCGGAAACCGGCCTACATTGGTGTTGCGACAGCCTTCCTTAGCGGGGATGACATCGGGACGTTGTTTCAGGACTATCCCTTACAGCCGTTTTTGCCGTTTTTTGGGGGGCATCGCTGTTGGCGGGGAGTGCTGGTTGCATAAGATGGCATTGTGTCCTGCAACTTCACTTCTGTCCCTGCACTCGGCAATATTCCAGACGGCAGAACCGAATCGGCCACGGTCTTCTATTGCGGCGCCTGAAGTCATAGGGGCGGTCAAAAAAATGTTTGGATGAGCATGGTCATTTCTGTCGATCATTTCACCAAAACTATTGACTCTGACGCCTCCAAGATGATGGGGAGAGGCATCACCCCGGGTTAACAGGTTTGACCAGAGTTCTTGCACGTTGTCTGGCGAGTAGTGTTGAACAAAACCCCATAGTATTGATCATGAGATCACAGGTTTTTGCTCTGGCATTTTTGGGATGCAACCAGTAAGTGATCTCATCATTCTCACAGATAACAGCACGAAAATTGACCGCGCACAAATTCAACACGACCATTATCAATCAGTTTTTTTAACCGGGTCATAAATGTCAGGAATAACATCAATTCTGTGGCTGTTAATTGCACTGCGGTATTTATCCAGTAAAGCCCGGGCTGTCTCTGGTGCCAGTTTTCTTGCCAGCTCAGCTATGTAGCGAGAGTTGTCTTCCAATAGCTTTTGAAGAGCTTGATTTCTTTTGGAATCATCGGGTTTTCCTGAAACGAATGAACCCACCATAAAATCGTAAAAGCTGGTGTCATCGTTTAAATTAAGCACTTCCTTAAGGTAGTCTTTTACCCAGTTTTCAACCTCTGCTATAGAAGTCTCTTTATTCACTCGTTCAAGAAAGTCAGGTGTTTTGTTATAAAGTATGTTTGCATCTCTATAACAGGTGCAATGTTTATATTTGTTATAGCGGAAATAGTTATACCCATGTCTTGATATACACATTATTTTTCCGGTATAACCCGATTGATTCAGGGTCAGAATGGCATCCAGTGCGCTTAATCCTGTTCCGATAATAACCACCGTTCTTTCTCTTATTTCGGATTGCTTTGAAAAATCACTGATTTTCTTATACGTCGCCGGAGCGTAGAGCGTGTTTATATATTGGTCAGATACCCGTTCTACAAAGGCGGGTGGTTTTTGCGGCAGTTGGTTGCCGGTCGCGATAATGACGCTGTCGTATGCTTTCTTAACGGTTTCAGTGGTATGAGTTGCCTCGTTGGGCGTAGTTAGGTTCTTTGTATATAGCTGAAGTTGCTGCTTATTTATTCGTTGCAGGTCGACAACATTACTGTTCACGCGCACGACCTCAGAACCCGGGTAGGCATGTTTTTTCGCCTGGTCAAGGTGATGCTCGATATATCGATAAAAGTCATGACGTGATGCCTGATCGCAGAGTTTGTTCTGAGGGATTTTTGCGATGGTCGCTCAGGAAGTTTATAAAGCTCTCTGGATGGTCGGAAAAAATAGAAACACGCCAAGGTGCTAGGTTAAGGGAGTGAGCACTCTGTGAAGTGGAATGAGAATAGGCCAGACCACCGAACCCCTTATCACGCTGTTCATAGAGTGTCACCCGAATCGGTTTGCTGAATATTGCCGATGCCCGTAGCGCATAGATGGCGCTCATTATACCGGAGGCACCACCACCGATAATGGCAATATTCTGAGTATGGGTATTGAACTTAGGCTCAATATGACGGATATCCACCGCCGTGATTTTTTGATGAGGGCGGTACAACCAGATCGCTTTCTTTTTATTCGGTGGTCTGTAGCTATCGATGGACTTTGGCGGAATATTATATTTTTTAATGAGAGACTGTATCCGTTCGAGGCTTTCTTTGTTCATCGATGGGTTCGGTTTGGTGCAGGCTCCGTGTCGCAGTAATGCAGCCGCAATTTTTTCTCTATAGTCACAGCGAAGTGCCTCAATGAGAGGGTTGCGGTCAGTACCGGCTGCAGTGTTAGGGTTAGCGCCGAACCTCAGGAGCAGTTTTACCGACTCAAGATGATTTCTTCTAACCCCAATAAAGAGAGGCGTCCAGGGGCCATAACTGCTGGCATTAGGGTCTGCTCCTTTCTTAAGTAATAGCTTGAGTGAACCAACATTACCAAGGATGGCGGCTATGCAAAGAGGGGTTGACTGTTCCGAGTAACTGTTAAGGTCGAGATCATAGGCTTTCAGTAGTTGCTTTAAGTAAGGAATGGGGTAACCATGATCGATCGCCTGGTAAAGAAGGTGATCACTCCCCGTGTGCCAGTCAGGATTAATGCCTCCTTTTTTGATATAAGCATGCAGTAAATCCGGTGCCTTTTTCGCGCTAAGTGTAGCGCTAATCACTGCTGGCCAATGGCATGCTTCATAAGGGGCGTCCGGCTTGTACTTCAATAATTCCTTGAAGATTCGATACAGATCTCCATTTGTGGTTGCGGAATAATTAATGGCCAGATGTTGCGATGCAGCCTTAAGCGCAGTGTCACCACCGGGATCGTTCGCGTTGACATCCGCCCCAGCTTTCAATAGTTCGGAAACCAAATCTATATTTTTGTATTTGACGGCCAGATACAGAGGGGTGTTTTCTCCTTTACTGTGGCAATCAGGGTTGGCTTGATATTTCAGCAGCATAGTGACAATGGCTCTATGCTCCTTAGACCAATTCTTCAGATATGCAGAAACAGCGAGATAAAGAGGGGTTTTCTTGCCTGTTTTATGACAGTCCGGGTTGGCGTCTTTTTGCAACAAAAGTTCGATTAGTTCAAGGCGGGGCTTGTTAGTATTAATGGCCGCGAATAAAGGGGTATCTCGACCTTCTGCCAATGCATCCGGGTCGGCTTCATGGTTTAGTAATATTTCAACCAGGGCTTACGCATGAGAATAATCATTCTCATTTAGAGTGCTCGTATCCGTACCAAAAGACTGTAGAATGGCCATATTTTACGCCCGATGACTGTTGTTCCAGCCCCGTTAATCATGTTTCTCAGCGAATTATCTGATCCACGCAAGCGTGCCTCCTCTTGTGACCACAATTTTACCGATATTCTTGTGATTGCCATCTGTGCCATTATCAGTGGAGCCGATACATGGGAAGAGATGCAGGAATTCGGTGAAGAAAAAGAAGACTGGTTTCGTTCATTTCTTGAACTCCCTTTTGGTATTCCATCACACGACACCTTCTATCGTGTTTTTTGTCTGCTAGACCCTGATAAATTTCAGGAATGCTTCACTCGCTGGGTGCAGTCTGCTTACCCTGAAGCCCTTGATATACCTGACAGTGATGCTGAAATTATTCCTATCGACGGCAAAGCTATTAAAGGCTCCAGAGGGAAAGGCAAGGGCAAAAAAGCGGTTCACATTGTCAGTGCCTGGAGTACTAAACTGAGCCTTGTTCTCGGGCAGAAGAAAGTTGATAAGAAGTCTAATGAGATAACAGCCATACCTGAGCTTCTTGAAGCCATTGACCTGAAAGGCTCTGTGATCACAGCTGATGCAATCAGCTGCCAAAAGAGCATTGCTGAAACTTGCGTGAGCCAGCAAGCGGATTACCTTCTTGCAGTCAAAGGCAATCAGAAAACACTACATCATGATATTCAGGTGGCAGCTGAAGAGCATTGGCGCAGCCATCCAAAGGAAGCTATCTCTGCTACCTTTTTTGAACATGAAAATGAAGGGCATGGTCGACAGGAGTACCGCTGTTGCTGGGTTTTTGATGAACTGACAGCTCTCTCAACATCAGAAGAGTGGGCAGGTATCAAACAGTTCGGTGTTGTTCAGTCAGACCGAACCATTGATGGTAAAGCTACGACAGCCCTGCGCTTCTACATTTCCAGTAAAGCTTTTACAGCCAGAGAGATGCTTAACGCAACGCGCCAGCATTGGGAAGTTGAAAATAACCTGCATTGGATGTTGGATATTGCCTTTAATGAAGACGCGTGCCAGACCAAAGAAGAACATGCTGCTGAAAATCTATCTACATTACGGCGCATTGCCCTGAATATTCTGAAGGCTGACATCACCAGCAAGAAAAGCATCAAGACTAAGCGTAAAAAAGCTGGATGGAGCAGCAAATATCTTGCTCAGCCACTGAAGTCATTCATTGTTGAAACCTAAATGAGAATGATTATCTTCATGCGTAAGCCCTGTATTTCAACCACTTCTTCTATATTTTTGTTATTTTTCCAGATTGCCTGGTACAGAGGAGTCAAGAAACCAGTGGTGTGACCATTAGGGTCAACATCATAACTGAGCACCTTCTTTAATAATGTCGTAGGGTGCTTATAGTCAATAAGCAGATAAAGGGAGTGTTGTTTACCTTCGCCCCAGTCAGGGTTCGCTCCTGATTCTATCGCCCGGAGTATGACTTGGGCCGGAGTACGGGGGTAGTAGCTTGCTATTAACCTTTGCAAAACGCTCTCGCCGTCACCGTCGTACTTTGCACTGGCGCCACGCGCGAGTAAAAATTCAATAATATTTTGTCGGTCAAAATATCGATAACAGTTTTCGCGATGCCGTTTTGATGTAGCCTCCCATAAGGGGGTTTTACCGCCAATGTTGTGTGCATTAATATCGGCTCCGGCTTGTAAAAGAGTCCTGATCAAGTGTTCATCGTTCCTTTCTGCTGCTGCGTAAAGAGCCGTTTCCTCTCCCTTAGCGTTACAGTCAGGATCAGCGTTAAATGTCAGCAGGAGTTCCGCAATAGCGTGATGCCCATTGCGCACGGCCTGATACAGAGGTGTATCCCTACCGCTGCTGTCACTATCGGGGTGAGCCCCTTTGTTAAGCAATATTCTGATTGTTTCAAGATTCCTTTTTTTTACTGCCTGAAAAAGAGGCGTTTTATCGCCAGTGGCGTGACCATCGGGGTTCACTCCGTGTTCGATCAATGTTTTAAACAAATCATCATGCTCATATTTGCAGGCCAGATACAGCGGGTTATTCAACCCGGTACCCTGGTCGATGTTGACTCCAGCCTGCATCAGGCGGTTGAACAACTCAGGAGAGAAGTTATTTTTCCTTACGATGATTGCCAGGATATTATTTTTTTTGTTATCAGAGTTTTCCGGGCTGACTCTTGCACCATGTGATAGTAATTGGTCGATCATTCTAATCCAGAAAAAATGGTTCCAGCTCCGCTCGTTTTTCAGATTGTCTGCGACCTGTTCCAATGAGCTTAAACCCAGGCTGTTTAGTATGTTCGGATCAGCACCCTTTTCCAATAGTAGCCGTACAAAAGATTGCATATTGTATACCCCAGAGCTGTATGCCATATTCAGTGGCGTCTTAGTGAATCGGTTGTCAGCAGTGGTTGGGCAATGATTAAGTAGGTAACGTGGATTTTTCGACTGATTCAGACAAGCCTCAGCGCTGTCAGCATCTCTTGAAATTATGCTCTCTATCAGCCGTTCAAAATCGTTGAAATACTCTTTGCAAGGTTTTGTATTGCAAATCTGGCAATAGGTATTAGCGTAGCTGTGATCGGGCTGATTATTTTCGTTCGGATCGTCATCTCTCTTTTGGTTTGAGACGACCTTGTTATTTGTTTGCGGTGGCTGGTTGGCAGTGTTTTCAGAAGATGAGGTTGACGAATTGTCTGAGTGATTATCGCTTGATGAATAATCGTCATGGCTGGAGCTGCTGCTTTGCCCATTACCAACTTGTCTGGCAGGTAATGGGCTTGCTGTTTGCCCGGTAAGTAGTGATAGCAGCAGCCTGAATCCTTGAGGGTCGTTCAATAAGTCTGATAATTCAGCTTCCTCAATGCTGATCAGCATCATCCGGTTTTGTAATATGTTGGCCATATTCCTATCACCCTGAAGCATGGCTGCCTGCCTCCGTTGCTCCAGTCGGTGCAGCTGAAATGCTCTTCTTATTATCTGGCTGGCCTTAATGCTGCCATCCATAAAGGTCAGCCAGTCGTCATCACCGAATTCATCAAATAGTCTGACCGGCGTATTATCTAAGGCATCTACTAGTTCATCAGGTTGCCATCTTTCATCGTCGCCGCCATCATCACCACCGTTGCTGGTCGTGAGGGTCATTACTTCATTCGTATCATCCGGTTCTGATAAGAAAACGTCACCTGACTGGTATAAAGCCAGCATAAGATCTTGCATTGCCAGAGTGAGGGCCTGCCGTTGTTGCAAGGTCAGAGGTTGGTTGAGTCGGGCGGCCAGCTTTATGCGCTGATTCTGTTCAAAAAAGAAAAGATGCACGCCTTTTTGTATGTGGTCTGAATGATCTTCATGTGCAGTATGAATGATCTGATTTACAGCCTGCCCGGTAGCGTTTTTATCAATAATTTGATCGCGTAGCAGCCATTCTTTTACCGGTTCGAAGTTGGTCATCAGGTGTTGCTGGGTATCGATTATCACCGGCAGGCGCTGAAACAGCGTTTTGAAAAAAATAGTTATGTCAAAGAGTGAGTTTATGGGGGTAGAAGAAAGTGTTACAGGTAAAAAAAGAGGCGTTGAATAACCTGAAACCCCCTGTGCGATGGTAGGCGTAAAGAGCTTTTTGTCGTCTAACGCTGCCGGTGGAATCGCTTGTGATTCACCTTGGTAGAGGGTTAATGAATAACTTTGGCTAAAAGGATATAGACACAAAAAAAGAACCAATGTGCAAGCTTTAAATAGCAATGTAAAAACCCTTTATCATTGGCCAATACGAATAGCTGTGAAGGAAGTTAGTCTGCTTTTGGATGTTTTGCATGCAGATATTGCATTAAAATTTGGTTCTCTTTAATAGTGGTCTCGCTATTAACCACAAGCACAATTTTCGGGTCTATATTTGGAGGGCAAAATAAAATAGGAGTCGGGCGTGAAGCTCATAACGATTGTGTCAACTGTTGCTATGCTATTCATATCTATCCCTGTCGTTTCTCAAAGTACTCTTTTTTCCATGAGTCAGTCGCAGTTGTCGGAGAGGGTAATATTTTTTACGCCTTTCCCCGCTGTTCCCGATATTCCAAATGACACAACCGTGAGTGATCACTTTATTTCAATAATATTATCGAATTGTGTAAATACCATTCAGACCGGCTTTCGACAGCGCTTATCGTGGTTCTATGAACAGGGAGCGTGGACTTTGGCGATGATAAGCCAATTATTTTTTTCTCCGGTCATTAGGATGAGTGTTGCGTTTGATTATCGGGGAGAGTTAAGCCCTCTGTCCATTTCACGCTATGTCAAATCGAATGGCAACGGGCAGGGTTCAGGTGCTTCAGGTTCCACTTCATCTGCAAACACACAGGAAGAGACCGCTGAGTGCTCATACAGGGTCACTTCTTCTGAAATAAAACAGACTTCAAGTGATGAAGATGATGATAAAGGGAAGGATGAAGACAATAAAAAGATAGAGATATTTTCCTCAACTTCCGTGAGCACTGTCTGGTGCTTTCTGTGCCGTAAAGTCATGAAGAATCAGGCTGCAGAGTGGGGGTTGTGTGATGAGTGCAGGAGTGCGCCTGTACTGTCCTTCCTGCCCAGTTGTGTGTTGGAGAGGGTGTTCGAGTACTTACCCGTAAAAAACAGGATGCACCTGATTTATCTTTTAGGAAATAAGATGAATAATTTCAGGCGTCTTTTAAAGCAAACAGCACTCACTTACGCAGGCAGCGAACCGGTATCTGCGATAAACAGAGACGATGCTCAGTCTTTAATCGCGAGCTTGCCGGCACTAACACATGTCGTTAACTGTCTCGATGATGATGAATTATATGCTCTGCCTGCTTATCTCAAGTATATCGCTGAGCATGACATCCTTCCTGATATAAAAGCACAGGTTCATCGCCTCGACCCTGAGCGAGGTGATGTGTTCATGTTGAAGTTAGCTAATGGTTGTCTGGTCATAAGAAATGGTGGGGTTATTGAAATCATAGACTCTGAATTGCATCAAATGACTCAGCAAGTGGTGTTGCAAGAAGAAGATTATGGTGGCGCATTTTATCAATGTCTAAGACGCAAGCTAACAGCTGTTTCTGATCACCATGTTTTTGCTTTTACCGGTTTTACTCAGGGGCAAGTGCTCGATGTGAACACCGGGCAGTCTCTCCATACATTTACAACCAGCGATGCCATGACCAATTGTTGCGTTATGAATAAACACCAGGTTATTTTAGCGCATTGCCATTTGGCGGATGTTTATGATCTGAGAACGGGGGCGTTTCTCAGATCCTTTCGAATCCCTTTTTGTACAGACAAAATAATGTGGCTGGAGGGACATTCAGTGGTTATTTTTAGTGGATATAGAATTCATAGGGTCAATGCAGACAGCGGCGACGTTATCAGAGAAGTTGATACCATCAAGTATCGTGGACATCAAGGGGCGACCATGTTGTGTTCTGATGGCCGACGATTTGTTGTTGGCTATCAGTGTGGAAGTATTGAGCTTTACGATAGCGAGCTGAACTGCCTGAAAGCTCTGGAAAAAGCTCATAATAGCTATGTCGTAGTATTTGCTATGATAAAAAACGATCAGTTGGCATCCGGAAGTAAAGATAAGACCATAAAAATTTGGGCGTATCCTGAATTGTCTTTGCTCTATACTTTGCAAGGTCATAACAGTGGTGTTAAAAGTTTGGCGTTAATGATGGAGAACAGGTTGGCTTCTGGTGGTGGTAATGGAGAAGTGAAAATATGGTACCTACCCTTCCAGCAATGTCTCTATACGTTCAATAAGCATGCTGGAACGGTGCGTAATATCATTTATTATCAAAGCGGTTTTTTACTGACGCAGTGTGATGAAAAAGTAATCTGTTGGGATTTTTCAAAGGTTGTATCGGGCACTAAGTCAGACTCAGACAGTGCTGATATTTGTGGGACATTTATAGGAAGTGACGACTAATTCCTGAAAGCAGTCAATAAACTATAAAACGGAGCTAACTTTTTTGGTTGGCTCCGTTTTTTATTGGATCAGAGAGTAGATTCTATTTTCAATCGTGCCATGAACAATGCTGGTTCTGCACTGTTCATGGAGAGCGATTTAATCAGGAGTTACTTTCTTCAGCTTTCTGTTCAGGTTCAGAGACTGATTGTTCCTGACGACGTTGCATACGAGGATCGTTATGCGCGCGACTACGACGACGGCGAGGTTGCTCAGCAGATGGTTCTGTCACTTCCTTTGAAGTATTAGCGTTTGCAGTTGATTCAGGAGAGGGTTTAGAAACGACTGCTTTTTCAGCGTCAACTTCAGGTTTGACAGCAGATGCCTTTATCGGATCTGGTGCATCTGACAGTGCTTCTCTTAACTGAACCTCTGCCTGATCAGCAGTAACCGGAACCTGTGGGGTTGGTTGTTCCTTAACGGGTTCTGGTTTGCGCTCAACGGGCGTGGTTTCAGCCTTGTTGCTATCAACCATCTTTGGCATAACCGGCGTAGCATATGAAGGCGCTTCTGTCTGATTGCCAGCGGCTACCGCTTCTGCCATTTTAGTCATGCGAGGTGCAACGGATTTTGGCTCCTGAACAGGTGTTTCTGTCACAGGTGCTGATGCTTCAGGGCGAGAATCCTGCTGTGGTGCAGTTTGCTCTGTTATGGCTTGTCTCTGAACCGGTTTTGCTGCTGGCTCAGGTTTCTGTTCTGCAACAGCTGGCTGAGCTTCTGGTTTACTTTGTGCTGCTTCAGTTGTTTGCGAGTGTTGCTCACGTGCACGACGCGGGTCGTTTTTAACGCGAGAACGACGTGGGCGTTTTCTTTCTGCAGGTTTGTCGGCAGCCACAGTTAATGCTTTTTTTGCTTCAGCCACTTCTGCTTCAGCCACTGATCCGGGTTTTACTTCTGCCTTTGCTTCTGGTGCTGGTTGTGGTTGCCCGGAAAGTGTCGGCATAGGATTTTGCGCTGGCTTCTTCTCAGCTGACACGGATTTCTCGATAGCTGGTGCGTCAGTGACAGGCACAGTAACTTCTTTTACATGTTCAGGTTGCTTCTGGTTTTCAGGAAGCAGTGGCTGAATCTGAGGTTGTTGTTCCTGTTGAATATGACGCTGAGACTGTCGGTTGCTGCGACGACGAGGTGCAGTGTTTGGACGGCGACGACGCTGGCCATTATCAGTCTGACCATCAAAATCCTGCTCAACCGGACGTTCCTGACGATGCTCCGGTCTTGGAGTGCGTTCACGCTCCTGACGTGGCTCTTGTTTACGGCGATCTTGCTTGTCAGTACGGGGATCATTCTGACGACGATCCTGTTTTTCAAAGCGTTCCTGTTTAGTACGACGATCACGCTGAGGGCGGTTGTCAGACCGGTCGCGAGATTGCTGGCTGTCCTGACGAGGCTTGCGCTTGTTCTGAGACTGCTTGTCACGCTGCTGTTGAGAGCGAGCTGTCTTTGCCTGAGGCTTGCTGGTTGTTGGCTCTTCTGATTCAGAAGAGAACAGGCTGCCAAAGGATTTAATCAGTGAGCCGAACAGGCCGGGCTTTTGTTGTGGTGCCGGCGCTGGCTGAGCGGGGGCTACGTTCTTTACTGCGGCTTGTGGGCGTGGTGCCGGTTTGTTGCTGCTGACGTGCTGTTCTTCAGTGTTGTCTTCAGCATCAAGGATTTCGTAGCTGCTTTCTTGAGAATGTTCCTGATCGTGACGCAGGCGCTGAACGTCGTAATGTGGTGTATCCAGATTAGCGTTAGGGATGACAACGATACGGGAGTTATTGCGCTTCTCAATCTTGGCGATGACTTTGCGTTTTTCGTTGAGCAGGAAGGCGGCCACAGAAACCGGTACCTGGGCACGGATTTCAGATGTTTTGTCCTTCATGGCTTCTTCTTCCATCAAACGCAGGATGGACAGTGCCAGAGATTCAATATCGCGGATAGTGCCCTGACCAGAGCAGCGTGGACACACGACACCGCTGGTTTCACCCAGAGATGGGCGTAGACGTTGACGGGACATTTCCAGAAGACCGAAACGGGAAATACGGCTGGTTTGTACCCTGGCACGATCCATAGACAAGGCCTGGCGGATACGGTTTTCCACTTCACGCTGGTTGCGATTGCTGCTCATATCGATAAAGTCGATAACAATCAGGCCACCGATATCACGCAGTCGTAGCTGGCGGGCAATTTCGTCGGCAGCTTCGAGGTTGGTGTTCAGAGCGGTTTCTTCAATATCGCCACCACGGGTAGCACGGGCAGAGTTGATATCGATGGAGACCAGCGCTTCAGTAGGATCGATCACAATGGAACCACCGGAAGGCAGTTTCACTTCACGCTGGAAGGCGGTTTCGATCTGGCTTTCGATCTGGAAGCGGTTGAATAGTGGGATGCTGTCGGTGTACTGCTTTAACTTGTCCTGGTACTGCGGCATCACCTGCTGAACAAATTCCAGTGCTTCGATGTAGGTGGATGTTTTATCGATCAGAACTTCACCGATATCCTGACGGAGGTAGTCACGGATAGCGCGAATAATAACATTGCTTTCCTGATAGATGAGGAATGGTGCAGGCTTTTTAGCGTTGGCTTCTTTAATGGAAGACCAGAGTTGCAGCAGGTAATCCAGATCCCATTGCAGATCTTCCACCGAGCG
Source organism: Endozoicomonas sp. (assembly GCA_965199185.1). Classification (GTDB taxonomy): domain Bacteria; phylum Pseudomonadota; class Gammaproteobacteria; order Pseudomonadales; family Endozoicomonadaceae; genus Endozoicomonas. The sequence goes on along the minus strand of CBDAQW010000040.1, from coordinate 53,450 downwards.
ACCCAGGCCAGCGGTGCGAACGATGACACCCATTTCTGCCGGAATATTTAGCTTGCTCATGGCTTCACGCAGCTCTGCACGTTCATCCCCTTCGATACGACGGGAGATACCACCGGCACGAGGATTGTTTGGCATCAGCACCAGATAACGACCTGCGAGGCTGACCAGAGTCGTGAGTGCAGCGCCTTTATTACCACGCTCTTCTTTGTCTACCTGGACAATCACTTCGGTGCCTTCTTTGACGACTTCCTTGATGTTAGGTCGTCCGCCAGTATGGCCAACAAAGTATTCCCGGGAGATTTCTTTCAGGGGCAGAAAACCATGGCGCTCGGCGCCAAAATCGACAAAAGCCGCTTCGAGACTGGGCTCGACGCGGGTGATTTTACCTTTGTAGATGTTTGCTTTCTTCTGTTCACGGGCGCCGGATTCAATATCCAGGTCGTACAGACGTTGCCCGTCTACCAGTGCAACGCGCAGCTCTTCCTGCTGGGTTGCGTTAATTAGCATTCTCTTCATAGAGTACCGGTTTGGTTGAGGCTATCCTCAGAATCCGGCGAGTAATGATTTGCCCGGAAAGGGTATCGGTCAGTTAGCAGTAAAGTTGGCTGGCACAGCGAACCTTGGCTCTGAGTGCTTAACCGAACTTCAGGTTCAACGCCTGATACCCCCTCTTCAGGGAGCAATTTATTACCTGCCAGATATCTATGAGATCACAATCTGCAGATTACTGAACCCACTCATGTGCGTCCAAAAACAAGTTTTTATCACTCACCAATAAATGAGTGCATCTATTTTATGAGCACCACTGTTGATGAGCACCAGGGTGGCTTCATTGGTATTCTGCAGGCAATCTCTTTGTTTAGCACTGCCCGATTGTCAATAGTCCGGCTCGCAATGCAGCGAAAATCCGGTAATGTCTATTGCTATCAGACCTGCTCTCCGGACAACGCCGGCACTGACATTGGCAGCGATATAGCAACTTTTGCGTCTTAAACAGACTATTGCGCGCAATGGAGGGGAGCTTGATCCGGGGGCTCCTGGTTCAGCGTATGATGTTGGTGTTGCCATCATGAACCTTCAAATAGCATGTTCTCCCGGACGCAGCTCCTCACACCTGAAATCGGGAAGCGCTTGCAGAGGATAGCGCTGTTTATCTTGTCACGGCTCCAGCCGTGGACTGTGTAACTTTTCAGTTGCCTGAACTGTTGCCTGTAACACACCAGAATCCGGATTCGGATTCAGGGTAGACACACAGTTGTTATTCGGACCAATACTCTGGATATTTAATCTTCATTCCAGTGGGCCATCTTCAGGCTGTGTAAATCGAACTACCCTTTCGGATATATGCAGGGCAGCGTTTGAACTATATCAGTAATCTGTAAGTGCTTCAAATGACCGAAAACTGGTAATATAGAGCAAGAAAACAGCAGTATCATGGTTATTCGATTGAAAAAATCCTTTAAAAAAACAGCAATTGCTGGTGGCTCCGGTGTGGCGCGTAATTCGGTTAGAGAGCGTCGTTTATCAGGACAGGCATCCTCTGAAAAACAAGCTTTAACAGAATCAGAGCCGGCTGAACTGAACTATAGTGTTCGCTTGCTGACCATTGAGCAGGATGATGCGGGTCAACGAATCGATAATTATCTGCTGCGTATTCTCAAGGGCGTGCCCAAAACCCGTGTCTACCGGATTCTTCGCAAGGGTGAAGTGCGGGTCAATAAAAAACGGGTGAGTGCAGATTATCGTATTCAGGCGGGTGATCTGCTGAGAATTCCTCCGGTTCGTATGGCTGCACGGGGCGAAAAAGTTCGACCCGCCAATAGTGTGATTGAGAAGCTCGAACAATCCATTATCTTCGAAAATGACAAACTGCTGATTATCAATAAGCCTTCAGGTATCGCTGTACATGGTGGCAGCGGGTTGAATTATGGGGTGATTGAAGCGCTGCGGCAGATTCGCCCGGATAACAAAACGCTGGAGCTGGTGCATCGTCTTGATCGGGATACCTCCGGTTGTCTTGTTATTGCCAAGCGTCGTAGCATATTGCGACATATTCATAACCAGTTGCAGCAAAAGCACAAAGTACAAAAAGTCTATAACGCGCTGGTGGTTGGGAAGTGGCCGGCACGAAAGCTGCTGGTGAATGCGCCATTGCAAAAAGATGTGCGGCAGTCTGGCGAGCGTATGGTTCGGGTTGATATGGACGGTAAAAAGTCCCGCACCGAATATCGCGTTCTGGAGCGTTATCAGAGTGCAACGCTGGTGGAAGCAAAGCCCATTACTGGGCGAACGCATCAGATTCGTGTGCACTGCCTGCACGCGGGGCATGCCATTTTGGGTGATGATAAGTATGGCCGTGATGAAGATAACCAAAATATACAACAGCAGGGGCTGAAGCGATTGTTCCTACACGCTGCCAGTATCGAGTTTGAATTACCGGATGGTGAGATGCTAAAAGTAGAAGCCCCGTTGCCGGAAGAACTGCAAAAGGTTCTTGATGGTTTATCAAATATGGATAATGAGTGACACTGAGTGTTCCTCAACATCGATAACAAGAATCAGACGTTGTTAAGCAGGAGATTTATATGCAGGATCAATGGCAGGAGCCAAAACAATCATCGGTGTCCTATGGTGGAGACGAAAAGGCCTGGAAGCTGGTCGAGACTCTGGCACAAAGCTCTTTAAAAGAGCAGCGCCGCAGTCGCCGCTGGGGGATATTTTTTAAGCTGCTCACCTTTACCTGGCTGTTTTTCTTTGTTGGTTTGATGTATCAGAATTTGCAGTTTTCTGATGCGTCAACGGCAGCACCTTCGGGTGAGCATACAGCTCTGGTCGAGATTGATGGTCAGATTGGTGGCGGCGATGTCAATGCCGATGCGGTGGTAAGTGGTTTGCGGGCAGCCTTTGAAGATAAAGGCACGCAGGCGGTTGTTCTCAGGATTAACAGTCCTGGTGGCAGCCCGGTGCAGTCTGGTTACATTTACGATGAAATTCTTCGCTTGCGTGGCTTGCACCCTGATACCAAATTGTATGCTGTCATTATGGATATTGGTGCCTCTGGCGGTTATTACATTGCTTCTGCTGCAGATGAAATCTATGCGGATAAAGCCAGTCTGGTCGGTTCTATCGGGGTTATCTCATCCGGGTTTGGTTTTGTTGAGGCGATGGATAAACTGGGCGTCACTCGTCGTACTTATACGGCTGGTGAAAATAAGGCGTTTCTTGATCCGTTTCAGGCGGTGGATGAACATTCTGCAAAACTTTGGCAGCAATCACTGGATACCATTCATCGGCAGTTTATTGATGCGGTGAAGGCGGGTCGTGGTGATCGACTGGCTGAAGATCCGAATATTTTCTCTGGTATGGTCTGGTCTGGAGAAAAAGCCAAACAGCTGGGTCTGATTGATGGTCTTGGTAGTACCGGGTATGTCGCTCGTGAGATTGTCGGTGCTGAAGAGATCATGGACTATACCTCACGTCTAACGCCGCTGGAAAAATTTGCCCGCGATTTTGGTATGGGTGTTAGTGCGTCTGTTATTAAAGCGGTGGGGGCTGATGGGTTGTTATTGAAATAACCCGAAAACCTGTTTCTTTTGGTTGTTTTTTGCGCTCTTTGAGCGCGAGGCCGGCATGCCCTCTGGGTATGCCGGCTTACGATGATGGCGGTTCTATTTTCAAGTGATACACATAAGGTGTCATTTTGGTGTCAAGAAGATAATTTGATACTTCACCATTGTCTTTTAATGCTGTGATGCTGGTGTCGTTGTTCAGAGTCCAGGTGTTATTGGCATTCTTTTCGATATAAACATAATGCCCTCTTTCGCTCTTTCCGCTGTGGCAGCAAACACCAGAAATGCTGGCTTTTAAAGTCAGTTCTTTATTGTCATAACTGCTGACAGGTATCTCTACCCCATCAAGGCAAGTGAAGAAAAAAGCCATCCCTTCGCCGTGTAACTTTTCAATGCCTTTGGTGTTGTGTTTGAAGATGCCGGGCATCATGATCAGAGATTTGAGCGATTCCGGATTCACTCTTAATGATTCCTGTCTTTCAGGTTTAATCCAGGGCGGGATTAAAGAGACTGAGCCTGATACTGTTTTGAAGTACCCTTCGTCAGTGACCTCCATTGATGCATTAATGCCAGAAGACTTGCTGTCAGCTAGTTGAAAGGCTTGCAGCTTTTGCCTGAGTTCATCCAGATGTTGGATGTTATGATTTTGCACAGTCTGCTCATCTAATCCCCATTCGCTCATGCTGGTCTGGTTCCATGAGAAATTAATGGCCTCTTTGCTGCTGAAGCGTTGAAAGCTGCTATCGAAACTCAGTGCATTTGGAGGCGCTAACGGCATGAAGAGAACAGAGTCCTTTTCTATGATTGTTTTCTTGCCCTTAATTCTGTCGCTTATGGCGCATTCAAATGTGTTTGCCCGGGAAAAAACATGTTCGGGTTTATAGGCGTTGGTGTTGAGGAAGGGAGCGCTGTTCAGGATTTTTTCAATTTCAGTGACAAATTCATGCGCGTCGTTTTGTTTTGCGGTAGCAAACTCCGGGCTGATTAACCCATTCAGGCTGCATTCGCGCAGTTTTAAAATAAATGCTGCATTGAGGTGATTAACATAGCCCGAGCCACAAAGACCTGCCCGACAATATTTGATATGAATAAGTAACTCGATCAGTTGTGCCCGAAGTTCGTGTAGCATCTTGCTTTTTTCGTCCAGTAGGTGCTCTGGTTCGGGCTCCTGTTGCATGGCTTTGAGCGTGTCCATTGGGATTAGGTTGGCGTAGTGTTTTATCACCGAATTGCTGTAACAGAGATTGCCAGTGTTTCTTAGTGTGGGTGAGTTTTCACTGCGTTCCATGGCCGGGGAGTAGGTCTCGATGCTTTCAGGTGGCCTTATGCTGGCGGGTTTGACCTCTGCTGAGTGGTGAGCCAGACTGGGCGATTCTTTCCAGGTATCTGGAATGAACCCTTTTTTGCTGGTGGTTTCCGGTTTTGGGAATAGTTTGTCGCAATGCTCAAGTAATGTATTGAGTAAATCTACCCGGGATTCCTCTAAATATTGTTTCTGACCAAAGGCACCCTGCCTTGATGCGAACATGCCTGGACTGTTGATTGCCGCAATAAAATCACGCCAGGCCAGTCCGGCTTCTGTGACGGTTATTTGGCCCGTTCCATATAGAAATATTCTGAGCATCAGAAGGTCGATATGCCTTCTGAGTATCTCTCCGGGTCTTGGCACTGCCCAGATTTTACTTTGTAATCGATTAAGGCATTTTTCCCAGTCAATCGTTCGTTCGTAATCAAAAAGAGCTTGTTGTATTTGTGGGCTTAAAGCATTGCTTGTTCTTATTTTCAGACTGTAAACCTCATCAGACTGCTTAAACATCTCGATATCTTCTCTGAGAATTTGCTGTGACAGTTCGAGCCTTAGTCGATGCTTCGTGAAATACCCTTCGATAGCATTAATGTCTTCTCGTATTGATGGGGTTGGAGTGCAGAAGGCTTCCAGCTTTTCTTTGTTAACCGGGGTTCCCGGGGCGGTTTCCAGGTCGCCCTGATAGTCAGTGTTTTTGTACTTGAGTAACCCGGCTACGGCCATTCTTAATTCAAGGCGGGTGTTGTCAGAAAAATGACTGGCGCTGCGCTTTTTGAGCTCTTTGATCACATTTTGTTTTTCAGTAGTGGCTAAATAGGTTCGGGGGTTGATCATTCGAGCCAGCCTTCCTCCTCTTCCGGAAGGCTGCCATATTGCAAATTGCTGATTGGCAAAGTTGGTGACCTCGCCACCGTGTTGCAGTGCTTGCCAGCAGCTATTGCCAACCAGTTGGGCAGGATTCATGGAGTGCCTCTGATGTTTGTCGTTCTGTGTCAGTCATCGGCACCAAAAGCGCATTCAGTAATGCGTCAGCCCTGCTTGATTTGCTTTATTTTTTTTGCAACAAAGAGCCCTGGATGGGAACAAAGCGGGTTGCGCTCATCATCAGAGAATCGGCGGTCAGTTGTGGAACGCCGTAAACTTCGGTTTTGGTGTTGAATCGATCTTTGGCTCGTTGTAGCAGCAGGTCAAAATCGCCATCACCTGACGCCAGAATAATCGTGTCTACCTTTTCCGCGTTTTCGATGGCGTCCAGGGTAATGCCAACATCCCAATCTCCTTTGGCGGAACCGTCGCTGCGCTGTATGAACGGTTTGAGCTTCACCTCAAAACCGATATTGCGAAGAATATTTTGAAACTTCCGTTGCTTCTCATCGCCCCGGTCAATGGCATAGGCGCAGGCTGCTACTACTTTGCGGTTTTCGGTAGCCTGCCGCCAGAATGAGAAGTAATCGAAGTGTGTTTTCCATGCCTGGCGGGTGGTGTAATAGATGTTCTGGACATCAACAAAAATGGCAACCCTTTCCATGGTGTTTTCTTTGTCTACCCCGGAGTTCTGAAAGTCTAAGAGGCCGTCTGAAAAGTCATGTGACTTGTCAGACGGCCTCTTAGCTTAATACATCAACACCTTCATTGGCGAGCATGGAAACCAGAGTGATTAGCGGTAAGCCGACAAGGCTATTAGGGTCGTTACCTGCCATTTTTTCAAATAATGCCACACCCAGCCCTTCGCATTTAAAGCTACCGGCGCAGTCCAATGGTTTTTCTGTTTCTATGTAGTGTCTTATTTGTCCATGGTGTAGCTGACGAAACCAGACGGTAAACTCAATATCCTGACATTGGCTTGCTCCGGTAGCGGTGTTCAGCAGGCATAAGCCGGTGTGAAAGACGACTTTTTGACCGCTGCATAAGCCGAGCTGGTCAATGGCTTTTTCGACAGTGCCCGGCTTTCCAAGGATTCGGCCGTTAAGATCAGCTGCCTGATCAGAGGCAATAATTAGGGTTTCAGGATGCTGTGACGCCAATGCTGCTGCTTTTTTTTGCGCCAGTCGCATGACCAGATGTTTGGGTGATTCATTTGCTTCAGGGGTTTCGTTGATGTCCGGTGACGACTGCTGAAAATCTAGGTTCAAGCGCGTCAGTAACGCTTTTCTGTAAGGCGAACTTGAAGCCAGCAATAGTTTCATGTCTGGTATCTGCGTAAAATAGCGGTTGATTTAGGTGTTAAACCCTTTGACAGAAAGGGGGCGTGCCCCTATGATGGCGCGCTTATGTTATCAGCGCAATTACCAAAAACCCTTGATCCGCGAAAATTCGCGCGTCAGGGTAAACAGTTTGAAGGTTCGCTGCCGCTCAAGCAGTTTGACCGGCTAGTGGGCAGTCTCGCTGACGATCAGGGTGAGGTGAAGGTAAAGCTTCGCTTTCACATGAGCGAAGACCATCGTGTGGTTCTTGAAGGGCATGTTGAGGCAAATCTGAAAATGATTTGTCAGCGCTGTCTGGATATTGCTGAATTACCGGTACGCTCTGACCTCAGTCTGATGGGTGTGATGACCGATGAGCAGGCAAAAGCTTTGCCTGAAGAGTATGAGCCTCTGCAGCTCCAGGAGGAGCCAATGGAGCTCATACCGCTGTTGGAAGAAGAGCTTTTGCTTGCCCTTCCGATTGTGGCTTATCACCCGCTTGAAGCCTGTCAGGCTCAGCAGGATTTTTCCACTGAGTCTGAGGAGGAAGCTCTTGCTGCAGCCGAAAAGGCTGAGGAACAGAGAAAGAGTACGAATCCGTTCAGTGTACTGGCCAAACTAAAAACTGACGCTGTCGATACCGAATAATCTGATCAATTCAGGCTTGTTTTTTTCTGCAGGCTTTTATTTAATCAGATTACAAAATGATTCAGGAGAGTTGACACATGGCTGTTCAGCAAAACCGTAAAACCCGTTCCAAGCGTGACATGCGTCGTTCTCACGATGCTCTGAGTGGCTCTCAGCTGTCTGTTGACGCAACTTCCGGTGAAACTCACCGTCGTCACCACATGACTGCTGACGGTTTCTATCGTGGTCGTAAAGTGCTGGAAGGTAAAGGCGAAGAGTGATCTCGCCTGTGCAGGGACGAAGCAAGCATTCAGGACGAATACTGGCGCTTGACGTTATGAGCGGGGACGAAAGTCCCCGTTCTCGTATTCAGGCTGCACTCAAAGCGTTAAACACTATTTCCGATCTCCACCTGCTTCTGGTGGGTGACACCTCACTGATTGAATCCTACCTTGATGATGCCAGAGCTGACCGTCAGTGTCTGACGCTAGTCCATGCCGAAAAAACCGTTTCCATGGGGCAAAAGCCCGGACTGGCTCTGCGCAACCGCAAAGATACCTCTATGTGGGTGGCGCTTGATATGGTGGCGGAACAAAAAGCCAGTGCTTGCGTCAGTGCCGGAAATACCGGTGCTTTGATGGCTATGGGGTGTTTTGCGTTACAAACCTTTACTGGTATTGATCGACCAGCGATTGCCGGTACTGTTCCTACCCGGGATGGCAGTGCGCTGTTGTTGGATATGGGAGCCAATGTAGATTGCTCTTCGCAGCAGCTTTACCAGTTTGCAGTGATGGGCTCGCAGTTGTTCAGGGCAACAAAAAGTATTCAGAAACCCAGAGTGGGGCTGTTAAATATTGGTGTGGAAGCTGCCAAAGGTAACGATCAGGTTCGGGCGGCAGACGTGTTGCTCAGGTCTGATCAGCGACTGAACTATATCGGTTATATAGAAGGCCACGACATTATGGCGGGTGTGGCGGATGTCATTGTTTGTGATGGGTTTGCTGGTAATGTCGCATTGAAAACCGGTGAGGGTGTCGCAAAACTGATTCACGATCGCATGCTTGGGTTGTTTCAGAAAAGTCGTTGGCGGCGATGTCTGGCGTTTTTTGTGTTGCCACTGTTGCGAGAATTTTCTCGGAGTATTGATCCTGTCTTATATAATGGTGCCAGTTTGCTGGGGCTGAAGGGTATCGTAATAAAAAGCCATGGCGGTGCTGACGCTGAGGGTTTTTATCAGGCTATCTGTGAAGCGGTGAGTGAGATGGATAATGATATTCCCCGTCGTCTTGCGGAAGATGTTGAGTTAATGATGCGTTGCTAGGGTATTGCTGGAGTATTGAGAGTGCGCTGAATACAGTTAGAAACATAATTTTACTTACCTTGGGCGCTAGTTTTTCTATAATTGCTCCGGTTTTTATCGTGAAAGAATGTGTTTGAGCATTCTTTCGGTTTATGATCACTTATTTTGGATGCAGTTGCTGCAATGTCGGATAAGTTTGCTTTTGTCTTTCCCGGACAGGGATCACAGCAGGTCGGTATGCTCGCCGACTACATGGAAGAGCCAGTCGTAGTAGCCACCTTTTCGGAAGCCTCCGAAGTGCTTGGCTTCGATCTTGCGGGTCTGGTAGCCAATGGGCCTGCTGAAGAATTGAATCGCACTGAGAACACCCAGCCTGCATTGCTGGCCTCGAGTGTCGCTTTGTGGCGGCTTTTCTGTGAAAAGGGTGGCCAGGCGCCAGCCATGATGGCCGGTCATAGTTTGGGTGAATACTCAGCACTGGTTTGCGCTGGCGCTCTGGAGTTTAAAGACGCAGTGCGTCTGGTGAATCTGCGTGGCAAATTCATGCAGGATGCTGTAGCGCCTGGCGAAGGTGCTATGGCGGCACTGCTGGGGCTGGAAGATGCGGTAGTTGTTGAAATTTGTGAGAAAGCCGCTAATGGCGAAGTGGTTGAAGCGGTAAACTTCAACTCGCCGGGTCAGGTGGTGATTGCCGGTCAGGTTTCAGCGGTAAAACGTGCGATTGAACTGGCTAATGACGCCGGAGCCCGTAAGGCGATTGAGCTGCCAGTTAGTGTGCCTTCTCATTGTGCATTAATGAAACCGGCAGCAGAGCAGCTTGCAGCTGAACTGGTCGATATTTCCCTGAATGCGCCGACTATTCCGGTGCTGCAGAATGTGACTGCCGATGTATGCAGCGATCCGCAACAGCTAAAACAAAATCTCATTGCACAACTATACAGCCCGGTGCGCTGGGTTGAAACGATTCTTGCCATGCAGGAGGCTGGAGTCGCTGCATTTGCCGAATGTGGGCCTGGTAAAGTGCTGGCAGGTCTGAACAAGCGCATTATACGTCGTGCGCCGGTTACTGTGCTGGACTCAGTGGAAGGTATGACCAAACTGCTGACAGTAGAGGAAAAATGATAATGACTCAGCTTGCAGGCAAAGTGGCTCTGGTCACTGGTGCTAGTCGTGGTATTGGTCGTGCGATTGCTGTTGCGATTGGTAATATGGGTGCGACAGTTATTGGTACTGCAACCACCGAAAGTGGTGCTCAAAAGATCACTGAAGGCTTGCAGGAAGCCGGTATCAAAGGGCAGGGCATAGCTTTGAATGTAACTTCCGCTGATGACTGTGTTGCGGTTGTTAAAACGATCACTGCCGATTATGGTGCGCCTCAGATTTTGATTAATAATGCCGGTATCACCCGGGATAATATTTTGATGCGTATGAAAGATGACGAGTGGAATGGTGTTATTGACACCAATCTGACGTCTATTTTCCGCATGAGTAAAGCGGTGCTGCGTGGTATGACCAAGGCCCGCTGGGGACGGATTATCAATATTAGTTCTGTGGTGGGTTCCATGGGGAATCAGGGGCAATCCAACTATGCCGCTGCCAAAGCGGGTATAGAAGGTTTTTCCCGTTCCATGGCTCGTGAGGTGGGTTCTCGGAGTATTACGGTAAACACCGTTGCACCGGGCTTTATCGATACAGATATGACCCGTGAATTGCCGGAAGAGCAGCGAGAGTATCTGCAACAACAGGTTCCATTGACCCGTTTAGGTCAGCCAGAAGAGATTGCTGCCGCCGTGGCGTTTCTGGCTAGCGAAGCAGCCGGTTACATTACTGGTGAAACTTTGCATGTTAACGGTGGGATGTATATGGGTTAAATGGCATTTTGCCCATTTAACCAACTCTCTATTTGCATGGAAGATGGCGGTATTTCGTTGTTCTGGCTTGAAATGTACGCGATCGACCATATAAACTTAGCAGCCGCAACCCTAAGGGTTGCACCGAATATCGACAGGAGCACAACTAGGTATGAGCACCATTGAAGAACGCGTTAAGAAGATTGTTTGCGAACAACTCGGCGTGAAGGAAGAGGAAGTGACCAACAGTGCGTCATTCGTAGAGGATCTGGGCGCGGACTCTCTGGACACTGTGGAGCTGGTGATGGCTCTGGAAGAAGAGTTCGAGACTGAAATTCCGGATGAAGAAGCAGAGAAGATCACTACCGTTCAGGAAGCTATCGACTACGTAGTATCACATTCCTGATCCTGCACTGGTTGTATACCTGAAAAGCCGCATGACTTTGGTTGTGCGGCTTTTATTTTTGTATTTCTGTTTTTTTAGGCCTCGAAGCAAGAGGTTTTTTAGTAGGTGTATGGTTAGGCGAGCACCGTTTAACGGAATCACAGTTGATGAGTTTTTTTTCTATTGCATCTAATAGGAAGGGTTCGGCATCTTGTGGGGGTATATAGCATGAGAATTTAATCATGAAATCAGTAATGTCTGACTCAAGCAGTACTGCATAATGTAAAATAGCTGGGATGGTTTCCTGATAAAGGCTCTGGGCAAATATTCTTTGTTCTTGCTTTGTTTTTATGTTGCTTAATGTCGTTATGATGCGTTCTAATTGCCATGTAAAAAATGAATCTGCCTGTTCCTTTTGTTCTCTTTTCCAGAGAATTGCAAATGTATCGAAAGAATTGCGATTAATTGATGTTTCGTCCGGTGGCAAGATAGGGCGAGAAGTTTTATTGGAATACAAGGCGTAACTATCTTGACAAACAGCGCTGTCAGGATGCTTCCTTATTTTATCAGTGAGTCGGTAGAGCGCAGGGAGCACCGAATTTTCTGAGAACTGGATAGGTGTGTTGGGCGCTGATTGGTCGTATATAAGAGAGAACCCTTCAGAGAAGACTTCTGTGTTCTTCCGTTTGGCGAGAGCAGTACTTTCTCGCATTATATGGTCATCATTTATGATTGAGATTTTTTCGAAAAACTCAATGTCTTCTAATAATTCTCTTATTTGTTCAATGTTTTCTGTTTCAAAGTGTTGCACTACTTCCTTTAGGCTCAGGTGTTTCTGATCCAAAAGCTCAAGAGTAGATCGGATCGCTTGTGAAAATTGACGACCATTAAGGTTTAAAGTGATGAATGCTGGACTGAAAGGAAAAATCAGGTTGTTGGTGATGCTTCTGAGGCCATCAGCTTCACCCTGAAAGAATACTTCCTGGTCCAAAAGGCGAGCTACTTTTTTGCTGAAATGGGGTTGGGCCTGAAAATCGGGTTTGTCATTGCTCAAAAACGCCATCTGGATTGGGTGAGCTGCTGAGCCGTGGGCGAAATTTCCAGTAAATCTGGTGTCGAAAAAGCCATGCTCAGACAGAAGAAAGCTTGCCACAGGAGCAGATAAAAAGCCGAAAGCGCATGGCGCTTTGGCGCTATTGGGTTTTTTGGGGTTGGTTATCGTAAGTGCTTTAATAATGGCTTCGTCAAAGTCAAAATCAGAGGCCTTAAGTGCATCATTAAAAGACTTGCTCTGAGTCTCGGCAAGCAGCGTGTAGGTATATTTAGTGAAAATGCGTGGCTTAACAAACGTCCTGTGAACGTTTAGATAGTAATGCTCTCTGGAGATAAATGTATCTTCTCCGGTTTTCAGGATTTTGTTCAGAAGGGTTTTATCCATGTGGTTTCTTATGTGGCTGGCGATGGATGCCAGAAACTTTAACCACTGGCTGTGTGATAACAGTTTGTCCATCCAGTGCTGATCAAACAGTACATCCTTATTCTTTGGGATAATGGATTGACGTGATTTCCTGAACCATTCTAATCCCTGTTTTGATAAATACAGCTGCGGAAACCAGTCAACCCGAAGAGGAACCCGGCTGAAGTCTAATGTCAATGAGTTGGTGTCAGGATCAAAGATAAAGAAAGGTCTGATTTGGCTGGCCGTTAGTGGTTCTCTGTCACTCCAGACAATCCGTGATTGGTCAAGATAAATTGGGCTGCCATCGTCAAAAGTTACGGGGAAGAGTAGTGTGTTTTCCTGTCTGGCTCTTTCATGGGTTCTGTTACGTTGAGCATCCAGAGTAGCCTGATTTTCCGCAGGTTGAGGCTCGTAGGTTAGTCTGTCACTTGATACTGAGTACTTTCTGAAGCGACAGGGGGCTGAATGGCAGAGATTGCAGCTCGAAGCGTTGAACGTATGAGAGGTTGACGGATCTTGAGGCGGTTCTTCATCGTCTTTTTTGTCTGAATTTAAACGAGGCTTTTTGTAGTTAGAGGTTTCTTCAGTGCTTACAGAGAGTGTTGACGTTGATTGCTCTGTGGTTTTGTTGTTAGACCTATTGTTTTTTTTGTTGTCTATATTGCTACCAAGAACCTGGATTTGACATGGAAGGTAGTAGGAGGTCGGCGGTGTTGCTGTCTGAATCTGCTGTTGTTCTTCTATGTTTTCAATAGCTATTCGTAAAATATTGCCAGAGCTATCGCTCAGTTCACTCTGTTGTTGGAGTAGTTCGTCCAGCGATACACCGACCAGCATGATTCTGTTACTCAGGATGTTGGTCAGATTGGCATCACTTTGGGCAGCGGCCTGCCGTCTCTTTTCTTTAAGGCGTTGTAAACGTTGAAGCTTGAGTTCAAGTTGTTCTTCCGGGAAAGGTAGAGGCAATAGTTTTCGGGTGCCTTTCTGATAAATCCCGAAAGGTATTTCTGTAGCTTGATCTGCGGGGCGATTCGAATCGTTACGATTATTGTTGTTATCGTCACCATTGCTTCCGGAAGCTAGAATATTTGCTTCTGTTTCGTTTTGCTCAATATCATCAGGTTCAGATTGTTTTTTGTAAAGATCGATCAGAAAGTCTGTCAGTAGTTCTGAGAGGTCGTAGATCTGTTGAGAATCCAGATTCTGGTCGGTTTCTGCCAGTAGCCGGATTTCAAAGTCGGGTTCAGAGAGATAAATAGCAAGGTTTTCTGAAGATGCCGTTTCTTGTTGATTTTTTTCAAGCATGAGCAAGTCAAAAGCAGACGACAGTGCTGTATAATTTATTGCGGTTTCTGGAATCAGTTGGTTCTTGATCCACTGAGAATGCTGGCCGTCAGGATAGGAGGTATCTGGTTTAGCGTCAGGACTGTATTCAAACAGTGCATTGCTTAAAAAAAGAATGGAGTAGAGAACGAAACTGATATTTATGTTTTGCTGTTGGTGGCTTTTTTTCAGGGAGGCCATTGATGTGAGAATAGGCGTCAGAGATGCCAGTAACAGCGTTTGAGCTGAAAACGGTGCAGCAGGCTTTAAGTGGAGAGAAAGCGCCGGGGTAAGGTCGAGCGATGACCCATTGGTAATCAGCCAGTCTGAATAGGATAATGTTGCCTTTGACAGGCTATACAAAAAGCAAAAAAAAAAGATAACGCGAGCGAGTTTTGCCATTGGGTATCGTCTCGTGTGCTTTGTAATCTTCGTGATTTCTTTGTTCGGTGTTTTACTGTAGACCAATTTTGGAAAATTAGTTTTTTTACATCATCTGCTATGAAATAGCTCTGCGGGACTGGTTAACGACACCGGTTCGGCATAATATGGATAGCCTAATTTGAGAGGGTTTTTTTGCAGTGCTACCGAGTTTAGTCTCTCTCCTTGCAGGAGAAACACCTTGTTAGGCAATAAAGAAGAAAGCAGGCAGCAGATGTCTCGCCGTCGTGTTGTTGTGACCGGATTGGGAGGGGTGAGCCCTGTAGGGAATTCTGTATCAGAAAGTTGGGGAAATCTAATAGCCGGAAAAAGCGGTATTACCAATATTGAACATCTGAATACTGAAAAGCTTAGCGTTCGATTTTGTGGAACTGTTAAAAATTTCGATCCTTCCCTGACCATAGAACGCAAAGATGCTCGCAAAATGGATGTCTTTATACAGTATGCTGTGGCCTCTGCTGTAGAAGCGATCACTGATGCAAAGCTGGAGGTTCCTGAACAACAGGCGCACCGCTACGGTGTGGTCATTGGTTCAGGGATTGGTGGCCTGACGACGATAGAGAAAAATCATCAGACACTCTTAAACTCTGGGCCAAGACGTATTTCACCTTTTTTTATTCCAGCGGCGATTGTCAATATGGCGGCGGGCTGGGTCTCCATGAAATACAATCTACAGGGGCCGAATTTTGCCACGTCTACCGCCTGTGCCACGGGTAATCATGCCATAGGTCTGGCAGCTCGCACTATCGCCTGGGGGGATGCTGATGTGATGATTGCCGGAGGCAGTGAGAAAGGTTCTTCTGCATTGGGTATGACCGGTTTTGCTGCTGCCAGAGCACTGTCTACCAGAAACGACTCACCGGAAACCGCCAGTCGCCCCTGGGATAAAGACCGCGATGGCTTTGTGCTAGGCGATGGTGCAGGAACCATTGTTCTTGAGGAGTACGAACACGCTAAAGCCCGTGATGCCAGAATCTATGCTGAGCTGAGTGGATTTGGTATGAGTGGCGATGCCTTTCATATGACATTACCACCGGAAGATGGTCGCGGTGCTGCTCTGGCGATGCAGGCCGCACTGAATGATGCCCGGCTGGCTCCTGAATCCATTGATTATATCAATGCTCATGGTACCTCCACTGAAGCGGGTGATCTGGCTGAAACCAATGCCATCCGTAAAGTGTTTGGTCACCATGCGGATGCTTTGGCAATCAGTTCAACAAAATCCATGACCGGGCATCTTCTGGGGGCAGCGGGTGCTATTGAATCGGTGTTCAGTATTATGGCGCTGAAAGAGGGTATTGCGCCGCCGACGATCAATCTGGAGAATCCCGGAGCAGGTTGTGATCTTGATTACGTTCCCGGTAAGGCCAGAGAGATGGCTATCAATCATGTGATGTCCAACTCCTTTGGTTTTGGTGGTACTAATGCATCGCTCATTTATTCACGAATTGATTGATGGCTAAAAAAGCTCAAACGCCTGTCTGGATCAATGGTAAGTCGTCCGTCAGTCTGCCTATCTCTGACCGGGGGCTGGCTTACGGTGATGGCGTTTTTGAAACCGTTCGTATTCATTCCGGGCAGCCGACACTGGCACCATTGCATTGGTGTCGATTGAACGACAGTTGTCAACGATTGGGTATTGTGCTTGATGTTGCTGTGCTTGTTGCTGAAGTCGAGCGGTTTTTGAGTCAGGCGCGGGTTGATTCCGGAGTTCTCAAAATTATTATCACTCGTGGCAGTGGCGGCCGTGGTTATAATCCTGCAGGTTGTCACCAGACAACTCGCTGTCTGTCGTTGCACCCTTTGCCGGTTCGTAATCCTGATCCTGCGATTAAAGGCGCAAAAGTGATGGAGTGCCAGTTGAAGCTGGGGCAGAGTGCTCTGGCTGGCATGAAACATCTTAACCGTCTTGAGCAAGTGTTGGCTCGTGCTGAGTGGCAGGGAGATGAATGGGATGAAGGCATTGTCTGCGATTTCAGCGGGCATGTAATAGAAGGTACTATGACCAATTTGTTTGTAGTAGACAGAAATGGTCGTTTACTGACACCGGATGTGTCCCGTTGCGGTGTCGCTGGTGTCTGTCGTCAATACATTATTGATAAGGCGCAAAAACTGGGTTTGACCGTTGAAATTGGTGATTACCAATTGCAGGATGTGGATATTACCGAGCTGTTTCTTTGCAACAGTGTGAATGGTGTCTGGCCGGTGGTTGAATACGCCGGACAATATTGGGATGTGGGGCCTGTTACTCTCAGGGTTAGAGATTGGTTACTGGAAGAACTGAATGCTTAGGAAGTTGTTACTGAGCCTGGTCGGTGGTTTGTTCTCATTGGCTCTCTTGTTTGGTATTGCCTGGATGGGACTGAATTGGTATGGCAATCAGGCCACGACCAATAAAGAAAATATTGAATTTGTTATCAAGCCCGGAGACTCTCTGGCGCGAATTGCAATCAGGCTGAAAGAGGCGGGTGTTATCGAGTATGCAGAACCCTTTCGGCTTCTGGCCCGGGTTGATAAGGTGGCAAGCCGTTTGCGGGCAGGAGATTATTTGATCGAACCTGCTCTGAATCATCGACAATTGCTGGCGGTGTTTGTAAAGGGGCAGGTCAGGTATTACAGCGTAACGCTGGTGGAAGGGAAGACCCTGAAGGAGGTATTGAGCGTCCTTAATAACCACCCTAAGCTGACAAAGCCTGTGAAGTTAGCGAATGTGTCAGCCCTTGTTGAAGCATTGGAAAAAGGGGATAACCCAGAAGGTCTGTTTTATCCCGATACATACAGTTTTGAAGCGGGTGCAACGGTAGAGTCTATTCTGCGAATCGCTTATCAGCGTCTCCAATCAGTGCTAGCTGAAGAATGGCAACAACGTAGTAAAGAGTTGCCCTATGCCTCTGCCTATGAAGCGTTGGTCATGGCGTCCATTATTGAGAAAGAGACCGGTGTTCAGGAAGAGCGTCCGGACATTGCCGGTGTCTTTGTTCGACGCCTTGGTAAAAATATGCGACTACAGACCGACCCGACAGTGATCTATGGTATGGGGGATCGCTATCAAGGCAAGCTGAATCGGCGTATGCTGAAAGCATACACACCTTACAATACCTATGTGATTAAGGGGTTGCCACCAACGCCGATTGCCCTGGTGGGGCGGGAAGCAATTCATGCTGCATTGCATCCATCACCCGGCGAGACACTGTATTTCGTGGCTCGTGGTGATGGTACCCACTATTTTTCAAAAACATTGACAGAGCATAATCGTGCTGTCAGAAAGTATCAGATTGTTGAGCGCCGGGATGATTACCGGTCAACCGTAGAGTAACAGATATGGGTTTTTTTCTGACCATTGAAGGTGGTGAGGGCGCGGGTAAAACCACTGCTTTGGAATGTGTACGTCAGTGGTTGCAGTCACAGGGTCGTGAATTTGTCGAAACTCGTGAACCGGGCGGCACCAGAATGGCGGAGGAGGTGCGTTCTCTGTTGTTGGCTGAGCATGAAGAAACGGTGAGCGATACGACGGAACTATTACTGATGTTTGCTGCCCGTTCGCAAAACTTCAGCGAAAATATTCAGCCCGCTCTGCAGGCAGGTAAAGTGGTCGTTTGTGATCGTTTCACCGATGCAACCTACGCTTATCAGGGCGGAGGTCGTGGTATTGATGTGCATAAAATTCAGGTGCTGGAGCAACTAGTGCAAGGCGATTGTCGTCCGGATATGACCCTGTTGCTGGATGTCGATCCTGACATCGGTATGGCGCGTGCCCGTGGGCGTGGTGCGCTGGATCGTATTGAGCTGGAAGCGATGGACTTTTTCCATCGGGTGCGACAAACCTATTTACAGCGTTCACAAATATTTCCCAAACAATATGTAGTCATTGATGCTTCCCGTTCTATTGAATCGGTGCAGCTACAAATTCAGGATGCATTGACGCAAAGGTTAATAGTCGGTGAAGGATAGTGTTCAGCCACTACCCTGGCATCATGGCCTCTGGCAATCGATCATGGCTCAGGCACAATCCGATCGACTTGCTCATGCTTATTTGTTGCGAGGGGTTCCCGGTGTTGGCAAGTTTCGGTTTGCAGAAGCGCTGGCGGCAAAGTTGTTGTGTGAAGCCTCGGGGGTGGGTTCTGCCTGCGGTCATTGTAAAGAGTGTGGGCTGGTAAAAGCGGGTACTCACCCGGATCTTATGTTTGTGGCACCTGATGCACCGGGCAAGCCGATAAAAATTGATCAGATTCGACAGGTTAATGAGTTTGCCCGTAAAACGGCTCAGCAAGGCGGGCGTCGGGTGGTGGTGATGAATCCTGCAGAAGCAATGAATATTAATGCCGCCAACGCATTACTGAAAAGTCTGGAAGAGCCGGGCAGTAATACCGTTTTTCTTCTGGTCAGTGCCAGGGTGGGGGATATGCTGCCGACTATTCGTAGCCGTTGCCAACTGCTTTCTTTTGCCATTCCTACTGCTGAAATCAGCCGTCCCTGGCTGGCAGAACATATTGCTGATCATCAGCTGATTGATCAGTTACTGCTTATGGCTGATGGCGCCCCGGTGGCGGCAAGAGATTTGTTTGACCAGAATGCACTGGATCTACGGGGTAAACTCATTAACGCAATGGCGGGTTTGTTTCGAGGTGAAATAACGCCAGTGGAATTGGCTAAAAACTGGCAGGAGGCTGATCTTCCGCAACTGTTCGCCTGGCTCGCCAGCTGGTTGGATGATGTTATAAAAATTGCCCTGAACGCCGATGACAGCACTATGCGCAACCCTGATCTTGTCAAAATGCTAAGGTATCTGGCGGGTAAAGCGCCGGTTCAGACCGTTGTTATGCTCAGGGATGAAACGCTCGAACAAAGACAGCGGATGCTGGATGGCGCTAACCTGAATCAGCAAATGCTGCTTGAGGGTATGTTCAGTCGCTATCTTGAACTGGTTATCTAACTATATTGTTACAAGGAGAGCTACATGGGGCGAGGTGTGCAGGGATTGATGTCGTTAACCATCAAAGATACGACATCTCTCTATCAATCCTATATGCCATTTATCAAAGGTGGCGGTTTGTTTGTACCTACTCATAAGCGTTACAGTCTTGGTGATGATGTATTTATTCGCCTGACACTGATGGAAGAGGGTGATAAGCTCCCCGTCCCTGGTAAGGTGATCTGGATTACGCCGACCGGTGCACAAGATGGTCGAATCTCGGGTATTGGTGTTCAGCTGAATGATCCTACCGCCGCTGTGCGAACCAAAATTGAAACCTATCTTGCTGGAGCGCTGAACTCTGACCGGGAAACCAGCACGATGTGATTTTTTATTTGGCGGTTTGTTTACATAGGTCGGTTTCCACCGAAGGGAGAAGCCGGCTATCAGCATAAAATGCTGAAAGAATAGCGAGCTTTTGCGCTCTTCGAGTGCATTGTCGGCATTTTCTTCGGGTATGTTGACTTGGAAACAGCAGCGAGTATTGTTTAATTTTTCCTTAAGCTAAAACCTTATGTTCATTGATTCCCATTGCCACCTCGATCGCCTCAAGCTGGATGCTTACGACGGAAACCTTGATCTGTTAATGGCGGCAGCCCGAAAAGCAGCTGTCACAAAAATGCTCTGCGTCGGGGTTGATCTGGATAATGCTGCTGATTGCGTAGCTCTGGCAGATAAATACGACGATGTGGTGGCTTCAGTTGGTGTGCATCCTCTGGGCTGTAAAGAAACAGTGCCTGAGCTGTCAGGATTGCAGCAATATTTGCATCACTCTAAAGTAGTTGCACTGGGTGAAACCGGCCTTGATTACTATTATTCTGGTGAATCTGAAGAGAATAAAAGTATTCAGCAACAGTCGTTTATCAACCACTTGCAACTGGCAAAAAAAGAACAGCTGCCCGTTATCATTCATACTCGGGATGCACGACAGGATACCCTGCAACTGATGAAAGAGTACGGTTGCGAAAAGCATACCGGCGTTCTGCACTGTTTCACGGAAAGTTGGGAGATGGCGAAAGCGGCGCTGGATATGAACTACTATATATCCATTTCCGGTATTGTTACTTTTCGCAACGCCTCTGATTTGCGAGATGTAGTAAAAAAACTACCGCTGGATCGCCTGCTTATTGAAACCGATGCGCCTTATCTTGCGCCTGTGCCCCATCGTGGTCAATCAAACGAACCTCGTTTCGTTGCCGATGTTGGACGTTTTGTTGCTGAACTGAAAGGTGTTGCCGTAGAAGAGCTTGCACAAAAAACCAGTGATAATTTTTCGCACTTGTTTATCAAAGCCTGAAATGTTTTTTCATTTTCAATCAAGGGATTGCACTATTCCCGACGCAATAAACATTTGTAGTATGGAATATCCTTGCCAGTCTCTTTATAATTGCGCCACAATTTTCATCGGTGGTCTTGTGGTTTTAACGCGGCATGGATTAAATTTTTTCCAACCATGCAATATATGGATTATGGAACGATAGTTCTTTTCCCTGATGTGTGTCTGCCTTGCGTTATTGTAATCTTCTTCAGGGAAGATTTTTTGTGTTAAGACGCTGTTCGTGATCTTTTGCAGGCTGCTTATCGGCATCTGCAGCGTATAACAAGATTATGAAGAGCTTCTGGACAGGGTGTTGTCACGGTGCCTATAAGACGTAAGGATGCATTACCTGCGCTCAATATGCCTGTGCTCCATCAGCCTGTCGGTTGGCACACCCGGATCATCGGAGATGCAATTTTCCGACCTCCAATTGATTGATTAGGCGAAAGGTATGATCAAAATCAAACAGGGGCTGGATCTCCCGATTACAGGGTCGCCTGAGCAACGTATCACGGAAGGCAGAACTGTGCGTTCTGTTGCCGTGGTCGGCTCTGACTACGTAGGCATGAAGCCTACAATGGCTGTGGCTGTGGGAGATCGAGTTAAAAAAGGGCAACTGCTCTTTACCGACAAAAAAACACCAGGTATTCGCTACACTGCACCGGCGGGCGGAATCGTAGCAGCTATTAATCGCGGCGAAAAACGGGTTCTTCAGTCAATCGTTATTGATGTAGATAACAGTGAGGAACAGGAGTCGTTCAAGACGTTTGATCCGCAGGAACTGTCTGGACTGACCGCTGATCAGGTTGAAGAACAGCTGAACCAGTCCGGTCTTTGGACTGCTCTGCGTACTCGTCCATTCAGCAAGGTACCGGCCTTAGCGTCTCGTCCGAACTCCATCTTTGTGACTGCTATTGATACCCATCCTCTGGCTGCGGATCCGGCGATTATTATCAAAGAAAATACCCGGGCTTTTGAACAGGGCATCTGCCTGTTGGGCAAACTCAGCAGTGGCAAGATCTTCCTGTGTAAGGCACCTGGGGCTGATATTCCTGCCAGTATTGCTACAGCAGAAGAGTTTGCTGGCCCTCACCCGGCCGGTCTGCCAAGTACTCACATTCACCATCTGGACCCGGTTTCTGTGAAGAAAACCGTGTGGCAGATTAATTACCAGGATGTGATTGCGATAGGCAAACTATTCACTAGCGGTGAACTCTATACCGACCGGATCGTCGCTCTGGCAGGCCCACAGGTTGAAAAACCACGTCTGGTGCGTACCCGTGTGGGTGCCAATACCGATGATCTGACTGACGGTGAACTGAAATCAGGCGCTCTTGCCAATAACAGTAACCGTATCATTTCTGGTTCCGTATTTGGTGGCCGTACCGCAGAAGGCGCTTTTGCTTATCTGGGTCGTTATCATCAGCAGGTTTCTGTGCTGGAAAACAGCGATGAGCGTTTGTTCCTGGGCTGGGTTAATCCTACCGTAGATCGTCACTCTGTTCTGAATGTCCTGTTTTCCAAATTGAACAAGCAGCGCCTGTTTAACTTCACCACTACCACCAACGGTGGCGAGCGTGCCATGGTGCCGGTAGGGCAGTACGAGAAAGTCATGCCCCTGGATATTCTGGCGACTCAACTGCTGCGCGCCATTATTGTTGGCGATACAGAGGTCGCCCAGAAACTGGGTGCACTGGAACTGGAAGAAGAAGATCTGGCTCTGTGTACTTACGTTTGTGCTGGTAAATACGAGTACGGCCCGCTGCTGCGTGACAATCTCACCCGTATCGAGCTGGAGGGCTGATCTGTGAAGGTATTAAGAAATATCCTTGGCGGGATGGAGCCCCATTTCACCAAGGGCGGTAAGTACGCCAAGTTTTATGCATTGTGGGAAGCGGCAGACACGCTGTTTTTTACCCCAAAGTCAAACACCCATAACACCAGTCATGTGCGCGATGCCATCGACCTGAAACGTATGATGGGTATGGTCTGGCTCTGTGCTTTCCCGGCTATGTTCTTTGGTATGTGGAACGTCGGCTTTCAGGCAAATACCGCCATTGCCGGTGGACTGTCCATGCCTGCTGACTGGCACGGTGCTCTGATTGCTCTGCTGGCGGGGAATGATCCAGCCAGCCTCTGGGATAACATGATCTATGGTGCAGTCTACTTCCTGCCTATCTACGCAACAGTATTTGCCGTGGGTGGTTTCTGGGAAGTACTGTTTGCCGTCGTTCGTCGCCATGAAGTGAACGAAGGTTTCTTTGTTACTTCTATCCTGTTTGCTCTGATCGTGCCGCCAAGCATTCCGCTGTGGCAGGTGGCTCTGGGTATTTCCTTCGGTGTCGTCATCGGTAAGGAAGTCTTCGGTGGTACCGGCAAGAACTTCCTGAACCCGGCACTAACTGGTCGTGCGTTCCTGTTCTTTGCTTATCCTGCACAGATTTCCGGTGATCTGGTCTGGACAGCGGCTGATGGTTTCTCCGGTGCGACTGCTTTGAGTCTGGCTCAGCAGGGTGGCGTTGAGAATATCCTGGCTAATGGTCTGACCTGGCTGGATGCGTTCTTTGGTATCATGCAAGGCTCTGTGGGTGAAACTTCTACACTGGCGATCTTCATTGGCGGCGCCATTCTGATCATCACCGGCATCGCTTCCTGGAGAATTATGGCAGGCACCATGCTGGGTATGATTGCGCTGTCCACGCTGTTCAACTTCATTGGTTCTGATACCAACATGATGTTCGCCATGCCCTGGCACTGGCACATGGTTCTGGGTGGCTTTGCATTCGGTCTGGTGTTTATGACAACCGACCCGGTATCAGCGTCTATGACGAATGTAGGGCGCTGGTTCTACGGCATCCTGATTGGTGTCATGGTAGTTTTGATTCGTACTGTAAACCCGGCTTATCCGGAAGGTATGATGCTGGCTATCCTGTTTGCCAACCTGTTTGCGCCGCTGATTGACCACTTTGTGGTTGAAGCCAACATCAAGCGTAGGGAGGCTCGTGCCTGATGGGTAACGATTCATTAAAAAAGACCTTTCTGGTCACCATCCTGCTGTCGCTGGTTTGTTCTGTTGTAGTGTCTGCTGCTGCCGTTTTCCTGAAGCCGACGCAGGAACAGAACATTGTACTCGATGTACAGCGTAACATTTTGAATATCTCCGGACTGACGGACAACGCCAAAGCGCTGAGTGCTGATGAAGTCAGCAAACTCTATGAGCAGGTTAAGCCACGTCTGGTGGATATGAAAACCGGTCAGTTTATCGATAAGACGCCTGAAGGTCTGACGATTGAAAACTACGATCAGCGTCTGGCTGCCAAAGATCCAAAGGCATCCAAAGCACTGAGCGGTGCTCAGGATATTGCTGGCATCAAACGCCAGGCAAATGTGGCTATGGTTTATCTGATCGAGAAAAATGGCAAGATGGATCGCATTGTGCTGCCGGTACACGGCTATGGTCTCTGGTCTACCATGTACGGCTTTCTGGCACTGGATTCTGACCTGAATACGGTAGCGGGCTTTGGCTTCTACGATCAGGCAGAAACTCCCGGGCTGGGCGGCGAAGTGGATAACCCACTGTGGAAAGACAAGTGGCCTGGCAAGAAGATCTACGGTAGTAACGGTGAAGTTGCCATGACAGTGATCAAAGGTTCTGTTGATCCTGCCAGCCCGAACGCAGCCAACCAGATCGACGGTCTGGCCGGTGCCACCCTGACCAGTAACGGCGTCAGCAACCTGATCAAGTTCTGGATGGGCAAGAATGGTTTTGAACCTCTCCTGAATAACCTGAAAGCCGGGGGTGCATAATGTCTGAGAAAACGAAAGATATCCTGCTGGAACCGGTCGTAAAAAATAACCCCATTACCCTGCAGATTCTTGGTATCTGTTCGGCGCTGGCGGTGACCACCAGCATGCAGGTGTCTCTGGTTATGGCGCTGGCCGTCATCGGAGTAACCACCTGTTCTAACGTGGCGGTATCATTGATCCGTAACCATATTCCTAACAGCATTCGTATTATCTGTCAGATGACGGTTATTGCATCGCTGGTTATTGTGGTTGACCAGATCCTGAAAGCTTACGCTTACGACATCTCCAAACAGCTGTCCGTATTTGTTGGTTTGATCATCACCAACTGTATCGTTATGGGTCGTGCCGAAGCCTTTGCGATGAAGAACGGCCCGAAGCTGTCTGCTCTGGACGGTTTTGGTAATGGTTTGGGTTACGGTGCAGTACTGCTGATTGTTGCTTTCTTCCGCGAACTTTTCGGTGCGGGCAATCTGTTTGGTGTGGAAATTCTCCAGACGGTCAACAACGGTGGCTGGTACTTACCTAACGGTCTGATGCTGCTGGCACCCAGTGCGTTCTTCCTGATCGGATTACTGATCTGGGCGATTCGCAGCTGGAAGACCGAACAGGTGGAAGAGGCCGAGTTCAAGATCGCGCCTAACACTCAATTCAGCGAGGCTCACTAAACCATGGAACATTACATCTCACTGTTTGTGAAAGCGGTGTTCGTGGAAAACATGGCACTGGCTTTCTTTCTGGGTATGTGTACCTTCCTGGCGGTGTCCAAGCAGGTAAAAACGTCCCTGGGGCTGGGTGTGGCTGTGATTGCCGTACTCACCATTACCGTTCCGATCAATAACCTTATTTATCAGAATATCCTGAAAGCGGATGCTCTGGTGCCGGGTGTTGATCTGAGCTTCCTGGGTCTGATCACTTACATCGGTGTGATCGCGGCACTGGTACAGATTCTGGAAATGTTTCTGGATAAATTTGTACCGACACTGTACAACGCTCTGGGCGTATTCCTGCCACTGATCACCGTAAACTGCGCCATTATGGGGGCTTCCCTGTTCATGGTGCAGCGTGATTACAATCTGGGCGAGTCTGTCGTCTATGGTCTGGGTGCTGGCTTTGGCTGGGCGCTGGCCATTGCCGCACTGGCCGGTATCCGTGAAAAGCTGAAGTACAGCGACGTTCCAGCAGGCCTGCGTGGCCTGGGCATCACCTTCATTACTGTTGGTTTGATGTCTCTGGGCTTTCTGTCCTTCTCCGGCGTGCAGCTGTAAGGGAGCCTTTAGATTATGGATCAAACAATTATTTACGGCGTGCTCATGTTCACCGTTATCGTGCTTGCACTGGTAATGGTCATCATGGCAGCACGTTCCAAACTGGTCAGTACCGGTGATGTCACCATCGACATCAACGAAGACCCGGAAAAAGCGGTCACCACTGCTGCCGGTGACAAGCTATTGAACACCCTGTCTGGCGCTGGCGTATTCCTGCCTTCTGCTTGTGGTGGCGGTGGTACCTGTGCCCAGTGCAAATGTAAAGTGCTGGACGGTGGTGGTGAAATGCTGCCCACCGAGCGTTCTCACTTCACTAAGCGTGAAGAAGCCGAAGGCTGGCGCTTATCCTGTCAGGTGCCTGTGAAGCAGGACATGAAGATCGAAGTTGAAGAAGAGCTCTTCGGCGTGAAGAAGTGGGAATGTGAAGTTGTTTCCAACGACAACGTTGCCACCTTCATCAAAGAGCTGGTTCTGAAGCTGCCTGAAGGTGAAGACGTTAACTTCCGTGCTGGTGGTTACGTTCAGCTGGAGTGCCCTGCGCACACCGTTGAATACAAAAACTTTGAGATTCAGGATGAGTACCGTGGCGACTGGGACAAGTTTGACCAGTGGAAGTATGTCTCCAAAGTGGATGAAACCACTATCCGTGCTTACTCCATGGCGAACTATCCCGAAGAGAAAGGTCTATTGAAGTTCAATATCCGTATTGCTTCACCGCCTCCGGGTACTGATTTTGCACCGGGTAAGATGTCTTCCTTCGTCTTTAATCTGAAGCCGGGCGACAAGATGACCGTTTACGGACCATTTGGTGAGTTCTTTGCTAAAGAGACTGACAATGAAATGGTTTTTGTTGGCGGTGGTGCCGGTATGGCGCCTATGCGCTCTCATATCTTCGACCAGCTGAAGCGTCTGTCATCTACTCGTAAAATCTCTTTCTGGTACGGTGCCCGCTCCTTGCGTGAAGCCTTCTATGTAGAAGAGTTTGACAAACTGGCGGCAGAAAACCCGAACTTCACCTGGCATCTGGCTCTGTCTGACCCGCTGCCTGAAGACAACTGGGAAGGTGATACCGGTTTTATCCATCAGGTATTGTTTAATAACTACCTGAAAGATCATGCTGCGCCTGAAGATTGTGAGTTCTATATGTGTGGACCTCCCATGATGAACGCCGCAGTGATCAAAATGCTAGAAGATCAGGGTGTTGAACCCGAGAATATTCTGCTGGATGATTTTGGCGGCTAGTCCCTGAAGCTATTCAGTTAATGATTAAAAGCGGTAACCTGTAATGGGTTGCCGTTTTTTTTATAGCTTTGTCAGCATTACTCACAATGTAGTTATGGATTTTGACTATCTTCCTTGAAGAAATTAATCAATGATGTTGTCTATTTATCAGAGCTCATTATTATTTGAAAGGCAATTGTTTATGTATTCAGGAAGTGACTATAGCCCATTCTCAGATCATTCATATGCAAATATGAAGGCAGTGCCATCTGAAAAACCTAAAGCAGCAATTGATTCAGCTGCTTTGATAACTGTCAGTGGTTTCCGAAAAAAGGAAGTGCTAAAAAAAATACGGCCTACCAAGGTGCCTTTTTTAAATGATATTAATAAGGGAAAAATAACAAAAAGAAATATTTATAAGACTTCCGATCAGCCTACAGTATCTGGTGTTAAATACCTTGATATAAAAACAAGACGAAGGGTGCAGAATAATAAAAGCGCTCAAGCCTACCGAGATAGACAGAGGAACAAAATGAAAGAGCTGGAAGGGAGATCAAAAAAATTAGAGTCTATAGTTTTGAAATTACAAGATGAAAAGAAAAAGCTGAAGGCATTCATAAATACAGAAACGAAGAAAAATGAAGAATATGCAAGTATGCTTTCAACGCCATCTAAAGAATGTCAAAGTCTAACTGTTATGGTGTGTATGCCAGTTATCAAAATTTGTCCAGAAAAACGAGTATCACAAGGTTTGGGCTGTTCCGGAGAGAATTTATTTAATAGGCCCAAAAAACAAAAAACAGCGCGAAGATTAATTTGTGCTGATCCTAACCCACATACAGTATCAGGTGTTAAACAGCTTAGCAAGATTGAACGGACAAGGATGCGAAATAGAGTAAACTGCCAAGCTAAGCGCGATAAAGAAAAAATAAAAATAGAAAATCTTGAAAAAAAATAAATAAGGTTAGAATCGATAGTGTCGAGGTTTGGTGATCAAGAGGAAAAATTAAATGCAAGTATAGAAAAATTAGAGAATGATAATGAAGAGTTAAAAGAAATGTTAAAAGAAAGAGAAGAAAGATTGAAAAAAATGTTAGAAGATAGTTTAGAAAAAATAGATGATAGATTGCAGAAGGTGAAAGTAAGAATAAATGAAATAAAAGGAATAAAAGAGAAGTGGGAGAGATCGTTGACGGATCAATATTTTTTGTAAATGGTTCTTCTGAAATTCGTTAGTTGAATATTTACGTTATGTAGCGTCATGTGTGACTTTTATCTTGTTGGTTGCCGATCCATGGCTTGTGGGTTCTGTACAGTCCCTGTACAGAATGACGGCTCGTAGAGGGTTTGTGTTCACTCTGCTGTCATCCCGTAC
Organism: Endozoicomonas sp.; assembly: GCA_965199185.1. Lineage (GTDB taxonomy): Bacteria > Pseudomonadota > Gammaproteobacteria > Pseudomonadales > Endozoicomonadaceae > Endozoicomonas. Next base: position 25,049 of record CBDAQW010000040.1, on the reverse strand, counting down.
AGGGACTGTACGGGATCCATGGGCATGGATAGCCATATTGAAGTTGAAAGTCACACGCTGGGTTTATGTAGGGAATTACTAACAGTAAAGGATGCTCTTATGATTGATAATGTTCAAGCAAGTAATGGCGATTGTCCTCCTGCAGTTGAATATCCTGTTTTAGAGTGTGGTTCCCGCTCAAATAATGGTAGATCCATTATTAAATTAGGTAGGAATCATGATGTTGAAAGAAAGGGTGATAATACAGCGATAATTAAATATTCTGTCAAAAAGCATGATAATGTAGTGGTTTCAAAAAATAGCTTCTCAGAAATTTTAAATAGAGTTAAAAGTCTTAAATTGTTTTGGAAGGTGTTGATGAAGAAGGAATAAACAAGCTGGGTGATTTATTATCTGAAATCTCAGAGATCAAAGATAACTCACTGTTAGGGTCAGAGCTTGAAGAGAGGATAACAAAAATATGTGGCGCAATTGATGAACAGCTAATACCATCACTTTTTCTGGTTTCATTGAAAGCACTTTGGTGTATGGATTTTTGTTCTGATAACTATCAAGGGTATAAATATGCGAAAATTGTAGCGTCTGTGTTTGCCCGGATATTCGCTGCTTACAAGCCGGAATACTTTACTTCAGAGCGATTTTCTTATGATAGCCCTTTAGTGTTTGTAGATGACTGGTTAACAATATTTAAATGGCAGTCAAATTCAACAAATAGTCCGGTATATATTAATGGAACTGATTATACATGCAAAGCGCTTAAAATAAAAATATCTAAAGAAATAGATGATTTTTATCAATCTAATGATTCAAATAAAATGATTGTGTTGAAAAAACAGTATGGTGCACACTGTCAGGGCTTACGCATGAGAATAATCATTCTCATTTAGAGTGCTCGTATCCGTACCAAAAGACTGTAGAATGGCCATATTTTACGCCCGATGACTGTTGTTCCAGCCCCGTTAATCATGTTTCTCAGCGAATTATCTGATCCACGCAAGCGTGCCTCCTCTTGTGACCACAATTTTACCGATATTCTTGTGATTGCCATCTGTGCCATTATCAGTGGAGCCGATACATGGGAAGAGATGCAGGAATTCGGTGAAGAAAAAGAAGACTGGTTTCGTTCATTTCTTGAACTCCCTTTTGGTATTCCATCACACGACACCTTCTATCGTGTTTTTTGTCTGCTAGACCCTGATAAATTTCAGGAATGCTTCACTCGCTGGGTGCAGTCTGCTTACCCTGAAGCCCTTGATATACCTGACAGTGATGCTGAAATTATTCCTATCGACGGCAAAGCTATTAAAGGCTCCAGAGGGAAAGGCAAGGGCAAAAAAGCGGTTCACATTGTCAGTGCCTGGAGTACTAAACTGAGCCTTGTTCTCGGGCAGAAGAAAGTTGATAAGAAGTCTAATGAGATAACAGCCATACCTGAGCTTCTTGAAGCCATTGACCTGAAAGGCTCTGTGATCACAGCTGATGCAATCAGCTGCCAAAAGAGCATTGCTGAAACTTGCGTGAGCCAGGAAGCGGATTACCTTCTTGCAGTCAAAGGCAATCAGAAAACACTACATCATGATATTCAGGTGGCAGCTGAAGAGCATTGGCGCAGCCATCCAAAGGAAGCTATCTCTGCTACCTTTTTTGAACATGAAAATGAAGGGCATGGTCGACAGGAGTACCGCTGTTGCTGGGTTTTTGATGAACTGACAGCTCTCTCAACATCAGAAGAGTGGGCAGGTATCAAACAGTTCGGTGTTGTTCAGTCAGACCGAACCATTGATGGTAAAGCTACGACAGCCCTGCGCTTCTACATTTCCAGTAAAGCTTTTACAGCCAGAGAGATGCTTAACGCAACGCGCCAGCATTGGGAAGTTGAAAATAACCTGCATTGGATGTTGGATATTGCCTTTAATGAAGACGCGTGCCAGACCAAAGAAGAACATGCTGCTGAAAATCTATCTACATTACGGCGCATTGCCCTGAATATTCTGAAGGCTGACATCACCAGCAAGAAAAGCATCAAGACTAAGCGTAAAAAAGCTGGATGGAGCAGCAAATATCTTGCTCAGCTACTGAAGTCATTCATTGTTGAAACCTAAATGAGAATGATTATCTTCATGCGTAAGCCCTGTGCACACTGTAGTCTATTGCATATGAATAATACAGATGGTGTAATTAAACTTTCTGTTTTTGACTCTATTAATTCCACTCGACATACAAGGCCAATTTATAATGGAGCCTATGATTTTTATAAAAATAATCAACAAATAGATTTTTCAATTGGATTTTTTAACTTTACTTCTCAATATGATATGGATACTTGCTCTGTATGGACGTATCGATTACAGAAAAACCTGGCAAGAAACCCACAGCTTGTGGACGAAGTTTGGAAAGAAAAAAGCCTGATGGGCCAGAGTATAGTAAAAAATAAATTTGATCATCCAATAGACCCCTTTGGGTTTATAGAAGAAATGGATGATTGTCAACAGAAAATGGCATCTCGAACATTCAATTTAGATACTATGCCCGGTGAGTTGCTTGAAATGTATGGTAAAGCAAAAGTGATCAAGGAACGGATTGAAAACCCTCAATCCAGAGATAATACCGAGCGTTTAAAAATAATTTATAATCGAGAGGTTTATAAAGTCGAGCATAAGGGCGAAGTCATTGAGACTAATGGATATAATCAAAGAAAATTACTCAAAGTAAAGCTGTTGGACTGGGGGGCGAAATTACTCACCGAAAATAGTATTGAACAGTTAGCATTGCTTCGTTTTGTTAATCAGGTCAGTCGAAAAAATAGTTGGTAATGAATCAAATGCGTTGGTTCCGTATATCTGACCAGCAGATGTTGTTGCTATCCTGCCGATTTTCCTATGGCAGTCATTAAAGTTGTATGTGTTCACTGTGATACCACAGATGGAGTCGTGAAAAACGGTAAAGCACCGTCAGGTATCCAGCGTTACCTATGCCGAAATTGCAAACAAAGCTTCCAACTTGAGTTTGTTTACAACGCCAACAAACCCGGCACTCATGAACGCATCGTCGATATGGCCATGAACGGTTCTGGTGTCAGAGATACGGGGCGTGTTCTGGGCGTCAGTCCAACGACAGTCATCAGCCATTTAAAAAACTCGACCCGCCTCAGGTGACACCACTTCCTTTCAACAATGAAGAACTGGTTCTGATCTGCCAGATGGATGAACAATGGTCTTATGTTGGTAAGAAGAAAAATCAGCGCTGGCTATTCTATGCGTGGGAGCCACGTTACCAAAGAGTCATTGCTCGCGTCTTTGGCCCCAGGACAAAGAAGACGCTAAAGAAGTTAATAAAACTGATTAAGCCCTACAAGTTCAAGTTTTACTGCACCAATGACTGGAAGCCATACAGCTCAGAGCTACCGGAAGATATCCATGTTGTCACCAAGAAGCTGACACAGAGCATTGACAGAATAAACCTGACGCTACGTACTCGATTAAAACGGTTAACTCGTAGGACTATCTGTTTTTCTCGCTCGGAAGAACTGCATGATAAAGTCATCGGAGAGTTCATCTCAAGAATGTGGTATCAACTTGTTTGAAATATTACCCCCGGTTTCGGGTGATTTCCTGATTGATAAAATAGTGCTTCCTACAAGCACTTAAATTCCATATGAACTGCGAATGTAATTATAAAAGCGGTGAACGAAAAACAGGCTATGCTCTAAGCAATAAATTTAACCAATGATTATCATGACGTGCAGAATGCAGGGGGGGGAGTCATTGTCCAAATCGTTATTTCTCATTTTGTTTCTACTTATTTTGATTTTGAGCATTAAGGCTGTGCCCGCCAAGTCATCTATTAAGGCTGAGAATATTGCTTTTGAGCTTTTCCTATTATGGCAATTGTCTGAGACATGGATGAATGCGCCTGAAACGCTGTCTATTACTCAGTGGGCCGGGTCAAAACTTTCCGCCATGCGTTCCCGGAATTCGTTGATGCCTGAAGTTGAGTCTTATTCTACTTATCAAGTTGACGCTCTGACCGCTACCACCTTGTACCCTGTATCGTTTTTAGACTCTGGTTTCGGGGGCATTGTAAAGTGGATTAGTGAAGGTGAAGCACAGCAAAAAGATATTGAGGCAGAAGTATTCCGTCGTATAAAGTGGATGGAGCCGGTTAACCCGAATCAGGGGGTAATAGAGAATGGCGACTATAGTAAAGACGTTGATGGTGTAAGCCATTGCGAGCTGGAGCAGAGTAAAATAGCTGTTCAGCAGTGTCGGGAGGCACTGAGTGAAATGGCCAGTGTGAGTGTTGAGAATGCTCCAGACGATTCTGATTATCTTTGTTTAAGTGGCTGTTTTAGCAATATGGTGGATTTTGCCATTGCTCACAGTCCTATTGATTCTTCTAATTCTTCTGATTCTTCTGATTCTTCTGGTTCTTCTGATTCTTCTGGTTCTTCTGATTCTTCTGGTTCTTCTGGTTCTTCTGATTCTTCTGATTCTTCTGATTCTTCTAATTCTTCTAATTCTTCTGATTCTTCTGGTTCTTCTGATTCTTCTGGTTCTTCTGATTCTTCTGATTCTTCTGATTCTTCTGATTCTTCTGGTTCTTCTGGTTCTTCTGGTTCCTCAGGCTTCTCGGATTCAGATGTGCAATTTGTGGAATATCGGTCTGCTCCTGATGACAAGTGTCAGTATTGTTTCCACTCTTTTAAAGAGAGTGATTCCCAGGTGAAAACGGCATGCTCGCACTACTTTCACGAAAAATGTTTCAGAAATGAGGTTGAAAACAATTTTGAAAATGACCCTCATGGAATGCTGAAATCAAAATGTCCTTGCTGTGCATCGTATGATGTATTTCCTGTTCGTAATTATCGTAATGAAAAAATACGATGTTTGCTTCCTATGAATTGCGATAATTTATTCATTAAGGCGATAACCCGTGGTCAATTAGAGAAGGTTGAATGGTATTTGAATCATGGTGTTGATCCTAATATGAAAGAGTATCGTTGGAAATTATGCTCAATGACTCATGCCATGATCAAAATAAGGTGTAATTATGTTTTGAATGGGCAGCAAATTGATCATTGTCTTACCTTTCCACCATTGTTTCATGCAATGATTAATGATCGTTTTCGGATTTTCAGAATGCTTTTGAATAATGGAGCCTGGGTTAATTCTCAAGGTGAACGAAATGAAATTCCTCCTTTGTGTTTTGCTATTGGAAATAATCTGTGTGGGAAAAAATTTATTTTAGAATTGTTGTCAGAAGATAGACATATTAATTTTCTGAACTCTTGCCCCAATATGTGTGTTCATGCTGTGTTTTTCAATACGAATTATCAAAAACAAAAAATGCTGGTGGAGCATGGTTTTGATATCAACTCTGTATGTAAGGGGATTGGAAATATCGAAAGCTCAACATTATTGCATAAGAGTGTCGTAATGGTTATGGATGAGAGACGATCGATTGGTATAATAAAAATGCTACTTTCTTTTAATGCAAATCCTGGCTTTCACGATCCAGAACAGGGTTTAATAAATACGCCTTTGCAACTTGCAGCCCACAATAGTGATTATCCCGAAAGATTAAGAGCGCTTGTTGAACATGAGGCTACTAATGTGAATGCTGTTAATAGTCTTGGTTGTACCGCACTTCACAGTGCTGTTGATGCCAACATATTATCTAATTTTAAGCTTCTTATTGAAGCAGGTGCTGATCCTTCTATAAAAAATTCACAGGGAGAAGATGTGTTTGATAAGGTTGAAACGAAAAAATTAAATCAGATAATGGAGTATATGGCTCAGCAAGCACTAATAGATGAAGAGGGGAATACGATTTTACATAGAGCCATTTTACAGAGGCATATTTCAAGAGCTATTCAACTACTTAGCAATGTAAAATCACTTGAGAAACGCAACAGTCTTGGTAGAACACCTTTACATCTGGCGGCTATTTTAGGTTTAAAAAGTGTGTTTTCCAGTGGTTTAAATTTCAGATATGAAGATATTAATGCTGTAGATAATCATGGTAATACGCCTTTGCATTATGCTGTCATTCACAAAAACGAGGCTGTAGTGCATCAACTTTTGTCAAGATTAGATACAAGTATTATAGGATTAAATGCTGATAATCAGAATGTACTTTCTATAGCTATCAAGAATGAAGATGATAGAATAGCCGAAATGATTGTGGGCTATCATTATAAGCAAAATTTTCCAACGACGTCCGTTTCAAAGGAAAAAGCACCTGAGAAACGTCGACATCAAAAAAAACATAAGAAACATAAGAAAAATAAGCGACAAAAAATTGATTGAGATTGATACCTTTGGTGTTAGACAGACAAATGCTGTTATGGAAGGCTGGCTTTTCTTGAAGGAAAAACCAGCTCTCTTCGGACATTAAATATTGATAACATCAAACGAGACGAGTGGATTCACATCAGCGTCATAATCAACCCCTTCCACGCCAAAACCAAACAGCTTGAGGAACTCTTCTTTGTACTGAACATAATCAGTTAATTCTTTCAGATTTTCATCGGTTAACTGAGGCCAGAGATTCTGACAGTGTTGCTGGATATCTTCACGCAGCTCCCAGTCATCCAGACGCAGACGATGCTTGTCGTCCATTTCAGCGGCAGAACCATCGGTTTTATAAAGACGCTCGCGGAACATTCGGTTGATCTGTTCGATACAACCTTCATGGACGCCTTCTTCCCGCATTTTCTTGAACACCATGGCAATGTAAAGCGGCATAACAGGAATAGCAGACGACGCCTGAGTGACAACGCTTTTCAGAACTGCAATGTTGGCTGAACCATTGATGTTTTGCATTTGTTCATTAATAGCATGGGCCGCACGATCCAGGTCTTTTTTGGCTTCACCCAGTGCGCCTTCCCAATAAATTGGCCAGGTGATTTCTGTACCTATGTAGCTGTAAGCAACGGTTTTGCAGCCATCTGCCAGCACTCCAGCATCGGATAGCGCTTTCATCCAGAGTTCCCAGTCTTCGCCGCCCATAACGGTCACCGTTTGGGCAACTTCTTCATCCGTAGCGGGTTCAACGGTCGCTTCAAACAGAATGTCTTTGTTGGTGTCAACGGCAGTGGTTGTGTAAGGCTGACCCATTGGTTTCAGAACCGAGCGAATCACTTCACCACTGTCGGGTAGTTTGCGAACTGGAGAGGCCAGAGAGTACACCACCATATCGATCTGACCCAGATCTTCTTTGATCAGATTAATGGTTTTTGTTTTGGCTTCGTGGCTGAAGGCATCGCCGTTCAGGCTTTTAGCATAAAGACCCGCTTCCTGAGCCAGCTTGTCGAAGGCGGCGGAGTTATGCCAGCCAGCGGTGCCGGGTTTCTTGTCAGTGGCGGGTTTCTCAAAGAATACGCCAATGGTTGATGCGCCAGAACCAAAAGCAGCGGTAATTCGCGAAGCCAGACCATAACCGCTGGATGAACCGATCACCAGAACCCGTTTCGGACCGTGGGTGACTTCACCCTGCGCCCGGGTGTAAGCGATCTGCTCTTTAACATTCTGTTCACAGCCTACCGGGTGGGTGGTGGTACAGATAAAACCGCGAATCCTCGGTTTGATGATCATTCTTGGCTCCAGGGTGGTTCGTTTGTATATCGTAGGTCGTTATGCCCGAAGGACATGCCGACAATCATCCAATACGGCAGGTTCTAAGTGCATATTTCGGTTTTTCCTATTAATAGGAATAGCCGATCAAACTACGGGATTGAATATCAAGGAATAGCCGTCAAGCTTATCCAAAAGTCATACAGACGGGAAGGGATGGGAGTGGTGATATTGAAACGGTATTTAAATAAATGTAACCAGCTGCCAGACTAGCGAGACAGCTGGTTGCAGACTAAAACTGGATTACAGCTTTTCGCGCAGCAGATCTTCCAGCTTGCCCTGGTCGATAGCAAAGTTGCGGATACCTTCAGCCAGCTTATCGACCGCCATGGGGTCCTGGTTGTGCTCCCAGCGGAATTCAGCTTCGGTCATCAGTGCCGGACGCTCAGAAATAGCCTCAGTTGGAGCCAGTTTCTGTTCTACCCTGGCTTTTGTCTGACTCAGTTCTTCCAGCAGCTGTGGGCTGATGGTCAGACGGTCACAACCGGCCAATTCCAGAATTTCACCTGTGTTACGGAAGCTCGCGCCCATCACCACGGTTTTGTAATCCATCGACTTGTAGTAGTTGTAGATCTTCTGCACAGACAGTACACCCGGATCTTCATCAGCGGCATAACCTTCAACACCGGTCTTGGCTTTGTACCAGTCCATAATGCGACCAACAAATGGAGAGATCAGGAATACACCGGCTTCGGCACAGGCACGAGCCTGAGCAAAGCTGAACAGCAGCGTCAGGTTACAGTTGATGCCTTCTTTTTCCAGAATCTCGGCAGCACGAATACCTTCCCAGGTGGAAGCCAGCTTGATCAGGATACGATCTTTGCTAACACCGGCTTCTTCATAGAGCTTGATGAGCTTACGAGCTTTAACCACACAAGCGTCAGCATCGTAACTGAGACGAGCGTCTACTTCAGTGGAGATGCGGCCAGGAACAATTTTAACGATTTCAGCGCCGATGCTGACTGCCAGTTTGTCGGAAGCTTCTTCAATCTGCTTCTCAACATCATCGGTCATTTTTTTGGCGTAGCTAACCGCGTCGTCCAGTAGGTTCTGGTACATAGGCAGTTGTGCAGCTTGCAGAACCAGCGACGGGTTGGTGGTTGCATCTTCTGGCTGAAAGCGGGTGATCGCTTCAATATTGCCGGTATCAGCAACGACAGTAGTGTATTGCTTGAGTTGTTCCAGCTGATTTGTCATTGAGGTATCTCGATTGTGCATATAATCATGCTGTGATCATATGCTCTTGTGAAACTGCATTTAAATGATTGATAAATATCAATGCGAGCGCATTATAAGCTCTTTGTCAGCTTCTGCAATCGGTGAAAGCTGACAGACCATGAATCATAGAGCCTGTCAGATAACAGGATGATATTTCAGCCGCGATAATATCGTTGTTGTATGAATGGCATTCGACTGATGGTCATAGAGAGTGGTTTGCCGCGAACCAGTGCAAATACTTCGGTACCCAATGAGGCATAAGATTTATTGATGTAACCCATAGCAATAGGTGTACCAAGGGTTGGTGCAAAAGTGCCTGAAGTAACTTTGCCAATCATTTCACCTTCTGCATTGGTCAGTTCCGTTCCTTCACGAACCGGTGCCCGACTGCTGCCGATCAGACCAATGCGTTTTTGTTCCGCATCTTTATTGTCAATCTGCTGCAAAATACGTTCTGCACCTATAAAGCCTCCGGCTCTTTTTCCTCCGGTTCGACGACACTGACTGATAGCCCAGAGCAAACTGCCTTCTACTGGAGTAGTGCTTGCATCAAGATCATGCCCGTAGAGGCAGAGCCCTGATTCCAGCCGCAATGAGTCGCGGGCACCAAGACCAATCAGTTCGACTTCTTCTTCGTCCAGAAGCATCTGACAAATTCGATTTGCATCAGCTTCAGGGATGGAGATTTCAAACCCGTCTTCACCGGTATAACCTGAGCGACTGACAATGCAATCGGCACCATCAATGGTTATACGTCGGGAGTCCATAAATACCATGTCGGCCGTCTCGCTGGTAAAGCGTTCAAGTACAGCCGCCGCCACCGGGCCCTGGAGAGCAATCAGGGCTCGATGATCGAGCACTTCAAGCTCCACTCCATCGATGAGATGTTTTTGCAGATGAGCAATATCCTGTTCTTTACAGGCTGCATTGACGACAATGTACAGATGATCGCCGTAGTTTGTGATCATCAAGTCATCCAGAATACCACCTGATGTATTGGTGAAAACGGCGTAACGCTGCTTGCCAACAGGCAGGTCGATAATATCCACAGGCACCAGTTTTTCCATCATGGCGGAAGCACCCTTGCCTTTAAGCAACAACTGCCCCATATGAGAAACATCAAATAAACCAGCCTTATCGCGAGTGTGTAAATGCTCGCCCTTGACTCCAAGAGGGTATTGAACCGGCATTTCATAACCGGCAAAGGGCACCATCTTAGCTTGATGGGTGAGGTGAAGATGGTACAAGGGGGTTTGCTTTAACGCTGAACTACTCATAAAAAAACAGCCTTCCTGAATTTAAATTATTTCTAGTTGATTTTTGTTAGAGTCTGGCATTCGTATGTTGTTAGAATGGGCTCATCATAACCAATTGAAACCATTTTTTAATAGTATTATTGAAGTGGCTCGAAGCTTGGGTATGATGTTAATCAATATCGTAAAAAAAACACAAAAAATATCGTGGAAAAAAAACATACGTTAAAAGTTTTGTTTCAGTTTTTAACCTCAGTGATTATCACCTTTAGTCTGGCCAGTATTTTTCACAGTCAATTTGTACTCAGTGAAATGGTGTCTTTGGGTGTCAGCGTTGATCCAGCTACCTGGGTACTGACTTCTTTCAACGACTGGTTGGGTCTTTTGCCGGGTTATGGCGCTGTCATCTCTGTCGGCTTATTGGTTGGCTTTACGATTACCCGATGTGTGCTCGTTAAATGGTGTGGAATATCTGAGCCGAAAAACTGCTGGTGGGCACTTGCCGGAGGGGGGAGTATGTTGTGTATTCTTCTGCTGATGCATCCCATTCTTGATATTACTCTTATTGCCGGTGCCCGAACGCCTTTTGGTTTTGTTATGCAATGCCTTTCTGGTGTGATTGGCGGCATTGTTTATGGCTTGATGCGTCCGGTCAATGGTGAGGCTGAGGAATAAACATGAATCAGAAGACTTTTTTCAGATGGATAGGGCTGTTTTTTTCGGCACTGGTATTGCTTTCAACTCATACGTTTGCCGATAAATCTATTGAAGATAAATTTCAAATTAAAGAAGTTATTGGTGGTCTGAAAACGCCTTGGTCAATGGTAGAGCTCCCTGAAGGTGAGTTGCTCATCACTGAGCGCTCCGGAAGTTTGCAGCGAATCAGTACTACCAAGAAGCAACCTGTTTCAGGTCTGCCAGAGGTGTATTATGCTGGACAGGGAGGGTTGCTGGATATAAAACTGCACCCCAAATACGCTGATAATGGCTGGATTTACCTGAGTTATGCTCATGGTAACAAGGATGAAAATTACCTGCGTGTTATCAGAGGTAAGCTCAAGAATAATCAGTTTATTGACCAGCAAATAATAGCAACAGTCAATACTGCCAAAGACACGCCGGTTCACTATGGCGGAAGAATGGCATTTTTGCCGGATAACACCTTCTTACTGTCGTCTGGTGACGGCTTTGATTTTCGTGAACATGCCCAGAAAAAGGAGAGCTTGCTCGGAAAAATGATCCGTTTGAACGACGATGGATCAATTCCCCGTGATAACCCATTTTATAATGACAAGGCAGCGCATCAGAGCATTTTCTCGCTGGGGCATAGAAACTCTCAGGGGCTGGTTTACGACAAGAAACGGAATTTGATATTTTCCAATGAACATGGCCCTGCTGGAGGCGATGAGATCAATATTCTTGAAGCGGGTAAAAACTATGGCTGGCCAGTGATAACTTACGGACGAGATTATTCCGGTGCGAGTATTTCACCATTTACAGAATATCCGGGCATGGAGCAGCCGCTGGTGGATTGGACGCCATCGATTGCGCCATCATCCATGGTCGTTTATTACGGGGAGATGTTTCCTGAGTTTGCAGGTGATATTCTGAATACTGCACTGAAGGCTAAAGAATTGCGCTGGGTCAAAATGCTGGGTCGAAAGCCAACAGAGCAAGTCTCTTTGTTGACGTCCCTTAATGATCGGTTGCGTCATATTGAAATAGCTCAGGACGGCAGTTTATTTGTGTTAACAGATTCCGGAAAAGTGTTAAGAATATCCAGAAAATAATACTTTGAGTTTTTAACACTCTGTATGGAAGGGCATTGGGTGATTTAGATGCATAATCAATTATGAGCGTTATGTTAAACATATATTGAGTTAGGGTTCTTTGATTGCTTTTGGATTGAACTGAAAGAGTGAGTAGAACAATACTGTCTGACATCACAACAGACCACATTCTTGATATAAGAGGCAAACTCCAGTGGGCTGGCTTAGAGAGGGTTGCGATAACAGTGGCTTATACTCTAATGGCACTGACTTAAGGCTCATTCTCTGAAACACCAAGGCTTGCCCGAGAAGAAAAACGACTATAACAGTCTTTGAACAATTTCATCTCCCCGAGCAAGCCATGACCAAGTTTAGCCCTGAATTTCTGTCCCTCGCTAATGATTGCCTTCGTCAATTTGCCCAAACTGGCAACGATGCACTGTCAGCGATTCTCACCCCTGATGACCTCAACGCTTTTCAGGCCAGTTATCCTGGCTTCAGAGCCAGGGACTTTCCTCCCTCTAAAACCCTAACCCTGTTCATGAAACAGGTCGCCAGCGACACCAAGTCATGCCGACACGCCCTTATTGATGAGGCAAGAGATCAGGCCGTCAATGGTAACAAGCCTTCCAATACCGGAACCGGTGCGTATACCAAAGCACGGCAGCGGTTAACAGAGGAATCAATTAACATACTGCTGCGCACCTCAGGCAATAACCTCGACAGCGCCTCACCAGAATCCTGCCTCTGGCATCAACGCCGAGTTCTGATCACTGACGGCTCAACACTCTTAATGCCGGACACCGAGAAAAACCAACATGAATACCCGCAGCCTGACACCCAAAAAAAGGGCTTGGTTTCCCTGTTCTTAGAATTCTTGTTTTGATATCCCTTGGCAGTGGTGCGTTACTCGATTATGCAGCAGCTCCTTACCAGGGCAAAGAGACGGGTGAGCAAGCCCTGCTCAGAAGGCTCCTGTTTCATCTGCGTGCTGGCGACATTCTGCTGGGTGATGCGAATTTTGAAAACTATTTCCTGCTGGCCCTTGTGCTGCATGCCGGGGCAGATGTGGTGTTTGAGAAAAACGGTGCACGACTTATTGACTTCAGAAAGTACTACCAACGGTTGGGTAACAAAGACGGGCTGTTCAGGTTAACACGCCCTGCAAGACCGGAATGGATGAGCCGGGAATTATACGATCAGATGCCTGAGGAGCTGGTTATTCGTGCCGTCAAAAATAAGACCCGTATAATCGCCACCACGTTACTGGATGCTGAAGAGTATTCTCGTACCGAGATCATCGGCCTGTATCTGAAGCGCTGGCACGTTGAAACCGATTTTGATGTGATCAAAACCACTATGCAAATGGAAATGCTCCGGTGCAAAAGTCCGGAAATGGTGAGAAAAGAAATTTCAGTGAACCTGTTGGTTTACAACGTGATACGCGCCCTTATGGGTAAGGCAGCAGTGCGCATCAGGAAAATGCCCAGAGAGATCAGCTTTAAAGCGGCACAGGAAACGCTGGTATCCTTCCACCAGACATTACTGGGAGCGTGCGGCGGCTGGCTGGAAGAGAAGATCGCCAACATGCTGGAAATAATAAGCCAGCATGTTGTTGGTAATCGTCCGGGAAGGTCAGAGCCAAGAGCTGTAAAGCGACGACCAAAGCCGCATAAAAGGCTACAACACTCGAGAGCTGAGGCTCGCAGACTGAAGCAGTACCAAGGGAAAGCGGCTTAAGTCAGTGCCATTGGCTTATACTCTCCTTGACAGTGCCTGATTCAAGCACTTGCCCATACTCAGCCTCTTTCGAGACAGGCGTGTTGGGTTGTTGATCAAAAATACCCTGCGATATAAGTAGCTGTGCGAAGGAGGCTGTCGCCAAACCCTGTGGTTCGGCAACCCTTCGGGTTTCCAGCCTTGTATCTACATTGATTACATCTTTCTGAACACATCGGTCGGTATGTCCTTCGTGCGTGCCGACCGATGTGTTGTTTAAAACTGCCTTTTGCGACAGCCTCGAAGGAGAGGGCGAAGGCTGGTTGTTTCTTATGCTGGTACAGCGCGTTTTGCAATATTTACAATGACCTCTACAGCTTTTTCCATATCTTCCAGAGCAATGAATTCATAAGGCCCGTGGAAGTTGAAGCCGCCAGTGAAAATATTAGGACATGGCAGGCCCATAAATGACAAGCGAGCGCCGTCTGTACCGCCACGGATGGGTTCAACTAATGGTTTTATCTGTGCGTCTTCCATTGCCAGTTTAGCCAGTTCGATAATCTCACGACGGGGTTCAACCATTTCACGCATGTTGCGGTAGCTGTCGTTGATTTCTATTTCTACAGTGCCAGCGCCGTACATTTGATTAAACAGTTCGACACGTTCCTGAATAAATGTTTTACGCTGCTCAAAACCATTGGCATCAAAGTCACGGATAATCCAGCCCATATGGGTACGAGTCAGGTCGGCTTCCATACTCTTCAGATGATAGAAACCTTCATAAGCTTCAGTGGTCGCCGGGGTTTCGTCTTTAGGCATGTTTTCGATAAATTCTGCAGCAAGCACCATGGCATTAACCATTTTACCTTTCGCATGACCTGGATGAACGCTTTTACCGTTTACGTAGACTTCTGCACCGACAGCATGGAAATTTTCAAACTGCAGTTCACCCAGTGGGCCTCCATCAATGGTATAGGCAAACTCAGCACCAAAGGCTTTAACGTCAAAGTGGTCAGCACCCCGACCAATTTCTTCATCAGGAGTGAAGCCAATGCAAATATCACCGTGTTCAATGTCAGGATGTGCGATCAGGTGCTCAACAGCGGTCAGAATCTCTGCAATACCGGCTTTATTGTCAGCACCTAGTAAAGTACTTCCGTCGGTGGTAATCAAAGTTTTACCCAGGCAACTATCCAGCTCAGGGAATTCAGCAGGCGACAATGTCAACGTGTCGCCGAGGGCAATAGCGGAACCGTTGTAATTTTCAATAATCTGGGGGTTTACATTCTCGCCAGAAAAGTCAAAGGCCGTGTCCATGTGAGCAATAAACCCGATGGCTGGCACTGGTTTTTCAGTATTGGCGGGAAGCTTGGCCATCAGGTAACACTTGTCATCCAGAGTTATCTCTGAGAGTCCCAGGTCTTCCAGTTCATTTTTAAGAAATTTAGCCAGCTCAAATTGCTTGCTGGTACTTGGCACAGTATCAGACCCGGGGTGTGACTGAGTATCGAAACGAACGTAGCCCAGGAAGCGATCCAGTAATTTACTCATAGCAGAAAAACTCAATATGCTTGGAAGGAAATGCCAAGAAGACACCACAAGCCAGAAGGTTTGAGGTGTCAGTCAGGATTTTGGACGTAAATTCTAGATGATTATTGATTTTATAGTATTGATTTTTATCAAAAAAAATTTTTTTAAAAAGACCAAAAGGATCTTCTGAAAATACTGATCTGGCTAGTCTTAAGGGTGTTTGTTATTTGCTTGTGCTGATAGAAAGTACAGACCAATAGCCATAGCAAGTTGCGCAACGGATGATGAGGGTTTTTTTTGATTCTTAGGCTCTGATGTAGATGTGCCAGCGCCAGTGCTTGATGAAACATCTTTAGGAATGTATCTTCCAGAACCCTTTGCTCCGGTGTAATCCTCTCTGAATTGTTTAGTTCTTAAGCTGATTTTTTCTTCGTTAGAACGCATGAAAACAGCATGGACTTGATATTCTTTCGTATCACTATCATATCTTAACAATATTGTTATGCTATAGCGGTTTTGATGAGTTGATGATTTGTAACTCACTTTTATATAATCTTGTAAACCGGTGCGTCTCATTTCATCTGCAATAATACCCGCTGTTGTTGCCGCATAATGAAAAGTTACTCGTTGTGAATCTTGTGCGTCTTCGGTGTCCATATTTGCACCTGATGACGTTACAGGTTCTGGTGCATTAAGTATGAAATTGAAAAGCGGGTCTGAGCGCAACAGTAAAAAAGAATCTCTTAATCTATCAAGCGTTCCAGTGAACACAGTACCATGATTTGATGCCCTGGTGATGGCATCAGTAAATATATGGCTCCAGTTGTGAACGCCGGTAATAGAGTCCTGGTTGTCAGAATTTTGATTAGATGAGGAAGGTGTGTGATAGGCATCTGTATTGGCATTAACATGAGATGGATTTATTGTTGCTGCTTCTGTTTCTGATTTTTCCCAATCTGTAACAGTGTCTAGGCTTGATGAGGTTGGCTGAGAAAACAGTAAGCTGTTAGATTCTTCGTGTTGTTGATTATCAGTGGAAGTTTCTGTAGGGGTAGTGGATGCCTGAGGGTTATTATAAAGTTGGGTTATAAAATAATGATTGCCAGCAATGTCATAACTAATATGAAGTGCATCTTCGTGTTTTAAGTTTGTACCAATAAATAGATCAAAAGAATTCTCATAGCTATTTGGGGCGCTGATAGAAGGTGGAGACAAGATTGATGTAAGTATTAAGGCTATAAGCTTTCTCATGAATTTAGTCCTCTTTGTTTGTTGATATTAAGGGTTGTTAGCTTCGATGTGGTTGTAATCCTGATGGTCATTTTATTTTTAGGATTCTACCTGGTTAGATTGTTATGTGTGGGGGAACTTATTACCATTGGTGATTTTTGACTGAAGTAAAAGCAAGAGCAACTTTATGCCAATATTTATTCCATTAAGTTTTGGTGTGGTTTCTTGTACTTTAAAGGTTTGAGGGTGGAACTCAGGCTGAGATAGAGTAAAAAAATTTGCAACCATTGAAGAACTTGCTCCTGATGCATCATCAGTGTTGTCTTTTTCGTGGTAGTCTTTTCTGAACTGTTTGGACCTTAGACTGAGTTTTCGGTTTTTTGAACTCATGAAAACCGCATGAACTTGATATTCGTGCGTAGCAAAAGCATCTTTCACTAATATTGATAGGTTATATGAGTTACTATCATTGATTGATTGGTATACCACTCTTATATAGTCACGTAAGCCAGTATTTTGCATTGATGGTGTGGTAGTGCCCAATTCCATCCTTGAGTAATGGAGAACTACTCTCTGTTTGTTTTTTGTGTCTTCAGTATCCTGGTTTGCATCTGATGAAGTTGTAACGTCTGGTGAATTAAGAAGGTAGTTGAAAACCGGCCCTGAGCGCAGAAGTACAAAATACTGATCTGTATCTTCCTTACTTAATGCTCTGCCGATGGCATCGAGAAATATATCTCTCCAGTTGTTAGCGTCAAAAATAGACGTCCAATTGTAAAAAACAAGATCAGGGGTGGAAGGAATGAGACCAGCGTTTGTATTTGGTGTCAGATGAAATGGATTTTCTGATGCTGTTTCCGTACCCATAATAGTGTATAAGGTTGATAATATTGCCTGAAAAAGCATAAAACTATAAAGTTCTACCCGTTGTTGAATGTCGATGGGCGTACCGGTGAAATGAGTCGGTGGCTGGGAGTTATAGATATAGATAGAGTTTGCAGGATAACGATGGCCAGTAAGTTCATAGGTAGTAAGCAGAAAGCGATAAAACTCTTCCCGTTGTTGATCGTCGACGGCAGTCTCTACGAGACGGGTCGATGGGTAAGGGTTATAGATAGGGCGTATATGAAAACGATGGCCGGTAGGCTCATAACTAATATATATTGCGTCTTCGAATTTTAAGTCTTCACCAATAAATAGATCAAAAAAAGTATTATGAATATTTGGAGCACTAAAAGACAGTGGAGCCAAGCTAAATGTAATTATTAAAAGTATAAATTTTAGAATTCTCATGGATCCAGTTCACAGTATTAATGATATTAACCTCCATGTATTTTTAGTCCTGATGTGTATGTGTTTTTTGAATTTTAGTTAAGTGAAAAAAAAATACAATTTTTTTTCTACTTGGTTAGATTGTTTTGTTTTTGTAGCCTGTAAAGACGAATTTCTCATCCTGCTCCTGTCGGATTTGCAGGTTCTGTGACAATCATCTTGAAAAACTCTGGGAAGAGCAAATTATGAAGAGTCATAGTTTCTAATATATGACTCTTTACGTGTTTTCAATGGTTAACGGTAATCGTCTATTCCGGGACAAGAGCAGATGAAATTCCTGTCACCAAAGACATTATCGACCCGGTTAACTCCGGGCCAATATTTGTTCATGCGACTGCTGTTGTGTGGGCTTTTATATGGAAAAGCAGCTTGCGCACGGCTGTAAGGGCGATCCCATTGGCTGTCAGCAATATCCGCCATGGTGTGTGGCGCATTGCACAAAGGGTTGTTATCCAACGGCCATTCTCCAGCCTGGACTTTGCTGATCTCCTTTCGAATAGCAATCATGGCATCCACAAAGCGATCAATCTCTTCCAGGCTTTCTGATTCAGTAGGCTCAATCATCAAAGTGCCCACCACAGGGAATGACATGGTGGGGGCATGGAAACCATAATCCATCAGTCGTTTGGCGATATCTTCTTCAGAAATACCAGAGGCTTCTTTGATGGGGCGGATATCCACAATACACTCATGGGCGACCTTGTTGTTTCTGCCACGGTAGAGAATGGGGTAATGACCTGACAGTTTTTCCGCCATATAGTTAGCGTTTAGAATGGCGACTTCTGTCGCTTTTCTGAGTCCGGTTCTGCCAAGCATCACATTATAGAGCCAGCTGATGGGGAGAATCGAAGCACTGCCAAAGGGGGCTGCTGAAACGGCGCCCATACTTTCGTGGTCTCCATCTATGCTGCTGACACAATGATTGGGAAGATAGGGCGCAAGATGGCTTTTTACACCAATGGGACCCATACCCGGACCACCGCCACCATGAGGAATGGCAAAGGTTTTATGCAGATTCAGGTGAGAAACATCGGAGCCGATGTTTCCGGGTTTGGCTATGCCGACCAGAGCGTTCATGTTGGCACCATCCATATAAACCTGACCACCGTTGTCGTGTATGATGTGGCAGATGGTACTGATTTCCTCTTCATAAACCCCGTGGGTGGAAGGGTAGGTAACCATCAGGGCGGATAAAGTCTCTTTGTATTGCTCAGCTTTGGCTTGCAGATCTTCTAGATTGACATTGCCGTTCTCATCACACTCCACAATAACAATGTTCATGTTCAGCATGGCGGCAGAGGCCGGGTTGGTTCCGTGTGCCGAAGAAGGAATCAGACAGATATTACGATCACCCTGCCCATTGGCTTTTTGATAATTACGAATCGCCAGCAGACCGGTGTACTCCCCTTGAGCTCCGGAGTTGGGCTGCATGGAGATGGCATCATAGCCGGTGATTTCTGCCAGTGCGGATTCCAGTTCCCGAATTAACGTCAGATAACCGGTGACCTGATGTCTGGGTGCAAAGGGGTGAATGTTGGCAAACTCCGGCCAGGATACCGGCAGCATTTCACTGGTGGCGTTCAGTTTCATGGTGCAGGAACCCAGTGGAATCATGCCGTGTACCAGCGAATAGTCCTTGTTTTCCAGCTGCTTCAGATACCGCAGCATAGCGGTTTCTGAATGATAGGTATTGAAGACCGGATGCCTGAGGATGGCATCTGAACGACGCTGCTCTTCTTTAATGCCGGAGAGGGTTTCAGAGCTAGCACAGAGTTGGCGATCAATCGAACCAATATCCAATGCTTTGCCTTTGCCCATAAAAATATTGAACAGGTTGTTCACATCGTCGGCTGTGGTGGTTTCATCCAGACTCACCGCAAGACGATCATCGCTGATCAGGCGTAGGTTACAGCCTTCCTGTAATGCCCGGTTATAAATCGTTTCCTGATTGCTGCCTACTTTTATGGTCAGGGTGTCAAAGAAGCTGGTATTACACTGAAAGCCCATGTCGGTGAAACCGGAATGCAGGATACTGGTCAGACGATGAACCCGTTCAGCGATGTTTTTCAAACCTTCCGGGCCGTGATAAATGGCATAAGCTGCCGCCATATTGGCAAGCAATGCCTGGGCGGTACAGATGTTGGATGTCGCTTTTTCCCGGCGAATGTGTTGTTCACGGGTCTGCATGGCCATGCGCAAGGCTTGATTGCCACGACAGTCCACAGAAACACCGATAATGCGACCGGGTACTGTTCGTCTCAGTTTGTCGCTGGCAGCAAAGAAAGCTGCATGAGGACCGCCATACCCCATGGGTACACCAAATCGTTGACTGCTGCCCAGTACAATATCCGCACCCATTTCGCCCGGTGATTTAAGCAGTGTCAGAGCCAGCAAGTCGGTGGCAACAGACACCATGATTTTTTGTTGTTTGGCCTGATGTATCAGTGGCTCAATATCTGTGATATGACCGTAGGTGCCGGGATATTGCAGCTGGACGGCAAAAATTTCGTGCTTATCAAGGTCTGTATATGGATTGCCAACGACGACGGGAATCTCAAGCGGTTCTGCCCGGGTTTTGATGACATCAATGGTTTGTGGATGGACATCGTCTGCCACAAAAAAAGCAGGTTTTTTGTTGCGGCTGGAGCGACGACAGAGCGCCATGGCTTCAGCCGCTGCGGTGGCTTCATCCAACAGGGAGGCATTGGCGACGTTCATGCCGGTTAGATCCATGACCATCTGTTGATAGTTCAGCAACATTTCCAGTCGACCCTGAGAAATTTCTGGCTGATAAGGCGTATAAGCGGTGTACCAGCCAGGATTTTCCAGAATATTACGCTGGATGACGGCGGGTACATGGGTATTGTAATATCCCATGCCAATATAGGATTTGTTGACAATATTTTGTTGTGCCAACTGCTTCAGATAATCGAGTGCCGCTGCTTCGGTTTGGCTGTCATCAAGGGATAGTGGTTTATTAAGCAAAATACTGGCGGGTACGGTTTGTTCTACCAGTTGCTCAATGGAATCCAGCCCAAGTTGGTTCAGCATGGTCTGTTGCTCTGTGGCATCAGGTCCAATGTGGCGATGCACGAAGGCATTCTGTTGTTGTAATTGTTCCAGAGTTGCCTTGTCGGCAACGGTTTGTTGTTCAACCGCCATGTTTTTTCCTTTATTTATTTTATAACCTGTTGTCCGAACAGGCGCTTAACAGAGTACCGCGTTGACAGCCAGCCCACCGGTGGCTGTTTCTTTATATTTGTCCTGCATATCGAGACCGGTCTGATGCATGGTCTTAATCACTTCATCCAGAGAAACCCGGTGCGTACCATCGCCACTCAATGCCAGCCTTGAGGCGTTAATCGCTTTGATCGCACCCATGGTGTTCCGTTCAATGCAGGGAACCTGAACCAGTCCACCGATGGGGTCGCAGGTCAGACCAAGGTTGTGTTCCATGCCGATTTCTGCAGCATTTTCAATTTGTTGGTTAGTTCCACCTGAAACGGCGCAGAGTGCTGCTGCCGCCATTGAGCAAGCCACACCAATTTCCCCCTGACAGCCGACTTCTGCAGCGGAGATCGAAGCATTTTTCTTATAAAGCATGCCGATAGCAGCAGCCGTCGCTAAAAAAGTGCAGATACCCTCGTCATTATTGTTCTCATCAAAACGCACGTAATAGGCGAGCACTGCAGGAATAACCCCGGCAGCGCCATTCGTGGGCGCAGTGACGACACGACCGCCACTGGCATTCTCTTCATTGACCGCCATCGCGAAGAGGTTGACCCAGTCGAGAATATTCAGGTGATCTTTTGGCTTGCTTTTTTTCTGACTCAGTTTTCGGAACAGCTTGCCAGCCCGGCGCTTGACATTCAGACCTCCCGGTAAGCTGCCCGACTGGTGGCAGCCCCTTTGGATACAGGTATCCATGATGTGCCAGATGGTCAGAAGGCTGGATTTGATGTCGATGTCCGGGTTCAGGTGCTGTTCATTGGCAAGAGCAATCTCAGCAATCGTTAATTTGGTTTGATGACCAATGTCCAGGAGTTCCTGAGCACTGGTAAAAGGGTAGGGCAGGGGTATATCTGTGTTTTGATCTGAAGAACGAGTAGCCTCAATTTCATTTAAAACAAACCCTCCACCTACGGAATAAAAGTGATCCTGATGCAGAATGATACCGGATGCATCCAGAGCCCTTAATGTCATACCATTTGGATGTACCGGGAGTGATTCGCCAAAACAGAAATTCAGATGCCTGTCTTCTGAAAATTCGATGCTGTGCTGCTGGGTTAATTTGAGTTTGCCGGAACGGCGTATGGAATCAATCAGTTTCGGTGCGGTTTCAGGCGCAATCTGGTCAGGTTTCTCGCCCATCAGACCCAGCATGATGGCTGTATCAGTGGCGTGCCCTTTGCCAGTCATGGCAAGTGAGCCGTATAAATTTACATTGATCTGATGGGTTTGTTCAAGGAGGTGTTTGCTGTTGAGGTCTGCAATAAACCGGTTCCCGGCAACCATTGGTCCAACGGTATGAGACGACGAAGGACCAAGCCCTACTTTGAAAAGATCCAGTATGCTTAAGCCCATCCTTGTGCTCCGAATAATCATGATTTTTAACAGGTGTCTATACACCCATTAGGTTTGGAGATGTGGGTAGGCAGCAAGCGAACTAAGCCCCGTGAGCCTGGAACTGGTAGGTGACCGGGGTGAGCGAGAGCAGCCATTCCTCCCACACCTTCAAAGACGATGGGTATATGCTGTTCATTTGGTTAATTTTATTCATGAAGAGTATCAATGGCGGCTAACCACATCAATAGGAAAGAAGCAGGGTCTCCAATGCTGCCAGTAAAATAAGAAATGCTGATCCTTTTCCATAGTGAGCCTCAGCACCGTTGCCTATATTCGCAGAGTTTGTGGTGGTGTCGCCTCTATTTGGTGGCGTGTTGGTTGATGGCGTGCTGGTATCAGAACAAGCACAGAGGGTTAGTTGATTCATGGGCTTCGGCAGAGTCATCTGTGTTGTTGCAAAAGCCTGAGGTCTTGTCAGAGTATTAATGCCCGGCAGATAACTCGCAAACTTCAGAATAAAAGGGGAGGATTCACAGCCTGGGTTGAAATTAATGAGCAGTTGATGATCTTTTGTCACCTCTGCCTGTATTGGTTTGCAGTTGGGTGCCAAGGTGTGCTCGGCCATCAACTGGCTGCCACCTTCATCATTTGATCGTATTTTCCAGAGTTGTATGAGAGGTTCACGTTCTCCTACCAACAGAAGGATATGGTCCGGGTCATAAGTGAACCAGATTTTTTGAACACCGGTCACGGGGATTTCATAACCGGAGTCAGGGATTAATGCTTTCAGGACTGGAAAGGTCGGGGAATTCCTATCGCCAATCCTGAACTTTATTAAGTTCACTTTGTCATCTTCAATGGTATACACGTAGTGTCCGGCAGGCTGGGTATTGAGGGGCAAGAGGGTAGCCGGAGCGAGGCTCTCTGTTTCAAACGCAGGCACATCAGCTGTCAGACGCCCGGTGCTATCCCATAGGGTTAATGTGTATTTTGAATAGTCGCAGCGGTATCCGTCCTCTTGTTCAACTATCGGAAACTGAGTGAAAGCAATACTCACTTCCGGGCGAGGAGAGATTGAGCGAGTTGAAAACGTCTGCCTGCACAGACTCGCCGAGAGTAGTAGGGTGTTGAATGCATTATTAGCATCGCTTGATCGCAGCACATTACTCATAATTAATGGGCCACCCTCTGCTTCAGTCCGAAGAATGCGGTGGTTCATTATGATGAGTTCCGGATAGGTGTTTTTATAAATATTGTCTGGCTCATTCCTGATGATATCAATACTGTCAATAACCCAGTTATCAACGGGAAGCACAGGAAAGTCCATCCCAATTGGTGCCATTCCGGGTGGCACATAATGAATCGCGTTTCTGATTATGCCAAGTGTTGTAAAATCAGTGGCTCTTGGGTTGTATAAATAATGAGCGTAACCCTGGCTGTTATAATCCTGAAGGTCTGGAGCATTATTTATGTCATAAACATTGTAGAGTAAGCCCGGCACGGTACGCTGATTAAACGCCTTTGCAATGTCGTAGATTCTGACTTTCCAAAAATAGGTTGAGCCTGCGACCAGAACATGCCCGCTGGGATAGAACTGTACTTTCTGTACACCTCTGAAGGGCAGGGTATAGCGATTGTCATCGCTACCAGGATAAAAATAAAGGTGGTCAGCATTAAGAAAATAAACCTCAATGCGGTTGTCTAACGGAATGGCCAGTGCGTAATATTTATTTCCTTTGTTATAGTAAGGCTCCGGATCAAGTGAGAGCGTAGACAACAAATCTTTATGACAGTCCGAAACCGAAATTTGCCTGCTGCCATTGGCTGAAGACATCCCGCGAGTCTTGCTTGCAGGATGTCCGGCAAGGTGCAGCGTACAACGAAACTTTCCTTGATGATCAATGTATGACGAACGACGCATTACCAGAAAGCCTTTGGTTGATTGCGACTCTGTTATTAATGGTAGAACAGAGTGCAGACCAGTTGGTCTGGGCAGTGTTGTTTGCTCCTTGCCAGTAGTGGTGTTTTGATGAAAGTCCGGCTGAGAAGTAATATTTTTTACGGTATGAATGGGTGAGGGATAAGTGGCACTTTGTTCAGTGACTTTGTATTCAGATGTATATTCTTTTGAAGTGTAGACAGCGGTTGTGGTAGACCCCATACTCGTCTGGAATGCCATGGAGTCTACGTTAAACAGTAGTGCTAGGAAGAATGTAATGAATGTGGATATTGCCTTTGCACTGTGAGCCGAAAAAAACATCATGAACACCCTCAAATTCACAGTTAAAGGACTTCGGGTAAGTCTATGTCAGATTGGTAAAAAAGCAATTATTCCAGTTAGCCGAGTTTAAGAAAAAGCCATAAATTTGAGAGCCTTTCAGCAGGCTGGCGGCGTAAATGCGGCAGTGGTAAACTGGTTCGCCTCAGTCAACGGCTGGCTGTGTCATTAGTAATCCTGCAATCAGGGGTGTATCTTGCTTTCCAGGTCTTCCAGATCATTGTTGATTCCCGGCATTATTTTAGTGCTGGTTACCTTGTCCATTCTTGTCACCCGCCCCAGGCTGAATACCTTTAATGGCAAGATTATGGGAACCACCTATAGCGTTAGTTATGTTTCTACTTTGTTTAGCAATCCGGTGGATGTGGTTTCTCAAATAGTGTATGAGGCTTTGTCTGATGTGGATCAGCGAATGTCCACCTATAAGCAGGACTCTGAACTGATGCAGTTTAACCGTGCGCCAGTCGGTCAGCCGATATCGGTATCTTCAGATATTGTAGAGTTGGTTTTGCGCGCAGAA
>CBDAQW010000039.1:0-159441 GCA_965199185.1 Endozoicomonas sp. | reverse complement strand
AAATCAGACGACGTTGTGCCTTTTCCTGAAGTACCTGATGGATCGCATGCCAAAGACCGGTAGCCATTGGTGTGGTGTCATGGCTGTACAGAGCTGCTAACCGTTCAGGAGTCATTATTGGCTTATCCTGTCCAGCAGCGACGGAATATACCCGCTCTTCTGAAATACCGGGATAGGCAGAAGCTGAAGTTGTTACTTCTTTGATGGTGTTCAGTGCCATCAATAGCGACAGTACTGCTTCGCGGAGTTTTTCAAGATAGTTCCTGCTCTAACACTGCAGAATATGGCAAGTGCTATTCATCAGAGCCGTCTGTTATTTTATTTAGAAAGTTCGGAATAATAACAACGGTGCACTCATCGGCACAGCCATCATCTTTCGATTTATTGCTTTCCCTTTCTGAGTCGCCAACCATTATATTTCGTCCACTTTCATTTTCCGGGCCATTCAAAAAAGGAAGCTCAAAACTAAGACCCACATTATCGTAAAAAGAATCCCGATCCAAATGCTCAACATCCTGTGCGCTTGCATCATTTACTCCTGCGTGTGTAATGGTATTGTCAACAGAGCCACTATTCTCTTGCTCCAACCGTTGGACAGTGAAAACCGTCCCCCGATTACCTACCACCTCTAAAGCCCTCTGACGATTCTGCCCTTCAGGTCCTGCGACCGGCGCAACCGGGCCATTCACAGGGAACAAATTCTGGAGCAACCCTTCGTTCCGAGAGTCGGCCGACGGTTCAAGCTGAGGAAAAGCATCTCCATTTCTATTCACCCACCGAGACTGCATACGCTCAATCCAGCGAACACTCTCACCTGAATTATGAGCAAATAGCGATACCGTATTTTGCAGATTATTACCCAAGTCCGCATCCATATAGTGACGCAACCAATTGATTTCGTTCATCTCAGAGCGAATACCCGCATTATTTACTGCGCCTTGCATAGCCTGGAAGTAATCAGAAAAAGAGCGACAAAAGTTTGTAGCTATTTGAGAAACTAACCGATTACACTCCTCTCGGAGGTGATTCCGCCTGTGAGCGTAAATTTCTGGTGCGATTAACTCCTGACGAAATCGCCTGACTCCCGATTCAAAGCAAATAGCCTTACCAAAATCACAGGTAGCAAGCCCCCAAAAGAACAGCGGATTGTGTCGATAGGGATCGATAAATGAAAGCCATAGCGTGAGTACTGAGACACTCCCGCGAGCCAAAACTGGTCGTCGCATTGAGCGAACATGCTGACGCTGAGTTTCCGTAAGCCTGCCTCTGTCTGAAGCCATTCCCATCAGAACCTGGTACTGTCGGCGCAACTGCAGAAAAGCCATAAATGAAGCTGCATAAGCCAAAATACGATTCACTTCAAAAAAAGTACTTCCTGTTGGAAATAACAGATTACAGACCAGCGACACACCGCTGTTCGCAAAAAAACCTTCCCCAGGCTCAAGACAGCTTCGGTTCATTGAAATAAGCTGAACCAGTGCTGTGGTTGTCAAAGTCAAACCCGCTGTCAAAGCTATATCACCAAACCGAATAAATGAAAGCCCACTATTTACACACCCGACAAACCTTCCAGAACCTAGCCCCTTCGTATTCTGAATAGACCTCAACACCGAATTGGCAATATTGACAAGAGCAGTCGCAAATAACGCTCCAGCAATGGCGTTTATCCCCTGACAAAAACGAACCAACTCAATATGGTCTGGAAGTGTCATACCGCAGAGCAACCCCAGAATAGAGAAAAGATCTTTCGTCGTATTCAGTGTGGCCAGCAACACAACCTGGTTTCGGGAAACATTAGTCTCTAACCTTAACAGCCGCGATAGACCAAAAGTATTAAGAAATGACGAAAGAACACTGGCCCCCGTACTCAAAACGGACATGGCATATACAAGCACCATGTTTACATAGACATTACCGTCAAAGATTGAGCTATTATCAGCAATAAATGTGCAAAAAAGCGCTGCAAACATAACAATTGCAGGCTTTGAGCTGAAAATCCACGTACAAAATTTCAGAAATTCATGACCATATCCATTACAACAATTTGAGCGGCATAGCACACCCTCTGGTCGTTTCTCCTTTGTCATCTCCCCCAGCACAAGTCCGTTCTCACCGATAAAAGTGAGCAGATTCTGGTTCGGTTCTGAATCGATAACTTCACGAAAAAACAATGAGAGCAAATCCGCAATAAGCTCCTGAACTTCTGTAGCTATAGATACATTAGAGCGATTTTCTAGCAGCTCATTAAGATGGCTGTTTACCAATGCCGAAGTGTAATAAGACTCATTTCTTAACTCAAAACCACGAGTACACCCAGGACTCAACAAGCACTTCTGCATCAATTCTCTGACTTTAGCTAACCTGTTTTGCGGTATGCCATATCCGTATTCAAGCAACTCAAGCAACAGATCAACCATATCGTCAGGATTTTTGTACCAAAAGTTCACAATTGACCTGAGCTGTTGATCAAGGACAACCTCTCCATGCATTACATAAGCAAGGGCATTTTGTACAAATGCCAGATAATTTCCATACTGAAGCTTTGACTGTGGAGCATCTTCATCTATTCCCATAAAGTCAGCCGGCAGCTGCTTTCGCAGCGGCCTGTTTGGTGGTTCCTCACCATCCCCACCACTATCAGTACCATTGCCAGCATCATCTGTAAGTGTCGCCTGCTTTCCTGAGGACAAATATGAAGAGCAAGATTGATCCTTTTTTTCGGCCGGCTGTTTTCCTGAACCGCCTTCTGCACCTTTATTTGTGACGGCTTTGGCAGATTGACCACGTAGATATACGCCATTTCTGTTATGCCTGATTATTATCACCTCGTCACCCAAGATGACGGTTATCTGCTGATCAGATTCAATTAATTGGAAATCATCCCCGGAAGTGGCTGTGTGATAAGGTTGATAGTAACTATGATGTTCAGTGTGTCCAATAAAGCCGTCCGCACACTCCCCCGGAGTCACCTCTCTGCAACGGGCTGCTCCTTTAAGCGTTTCAACAAACGCAGAACTGAGCATCCGGGTTACATTTAATGCTGCATTAAAAGGATCAAATCTTTTATACGACAGTTGCAACTCTATTTTATTGCCATTACCCTGTAGCAGAAATGCAGTTTGTTCCACCGGCTGATAGGACGCACGATAAACCACTTCATCCATAAGCCAATAAGTTGCAGAGTACTCTTCATTGCTGGAGCGGATTATGGTAACCCGATCAAAATCTTCTAAATCAGGTGTATGTATCGAAAACCCGCTAATTGGGCGGAGCTTAAATTCTAAGGGGTTCTGAAGACCGTTTTTCGACATAAAAACAGTCTTCAGAGGGTAAAGAAATAGCTGGTCTTCAAGTGTTCCTGCAAACAGCTCTCCAGGAAAGAGCAAAATTATGAAAGCCCCACACAGGATCAAGCGATAAGTGATCAAAATCACGACCTTATTCTGTTAACTCTTAGCCCGGATATTTCACAAAAGAAGGCAAGTTCAGCCCAATCACTTGATATGATTGGGTCGACCAAAAGAAAGCTCCGGAAGAAGCAAACCAGAACTTGCCATGACCAGATCTAGACAAGAACAGCTTCGTTTTCACCCCTCCAACCGCAAAACAATACCTGCCGATTTTAACGGCGGAGAGCTATCGTCTGATTCCAGCGCTGAGTACTTATAGCCTGCAACCATTAAAGCCTCATATAGATGTGATTTTTTTGACTGGAGGCCTGCCAGCTGTATTGTAAGCCATGGAATTCACGTTACTTATAACAATACTGTGGACACTTTTTTGTCAGTAGTACCGAGGGTTATAGTGTTTAGGATACTTTTTATCAAGTCTGAGAAACACCAAACTTGCAATTAAATCCTAGCCCTTGTACTGCAGGCCTTGGAGCATCTGTCTCGAGACCTCAGAAAACTGTCCACAGTGATATGGCAAGAGTTTTCCGGACAATTTTTTACGCAGCTCCAGCAAGCTGCTTTTCATACTTGAGCGGAGCCAGATAGCCATTCGTTGAATGCTTTCTCTGACGATTGTAAAACACTTCAATATACTCAAAAATTGCCTGATGAGCCTCCTCCCTTGTCTGAAAATCCTCATGATGAGTCAGCTCAGTTTTCAAGGTATGGAAGAAGCTTTCAGCCACTGCGTTATCCCAGCAGTTCCCTTTGCGGCTCATGCTACAAGTGAAATCATTATCGTTCAGTAGCTTCTGGTATCGATCTGAAACGTACTGACTGCCACGATCGCTATGTACCAGTAAGCCCGCGCCTGGTCTGCGCTTCCTCATGGCCATTTCCAGAGAATCTGTCACCAATGTGGCCTTCATACGGCTCCCCATCGACCAGCCCACTACAGCCCTTGAGCATAGGTCTATAAAAACAGACAGGTAGAGCCAGCCTTCTCGGGTAGGAATGTAGGTGATATCACCTGCGTAAGCCTGATCAGGCTGTTCCCGGTTAAAATCCCGCTTCAATAAATTGTCTGCCACCGGCTTATTGTGACTGGAATCAGTTGTAGCCTTGAATTTACGCTTGGTCTTACACTCCAGACCCTCTTCCTTCATCAATCGACCTATACGTTTGCGACTCACTGTCTTACCCATATCAGCCAGGTCGTCTTTAATACGACGCTCACCGTACAACTGGCGGTTTTTCTCATGAATGACTCTAATGTCTAATGGCACTGACTTAAGGCTCATTCTCTGAAACACCAAGGCTTGCCCGAGAAGAAAAACGATTATAACAGTCTTTGAACAATTTCATCTCCCCGAGCAAGCCATGACCAAGTTTAGCCCTGAATTTCTGTCCCTCGCTAATGATTGCCTTCGTCAATTTGCCCAAACTGGCAACGATGCACTGTCATCGATTCTCACCCCTGATGACCTCAACGCTTTTCAGGCAAGTTATCCTGGCTTCAGAGCCAGGGACTTTCCTCCCTCTAAAACCCTAACCCTGTTCATGAAACAGGTCGCCAGCGACACCAAGTCATGCCGACACGCCCTTATTGATGAGGCAAGAGATCAGGCCGTCAATGGTAACAAGCCTTCCAATACCGGAACCGGTGCGTATGCCAAAGCACGGCAGCGATTAACAGAGGAATCAATTAACGTACTGCTGCGCACCTCAGGCAATAACCTCGACAGCGCCTCACCAGAATCCTGTCTCTGGCATCAACGCCGAGTTCTGATCACTGACGGCTCAACACTCTTAATGCCGGACACCGAGAAAAACCAACATGAATACCCTCAGCCTGACACCCAAAAAAAGGGCTTGGTTTCCCTGTTCTTAGAATTCTTGTTTTGATATCCCTTGGCAGTGGTGCGTTACTCGATTATGCAGTAGCTCCTTACCAGGGCAAAGAGACGGGTGAGCAAGCCCTGCTCAGAAGGCTCCTGTTTCACCTGCGTGCTGGCGACATTCTGCTGGGTGATGCGAATTTTGAAAATTATTTCCTGCTGGCTCTTGTGCTGCATGCCGGGGCAGATGTGGTGTTTGAGAAAAACGGTGCACGACTTATTGACTTCAGAAAGTGCTACCAACGGTTGGGTAACAAAGACGGGCTGTTCAGGTTAACACGCCCTGCAAGACCGGAATGGATGAGCCGGGAATTATACGATCAGATGCCTGAGGAGCTGGTTATTCGTGCCGTCAAAAATAAGACCCGTATAATCGCCACCACGTTACTGGATGCTGAAGAGTATTCTCGTACCGAGATCATCGGCCTGTATCTGAAGCGCTGGCACGTTGAAACCGATTTTGATGTGATCAAAACCACTATGCAAATGGAAATGCTCCGGTGCAAAAGTCCGGAAATGGTGAGAAAAGAAATTTCAGTGAACCTGTTGGTTTACAACGTGATACGCGCCCTTATGGGTAAGGCAGCAGTGCGCATCAGGAAAATGCCCAGAGAGATCAGCTTTAAAGCGGCACAGGAAACGCTGGTATCCTTCCACCAGACATTACTGGGAGCGTGCGGCGGCTGGCTGGAAGAGAAGATCGCCAACATGCTGGAAATAATAAGCCGAGCATGTTGTTGGTAATCGTCCGGGAAGGTCAGAACCAAGAGCTGTAAAGAGACGACCAAAGCCGCATAAAAGGCTACAACACCCGAGAGCTGAGGCACGCAGACTGAAGCAGTACCAAGGGAAAGCGGCTTAAGTCAGTGCCATTGCTCTAATGTCTGCCTTCAATGCCTGATCTTCCTGAGAACGATTGGATTCAGGGCGGGAGAGCCATTCATAAAAGCCACTGCGGGACACGGACATCACCCGACACATGGCAGACAGGCTGAACTGCTCCCTGTTGTCACTATAGTATTTTTTGCGAATCAGACTTTTTAAAGAGGCTACAAAATGGCACAATCGAGCAAATTTAAACAGCTTAATATCAAACTAGGATTTTGTACCGTTCAATAATCTAACGGCGGTAGCGTGCCTATAGTCGTGACAAAGGGCTTTTGACAGCGTTTCCTCCTTTATTCAAAACATGCGTGTAAATCTGTGTCGTACGCCAGGGAAAAATCATGAAACACCCCGAAGCATTTGGCCTCAAGACCTATAAGTGTAAGTGCGTATAGCCCGATTTATGCGTCCATTGTCATATATAAAAAACTTTGGATGCCCAACCAATGAATGCATTAGATTTAATGAATAGCCTTTCTGTTATTTATGATCCACGCCAAGCATGGAAAGTAGAGCATAAACTCACAGATGTTTTGATTTTGATAATCTGTGCTGTTATTGCCGGCTGTGAAGGTTGGGAGGAAATCGAGGATTTTGGAACTGAAAGACTCGACTGGTTAAAAAAGTATGGTGACTTTGAAAATGGAGTTCCATCTCATCATACTATTGCCCGAGTTGCTGCTGTTGTGAATCCAAAACAATTTCAACGTTGCTTTATTGAATGGATGAAAGCCTGTCATAAAGTAAGTAATGGCGAAATCATTGCAATTGATGGAAAGACCGTAAGAGGTTCCTACGATAAAGGAAAAGATAAAGGAGCCATTCATATGGTAAGTGCATTTGTGGCTGCCAATGAATTAGTTCTCGGGCAAATTAAAGTCAATGCCAAGAGTAATGAAATAACCGCTATTCCAGAGCTTTTAGAGCTCCTTGAGATTCGTGGATGCCTTGTAACCATTGATGCCATGGGCTGCCAGAGGGACATTGCCAGCAAGATTGTCGATAAGGGAGCCGATTATTTATTGGCGGTCAAAGGTAATCAGGGCAAACTTCTCGAAGCATTTGAAAACCATTTTTCTTCAGAAAAGATTAATGCTTGGAAAGGTGATTCATTCAAGACGACAGAAAAAAGCCATGGTCGGCTTGAAATAAGACAACACATTGTTAGTGATATTTTTGATGAATTTGTAAATTTGTCCTTTGATTGGAAAGGGATGAAAACACTTGGAATCGTAATGTCAGCAAGAATGGATGGAGAGGTGTTTGATTCTGAAGATATCAGCATTCGTTATTATATTTCATCTGCTGAATTGACAGCAGAAGAATTAGCCACTGCAGCAAGAAGTCATTGGGCAATAGAAGGAAAGCTTCATTGGAAGTTAGATGTTGCTATGAACGAAGATGATTGCCGAATAAGAAGAGGCAATGCTGCAGAGATGTTAGCAGGGTTTCGACACGTTGCAGTTAATATGTTGAACAATACAAAGTCTTTCAAAGCAGGGCTGAAGCGAAAGCAAAAAAAGGCGGCCATGAGCACTCAATATCTGTCAGAGGTTCTTGCTGGCTGTGGGGTTTCATGATTTTTCCGTGTGTCGTACGCAAATCCTTGTGCCCCATCAGTTCCTGGACTGTTCGTATGTCATAGCCATCTTCCAACAGATGGGTAGCGAAACTATGACGGAAGGTGTGACAGGAAGCGTGTTTCTCTATATCTGCTTTTCTGATCGCAGATTTAACCATCTTTTGAAGCTGGCTGTCGCTGAGATGATGCCGGTGTTTTTGATCTGACCGGGGATCGATTGAGCATTTTGAGGCTGGAAAAACATATTGCCAGTGGAAACTTTTGCTCTCATCAGGGTATTTTTTAGCTAATGCGTTTGGCATCCAGACTGCCTGGCAGTTATCGATCTTATCCAGATGGTAATAGTGCCGAGCCTTTTCAATCTGTTGTTTGAGACGTAAGCGTCAGCCAAAACCCATCTACCCAGCCTTACCGCCAATCCGGATACTGATGCTTCCAGCTTTCAGGAGGCAACATGTCCGAAAAACAACAATTCTGGTTTCAGCACATCGAACAATGGCAGCAAAGCGGACTTTCTCAGGCGGAATACGCTCGTCAGCAGAAACTGTCCATCAAATCTTTCGGCTATTACCGTCGTCGCTACAGGCAACAATCGGCCCCTGATAAAAAGCCGACCCCTCTATTACCAGTCACTGTAGCCAATATCGAGACCAATTCGCCCCCTGCTCAACCAGGAACGACCGGCATCACCCTGACCAGCCCCTCCGGGTTTCGTATCGAACTGGCACCGGGATTCGACCCCCAGACCTTGCGAACCGTACTGCAAACCCTGGAGGTTGCAGCATGATAGGTGATGCGACTTCCCTCAAGGTCTACCTGGCTCCCGGTGTCACCGACATGCGCAAGTCTATCGATGGTCTCTCCCTGATCGCCAGCGAAGTACTGAACCTGGACCCGTTCTCCGAAAGCCTGTTCGTATTCTGCAACCGGGAACGCAACAAACTTAAAATACTGCACTGGCAGACTAACGGCTTCTGGCTTTACTACCGTCGCCTCGAGAAAGGCCGTTTCAATTGGCCTGATCATGAAAAGACGAATCAGGCAATCACTCTGACCCGTCGTGAGCTGAACTGGCTTCTGGACGGCTTACCAGTCGATCAGAAAAAAGCACATCCGACATTGTGCTATCAGCCTGCCGCCTGAATGTCCATGAACTACAACAATGAAAACGACGGCGGTTCTGTTAGATAATAGGCGATATGAATACGATGACCACGCCAGACAAACCGACCATTGAATCTCTTCAGTTTGAGAACGTTCAGCTGAAGGCGAAACTCGCGTGGTATGAGGAACAGTTCCGCCTGCATCAACATCAGAAATTTGCCGCTTCCAGTGAACGTTTCGAGGGCCAGGAGTCACTGTTCAATGAACCTGAATTATTGGACGAAGAGTCTGCTGAACAATCTGAAACCCAGACCGTAGAAGCTCACCAGCGCAAAAAGCCGGTCAGGAAAACACTGCCTGACCATTTGCCCCGGGACGTGGTTCAGTTGGATATCGCCGAAGAAGAAAAACAGTGCGACTGCTGTGGTAAAACCCTCAAGGCATTCGGCCATGAGAGCAGTTGTAAGCTGGACATCGTTCCGGCGCAGGTGAAAGTCGTTGAATTCCAGCGCCTGAAATATGCCTGCGAGTGCGAGTCCGGCGTCAAAACGGCACCGATGCCGAAAATGCCCATCCCGAAAAGCATTGCCACTCCCGGATTGCTGGCCTGGATCATCACCAGCAAATATTGTGATGCTCTGCCCCTGTATCGACAGGAGTTTATCCTGAAGCGCATGAACATCGAGATCAGTCGTGCCTCCATGGCTGAATGGATGATCAGGGTGTCCGTATTACTCAAACCAATATACGACGAGCTACAGAAAATGCTGGTCAGACGAAGCAGCATTCAGGCTGACGAAACGCCGCTACAGGTATTGGATGAGCCCGAACGGTCGCCACAGGATAAATCCTATATGTGGGTATACCGCACCACCGAGCAACTGGGGACACCGGTCATCCTCTACGATTACCAGTCAGGTCGTGACCATAGTCGTCCACAGGCATTCCTGTCCGGGTTCAGGGGCTATCTGCAATGCGACGGACTGTCTGCTTACAAGGCGCTGAGTAAGAAGCAACCGGGAATAGAATTGGTTGGCTGTTTGGCGCACGTCCGGAGAAAATTCAAAGAAGCACTGGACGCTATCCCGAAGAAAAAAGGCCAGCCACAAACCAAAATCACCAAGCCCGCCCAGGTGCTGACCATGATCCAGACGCTCTACACTATAGAGAGAAGGATTAAAGATAAAACAGTAGAAGAGCGTTTCCAGGCAAGACAGCTGGAAAGCCGCCCGACCCTGGACAAGCTGAAAGAGTGGCTGGATCGACAGCAACCCAAAATTCCTCCGAAAAACAAGCTTGGCAAAGCCATCACCTATGCGCAAAACCAGTGGCCTTATCTGATACGTTACCTTGATAGCGGGTTACTGGATATTGACAACAATGCGGCAGAGAGAGCCGTCAAACCGTTCGTTATTGGCCGCAAGAACTGGCTTTTTGCTAAAAGCGTAAACGGCGCAAATGCCAGCGCTACACTTTACAGTCTGATCGAAACCGCCAAGGCGAATGGTCTGGAGCCATACGCCTGGCTACGTTACGTGCTGTCCAGAGTTCCTCAACTGCCCAAAGAATCGTGTGTTGAACACCTGTTGCCTATGAATCTCACGCCAGACGATTTAAAAATAGCGAATTGGTGGGAATAGGGGTAGATGGGGTTGCCCGACCGCTTACACCTTTTTTGTAACGATCAATCCAGCGGTAGATACAGGATCTATCTGTGCTGTATTCGACAGAAAGTGCTTGGACAGAAGCACCGTCTAACCATTTTTGAATAGCCTCGAACCGGATACTTTCTCGTACTTCATGGGATACTTTGCGACCGTCAACTCTGCTCATGGATACCTCTACATCGGAGGTAACATGATACATATTAAGGTGTCGTGTAGTATTGGCTCATATCAATATCAGTGAAAATATCTATTATTGGTTGTGGATTCCCTTTTTTGCAGTGACGATCACAACGTCATTTATCTTGTTTGTGGCTATAGAAAGACCGTTATCTTTGCAGGCCGGACGATGATCTAAAACGTCTGTCTGATGATTATTGCAGGATTTAGGCTGAGAGTAAGGCTGGATAGAGTTTGAGGCTTTTGGCTGTGGATTCTAACCGGCCGAACCCACAGACTTATGCCATTGATTTTTTTGCTCGATTTGTTGCTCAAGCGCTGAACACTTGCGATAGATTACTTTTGAGCTGGCGTGGCAGGTAATACAGATTCTATTTCTCTTTCAAAGTTGATGATTTTCTCTGCCAGTTGAGATGAGTCAATCGTCAGTGATCGATCCTGCCAGGCTTTTCTTAAAAACTGTATTCGCTTTTCTCTATCTTTGCGGGATCTGATTTCATTGCTACTCTCTGGGAGGCGCCAGTAATACTCTTTCTGAGCGTTATTCTTCATGTCCACTCCTGAACAAAAATGATGACGATATACTACATGACTGATCGCCTATACTGTCACCTCAAAAAAATGCTGTCCAGATACAGACGACAGTGGTTTTTGCATCAATTTCTATACCAGTTCAGGCTAATATTTTAATATCAGGAGGTTACCTGAATATGAGAAAAACTGTGATGCTTAAATTAGTTTTATAGTGGTGCAAACGATGTGATTGGGCTCTATTTTGTAGCATCAGGATTGAACTGTTCTAGGTATTCGTCATAAATCATTTGCAGTTCATTATCATCAAAAGGTAAGGTCTTGCTGTAGCTTATCAGGTTATCTTCTACCCATCCGTGCAGCTCTTTATAAGTTAATGGAAAAGGCTGGTCCTCATGATGTAACATTTTTTGAACAATGGATTCCTGACCAACATGAGTACCTTTTTTTGCTGTTTTTGTGATGATTTGTGCACAGGCTTGCTTTATTTTTTCTGACCTTTCGTATGCATTGGAATTAAGTATTCGCTCGTACGTATCTTTGTTTTTTTTACTAATGACCGTTAATAGTTCCTCGTGCAATCTATTTTCCATAAGATCATCGTCATTTTTGATTCCAAATTTTTCGAAGTCATCTAATGCTCTATCGAATGCTTTAGATAAGCTGTCCCACAGTTTCTGCAAGTCTTCTCCTAATAATCGGTACCTGTTTATATGAAGGTTGTCGTCATTTTTGAATTTTCGGAAAGTTGCCCAATCATAAGCGGATATGAATTTAATGTATTTAAGTTGATATTTCAGATCTGTTTTGTGCCAATTCTGTTTGGGCACCCATTGAGTAAGAACCTCGGTAAGCGCTGCCTCTAATTGTGAAAAGCTGCAAATATTAAAAGCTTGTATGCCTTCAAAATTTACAGAAGAATCTAAAGGTACCGTCTCTGGTGTTGGTATATTAATCAGAGAAGCACTTTTTCCTTTGTTACTCGTTGTTTGTGCAGGGGTGCCGATCATTGCATGCGGTTCATCTTCTCCATCTCCATCTCTATCGAACTCATCTGAATAACGAGAAGGGTCTACAGGTATCCAATAGTCCTCATTGTTATCTCTGGGTGTTGTTGAGTTATTAGTACTAGTGCTTTTGATACTGCTTTTCATTTTTGACAGGATGCTATTAGAGCCGATCCATGAACTTTTATTTTCTTTAATAAATTCAAATGAACTCCCAGACTGTTCTTTTTGTTCAAGTTTTGGCTCAATTTCTTGTCCAATATTAGATGTTGCTGAGCCTGATGCAGAGAGGAGCCTTTCAGCTGAAGCTGTAACAACACTTGCCGGTGACGGTGGGGTGCCTCCTTCATGGAGCGAGCTAGTCTCCAGGGCTATTTTTTCAGCTTCTTCGATTGATTTAGGTGCTTCCTGTGCCATTGGTGTACCCGGTGCTTTTAATGGTCCACTTAAGGTGACGTCTTTCTTTAAATCACTCAAAGCCTCTAAAGTGGTAAGGATGGCTCTTTTGGCGGCTGATTTTTCAATACCAAAGCTTATGGTTGCACCGTCAAGACTGGTTATGGTTCTGTCTATCTCGATCAATTCATGAACAAGTGTATCTATTTCAGAGGGCAGGATGGTCGATTTCGAAGGGTTTTCCGTAAGATTGGCTATGTTGATATGTAACTGTGGCAGCTTTTGTGTCGCTTCCTGAGCTAGATCAATGTCAGTAATCGCCGTGCTTGCTAGTAAATGCTCCATCCAATAAGATAGATCTTGTTTCATTGTTTCATTGTACAAACGTTTAAAATTTTTGATGGCAGCTTCTTGATCAGTGCTACCTAAGGTATTCATTAAGGGTGTATCTATGTGCCGCATGCGTTTCAGGGGTACTTCGCTATCGTAATTAGTTCGTTTTCGAGATGTATGATGTCGTTTTCGCCCAGCATTTAGCTCTAAATTAGAGGCCTCGTGCAGGTGGCAATCTCCATGATCCTTGGAACCAGTGGGATAATCCTTAATGCCCACCCTAAGTGTATTGTTAGAATGGAGTGTTACAGACTCTTTTTTGGTTTTATTCTTAAGAGCCTTTTTTTTAACGTAAGAGATTAGCCTTTTAGTTCCGGTAACTACCCCTGACATGACGTTGACAGCTCGGGTCCAGATCGCTCTTGTATTATAGTGAGGGCTTTCATCCTTAGGAATTTGAAGTTTATACGCCTCGTCTGTTTCATTAGGCGTGTTAAGCTGATGAGAGTTATAGTGATTATTGGGTTTTGGGGGGATTGGGGGTTGACCATCCATATTTAACTCTCTGCTCGTTGAGCTTTATTGATTTACACGTTGATTTGGGTGAGCAATGCTTTGCTTTAATAAAGAAGTGTAAAATCGCTTGAAACGAACTCTTGAGCATCTCATTAAAGCAATAAGTTAAGACTAGCAAATAATGGTTTTAAAGCAGCCCTGTGGTTGATTTAAGCTTTTTCGAAAGGCTTTGCTGGATGGGGCGTTTTGGTTAAAGTAAAATCTGAGCGAACAGATAGTTATAACCATCTGACACGGAAGGTCACCAGCCTAATGGTGTCCGAAAGGAGATATATTGATGAAAAGTTGGCCGAAGCCTCTATATTACTCGACCTTTGCTTTGGTTATGGCGTTTGGTAGCCTGCAGGTCAATGCTGCAGAGCCCGTTTCCCATGATGACCCGTGGGAGAGTGTCAACCGGGCGATATTTACATTCAATGATACTGTCGATACCTACACCCTGAAACCACTTGCCAAAGGCTACAATGCCATCACTCCAAAACCTGTTCAGGATCTGATTGGTAATTTTTTCAGTAATCTTGGAGAAATTCGTAATACCGCTAATGCCGGGTTACAACTTAAGGGCAAAGACACTTTTATCTCTATTTCCCGTTTTCTGATCAATTCTTCTATTGGCATGTTGGGGTTGGTCGATGTGGCTACCCCTTTGGGGCTTGAAGAGCGTTATAACGATTTTGGTCTGACGTTTGCCCATTGGGGAGCACCTTCAGGCCCTTATGTCGTTTTGCCTCTGCTTGGGCCTGCTACCGTTCGTGATGGTTTAGGACGTATCCCTGGTATCTACACTGATCCCGTGACCTATCAGAATCCTGAGCGAGACCGCTGGATCACCCGAGGTATTGATTTGGTCAATGTCCGTGCAAGGCTGCTGGGTGCAGAAGAGTTGATTGTTGGGGACCGCTACACGTTTATTCGTGACACCTATCTGCAGCGAAGAGAGTTTCTGATCACCGGAGAGCAGCCTGAGGATGACTTCTGAGGTTTTGGTAATTGCTCATAAAATAGCGCTTTAAACAGCCGCTCTGAATAAAACTTCACCATCGTAATGCTCCGGTTATATAAAACCGAGGTCAGCTCTGTGGTATCACTTGCAGCTATTCCGACTAACAGGTATGTTTCCCCTATGTGTGTTTTACAGGTGGTATATTCCTGATGCATGGGGTTCTTCTCCTCCTCTTTCAGATCAGTGCTGAGATGAACGTACAGGTGTACTCATGAGCATGACGGGTAACAGCCTTCTGGTTATTGATGATGATGTCGTTGTTCGAGAGAGTATCGTCGCCTATCTTGAAGACAGTGGCTTCAACATTCTGCAGGCAGAGAACGGGGAACAGGGGCTGTCTGTGTTCCGGGAATGTGACCCTGATTTGATCCTCTGCGATCTACGCATGCCCGGAATGGATGGGCTTACTCTGTTACGCAGTGTTCGTGCAGAAACACGCGACCTACCTTTTATAGTGGTATCCGGTGCCGGTGTTATGACAGATGTCGTCGATGCATTACGGCTCGGTGCCAGCGATTACCTGATTAAGCCCATTGTTGATCTTGAAGTACTCGAATACTCTATTAATCGGGCGCTGGAGAACGCGCAACTGACGGTAGAAAATCGCCGCTATAGAGAAAGCCTTGAATCGGCAAATGCCAAGTTGGAAAGCACCCTGAGCGTTTTACAGGAAGACCTCAATGCAGGCCGTCAGGTTCAGATGAAGATGCTCCCTAAGCACCCTCTGACGTTCGATCGTTTCAAAATAGATCACAACATCATTCCATCCCTGTACCTTAGTGGTGATTTTGTGGATTATTTTGTCCTTAATGACCACAGTTTCGCCTTCTATCTGGCTGATGTTTCTGGTCATGGGGCTTCTTCGGCATTTGTCACTGTCCTGCTCAAACATATGTCCATGAATTTGTTGCAGGAATACCAGACCCATGGTGGTAAGTCACGGGTACGTCCATCTCAAGTCCTTAACTACATCAACCGCAGCCTGTTAAACGCCGACCTGGGTAAACATGTCACTCTCTTTGGTGGTGTTGTGAACACCCGGGAAAATAAGTTGACATACTCTTTCGGAGGTCAGTACCCTCTGCCTATTCTTGCTGGTGAAGGTACTGTGCAGCTTCTTGAAGGTAAAGGGCTGCCTGTTGGTCTATTTGATGATGCGACATTTAAAGATATGACCATCGACTTGCCGGAGCAATTCACCTTAACTATCCTATCCGACGGGATTCTGGAGGTTCTACCATTCAAGAGCCTTCAGGAAAAAGAAGACTATCTTTTGTCTGTAATCAGAGAGGGAGCCGATACAGTATCCGCATTAACATCACGTCTTGGGCTCGATACGATAACCGATGCTCCTGATGATATCGCTATTTTGATACTGGACCGGAACTGAGTATGATTCCTGGAAAAATTCAATTTGCCGAAAGCGAAGGTACTTATGTACTCAAGTTGATCGGAGAAGTTCGCTTAACTCTGTGCTCCAGTCTGGAAAAATTTCTTGTCATGATGTTCGATGAGCCGAGCTTTAAAGCTGTCATCATTGACCTGTCTGAGTCTGAGACTATCGACAGTACATCGCTGGGTGTTCTGGCTAAACTATCCATTGAAGCTAAACGTCGATTTGGTCTCACGCCGGTTCTGATTTCTCCTCAGCCCGATATTACTCACATCCTGATGAGTATGGGGTTTGAGCGTATCTTTCTGATTGTCCATGAGCGACGCTGTACCCATCAGGGAATGAAGGAGTTACATTGTGAAACCGGAAGCGAAGCTTCAACCCGGGACCAGGTGCTTGAGGCTCACCGGGTGCTGATGACGCTTAATGAAAATAATCAGAAGGCATTCAATGATCTGGTCAAACAACTGGAAAGACAGGTCGATCCCGTTGGCGGTTAAAAACGGGACTCACAGACTCGGATTCCGCATAGCGGACTCCGATGTACAATGAGAATCTCGACCTAACCGTTGCTTTCACGGACTTGCATCGCCGTCTCTTCAACTCGTTTGACCGCCTGTTGCAAAACTTCCACTCCCGCTTCTTTTTTGTGCGCGTTCTCACTGATATAACGACGAAAACGACGTCCGCCGGGAATGCCCTGATACAGCCCTAGCATATGCCGGGTAATATGGCTCAGGTAAGTCCCTTGTCGCAGCTGAGAATCAATATAGGGCAGCATCTTCTCAACCACTGCTGCCCGGGTAAGCCTTGGCCGATCGCTATTGTATAAACGACTATCCACCTCGGATAACAGATAAGGGTTTTGATAAGCCTCGCGACCGAGCATAACGCCATCAAGGTGCTGCAGGTGTTGGGTAATCTCATCAAAGGTTTTAATTCCGCCATTGATGCTGATGCTTAATGCTGGAAATTGCTGTTTCAGTCGGTAGACCCAGTCAGGTTTCAACGGTGGAATATCACGATTTTCCTTTGGTGATAACCCCGCCAGTACGGCAATGCGGGCGTGCACAATAAAAGTATCACAGCCTGCATCGGCAACGGTGCAAACAAAATCGACAAGCTCTTCATAGGATTCACGCCCGTCTATACCAATACGATGTTTTACCGTAACCGGAATATCCACCATGTCTTTCATGGCCTTGATGGCATCAGCAACCGTATTGGGCTCAGCCATCAAACAGGCACCAATCCTGCCATTTTGTACCCGGTCGCTGGGGCAGCCAATGTTCAGGTTCACTTCCTGAAAGCCGTACTCCTGAGCCAGTTTGGCACAATGAGCCAGGTCTTTGGCATCATGCCCTCCAAGTTGTAAAGCCAGAGGGTATTCAAAGGCATCATGGCGGAGGAATCTCTCCTTATCGCCATGGATAAGAGCCCCTGTAGTCACCATCTCGGTGTAGAGTAAAGCGTGCTCTGAGAGCAGGCGATGGAAATAGCGGCAATGTCGATCCGTCCAGTCCATCATCGGAGCAACCATAAATGTGCGATCCAGCGAACCGCCGCTCTTCCCCTTGTTTTTTAGGTTTAAATCAATATTCATACATTCAATATTTAGTTCTATTTACGGCTGCTTTATATCATTTTTCGCTTGCTGGTGTACCAATGGTGTACGCAGAATACTGCGTGGTACACCGTTTTTGGTGAGAGAAATACCGATGACATCTTATACAATACAACCGAGAAAGAAAGCAGACGGAGCTATACGAACTTAGGACTTACGCATTGACAGAATG
The DNA here is from genome assembly GCA_965199185.1 of Endozoicomonas sp. Taxonomy (GTDB): domain Bacteria; phylum Pseudomonadota; class Gammaproteobacteria; order Pseudomonadales; family Endozoicomonadaceae; genus Endozoicomonas. Next base: position 141,701 of record CBDAQW010000039.1, on the reverse strand, counting down.
CTCTAAAGTTTGACAATCGCCATAAATGGCCGCCTTTCAAGCAATACTTCGGATACTTTCATACAGCGATAGCTCCATAGCTACTGAGCTACCGGTAAGTGTCCATGACTTTTTCATTGCTCATGGGTAGCTCTGTACACGATAAAAAAGTGAGCTGACAAAATTTTAGTTATGAATCCTAGTAGCACAGCTGATGTCTGTACTGGCTCGGGCTTTTTGCTGGTGCTACAAGACCGGTGAATATGTCAATGAAGAGCATCCCGTCAAGATTAAAACCCGTGGAAGAAAAGCGCAGACTCTGTTTCGGGCAGGTCTGGATAACCTATAGCGAATCCTTGATCATGTTTGAATCATGGATCAATGAGTTTATCAAGATAATATCGCTCTTCTTTGAGGCTCGGCTGAGTAAAGCTTTATGAAAATTGTCGTGTACAGAGAAGAATTCTCTTCAAAAGCTGGTGCAATTCCCTATTGTTGAACTTTGGTATCGCTGGTGTAATCACTGGGTATTGAGGTTTTCCGGTTTTTGTATCGATGAGTTATCAAGCCAGTGAAGGTCAGCAGCACGAATGGGAGGTCGGTATTGCCAATTGGCAAGAGAAGCAGGCCGGGTATGGCGACTGGCAACGTCTTTCAGAATTTAACGAATCTATATGGCATCCGCTGTATGAGTGTGAAATTTATTGTTGGCTAGCTATCGGTGCGGTTATTCTTGACCGCTGTCGCAGAGAAGAGCAGTACTTTCTTTATTGTGAATATCGTGAGCAGTCGGGTGTCAGTCAGTACGTCGTTTATTCATTTTCTTCTCTTTCTGAAGCCCGTGACTTTCAGCAGCGCTTTGTCTGCAAGCAGGTTTTCCCCTGTATTTCACCGGAGCAGACGCGCAGACGACCTGTGCCACCCAAATAAATAATAAATATTGGAATGATTGTGGAAAGAAACAGTACTCAGGCCGGCATGCTTTGTGCCTTTGGCGCATTTTGTCTCTGGGGTTTTATGCCCGTTTATTTCAAGGTGCTTGATAGGGTTTCACCTCTGGAAATACTTGGGCATCGTGCCCTTTGGTCTGCTTTGCTACTATTGGCCGTTTTGCTGTTGACCGGCAAAATCAGAGAAATGCTGGTTGTTTTGAAAACACCCAAAATGCTGCTTTGGCTGGCGCTGTCATCACTTCTGATTGCTGCTAACTGGGGCGGCTTTATCTGGGGAGTTGTGAATAACCGGATTTTGGAGACAAGTCTCGGCTACTATATTAACCCGCTGATTAATATTTTGTTTGGTTTCACCTTTCTGGGTGAGCGCCTGAATCGTACCCAGAGTCTGGCTATCGGGCTTGCGACACTGGCAGTCTGTTTGCAAATTTATCGGTTAGGGGCTGTTCCCTGGGTGGCGTTTTTGTTGGCATTCAGTTTTGGTTTTTATGGTTTGGTGCGTAAGCAGTTAAATGTACAGGCGACTACCGGGCTGGCGGTGGAAACGCTGTTCATGTTGCCTCTGGCTGCCGGGTATTTTTTCTGGCTCTGGCATAATGATGCGCATTCATTTCGGCTTGATGATGCTCACACGTCGATTCTATTGATGATGGCCGGGGTGATCACCACGGTTCCTTTGGTGTTATTTAATCTGGCTGCTCGCCGTTTGAGTCTGACAGTGCTTGGTGTTATGCAATATCTTGGTCCTTCGATCTCTTTTGCCGTAGGTATTCTGATCTATGATGAGCCTATCGTTCGGGAACAGATCGAGACCTTTACTTTGATCTGGCTGGCGTTAGTGATATTTACCGGCGACGGCATCCATCGCAGGAGAAAGCAATTAAAAGCGGCAGATAAAGTAGATTAAGCCTGCTCAGTCCGGCTTTTTTTGAATTGCGGTTTTGCGTTTAGCCTGTTTGAGGGGCATTTCCAGTGCCTTGTCTCTGGGCAGAACGCGATAAATGTTGCGCAGATACTCCGTTTTTAACTCTTGATAGTTGTCCGGTATTTGTTTTGCTCCCATCTGTTTTAGGTAGGCTTCCATGCTGCTGCGGGATGGGTTTTTCATTCCAGTCTCCTTATTACATGGCCATGTTTTTTAATTCTGTTTAATGTGACCATCAGGACAGAGTAATCCTATTGTGCAGTCTGTGTAAATACCTGGTTCAAACCTTGTTTTGGGGTCTGTTGCCTGATTTCCCGTAAATGTGCAGGAGTGATCGCCGTATCTGTTTTTATCGCCGAATGAGTTCGTTTTCCCACCACTTGCTCCGGTCTGGTCAGGTAGTTTTGTCCAGAGATGCTGATATCTTGGCTTCGCCACTGGATATCGTCTTCATGAATGATTTTATCTTTCCTTATGGAGTGCCTGCTGAGAATGATGGGCATAAATATCTGGATTCTGGCTTTAACGATCAGTTTCCAGTGGTCCGGGCAGTTAACCTGAAGCATCTGTTCGCCATAGGGCGCGGCTTTTATGGTTTCTACTTTTAGTATGGTTTTGCAGGCAGGTAGTTTGTTGTTTCTGGTAGGTGGGTGAACAGTGATGGCGAATTGGTCCGCGCTTAACTGCTGCGCAGTTTGCACTGCTTTTGGTGTTAAAAAAGCCTTAACCTGAGTATCAATCTGTTCACGTAAGGAGGTTGCTTGTGCCTGCTGGGCAAGTGCAAACAGAATAAGCAGTCGTTGGATATATGAGCGATGGGAATGCATGTTTCAGGATCTTGAATAAGACTTTCAGGGTGGCTGCAATCCGGAACAGAGGTCTGGAGCGATGCAGATGCAGGTAGCGGCAATACATAATTTGCTTTTTACTAAAGAGACACCGAGATTGCAGAGGATTTTAAATGAAAAGCGATTCTCTGTGTTCTCAGTGTCTCTGCGTTCAAAAAAGTATATTTTCTTAGTCGTTACCCTTAGCCCAGATTGATAGCCACTGAGATTTGACGATTATCAGGAATTTCATTATAGGACAAAACTGATAATTCAGGGGCGCAAAGTCGGGCAAAACGAGCCAATAGTGGACGCAGTTGTGGCGCAACCAGCAGAATAGGTGTCTTGCCAGTGTCCTGTAATTGTTGGGTGACTTCTGGCATATGCTGCTGAATCTGTCCGGTGACATTAGGCTCCAGTGGGATGGCATCGGGTGCAAACTGCCCACCCTGTTGTGATTTCTGATAAGCCTGCAATAACAACTGTTCCAATGGTTGTGCCAGGGTGGCGACGGGAACCATGGTTTCCATGCCGACCAGTTGATCCAGAATGGTACGCCTCAGAGCAATCCTTACTTCGCCGGCCAGAGCGACCGGATGTGTGTGACGGCTGCTGGCATCCAGAAGTGTACCGCCAATAGTCCTGATATCCGTCAGTGGCACAGTATCTTGTAACAGGTTTTGCAGTACTTGCTGAATTGTATTGGCACTGAGTTTGGTTGGAGTCAGTTCCTCCGCCAGTTTGGGGGCAACACCTTTGAGTTTGTCCAGCAGGTGCTGGGTTTCTTCATAACCCAACAACTCATCAATATGGTCTTCCATAACTTTGCTGATGTGAGTGGCTATCACCGTCGCCGGGTCCACCACGGTGTAGCCAAGCGTCAAGGCATTATCCCGATCTTGTTCATTAATCCAGACGGCGGGCAGTCCGTAGGCGGGTTCAGTGGTTTCTGTGCCTTCCAGTGAACCATAGACTTCACCGGGATTCAGGGCGAGCAGACTACCCGGTTGTATAGTGCCTTCGGCGATACCAATGCCTTTCAGGAGAATAGAGTAGTCGGTGGCTTTCAGTTGCAGGTTGTCCCGAATATGAACGGAAGGTACCAGAAAGCCCATTTGGGATGAGAGGCTTTTTCGAATGCCTTTGATGCGATCCAGAAGCTCACCACCCCGTTTGTCATCCACCAGACCGACCAGGCGATAACCCAATTCCAGGCTGATGGTGTGGACGACAGGTACATCATCCCAGCTCAGTTCACGTTTTTCAGTTTGACGTGGCTGCATGCTCTCTTTGATATCATTGTTGGTAATGGCTTTAGCCGCAGGCTCGTTGCCGCGTTTGGTCAAATGCCAGGCGCCAAAAGCGGCAATGCTGCCCAGGCTGAGAAAAGCCAGGTGCGGCATACCGGGTACCAGACCCATAACGATCAAAATAGCGGCGGTAACAATAAGCGCCTTGGGCGAACCAAACATCTGCTTGCCCAGTTGTTCTCCCATATCTTCAGAGTCTGTCACCCGGGTGACCATAATGGCGGCAGTGGTTGAAAGGAGCAGTGAAGGAATCTGAGCTACCAGACCATCACCAATGGTCAGCAGGGCATAGGTTTCAAACGCCAGACCAAAGCCCATGTCATGTTGCAGGACTCCGATGGCAATGCCGCCAATAATATTGATAAACAGAATCATCAGACCGGCAATGGCATCACCACGGACAAATTTACTGGCACCGTCCATGGAGCCGTAAAAATCGGCCTCTTGTCGTATCTCATCCCGGCGTATCCGGGCTTCATCCTGATCAATCAGACCGTTGTTGAGATCAGCATCTACAGCCATTTGTTTACCGGGCATAGAATCCAGTGTGAAGCGGGCTGATACTTCAGATATGCGACCACCGCCTTTGGTGACGACCATGAAGTTGATAATCATCAGAATGGTGAACACCACAATACCAACAACGTAATCACCGCCGATGACGACATTACCAAAGGCTTCAATCACTTGACCTGCAGCAGCACCACCATCATGCCCGTATAGAAGAACAATTCGTGTGGAAGCAACATTCAAAGCCAGTCTCAATAAAGTGGCCACCAGCAAAATGGTTGGGAACGCTCTGAAGTCGAGCGGACGCATACTGTAAACCGCGACCATCAGTACAATCATTGACAGGGCAATGTTGAAGGTAAACAGGGCATCCAATAGCAACGGTGGTATCTGCAGAGTGACCATAGCCAGCATCGCCAGGAGCAATGCCGGAGCTCCCATGAACTTGCGGTAACTGCTGCCCGCTGAGAGTGAATTATTGGCAGAAAGACTGTTCATAAATACTGCGCTGTTACGCCCTCTTGTTGTTCAGGTATTCTTCAGGAACTTCCGGTTCAGGTACCATAGGGGGCGTGTCTGCAATACCCTTTTGGAACTGACTTAACTGGAAGACGTAGGCCAGTACCTGGGCAACGGCCAGGTAGAGGTCTGCTGGAATTTCCTGATCGATATCAGTGGAGTAATAAATAGCCCGCGTCAAAACCGGAGTTTCAACGATGGGGATGTCATGGCTGTTGGCGGCATCACGAATCATGAATGCCATATTGTCAACGCCTTTGGCGATGACAAAGGGGGCTTTTGCACGATTTTGGTCGTATTTTAGAGCCACAGAATAATGGGTCGGATTGACGATGACTACATCGGCATCGGGGATATTTTGCATCATACGACGGTTTGCCATTTCCCGCTGAAGCTGTCGGATCTTCTGTTTTATTTCAGGACGGCCTTCTATGTCCTTGTGTTCATCTTTCACTTCCTGACGGGTCATTTTTAACTTCTGATGATTGTCCCAGACCTGAAATGGTGCATCAATGGCGCTGATCAGCAATAGAGTACAGGCATAGGTAAACAGGCTGGTGGATAATACGGAAAGGCCGGTGGTCAGTGCCGGATGAAAGGACATACGACTGGTACTGAGCAGTAAAGGATAGTAATGATCAAGTAGCCAGATTAGTGCACCAATCACCATCAGCACTTTCAGGATCGATTTTAATAGTTCTACAGCCCCTTTTTTGGAAAATACCCGGCTCAGCCACTGTCCCGGGTTGATTCTGTTGAATTTGGGGGCGAGCATAGGGCCATTAAATACCCAGCCGCCGATCAGGAGTTGTGAGATCAGGGCGACGATCATCAATACCCCCAGAACACAGGCGGCCAGAGGAATGACCAGAATAAACGACTGATACAAGTGGTGTGTCATTGTTGTAGGATCGAATATTGTTGCCCGATCCAGAGAAAAATTCAGGATGATCAGCTCTTTCATAGTATTGCCGGCAGGCATTGCTGCCAGCTGCAAAACAAAGCTGGCTACCATCAAAAGAAGGGCGGATGTCAGCTCGCGAGAGCGAGGAATCTGGCCTTTTTCACGGCTTTTCTTGATTCGTCGCTCACTGGGTTGTTCGGTTTTTTCCTGATCGGTTTCTGACATATTCAGACTCCTGCATAGTCACGAAGAAGCCAGAGGGCTGACTCAGTCAGTTCAGTGAATACCGATGGCAGGCTCATCATTAGCAGCCAGAGTGTGATCATGCCAAACAGCATGGTCATGGGAAATCCAAGCGCAAAAATATTCAGCTGCGGTGCAGCCCGACTCATAACACCAAAACAGAGATTCACCAGCAGCATGCTGAACACGGCAGGCAGAGCAATTAATAAAGCACCGGTAAATAGCCAGCCGCCCAGCAGTGCCAGTTCGAGAAAATCTCTGGGGTTTGAGCTGGCACCGATGGGCATGGTTTCAAAGCTGTCTGCCAATACCCGGATAATCACCAGATGACCATCAATAGAAAGAAACATCAGAAAGGCCAGAGTTTGCAGCCATTTACCGAGAACAGCTGTACTGGCGCCAGAGCCAGGGTCATTCATCACGGCCATAGACAGACCCATTTGCATGGAGCTGATTTGGCCTGCCAATGTGAATACCGTAAACAGCAGTTGCATGATCAGACCAAAGGCGAGACCGATAATAATTTGCTCTACGGTGATCATTAGCGCTGAGGCTGAAAACGGGTCTACCGGTTCAATCGGTGGCAAGGTTGGAGCTATCAGAAAAGTCAGAGCAAGCACCAGCGCTAAACGACTGTGCCTTGGTGCTGCGCGACCTCCAAATATAGGGATCGACCAAAAAGCAGCAGCGCAACGGAACATAGGCCATAAGTATTGACCAATCAAGGCGGTGATTTCGGCGCTGCTCAACATGTTAGCTAACCATCTGCGGGATGCTGGTAAAAATAGTCATGGTCAGATCAATGACTTTCTGTATCAGCCAGGGGCCGGCAAATACCAGCATCATCAGCGTTACCAAAAGGCGCGGCAGAAAACTCAGGGTCTGTTCGTTGATCTGGGTGGCGGCCTGAAAAACCGCAACAATCAGACCGGTTATAAGCCCCGGTCCGATGATCACAACCACCATGGAGATCACAACAAACATGGCCTGACTGAAAAGATCGAATAAGCTGCCTGATGACATACAAACTCCCTGAATTAATAGCTTGAGGCCAATGTGCCAACAATCAGTGTCCAGCCATCGACCAGAACAAACAGCATCAGTTTGAAGGGCAATGACACCACTAATGGCGAGAGCATCATCATACCCATCGCCATCAAAACACTGGCTACCACCAGATCAATCACCAGAAATGGAATAAACAACATGAAGCCAATCTGGAAAGCGGTTTTCAGTTCGCTGATGACAAAGGCGGGGACCAGAACATTAAATGGCACTTCTTTGAGATCCGCAGGGGCGGGTTGTTTGGCGATATCCAGCATTTGCTGCATGGCGGCTGGCTGAGTCTGCTCTAGCATAAAATCATGGAAAGGAATGCTGGCTGTGTTCAGGGCTTCTTTAAAGGTGAGCTCTTCCGCCATCCAGGGTTCAACTGCCGTAGTCCAGGCAGTGTTAAAAACGGGTTGCATGATAAACAAGGTCAGGAAAAGAGCCAACCCGATTAATATCTGGTTGGGAGGCGACTGCTGCAAACCAATGGCCTGTCGCAGCAAAGACAGAACCACAATAATTCGGGTAAAACTGGTCAGAACCAGAAGCAGCGCAGGCAAAAATGACAGGCCGGTCAGCAGCAGCAAAATCTGCATAGTGGTGCTGTATTGCTGGCTGCCATCCTGCCCGGTTACGGTCAGAAGGGGAATGTCGGGTGCTGCCAGGGCAACTTCTGGTATCAGACCGATGAGCAAAAGAAGGAGGGTTGCTGATCCGGTGTGATACGTAAGGTGTCGTCTATTTATCATAAATCATTGTCGGTGCAGAATCTGTTGAGCCCACTGCCAGCTGGTGCTTGCCGTATCATGCTGCTCGATTTTATCAACAGGGATTTCATCAATCTGTTTGATGCTGCCCGGTGTAACGCCCAGTACCAGGTAGTGGTCACCTGATTTAATCAGGCAGAGTCGTTCATTTTTTCCTAATGGCAAAGTTTCTAGCAGGGTAAGGTTCTGTTGCGATGCATCAGGCGTTACCTTGAGTCGTTTGAGTAGCCACGCCAACCCCAGAATACAGACGATCACCAATCCCAACATGCCAAACGTCTTAAATAGAGCGCTGGTCAGTGTTGGGTCAGGCGGTGCTGCACGAACCATGCTCGACCAGAATAAACTGGCGAATAACAGTGCGTGCAGCCTTATCGGAGTCAGGCGGCGCATCAGGTAAGAGAATTGAAGCGTTCGCCAGGGCTGACGACATCAATAATGCGAATGCCGTATTTGCCCTGGGATTCAACGACTTCCCCATGAGCGATCAGAGTGCCATTGACTTTGACGTCCAGTGGTTCACCGGCTTTTCGGTTCAGCTCAATAACCGAACCCTGAGCCAGTGCCAGTACCTGCTCTATGGTTTGTTCTGTGCTGCCCACTTCCAGTGAGAGTTGCACCGGAATATCAAGAATCATACTCAAGTCAGGACTCGGAGTCTGAGTGATGGCCGGGTTGGCTTCGGGGGTTGGTTGTGTTGTTTGTACGGTTGCGGATTCGCTCACGGTTCACCTCGTGTACTGTTTCTTCTGCGGAAAGCACGGTCTTCTCTGGATTGACTTCGTGTCCGCATGGATGTTTCTGTATCTGCGTCTTTGGGTGTTGAATTGACGCGCGAACGTCCGGAGCGAGCGCGTCGGGATGATCGTCGAGGCTCCGGGTTGTCAGAATGATCAGGATTATCCTGTTCGTCAGAACTGACGACCTTGAGCATTAGCCGATTGTCGTCTGATAAAACGCGTGCCTGACAAATGTGTTTCTCACCGATGTAGACTTCTGCATCCATAGGCTTGCCGAGGGGGAGAATGTCTCCCGCTCTCAGAGCGGTGATCTTGCGCAAGCTGGTTTGTTGTTGTCCGATGATAGCGGTCAATGGGATGGAGACTGATGTGATTGCATGCTTTAGTTTTGTCTCCAGCTCCACATTGTCTGTGTTTCTTCCGAGCCCGGATGCGGCAATCGCAGAAATAGATGCTGAGATAGTAATGCACCCTGACATCTCTCCTATTTTTGTGTGATATGTCGAAATAAAAACATATTCTTTGCCTTGGTGCTGAGTTTTTTGAGATGCTGCATCCTGAACTTCAGAAGTGGTTGCGAGTCTGAGAGGCATTATTGGCCGATAAACCTCTTCATAGCACTCAAAAAGAGTCTTAGAGGTTTGCATGAGTACACGCCGCTCTCCTGAAGACGGTTCAGACTTGTTAATATAAGTGTCTGCCTTGCCTGCTCCTCCACACAGAGTGTTAAGAAAGCCAGTGATCAGTGACCTGTCCGTAGAGATAGTGCAATCACGGCCGTTATAGTCATTAACAGATACCCAGCTACTAAAAGTATCCTCATTATGAGCGACTTTCAGTGTTTTCTGTGACACTTCAAGAGAAGAAGTAACCTCTACATTCGTCTGTAGTATTTGGGATAGTCTCAGTTCGAACTTTTGAGCGCACTGACGATCCATTGTTTTAAAAATAGGGGTTACTTCATGAACCAGACTGCCCGCCATGTAAAGATTGAATGGGCGGACTTCAATATCTTCTTGATACACCGTTCAGTCATACCAGTCTTAATTAATGTAATGATTGGGGATTGTACTGGTTTTATCGGTTTTGCCAATAAGCAGATGATTATTTTCTCGAAACTTTATAATGATTTTGATTAACCAAAGTTCGATAAAGATGCATTTCATTTGTTGTGTTACACGGGTTTCTTGCTTTGAGCTTCGTATATTTCCTATTACTAAGTAATTTAGGATAAGACAAAATTTGTACTATTGTTTCTCGCCAATAAGGGGTATTATCCGAAAAAGTGTGATGTGGTTGGCAAAAAATGTCCCGACAGGCTGGTCTTTGAATCTGCTTTTATAAGTTGTTTGAAGCTGGCTGAATATTTTTTAGATGTTCGTTCGTATATTTTGAATGTCTAGGTGGTTACCGTTGGTTAGAGTTGTTTTTTTGCGGATAAATGTTGTGATTGTCAGATTGTCGTTATTCATATTGATGTTGATAAGTGTTCCGGTAATGTCCGAGGGGCGAGAATATGATGATGTTAGTTGGCAGCCAGGGGTGTCAGATTTTATTGTTGATCTTTCATGGACGCCGTCATCAGCAATTAAAGTTTATTTCCGTCAGGTGCCGGCTGAGCCTCTTTCAATTCATTTATATGCCCCTTATCTGTTAAGAGAGGTTCAGGAAGCAAATCTTTATTTAATGAAGTCACCTATTTCTGAAGGTGGTGAACAATCATTAATGCAAAACCTGAATAAAATTCAGATTATTGCAGTAAGTAAAAAAGAAGTTCGTTTCTCAAAAGATGTGGATGTTCTTATTAACAGAATGGCTGCGGGGAATTGGGCGATGATTGAGTTGAAAACCAACTCAGGGGTTGTTCATAACGTTGAGCTGCCATCTATCGATTTTAATCAGAGCCTTGAACGATTCAATGCGTTGAGAAATGAGTTGCCGCCAATAAGCTGGAATGCTGCCCGGCACCGCAATATTTATTTTTCTGCAGGTTCAGCCATTCTTACCACCCAACAAAAAAGACGTCTGGATGATCTTGTTGAGTTTGTTGCCAAGGATGCATCGGTGACGGGTGTCACCATTGATGCGCACAGCGATGTTCAGGGCAATCGACTAAAAAATCTGACGCTATCCCGTCATCGGGCAGACAGAGTACGCAATTATCTGGTTAATGCGGGTATGGATAAGTCCCTGTTAAAGGCTGTCCGTCATCATGGTGAGCGTTATCCAATACCAGGGGTAACCCCCGGAGAAAATCGCAGGGTTGAGATTAAGTTAACCCGATAATCCGAAACAGTTCCTGAATAAATGAAACGATGATAACGAGCTAGGCAGACATGTGTGATCCGAAAAACATACTGCTGGTAGGGATGCCGCAAGAGCAGCTGTCGTTAATGGAGGAATTGCTGGTTGCACCGGAATACCGGGTGACTGGCTCCGACAATCTTATGCAGGCTATGGACCTGTTACCCCCGATACATAATGGTTTGGTGATTGTACACGCCCATTTGTCAGGTATGGGTTGTGATGCTTTTGTACGACAGATTCATGCTGTCCGTCCCGGGCTTGCGGTGCTGGTGATGGCACCGGATAGTTGCATGGAGCACGCCATGCTGATGATGGCGGCGGGCGTTTCTGATTATCTGGTGTATCCGGTTGAGCCGGAACTCCTGAAAACAAAACTGAATCAATTGCTGATTGTTTCTGAAAACAGAGGCTTGATTGCCAACGCCCCCAAAACCCGTCAGGCCGTACAACTGGCTCAACGGGTTGCCGGTACCAGTGCGACGATTCTGATTACCGGTGAGTCAGGCTCTGGTAAAGAAGTCTTTGCTCGTTATGTACACCGTTGTTCCGATCGTGCAAATGCACCTTTTGTTGCTGTTAACTGTGCAGCCATCCCGGAAACCATGCTTGAATCCATTCTCTTCGGGCACGAAAAAGGTGCATTTACAGGTGCAACCACACGTTCTCCGGGTAAATTCGAGCAGGCAAATGGCGGCACCCTGTTTTTGGATGAGGTGGCGGAGATGCCCCTCGAACAACAGGCTAAACTCCTGAGAGTCTTGCAGGAAAAAGAAGTAGAACGTCTTGGTGGAACCAGTCCTGTTGCTGTGGATGTGAGAGTTATTTCAGCGACCAATCGACACCTTGAAGACAGGGTTCGCTCCGGTCATTTTCGTGAGGATCTTTTCTACCGTTTGAACGTCTTTCCTATCCATCTTGAGCCTTTACGTCATCGTCGGGAGGATATTATTCCTCTGGCCCGGCGACTGATTGAAAAGCTGTCAAAAAATAGTGGTCAGCCGCCGGTCAGTATCAGTCCTCAGGCTGAAAGAATCCTTAAGCAATATGATTGGCCGGGCAATATTCGCGAGTTGGAAAATGTGATTCAACGTGCCTGCGTCCTGAAGCGAGGCTGGGTCATATTGCCGGAAGATCTTATGTTGCCCGAAGTGGTGATGGAACAGGGTGCTTTAATGACAGACAACATAACAGACGATATAACCGGCAAAGCCCATGTATCTAATACTGGCAACCAATTTCAGCCTACTCAATTTCCCGGCGCAGCCCGCAAACAGCGAGAGTGGCAACATCTCATTGAAGTGCTACAGCGCAATCAGGGCCAGCGTAACCGGACCGCCGAAGAGCTGGGAATGACTACCCGAATGCTCAGATACAAGCTGGCTCAACTCAGGGAGGCTGGGATTGATGTGGACTCGCTGATTCATCCGGTAGCTGCTGCTATAGCTTGCTAGAGGGTCTGCCAGAGAGCCTGCTAAAACCAGTTCTTCCTAACGTGGAACATCAAGAATAGAGAGTAAAACCAAATCATGCAGAATATCACTGGCTTCGTTGAGCTGACTCAGAATCGTCTGACACTGCCCGGTAGCACCGGAACAGAAACAGCCATTATTGCACCCAACAACACAGGAAACATTGAGCCGTCCAAAAATGTAGATTTTGCCAAAGTGTTTGAAGGCGCTTTGGATCATGTCAGTGGTATGCAGGAGTCTGCCGGACAGATGCAGACGAATATTGAGATGGGTGTTTCAGATGATTTGGTGGGCACAATGATTGCCAGCCAAAAAGCGTCCCTGGCATTTCAGGGTGTGATTCAGGCGCGTAACAGGGTGGTTTCGGCTTACGAAACTGTCTTTAATATGCCAGTTTAAGTTTGAGGTAGTGCGTGAACGCAACGGTTAAACCTACAACCACTGACGCACTCCGCAAGGTGCGGAATAATGTCGGTGGTCTGTCATCAAAAGTTCGTCAGACCTTGCCGGGTTGGCTGAAGCAGAATCAGGCCGTCGTTATTGTTGGTCTGGCTGTGATTGTCGCTCTCGCAGCTCTGGCTTGGTTGGTTGCCAATGGTACCAGTCACATGCGCCCCTTATATGGACGACAGGAGTCCTATGATGTAGCGGCGGTTATCGAAACACTTGAGTCCTCGGCCATTGAATACCTGATTCATCCTGATAGTGGTCAGGTGCTGGTGGACAGCAACAGCATTAATAGGGCTCGAATGGCGCTGGCAACTGCTGGCGTCGTACGCGAAACGCCGACGGGTATGGAGGTTTTGTCTGCAGATGGCCAGCTGGGGCGTAGTCAGTTTGTTGAGCGGGCTCAGTATCTGAGTGGTCTTCAGGGTGAAATTGAACAGACAATTATGAGTCTGCGCCCGGTGCGTGGTGCCAGGGTTCATCTGGCCGTGCCTGAGCGAACTGCTTTTCTGCGTGAACAGTTAAAACCATCCGCTGCCGTCTATCTTGATCTCTACCCAGGTGCCAGCCTCGATCAGAAACAAGTGCAGGGTATTATCAATCTGGTGTCTGCCAGCCTGCCAAATCTTGATTCATCGAATGTCAGTGTGCTGGATCAGAACAGCAACCCTTTGACCGGGAATATCAGTGATGGCTTTGGCCGGACAGATAAGCAGCTGGAATATACTCGTCAGGTTGAGAGTGAATATGTGCAACGAGTTACTCGCCTGTTGGAGCCTCTTGTGGGGGCAGGCAATATTCGGGTGGCAGTGAATGTCGATATTGATTTCAGTTATCAGGAAGAGTCTGTTGAAGGCTTTGATCCGGATAGCGCAGTGTTGCGCAGTGAAAGTTATAGCGGCAATACCGATACCCGTGAACAGGCTGGCGGTGTACCTGGTGTTGTTGCCAATAATGGAACCGATCAGGCTCAGTCGGAAACCGATGTGTCAGAGTCGAGAGTACGCAATTATGAGCTGGATCGTACCCTTCGATATAAAAGACAGGATGCGTTTATTCTGAACCGTGTCAATGTGGCAGTCATGCTGAACTCGGAGGTGGCTGGCCTGAGTGGTGAGTCCCGTACCGATATGTTGGCTGCGGTCAATGATCTGTTGCTAAACGCAGCGGGCATTGATCAGACAAGAGGTGATCGGGTTGCAGTCAAAGCCTTGCCTTTTGTTGATATTGATAAGCTGGCTGCCATGGAAGAAATGGCGGCAAAATCAGCTCAGGGCGGATCTTTGAAATACATAGTCGCGGCAGGGGCTGCTCTGTTACTGATATTTGCAGGCCTATTGGTATTTTGGCTGCGCAAACGTCGTGAACAACAGCAGAAAGAAGAGATGGCTAAGGAAATTGCGCTTCTGGCTGGCGATGAAGCAGTGGTTCAAAGTGGTTCTGCGGGAAGTGGTGAATTTCAGTCAGCTGACCGAATTCGGGATCTGGCTCGATCCAATCCGGAACAAATTGCCGGAATTCTTGAACGCTGGATTAAGGAGGGCGACAAATGAGTACAGCAGGTATGGATGCAGCTCAGGGTGGGTCTGACCGTCCCGCCCTTGAACAGGCTGCGATTATTCTTTTAGGCGTTGGTGAACAGAACGCTACACGAATACTGCGGAATATGTCGGCTAAAGCCGTTGGGCAGATGATGCAGGAAATTCCCCGGATTACCGGTGTGGTGGAGAGCGAACTCGAAGCCATTATGGCCAGTCTTCTTAAAGAGTGTGACGATGCTCCGCTGTTTAACGACAAGAGTGGTATGAATCTGGCGCTGCGCCGCACGTTAGGTGAAAAGCGCGCAGGAGAGCTTCTGCAAAACACACCAGAGCCGGAACACATAAAGGTGCTGGAGCGTTTGTTGCTGCTTGAACCCTTGCTGATTTCTCGATTAATCAGCAACGAGCATCCGCAGCTACAGGCGATCACGCTTGCCTGTCTTGAGCCAGCTAAAAGTGCTATCGTGCTTTCACGGATGCCGGAAGAGGTGCAGACCGATCTGGTTCGTCGTCTGGCCAGTCTGAAGGCGGTGCCTACTTCATCGCTGGATGCCATTGCCGGCTTGCTGGAAAGTTTATCGGAACAGGAAGTCAGTACTTATTCCATTCATGGTGTAGGTCAGCTGGCGGAAATGCTCAATCATCTGGACGCTGATTCCGGAGATCAGCTGCTGGATGATCTTCGCGCTGATAATGAAGATCTCGCAGATAAAGTGTCGGCACTTCGCTTTACTTTCGATCATGTGCTGGAGCTGGAGCTGGAAGCATTGCGGATACTGATCGAAAATGCGGACACAGATATGCTGGCTCTGGCTTTGCGTGGCGTACCACCCGCCAAGCAGGAATATATTTACTCCTGTCTTGGTAAGCGTGCTGCGGCTGCCTTGCGTGAAGAAATTGAAACGGGTGCCAGTGTGCGTGCCAGTCGGGTTAAGGAGGCGCGTGATGCCATCACTAACCTGGCACGTAATCTGGCCAGAACCGGCCAGATTGAGTTGATCTCTTCCGACGAAGAGATGGTGCGTTGATGACTGCCCTGTTTAATGGCGATGAAGCTGATAAGCCTGACGTAAAATTATTCAGCTTTCCGAATACGGGGCGTCCGGAGAATCACCGGCATTCGGTAGAGAAAAGTAGCTGGGCAAATCTTGCGGATGCGATGCAGGTAATCCCCAGTCCTGTTCGCACACCGGTGGAACCCGTCTACCAACCGGCACGGATTGATCAGCTGGAAGATGTATCGTCCATTCCGGATTCCGGGGTGGCGCTGGATGAAAACATCATCGTCGATGAACAGGATGAGCTGGATGAAGCGCCCTCCGAACAGAATGATCTGGCTGATGTGCAAAAAGTGCTTGATGAAACCTTTGCTAAAGGGCTGGAGCAGGGGCGATTGGAGGGGCGTGAAGCACTTCTTCAGGAGTTACGAGAGCAAGCCTGGCAGGAGGGCTTTGGTCAGGGGCAGATTGCAGGTCAGGCTCAGGGTATGGAGCAGGGGTTGCAAGAGGCTCAGGTGGAAGTCACCCGTCGTGCAGATGCCCTGACCGATCTTTACCATCAATTACAGCAGCAGCGTCGTATTCTTGATCCGCAACAGGTAGAGCAGGCTGCCATTCTTTTAGAAAGACTGATGCTGGAAATTCTCAGAGTTGAGTTGAAGCACACGCCTGAGCAAATTGCGAATTTGGTGGAGGAGTCGATCCGGCTGTTGGATACCACCGCTAATGAGACGCTAAAAGTGCGTTTGCATCCGATGGATACGCACTGGTTGCAATCATTGATTGATTCAGAGCGTTACCCTTTGCGACTGCTGGAAGATGACAAAATGACTCCGGGTGGGTGTCTGATAGAA
Source organism: Endozoicomonas sp. (assembly GCA_965199185.1). Classification (GTDB taxonomy): domain Bacteria; phylum Pseudomonadota; class Gammaproteobacteria; order Pseudomonadales; family Endozoicomonadaceae; genus Endozoicomonas. The sequence goes on along the minus strand of CBDAQW010000039.1, from coordinate 125,358 downwards.
GGTGAACTGGGTGATGTGGATGCTACGTTGGAAACAAGGCTCCATGAGGGGCTTGATCATCTTCGAACCCTGTTATTGGATGATCCGGAGCAAATGCCGGCCGCAGATGTTTCGGTCATTACTGATGATCTTAAACATCAATCAATGGCGGCGCCGATTCCTGAACCTGTCACCAAACCTGTAGTCGCTCCACGACGCGCTGAAGTAGTCAGTCAAACGGAATCAGACGTTGCATCATTTACATTTAATCCCGGGGCAGTCAGTGATGCTGCGTTGGGTGCCTGGGATGCCCTGGGCCAGTGATACGGCTATAGATGTTCTAAAGAGCTGTTGTATAGCTGCTTCATGCATAAATTAGTTTTCTGGAGTTTTACATGACCTCACTGGTAGTTATTGATGAGGGTTCCGCTCAGGCCAAGGCGACCTTTCGACATCTGGATGGCCATATTGTCACTAAAATTGTGCCATCCCGCATTGCAGAGCAGGCCAAAGTCGATCTGAATGGTTATGCAGAGTCTGCGTATTTTACGGAAGAAGGTGGAGAGTACACGGTTGATGGTGATTTTGACGACATTATTCGCACCAATATTCCCTCTTATCAAACCTCAGAAGGCAACCGGGCTCTGATCCATGAGACTCTGCGTCAGGCTGGTTTTGGTGGTGAGTCGGTCAAAGTGGCTGTGACTTTGCCTATGAATCAGTTTTTTTCAAAGGTGAAAGGTACTCCAATCAACCAGAAGCTCATTGCCAGAAAAAAACAGAATGTACTCGGTGGTATCCGGTCGGCCTCCGGTCAGGCACTGGCAGAAATTATTGACTGTAAGGTGTATCCGGAAGGTATTCCTGCACTGTTCGATACCATTCGTGATGACAGCGGTGCACTCAAGCCGGGCTATGAAGAGGGTATGAAAATTCTGGTAGTGGATATCGGTGGTACGACTACCGATGTCTCTGTTGTGACGCCCAATGGCACTATTGAAGCGTACGACAGCTTTAATACTGGTGTGCTGACGGTTGCTGAGCGTTTTTCAGAATTAGCAGCGCCAGAGTTTGGCCTGAAGCGAGTGCCCAGAGCACTGGCGGAAGCCTCATTAAAAAGTGGGCGTCTGAAAAATATGGATGTTACTGAGTTGGTTTCCCGAGCCAGTCGTAATGTCGTTAAAACCATTCTGCGAGAGCTGGAAGCGATGGTACAGACTCCCGCGCTGCTGGATAAAGTGCTTATTGTCGGTGGTGGTGCAGCGCTCATGGGTAAAGAGTTATCTGACGAAATGGGCGTTGGTGCGTTGATTCCTGATAATCCGGATATGGCCATTTCCCGTGGAATTTTCAAACTTGAAACCTTAAAAGCGGCGAAGCGCTGAGTATGATTGAGAACCGTCTATCTGTCCGGCTAAAGGAAGCCATTGAACAATGTCACCTTGCACCGGCACAGGTACACGGTCGGTTGCAACGGGTGAAAGGCTTGTGTCTGGAGGCGACCGGTTGTCGTCTGAGTACCGGGCAGCGATGTCTTATCGAAGGGCGTGATGGGTTGAGCCTGGAGGCCGAAGTGGTTGGCTTTGAGGGTAATCGCCTATTTCTGATGCCACTGCAGCAACCCGTCAATTTGAGCAGTGGTGATCGGGTTACGCCCATCTACGGTGATAACCATATTCCTGTCGGCGTTGAGTTGCTCGGACGAGTCATCAATGGTGTTGGTGAGCCTATTGATGGTAAGGGCGCGCTAAATGCGGCGGGTTCAACACAGCTTCAGGGAGAACCTCTCAACCCTTTAACCCCGTCGCCCTATATCAGAACCTCTGGATGTTGGGGTCAGGGCGATTAATAGTCTGTTAACCGTCGGTAAAGGGCAGCGGTTGGGTTTGTTTGCAGGCAGTGGTGTCGGTAAGAGTGTGCTGCTTGGCATGATGACCCGTTTTACCAGTGCTCAGGTCACTGTGGTCGGGCTGGTTGGTGAGCGTGGTCGTGAAGTGCGTGAGTTTATCGAACACAGTCTTGGAGAGGAAGGCCTCAAACGGGCCGTTGTGGTTGCAGCGCCGGCCGACAGTTCCCCTGTCATGCGTTTGCGGGCTTCTCAGCTGTGCCACCGGATTGCTGAATATTTTCGCGATCAGGGCAAGGATGTTTTGCTGCTGATGGACTCTCTTACTCGCTACGCTCAGGCGCAGCGGGAAATTGCCCTGGCGGTGGGAGAGCCGCCTGCCACTAAAGGCTATCCACCCTCTGTCTTTAGTATGTTGCCATCTCTGGTGGAGCGGGCTGGTAATAGTGCTTCGGCTACCGGTTCCATGACGGCATTCTATACAGTGCTCTCGGAAGGGGATGATCAGCAGGACCCTATTGCTGATTCGGCTCGTGCGATTCTTGACGGGCATTTTGTGTTGAGTCGTGAGCTGGCAGAATCCGGACATTATCCTGCTATTGATGTGGAACAGTCCATCAGTCGAGTCATGCCCCAGGTGGTGAGTGAAGCGCATTTGCTGCAAGCGCAGAAATTCAGAGGTACGTTGTCGCTTTATAACAAGAACCGTGAATTATTGAGTCTTGGTGCCTATCGGAAAGGCGCTGATCCGGCTTTGGATGAAGCTATCCGATTGAATCCGGTGATGTTGAAACTGCTTCAGCAGCGTATGACTGAATCATCGGCCTATACAGAATCCGTACAACAGTTGCAAACGCTTTGGGGTGATTCATGAAGCGCAGACGATTATTAAATAAATTGTTGATGTTAAGGGAGATGCAGTATCAGCAGGTCGTCGAACACTTGAGCAAGGAGCAGTTCAAGCTGCAGCAGGAAGAGCATCGCCTTGAGCAGCTGGAGCATTACCAGCAAACCTACGCCTGGGATGCTGGGCGGGAAAGTAATGGCTTGATGCTGAATAGTGCCCAAATGATGGTGCACTCCGTGGACAAGGCGGTCCGCCATCAGCGTCAGCAGGTGGCTGTGCAGCAGGTGCAGTGCCGATCGGTTCGCGAAAAAGTGATTGTGGAAAAGCGTCAGGTGCGCACGGCAGAGCAATTATTGGAAAGCCATCAGCAGGTGCTGAACCGTAAAGCCGATAAAGCCGACCAAAAGCTTTCTGATGAAATGTCATCCCGGTTATTCTTCAGTGAAGGCTGGTGACTTTTAGCTAGCGGTTCATTTTTATAGCGTTACCCGATGTGTGACTTTTAATTTCAACATGGCTATCCATGCCACGTGGATCCCGTACAGTCCCTGTACGGGATGACAGCAGAGTGCACAAAACCTCTACCAGCTGTCATTCTGTACGGGGAGTGTACAGAACCCATAAGTCATGGATTGGCAACCTACGAGATAAAAGTCACACATCGGGTAGCGTTGAAAAAGCCTGATTCAACCTAAATTCAGCAGCTGGACGCTTAAATTTCTCTATTTGAGTGAGTGGGTAGAACGCCCTGTGGTTTTCTGAAAAATTTCAGTGCCCTCCACTGCGTTGCGCCATTTGCCATGGGCTACGGCCATTGGCTGCATGACGCGCCTTGCTGAGAACACTGAAACTTTCCAGAAAATCCACATCCAACGGCTGAATTTAGGTTCAATATCAGGCTTGTGCTCTGAGGGTTGGTTCCCGATCAGCCATACTCTGACCGTTGGCGGAATAACCGGTTTTGGGTTGCTTTCGGCTTAGTCTTTCCAGCTGCTTATCGGTGTGCTCCTGCAGGATATTCAGCAGCTCACCGTTTTTCAGGTTGAGTGCCTTGCACTGCTCCACCAGTTCAACCAGCTCTTTCCAGTCTTCCTGATTGTCAGGATTGCCATGACTGCGGCAAACCTTTTCCATGCCCTCTGGTGTATTACTGTGACCGATCTGCTGTAATTGTGCAGAGCGATCATTTTTGTAGCTGGCGGCTTGTTCAAGAAGTCGGGTGATTTTCCCGGCAGTCTTATCCATGCTTTGTCCGTCGCGATTCAGGATGTTCTGCTGTTGCAATTCCAGCAAGTCAAACAGGTCAGAAAACAGATCCAGCTCTTGCTCAATGGTGGCGAAAATAGTTGAGTACGTCATGCACGTTATTAGCTATCAAACAAATTAAATTCGAGATCAAGCATTTTCTGTGCCAGTTTGTCGTAATCGATTTTATAATCACCACTCTCTATAGCTTCCTTTGCTTTGGCTACGGCTGTCTCATCTACCTCTGGTGCTTTTTTGGCGATGTCCTCAGCCTGAGTCATCAGTGTTGTCTTATTGCTGATTTCAACCTGATCTTGTGTGACGGCTTTATGGTTGCTCTGGCTCTTTTTGCTCGTGCTGATCCGGTTGATCTGGGCAGTAGTGATGGAAGAAATAATGGTCATATTACACACTGTTTAATTCGGTGATCTGGATGATACCGGAAACGGTAATCAAGCGGAAAAATTAAAAGCATTCAGCGGAAATGCTTCCGCTTTGAGAGCTGTGTCACAAAAATAAAGACATTTTTTGATTTATTGCACCATGACTTCGCTGCTGCTAATGATTCTCGCCCGGATGATTTTCCCACTGGACAGGTTGCGAACCCGAATCTGCTGCTGAACAGTGCCGCTCTCTAACGCTTTGCCAGGCATGCTGATGGTGAAACCTCTGTGTCCTGAATGCCCGCCTTTTGCCGTGATAGTAATTCTGTCGTTACGTTTGATGATCTGCTCCGCATTAAACATGGAGGGTGTAATAACCTCGCCTGCTTTTATTTTTCTGGCCACTTCCAGATTGTCCAGTTGCTGAAACTGAGTGACATAACCTCTGCGTAACTGGCTGATATTTTTCTCCTGCAATATCAGGTCGGCCGGCAGAGGTTGGTCGCCTTTGTTGAATGGGCGTCTGCTCACCAGAACATCAACGTAGATATCAATATGCCCCTTCATATAAAAGGACCAGTATGGTGTGCCCTTACAGATTATCTGCATTCTCTGTGGCCCGGCTCTAGTGGTATCCAGTAATTTGATGACCGGATGGAAGGCGCAGAACCGACTCTGTATTTTTTTGGGTAATGGCGTGATGCGCACGGTGAATCGAGACCCGGCAACCGTGGTCATCAGTTTTTGAGCGTGCTGCTCCAGTCGATGCTTTGCCCGTTCAGCCAGATTGGCGGGCTCTCCTGCTGCTATGGCAGGTAAGGCGAACCAGATCAGTATTTGCAGTATGAGGGCTTTCACCATAAAAAAAGGGTTAGTCTGGTCAGTAATCGATGAGGTAATACAGGGGAAAATCATTTCCGCTGTCTGTTTTCACAGTTTTAAAGCGGCTCAGTCAGTCGTGATATTAATTCATTTGATGACCTGAGTGCGATTTTATCTTAACAGCATAATTCCGTAAGGCTATCGGGGTGATCCGAAGTTATGTTGGCTAAATAATCGGCGTTTTCTGGTGTTTAAATGTTGGAAATGAGAGGTTCGTCGCGGAAATTTAGTTGCAATTTAAACATGGCATGGAATATGCATTAATTATTCCAAGTGTATTATCGACCGAGTTCAGCATGTCCATAACCTTTGAGAATGCCCTGGGCGTTTTGCCCAACACTATACAGTACCGCACGGAGCGAGCGGAAATACTGGCCGGCAATATTGCCAATGTTGATACGCCAGGATATCAGGCCAAGGATTTGGAATTTGATCGTGTGCTTGGGCAGCAGAAAGCCATGCTGACCATGCAAAAAACCAATCCTCACCACCTGACTTTGCCGGGTAGTGAAGGCGTTAAAGCCGCTATGGTCGATAAGGAGGGCAGTCAGCCATCGGCAGATGGTAATAGTGTTGACCTGGGGGTTGAACAGGCTGGTTTTATGCAGAATCGGATGGAGTTCGAGACCAGCTTCACTTTTCTTAATATGAAGTTCAAAGGGCTCCAGCGAGCCATTGTTGGCCAATAGAGAAAATGAAAAGAAGATTTAAAGAGGATTAGTTGTGTCTTTAAACCGAATTTACGATATCGCTGGTTCCAGTCTGTCTGCACAGACTCTGCGTTTGAATACAGTGGCCAGTAATATGGCCAATGCTGAATCTGTCGGTGAAACCCCGGAGCAGGCTTATAAAGCCCGTCGCCCTGTTTTTTCTGAGCTGCTGGATCAGGAAATGAATGCAGCTGGCAGTAAAGTATCTATTTCTGAGGTGATGGAAAGTACGGCAGAGCCTCTGATGCGTTTTGAGCCAGATAACCCTCTGGCGAATCAGGACGGTTATGTCTTCTACCCTGATATAAATCTGGTGGAAGAAATGGCGGATATGATGAGTGCAACCCGCAGTTATCAGACCAGCGTCGAAGTAATGAACAACGCTCGTCGTATGCAAGAACGACTGTTGTCTCTGGGACAATAAGGACGTGATTCCGTGCGACATGTAATTTCTCTTTTTATCCTGATGCTGGCATTGACTCTGAGCCAGACCGGTTACTCAGCTGAAAAACCAACCGTTAACAAGATGGATGCTGATGCATTTATGAAAATGCTGCTGACTCAGTTGGCGTATCAGGATCCCAGCAAACCTATGAGTAACGCTGAAATGGTGTCTCAGTTGTCTGATTTGACCATGATGGAGCAGAACGCAGAGTTGGTGGCGTCCATGGAAGCTTTGCGCAAACAGGTTTACGACACTCAGGGTCTTTATGCCTCTAACCTGGTGGGTAAAGGCGTCATGGTGGTAGCGAACTTATTCAAAGTAGAAAGTGGTCGTCAGCCTGAAGGTGAGGTCTTGCTTAATTATGAAACCGATGAGCTGCGGATTGATATCTATCACGACGGTGAAAAGCCGGGTGCGGTTCGTCCCCTTGCTTCCTTTGATATGGGTGAGCAGGAGAAAGGGCAGATTGCTTTTGATCTGGATGACCTGGATGAATCTGTGAAAAACGGCACCTATCGTATGTTTGCCTACGCCAAAGTGGATAGCCAGGAACTGGAAATGGTTATCGTGCAACACAGTGCGGTAAAAAGCATTGTCTTTCCCGGTAACGGTGCTGAAATCCTACTGGATGTGGATGGGATTGGTCTTGTGCCTATTACTTCTGTCACTGAGTTTGAAGGGGATTTTGTCGTTGAGGAATTACCCCATGCTGAACAGCAGTTGGCTGCCAATGTACCTCACGAACAAGGCCTGATTCCCGAGGGCATGAGTGCCGGCCAGGTTCAGCAGCAGTTAAAAAAAGTCAAACGGGGTGATGAAACCTGGACCAGTAATCCGCTGTTTGAGCTAAGAGAAAGTATCAAAACCAGTAAAAAGAAACCGGTGACCCGGCGTTCTGCTTTGTTTCGTTCGCTTTAAAAATATTGAAAAAAGAATTTAGGAGTATCTGATATGTCTATGAATACCGGTGTCAGCGGTCTGCAGGCGGCCAGTCAGGATTTGAATATCATTTCTAACAATATCGCTAATGCCAACACCACGGGCTATAAGACCATGGACGTACAGTTTGCCGATGTGTATTCGGCTACCAGTGGTAGTGGTGGTGTTTATGTATCGGATATCGATACCAATTTTGCCCAGGGCACTTTGGTTTATACCTCCAGCAAAACCGATCTGGCCATTGATGGCGGTGGTTTTTTCATCATGCAGGATGTCAATGGTCAGGACTATTACACTCGCGCCGGCAGTTTTGATACCGACAAAAATGGCTTTATGGTGAACGATCAGGGGCAATTTCTGATGGGGTATGCGGTTGATGAAAATGGCAATGTTATTGAAGGACAGCTAGAGCCGCTGCCGGTCAATACGTCTGATTTACCCGCTCACCAGACGGACAGTGCGCAACTGACGGCTAATCTCGATTCCCGCAAAGACACAGTGGATGCAGGCAGATTCGATCCTTCCAAACCAGATACCTATCACAGTACGACAACAACGACGGTATATGATAGCCAGGGTAATGAGCAGCAACTGACTGCCTATTACATGAAGACGGACACCAATACATGGGAAGTGCGTTACGAAGCCAATGGTGAAACGATCCTGGCTGATAAGGGGGGGGAACCGATCGTCGATAAGGATGGTAACCCTGTACTTGGCAAAGATGGCAACCCAACGTTCAGTGAGCCGAAACCGTATTCGGTGACGATGGAATTTAATGCGAATGGCGCCTTGAAGGCCAGTTCTGATTCCATTTCCGGAGATCACACGTATTCCGGTCAATTCAATATTCCGTTGGATTTCAACAATGGCACTGCTTCGATGCAACTGGCTCTGGATGTGTCTTCCATGAGTCAGTACGGCAACGACTTCGCGGTTTCTAAAAACGCTCAGGATGGTTATCCTGCTGGTAAGTTCTATGGTGTCAGTATTTCTGATGCCGGGGCTATTGTTGCTACTTATTCCAATGGCGAGAGTGAGGTTCAGGGTTTTGTAGCGCTGGCAACCTTTCCTGCGGTATCCCAGATTGAGTCAGCCGGTAACACCAGTTGGCAGGAAACCCCTGAGTCTGGTGAGGCCATCGTAGGTTTGCCTAATACCGGTACTAATGGTGGCATCACCGGTGGTGCGCTGGAAAGCTCCAACGTGGATATGAGTGCTGAGTTGGTGGATATGATTGTGGCTCAGAGTGCTTATCAGGCCAACACCAAAACCATCTCGACCTTTGATGAAAACACTCAATACCTGCTTAACACCTTCTAAGAGGCGGTTGCTATATGGATAAGCTGCTTTATACCGCCATGAGCGGAGCCAGCCGTATGATGGATACCCAGCAGGTGCGGGCTAACAATCTGGCGAACATCAATACCACCGGTTTCAAGGCTGATTTTAATAATGCCTTTGCCCAGGCGGTTGATGGTAATGGTTACAGCTCAAGGGTGCATACCCGGATCGGGGAGCAGTGGACCGATACGTCCGGGGGCGCTCTGAGTCAGACAGGTCGCAGTTTTGATCTGGCGATTCAGGGAGAAGGCTGGTTTACCCTGATTGATGATCAGGGCAATGAAACCTATAGCCGGGCTGGTAATTTTCATGTCGATGGTGCCGGTGTCTTGCGTGCAGCTAACGGCATGATGGTGTCTGGTGATGGAGGGCCTGTCACCGTGCCGGATTATCAGGAAGTGGTCGTAGCGGATAACGGTATGGTGTCGGTTCTGCCGAATGGGGCTGATCCGGATCAGATTCTGGTGGTCGGCAACCTTAAACTGGTGAACCCCCCTGCAGATCAGCTGATTAAAGGGGAGGATGGGCTGTTTCATCTGACCAGCGATGAACCCGCTGAAGTGGATCCCGGTGTGTCTGTGGTTTCCGGTTACCTTGAGGGCAGTAATGTTAATGGTGTGTCGGAGATGGTCTCCTTGATGACGGCTAGTCGTGGCTTTGAAATGCAGCTGAAAATGATGCAGTCCGCCGAAACCATTGCCCAGGCCGGGGACACCCTGCTACGTGACTAACACAGGTCGGCTTCCGTGAAGCCGGCAATGCGCCGGTGGTGCAAAAAATTAGAAGGCCGTGCATTTTTTTGGGCGGTGTGAGTATAAAAAGCGTTACCAATCCGTTGAATTGGTTGTCGGCTTCGCGGAAGCCGACCTACGAGGAATAAACAAATGTTGTCTGCATTGTGGACCGGTCAGACCGGACTTACTGCTCAGGATAAACAGCTGAGTGTCATTTCTAACAACCTGGCGAACGTCAATACCGTTGGTTTTAAACGTGACCGGGTCGTATTTGAAGATCTGTTTTATCAGGTTCAGCGTCAGCCGGGTGCCGAGAACGCGGATGGCAATGAAATTCCCAACGGTATTCAAATGGGTACCGGTGTAAGAGTTGCAGGAACGCAAAAAGTGTTCACTACCGGCTCTTACCAGACCACTTCGGACCAGCTTGATCTGGCGATTGAGGGGGAAGGTTTCTTCCAGGTGTTGCAAGCCGATGGAACGCCAGCCTATACCCGTAATGGGCAGTTCCACCTAAATGCAGATGGTCAGATGGTCACGGCCAATGGCTATCCATTAGAGCCGCAAATTGAAATTCCGGTGGATGCGTTGAGCCTCACGGTGGGGGCTGACGGTATTGTCTCGGCGACCGTTGCCGGAGAGGCAGAGCCTCAGCAGCTGGGTCAGATTACCCTGAGTAACTTTGTTAACCCAGCCGGTCTTGCTGCCATGGGAGCCAACCTGTATGCCGAAACCGCATCATCTGGTCAGCCGGTTGAGTCGGTTCCGGGCCAGGATGGGGTTGGTGAGGTCAAGCAGTATACGCTGGAAGCGTCCAACGTCAATATGGTCGAAGAAATGGTCAATATGATCACCGCCCAGCGGGGTTATGAAATGAACGCCAAGGTGATCTCTGCTGCTGATGAGATGCTGCAGTTTGCTAATCAGACATTATAAGGAGTAAGTGCCGGTGAAACGTGTTTTATTGCCTGTACTGGTCTCTGCTTTTCTGACGGGTTGTGCCGGTCAGCCAAAAGTACCGGAAAGTGCCGATCAGAGCTGGGCGCCGCCGCCCTTGCCAGAGCCTCAGCCCCAACAAGTGGTGGATGGCAGTCTGTTTAATACCAGTTATAGCAATAGTCTTTTTGAAGATCGCATGGCGTATCGGCAAGGGGATATACTCACGGTTCAATTAAATGAAAGCACCACGTCCAGTAAATCTTCCGGCACTGATTTTGATAAAGATGCCTCGATCGCTTTGCCGATCCCTATCATTCTGGGCAATCCGGGTAAAGATCTTTCAGCGGAACTCAATCGGGACTTCTCGGGTAGCAGTTCCAGCTCTCAGAAAAACAGACTGAGCGGTGCAATTACCGTGTCTGTTATTGGTGTGCTATCGAATGGGACGTTGAGTGTCCGCGGCGAAAAGTGGATCAAGCTTAACCAGGGGGATGAATATATCCGTATTTCCGGTATCTTGCGTCCGGAAGACATTGCGCCTGACAACTCAGTCTCATCCCAGCGTTTGGCTAATGCCCGTATTGTGTATTCTGGTACAGGGCCACTTGCCAGTGCCAATGAGGCCGGTTGGCTGACCCGCTTCTTTAATAGCCCTTACTTCCCTTTATAACAGGTCAGTTTAATGATGATGAATTGGAAAAAAAGCGTTGGCCTGTTGTTGGTGTTCGGATTGACAACGTTGCAGGCAACGGCCGGTCGCTTGATGGATATTGTTGATGTTCAGGGGGTTCGGGGCAACCAGCTGGTCGGTTATGGCCTGGTGGTGGGTCTTGATGGAACCGGTGATAAAACACGACAGACTCAGTTTACCGGTCAGTCGCTGAACAATATGTTGCGCCAGCTGGGCATTCAGTTACCGACTAATGCTAATCCGAATCTGAAAAACGTGGCGGCTGTGTCCGTGACGGCAACATTACCGCCCTTTGCCGGGGCAGGTCAGAACCTGGATGTAACGGTGTCTTCTCTTGGGGATGCCACTAGTTTGCAGGGTGGAACCTTGCTCATGACGCAAATGAAAGGCGTGGATGACAACGTTTATGCGCTCGCTCAGGGTAATCTCGTAGTGACCGGGATTAATGCAGAAGGTAATGACGGTTCCAGCATCACTGTCAACGTACCAACGGTGGCGCGTATACCCTCCGGTGCCATCATAGAGCGCACCGTCGTTAATAATTTTGCTTCCCGTAAACATATTATTTTGAATCTGCGTGAGCCCAGTTTTACCACGGCGGGTAACATTGTTCGTGCCATCAATGACAAATTCGGTGAAGGCATAGCCGCCGCAGAAAACGGCGTTAAGGTACTGGTGGAAGCGCCCAGAGACCCCAGCCAGCGAGTGGCTTATATGTCGGTGCTGGAAAATATGGAAGTTAAAGAAGCCGATGCACTGGCAAAAGTCGTCATCAACAGCCGTACAGGTACCGTCGTCATTAATAAGCATGTCACCTTGAAACCTGCGGCGGTCAGCCACGGCAACCTGGTGGTCAGTATTCGTGAAGACTATGCCGTTAGCCAGCCTAATCCGCTCTCGGAAGGTGGCAATACCGAAGTAATTCCTGATAGCAACCTGGTGATTGATCAGGGCGATAAACGTCTGTTTATGATGCCGGAAGGCAGCTCATTGCAAGATGTTGTGAATGCAATCAATAGCGTTGGTGCGACACCGGCGGATTTGATGGCTGTGTTGCAAGCGCTTAAAACCGCAGGCTCTCTGAAAGCAGAATTGGTGATTATCTGATGGATGTATTCAATACAGAAATGGCGATGGCTCAGGCGTCTGCCAGTTTGGCTTCTGCTAAAACGATCCAGCCTGCCTCTGACTCTCTGACCGAAGCACGGCAGGCGGCTCAGGATTTTGAGTCGATGATGATTGAAGAAATGCTTAAATCCATGCGCAAAGCCAATGAATCATTGGCGGAAGAAGGGTTGTTTGGTAGTAGAGAGCAAGATTTCTGGCAGGACTTTCAGGACTCCCGGTTAGCGATGGAAATGTCCAGAGGGCAAGGGCTTGGTCTCGCTGATCAGCTGGTTGCCCAGATTGAAAGGAGTCAGGGTAAGTTATAACCTTTTGCTTTCTTTGAGTGCATTGTTGGTTTCTGCCTTTCGGCCGGAAACCAACCTGCGGGTATGTCGATCTTGCGTCAGACTTTGGCAGCAACGTAATTATCCGCATAATTAACTTTGCGCCAGGACAGCTCGGGCTCCCATCTCAACAAACCGCGTAACCGGTCGTATTCCTTAGCCCACTCCTGTAACCATGTCTGACGACGCTCCTTGTCTATCCATGACCCTTCCAGGGTATTAAGCATCATCTGACGTACATCGTCCAGATCAAACCCCAGCTCTTCGACCATGATACGATAGCACTCTGCACTGTTGATATCGTGCAAGTGCCAGCCATCGGTACAGGGTGCGATGGTTAATCCGGATTTGGCCATAGCACGCGCAGGATGACTGCTTTGCCATTGCTCACGAACCGGCCATTTTTTAACAAAGTAGGTGTTAGAAGGGGCAACCGTGAAGGAAATACCCTGACCGGCACAGAAGCGTGTTAACGTTTCGGATTCTATCACGGAGTAGCCATGGTCTATGCGACTGGCATGAAGATGCTCAATGGCTTTGCGAATATCTTCGCTGCTCTGATCACCGCTGGAGAAATGAACGGATAACTTCAGATCCGTGTTTTCTATGCGCTGAGCAATGGCTTTGTAGCAGCCACGGGTCACTTCTCCGGGCTTGCAGTCAAGACCAATTCCGGCAACACAGGTTTTTGAATGGCTGAGTACATTACCCAGCGTTTTCATGGCTTCTTCATCGGATTGTTCCCGGCCAATGCAGGCGACCAGCCGGATCACGACGCCAGTACGTTCCTCAGCCTGCTTTATCCCGGCAGCCATAGCATTGACCACGGTCTGGTAATCAATTTGGCATCGAACCGGGTTCCAGAATGCCTCTATGTAACGGACATTACATTCTCTGGCATCTTCGGCGATTTCCTGGATGAGCCGGAGATAATCTTCCGGTTCACGCATCAACAGATAGAGAAGAGTTTGTGCGGTAGCGCCACCACGGGTCATACCGGATTCAGGACTGTAAGCCCGATAATAACTCCGGGCTTCCTGTTCGCTGAGTTCAACGGAGTACTTGCGGGCAAAGTCCAGCATGGTTGTCATGCGAACCCCACCAAGCAGATGATAATGAAGATCAGCTTTGGGAAACTTATGAAAGAAAGCGTTCAGGGACAGTGAATCCGACAGCATTTGAGTCTCTTAAGGGTGACAAAACCGGGGGAATTTCAGAGGTGCATCATAAGGAGTTTTTAGGACAGTTGTAAAATGTGGAATACTCATATCCCTTTTTTCATCCACATGGGGTAGGTCGATTTGCCCCGAAGGGACAAGCCGACCATACGCTCACAGAGCGCAAAAAAAACCAGCATTTTGCCAGATGTTTATTCTTGCGCTGGCATTAACTGACCGCTATCCATGATGTAGATTTGATTCATTTGCTCAAGTACGGTCTTTTTATGGGTAATCATAATGACGGTACTGGCAGAGAATATGTCCAGCAGTTTTTTCAGTAGTTCCTGCTCGCTGTGCACATCCAGACCTTCGCCAGGCTCATCCAGAATCAGGACTGGTGCAGGTTTGAGCATAGCTCTGGCAATGGCCAGTCTGCGTTGTTCACCACCGGATAGCGCAATACCGCCTTGTCCAATCCAAAGGTCTAACAGGTTTTCCTGATGGTCATTGGCTGTCAGGCGGTTAAGACCGGCTGTTTGTATGATGTCCAACAGGTGTTTATCAGTGGCTTCCGGGCAGGCGATGGTCAGGTTCTCCCGCAATGAAGCACTGAACACATGGGTTTTCTGAGGAACAAAAGTGAGGGAAGAATAGAGTGATTGTTCAGATAAACCGGTAATGGTTTGCTCACCGATTCGGATACTGCCAGACTCTGGCTCCAACTCCCGGCTCAGCAGTTTGATCAGTGTTGACTTTCCGCAGCCGGTTTTGCCAAGAATGGCAATATGTCGGCCCTGCGGAATCCTCAGAGAGAGTTGTTTGATGATCGGACTCCCGGTTTGGTATCCGGCACTGACCCGATCAAAGACCAGATCACCTGTCACCGTCTTTTGCTGATCTTCGGCAAAAACCACCGCTGGTGAATTGACCACATCCTGTAATCGACCTGCCGCTGCTCTGGTATGACTGAGAAATTGAAAAGCAGCGGGTAGCGGCATCAGAGCTTCAAAGGCTGCCAGCATAGTAAAGACCATCATAACCATCACTGGGCCGCTGATGGTTTGCTGTTCAAATTCTCCGGCAGCAAGATAGAGCATCAGCAAGGCAGCAAGGCCAGAAAGGCTGATAAACAGAGCAGAACCCGAGCCTGTTAGCGTTGCCATAGTTTTCTGGCTGTCTTGCAAGCTCTGTTCAGAATCAGCTATTAATGCTCTGCTTCTGTTCTCATTGCCATAAATTTGCTGCTCTGCCATGCCTTGCAGATAGTCCAGCACTTCCTGGCGCAGTCTTGCCTGACGAATACCCATCGCTTCGCCAGCGTTTCGCCCCATCCGATAGAACAGGAACGGCATCAGTAGAATCCAGCCCGTCATCACCAGAAAAACGACCATTGCCAGCGTTGGGCTGAAAAAGTATAGGAACAGGGATAAAAGACCAGTGACCACTATTGCCGAGATTAACGGACTGAATAAACGCAGATAGAGCTGATCCAACGCATCTATATCGGCCACCAGACGATCGAGAATATCGCCCTTACGGAAACGACTCAGTTGCTGCATGGAAACCGGTATTAACTGACGGAAAAACCAGCCTCGCAGCCAGGACAACAGTCGGAAGGTGGCATCATGGCTGATCAGTCGCTCACCATAACGGGCAGCGGTACGGGTTATGGAAAATCCGCGCACTCCGGCACCCGGTGTAAAAAAATTAAACACTTGTGCGGTGGTCAGTGATAAACCGGCGATAGCGGTGGCGGTAATAAACCAGCCGGAGAGTGTTAGCAAACTCAGGCTGGCGATGAGGGTAACGATTGCCAGCAGCACACCTAACGACAGCATTCCGATATGTTGGCGATAGAGTTTGATAAAAGGCCAGAGATCACGCATCGTCGAAACTCCTTCCCTGACGACTGATAAATTGTTGATAGGCGGCTGAATGCCGAGCAAGATCGTCGGGAGCGCCATTGGCAACAAGACGACCATTGTCTAATAAAAGAATCTGATCCATGTTTTCCAGCTGACCCAGCCGGTGGGTGATGATGATCACCGTACAGTCGCCCGGCACAGTCGCCAGAGCTCCCATGACCTGAGATTCGCTGATGGTATCGAGGCTGGCGGTCGGTTCATCAAGAATCAGTAATTTCACCGGGCAGGCGATGGCACGAGCCAGAGCAATGCGTTGGGCTTGCCCCACAGAAAGATTGCCGCCCTGTTCTTTTAACAGGCTATTCAGACCGCAAGAGAGGCTGGCGAGAATATCCAGGGCATTTGCCTGCTTCAGGGCATCCATTACCTGCTGTTCGGTCAATTGACGGCCAAAGGAAACATTGTCGTATACCGAGCCGTGAATAATCAGGGGGTGTTGTCCGAGCCAGGCAATCTGTTGCCGCCATGAGTCCAGGCTGGTTTCAGCCATTGATTGATCTGTCAGAATCAGATCGCCTTCAAACTGCCAGAAGCCCATGAGTGTATTCACCAGTGTTGATTTACCGGCTCCACTATCGCCAATTACAGCGACTCTCTGCCCGGCAGAAATGGAAAAATTGAGTTGATCCAGCAAAGGTCTATTGCTTTGGCTGGCCATGACTCGGAGATGCTTTGCTGTAATACTCAGAGGCTTGTGCTCAGGAAATGGTTGATCACCTGAATGCTCTTCTGCCTCCTCCCGATAGAGAATCTCTAGAATCGAGTCAGTGGCACCGATGGCTTTAGCTTTGGCGTGATAGTAAGTGCCCAGCTCCCGCAATGGTTGATAAAATTCAGGTGCTAGTAGCAATAGAAATAGCCCGGTGTAAAGACTGACCTGGCCACCCGCGTCAATGTGGCCGAGGAAGTTCATACCGAGATAAACCGCAACCAGCGCGATAGAAATAGAAGCAAAAAACTCCAGAATCGTAGAGGATAGGAACGCCAGTCGAAGGACTTTCATGGTTCTTATGCGGAAATCTTCACTGGCGTTTTCCAGTTGTGCGGCAGCCTGTTCGGTTCGCTGGAACAGGCGCAGGGTCTCCAGCCCCTGTAATCGATCCAGAAAGAAACCACCGAGCCTTTCCAGAGCAACAAAGTTGCGTCGGTTAGCTTCAGCGGCTTTCAAGCCAACAAAAATCATAAACAGAGGAATGAGGGGGGCAGTGATCAGAAAAATCATGCCGACAATCCAGTTAGAAGGGAACACCACTAACAGCATCAATAAAGGCACAGCAACGGCAAGAATCATCTGAGGCAGGTAGTGCGCGACAAACTCCTGTAGCTCTTCGACCTGATCCACCACCACGGAAGACCAGCTGCCCGCAGGGCGTTCGGCAATGGTGAGTGGTCCAAGCCGTCGAAGTTTTTCCAGCAAAGCATTGCGTATATCAGAACGAACACGAGCACCGGCCCGGAAACCACAGACTTCACGTCCCCAGTGACAAAGCCCTCGAGCCAGTATTAATGTAGCCGCTGTCATAAATTCGGTGGTTAAGTCTCCTCGGGCCACCGACTCCATCACCAGCTGGTGAATAATATGAGCCAGTAATGCTGCCTGACCCAGCAGCATCAGGGTGTTGATAATGCCCAGCGTCATCGATGCCGCTAGCCAGTTGCGAGCGGGCTGTGCCTGCTTCATCAGCCAGCGATAAGCCTGTTTTTCCTTGGATCGACTCATTACGTCTTGTGAGGTTTGTCATAGTAATCAGGTCAGGTATTGTACACGATGATGACTGGCTCAAATAGTTTCCACTCAACGCTATTCTTTAGCGTTTACTCATTGATTCCAGCATGCGGTTGACGGCGTCCAGATGCTCAGGTTCGTTATGGCACATCCCCTGAAAACAGGCGCACAAGTCCAGAAAATCTTTCAGTTCCATGCGCTGCCCCATTTTCATCAAACGTTTGGTCAGGCGCGTTGCTCTGGGGGGCTGTTGGGCGATTTTTTTCGCGAGTTTCATTGCTGCGGGCATCAGTTCTTCGGGCGACGTGATATCCAATACAATGCCCAGTTCTTTTGCTTCTGCGGCATCAATAATCCGACCCGTGAGCGTCAGCTCAAAGGCACGTTGATAGCCGATCAGACGTTGCATAAACCAGGCGCCCCCATCGCCGGGGATGATGCCCAGGTTCAGAAAGGTTTCACCAAACTTTGCAGTATCTGAAGCGAGCCGGATATCGGCCATGTTGGCCAAATCAAAACCTGCGCCAATAGCCGGGCCATTGACTGCGGCGATCATTGGTACTTCAACATCCTGCAAAGCGAGAGGGATTTTCTGGATGCCCTGTCGATATCGTTCGGCACATTCAGCCACATCACCGGCGAAGTCGCCGCCGCGTTCAGCCATATCACGGATATTACCCCCGGCGCTGAAGGCTGACCCCGCTCCGGTGATGATTAACACGGATACGTCATCTGTCGTATTGACCCACTCAGCGATAGCGACAATATCATCAATCAGATGCGAACCGGTCAGGGCGTTGCGTATATCATCACGGTTCAGGGTTAACAGTGCTATACGGTTTTCTGTTTCCAGTGTCGCGTCTGTCAAATGGGGCATATTAGTCATTATTGTTCTCCGACAGAATAATTCGGGCATCGGCAATGGAGCAGCCGTCAGGTCTGGCGATAACAGGGTTCAAATCCAGCTCGGCAATTTGAGGGTGCTTCCATACCAGTTCTGATAACTTCAGTATGAGTTCAACCAGCGCTTCACGGTCCACAGGTTTTGCGCCACGGACACCATTAAGCATATCGACAGCGTTGATTTGTTCGATCATGTCACGGGCATCGGCTTCAGATAACGGAATAGCCCGAAATGCTACATCTTTTAATACTTCAACAAATACACCACCAAGGCCAAACATCATTACCGGACCAAAGGTTCTATCCTGAGTGACGCCAAGAATTACTTCAACACCGGGCTTTAGCATGGGGGTCAGCAGTACGCCTTCAATCTCAGCGTCAGGTTTGTATTGTTTGGCATTGTCAATGATTTCAGCAAACGCCTGTTTTCGGGCTTCAGCGCTTTGTACATTTAACCGAACGCCACCGGCATCTGTTTTATGCAGGATATCTTTAGAAACAATCTTCATCGCCAGCGATTCGCTGGCAATGTCCGTCGGCAAATGTTCAAGATCTGCTGCTGTTCTTACAACGGTCTCTGTGGGAACAGACAAACCATAAGTTCTTAACAGATCTTTGGCTTCGGATTCAAACAAAACCGAGCGCCCTTGAGCATAAGCCCGATCAAAAATACCCATACTGCCCGGAACAGGGATGTTATCAGGCTGGGCTTCGGTATTCTCCAGTCGTCGACGGGCGCTGGCATAGTCCACCAGTTCCTTAACACAGAGAATCGCTGTTTCAACCCAGATAAATGATGGAATGCCATTTTCCCGTAATACCTCCAAAGGCTTGGGTTGCAGCGGTTGATAAACACACTGAGCCACGACCGGTTTATGGTAATGACGAGTCAGGTCAATCAGTCGTTGAGAGGTTTGTAATTCATTATCAAGCAGCGTTTCAGAAAAGCGAACGCTGTAAGCACCGACCATCCCGACGATCAGTAGTACATCAACATTGTCGTCTTGTAACAGAATTTCAGTACAGTCTGCGAAGGCGCTGGTGTCTTCATCGGTGGCACCGGCGACATCGATCGGGTTATTGAGTGCCGCCGCAGGGGGTAATAAATGTTTCAGACGTGTCAATGTGTCATCAGACAGGTTGGCAAGTTCCAACCCTGCTTCCACCAGTGTGTCGGTGGTAATAGTACCGTGGCCACCGCTGTCAGAGAGTATTGCAACTCTGTTGCCTTTTGGCAGAGGCAATTGTCCCAGTGATTCAGCAACCGACAAGATTTTGTCTGATTCACTGACCACCGTCACTCCAGCCTGTCGCAATACATCCCGGGTGACTTGATAACTTCCCGCAAGGGAGCCAGTGTGAGAACTTGCAGATACCTGACCGGCTGTTGTACGACCTGATTTGTAGACGATGACCGGCTTTTTGCGTACAACTTCTCTGGCAATGTCAATAAAACGTCGTCCGTCGTTTTCTTTGAACCCTTCAATATACAGTGCAGGCGCTGCGGTATTGTCATCCTCGCCAAAATATTGCAGGTATTCACTGAGGCGGATATCTGACTGATTACCGACACCCACATAGGTACTGAAACCAATACCACCTTTTCGTTTCGCTTCTGCGACCAAACCGAGCATGACATTACCGGACTGCGAAAGAGTGCCTATTGTTCCTTTAACGGCATCAGCAACACCGACAAGGTTGAGATCGCAATGCAGATTATAAATGCCGTTAGTGTTAGGACCGACCAGCCGGACATTCCACTTTTGTGCGGCAGCAATCATGTTCTCTTCGAGCTGCCTGCCTTCTTCACCCATCTCTGACATACCTGCCGCAAGAATAACAGCTCCCGGAATATGCTTACGTCCACAGTCAGCTATTATTGCAGGAAGAGAGGCGGCAGGTGTACATACCAGAGCAAGATCAATGGGTTGCTGAACATCCATAACCGATGGGTAGGCCTTGATCCCAAGAATATCATCAGACTTAGGGTTAATTGGAAATATATTGCTTTCATCAAACCCATCGGTTTTTAATTGTGCAATGGCCTGATAACCGCGTTTCTCTGGTTTGTTGGAGGCACCAATAATAGCAATCGATTTGGGTGCCAGAAAATGCAGATGCTTTTTTGTTGTTGTAATAGCCATATCTGATCCGCTGAAATTCTTTAAGATGGAGCCTGGGGTAATCAGCAATCCTTAAATTCGGGTGCCCGCTTGTCGGCAAAGGCATCAACACCTTCCTGCCAGTCTGCTGTGGTTGAACAGATGAAGACACTGTCAAGCTCAAGTCTGAGCTGATCTTCAAGATTTTGATAAGAGGCGTTATTTAATAAGCGTTTCGCCATTGCCATAGAGATGGGAGCTTTGCTGCTTAGCTGACGGATAAAATGTTCGGTTTCAGTCTGCAGAGTATCTCCAGGGACTGAGCGGGTTATCAACCCAATACGTTCTGCTTCGTGGCCGTCGATTTTATGACCGGTAAATATGAGTTCACGGGCTTTGGCCAGTCCAACCAGCCGGGGCAGAAACTGGGTCACACCGCCGCCGACACAGGTGCCGATACTGATTTCCGGAAAGCCGATTTTTGCAGTGTCTGACATCAGGATAAAGTCGCAACTGCAGGCGATTTCAGCACCGGCACCCAATGCGTATCCGTTGACAGCAGACACCACCGGAATGTTCAGGCGGAAGATTTTTTCACAGACATCATTGCCCAACTGAAGGTATTTACGACGCTGGTTCAGTGTCCTTTCACCGGCACTGTGTTCTTTCATATCAGCGCCAACGCAGAAAGCGCGACCTTCGCCAGTCAGCATGATTACTCGTACATCGTTGTCTTTTTCTGCCAGTGTTAGTGCTTCCAGCATATCGTAATAAAATTGTTCCACTACGGCATTGAGGCGATGCGGTCGATTAAAACGAATTTCGGCGTAGTTATCTGTTTTACGATAGATGAGGGTTTCAAAATTCATACTGTCATACCTTCCATGGATGATTTCAGAACAAATTATGGTTAGTAGTGCTATCCAAAAAAAGGGCGGGGCTTCACAATTAATAGCAATGTCATAACAACAGAGTCAACCATAATTCTGAACGACAGGAAAAGTGTCTGGAAAAGCATTGCCATATCAGACAGCAGACAAGCGCAATATCGCTATGAACGGTCATTCTGCACAGAGAATGTATAGAAGCCATAAGCCATAAGCCATGGGCAGGCGATCATCGAGATAAAAGTCACACGCCGGGGCAACTAAGAATTCCATGAATTGTGAATGTTTGGTGTTTTCTGTTTGAAATGCGCTAAGTACTTGCATATCCTGATTCTGACTATTTCAGGATCAACCTGATGATCTATCTGATCATTAGTGCAAGGAGGAAATATGACCGATCCGGTTATTTTTTCGGAGTTGCCCGCCGGTAATAATAAAAAAATTGCGGTTGCAACACTGAATGCAGAGAAATCGCTCAATGCATTGAATCACATAATGATTGACTGTCTCTATGAAACCTTGCAGACATGGCAGTCCGACGACGCTGTCGTCTGTGTGTTTATCAAAAGCAGCAGTGAGAAAGCCTTTTGTGCCGGCGGTGATGTCCGCTTACTGAGTGAGGCGGTTGGCAGTGGTGATCAGCAGGCGCCTGTGGTCTTTTTTGAAAAAGAATATCGTCTTGATTACCTGATTCACATGTATGAAAAACCTGTGATTTGCTGGGGTAACGGCATTGTAATGGGTGGTGGTCTGGGGTTGATGGCTGGCGCGGCTTTTCGCGTGGTGACCGATACAACAGTGATGGCGATGCCGGAAATCAGTATCGGGCTCTATCCCGATGTGGCCGGTAGCTGGATGCTGAACAGAATGCCATCCGGTATCGGTTTGTTTATGGCTCTGACCGGCTGTCGTTTAAATTCAGCGGATGCTATGTATCTGCGGCTGGCCAACCGTTTTATCGATCATGCCTTTCTGGATAATGTTCTCAAGGCTTTGCAGGAAGCAAACTGGCAAGGTAATGCTCATCATATTGTCTACGATATTATGTCGCATTACAGTGATAAAAGTGCGGGGCTGTTGCCTTATTCGAAAGTTCGTGAGCATCGTGATCTTATTGGTCAGCTTATGAGTCACCCAACGCCTCAGAGGGTTATGGAAAATCTACAATCTTTGGAAACCAGTGATGAATGGCTGATCCAATCCAGAGATACAGCTTTGCGTGGTTCACCTTTATCTGCCACCATCAGTTTCTGGCAGCTGCGCAAAGCCAGGCATCTGTCGTTAAAAGAGGTATTTTGCAGTGAATTGACCTTGTCGGTGAATACCGCTTTGAAAGGGGATTTCTGTGAAGGGGTGAGAGCCTTGCTAGTGGAGAAAGATAATAAACCCGTATGGAAGTATTCGTCGGTGGCAGACGTGGATGATGCCTTTCTCGACAGTTTATTTGTAGCGCCTTGGGAAGAGCATCCATTGGCGGATTTATAAGGTCGGGTCTGGCATAGTCTGTTCAGACATAGCCAGCTCCGATAAGCTCCTGATATTTTTGGATGCGTAAACAGCTATTGATTGTTTACGATATCCAAAATCTTGTTGGCAACATCTTTCTCACAACCAAAATTATCCCACTCCACCATAATGAGTGGTGTATTCATGGTCTTGCAGATCTGGGGCAGAATCGCTTCATGGTAGTTATGAATATCCCGCAGATATTCCAGTGGAGTGCCTTCTTCGGCGTTGCGAGCCCGGCTTAGCAAACGACTATGAGCCACTTCCGGCTTGGTAACCAGATAGACTACAGCACTGATTTTCGGGTAATCCAGTAGACGACGCTGGATGTCACAGTAATGCAACATGTACTGTTCATCAGGTGCTTCCATCGACAGGAAGTTAGCCTGAGTGAAAATCAGATCCGAATACAAAGATCGTTCAATCAGGTAATTCCGATCAGTGGGCAGTTCTTCAACAATGCTGGCCCTACGATCAGTAATGTACTGCTGAAAGCGGATGCGCTTGGTCGGGTCTTTTGGATGTGTTGTGAAGTCTTTTAGCAGCTTGGCAAACTGAGGATCATCAGCGGGTTCCTGGATAGGGTCCCAGTCCAGTTCTGCCGCCAGCTTTGGGAGCAACGTGGATTTGCCCGCTGCAATATTTGCTTCAACAGCAACAAAGTGATTCGTTTGCTTCATTAACAACCCCGATGATGAAAAATCTTCCTCACTCTGTGAGGAGGGCGCACTTTAGGAGTTTGGCGCAGATCAATCAATAAGTAGTAGGCTCTGTTGACAAATAGTTTGATCGCATAAACAACATTAGTGTTATGGCCAATGAGTATTCGTCTGTGAAAAAAGGTTAAAAACAGTTGGTAGGGCGCGGAAGCCCGGCGATGCGGGCTGCTACTTTGGCAGGGCTTTCCGGAAACAGTCTCATCAGATACATGCTGTTGCCTTTTTCTTTACCAAGGGTGTTGGCAATATGCTTTACAAAGGGTCTCTGGCTCGGTGCCATCTCAAAGGATTGATAAAAATCCCGCAAAATATGGATAATTTCCCAATGGTCGTCAGTCAGACAAATGCCATCCTGATTGGCCAGAAGTTCTGCGACTTCAGGGTTCCAGTCTGACAGGTTTTCTAGATAACCATCATGGTCCAGGGAAAGAGACATCGTGATATTCATATCCGTTTATTGACTGAGAAAGATGGCAGCTGACTGGCTGCCGGGGTAGGGGATTGTACAAAATCTCCTGCGATAATGTCAGTGATGCTGAAGATCAATGTTTGTTGGCGCTGCTATTTTGATTTTTATGTCACTGAGCTGATGGCTTTCAGGGTTTGTTGCATCAAGCCGCACACTGGTTGAGATTTGAAGAGGTTGATTGGTGTAACAGATGGCTGATGCGTCCTCCGCAATCCATTTATGCTTTTTGAAACTGTAATTTAAATGCACATCTATACAGGAATCGTTAACTGGAATGAACTCAGTTAACATTGTGTAATCAGATGATAAAATCCTCCCGGCGTTTTTATATTTCGAATCCATTACCGCTTTAATGCAATGGAATAGAGGGTTGTACGCAGCCTGTGATACCAGGTTAGAGGCGATATAAAGTAATGACTTACGCTGATGGCTGCAAAGTTCTACCAGCTTTTCAGAGCATACTTCCAAGTCTTGTATGCCTTCCTGGTTTTTTGTGTCTACTGAAGCAAAATGACGAATCCCATCACCTGATGTAATGACAAACTCAGCACCACGAGGTAAATCAGTATTATACGTCGGTGATAGCTTGCTGTTATTGACTGTATTAGGAGAGGCGAGGATTAATTCATTGCATTTTTGCCAGTGATCACTGTTCTGGTTTTGGCTATTGAAGGTGTATTCACCGGCCAAACCGTTTAAAAGCTGCTCCACTGGCCATTGAGCCAGAAGCTGTGAGAGGTGTTGCAGATGATTGGCAATCAGTGTTTCTTCAGGCGTCTGAAACATCTGTAACAACGAAAATCTGGCTGCAGGCACACTGTTAAGCGCTTCGGCAACCGATGCTATAACTCTGGTCAATCGAAGTGTGTCCTGTTCTACCTGCAAAAAGTCAATCTGCTCTGTATTCAGCCGTTCCTGTTCGTGATATTGGAGTGGCTTAACTAATTCTTCCGGGGGAAGTAGCCTGAAAAACTCAAGCAAGTCATGGTTGATCTTTTGCAGTTTTTTTTCTGCGTCGCTTTTTTCAGCAGGAGTCTTCCGTTTATTGTTTAAATCATCAAGGATCTGTTTTGTATTGTTAAAAATTTCATAGAAATCCATTGCAATCTGTTGGTTGATCTTTTGCTTTTCCAGTATTTCATAATCATTACTAAGGTTTGCAGTAGCTACTTCCATCTCCCTGATTGCTTTATCAGCACTTGCTTGCTCAGGTTCTGTCGTCTGCCTTTGACTGTCTTCTACAGATGTAACGGTGTGAGCATTGAAGTGTGCCTGGGAATTTTGATGGCTTTTTATGCCTTCTGATGTGTCTTCTGATGTTACAGGTTTCCCGGGTGGTATGGGGGAATTGTCAGGTATTTTTGAAGGCATGGAGATAGACCTCTCTGATTATTTTCTGATTATTGAGGGATAACGATGCCCTTAACGGCATTGGCTGCTGCACTTTCCGGGTTCCACCGGCAGTGTTCTGAAAACTGATTGCTTAGATAATCTGCCTGCTCTGGTAAAATCCGATGACTGTTAACCAGAGCCAGATATTCTGCTGCATTAGGGCGATAGGGCAGGGCAATCAGGCTCATGTTGATCTCTTCCAGCAAACGATCACTTTTGAACTGATTGCAACGCTTGCAAGCGGCTACTACATTCATCCATTCATCTTTGCCGCCCCTGGAGGTTGGGATAATATGATCTCTGGTCAGATAACGTCGGTTCAGCTGTTTAGCGCAATACATGCACTGATGATTGTCTCTTTCAAACAGTGATGGGTTGGTGAGTGCAGGATTGTTGCGAGTGGGAAAGAGCTTTTTGCCGCCACAGGCGAGAATGCTGGGTAATTCGATGATAGTACGTTTACTTTGCCAGCGGTTATGGCCGCCGCGAATACGGTAGAGAGGCTTGCCCAGGCTCCACTGGATCAGCTCTCTTGAATAGAGGCAAACGGCCTCCTGCCAGGTCAGCCACTCCACCGGTTGTCCTGCAATGTTCAGGCGCAGAATATACATAATAGGGCTTCCGATTATCAATCTATGATAAAGGTCAACCTCATTCAAACTGCCAGACTGATGATTGCTGTTGAATATCAGGTCTATTGGTTACTGTTGCTGTTAATTTAGCATGCCATTGTCGGATGATTCGGTAAAGTACTTAGGTGCTAACTCTATGAAATTCTACGTTGCGCTTTGCATGGTATTTGCCCAATACGCCGAAATATTTGATTCCATCTGACCAGCTACTGGTTGTTTTATTTTGCGGTCGATATATTCACACCATGCACTTGTCCTTCTTTCCGGAATGTCAGATGGATCGAGTCCCAGTCTGAATTCAATCACAGATTGCCATTCATCAGAGCCTATGTCAGGCCCATGACCCCATCCATCGGCTGTATTTGTGAGAGTTTCTACCATGTAAAACCAGTCAGAAGAGCATAGGAATGACGGTTCTTTATATGTCGTCTTGTGTGCACAACCTGTCAGACCCACCCAGTAGAACAAAGACGCAAACAAAAACGTAAAATAGTAATCTCTCATCAGGTTGTTTCAGGTAGCCAAAGGCATTAATGGTGCGTATTCGGAGCTGAAATGGCAAGGGATTTGATTGGACTTAAAATCTAAAATTTTATGAGCTTAAAATCTTGAGAACCTATGAAATAATTTTGATGGCTGGAAAAGTGGTTCATAAACTAACAGTTCCAGTAATACCTTGTGAGCAGTCGTATGAAGAAAGCTTTGTGTAACGTCATGTGTGACTTTTATCTTGTTGGTTGCCGATCCATGGCTTGTGGGTTCTGTACAGTCCCTGTAAAGAATGACGGCTCGTAGAGGGTTTGTGCACACTCTGCTGTCATCCCGTACAGGGACTGTATGGGATCCATGGGCATGGATAGCCATATTGAAGTTAAAAGTCACACACCGGGTTTTGTGTATGAAGAAAGCTCTCCGTTATGCCCGTTTTCCATCAATGATGTTTTTTTTGCTTTTTGTTTATGCTGGGGCTGCTCATGCCATTTGGTTAAAGGAATCAGATGTCTCAGACCAACAGCTATCTGAGGAGCTGGCAGCGTTTAAAAACGCATTTAACATGCTTCGGGTTTCCTTTAACGAAATCTCTTCAAGTAATGGTGAGGAGCAAATTCGGGCGATAATTGCGGCGAATATGCCTGAGTTCCGACGCTTGCATAATGTTGAGTCACTGTTCATGGCTGGGTTGCTGGAGCTGGCACAGGGAGCTGAGCAGAGCGAGCCTCTTGATGCTGCCTGTAAAGACAATTTTCTCCATGCGCTGATGTTGAGGGGGTTGAATTACCTTAGTCGATTTAATCGGAGTGGTGATCTTCAGCATCTCTCCGCTGCGATGAATGATCTGAGACAGGCGTCACGGAATATTATTTATTACCTGTCTCTGGATCTCGCTTTTCCGTCTCGAAGTCTGCCGGTTTTACCCCGCATATCGCATTTTGCTGAATTTATCGATAGGCGTAGTGTGGATCCGGGCTCTCTTGAGCCTAAGTTACCTGATGAGCAATTATTAAGGCCAGATAACTCTGAAATGTATTTGGGCTATTATCGTCAGCCTTATTTGGACGAACTAAGGAGTAGGGCTATTCAAGAAGGTACCCAGAGAAGCAATCTTGTTTTCAGTATGCTGGAATTTTCTTCATTTATTACGAATAGAGATTTCAGTTTTGATTTTTATAAAGAATTCAGTGTATTGATCCGACGTGTTGTTCCTGAGGCTATCGGCATTATCGGCTCTCCATCAGCACGTCATGAAGTCATTGATTCAAATGCCATCATCCAAGGGGCGCTTTGGGGTCTCCGTGAAACATTTGTCTATGCCGTCAGTCATCATTTTCTGCTTTCAACAAATGATTTGATGCTTGCGCCTTTGGCTTCTTTACTCGAACAACAGTTTCGGCTTGGCTCTGATCAGCGTGAGATTCCACTGCCATCCCGTCCATTACACGAGTATCAGAAAGGTCTACGGCGACTGAGAATAGAAAGTGTTATGTATAATAATCCTGTTCGTTTATATACACGAGCCTATGAAGAACTGAGTTATCTCCTCAGGGGTTATAGATCCGGTCATCTCTCTACCGATCCTCTGCTATTAGCTCATCTCAGCGATAATGTTTGGTATAATCGGCTTCTGTTTCGTCTCAATCGGCAGTTTACAGGGCTAAAGACTAGCGTCGTCCCAACGGGAAGATGGCGGGAGCTCTGGGAGGTATTTCGTGGTGATGCTGATCAGAGATACTCATTTTATCGGTTGATTACGCATCAACCCTCCGTTGCGAATTTCGCCGGAGCAGCTCCTCAGCAAGCGTTTCTCAGACCCTATATGCCAAATCTTCAACCAGTTCAGCCTCGGAGGAATGAGCGCCAAATGATGAGGCCGCCCAGTTGGCTTCCGCGGACTCCATTTTCTCATTTCACTATGTAGTCAATACCAGCTAAGGACTTTATCGTACTGACTGGTCAGTTTGACGAATTCGATATAATCAATGCTGGTGAATGGTTCAGGGTATTTTACGCCTCTGGCCATGGCGTCCGGATGAAGCACATACACTGTGCAAGTATTTAACCGTTCACTGGCCGTTAACAGATTATAAACACCGTCTTCGATCAGAATTATGGCATCTTCCGGATTGATGCTTCGAAGACAGAGTTCCAGAGGTTGTCCGGTTTTGTTAAGAGTGTGCAGGTTTTTCATTAGAAATTAAGCACCTTTGGATGCTGGAGGATAAACGCTTTAAGCTGCTCTTGTGTCAGCACAGTGACGGGAGGTTGTAAGTCTTGCTCACTCAAGTGGCGTTCAACCAATGACTGCTTGTCAACATACACCGTCTCAAGACCGTAAAGTGGCAGAGCCTGAAACATCGCCGACAGGTTTTTGCGAGGAATGGCTTCTGGTTGCTGATTGGAGAGTAACTGTAAAACCCCATCCCCCATTAACAGCAAAGAAGTGGGAATCTCGTAAGAAGCGGCAACCAGAGCGGCGTCCAGCGCTTCTCTTGCGCTCTGTCCGGCAAAGGGTGGTCTGGATGAAATAATGCAAAGAGATTGGCTCATATCAGGCTCCAAAAGTGATCACCCGGTCGGCAATCAGTGTGGCATCCAGCAGTTGCCCCAGTCCTGAAAGCTCATACCCATCAGCCAGATTGCTGGCAGGGAGTTGGTAGCGACTGGCTTCGGCATCGTTCACTATGCCACGGCGCAGTGCGGCAGCAATACAGACCACTGCATCAAGATTATTTTCCTGAATAAACATCTGCCATTGCTGTGGTAAATGGCTTTCATCTTGGGGTGGGCTTGCCAGCGTTGTGGCAGTATTAACGCCATCCTGATAAAAAAATACCCGGATAATCTCATGGCCTTCTGCTAACAAAGCTTTGGCAAAATGCAGCGCCGTTTGTGGTGCCTGGCTGTTTCCCGGTGCACCGTAAACAGCAAGTGCGTATTTCATTCTATAGTTCCTCTACGAAAAAGCCCTGCCATAAGGCAGGGCTTTTAATCATAACAGCGAGATAACGACAGGTCAGTCGTCAGATGCGCCCAGCAGATGCAGCAGGGCAGTAAACAGGTTGTAGATATCCAGATATAAAGCAACGGTAGCGCGGATATAGTTCGTCTCACCACCGTGGATGATGCGGCTGGTATCAAACAGGATGAAACCGGACATCAGCAGTACAATCAGGGCAGACAGGGCCAGACTAGCCGCAGGCGCATTGAAGAAGAGCAGGGCAATGCTGGCAATCAAAGCAACGACCAGACCAACCATCAGGAAGCCGCCCATGAAAGAGAAGTCTTTCTTAGTGGTCAGCACATAGCCAGATAAAGCAAAGAATACAACAGCGGTTCCACCCAGAGCCTGCATAATCAGAGATGGTCCATTAGCCAACCCCATGTAGTGATTAAGCATTGGACCCAGTGCCGCACCCAGAACGCCTGTAAAGGCGAAGACAGCGACAATGCCCTTGCCGGAATCGGCGGTCTTGTTCACCACAAACAGCAGGCCGAAGCCTACAAGGCTCAGGATCATAGCCGTCATTGGGCTGATATTCATAACCATTGCTGCTCCGGCGGTCATGGCACTGAACAGCAATGTCATACCCAGTAGCATGTAGGTATTACGTAATACCCGGTTCATTTCGATGCCAGAAGTCATGCTGGCCGTTGCGGTCATAGCGGGTTTCCGATTCATTTGCGTATTCCTCTGTATAGATGCACTAAATGGAGTATATCAGAGCATTTTACTAGGGCTATAGTTTTGCCTTATATAAAGAGTCAGGTATTTGTAAGCGCAGAGAGGAGGTTGATAACTAGCCTTTTAAAAATTCTTACCAATCAAGACGTTGACAGAAAACCTGAATCAGGTACTATTTGCTTCGTCGCGGAGGGATGGCTGAGCGGTTGAAAGCACTGGTCTTGAAAACCAGCGTAGGTTAATAGCCTACCCAGGGTTCGAATCCCTGTCCCTCCGCCATTGTTCTTATCCAGCTTCCATTTTTTGTTGCACCAGCAGCAGGAAACATCTCTGCGGAGGGATGGCTGAGCGGTTGAAAGCACTGGTCTTGAAAACCAGCGTAGGTTAATAGCCTACCCAGGGTTCGAATCCCTGTCCCTCCGCCACTTCTATCTTTCTCCTTAATAACGCTTTCATTTATGATCTCCGGTTGTAAATTGGCCCTGCCTGAATTCAAGTCATAAACCGTCTCATCGTTCTGCTTCGGATAATCTATTGGCATGAACTTCTTTGAAATATTCTTCGCAGTTAACCCCTGCAGTGGGCATATTAGTTGCAGTAATGGCATTAAAATTCCTGTAGCCTACTTTTCAACACCAACTCTTCAACACCAACTTAAAGCCGTCCCCAGGTGCCAGACATGCCATATCGGGGACGCAGCCAAAAACCTATTCAAAGACAGTATTCATGACCGACGCCCAGCCAAAACTCACCCTCGAAACTCTGGAAAGCTGGCTCTGGGAATCCGCCAATATCATGCGCGGTTCCATCGACAGCTCCGACTTCAAGAACTACATCTTCGGCCTGATCTTTCTCAAGCGGTTTAACGATGTGTTTGAAGAAAAAGTCGCCGCCCTCATGGACGACGAAGACTGTACACGAGCAGAAGCCATTGAGCTGGAGCAGGAAGATGGCGACCACTATGTGCCAGAACATGCCCGGTGGTCGTTTATTATTGAGCGCACCGAAAACATCGGTGAAGCCATCGACGAAGCCTTTGGCGATATTGAAGCTCAGAACCCCTATCTCGAAGGAGTGCTGACCGCCATTCAGTTCGGCGACAAGGCCAAACTGGGCGATACCTTGCTGGCGCGTCTGCTGCGTCACTTTAACCAGTACAATCTGGGCAACGATCATCTGTACAAGGCGGACATGCT
This sequence comes from Endozoicomonas sp., assembly GCA_965199185.1. Taxonomy (GTDB): domain Bacteria; phylum Pseudomonadota; class Gammaproteobacteria; order Pseudomonadales; family Endozoicomonadaceae; genus Endozoicomonas. Next base: position 94,126 of record CBDAQW010000039.1, on the reverse strand, counting down.
GGGCGACGCCTATGAATACCTGATCAAACAGTTTGCTGACGACGCCGGTAAAAAAGGCGGTGAATTCTACACCCCAAAACCCGTGGTACAACTGCTGGTGAACCTGCTTGACCCTCAACCGGGGCATCGGATCTATGACCCGACCTTTGGCAGTGGCGGAATGCTGGTGGAAAGTGCGCACCAGGTGGCGCAGTTGCCCGGTGGCACCATTGCTGGTCAGCCCAATGTGATGTTGTACGGACAGGAAAAGAACCTCGGCACCTGGGCCATCGGCAAACTGAACCTGTATCTGCACAATATGCGGGCGGAACTGGAACGGGGCGATACGCTGGTGGAACCCCTGCACCGGGAAGCCGACGGCATTCAGTGTTTTGACCGGGTCATTGCCAATCCGCCATTCTCCGCCAAACAGTGGTGGACACCCATCGAAGTAAACCGCCCCACCAAAACCGATAAAAACGGCAAAGAGAAAGAAGTACCGCCCAACTACAAAAAAGAACTGAAAGACCCCTTTGGACGACTGGGTTACGGTATTCCACCCCGTGGTTATGCCGACCTCGCCTTTGTGCAACATATGCTCGCCAGTGTCAAAGACGATGGTCGAATGGCGGTGGTATTGCCCCACGGCGTACTGTTCCGGGGCGGTGAAGAAGGCAAGATTCGTACGGGTTTATTGAAGGGTACGGATCAGCTACCCGGCGACCGGATTGAAGCCATTATCGGCCTGCCCTCGGCGCTGTTCTACAACACCGGCATTCCTGCCTGTGTACTGGTGCTGAATAAACAGAAGCCGGAGAACCTGAAAAACAAGGTCATTATTATCGACGCCAGTCGGGAGTTTGCCGAAGGGAAAAACCAGAACAGCCTGCGCCCTGAAGATATTGACCACATCCATGAAGCCCACAGTGCCGCTTTTCATAACAGTGTCGAAGAAGACAAGTATTGTCGTGTAGTGCCCATGGCGGAGATTGCCGACAACGACTTTAACCTGAATATTGCCCGGTATATTGATACTTCGGAGCCGGAGCCGCAGGTGGATATTCCGGCGGTGTTGGGGGAGCTGGCTTCCATTGGTCAACAGTTGGCGGATGTGGATGCGGAGTTGGATGGGTATCTGGCGGAGCTGGGATTGAAGGCTGCTTCTGTTGATTCGGAGGTGGTTTGATGGGTGCTGGTTTGTCGGAAGGATGGACAAAAGGAACGGTTTTAGATTTTCTCGAATTGAAAAGGGGCTATGACCTGCCGGTATCCAAGCGTCAAGCTGGACAGTACCCGATTTTTGCCTCAAACGGTTTATTGGATTTTCACAATGAATTTATGGTTAAAGGCCCAGGTGTAGTAACTGGAAGGTCGGGAACCATCGGCAAGGTTTATTTCGTTGAAGACGATTACTGGCCTTTGAATACATCTCTGTATGTCAGGAATTTTAAGGGGAATCACCCTCTATATGTGTCTTATTTTTTAAACGCCTTTGAACTTGATAAATATGGTTCAGGAACTGGTGTTCCAACCTTGAATCGTAATGATGTACATAAAGTTACAACAGTTTTTCCTCCTCTCCCCGAACAAAAAAAAATCGCCCGAATCCTGTCCGCCGTGGACAACAAACTGGCATTGATCGACCAGCAGATCACCGCCACCCAAACCCTGAAACAAGGGTTGATGCAAAAGCTGTTTTCCGAAGGCGTGGGTACGCAGGATGACTCTTCAGACGGAAAGAGCCAATGGCAACCGCATACCGAGTTTAAGGACTCCGAGCTTGGGAGGATTCCGGTTGGTTGGGAAATAACAAAACTGATCAAGCTAATTGAAAAACTGGAATCGGGTGTCAGTGTTAATGGTGAAGATCGCCAGAGAACACAGAATGAAATCGCTGTACTCAAAATCAGCTCTGTCTCTTATGGTTTCTTTGATCCTGTTCAGCATAAAGTGATTATCGAGAAAGATATTTCCAGAGCAAAGCTCAACCCTAAAAAAGACCAAATATTAATTAGCCGCAGTAATACAGAGTCTCTAGTCGGGGCAAGTGTTTATGTGGACGATGACTACCCTGACTTGTTTTTGCCGGACAAGCTGTGGCAAACCGTTGCTTATGAAAATGCTCCTTTGGTTATGCGCTGGCTGGCCTATTTATTGGGTTCGGAAGGGATGCGTGAAGCACTCTCAGGGATGGCAACGGGAACAAGTGGAAGTATGAAAAACATAACCAAAGGTGAGTTCTTAGGCTTGTCTGTTGCTTTACCGCCTGTCGAAGAACAGCAAGAAATCGCAAAAGTCCTCTCAGTTGTTGATAAAAAACTGGAACACCTCACCACCCAAAAAAACCAAACCCAACAACTCAAAAAAGGCCTGATGCAAAAACTGCTCACCGGCCAGATCCGGGTGAAGCCCGAACCACAGGATCACTGATGGCACAGACTGTCTCCGCACTGCGGAGGCAATTTTAACCGTAGCATGGTATCCGTGCTATTATGATCCCATGATCTCTTCATTCAAAGACAAAGCGACTGAAGATATCTTTAACGGAATAGCTTCCCGCCATGCTCGCAAAGCCTGCCCCCAGGCTCTCTGGCACCTGGCTCGCCGTAAGTTGGATCAAATCGATTCGGTCTCGTCTCTGGATGATCTGAGGATTCCGCCGGGCAATCGCCTTGAGGCTTTATCAGGCGACCGCAAAGGGCAATACAGTATCCGGATTAATAACCAGTTCAGAGTCTGTTTTGTCTGGCGCAAATCCGCACCGGCAGCAGTGGAAGTAACGGATTACCATTAGGAGCAGAACCATGACCCGCATCCCGACCCATCGCGCACCTACCCACCCCGGCGAAATGTTGCTGGAAGAGTTTCTGTTACCCATGAGCATTACTCAGCGGGAGCTGGCTTCGGCTATCCATGTCCCCTATCAGCGAGTCAATGAGCTGATCAATGGCAGGCGGGGCGTGACGCCAAGCACAGCATTAAGACTTGCCCGCTTCTTTGGCATGTCACCGGATTTCTGGCTCAACCTGCAACTGCGCTGGGATTTATACAAGGTACAGCAGGCTGAGAAAGACGACATCGAGCGGATTAAGGCTTTTCAAAAAAAGAGCGCGTAATCCACTGAAACACCTCGTTGTCATTCTTTTTGAGGCAATGCATATCTGATTTGTATATGGCGCTTGCTGTCCATCAAGCACTGCCTGTATGCTCGACAGTTCCAGATTGTTATTGCTGTTGAGACAGTTCCCGCCATGAACAAGGATGCCAGCCCACCCCATTCCCCAGAACTTGAAGGCGTTGAAAAACCGGCCATCCAGTGGCTGCAAACACTGGGTTATACCCATCTGTCCGGCAAAGTCGTTGGCAGGCAACAGGCGCACCGACATCTGCCGCCCATTCTGAACGAGGTTCTGGCGGATCGGTTGCTGGCGTTTAACCCCTGGCTGGCGGATATTGCCAGTGGTACAGAAACGGTTCTAAGAGAAATCAGGAAGTTCTGGAACAATCAGCTGATGGAAGCCAACCAGCAGTGTTGGGAGTCGGTGATTCATGGCAGTGCGATTCAGGTTAAGGACAATGCCGGTCGCCTTCGCAGTGTGCGTTTTTTCGATCAGATGTCGCCGCTAAAGAATGATTTTCATGTGGTGGATCAGTTTGTCGGCACCAACAGCGATGGCGACGAGTTCAGGCCTGATCTGCTGTTGTTTATCAATGGTTTGCCACTGGCGATGATTGAGTGCAAGGCCAGCCATGTGAAAGTCAGCAAGGGCATCAACCAGTTGCTGAGCTATCAGAACAGCCATCCACGACATTTTGTCTTTAATCAGGTGTGTGTCGCCATTAACCGCAACCAGGCATTGTATGGCGCGATTTATACGCCGGAGTCATTCTACTTTCGCTACCGGCTGGAAGCAGCGGAGGAGAAAGAAGTTCGCCGACTGGTCAGTTCTGCATCGCCAGACGCTTCAGACAAGCAGCCCACCGAACAGCACCGGCTGTTGTGGGCGCTGTTTGAACCTTCACGGTTTGTTGAGCTGGTCTGCCAGTTTGTGCTGTTTGAGCTGGAAGAGGGGCGTACCATTAAGAAACTGCCCCGTTATCAGCAATGGCGGGCGGTTCGCAAAACCATTCAACGGCTGACATCCCCTGAACCCATAGGCGGCGTGGTTTGGCATACTCAGGGCAGCGGCAAGTCGCTGACCATGGCTTATCTTGCCCGGTATCTGCGGGCTGAGTGTGTCGGGCTGAATAACCCCAGTGTGCTGGTGCTGACGGATCGCACCGACCTTGACCGGCAGATCACCAACACCTTTACCCATATTGGACTAACCCCGATCAAAGCGCCTTCGGTAGCCGGGTTGGAGCGAATGCTGTCGAACGACTACGGCAGTGTGTTTACCAGTACGGTACAGAAGTTTCAGGAACGGGATAGCAAGCCCATCAAGGCCGCCGCCAAAGATGCGGAAGCGGATAACGAAGAGAACCGGACCCGTGTGCGCCGTATGCATGAGAAAGGGCAATTTTATATCTGTGAAGATGTAAATATCCATTTTGGCCAACGGAATGCAGGGCGATCTCATTTAGCACTAACTTTCAAATAATTCCTTGAAGCAGCAGTGTTCTGTATTCGTCATCCGCTGCCGCCATGATGCGCTTGTTCTTGATGCCAAGCTTTAAGGTAGTCTCCTGCTTCAGCAAGTTTAGAGCTATTTGTCTGAATATCGCCATATTCTCTGGGCCAAAGCCTTTTCTAATACGACACTCGTCTTCTCTAAAGCCAATGTCGAGTACCCAGTGCAGATTGTTCTCCACCGACCAATGAGATCGCACTGAATTCATGAAGTGCTTGGCACCTGTGGTTAGGCTAGAAATAAAATATCGACGCTCAATACTCACCTGATCACCTTCATGACGCTCACCTTCAACAACCCCTATCATAGCGAGATCTTTCCAGTCTTCACGCTGGACAAGCCAATGAATATCAGTACTTGTCCAACAGCGACGTATTTCTATTCGTCCATGACCTTTTTCTATCGTTTCATGAAAACTTGCGCTTTCAGATAGCTTTTCCTTTGTCGCCAGATCATCAAGATAAAGCTTGATATCATCGTGTAGGTGCGGCTGGTTTCCTTTTACAGCCAGCAGGTAGTGCGCATTTTTATCTCTGATTTTTTCAGCGATCGCTCTTTGGCAGCCCATAGCGTCAGTGCTGACAATGCACCCGCTGATCTCTAGCATATCGAGAAGTGCTGGAATAGCGGTTATCTCATTAGACTTGGCTGCTGTCTTAAGTTGCCCAAGTACCATACCTGTCTGGCTGGCCCATGCGTTGACCATATGGATAGCGGCCTTGTTATCACCTTTATCGTATGAGCGACGCAGTGTTTTTCCATCAATAGCGATGACTTCACCATGAGTACGCTCAGCAATTTGTTTAACCCAGGTTATAAAACATTGGCGAAACTCATCTGGATCAAGTCGTTCAAAAACTCGAATAAATGTGTGATGAGATGGGACGCCATGAGGAAGAGGGATATGAAGCTTTAGCCAGGATTTCTTTTTCTTGGCAAGTTCTGAGACCATCTTCCAGTCTTCAGCGCCACAAGTGATCATGCAAACAGCTATGAAAACAAGGTTTGGCAGAGGATAACGATGATTATCAGCACGAATTTCAGTCAGTTCGGAAAATGCATCCAAGAGGGTCATATATGGCATCCTTAGTCTTAGGGTGGAGAATGCCATACCTTTTGAGTTGTTTTAATGTCACAGGGCAAAGTATGTTAGTGCCAAATGAGATTGCCCTGATCCAGGTATGGAGAGTGTTGACATTCACACCCAGATCTTTAGCTGTTGCTGATACTGGCTGATCAGATTCAACAGCCAACTTTACTGCTGATTCTTTGAACTCAGCTGTATAGGATTTCGTTTTCTTTTCTGACATTTGGACACACCTTAATGTGTTGTAATATTACCCGTGTTTGTGTGTCCGGAGAACTATAACCACTTCAAAGACCAAGCTGGCATGAAATCCGAGCATTAGGCGCGCATCTGCTGAAGAAGCAAGGCGTCAACAAAAAGGACATTCAAAAACTCATGGCGCACAAAGACGCAGAGACTACGGAAATCTATCTGGAAGGCCACGACTCAGAGCAGTTTGTAGAATGCACGCCAGTCCTGACAATGGATCTAGTACATACATACAACCAGCAGGAATTTACAGAGATTGGCGACGAAATAGGCGAAAAATGACGTGTAATTTTGATAGCTTTCAGCGTGTAGGATTTGTCCCTTTTTTGTCCCCGATTTGTCCCCGAACATCAGGCACAAAAAAGCAGCTCTATAAGCTGCTTATTTTAAAGGGTTTTCTGGTCGGAGCGAGAGGATTTGAACCTCCGACCCCCACAACCCCATTGTGGTGCGCTACCAGGCTGCGCTACGCTCCGACTTGTCTCTAAAGACGACGATTATAATACCTTTAAATTGTTTAAGTTCAACTGTTTTTTGTGTCGCCGAAGAAGCAATACAGGCTGGCGCCTCATTAAGACCAACCCATTAATTATTCAGCAACAACTGTTCTTCCGGCAAGAGCGTGTGCGAGGGTTCCACCGTCGACATATTCCAGCTCCCCGCCCAATGGGACGCCATGAGCAATCCGACTGGCTTTGACACCCAGTGTTCGTAATTCGCTGGCGATATAATGAGCGGTGGCTTCCCCTTCTACCGTGGGATTCGTCGCTAAAATAACTTCTTCTACCGCTTCTTTTTTTACCTGATCAAGCAAGGCTTCAATACCAATATCTGCCGGGCCAATACCATCAATAGGCGACAAATGCCCCATTAATACAAAGTAGCGCCCTGAATAACCACCAGCCTGTTCAAAAGCCATGACATCGGATGGGTTTTCAACCACACACAGGGTTTTACTGCTTCGGGATGGGCTGGCACAAATCTGACAAACCGTTTCTTCCGTCAGAGTTCGACATTGCTGGCAGCGCCCTACCCTTTCGACAGCGGCATTTAATGCTGTTGCCAGTCGTTGAGCGCCAGCACGATCACGCTCCAGCAGGTGCAGCATCATACGTTGTGCAGAACGGGGACCAACACCGGGGAGACAACGCAGTGATTCCATCAATTCCTTGATCAGAGGACTGAACATGTTAAACCTTTTATTCAGAACGCAGTTTGAGAATCGGAGAAGAAAGCCGACTGACCTATTCGGCCAGTCAGCCGGTAAGCATCAAAAAGGCAGTTTCATGCCTGCCGGCAGGTTCATACCAGCCGTCAGATTACCCATTTTTTCCTTGCTGTTCTGTTCAACTTTACGAACGGCGTCATTGACTGCTGCAGCCAGCAGGTCTTCGAGCATCTCTTTGTCTTCTTCCATAAGACTGGCATCAATATCCACACGACGAACGTCATGTCGCCCAGTCATAGTGACTTTAACCAAACCGGCGCCGGACTCACCAGTGACTTCTGCATTGGCCAGTTCTTCCTGAACCTTCTGCATATCTTCCTGCATTTTCTGGGCCTGCTTCATCAGATTGCCCATACCACCTTTAAACATAACGACCTCTGCAATTCATCATTTACCCAAACCAGCTCAGGTAAAACAAGGGTTATTTAATAATATTTCCAACGGGTTGGATACTGTCATCCTGCACCGTTCCTGAAAATTCTCTAATCAGCGCCTGCAATTCAGCATCGCTGTATATGCTGTCTTTGGCTTGCAGCAAACGCTCTTCAATTTTACGTTTCCGCCAGGCAGCCGGGGTTTCACTAGTGACCGGAGCAATATCCAGTAGTACGGAGATGGGTTGCTGAAAGTAATCACTCAGTGCTTTTTCAATACGCTGGCGATGAGAATCGTTATACAACGTGCTGGTTTTCTGATCGAGCCGAAGTTGAATCTGACCGCCCTGCTCTTCCAGAAACTCACAGTGAGAACCCAGAGTCCCGGTCACACCGGCAACGGGTAATCCACGAAATACCATGACCCAGGTTTTCTGATCAAGATCCACCAGCGCCACCCTTTCTTCTACTGGAGGCATTTCCGGGATTCGTTTTACCGGCATCAATGCATCGTCCACTGACACTTCCAGCGTGCTGACAGACTGCATTTCAGATGCAGGACTGTCATAAGCAACGATGGATTCTGATACTCTGGCTTCTTCAACTGCCGGAGACATCATGGTGTCGTACACATCCAGCGGCACTTCAGCAAGGTGAGGGGGTTGCTCTGGCTGGATGAACGGTGCCGGGGTTTTCTCAACTTCAGGACTAGCAATAAGTTGAGCAACAGGATGAGATTGAGGCAAAGGCGCTGGCGGCTCAAAACTATCTACAGCTTCTACTGGCTCTTCAACCGGTGCAGAAGGTTCTCGTTCTAGCTGCGCAGGCTCAGGCTCTGGTTCGGGGGTTGGCGATGGTTCACTGCTGTCTGAAACCGGTTCAGCAGATACCGAACCACTGCCTTTTAATGCTTGAGAAGAAGCCGGTGCACCATCAGGGCGGAAAGCCAGCATTCTTAACAATGCCATTTCAAAGCCGCTGCGAGGCTCCGGCGCCAGTGGTAAATCTTTTTTACCCACCAGCCCAACCTGATAAAACAGCTGAACATCTTCTGCCGTCATGGCACTAGCCAGATCAACCACTGTATCACGATCACCCTGACTATTATCAATCGCCTCCGGCACTGCCTGAGCAATTGCCACACGATGCAGAATCGCCAGCATATCGTCCAGTACAACGCGATAATCCGGAGCATGTTCCGCCAGATGACTGACTGCCGCCAGCACAGAAGTAGCATTGCCTGTTGCCAACGCTTGCACCATTTTCAGCACTTGTCGCTGATCGATGGTACCGAGCATGGCACTGACTTCTGCTTCTGCCACTCGCCCATTACCAAAAGCAATCGCCTGATCGGTGAGACTGAGCGCATCCCGCATACTGCCGTCCGCCGCACGTGCCAGTTGCCAGAGTGCCGGCGGTTCATAAGCCAGCTGTTCGTGAGTAAGAATATTTTCCAGATGCCCGACAATCAGCTCCGGCGTCATATTCTTCAGACCAAACTGCAAACAGCGAGAAAGAATAGTAATCGGCAGTTTTTGCGGATCGGTGGTCGCTAGCAAAAACTTCACATGAGGGGGCGGCTCTTCCAGTGTTTTCAGCAGCGCGTTAAAACTGTGCGCCGAAAGCATGTGCACCTCGTCGATCAGGTACACTTTGTAGCGCCCCCGTGTCGGTGCATACTGCACGTTATCCAGCAGTTCCCGCGTATCTTCTACCTTGGTACGAGAGGCGGCATCCACTTCAATCAGGTCAACAAAACGACCTTCATCAATTTCACGACAAGCCGCACACTGACCACAAGGTGTTGAGCTAACGCCGGTTTCACAATTGAGACATTTTGCCAGAATGCGGGCAATGGTGGTTTTACCGACCCCACGGGTACCCGTAAACAGATAAGCGTGGTGCAGGCGATCCTGATCCAGTGCATTGACCAGCGCCTGAAGAACATGAGACTGCCCCACTAACTCCTTAAAGGAGCGGGATCGCCATTTACGTGCAAGAACCTGATAGCTCATTGAGAAGCGTCATTACCGGAAGCCAGAGTTTCACCTATGCTAACCAAGATGTCGGGATAATGCACGACTGGAACTGGTTTCAGGAGATAACTTAGGAAATCGTCACAGCGGAGAATGCGGTTACACCATGCAGGACACATGGAGAAATAAGGTGACGTTCCCTGCCAGCCAACACCCCGGCACATGAGATCACTGCTACCGTTGCTCCCTTCCGGGCCTGGCGGGGTTCGCAGCTTATCATTGCGAGGGGACCGACAGGGTCCGCCATAAAGATCAGGGCGCATCGCCTTGATGTGGCGTATTCTGCATATAACTCACTGATTCGTCAAGCATAAGAAAAAGTTCTTTTCAGCCTTCTGATAAAGTCCTGATCCTGGCACATGGTTTTACCTGGATTATCAGACAGCTTTGCTACAGGATGATTATTCAGCTCAACCAGCTTCATAACAATATTAGGTGCTTTGAAACCCATATCATTGGTCAGGTAAGAACCGATACCAAAGCTGACATTAATCTTACCGGCAAAATGACGGTAAATTTCCAGCGCCGTGACAAAGTCCAGCTTGTCACTGAAGACCAGCTGCTTGGTACAAGCATCAATGCCCAATTTTTGATAATGCGCCAATGCCTGCTCACCCCAGTGTATCGGATCACCGGAATCATGTCGCAAACCAGCAAAGGCATTGGCCAGCCCGGCATCAAAGTCCCGTAAAAAAGCCTGCATACTGATGGTATCAGTCAAGGCGATTCCCAACTGGTCACCGTATTCCTGCAGCCAGACTTGCAATGCGTCTTTCTGGCTGGACAACAAACTCTGACCAAGCACCTGATGAGACTGAAGCCATTCATGAGCCATGGTACCCACCGGCATTAACGACAGCGTACGAGCCAAATGCAGATTACTGGTACCGACAAACTCCTCTGGCAACGCCTGCTGCAAAGTACGAATCACATATTCATGCCACTCTCTGGAAAAACGACGACGGGTACCAAAATCCACCAATGTGAAGCCGCTATCATTCTCACGACCCAGCGAATCTTTGAGAAAATGGAGCTTATCCGTCAATCGTCGTTTGCCTGTCAGTTCTGCATCCACACCTCTGTTTCGGCAGTGTATCTCACTGACCAGCGCCAGAATAAAAATTTCAAAATGCGTAATGGATGCCCAATTACCTTCTGCGGTAATAGCCAGCTCGCCATGACGCTCTTGAATATCCACCTGGCGAGGATCAAGTCTGAACGAACTCAGGTAGTCGAGAAAAGATTCAGAAATAAACGGCAAGCCGCTGAGCCATTCCAGCTCTGCATTGGTGAAACGAAGGTCGCCCAGGCTATCGCATTGATGACGCAACTCCTCAACACTCACCTGCAAGGGTTCGCCTGTGCGACAGCGGAATGCCATTTTACCTCTGGCATTCGGATATTGATTCACCATGGACTGCTGCATGGTATATTTGTACAAATCGGTATCCAGCAATGACTGAATAATCGGAGCTTCCATTAACAACTTCCTATTACCTTCCTACCGCATCCTTCAAGTCGAAGCCAAAGCTTCGGCCAACACTTTCAGTTCAGAAACATCACGGACAAATTCAGTACCTGCATCGCGCATTTCCTGCATGGCCTGCTGCCTGGTTTCGTCGGTTAATGCACGACAGGCGGCCAGATTAACAATAACCCGAAAGCCTGCATCACGTAATTGCAAAACAGTAGTCTTCACACAAAAATCGAGAGCCAGCCCTCCTACCAACACCGTTCTGACACCCTGTTGTTGTAAGTATTCAATAACACCAGTACTGCGCTTGTTGTGCTGATCGTGAAAACAGGCACCGTATGGATGCATGTCGGGCTCAACCCCTTTCCAGACAAAGAAGTCATAATCCGTAACGGCGGGCAAACCGTTCAGTAGCTTAAAACCGAAAGACCCCGGAACCGCATGCAGATTCCAGTGCAGATCAGCATGCTCATAGCCATTTACAGGCGACAGTTGCGGGTTGTCTTCATTGGCGACCCAAACGGCACCAGGACAATGAGCATCCTTAGAGCCAAGGCGCACACTGACCAGACGGGACTGAGCGTTCAACTCATCAACAATATTCTGCCCATCAGGGACGGGCAATTCGTCCGGACACAGTGGTGTAAAACAATTCTGTGCATCTACATCGAAGGATGCCAGTGCTTCCGGTGCTCCAATGACGACCATTGTTCTCCCCCAGGCAAGATTATCAACTGATGATAACAGCCGACTTATGATACATAATTCATTAACATAGTGAATTATGTTCTTTAAGCTGTCAAGATACCCTTAAACAAGGTAACCTTGTGATTTAATTATGCAGGGATGTAAAGAGGAACATGGCATGAGCCTGAGCACAGCCTTAATATCGGTTGATCTGGTTGTCTTTCGCCTGAACGAAAGCTGTCTGCAACTATTAACCCGGGAACAAGTGCTTAAATCCGGTAACAAAGGCCTGGTTCTGCCCGCAGGAAGAATTGACCCCAATCAGGATAACAGTTTAAGTGAAACGGCCACCCGGGTGCTCGCTTCAGCAACCTCCAGCCCTGCTTCTTATTATGAGCAGGTCATCACCCTGGGCGACGCCAAACGTGATTCCCGTGGCTGGTCTATGACGGTGGTGTATTATGTCTTGCTGAATAGCGCAGATAACGAGAGTCTTTCTGACGATTGCTACTGGGTTAATATTAGTAATGGAGTACCAGAACAATCACTGGCCTACGACCATAAAGCACTGGTTCACCAGGCTCTCAACCGATTAACCAGTAAAGTTCAATACAGTTCTTTACCTATTTATCTACTGCCAGATGAGTTTACACTGTCAGATATTCAAAAAGTGTTCACGATCTTACTCGACAAAGCACCGCCCATGCGATCAATAAGAAACCGCTTTCTGAAAGGTGATCTTTTGGAAAACACCGGCAGACTACGCCGGGGGAGTTGCCGTCCAGCGGCTTTATATCGAATCAACAAGAACTCAGACACTTTATTGTTTGACCGCTTATATTTAAGCACACAGCATTAACCCTCTTTATTAACCTCTCGCAACATTTGAGACTCTACCTTTGAACGAATTACTGCTTATTGGCCAATTGTTTGCCTTTTACGGCATGGTGATTTTGACCTACCGCCTCTTTGGTAAACCCGGCCTTCTCTGCTTTACTGTACTTGCGATTATTGCAGCAAATATCGAAGTACTGGTGCAAATCCAGGCCTTTGGTATGAATATGACCCTGGGCAATATCATGTTTGCCACTACATTCCTGGCGACCGATATTCTTAGCGAAACCGGCGGCAAAAAATGGGCTAACTATTCAGTAAATATTAGTATTTTCACCTCAGCACTCTTTATTATCATTTCGCAAAGCTGGCTCTATTTTGCGCCCAATGAGCTGGATTTTGCCATGCCGCATCTTCAGTCGATCTTTAGCAACACGCCACGACTGATGATTACCGGGCTGGTGGTCTATGCCATTGTACAAAAGTTTGATGTATGGATTTATCACAAAGTATGGCAACTGTCCGGTTCTAACAAACAATATCTTTGGCTGAGAAATAACGCCTCCACCATGATTTCACAACTTTTGAACTCAGTTCTGTTTACCTTTGGGGCATTTTATGGCGTTTTCCCCACCAGCGAGCTGTTCAGCATTATCATTGCCAGCTATGGCATCTTTGTTGTCACAAGCTTGTGTGATACCCCTGCCGTATATCTTTGCCGGAAAATGAAACCTCAGGAGGTGTGGAAACTCGCATGAAAGTCATTATCACCGGTGCCAGTGCTGGTATTGGTCTTGCCGTATGCCAGCGCTTTTTGAACGATGAACGCATGCAGCTGATAGGGATCGATATCACCCCAACAACTCTTGAGCACGATCGATACCAACACATTCTGGCCGATGTAGCGAACCCGGCATCTCTGCCAGAGATCACTGATGCGAGTTATCTCATTAATAATGCCGGCGTGCAAAATACCGCAGATGATATTTCCGTTAATTTGGGGGGTGTCATCAACTGCACAAAACGCTACGGCTTACAGCATCGCGTCAAATCCATTGTTAACGTCGCCTCAGCCAGTGCGCACTCAGGCGCCGAATTTCCGGAGTACGTTGCTTCAAAGGGTGGCGTTGTCGCCTATAGCAAATGGACGGCGCTACAAATTGCTCAATATAACGCAACATGCAACAGCATTTCCCCTGGCGGCGTACTTACTGAACTAAACCAGCCAGTCATGGATGATCCGAAAAAATGGCAAGCCATCATGGATGAAACACTGCTGCCAAAATGGGCCAGTTCAGAAGAAATAGCAGAATGGGTTTACTTTATGGCTGTCGTTAATCAAAGCATGACAGCTCAAGACATTCTGATCGATAACGGTGAAATGGCTAAATCCAATTTTGTTTGGTAGGTCTGACAAGCCAGCCTTTCATCGCTACGAACTCCAACATTATTAATGTGTCATGTTGGAGTTCCGCCTCTTCAAACCACCCGCTATTAGTTCAACTCAGCGTCACGCATCCAAATACAGAAGAACAACTCATTCAATGGCAGGTTATTGTCTTTTACCTATACTTCAGCGCATCTTGTCGGAGCGCCAAAGGCTGAGACTGGCTCGAACATGAGCCGAGACTTGTTAAGCCTGGTCAGATTAATACCTGAGATGGGAACAAGTGTGCAGTGAGTGTCGTCTTTCTTGCTGGTTGTCACACACCGCCGGGCGCACCTGCAAGCCATCTATACTGATAAGGATTTAACCATGGCCTGCACAGAAAGAACCGGGAACTTTAACCCTCAAATACTGACGGATGCCTGCAAACCTTTTCCAAAATCTCAAAGGATTTATGTGACTGGTAGTCGTACTGACATTCGGGTAGGCATGCGCGAAATCCATCTTGACGATTCACCACTCCGCTTTGGTGCCACACCGAATGACCCCGTCAGGGTATACGACACATCAGGCATTTTCACTGAACGAAACGAAACACCTGATCTAACGAAAGGTCTACCCTCTTTGCGAGAACCATGGCTTGTAGAACGAGGGGATACAGAGTATTTACAAGATCCCTCATCAGCATTTTCCCGAACACGAGAAATCGACCTGCGCCTTGAAAACATCCGCTTCAACACCCTCAAGGCGTCTCGTAAAGCCAAACCCAGAAGGACAGTAACACAATTGCATTATGCCCGTCAGGGCATCATTACCCCGGAAATGGAATACATTGCTATTCGCGAAAATATGGGCAAGAAAGAAGCCGGTCATATCAGTCCGGAATTTGTTCGCAAAGAAGTGGCCGAAGGGCGAGCAATTATTCCTGCCAACATTAATCATCCGGAATCCGAACCCATGATCATTGGCCGTCATTTTCTTGTCAAGGTTAACGCCAATATTGGTAACTCTCCGGTCACCTCCTCCATAGAAGAAGAAGTGGAAAAGTTGCTCTGGGCGATTCGCTGGGGCGCCGATACGGTCATGGATTTATCCACAGGCAAAAACATTCACGAAACCCGGGAGTGGCTGATTCGTAATTCACCGGTCCCCATTGGCACAGTGCCTATTTATCAATGCCTGGAAAAGGTGAATGGCAAAGTGCAAGACCTTAACTGGGCTGTCATGCGCGATACACTCATTGAACAGGCCGAACAAGGTGTCGACTATTTCACCGTTCATGCCGGAACACTCAGGAGTCATGCCGCTAAAACCAAGCACCGGGTGACCGGTATCGTCTCCCGCGGCGGTGGCATTATGGCGCAGTGGACTGAGCTGCACAATGCAGAGAACTTTCTTTATACACACTTTCGTGATCTCTGTGAGATTTGCCAGACCTATGATGTCAGCCTGTCTCTGGGGGATGGATTAAGACCCGGTTCTATTGCCGATGCCAACGATGAAGCCCAGTTCGCCGAGCTGATCACCTTGGGCGAGCTCACAAAAATCGCCCGGGAATACGACGTACAGGTTATGATTGAAGGTCCTGGTCATATCCCCATGCATAAGATCCGGGAAAACATGGACATGCAGCAGCAGCACTGCCATGACGCGCCTTTTTATACACTTGGCCCTCTCACCACAGATATAGCTCCGGGTTACGACCACATCACCTCCGGCATCGGTGCCGCCATGATTGGCTGGTACGGTTGCGCCATGCTCTGCTATGTGACACCCAAAGAACATCTGGGCTTACCCAATCGCGATGATGTCAAACAGGGATTGATCGCCTATAAAATAGCAGCCCATGCGGCAGATCTTGCCAAAGGACACCCTGCCGCACAGGTTCGGGATGACGCATTATCAAAAGCCCGCTTTGAATTTCGCTGGAATGATCAGTTCAATCTTGGACTTGACCCTGAAACAGCAAAAGCATTTCACGATGAGACCCTGCCCCAGGACAACGCCAAAACGTCCGAATTCTGTTCTATGTGCGGTCCGGCTTTTTGTCCGATGCGGATGACTCAGGATGTCAGAGATCTTGAAACGATGAGTTAAATGCTCGCTTCTGATACCTGTTCAACAAGGTTTTAATAATGACCAAAGGCATTAAACCAAAATGCCATTCACTGTCATTGACTACAGATGAATGGCATTTTTTCAAACGAGCAACGATCAGAGATTATTGGGTGAACGCTTCAATACTATGAGTCAGAAGCTGCCAAAATCGATCAACACTGGCGATATGCACTCGCTCATCCGGAGAATGCGCCCCCGTGATGGTTGGACCAAAGGAGACAATATCCCATTCAGGATAAGCTTTACTCAATAATCCACACTCAAGACCGGCATGAACTACTTTTAATGCCGGTGACTTATCGAAAAGCATCTCATAAGTTGCTTTCACTTTCGCCAGAGCCAAAGACGCCGGATTTGGTTGCCAGCCGGGATAACCATTTTCATCCCAACTTTCTGCCCCCAGACTGATAAATAAAGTCTTGATTTTTTCAGCGGTTGCCAGACATTCCTGATCAACCAGGCTTCTGGGCATATTTTCAATCCAGATAGTACCTTCTGTAATTTTGGCAACACCCAGATTGCAGGAGGTTTCTACAACACCCTCAACCACTGTGCTCATTTTTTGCACACCCAGCGGACAGTTTGACAACGCATCAATCCAGCGGGTTTGCAATTCGACTGGCAGAACTGATGATCTTTCATCCATTTCCACTAAAGCTAAAGTGAGATTCTCTTCTTGCGGATATTCAGACTTCAGCTGGCTGCTTACACTATCAATCAGACCGGCGA
Organism: Endozoicomonas sp.; assembly: GCA_965199185.1. Lineage (GTDB taxonomy): Bacteria > Pseudomonadota > Gammaproteobacteria > Pseudomonadales > Endozoicomonadaceae > Endozoicomonas. The sequence continues at coordinate 77,313 of CBDAQW010000039.1, read as the reverse complement.
CAACGGTCTTTTTTTCCTGAGGAATCGCGATAATCGCCTCAGCTTCTCTCGGAATAACATTGACTCGACCACCGCCGTCAAATTGAGAAAGACGAACTCCGTTGTCTGCCAGCGACTGAATCACCCCCGCCATCACCTGAATCGCATTAGCGCGACCAAGATGAATATCGGTACCGGAATGCCCACCCAGCAACCCCGTCAGTGACAGCTTGAAAAAGTGGTCCGTGTCAGCCGCCTGCTCCTGCTCATATTCTCCTTTTGTGTAAATCCGAATACCTCCGGCACAGCCAATAAAGAGCTCTCCCTCTTCTTCCGTATCAGTATTGAGCATGACAGTACCGGTCAACATATCGGAAGCCAGGTTACGCGCACCAATCATGCCCTTTTCTTCCACTACCGTGAACAGCGCTTCTATAGAACCATGAACCATCTCATTGGATGCCAGTACTGCCAGAGCGGCAGCGGCACCAACCCCATTATCTGCACCAAGCGTCGTCCCTTTGGCCGTCAGCCATTCACCTTCAATCAGGGTTTGAATCGGGTCATTAAGAAAGTCGTGCGATGAGTCACTGTTTTTCTCCGGCACCATATCCACATGGGATTGCAGAATAATACCAGGCACGTGCTCGTTACCCTGTGTTGCCGGTTTTGTAACAACCACATTACCAATGTCGTCTTGTTCCCATTTCAACCCACGCTCTTTAGCAAATTCAATAATGAATTCGCAAATGCGCTCCTCATGGTTGGATGGGTGAGGAATTGAACAGATTGCCAGAAACTGTTCCCAAACCTGACCTGCAGCTGAATTCCGTAATTGATCCATAATAGCCCCCTAAAAAATTAAGCCCCACTTTCTATACACAGCACTCTTTAGCGTCAACCTGTTAGACCGGCCATCAAGACTAGTTTTGCTTTATATCAAAAAAGTTATTAATTATTTATTTTTTATTCAAAATACCGATATATATCAATAAATTAGAACTATAGATCATATAAATTCCCGCCTCAGTTTTTTTACATGGATCTAAAATCATGACGGGAAGTTTGGCATTATTAGCGGGGATACCTTGTATCGCGGGGACGATTTATGCCCTCATCCGCCGCATTGAAACACGGCTAGTGTTGTTTGTTTCCGGCTTGGTCATGTGCACACTTGCACTATCACCCATCGGTGCTCTGGACGCCTTTGCCAGCCGGATGGTAACAGCGTCGCTGATTCAGGCGATCTGCTCAGTCATGGGCTTTGCATTTGTTATGTCGTATACCAAGTGCGACAAGCAACTGGTTAACCTGTTCACAGGTGCACTGGGTAAAATTGGCATCCTGATTATTCCCTGCGCCACACTGATCACCTTTGCCATCAACATTCCGCTGACGTCCGCAGCAGGTTGTGCGGCTGCAGTAGGCGCAGTGCTGATTCCTCTTCTCATGTCCCGGGGTGTTCATCCAGCGACTGCCGCTGCAACCATTGCTCTTGGCACTTACGGCTCTGCACTATCTCCAGGTAATGCCCATAACGCATTTGTAGGCGATCTGAACAATATGGATCTGATTGAGGTTATTGCTGTTCACGCCCCTTATACAGCCATCATTGGCTTGCTCGGTGCTGTGAGTATTACTGTGGTCGCCATCATGACCGGAACTCATAAAGGTTATGTCTATGAAGGTGTCGAGCAAGACAGTGAGAAATCCCCTGTCAATCTGCCGATGGCTATCGCTCCACTCTTTCCTATCATCCTGCTGATCGGTTCCACCATGGGCTGGTTTGGTGATTTGCAATTTGGTGTCGCTCAGGCAATGCTGGTTGGCGCCATCTACGCAGTGGTTGTAACCCGCGCCAACCCTGCTGAAGTCACCAAGCAATTCTTTGATGGCATGAGCAGTGCTTTTGGTAACGTTATTGGTATTATTATTGCCGCTGCCGTTTTTGTTGCTGGCCTGAAATCACTAGGACTCATTGATGCCGCTATTCAGGTTCTGATCAATACTCCTGAAATCGCCAAGTTTGGCGGTACTATAGGCCCAATGTTACTGGCGATGATCACCGGCTCCGGTGATGCTGCAGCCTACGCATTTAACGAAGCAGTAACCCCATTTGCTCCACAACTAGGCATGGAGATTGCCAACCTTGGTTCAGCGGTACAACTGTCCGGCTCTCTGGGCCGAACTGCCTCCCCACTGGCTGGCGCCCTCATTGTACTGTCTGGCCTGGCCAACGTGGACACCCTGGAAATTGCCAAGAAGACCATTATTCCAATATTGCTTAATATTGTTTTCCTACTGGTTTTCTTTGTCTGATCGTTAATTTCAAACCCGGCGTGTGACTTTTAATTTCAACATGGCTATCCATGCCACGTGGATCCCGTACAGTCCCTGTACGGGATGACAGCAGAGTGCACAAAACCTCTACTCGCTGTCATTCTGTACAGGGAGCGTACAGAACCCATAAGCCATGGATTGGCAACCTACGAGATAAAAGTCACACATCGGGTTGACTATTGAAATTTAAAGACACACACCGGGGCTTTCAAAAAGCCGGTTTTCTGCTGGCTTTTTGTCGTTGATTTTCAGCTTGCACAAGCCAGTATTAATTTTCGACAACGAGAAAAATGCAGATCTGGATTAATGCCTGGAGGCTCAGTGTTTAAAGCAAAGTGGAACCATGGCGCTGTGGCTGGTTTTGAACAATATACATTCTAAAACTCACACCTCAACCCCCAACCGCTCAACCTCCTGATGACATCTTTCCCATTCCGGGTAGTGTTTTTTAACCAGCCGCCAGAACGCCTTATCGTGATTCTTCTGCACGATATGGCACAGCTCATGAACAATCACATAGTCCAGTACCGACGGCGTAAACTCCATACACCGGGGATGGAATTCAAGTATATTGTCATCGGTGCAGCTGGCCCAGCGACGCTGAAACTTGAACAGCTTGGCTCCCTTGGCGGTAAGTCCCGTCTGCCGCTGCCAGTAGCGAATTCTTGGGAACAGTTTATCCTTCGCCTTCTCACGAAAGAACGCTTCTCTGGCAACCTTCAGCGACTCCCTGGACAGGCTGCTGCCTTCCGGCGACTGGATAAAAAAACGGCTTGCATTAAAAGTGATCAGTGGCTGTCTTAATTCAAGGGCGGGCTTCACTTCGCAGTACCAGGTTTTGCCCCGATACAGCAGACGGCTACCGGTGACAAAATCGGCTTTCAAGGGGCGGTTCACTTCCGCCAGTTTTTCCTTGATCCAGAGTGCCCGGTAACGGATCAGTTCTTCTTTCTCAGCATCCGATACAAGCTGGCCACGCAACAGCACAGGCTTGCCCCGCTCCACCGTCACGGTATGACGCTTGAGTCTGGGCGCTTCCTGAAATTCCCACTCGATGGCGGTAGTACCGTATTGGTAAACAGGCATAGGGGTGCAATCCGGGGTCAGTTATTTAATAAAATATCAAACAACGTAGCAGCATGTTGCCGGGCTGTGCTCATATCCCAGCCTGCCAGCGCCCGAAGTTTTTTACGAATCTGTTTTTGCAGTTCTTTATGAACTTCTTTCTTTTCTTTCCAGATCGGGCTGGACAGCACTGCACCAATGTCCTCATCTTCAAACAGGGCGCGGGTCCACTGGGTAGCAGATACATCGCCCTGTTCTTCAAACTGAGTGTTCAGATAATCGTAAACCGCCATCTGCGCCGGAGATTCAAAGCCCGCCTGCTGCGCCCCCGATGCCTTTTCCCGCACCTGCTGACTGAACAGTTCCAACTGCTTCAGAAACTCCGCCTGCTCAATGCGTTTTTCCTTTTCATCTTCAATCAGCTTTTGCAGTGCGGCTTCCAGCGGCCCATAAAAGCCGGGATTCTTCTTTTTGCCGGTGGCAATGGTTCGCTTGAGCTGGTTTTTCATCGCCAGTGCCTGGCTGCCTGCACTTTTCAGTTTACGCAGACGCTCCATATCACTGGCATCAAGAATGGAAATCTCTTTACTCAGCAGGCTGCGCACTTCATCGGCCTGAACATGTTCATCCAGCAACTGTTGCAGCAGTTCCGATTCCAGTTGTCCCAAGGGGCCCGCATGGGCATCGCCGGGCAGCTTATGTTTCAGTGCCAGCCGGATTTCCCCAAGCACTTTAAAATAGGGCTTATACCGGGCACCGCGTTCATCGGGCAACACCACATCCAGACGGGCATTAAACGCCTTGAACGACATCAGAAACTCATCCACCACATCCAGCCGCACATCCGGGTCAAGATAGAGATCAGCATCTTCCTTATACAGCTCCGGCTGTTTGATCAGATCGTGTTTTTTAGGTAACAGGTCGAGCACTTTTTGCAGGGCGGTTTCCAGCTTGGGCAACTCGCTGTTGATGTCCGTCCAGATCTGTTCCGATGTCACATCGCCGCTGTAGATCTTCAGCGCATCATCCAGATATTCCACCACCCCGTGATAATCCACAATGTATCCGGCACTCTTGCCCTTGCGGGTTCGGTTCACCCGCGCAATGGCCTGCAACAGTGTGTGTTCCTTCAGTGGCTTGTCCAGATACAAGGTATTAACGATGGGTGCATCCCACCCGGTCAGCAGCATGTCTGAGACAATCAGCAAGCCAATGTTGTTAAACTTTTCATCCGCCGCAGGCGCTGTAGCCTGCTGATCATTCTTAGATTCGTCGCCATACGGTTTTTTAAACAGCTCATTCACCAGCTTGGGAATCTCATCCGTCGGCACTGCCACTGGCTGTTTACCCGCTTTGATCTCATCCCGAACCCGTTCTTCAATACTTTGCAGCTTGTGTTTGATGCCGTGGACTTCATAGGCTGCTCTGGCTTCATTGACCTGCGTTCTGTTTTCAGTGATCCCGCCCAGAGAAATCACCACCCGGCTTGCAAAGGTGGCCAGTCCTGCCCCGGCACGCTCCGCCATGATGGCATCCAGCGTATCCTTGTAGCGCACTGCCATTGCCCGCCCGTCGCACACCAGCAAACCTTTAAACCCTTTGGCTTTAACACTGGACAGAAAATGCGCCACCAGATGCCGGGCATTTTCATCAATACGGTCAGACGCCGTGCGACGTTTTTTCAACAGTGCCTGCTTTAAATGTTTCTGTCGGGCTTCGTCTTCTTTGGCGAAGGTATCTTTGAAGGCTTTATCCAGTTCCGGGTCAACGGTCAGGTCCGTCATACCTTCGAGATATTTGATAGGCAGGGTTGCGCCATCGGCCACCGCTTCGTCCAGCCGGTAGGTGTCGATATAGTCGCCAGAGCCAAACTCCTCCAAGGTATTCCGGTCATCTTTAAACAACGGCGTACCGGTAAAGGCAACAAATTTGGCATTGGGCAAACTCGCCCGCATAAACGCCGCCAGAAACCCGTACTGACTGCGATGAGCTTCATCCACCAGCACATAAAAATTGGGTTTGGTGGTGAGCACCTGAAAGTCCACCGCCTCCCGGCTTTGTTCTTGCCACTTGCTGGGCTTGGCAGTGCCATCGGCATTCCGTTGCAGGGCAATCTCATTTGGCACTAACATACTTTGCCCTGTGACATTAAAACAACTCAAAAGGTATGGCATTCTCCACCCTAAGACTAAGGATGCCATATATGACCCTCTTGGATGCATTTTCCGAACTGACTGAAATTCGTGCTGATAATCATCGTTATCCTCTGCCAAACCTTGTTTTCATAGCTGTTTGCATGATCACTTGTGGCGCTGAAGACTGGAAGATGGTCTCAGAACTTGCCAAGAAAAAGAAATCCTGGCTAAAGCTTCATATCCCTCTTCCTCATGGCGTCCCATCTCATCACACATTTATTCGAGTTTTTGAACGACTTGATCCAGATGAGTTTCGCCAATGTTTTATAACCTGGGTTAAACAAATTGCTGAGCGTACTCATGGTGAAGTCATCGCTATTGATGGAAAAACACTGCGTCGCTCATACGATAAAGGTGATAACAAGGCCGCTATCCATATGGTCAACGCATGGGCCAGCCAGACAGGTATGGTACTTGGGCAACTTAAGACAGCAGCCAAGTCTAATGAGATAACCGCTATTCCAGCACTTCTCGATATGCTAGAGATCAGCGGGTGCATTGTCAGCACTGACGCTATGGGCTGCCAAAGAGCGATCGCTGAAAAAATCAGAGATAAAAATGCGCACTACCTGCTGGCTGTAAAAGGAAACCAGCCGCACCTACACGATGATATCAAGCTTTATCTTGATGATCTGGCGACAAAGGAAAAGCTATCTGAAAGCGCAAGTTTTCATGAAACGATAGAAAAAGGTCATGGACGAATAGAAATACGTCGCTGTTGGACAAGTACTGATATTCATTGGCTTGTCCAGCGTGAAGACTGGAAAGATCTCGCTATGATAGGGGTTGTTGAAGGTGAGCGTCATGAAGGTGATCAGGTGAGTATTGAGCGTCGATATTTTATTTCTAGCCTAACCACAGGTGCCAAGCACTTCATGAATTCAGTGCGATCTCATTGGTCGGTGGAGAACAATCTGCACTGGGTACTCGACATTGGCTTTAGAGAAGACGAGTGTCGTATTAGAAAAGGCTTTGGCCCAGAGAATATGGCGATATTCAGACAAATAGCTCTAAACTTGCTGAAGCAGGAGACTACCTTAAAGCTTGGCATCAAGAACAAGCGCATCATGGCGGCAGCGGATGACGAATACAGAACACTGCTGCTTCAAGGAATTATTTGAAAGTTAGTGCTAAATGAGATCGCCCTGACGCCCCCGCTACGTACTCGATTAAAACGGTTAACTCGTAGGACTATCTGTTTTTCTCGTTCGGAAGAACTTTTTACCTACAGATATCCCTGAAGAGCCAAATGATTTAATGTTAAAAGTGCTCTGGCTCTTTACTGAAAATCAGGCCAAGTAATATTGCCAGTCCGAATCCACCCCGACAAAAAACAGGCTGGCACTAAAAATAGCAAAGTCTGCAGAGCTTAGAGTAGACATTGGAAGTTTCCTTTTTATTATTGTGGTCGCTTTCAATTATCCTATCTGAAACAGAGTCAATCATTCAAACCCTCTGAAACCGTATATTTCTGACTTATTGGGCTGGTGCTATGCAATGCGCAACGACGCGAGCATAGCAAACTATGTGACCAAAGTTGTAACACAGCAGAGAGACTGAACAATGAGTCAGAAAATAGGATTTCATAGGACTGGGTACTTTTTGGTGTATGAGTATTTATCATTTGCTGTTTTCATCGATAGCTTAAGGCACAATGAAATGCAAAAAACAGGAGGTGAATATGCACAAAGTTATTTTTTCTAGAGCCATTTTTTCTAGAGCATTTTTTCCCGGAATTATTTTTCTGTTTTTTTCTGTTCAGATTCTAGCTCAAGGATTGCAGACACAACTCACTCCGGGAGGGGTTTTTGTGGGTCAGACTGACCCGAAAAGCCGGATTATTTATCAAGATATGGATGTCATGGTTGATAAAGAAGGGCGTTTTATCATCGGCTTTGGGCGTGATGCCAGCCTGACTCAACATTACGTGATTGCATCGTCTGACGGGCAGCGGCAGAAAATGACACTGACGCTGACACCCCGGAAATATAAAATAGAGCGTATTACTGGTGTAGCCAGAAAATATGTTACACCAGCCGAGCATGTGCTCAAGCGGATTCGGGACGACTCTAAAGCGGTTCGTAATGCCCGTACCGGCGGCACATGGCAGCATGATCTGTTTAACGGTTTTGACTGGCCGGTGACTGGTCGAATCAGTGGTGTTTATGGCAGTCAGCGAGTGTATAACGGCAAGCCGGGCAGACCTCATTATGGGCTGGATGTGGCGGTACCGACGGGGACAGCGGTGTCGGCTCCGGCTGATGGTGTCGTTAAGCTGACAGATGCCGATCTGTATTATTCCGGTGGCACCATTATTATTGATCACGGCTTCGGGATTTTTTCCAGCTTTCTGCATCTAAGCAAAATTTCGGTAAAGGCAGGACAAAAAATAACCCGTGGCGATATTATTGGCGAAGTTGGCGCTACCGGCAGAGTCACCGGACCGCACCTGGACTGGCGTTATAACTGGTTTAATGAGCGTCTTGACCCAAAACTGTTAACCCTGTCAGAGCAATAAAATGCAGGAGATTGAAATGGCCTTGTTTTCCAAAAATGAATTGCCCGAGCCACAGCAAGCACTACCAGGGCGTTCACAGGTGATGCCAGTGCCTGCCCGTCATTTTGTTAATCAGCAACCATTGCAAGGCCCTTTTCCTGAACACCTTTCTGTGATCTATCTTGGACTTGGTTGTTTCTGGGGAGCAGAGCGTGTGTATTGGCAACAGCAGGGTGTTTATACAACAGCGGTTGGTTATGCCGGAGGCTATACACCCAACCCGACTTATGAAGAGGTCTGCTCTGGTGGAACCGGGCACACAGAGATAGTGATGGTGGTTTATGATGAGTCGGTTATTTCCACAGCTCAATTGTTAACGGTATTCTGGGAATCCCACGACCCGACTCAGGGCATGCGTCAGGGCAATGATCGTGGCACCCAATACCGGTCAGCAATTTATACGACAACGGCTGATCAGGAATATGTCGCCCAACAGACCCGGACCCAATACGCTGAAGCGTTGAAGTCCGGTGGTCATGAGGATATTACGACCGAAATTCGCTCAGCCCCGGAATTCTTTTACGCAGAAGACTATCACCAGCAGTATCTTGCCAAGAATCCTGAAGGCTATTGCGGAATTGGCGGAACCGACATTTGCCTGCCGCCATCCCTGAATCCTTAGCCGTCCGCTAGATTTTACCCCGCGCCAGCGCCCGAACCAGAAAACGGGTAGGGTTGATGGCGTGTTGCAGACTTTCATCCAGAGGAGAGGTTTCTCCAGTAATCATCCTGGCAAGAATCTCTCCTGACAGCGGGCATGACAGGGTGCCTCTGGAACCATGCCCTGCTGATACATAAAGCCCATCGAGATAATGTACGCTGTCGCTGAAGCGGTGCTTCATGTTTTTACGCAGCGGAGCGTACTGCTCGATAAATCCCTGATAATCCACCATTGCGCCCACCACTGGCAGGTAATCCGGTGTCGTGCATCGAAAACCTACCCGACCATCGAGAATATGACTCTGCTCTCCCCCCATCGCCTGATACATCGAAGAGAACCAGTGCGACTGCATGCCCAGATTTTTTCGGTGATCTTTGTCGGTGACTTGCGGATTGTCGTCTTTGAAATTAAAGGTTGCGCCCATAGTGTGATAACCACCAGTTGCCGGAGCAATATAACCATCACCACACACACAGGTGGATAGCTGTTTGCTGGCAGGATTAGCAGCAACACGCGTTACCTGACCACGGATGGCTTTCAGAGGCAGATGTTGCAACTGTGCCAACTGATGACTGGCGGTACCTTCCGCAATAATCAGTGTACGGCTGCTGCCGACGGGTTTTGCTCCATTGAATAGATGCCAGAGGTCGTTTTCTTTGCGGATCTCTGAAAGATGAGTATTGGTAGAAACCCGAATATTGGGGTGACCTGCCAGCGTTCTGCACAGGGCAGGTGGGTTTATCCAACCGGCTTGTGGAAAGAAAAGTCCGTCATGCTCCACAGGCAGACCGGCAATTTCTGATAATTGTTCTTTACCAAGGTATTGCAGGAGGCTGTCCGGGTGTTGTGTATCCAGTGCTTTATGACGTTCGGCCACTTTATCATTAGTGGCTAGTTGTACCACGCCGCATTGCTGCCATTCCTGAAAGTTCAGTGTTTCCAGCAGTTGCAAGGTATATTGATACCCTTGCAGGATAAAACGACTCAGCGGTGTATTGTCTGCTGAGAGTTTGGCGTAGAGTACGCCTTGTGGATTGCCCGATGCTTCTGCGGCTAGCTGGTCATGCTGTTCAACAATGTTCACCTGCCAGCCCCGTTCGGCCAGTGAGCGGGCGCAACTGGTGCCAGCCATACCTCCACCAACGACAATGGCAGACTTGTCCGGATTATGATGCTGAGAAGGAGCAAACCAGGGTTTACTGTTCGCCTGATGCTGTTGCGCCGGGATAAACTCACCACAGAGCATATCCCGTTTGTTACCAAATCCCGGGCATTTTTTGACCGAGAAACCCGCCGCAGCCAGACCGCTGCGAACTATGGCGGCAGCGGTAAACGTTGCATAGGTGGCGTCAGTGGCACTGATGTCAGCCATGGAGCGGAAGAGTTTGGGTTGCCACATATCGGGGTTTTTGGCTGGCGCAAATCCGTCCAGAAACCAGGCGTTTATCTTGTGATCAAGTGTTGGTAATGTGTCCAGAACATCACCTGCCAGCAGGGTGAGCGTGATGCGCCCGTTGCCCAGTTTAAGCTCAGAGACCGGTTGGCTGGGCGTTTGATATTGTTCGCTTAACTCCGAAGCGTAGTTTTGCAGCTCAGGAAAAATAGTCAGTGCCTGACGCATATCGTCAGTGCTTAATGGATACTTTTCGGTACTGATGAAATGAAGCCGACAGCCTGCTGGAGCGACTTGATCAAACAACTGCCAGGCGCAAAGAAAGTTCAGTCCGGTGCCAAAGCCGGTTTCCGCAATGGTAAAAATACTATTAGGGAGCAGTCTTTGAAAACGTGGCGCTAACTGGTTGTGTTGTAAAAATACATGGCGGGTTTCCGCAAGACCGGACACCTTGGAAAAGTACACATCATCAAACTGGTTGGAAACGGGCGTACCGCTTTTATCCCATTCCAGGTCGGCAATATTGAAATTATTCAGAGTCATTAAGTACACAAGTTCTATTCAAACCGGACAAAGCATAGTGAGAGTCTGTCATCCGGTAAAGTCTCTATTTTTAACAGAATCAGTAACAGGCTAAAATGCGCGGCTTTTATACAGTCAAGGGAAACACAATGCGGCTGATTCTTGCACCTATGGAAGGTGTTATGGATTACGATATGCGAGACTTGCTCACGGCAGTCAACAGCTTTGATCTCTGTGTCACGGAGTTTATCCGGGTCAGTGACGGCCTGTTGCCAAGGCCTGTGTTTCGTCGTATTTGCCCCGAGCTTGCCAATGGTGGTAAGACATCCAATGGAACACCTGTCAGAATTCAACTGCTTGGGTGTGATCCGGAACTGATGGCGGTGAATGCACAGCGAGCGGTGGAGCTGGGCTCACCGGGCGTGGATTTAAATTTTGGTTGTCCGTCAAAAACCGTGAATAAGAAAAAAGGTGGGGCGATTTTGTTGCTGGAACCTGATCGGGTGCATGACATTGTTAAAGCAGTGCGTGATGCGGTGCCCGATGAGTATCCGGTGACGGCTAAAATCCGATTGGGTTACTTTGACAAAAAACAGTATCTGGAAAACGCTCATGCGGTTCAGGATGCTGGTGCGTCTGAGTTAGCAGTACATGCTCGTACAAAAGTAGAAGGTTATAAACCGCCAGCGCATTGGGAATACATTGGTCGTATTCGTGAGTCTTTGCATATTCCGGTGGTTGCCAATGGCGAGATTTGGAATCATGAGGATGCCGAGAAGTGCGCGTCCGTCTCCGGTTGCACTCAGTTGATGGTAGGGCGCGCCGCTCTGACGACACCAGATATTACCGGCATGATTCGTGAACGTCGTCATGCTATGCCCTGGTCGTCGGTGGTGGATTTGATGATTAATCTGGGTGAGCGTGATCTGGCTAACGGGAAATGGAAATACCACCCATCCAGGATTAAACAGTGATTGAATTATTTGCGAAAAGCCTACCCGGAAGCAGATGATCTGTTTGCCCGGATTCGGGTGCTGAAAAGTGCTGAGGATATTGTTCAGGTGATAACAGCCTGTAGAGTCCGGGTGCATTGATGGCTTGATTTTTTCTTGACGAGTTAACTTCTCTGGTAGAAATCAATCAGAAAACAGGCGACCACCGCCGTGACGGCAAAACCACCCAAAAAAAATCATGGGCATTGCCATATAACCCAGTATGTGCCAGATAATGTATTCGGTCATGCTCATAATTTATTTGCTCCGGCCATGTCAGCAGTAGGTTCAGTGGTTTGACTGCCCTGCCAGCCTTCAACGCCTCTCATATCCGGCAAGCGGTGGGCGATGCCTTTGTGGCAGTCAATGCAGGTGGCCTCACCGGAAGCCAGAGCCGTACTATGCAGTTTTGCTGCACGATTCGCCTGAACAGAGAAGTCCATATAGGCGAAGTTGTGGCAGTTCCGGCACTCCAGCGAATCATTCTCTTTTAATCGCTGCCATTCCCTTTCGGCCATTGTGCGGCGATGTTCTTCAAATTTCTCAGGTGTGTCTACGACACCGGTAATGGTTCCCCATACTTCTTTGCTGGCTCTTATCTTACGAACAATTTTATCTGTCCATTCGTGAGGCACGTGGCAATCCGGGCAAGTGGCTCTGACTCCTGAGCGATTGCTGTAGTGAATGGTGGATTTTGTTTCTTCGAACACATTGTCGTGCATCTCATGACAGCTGGTGCAAAATACTTCGGTGTTACTGGCCTCCATCAGAGTATTAAAGCCACCCCAGAAAATAATGCCAGCGGTAAACCCAAACGCCAGAACAACCCATAACGCAAGAGCTACAGGCTGGGTGAATATGTTCCAGTACCGGTGAATAAAGTCAGGAAGTTTCATAATAGCATCAGGGGGTTTTCAAGCTGTCCACTGGTTCAAAAATGTTTGGAACCAGTGGCTTGGCATTAGCCTGTGGGACATGGCACTGAGTGCAGAAATAACGGTTCGGTGAAACATCGGCGAGCACCTTACCCTGACGATCAGTGAAATGCGTAATACTGATTCTGGGCGCTTTCATTTTGACGGCGTTCTCCCAGCTGTGACACTGCAAACATTTGTTGCTGTTGATGGTGATGTGATATCCACGGATAGCGTGCGGAATCAGAGGTGGCTGACCAACATATTGCAGAGGGTATCGTTCTGATTCTTTCGGTATTTTCTTTAGGCGAGGTGCATTATCTTCCTCGTCAATGGGAGTATGCCCACGCAAGGAATCAACACAGACAGGCGCAGACGACGATTCAATACTAATCGGTTGCTGGTCTGAATCTGCCGCCATTATGACGACACTCAATCCGGCCGTTGTCAGCAGTCCGGTGAAAAGCAGATGTGCTGTTTTCATAACCGATCTCCGGTATTCAGGGTATTTCTACCCGAACGGCGCACTTTTTAAAGTCCGTTTGTTTCGACAGCGGGTCAGTGGCATCAAGAAGCAGTTTATTGACCAGTTGAGAGGCGTCAAAGAACGGAATAAAGGTATAACCTCTGGGCATTCGGTTCCGGCCTCTGGTTTCTACACGGGTCAGAATTTCACCACGCCGGGAAATTACTTTGACTTGGCTGCCGCGGCGTGCGCCTATTTTTCTGGCATCATCAGGGTGCATGAACAGAACCGCATCAGGAAAGGCTTTATAAAGCTCAGGAATACGCTGGGTCATACTGCCTGAATGCCAGTGTTCCAGCACTCGCCCGGTACAGAGCCACATAGGGAACTCTTCATCGGGTGATTCTGCCGGAGGCTCATAGGGTAGGGCGAATATCCAGGCTTTACCATCCGGTTTGCCATAAAAACGGAAATCTTCACCTTCGGGAACATAGGGGTCGTAGTCGCCATTGAAGCGCCAGCGAGTTTCTTCGCCATTCACTACCGGCCAGCGTATGCCTCTGGCTTTATGGTACATTTCAAAGGGAGCCAGATCGTGCGCCTTGCCTCGTCCGAAGGTGGCGTACTCTTCAAACAAGCCTTTTTGAACATAAAAACCAAAGTGATGGGATTCATCGTTATCCCGGTCAGGATTAACTTCTGATAATGGGAATTTATTAACCTGACCATTTTCGTATAAAACATCATAAAGCCGTTTACCTTTGAGTTGCGGTGCTTTTTTCAACAACTCAGCAGGCCAGACGTCTTCGACCTGAAAATACTTGGAGAACTCCATAATTTGCCAGAGATCGCTGCGGGCATCTTCCGGTGCTTTTACCTGCTGATACCAGAACTGAGTGCGTCGCTCGGCATTGCCATAAGCACCTTCTTTTTCGATCCACATGGCCGTGGGTAAAATCAGATCCGCTGCTTCAGTAGTGACGGTGGGGTAGGGGTCTGACACCACTATAAAATTGTCTGGATTGCGATAACCCGGCCAGGTTTCCTTGTTCAGATTCGGAGCGGTCTGCATATTGTTATTGCACATCACCCAGTAGGCATTGAGATTGCCATCTTTCAACATACGATCCTGCAGAGTGGCGTGAAATCCAGGCTTTTCAGGAATAGTGCCGGAAGGCAGTTTCCAGATTTTCTCGGCCTTTTGGCGATGAGTTGGGTTATTGACCACCATATCGGCGGGCAGTCGGTGGCTGAACGTGCCCACCTCTCTGGCGGTACCGCAGGCCGAAGGCTGACCGGTGAGTGAGAATGGGCTGTTGCCAGGTTGAGAAATCTTGCCGGTGAGCAGGTGAATGTTGTAAATGATGTTGTTCATCCAGACACCACGGGTGTGTTGGTTGACGCCCATGGTCCACAGAGACATGACCTTTACATCAGGGTTGGCATAACTGTCGGCGAGCTTTTCCAGCAACTCTTCCGGAACACCGGACAGCGCAGACGTTTTTTCCAGCGTATAGTCTTTAACAAAGCGGGCAAACTCGCTGAAAGAAATCTCTTTTGAACTACCGTCGTCCGGGTTGGCTGCATCTTTCTGGCGGAAATCCTCCGGCCTCAGGCCATAACCAATATCGCTGGTGCCCAGACGAAAATGGGTATGCTTCTCAACAAACTCAGTATTGACCTTGCCGGAAGTAATGATGTGGTTGCAGATGTAGTTACCAATGGCCAGATCGGTCTGTGGATTGAAGATCATTGGATGCTGTGCTAGCTCGCAGGAGCGATGGCGGTAAGTCGATAAGACTTCTACACGAACATGGTCAAAGGCCAGTACCCGAGCGGCAATCCGGCTCCATAATACCGGATGATTCTCCGCCATATTGGAACCCCAGAGAACGAACAGATCGGCATTCTCAAAATCATCGTAACAACCCATAGGTTCATCAATGCCAAAGGTACGCATGAAACCACCCACAGCAGAAGCCATACAATGTCGTGCATTCGGGTCGATATTGTTGGAACGTAATCCGGCTTTCATAAATTTGGAGGCGGCATAACCTTCCCAAAGTGTCCATTGCCCAGAGCCAAACATGCCGACGGCTGAGGGGCCTTTTTTAGCTAATGTTTTTTTAAATTGCTGCGCCATCACTTGAAACGCCTGATCCCAGGTGACCGGTGTAAACTCACCCTCTTTAGCGTAATGACCATTTTTCATTCTTAGTAAAGGGGTCGTCAGGCGATCAGCGCCGTACATCCCTTTGGAAAGGAAATACCCTTTGATGCAGTTGAGCCCACGATTGACCGGAGCATCCGGGTCTGCTTTGGTTGCCACCAGACGACCGTCCTTGACACCAACCAGGACACTGCAGCCAGTGCCACAGAAACGGCAGGGAGCCTTATCCCAGCGAATGTGGCTTGTTCGGGATGAAGCAATCAGATTGGTCGCGCCGGACGGCATTGAAAGCCCGGCAGCGCTGGTGGCAGCGGTGGCAGCCGATAACTTGAGAAACTGACGACGATTTTGGGTCATAAGAAAGTACTGCTCTTCAGGCTTAACCGACGCGGTCTTGCTGCCCGTAGACAAAGGCAACGTCAATAATTTCGGGCGTGTTTTGCAGTTCGGCTATCTTTTCGAGAAGGCTTTTGTGAGGAAGGTTCTTGTCGAGGAAATGGTTTGTGTTGGAAATAGCCTCAATGGTTATGGCAAAGGTTCCGGTGTGATTTTGGGCGTGAATATCGACGCCTTTAGTTGACAGTAGTTGTCGTTTAACCTGACATTGATGCTCTGGTCTTGTCAGTATGACCAGGCCACAGACTTCATAATCGACCAGTGTAGACATGGGTGATGACCAAAAAGAAAAAACGACTATCTGGCAAGGATTATAGAAGAGAACGGTCGTGTATGAGTCGATTATTTTGTGAGCTGATTGAAATTCCGAGCTGAACAAAATGACAAATAGCAGTGAAACGGTTTTATTGATTTATGTCTGCAAAAAAATCTGCATAATAAGCCATTCTATAACGTCCAATAATTACAAGGAAATAACAGATGACGCCATCGGAGCTGATTTCTGAAGGTTCCAGCCTGATGTTGTTTGGAATGGGGTTTGTATTTCTGTTCCTGACATTGCTGGTACTGGTCACGGGGTTGATGTCTGGTATTATCAATCGGTTTTTCCAGGAGCCTGCCCCTGCAACGTCTCACCGAACGCATTTATCTTCTGAATCTCGCTCAGGGCTGTCTCCCGGCTCAGAGCAAGACAGTGAACTAGTTGCCGTTATTTCAGCGGCTATTCAAATGCACAGAAACAGAAATATAAACAGAAAACAGAAAGACGACCATTGACTGGCAGTCATAGAAGACACCCTGTCATGCCTGCTTTGTCGCCTGTAGAAAAATAATAGTTTAGAAAGGGAAATACCAACGCTATGTCTAACGTGATGTCTGATGTAAAGAAACCTCTGGGGATTACTGATGTTGTATTAAGAGATGCGCACCAGTCACTGTTTGCCACTCGCATGCGTATTGACGATATGCTGCCCATTGCCGGACGTCTCGATGACATTGGTTACTGGTCTCTCGAAAGTTGGGGCGGTGCTACTTTTGATGCCTGCATTCGTTTTCTTGGTGAAGACCCCTGGGAGCGTTTGCGTGAGCTGAAAAAAGCCATGCCTAAAACAAAACAGCAAATGCTGTTGCGTGGTCAGAACCTGTTAGGTTACCGGCACTATGCTGATGATGTTGTCGATAAGTTTGTGGAGAGAGCGGTAGCGAACGGCATGGATGTGTTCCGTGTATTTGATGCCATGAATGACCCTCGCAACCTGATGCAGGCGATGAAGGCGGTCAAAAAACAGGGGGCTCATGCTCAGGGTACACTGTCGTACACCACCAGTCCTGTGCACAACATGGATTACTGGATCAGTCTTGCCAAACAGATTGAAGATCTTGAAGCTGATTCTATCTGTATCAAGGATATGTCCGGCATTATTACGCCCGCCGATGCTTACGAACTGGTTTCCCGTCTGAAAACCGAAACCGGTCTTGAAGTGCAAATGCATTGTCATGCCACTTCCGGTTTGTCGTCGATGTCCATTCTTAAAGCGGTAGAAGCGGGTATTGACCGAATCGATACGTCTATTTCATCCATGTCCATGACCTATGGTCACTCGCCTACCGAAGCCATTGTTGCGGCTTTGCAGGGCACAGATCGTGATACTGGCCTTGACCTGAAAAAGATGGAAGAAATTGCTGCCTACTTCCGGGAAGTCCGCAAAAAATACGCCAAATTTGAAGGTCAGCTGCGTGGTGTTGATGCTCGGATTCTGACCGCTCAGGTGCCTGGCGGTATGCTGACCAATATGGAAAAGCAGTTGAAAGATCAGGGCGCCAGTGACCGCTTTGATGAGGTGTTGGAAGAGATTCCCAGGGTTCGGGAAGATCTTGGTATGATCGCTCTGGTGACACCCACCTCTCAGATTGTCGGTACTCAGGCGGTTCTCAATGTTCTTACCGGTGAACGATACAAAAATATCTCCAAAGAGACACAGGGTATTCTTAAAGGTGAGTATGGTGCTGCACCAGCGCCATTTAATGCTGAATTACAGGCTCGTGTTTTGGATGGCAAAGCACCGGTCACTTGTCGTCCAGCGGATTTGCTTGAGTCTGAATTTCCTCTGTTGACGGCTGATTTGAAAAAACAGGCTCAGGAAAAAGGCATTAAACTGGCCGATCAGCAGGTGGATGATGTGCTGACCTATGCTTTATTCCCTCAGGTCGGTCTGAAGTTTCTGCAGAACCGTGGCAATCCGGATGCTTTTGAACCCGTGCCGGGTTCAGAGCCTACACCATCAGTTCAGTCTGTTGTCCCTGCATCCAGTGATACGGGGCTGTATACGGTTAAAGTGAATGGCACCGCTTATACCGTTGAGGTGAGCGAAGGTGGCGAAGTGTCAGATGTTCAACCTGTGGCTGCCCCCGTTGCGGCTCAATCAGAGCTTATTGGTGACGGTGAGCCCATGCCGGCACCATTGGCTGGGAATATCTGGAAGGTGAATGTGAATCCCGGTGAGCAAGTTAAAGAAGGCGACGTTGTTCTGATTCTGGAAGCCATGAAGATGGAAACTGAAGTCAGAGCGGCTAAATCCGGCAAAGTGACTTCTGTTAGTGTTCGGGAAGGCGACAGCGTGGCAGTGGGTGATACGCTGCTGTGCCTTGCCTGACCTAAGGAGGCATTATGGATAAGTTGTTCACACTCTGGCAGGGATCCGGGATTTATAATCTCTCCCCCGGTCAGTTAATGATGATGCTGATTGGCTTTGGTTTGCTGTATCTGGCGATTCGCAAGCAGTTTGAGCCATTGTTGCTGGTGCCGATTGGCTTTGGCGGTATTCTTGCCAACATTCCTGAAGCCGGGCTAGCGTATTCGGCGGTGGAGCAGGCGTTGCATCAGGGGCATCCTGAGGTTATGCAGGGCATTGCCCGGCTGCTTGGTAGCAGTCATGTTGCTTATGATCATTTGACCTTGTTGTATACACAGGCAAATTCTGCGACTCAGGCGGCTATTACTCATTTTGTAGCGGATGCGGGATACAGTAACGGTGTCTTGTATCAGTTCTACAGTGTGGCTATAGGGAGTGGTGTTGCCCCGTTAGTGATCTTTATGGGGGTGGGAGCCATGACGGATTTCGGTCCGTTGCTGGCGAATCCGAAAACCCTGTTTCTGGGAGCTGCTGCGCAGTTTGGTATTTTTGCCACCGTTTTTGGTGCGTTGTTGCTGAACTACACAGGGCTTATGGAGTTCAGCCTGGCAGATGCTGCCGCTATCGGGATTATCGGTGGTGCTGATGGACCTACGGCGATTTACGTGTCCAGCGTTTTGGCTCCGCATTTGTTGGGGGCTATTGCCGTTGCCGCTTATTCATATATGGCGCTGGTGCCGCTGATTCAGCCGCCTATTATGAGGGCATTGACCACTGAAGCTGAGCGTAAGATTGTGATGACTCAGTTGCGCCCGGTCAGTAAGCTGGAAAAAATTGTCTTTCCGGTATTGCTGCTGGTGCTGGTGGCATTGCTCTTGCCGGATGCTGCGCCACTGCTGGGGATGTTTTGCTTTGGTAACCTGATGCGGGAATCCGGTGTAGTCGAGCGTTTGTCTGATACGGCTCAAAATGCACTGATTAATATCACCACCATTTTTCTCGGATTGTCGGTGGGATCAAAGCTGGTGGCGGATAAATTCCTGCAACCGGAGACCTTGGGTATTCTTGGGTTAGGTGTAGTGGCTTTTTGTATTGGTACTGCCTGTGGTGTGCTGATGGCGAAAGCATTGAACCGCTATGGCTCAACACCTATTAACCCTTTGATTGGTTCTGCCGGTGTTTCTGCGGTACCAATGGCCGCTCGTGTTTCCAATAAAATGGGCTTGGAAGCTAACTCTCAAAACTTCCTGCTGATGCATGCTATGGGGCCCAATGTCGCGGGTGTGATTGGTTCTGCTGTGGCGGCGGGGGTGATGATTAAATATCTGTCATAAAGATAAACGAAGCCCGGCAGCTATTCATGTTGCTTGTCGGACTTCGCCTTGCTGTTCGTGTTTAGACGTTTCTTTCCTGTAGATAACTGTCGTAATCTGGAATGCTGCGTTGATGCTCTGCGCCCAGCAGTGATGATGAGAAGATATAATCCGCAGAACTCTGGTTGCAGGCAACCGGTATATTCCATACAGCAGCAATTCGCAGAAGTGCTTTTACATCCGGATCGTGTGGCATTGGCTCAAACGGGTCCCAGAAGAAAACGAGCAAATCCATTTTGTTTTCAGAAATCAGAGAGCCTATCTGCTGGTCACCACCCAGTGGGCCACTGATGAGCTTGGTGACTGGAAAGCCCAACTCTTTTTCCATGACTGTACCAGTAGTTCCTGTGGCAAACAGTCTGTGACCTTCCAGTTGAATGCTGTGTTTTTTGGCCCATTCAGCCAGCTCAGCTTTTTTGTTGTCGTGAGCGACCAGGGCGATATTTTTTTTCGCACTGACAGTATGGTTTTTGTACTGCATAGGAGTCCCTAAGGTGGCGGTCAGAAAATATTCATGTTTACCGGCTAGGTGGATTCCTGTCAATGATATAGGGCAGGGTTGTTATAAGTTGTTATAACTTGCTTGTGTTTTTTGTGATATTTCAATAGTGGGGTAATGATAATAATCTTCTGTTCTTTGTATGAAATTGAAATAACTGAAAAATGAATAAATCCTATCGTAGAATTAATTTTTTAAAAAAAAGAAAGAGCAAAACACCCTTGGTGTTGGATTTGGATAAGGGTGTTTCTCCAGTTTCTGGTAATCGTCAATAAATATGAATGAGCAACCAAATACTGTTAAAGCACAGGTTGTTTTTCAGTGACAATTAATAACAGATTATTCAGATAGTAATGGGTTGATTATTGTCGGTTCATTATATTGGCGACGTTTTTTATAAGTTACCTTGGGGGCGGTGCTGGTTTTTGTTGTTACTTCGGTCATTACCGGATTAACAGGTGAATGAACAGGCGTGTAATTTTGTGGTTGTGCAGGGTGTCTGCCACGACTGGGTTTGCGTACAGGGAGTGTTGTGTGTGCAGCACGATTAGAGGCAGGGATCAGTAAAGATTGTGGCTGTTGATCAATGTCTTCCGGAATATCGAGGTTATCCATCATCTCTTCAGCTTGTCCTTCCTCCTGCATATTCAGGCGCATTCGGTAAGGGTGACCATAGCCTCTGCGGCGGCGAGGTTTGTTGTTTTTAGGTTCAGGTGGCTTTAAGCCGGTAAATTGTTCGTAGATTGTTGTATATATGTATTTGCTCATCACTGTCTCCAGAATTGATCCATCCTCGGATTTTCAAACGTCTTGTATTTTTTCAGGAATGTTAGATAAACCACATAGTACGATGAATAGGTAACACTACCTAAAAGATGGCGAAGACGCTTAAGTAAAAATAATTAACCGCAATGAATTGGATGATAGAATAGCAGTCATGGAAATTACATATCGGTTAGTTTCATAATCTTTTTGAATGTAGAAAGATTGTTAATAACTAATTAATGTTTACAGGTCATAAAGATATTTTTGCATCAGCAGAGCTAGGGGAAGTAAATAAAAGATAAGCAGAGTTGGTTTTTTATGATGAATAGGTATTAGCACTGATAGTGGGATTAACTTAGGTGCGGTATTTTTTCATCGAGTTTTCATTGCTGCCAGGTCTTCTGATTTCTAAGTCAACGCTGGTCACCTTCTGGTTAATGTGTCGTTCAATTCACAAACGAAACAATACGTTAACAAGGCTTTTCTTACATTGACATAGATCAAGATGAGATCAACGCTATTTTCATGGCTGGGTATTGCCTGGTGGTATACTGTTTGAATTCAGGATTTCTCTCACTCTGAGGAGCCTTTTACATGACTGTAAACGCCAAAGAAATGCCACAAGCATGGGCTGGTTTTGAGCTCGGCGACTGGTCCGAAAACATCAACGTTCGTGACTTCATCCAGAAGAATTACACCCCGTATGAAGGTGATGACTCTTTCCTGGCCGGTGCCACTACAGCAACAGATAAACTCTGGGCTGACGTTATGGAAGGTATTAAAGAAGAAAACCGTACTCATGCACCGGTTGATTTTGATACCGACCTTCCCTCTACTATTAATTCCCACGACGCCGGTTATATTGATCAGAAGCTGGAGACAATCGTTGGTTTGCAGACTGACAAACCATTGAAGCGTGCCATCATTCCTAATGGTGGTATCCGCATGGTGGAAACATCCTGCAAGGTTTACGGTAAAGAACTGGACCCAATGGTCAACAAGGTCTTTACCGATTATCGCAAGACGCATAACGCCGGTGTATTCGATGCTTACACGCCAGCTATTCGTGCCTGTCGTAAATCCGGTGTCATCACTGGTCTGCCTGATGCATACGGTCGTGGTCGTATCATTGGTGACTACCGTCGTGTCGCTCTGTACGGCATTGATCGTCTGATTGCTGATAAGAAAATTCAGCACGGTTCTCTGGATTCCGCTCTGGAAACCGGTGAAAACCTGGAGCGCACCATTCAACTGCGTGAAGAGATCATGGAGCAGATTCGTGCTCTGATGCAGATGAAAGAAATGGCAGCCAAGTACGGTTGTGACATCTCTGCTCCGGCGACGACTGCACAGGAAGCTATCCAGTGGACTTACTTTGGGTACCTTGCTGCCGTTAAGTCTCAGAATGGTGCTGCCATGTCTCTGGGGCGTACTGCTTCTTTCCTGGATATTTTTGTTCAGCGTGATCTGGAAGCCGGTAAGATTACGGAGACCGACGCTCAGGAAATGATTGACCACTTCGTGATGAAGCTGCGTATGGTTCGCTTCCTGCGTACGCCTGAATACGATGATCTGTTCTCCGGCGATCCAATCTGGGCGACTGAGTCTATCGGCGGTATGGGGCTTGATGGTCGTACACTGGTCACTAAAAACAGCTTCCGTTTCCTGAATACCATGTACACCATGGGGCCTTCTCCAGAGCCAAACATTACCGTTCTGTGGTCTGAGTCTCTGCCTAAAGGCTTTAAAGAGTTCTGCGCCAAGGTTTCCATCGACACCAGTTCCATCCAGTACGAAAACGATGACCTGATGCGTCCGGACATGGACAGTGATGATTACGCGATTGCTTGCTGCGTATCCCCAATGGTGGTTGGTAAGCAGATGCAGTTCTTCGGTGCACGTGCCAACCTGGCCAAGGCGATGCTGTACGCCATCAACGGTGGTGTTGACGAAAAACTGAAGATGCAGATTGCGCCTAAGTCCGAGCCAATCACTTCCGACGTTCTTGAATACGATGAAGTCTATGCCAAGTTCGACAAACTGATGGACTGGGTGGCTGCTCAGTACGTTGCTGCTCTGAACTGCATCCACTTCATGCACGATAAGTATTCCTACGAAGCCGCCCAGATGGCGCTGCATGATCGTGACGTAATGCGCACTATGGCTTGTGGTATTGCGGGTCTGTCTGTAGCCGCTGACTCTCTGTCTGCGATCAAGTATGGCAAAGTTAAGCCAGTCCGTGATGAAGACGGTATTGCCGTAGACTTCGAGATCGAAGGTGATTATCCGAAGTTCGGTAACAACGAACAGCGTGTAGACGACATTGCCTGTCAGCTGGTTGAGTCCTTCATGAAGAAAGTGTCTTCTCACAAAACCTACCGTGATGCGATTCCAACCCAGTCTATTCTGACCATTACTTCTAACGTGGTATATGGTAAGAAGACCGGTAATACACCAGACGGTCGTCGTGCAGGTCAGCCATTTGGTCCGGGTGCTAACCCAATGCATGGTCGTGACACTTCCGGTGCTGTTGCTTCATTGAGTTCTGTTGCTAAACTGCCATTTGCTTATGCTAAAGACGGTATTTCTTACACCTTCTCCATCGTGCCAAAAGCATTGGGTAAGGATGAAGACGGTCGTCGTAAGAATCTGGTTGGTTTAATGGACGGTTACTTCCATCACGAAGTAGATCGTGAAGGTGGTCAGCACCTGAACGTGAACGTTCTTAACCGTGAGATGCTGGAAGATGCCGTTGAAAACCCAGACAAGTACCCATCTCTGACCATCCGTGTATCCGGTTATGCGGTACGCTTCAACTCTCTGACCACAGAGCAGCAGCGTGATGTGATTACCCGTACCTTCACGGAAACCATGTAATTAAAGCCTGAATCAAAGGTTTTAAAGTAAGAGGCCAGCTTTGCTGGCCTTTTTATTAGGAGGTTGACTATGGCTCTTGGGCGCGTTCACTCTACTGATTCTTTCGGAACCGTAGATGGTCCCGGGATTCGCTTTGTGGTGTTTATGCAGGGCTGTCTGATGCGTTGCCGCTACTGTCATAACCGGGATACCTGGGATCTGCGGGAAGGTGGTGAGTTAATGAACCACAAGCAGATACTTGAGAAAATCCTGAGCGTAAAAAATTTTCTCAGTGGAGGAGTAACCGTGACGGGCGGTGAGCCTTTACTACAAGCTGAATTTGTTGCTGACCTGTTTGAAGCGTTGCAGAAAGAAGGCATCCACACCTGCCTCGACACCAATGGCTTCACCAAGGCCATCACTCCGGATGTTAAACGACTGCTGGCGGCTACTGATCTGGTCTTGCTGGACATCAAGCATACTGATGAAGTCATGCATCAGAAGCTGACCTATGTTACCGGAAAACATACCCGCAACTTCGCACTGTATTTACAGGAGATTCAGAAGCCTACCTGGCTGCGTTATGTGGTGGTGGATGGGTACACGGTAGATCCTGTCTATGCAGAGCAGCTGGCGGAATTTGCTCATAAAATGCAGTGTGTAGAAAAAGTAGAAATATTGCCTTACCACAGTTTAGGTGTGCATAAGTGGGATGTCCTTAACGACACCTATGAACTGCAATCAGTAACACCGCCTTCCACAGAACAATTGGATGCGATCAAAGCCAAATTTGATGCTTTGGGTGTTCCTGCGGCTTATTGATGACAAATAAAAAAAGGCCGCTGATCATTAGCGACCTTTTATTTCCTGCATCTATCAATCATCCATTGAATATGCGGTTTTCCTGTTCCTGCACCCGGATAAACGTGGTGCGCTTACTCAACTCTTTTAATTGTGCAGCTCCCACATAGGTGCAGGTGGAGCGAACGCCGCCAAGAATATCCTGAACCGTTTCAAACACCGGACCACGATAAGGGACTTTCACTGTTTTGCCTTCAGAGGCGCGATAGTTAGCAACGCCGCCGGAATGCTTGTCCATTGCCGTCTGTGAGCTCATGCCATAGAACAGTTTGAACTGTTTCCCATCCTCTTCCACCAGTTCGCCGCCGGATTCATCATGACCGGCAAACATGCCGCCGATCATAACGAAATCAGCACCGCCGCCAAAGGCTTTGGAAACATCACCCGCGCAGGTACAACCGCCGTCAGAGATGACCTGACCACCGACGCCGTGAGCGGCATCGGCACACTCAATGGTGGCTGACAGTTGAGGATAACCAACACCGGTTTTGACTCGTGTGGTGCAGACTGAACCAGGGCCAATGCCGACCTTGACGATATCGGCACCTTTGAGAATCAGTTCTTCCACCATCTCACCGGTAACAACATTACCAGCAACAATCACTTTGTTTGGATGTGCTTTACGAACTTTGGCAACAAACTGAACGAAGTGTTCAGAATACCCATTGGCGACATCAATGCAGATAAAGCGCAACTGGTCATTGATGGCGAGAATCTCACCCATTTTGGCAAAGTCGGCATCGGAGGTACCGCTGCTGATCATGATGTGGTTTTCAATGCCGGCTGGTGCACGGTTCAGGAAAGCATTCCACTCTTCAACGGTGTAATGTTTGTGAACGGCAGTGAGCATTTTGTGCTCCGCCAGAGCCAGGGCGATCTCGAAAGTACCGACGGTATCCATATTGGCGGCAATCACCGGAACACCTGTCCATTCCTGATCGGTATGAACAAACCTGAAAGTGCGCTCCAGACTCACCTGGGAACGGCTTTTCAGAGTGGAACGTTTTGGGCGGAACAGAACGTCTTTAAAACCCAGCTTGATATCAGCTTCTACGCGCATAGTCATTCCTGCGAGGTTTAACACTCGCAACAGGTTCATTGTTATTAAAAAATGGTTTACCCAATGGTGAGGTACAAGCGACCGTATACATAACCATAAGACGTGCCAGGGAGGTCTCGGAGTTGAAGCCGGGATGCGCCGGTACGCTACAGTCGCAGCATGCAGACATAATCAAAGCTGCTGGCAATCTTTTAAGGTGCAAAAAAAACTGCATTACTGAAGCGTACTTGTGACGCTTATACCGGGCGAGTATACATAACCATAAGCTTCTATAAAAGCCAGTTTATACCCACTCGCCATCATTATCTTCTTCAGTACCCTTGCCGCTGTTATTGCCTCTATCGGCACTATCAGGAAGCTTAGCTTTGTTGATCGCATCGGATAGAGCGTCTGCTATCGGGTTGTCAGAATGGTTGGCTGGGTTGTTTTTTGGTGAGCCTGCATTACTCGCTTTACTTTTGGCACGTCTTGCCTTGATATCAGCAATAATTCCATCCCCCGGGCTGAGCGTTTGGGGTTTTGGAGGAACTGGGGGGCGTGGCGGGGTTGGCATTTTAGTTCCACTACCTGGATTTTCAGGTGTTTGTACTTTTGGCTTTGCTGATTGTGGAGGAGGAGTGGGGGGAGTTTGTTGAGCTGGTGGAGTTGCAACTTTTATACCTCTGCCAACCATTGTTTGTTCGTAAGTGGGTGGTTCTGGCAATGAAGACTCATGATCAACGGTATCATCCAGATTCATGTCTGACCGGCGTTGAGTAATCTTATTCGTTAAATACTGAGTTGAATCATCTTCTGCGCCCGTTGCTTTTGCTTTTGTGTCAGGGTTCGATCCTGGTCTATTAGTTTGTGCCTGATCAGACGCACTGGGTGTTGGTCTCAACTGAATACCTTTTCTGATTTGGCTCAGGTGTTCGTTCCTTTTTGCATCGAACGGTGCTTGTTGTTTTTGGTCAACAGCGTTCGTGTCCACCTTCAGAGGAGGGGGTGGTGGGGGTGTACTTGGTCTTTTTGATCCAGACCTTGAAGCCTTCTGACCTGCTCCTGGGGGCGGTGGTGGGGGTGTATTTGGTCTTTTTGATCCAGACCTTGAAGCCTTCTGACCTGCTCCTGGGGGAGGAGGTGGGGGTGTATTTGGTCTTTTTGGTGATCGTGATGCTGCTGGTTGTCCCTGTGTTTTAGTAGTTTGGTTATTCTGAGGTGTCAGGGTTTGAGTTTTTGATGCAGACCGAGAGTTTCTCGGATTTTCAGGAATCGATTTGTACCAGTCTTTGAAAGCTGACAGATCAGAACCAAACTGTTTTTGTTGTTGTTTTATTGCGGACTTGGCTGCGTTTAAGGTGTATCCCTTTTTAACCAGCTCTTTTTTGGCAGCCTCTTCATATTTTTCTGCTTGTTTTTTGTTAACAGGGATTTCTGCAAGTAGGTTATCGATTGTTTTATCGCTATTGGCAGCCTCTCTTGCTGCATTTGTAAGTATATTTTTTATCTGCTCTGAAGAATAACCTTTGTTCTTAAGTTTCTCTTTTTCAATTTTATAATGTTCTTTCGAGCGAGAACGATCAGCTGTACTGAGCGGTTTATCGAATTCTTGGGCAGACTGCTTCGTCTGAGAAAGGTGTTTGTTGGGTTTTGCTGACTTAATGTTACGCTCATTGAGCTGTTTTCCTTGCTTTGAAAACCATTTAGAAATGAACCATTTTTTTGGACTTTCCTTTTTGACTTTTCGACCAAACCTAACACCTGTTTGAGCTTCTGTGTTTTCTGGTGCTGATAAATTTGTCTTTAGCGTTTGGGGCCCAGTCGGACCACCTATTGGCTGGCTCATTGTCGATGTCCTGATTGAAGTTCTTTGTCTTTTTATCCGACCCTCAATAGATAACTTTAATTATGGGGTGTTAACAGCTGATTGTATGTCCAGTTGTGAACACCCCCGCGCTTTAATAAAAGCGACTTTAGCTGTGGTTCAATAGCTGAAGCGGAAGATTAGTCGATCAGATCAAGTACTTTAGTTTTTATCAAGTCGATGGCTATGCGATTTTTGCCTCCGTGAGGAATAATCAGGTCGGCATGCTGTCTCGATGGCTCGATAAACTGCAGGTACATCGGGCGTACTGTTTCAAGGTATTGTCTGATGACGGAATCGACATCCCGACCACGGCTGATAATATCCCGCTTCATTCGGCGGATCAGGCAGATATCCAGAGGTGTATCCATAAAAAAACGGAGGTCAAAGGCTTCCCGTATTTTAGGATTAGTGAAGAGTAGAATGCCTTCGATAATGACTACTCTGGCAGGTTCTATATGACGTGTTTCGGGTTTGCGGTTGTGCTCCGTGTAGTCATACAGAGGTACTTCTACACTCTGACCGTCTTTCAATAGTTGCATGTGCTGAAGCATCAGGTCGTGATCCATGGATTCCGGGTGGTCGTAGTTGGTACGTACCCGTTCTTCCATCTTCATGTGAGTCTGATCGTTATAGTAAGAGTCTTCGGAAATAACGCACAGATGTTCAGATTGCAGTTCTTCAACCAGAGTCTCTGCCAGCAGACTTTTTCCGGATGCTGAAGCGCCCGCTATACCGACAAGAATCGTTTTCTGTTTCATCAATGAGGAACCTGATGGAGGTGAAAAATAATGGAGGAGGTTGCCGGGCTATTCTAAGCAATCTCCCCGGTTTAAGGAAGATTGCTAAAGGGATTAATCCCGATTGACCGGGATTGGGCGACCTTGTTCATCAATCGCAACATACGTAAAAACACCTTCAGTCACTTTAGTGCGCATCCCTTTTTGGTAAGGGTGAGAGAGTACCCAGACTTCCAGATTAATTCGCATGGACGTTATGCCAATGCGGAGAATTTCAGCATAACAGCAAACCACACTTCCCACTTTGACGGGTGTGTGGAAAGACATGGATTCAACAGCCACTGTAGAAACTCTGGAGCTACTGCAATCCTTGGCAGCCAGACCTCCGGCGATATCCATCTGGGACATAATCCATCCCCCGAAAATATCGCCGTTTGGATTAGTATCTCCGGGCATAGCCAGAGTTCGTAACACCAGATTGCCTCTTGGCTCAGTCATACTTCAAAACTCCATTGTGACAAGCGGCGCCATCCTATGATGCCTGTGAGTTGTCGTCAATGCTTTGAAATATATAGCTTTTATAACATAAAAAAGGATGCTGAAGGATCAGCACCCTGGTCATTGGATATTTTTGAGGAAAAAGGTCGGGTTAAGCGCTTCCAGATGGTTTGGTTTCATCAGAGACTTGTTTTTTGGCTAGTCTATCGGCTCGTTTTTGCATGGTAAGCTCAAGCTCGCTAGGCTCACGCGGTACAACTTTTTTCTCTTCCGTATGAGTCTTAAGCTTAGTACTCTCCAATAGCTCCTTAGAAATCAGTGGATTGGACTTAGACTTACTCCTGTTTGGCTCAACATGGTTTAGTTGATTGCCGCTCACTGCACTTTTCAATGCTTGGGTTAAATCAACAGGCGGTTTTTTAGGTTGTTTTCCGACTGCGGCTTGTTGTGGGGCAGCAGGAGCAGGTGGTGGTGGAGGTACAGGCATGTCATCAGCAGGAGCAGTTGGTGATGTTGGAGTCGCGCCGTTTTGCATGGCTTTCAACTGATCTTGAGTGGGTGGGAGTGGAAGCTCATCATCTTTGGTTTTTTTTACCCAGGTCTGAGGACTCTGTCTGGCATTATCTATCTTGCTATCTTGAGACTGCTGAGCGTCTAATCGAGAAACCTTTTTTTTATGATTGTCCAAATTGTCCATGGATTGGACGTATTTCATTGCATTTTTTAAATCAGACTTGGTTTCCGATAAGCTTTTTTTAAGGCTTTTTCGCTCTTCGGAGTGGGTTAAGCCTTGAGCTTTATATCTATCCAGTCGGTTGACCTTCAGGTTCCACGAGTTGATGTGACCGAAAATTTCATGGCCATGATGCAAGTGTTGTTTAAGTTGGTCTGTCGTAGACTTGGGAATTGTCTTGAAATTCGTCTGGTTAATGACTCTTTTTATCTGAGCAAAAAAATGCTTCAGCTTTTTAGCAGCGGCATTTTTTTTGGCTTGAACTGCCTTTTTGGTACCTGCAGCCTTTCTACTTTTTTTCTTTTTTGGCGCCTGTTCTGACTCTGAAATTGTTCGCTTTTTCAGTCTCTTTTTCGTGGATTTTGTTTTTTCGTCTGTGTCTTCAGCTGAGCGTTTTACTTTTGGGTCAACGGTTTCTGATGTAACAGTACGTTTGTCAGTGGTTTTACCAACCTGTGTATCATCTTCAGCTTTAAGGTCGTTGGTGATGGGTTCGCTGGTTGGTGTGGGTGTACCGGTTGTGACTGGCGATTGACCGCTGATATTACCTGACATAATCCTTTACCTCTTGAATAAATCCAATAGCCTTCCCAATCACTATAGAAGATGGTCTCAAGGTAAGAATTTGGTTCCATTACAAATTTCGACGGATAATTGACATTGATAAGCACCGGTTTGTCGTCAAATAGCTTCGTGTTACAGTGAAAACCCATTGAACAGGGTGGCTCAGTTCCGGTATAACGGCGCATCCATCAATTGTGGTTGGCGAGATGATATGAGCCCGAATGCACTTTTCAAACCCTTCTCAGTTAATTTTACGAAATAGTGAGCGGCTGGAATGCCAGCAGTTGCTGATGGTGGGGATGCCCGCAGATCATCTGGCGACGGCGCTGCTGTCGGACAATATTGCAAAACAGATTACCGGGCTGAGCCGTGATTTTTCCGACGTTCGGCAGATGCACCGCGAATGGGAAGATCAACCCGCATTATCGCTGAGTTATGCACCCGTTTTTGACCATCCCAACGGTCAGTCATTTGATGGCATTCTGTTATTTCTTCAGAAAAGTAAACCTCTCATGGATTTCTGGTTGTTGATGGCACAATCCCTTCTTGCCGAAAACGGCACTCTCTGGCTGGTGGGAGAAAATAGTGAAGGCATTAAATCCTGGAAAAAACGCCTTAAGAACAGTTTTTCGGTAGTGACTGCTGTCGATAATGCCCGGCATTGTGTCTTACTGGAAGCGTCAGAATCACTGCAAACAGCATCAGGCTTTGATATGAATCAGCACTGGCAGACATTTGCTGCTGAATTTCAAGACAGCACTTTGCCCATTTACTCTCTGCCGGGGGTATTCAGTCATGGCAGGCTTGATGTAGGAACCAGAGTTTTGCTCGATACTTTTGACACCTTGCCAGAGGGCAGAGTGCTCGACTTTGGCTGCGGTGCTGGCGTGATATCTGCCTGTATTCAACAGATGCAGGGGCAGCGCACATTGACTCTGGTGGATTGTGACGCACTGGCTCTGAGAAGCAGCCGCAAAACACTATCCGCTCTGCAGGTCGATTCATTTGAGGTTATTGCCAGTGATGGTCTTTCAGAGGTAGAAGGCAGTTTTGATCTGATTATCTCCAATCCTCCCTTTCATCAGGGTGTGAAAACGCATTATGTCGTCACAGAGCAGTTTCTCGCGAACTCGCTAAGGTTTCTCAAGCCTGGCGGTGAATTGAGAATTGTTGCAAATAGTTTTCTGAAATACCCGCCCATTATCAAAAGTACTTTTGGGCATTGTGAAACGTTGTTAAGGCGGGATGGGTTTTCGGTATACAAGGCGATATGTCGGTAAGGGTGGCGGCATAGAAAACCTTACCGGAGTATTGTGGGCACTTGTTACCGCAAAAACGGCACGACAGACGTTGGTTGAAGAAAAAGCATGGGATGAGGACTGAGACAAACCCTGACAATCAGCATAGATTGTAAGGCGACAGTCAATTGTACCAGAACGGGTAAGTTTTTAATTGCCACTACCTTTACTTAAATTTTTTCTGTCAAAAACACCTGCTGATGAGTTTTTTTGTCGTAAGCGTCAGCCAAAAACCATCTACCCAGCCTGACCACCAGTCCGGATACTGATGCTTCCAGCTTTCAGGAGGTAACATGTCCGAAAAACAACAATTCTGGTTTAAGCATATCGAACAATGGCAGCAAAGCGGACTTTCTCAGGCGGAATACGCTCGTCAGCAGAAACTGTCCATCAAATCTTTCGGTTATTACCGTCGTCGCTACAGGCAACAGTCGACCCCTGATAAAAGTCCAACCCCTCTATTACCAGTCACTGTAGCTCATATCGAAACCAATTCGCTCCCTGCTCAACCAGGAAGTACCGGCATCACCCTGACCAGCCCCTCCGGGTTTCGTATCGAACTGGCACCGGGATTCGATCCGCAGACCTTGCGAACCGTACTGCAAACCCTGGAGGCTGCAGCATGATTGGTGATGCGACTTCCCTCAAGGTCTATCTAGCTCCCGGTGTCACCGACATGCGCAAGTCTATCGATGGTCTCTCCCTGATCGCCAGCGAAGTACTGAACCTTGACCCGTTCTCCGAAAGCCTGTTCGTATTCTGCAACCGGGGACGCAACAAACTCAAAATACTGCACTGGCAGACTAACGGGTTCTGGCTTTACTACCGTCGCCTCGAGAAAGGCCGTTTCAATTGGCCTGATCATGAAAAGACGAATCAGGCAATCACTCTGACCCGTCGTGAGCTGAACTGGCTTCTGGACGGCTTGCCAGTCGATCAGAAAAAAGCACATCCGACATTGTGCTATCAGCCTGCCGCCTGAATGTCCATGAACTACAACAATGAAAACGACGGCGGTTCTGTTAGATAATAGGCGATATGAATACGATGACCACGCCAGACAAACCGACCATTGAATCTCTTCAGTTTGAGAACGTTCAGCTGAAGGCGAAACTCGCGTGGTATGAGGAACAGTTCCGCCTGCATCAACATCAGAAATTTGCCGCTTCCAGTGAACGTTTCGAGGGCCAGGAGTCACTGTTCAATGAACCTGAATTATTGGACGAAGAGTCTGCTGAACAATCTGAAACCCAGACCGTAGAAGCTCACCAGCGCAAAAAGCCGGTCAGGAAAACACTGCCTGACCATTTGCCCCGGGACGTGGTTCAGTTGGATATCGCCGAAGAAGAAAAACAGTGCGACTGCTGTGGTAAAACCCTCAAGGCATTCGGCCATGAGAGCAGTTGTAAGCTGGACATCGTTCCGGCGCAGGTGAAAGTCGTTGAATTCCAGCGCCTGAAATATGCCTGCGAGTGCGAGTCCGGCGTCAAAACGGCACCGATGCCGAAAATGCCCATCCCGAAAAGCATTGCCACTCCCGGATTGCTGGCCTGGATCATCACCAGCAAATATTGTGATGCTCTGCCCCTGTATCGACAGGAGTTTATCCTGAAGCGCATGAACATCGAGATCAGTCGTGCCTCCATGGCTGAATGGATGATCAGGGTGTCCGTATTACTCAAACCAATATACGACGAGCTACAGAAAATGCTGGTCAGACGAAGCAGTATTCAGGCTGACGAAACACCGCTGCAGGTACTGGATGAGCCCGAACGGTCGCCACAGGATAAATCCTATATGTGGGTGTATCGCACTACCGGGCAGCTGGGGACACCAGTCATCCTCTATGACTATCAGTCAGGTCGTGACCATAGTCGTCCACAGGCATTCCTGTCCGGGTTCAGCGGCTATCTGCAATGCGACGGACTGTCTGCTTATAAAGCGCTGAGTAAGAAGCAACCGGAAATAGAACTGGTTGGCTGTCTTGCGCACGTCCGGAGAAAATTCAAAGAAGCGCTGGACGCTATCCCAAAGAAAAAAGGCCAGCCACAAGCCAAAATCACCAAGCCCGCCCAGGTGCTGACGATGATCCAGACGCTCTACGCTATAGAGAGAAGGGTCAAAGATAAAGCGGTAGAAGAACGATTCCAGATAAGACAACGGGAAAGCCGCCCGATCCTGGACAAGCTGAAAGAGTGGCTGGATCGGCAACAGCCCAAAATCCCTCCCAAAAACAAGCTTGGCAAAGCCATCACCTATGCGCAAAACCAGTGGCCTTATCTGATACGTTACCTTGATAGCGGGCTGCTGGATATTGACAATAATGCGGCAGAGAGAGCCGTCAAACCGTTCGTAATTGGCCGAAAGAACTGGCTTTTTGCTAAAAGCGTAAACGGAGCAAATGCCAGCGCAACACTTTATAGTTTGATCGAAACCGCCAGGGCGAATGATCTGGAGCCTTACGCCTGGCTACGTTACGTGCTGTCCAGGGTTCCTCAACTGCCCAAAGAAGCGTGTGTTGAACACCTGTTGCCTATGAATCTCACACCGGACGATTTAAAAATAGCGAATTGGTGGGAGTAGGGGTAGATGGGGTTGCCCGACCGCTTACTTTTTGTCTGTGAAAAGTGCTTTTTATTTCCTAAAGGGGTGCAGTAATATCAAAACTGGGCAAACAGGAAAATAATAATGAATACAATCAAGCCCCAGTGGATGATCCTCGGGATACTGACCGTATCAATTCTCTGGCTAACAGAACTGGCGAACCGGCCAGATACTATTCCGCATTACTCTGAAACCATGCAGTTGAAACGCAAAGCCTTGTCATCAATGTCGGGTAAGGTGTCAGACAGTGTTAAACAAACAATGCCGGAAAGCGGTAATATACAGGGCCAGGCCTATGGTGCTTTGGCTACTTCTGGAGGGGGTGCTCCTGGTGGTAATATTAACAAGTATTATCAAAATCAGGTGGTGGGGGCTCAGGAGCAGCTATTGCAGCAGACGCCAAAACCACCAGCAAAAACCATGACGGCTATTGCTGGACAAAGTTATGATATTACTTCATTCCAAAATCAATTGGCTGAATATTAAAGATTCAGATAGAAGGCTTTGGCCAGCTTTTTAAAATCCCCGGTATATTGTTGTTGCTGGTCTTGATAGATAAGGCGATGGATTTCTGTTTCTGTGTTTCGATATATCAGTTTTAGGATGTGCCGGTGGACTGGTCGTTGATCAGTCGCTTGCAGCTCAATTTGAGTGCCAGGATACAACCCTGCCAGTGCAGCGTCTTCCAGAAAATTGTTTGCTGAATCGGTTGGTAATAATACCCAGGCTTCCCCTTCAGGTTTTAATAGTGTGCTGATAGCTTTTGCCAGATCAGAGAAACTGAGTGAGTAGGTATGCCTCGCCAGGTTTCGCTGTTGGTTCGGGCCTTTTAGTGATTGCCGAAAGAAGGGCGGGTTACTGATAATGGTGTCAAATTGATGGTCGCAGTTATTGGCATAAGTCTGGATGGCGCGTTCGATCACCTGAATCTGATCTGGCCATGGGCTGTTTCGGATATTTTGCCGACTTTGCTCTGCAGCTTGTTGATCAATTTCTACGGCAGTAATCGGCGCTTGACTTTGTTGTGCCTGCATTAAGGACAGCAGCCCTGTACCGGAACCAATATCAAGGATGGATTGACTTTTGGAAGTGTCCACCAGAGCACCAAAAACAATGGCGTCGGTGGTGACTTTCATGGCGCAATGACTCTGATCAATCTGAAATTGTTTAAAACGAAAAATGTTGTTTCTTGCCATTGAGGGTTAATTCTTTCGGAACCAGCGCTGCTGAAACATCACAGCGGCAATAATCATGATCAGTCCGGCGTAAGTCGCTGGATAAATCGCTTCACCAAGAATATTAGCGATAAATATTAATGATAGAAAAGGGCTGAAATAACTGATGCTGCTGATCATTGCTGTGTTTTCTGCGATTTTCAATGCCTTTAACCAGAGTACATAACCCAAACCCATTTCGATAACGCCGATGTAAGCGGCGGCTGCAAAACCTTCCAGAGAGATAAAACCAATATCGGAGAAGAGCATGGTGGTCAGAATAATCCAGAGTAATCCTGATAAAAAGCAGATAAACAGACCAACAATTGGGTCGCCAGCTTTTCGAGTATTCAGAATCCAGTACAGAGCCCAGATGACCGTGGTACTCAGTGCCAGCGCAACACCTGTCGGATTATCAAAAGCCAGATTTTGCAGCTCGCCTCTGGTGACAATAATCAAAACGCCAGCGTATGCCAGCAGACAGCAGGCCGCTTCGTTGGTCGATAATCGATTGCCCAGTAAAGGGACAGCCATCAGCGTCAACGCCATTGGCCAGCTGTAATTCAGTGCCTGAGCCTGTTGTGCTGGTAACAGGTCATAAGCGCCAAACAGTGTGACGTGATAAAGGAAGGGATTAAGCAGACCCAAAGCCATGTAAAGCCAAAAGGATTGTTGTAGCTGTTTTTTTACTAAATGAACGTTTCCCTGCCATAGAATGATGCCCCCCAATAACGGAGTGCAGGTAATGACTGACCAGAACATCAGTTGCCAAGGGTCAAGATATTCAAGCGCGATCTTGAAAGCGGTCGCTACTGTTGACCATAACAGAGCGGCTGCCAGCGCATAGAGGCAGGCTTTGGAGTTGGCGTTCATGAATGACAACAGTGAATAATCCCGATCAAAGGCAACATAATAGCTTAATCAAGCTCCAGTTGCGTCACGGGCTCTTGTAGCGTTTTTGCAGAAAGCTGCAACCCTTCTAATTCAATCTGGTTGAGTTTGGGCA
This sequence comes from Endozoicomonas sp., assembly GCA_965199185.1. GTDB lineage: Bacteria > Pseudomonadota > Gammaproteobacteria > Pseudomonadales > Endozoicomonadaceae > Endozoicomonas. Next base: position 41,116 of record CBDAQW010000039.1, on the reverse strand, counting down.
AAATATAGCTTTCAACACCATGCAGTCCGACAATCGCTGGTAAACTCAGACAGACATGATCAATACCGTACTCGCCATTCAGCCTGACACTGACCGGCAAAATGCGTCGCTGGTCTTCTTTAATAGAACGAATGATACTGGCAATCACCAGCCCGATTGCCCAGTTGGTATGCCCTTTCTGAGCAATGATTTGATAGGCCGCATTCTTGACTTTGTGAAACAGATCATCCATCACAGACTGATCAAACCGCTTGTTATTAACGGTGTTGTTCATAATGGACAAACCACCAATAGACGCGGTACTCCAGAGCGGTACCTCAGAATCACCATGCTCACCAACAATGTAAGCGTGAACAGATCTTGGAGACACTTCATAATGCTGTGCCAGCAAAGTCCGAAAGCGGGATGTATCCAGGTAAGTGCCGGTACCGATAATCAACTTTCGCTGCCTTTTGCTCAGTGTTTGCATAGCCTGAGTAAGAATATCCACCGGATTGCTGGCAATCAGCAATAACGCTTCAGGCGCATAACGATCCAGCTCTGCAGCAATGCTTTTGAATACCTGAATGTTCTTCTGTAACAGCTCCAGACGGGTTTCATCCGGGTTGGACTGACCAACACCGGCACAAATGACAATAATACCCGCATCCTGTAGCTGAGAATAATCGCCTGCCGTGACTGAGCAGCGTCCTACCAGGGACTGGCCATACATCATGTCCAGTGCTTCACCTGCCGCCTTGTCCTGGTTCCGGTCAACCAGAACAATTTCACGTGCCAGCTTCTGCTGAAAAATAGAGTAAGCAGCAGCCATGCCGACAAAGCCAGTGCCAATGATGCCTATCTTATGTAGATCAGCCATTGTTTTTGTCCTCCATAAAAAGGGTAAGGTGTTTTAATGAGGCTATTCTTTGATCAACGGCGCAGTCTACAGTATGCAGTAAGGAGTTCACCAGCCTCTGAATCGGATAAATACAAAACTTCTTGGTGATGCTGCCGTTAATTGTTTGAAGGGTACTTACACTCTTTCCACTCAACGAGCGTTTCGCGGTTAATGGTCTGGTTCGGAGTCAACTTTGAAATACTTTGCTTATGGTTCCAATATGTCATTTGCCCGAATACGGGCACGGGTTCCTGTTATTCGCCAGCTAGGTGTGTATCGCCTTTCAGAACACATTTTGAAATTTCATATGCTCAGTGACGATGGTTCTGGTAAATGTGATGCGTTCTTCACCGGCAAAAAAGAGGATTACATGCTGGGTATTGTCTACGAACTTGATGAAGTCAGCAAAGAGGCATTGGATAAAATTGAGGGCTTAGGTGGCAGTTCGCTGGAAAAAGATGTTGAGTTGATGTCCTTGTCTGGAGAACCTTTGTCAGCAAGAACATACTACGCCCATCAAATAGATCGTCGGTTAAAACCCTATTTCTGGTATCGCTACCATGTGTTGACGGGGGCCAGGGAATCACAGATGCCAGAAGATTACATTCATCAGTTAGAGCGGGTGCAATGTATTTCTGATCCGGACCGTCAGCGTGAACAGGAACAACACTCGGTCTATCAAAATAAGTCGTAGTGCACCCACTACTCCTTTCTGAATATGCAGCGTGTTATTCTGGCACCATTAAGTATTATTTGGATACGTTATGATACGAAGTGCCACAATCGCTGATTTGCAGGCGATTACTGATATTTATAATCACTATATTGGACATTCGGTCGCCACTTTCGAAGAAGAAATCGTGAATGTAAACGACATTGCGGCGCGCTTTAATGCACTGAAAGCCTTGTCAATGCCCTGGCTGGTGGCAGAGCTGGATGGTGAGATTCAGGGTTATGCTTATGCCGGTCCGTGGAAACAGCGCAGTGCCTATCGTTTTACGGTGGAAACAACAGTGTATCTGGCGCCTGAGAGTCAGGGGCGAGGACTAGGAACACAACTCTATGAACAGCTGTTTGAGCGTTTGCAGCAACAGGGTATTCAGGTTGCGCTAGGTTGTATCACTCTGCCTAATCCGGCCAGTGAAGCACTGCATGAAAAACTGGGTATGAAAAAAGTAGCGCATTTTGAACGGGTTGGATTCAAGTTTGGTAAAAAGCTGGATGTAGGGTACTGGCAAAAAGAGCTGCTCTGACTAAAGACTTTACTAAAGGGTGTCAGGGCAGCATCTCAAGCTGTTATTTCAAATGTTAAAACTGGTAACTCATTCCGGTCATCAAACGCCAGGACTTCTCGCCATAGAAATCGATATTTGATTGTGTCACCTGATAACCGGCCATAGTGACTGCCTGCCAATCTTTCAATCCAAAAGGCTGATGGTAAACGTACGAGAGGTTCACACCATAATGGTGATCTTTCTGCTTTTTGGCAAAGACAGGGTTTGCTTCATCGAAGCGCTCGTTTTTATACGACAGGTTTAACACGGTGGTATAAGCCCGGCTAGCACGAATGATACCGGCATTCAAACCATAGGTGTTGCTGGTCATGGCGGCACCATCGGCTTTATTTTTGATGAAACTCAGGCCGCTTCTGACGATCAGTCCCCGTGATAGTGCTGTTTGATAATCACCTTTCAGGTAATAGACCTTACTGTCACGCTTTAACAGTGTTTGTTGTTTGGCGGTGTACTTACCCTGACCACTTTCTTCCTTATCAACAGAGTGCTTTCCAAATGCCATATCCAAAGAGAAGCCGGAATGGAAAATATTATTGTACTGGAAGCGCAAAGCCTGCACTTTGGAGTCGGTTTCTGTTCGATTCTTATCCGTTACGTAAGGATTGCTCCAGGTGGTATTGGCAATCAACGTGGGCAGGAAACTGGCGGACATAACACCGTAGTTGTCCATCTGGCGGCGGTATCCCAGCTCTGCATTAATGTGTCCAAGAGTAACGTCTGCCCGGCTGGTGCCCAAAAATAGCTGGCTTTTCTGGTCATCAAAGGTGTATTGAAGTGAACCCATTGGTAGCGCCAATGGCCTGCCTTTTGACTCACCAGACTGATTCAGAGAGCTGGTGGCTTTGTTTTTATCATTGAACTGAGAATCTGATTTTGTATAACCGAATAAAATTCCGGCTTCACCGCTGAGTCCGGACTGCCATTCTGAGTTATGAGAAGCAAGGCAATTGCTGGCTATGGCTAAGGTGGCAACGCCAGTCACAAACGTTCTGAACATGAGGGATACCTTTCTTTGACTGAAAACCATCATAAGGAAGCCATTATTTATCGACAAGGTGTGATAAAGAATAGGCAGCACCTGTTTGATTGAAATCAATTTCTTGTCTCATGGCTATTTGCCTGGCGTTTGTTTTAGCAAAATCCAGGCCGGTAGATGAAACAACGGGAAGTTGATTTCAGGTGCCGTGTTAGCCAGTGACCATCACCCGAATGGCATCCAGTTTTAGCATGGCTTTTTGCAAGCATTGATGACCCGATGCTGCCTGTTTTTTCAGATGTTCGATCTCATCATCACGTACGTTAGGGTTGACAGCTTTTAACGCCGCCAGTCGTTTGATCTCTTCTGTAACGTCAGTGAGCAGGGCTTTACAGGCTTCGCTGACAATGGGCTGAACACTTTCTTTGGCATAGCTTTCTGCCTTTTCCAGCATTTTCAGAATAGGTTCACGTTGCGCCTTGGCCAGCTTTTTGGCAACGCCTTTTTTCAGCGGTTGCAGTTGGGCATTGAGTGTATCGAAGGCAACTTTCTGAGCGAGGTTGTTCATTCCCGGATCAATCAGACAGCGAACCGGTGTAACTGGTAAGTAGCGATCCAGCTGCAAGGATTTATCACCAGTAACTTCCACGGCATAAATGGCTTCAAGCAACATAGTGCCCGGCTTCAGCGCCTTGTTTTTCAGCAGAGCGACAGACGTATTACCCAGTTCGCTGGTCAGCACCATATCGATGCCTTCGGCTACCATCGGATGTTCCCAGGTCAGGAACTGCATGTCTTCGCGTGATAACGCCATATCCCGGCAGAATGTCACTGTTGTGCCATCTGCAGGCAGGCCGGGGAAGGAGGTGATCATATGGCTGCCGGGGCGCAGAACAAGGCAATGTTTGGAATGATCTTCAGCCTCTACACCAAAGCCTTCAAACAGCTTTTCCATAAAACGTTTCAGCTGGCGCGGTTGTTCTTGCTCTTCGATATCATTAATCATATCTTCGCTGGAAATAGTGCCACGGGAATTCAATTCCAGCAGTCGATCACGACCGTTGTGCAGATGCTCCAGCTGCTCATTATTGATTTCTGTAGCTTTGTCGAGTAGAGATTGCATAGCCTCCTGGCTGACAGGGGTGCAGGGTTTCAGCAACGAGCGTAGTTCTTCACCCAGTGTTTGCTGCACCATACTACCGGCCGGACAGGTATCGGCAAACGCATTCAATCCCAGGTCATACCAGTAGAACAGGGCTTCCTGACCCGTGCCGGAAATGTACGGCACATGTATTTTAATCGTTTCTGTCTGACCAATCCGGTCAAGACGACCGATGCGCTGTTCCAGTAGGTCCGGATGTTCAGGCAGATCAAACAGCACCAGATGATGAGCAAACTGGAAGTTACGGCCTTCAGAACCGATTTCTGAACAGACCAATACCTGAGCACCATAATCTTCGTCGGCAAACCAGGCAGCAGCACGGTCGCGCTCGACGATGCTCATGTTTTCGTGGAATACCGCAGCAGGAATGCCAGACAAAATACGCAGGGCGTTCTCCAGGTCTAGCGCTGTGTTGGCATTGGCGCAGATGACCAGCACCTTGTCTTTTTTAAGCAGCTTCAGTAGGTTGATCAGCCAGTCGGTGCGAGGGTCTACTTTCCACCAGGGGTCCATATCATCGATGGTGATTTGCGCTTGATAAGCCAATTCAGGGTAGATGTTATGGCGATAGTTATCCTCTTCTTCCAGAGCAATCTGATACAACTCCGGCAGTGCCTGCGGATAACCCTGAACTACACGACCGGGGAAACCGCCCACTGCCGCACGGGTGTTGCGGAACAGCACTCGACCAGTGCCGTGTCGATCCAGCAGGCGATGCAGAATATGATCTCTGGCGGTTTCCTTCTCTTCCGGATTGTCACTGTTGACTGTCTCAATTAATGAACGACTTTCATCCCCTAAAAAACTGAGCAGATGTTGTTGTGCTGTCTCTGGCAGATGATCGTTGTCGAGCAGCTCCTGTACAGCTTCGGCAACCGGTTCGTAACGATTTTCTTCTGCCTGAAATGCCGCCAGGTCATGGAAACGGTTTTCATCCAGTAAGCGCAAACGGGCAAAGTGACTTTCTGGCCCCATCTGTTCAGGTGTTGCCGTGAGCAGCAGCAGGCCTGGAATGTGGCGGGACAGTTGTTCAACGCATTGATATTCAATACTGGCTTGTTCTTCAGACCAGTAAAGATGATGAGCTTCATCAATAATCAGGAGATCATAGTCGGCTTCCAGAACTTGTTGACGACGTTCTTCGCTGTTGCACAGAAAGTCTAGGCTGCAGAGTATGAGCTGTTCGGTGACAAATGGATTATCACCATCAGCATGGCGACAACGTTCTTCGTCAAAGACACTGAAATGCAGATTAAAACGACGCAGCATCTCAACAAGCCACTGATGCACCAGGCTTTCTGGCACCAGGATCAAAACCCGGCTGGCACGACCAGTAATGAGCTGCTGATGCAGAATCAAACCGGCTTCAATGGTTTTACCCATGCCCACTTCATCGGCCAGCATGACTCGGGGCGCATGGCGCTGAGAAACTTCGCGGGCAATATGCAGCTGATGAGGAATCAGACTGGTACGGGGACCGATCAGACCACGCATGGGGGATTTGCGCAGGCCGTGATTGTATTGCAGGGTTTTGTATCTCAGACTGAAGTTGCTGTTCTGATCAATCTGACCGGCCAGCAGGCGATCCTGAGGCTTATTAAAGCGGATGAAGTTGCCCAGATTGCTTTCAGTCAACTCTCTGGTTTCACCACTGGACAGAGTGCCAAGGTATGTTAACAGGCCATTGTCTTCCAATATCTCGGAAACCGTCATGACCCAGCCTTCATGGCTTTCGACTTTATCGCCCGGATTGAACTGCACACGGGTCAGTGGACAGTTATTGATGGCGTAAAGTCGGGTTTCGCCGGTAGCGGGAAACAGCAGGGTGACCATCCGGCTATCGAGGGTGAGCACAGTGCCCAGACCCTGTTCTGTTTCGGTGTCACTGATCCAGCGTTGTCCAGAAACGAAGTTCGTCATATTTGACTACTAACCTTTAACCTTGCCTGACATACAGCCGTTGCAGAAGGCGGGGGAGGCTTGTCTGCAGCTGTACTTTGTATTGGGTTGTTCTCCCCGAAGTTTCTTGGAGCGGAATTGCGGTGGAAAGTTTCGGGGGGTGTTAAAAATCGCGCTATATTAGCGGAATCGGCTGAAATTGCACTACTGTAGAGACCGAAATGGGAGAGTAAAGGAGATTATAGTCAGATTCTGGAGGTGGGCAGAAGGGTTATTGCGGATTGCGGTGGAATAAAGCCCGATAATAAACCGGGCACCACCGGAAATCAGGCAACCACCTCTTTAAGGTCTGTGAGAACAGCGGCTGGTTTATCCTGTGCTGGTTCTTTGCCAATATCTTGCAGTAATTCAGGTTTGCCTTTAAAGGCTTTGCTTAATGTGTCTTTATTGCGGGACATAAGCAGGCCAATGTCTTCAGCCAGCTTTTCATCAATCTCGAAGTGTGTTTCCAGTAGACTGGTGATGCCATCGGCCAGCTCCAGCATGCGATCGTGTTCTTCAGCGGCTTTTTTATCTGTAAACATGCTTCCGTCCCGGTCAACTCGCCACATGGGGGTGATAGACATGGTTTTCTCCTGTGGTTTTTGTTAACTGTATATAAGTACAGTTGTTTTGTCCAGGGAGGCGATCTCGTTGATCCGGAAGAGGGGCGTAGGTCGGCTTCCGTGAAGCCGACAATCAGCATGCAATGCTGAAAAATGTCGAGGTTTTTGCACTCTTCGAGCGCATTGTCGCCATGTCCTTCGGGCATGACGACCTACGAAATAGGCGGTGTATTTTCTTTTAACGAGCGTTGCGAGTGCGTCTCTGATTTGATCTGGATGGCTTTTTGCCCGGTTGTGCAGAGTTGTTAGAGCGAGCCTTTTGATGACTGCGAGGGCGCTTGGGCGCTTTCATCTCGTTCTTTCTCATACGCTCCTGGGGTGTTTTCACATACGCTGGTGCTGATGGCAGTTTGACCAGTTCGGCCAGTTCATCGATGTCGTTTTTGCCTAATTCCTGGAATTGTCCCTGACGCAGCTTGTCCGGGATGATCAGGCTGCCGAAACGAACGCGCTTAAGACGGCTTACCGTCAATTCCTGAGATTCCCAAAGGCGGCGCACTTCACGGTTGCGGCCTTCCAGAATACAGACATGAAACCAGCGGTTAATACCGGTGCCGCCGGAATCAACAATATCGGTGAAACGTGCCATACCATCTTCCAGTTCGACACCGTTAAACAGGTTGTCGACTTTTTCCTGAGTGACATTGCCCATGACCCGCACGGCGTATTCACGCTCAATGGTGTAGGAAGGGTGCATCAGGCGGCTGGCCAGCTCCCCATCGGTGGTAAACAGCAGTAAGCCGGAGGTGTTCAGGTCAAGACGGCCAATGGCAATCCAGCGTTCACCCTTCAGTTTTGGCAGTTTGTCGAATACGGTCGGACGCCCTTCTTTATCGGTGCGGCTACAGATTTCACCTTCCGGTTTGTTATAGGCAATCACACGACGGATGCCGGAAGAATAAGTGTCAAGATTGACTGTACGGCCATCAACGGTAATGCTGTCGTGAGTAGAGGCACGATCGCCAAGGGTTGCTGTGCTGCCGTTGACCATAATACGGCCTTCGGTTATCCAGCGCTCCATCTCACGGCGCGAGCCTAAGCCAGCACCCGCCAGGATTTTTTGCAGTTTTTCGCCTTGCGGAGGGAGTGTGTCTTCAGTTGTCATTGTCTACCAGCGGTTGCCCGCCCAAAGGAGGATTGGGCGGAGGAGTATAACCATCGGTGCATCGGTGAGCAATCCGGGGGATTCCGAATTAATGAACGGTTTCGTTGAAATCTTCACTACTGGGTTGGGTGTCTGGTTTGGGTGTAGCTTCTTCTGACCCAGCTTCTTCTGACATGTCTACGGTGTCAGTGAGAATGGGAGGCTCGATATGTTCATCAAGCTGTATGCCTTCCACCTTCTGTTTTTTGATCATGTCATCAAAACCTTCGGGAAGCTCGGCTTCCATCGCATCCAGTTCATCGAACAGCTCCCGGGCAGAACGTTCTGCGACCATGTCCTGTTCTTCTTCATCGGCTTCGGGTGTTTCATTCAGTGCCGCATCGGCAAGCTCCTGTTGAGCTTTTTCCATTAGAGCCTGAGCTTCCAGCTCTTTTGCGGCTTCTTCCAGATCACGGATTTCAGAGAGTGAAGGCAGCTCATTCAGGTTCTGCAAACTGAAGTAATCGAGAAACTGCCGGGTCGTTGCAAACATGGCGGGACGACCGGGTACATCCCGGTGACCAACAACACGTACCCATTCCCGCTCCTGCAGTGTGCGAATAATATTACTGCTGACGCTAACACCCCGGATTTCTTCAATCTCACCCCGGGTGATGGGCTGTCGGTAAGCAATCAGAGCCAGGGTTTCTAACATGGCACGAGTGTAGCGTTGAGGTTTTTCTTCCCAGAGTCCGCCAATCCAGGGGGCCAGTTCCTGACGCACCTGAAAACGATAACCAGAGGCCACCTGTTTTAGTTCAAAGCCACGATGTTCACAGGCTTCCGAAATGGCGACCAGCGCCTCCCGGATTTCATTACCGTCCGGTCTTTCTTCTTCCGGAAACAGGTTGACCAGCTGTTCCAGAGACAGCGGCTTGTTGCTGGCAAGAATGGCTCCTTCAAGAATTAATGCGAGTTCCGGTTTGTCATTCATTTATTCAATCCTTGCCTTAACGTGAATGGGGCCGTATGGCTCACTCTGAACCAGCTCGATCAGGGATTCCTTGATCAGTTCCATAATGGCCATAAAGGTCACAACAACACCGAGGCGACCTTCATCGACACGATAGAGTGCTACAAAAGGGGTAAAGCGTTCTGACGAAAGCATGGACAGTACTTCACTCATCCGTTCTCTGACAGACAGCGCTTCTTCTTCTACATGGTGATGCTCAAACATGTCTGCCCGGCGCATAACTTCGCCCATGGCCAGCAATATTTCCTTGAGATCAACATCCGGCAAAGGTTGCTCTTTTTTGTATTCCGGCGGACTGGCACTGACGAGGTAGGTATCCCGTCCCATTCGTGGTAGTTCATCAATATCTTCTGCGGCTTTCTTAAAGCGTTCGTATTCTTGCAGGCGACGAATTAACTCTGCTCTCGGGTCATCTTCTTCATCGTCGTTATCACTGGCTCTGGGCAGCAGCATGCGGGATTTGATTTCCGCCAGCGTTGCCGCCATTACCAGATATTCTGCCGCCAGCTCAAACTGAGAAGCCTGCATCAGCTCAACATAGTCCATATACTGACGAGTGATCTCAGCCACCTGAATGTCCAGTATTTCCATGTTGTTGCGCTTGATCAGATAAAGCAGTAGATCGAGCGGACCTTCAAAGGCCTCCAGAAATATTTCCAGAGCATCCGGAGGGATATAAAGGTCTTCAGGTAATTTGGTAAGAGGCTCCCCTTTTACCAGAGCGAACATGTCCTGCTGTAATGCCGGTTGCTGGCTCTCTGGTGTTACTGCTGGAGCGTCGGCCACGGCTTCCGTCGTGGTCATGGTATCTTACCTCATCGTCGAATATGGGAGTGTCGTGCTTTACCTTAGAGGTCATCAATAACTTCAGCTATTAATGCTTGGAGTTTATAAAGCCTGATCAGTTCCATGATGCCTTTCGTACGATGGTTTTGTCCAGTTGCGGGTTTCAACGGTAGCCAAGACCGATAGCATCACGAACCTCTTTCAGAGTATCCTGCGCCTCATCCCGAGCCTTTTCACAGCCCTCTGAAATAATGTTTTTTACCACATCCTGATTATTTTCCAGTTCCATAGCCTCAATGCGAATGGGGTGAAGTTCGGCTTGAATGGCTTCGATCACCGGCTTTTTGCAATCCACACAACCAATGCCTGCACTGCGACAGCCTTGCTGAACCCAGTCTTTGCGGCTGTCATCAGAATAGAGCTGATGAAGTTGCCAGACCGGACACTTATCAGGCTCACCCGGATCATTGCGGCGAATGCGTGCCGGGTCCGTGGGCATCTTACGGATTTTGCTGTCGATATTGTCAGCGGATTCCCGTAGTGAAATGGTGTTGCTATGGGATTTGGACATTTTCTGTCCGTCCAGTCCGGGCATTTTGGAGTGGGGAGTCAATAAGGCTTGAGGCTCCGGCAGGATGACTTTACCCGTGCCTTCCAGATAGCCAAACAGACGCTCCTGGTCGCCAACGGTGAGGCTATTTTGCTCTTTCAGCAAAGCTCTGGCCGTTTTCAGCGCTTCTTCATCACCTTTTTCAAGGTAGTTTTTGCGCAGGTTGCGATAAATACTGCCCTGTTTGCGTCCCATTTTTCGAATAGCCGCTTCTGCATTCTCTTCAAAACCCGGCTCCCGACCATAAAGATGATTAAACCGGCGGGCGATTTCTCGGGTCATTTCCACATGAGCTTCCTGATCTGCACCTACGGGCACAAGGCCTGCGCGGTAGGCGAGGATGTCGGCGCTTTGCAGTAACGGATAACCCAGAAACCCGAAGGTGGAGAGGTCTTTTTCTTTTAGCTTTTCCTGTTGGTCCTTAAAACTGGGAACCCGTTCGAGCCAGGAAAGAGGCGTGAGCATGGAGAGTAACAGATGCAGTTCGGCGTGCTCCGGTACCCGGGACTGCACAAAAAGTGTCGAAGAACCAGGATTTACACCTGCTGCCAGCCAGTCTATGACCATGTTCAGAGTGTGCTGATGCAAATCCTCGGTCTGCTCGTAATGAGTGGTCAAGGCATGCCAGTCAGCGACAAAAAAGAAACACTCGTACTCATGTTGCATGTCTAGCCAGTTTTTTAATACGCCATGATAGTGGCCAAGGTGTAAGGCACCAGTAGGGCGCATGCCGGATAAAACTCGCGAGTCAGGATCTACGGCGCTCAAGGCGGTCTCCAGTCAATGATCGAATTTCAGAGGGTACGATAGTTTTGTTCTCGGGAAAAGAGCAGAAATGCACGCATTTTGTTGGCTGTTAAGCCTGAAACGTCAGGCTTTCCCCTTTACCTGCCCGAATAACTTCAGGTGCATCGTCCAGCAGACTGATGACGGTGGTGGAGTCCAGACCGCGATAACCACCATCAATGATTAAATCCAGACGAGATTGCAGCATCTCACGGATTTCGTAGGGGTCAAACATGGGTTCGTCGTCGGAGGGTAATTGTAAAGTGGTGCTCATCAGTGGCGCTTTCAGCTCGGCCAACAAGTCGCGGACAATGGCGCAATCAGGGACACGAATGCCGATGGTTTTCCGTTTTGGGTGCATCAGTCGACGAGGCACTTCACGAGAACCTTTCAGAATAAAAGTGAATGGGCCGGGCGTATGGTTTTTTAGTAGGCGGTATTGGGTGTTATTCACCTGTGCGTAGGTCGCCAATTCAGACAAATCCTGGCACACCAGCGTAAAGTTGTGGTCGTCGTCCAGCTGGCGAATCTGTCGGATGCGTTCAACCCCTTTTTTATTCCCCATGCTGCAGCCCAGTGCGTAAGCGGAGTCTGTAGGGTAAGCGATAACGCCACCGCTGTTGATAATCTCAACAGCCTGACGGATTAATCGAAGTTGTGGGTTTTCCGGGTGTATCTGAAAGAACTGGCTCATGGTGTCTGTCGGTGTGGTCAGCCGAGGATGTATGAGACATCGGCGAGTGACTTCATTCAATTAGAGGAGTGGAAATCAGGTGGCTGGATAATAGCACCAGCTCAGATCAGTGAGTACTGAATTTTACTCTGGCCGGTTTCAAATCCAGATTCACCATTGTTAAATGCAGTTAGCTTGCCACCAATAAGATGCACTTTGAAATAAAGCCAGTCGGCCTTAATCAGCTCAATATGTGTTATTGAGTGATACCCGATACTCAGTGTTGAGAATAGTGCAGAGTTGCGCCAGTCCAATTGTAAAACATGAGCCAAAATCATTCTGATAGTGCCGCCATGACAGACGATGAGCGTGTTTTTGTCTTCGGTGTCTGTCAATACTTTCCAGGCGGATGCAACCCGTTCATAGAAGTCACCCAGCAGTTCACCATCTGGCAAGGTGTTTTGTGACGGATTCTCCCAAAATGCTTCCAGTTGCGGCCAGCTTTCCTGAGCGTCGTCAAATGGAACGCCATCGAGCATGCCAAAAGACATCTCCTGAAAAGCCGGTGCAACTTGAAAACTCAGGGAGGGCTTTCTGTTCACCAGCAACTCGGCTAACTCACAACAACGCCTTAAAGGCGATGTCAGTACTTTCTCGAAATCAAAGACGCCATTCAACAGGTAATCACAGGCTGCAGAGGTGTCAATGGACGAAACGCCAACGTCAGTCTGACCATAAAGTGCCGGAGAGCCTTCTGGTTTGCCATGTCGAAGCAGGTAGATATGAGTCGATTTGATATTACTCATTGATATCACCGGCTACCAATAATCAGGCATAGATAAATGAGTAACTCTGATAATTGCTGGGCAGCTCCCAGACAGTCCCCGGTAAATCCGCCAATGCGGGCTGTGATCCAGTATTTAAACAATACTCTGAATGCCAACAAGACAATAACGAGCGTTAGGGTCAGATTAAATCCAACCAACAAGCAGGGTGTCAGAGCCGTAACTGCCAGAATAATAAGTTCATTGAAGGACTGTTGTTGAGCCAATGGTTTGCTTTTGCTGGTTCCGGCGTCACTGACATAAGGCGTGTCGTATATTAAGGATGCGGCGACACCCCGGCTCATGGTGTAGGCAACTATAATGCCTGCGATCACCGACTCAAGCTCACTCAACAGAAGATATTTTCCGAGCAGAGCCATGATTAAAGCAGAAGCACCGTAGGTGCCGATGCGGCTATCTTTCATGATCTCGAGTCGTCGCTCGATGGTCATGCCGCCACCGATACCGTCGGCCATATCGGTTAAACCATCTTCATGAAAGGCACCCGTCAGCATCAGGCTGAAGGCCATCATTAGAAAAAGAGCAATGGTGTCCGGGAGGAATAGACTCAATATCCATAAAAATACTGCACAGAGGCAACCCAGTAACAAGCCAACCAAAGCAAAGTATCGACCCGCCTGGTTCATTCGTTGTTCACTGTAGGGAATGGATGCTGGCACTGGAATTCGGGAAAAGAAACCAAGCGCCAGCATAAACAGTTGGTATTGATATTTGACAGCAGCCATTACCCGACGGTGACTCCGGCTTCTTCAAAACTGGCCATACTGTTGTAAAACTCGGCAGTTGCACGAATAAGTGGTACAGCGAGTGCGGCACCGGTTCCTTCCCCCAATCTCAGGGAAAGATCGAGTAGCGGTTTGCCCTCCAGTTTGGCAAGTAATAAAGCGTGACCGGATTCATGAGACTGATGAGCAAAGATCATATAGTCACGGCATTCAGGGTTAATGAGCGTAGCAACATAAGCAGCGGTAGTCGCAATAAAACCGTCAACAATAACGGCTGTTTTATATTCTGCTGCTGCCAGAAAACCACCTGTCATCTGTACAATTTCAAACCCACCGACTTCGGCTAGTGTTTCCATAACCGTCAAACCATCACAACGCGCTACGGCTTTTGCTACCAGTCGACTTTTTTTCTGCCATTGTTCATCGGTGATACCCGTTCCTCGCCCTACGCACTCTTCAGCCGAATGCTCACTCAATGCCGCAAAAATGGCTGCAGCACTGCTGGTATTGCCTATGCCCATCTCGCCGAACATAACGAGGTTTGAGCCGTCGGCAATAATATCACTCACTTGTTGTTTACCAAGTTCAATACCTTGCTGTACCTGCTCAATGGTCATCGCGGCTTGTTGCGCGAAGTTGTTGGTGCCTTGCCCCAACCTTTGTTCGATAACCGTTCCGGATTCGTCCTGCACCGGCGCAAGCATTCCTGCATCAACTACTTTTAACTGAATCTGATTGGCTCGACAAAAGCAGTTGATAGCCGCACCACCTGACAGAAAGTTCTGAACCATTTGTTGAGTGACTGCGCTGGGTGCAATACTGACGCCTTCTTCTGCAATCCCGTGATCTCCGGCAAAAACAACCACGGTTGGAGACTGGATGCTGATGTGTGAAACAGCGGTATCGCTATCCTGACTTTGAATCAGTGCCAGCTGATGCGCCAGGGCTTCCAGTTGCCCAAGCGCCTGAAGCGGTTTGATTTTCTGGTTGATGCGATGCCAGATACTGTCTGAGTACGATTGATTCATCGGTGAAAAATTCCTCTAAGCAAAACGGCTCTGTCAGAGACCGGATAATCTGTCAGAAACAGGATCACAACCGTTCAGCAAAAGCAAATGCTCCGGGTTCTGGCCAGTGTGGGCTATTTAACTTTCAGATTTTTCAGTTACAGACCAGTCAGCCCATACCGGTTTGACATCCCGGGGCAGATTAGGGGGAAGACGACCAATATCTGCCCAAGGGTATTCCGGGTTATGAAAATCACTGCCTTGAGATGCACTGAGATCAAAGCGCTGACAGAAACCAGCTATTTGATCATTCTGGCTTTGTGGTGTGTTGGAGCCCTGAACTTCCAGTGCATGACCGCCAGCGTATTTGAAGTCTTTAATCAGTGCGGTGAGTTTGGTTCGGGTCATTTTGTATTTGCCGGGATGAGCCAGAACCGCAGTACCGCCTAGTGCCCGAATCCACGCCACTCCCTGACTCATTGCTGGCCAGAACGCCTTGAGGTTGCCGATTTTGCTATTGCCAAGGTACTTCTGGAAAGCGTCTTCAACATGTCGACATTGTCTAATAGCAACCAGCCAATTGGCAAAATGCGGCCGGCCAATCTGGATGTCGTCTTCATTGAGGGTAAAGCCATCAGAGGTGGCTTTCTGGCGATTGATCGCTTCAGCCATGACTGCCTGAAAAATGTCTTCGGCGGAATAATCCGGCAGCCGCTTCGACAGTTTAGTGGCGATATGCAGAGAACGTTCTCGCCGCGCCTTGCCCTGCGCGCTGATAATTTGACCAAGATCAGGATGATCAAGTGGGAAATTCAAGCCTACAATATGAATCTCAGCACCTGACCAGGTAGTAGACAATTCAATGCCGGTAATCAGCTGCAGGTTGTCCAGAGAATGCTGTCTCAGAAAAATATGGGCTGCTACAGTATCATGGTCAGTAATCGCCAGCGTGGAAACACCACGCTCCTGTGCCCGCTGACAGAGTTCCAGTGGACCCAAAGCACCGTCGGAGGCCGTTGTATGACTGTGTAAATCAATGCAAATCAAAATTGTGCCATCACCATAAATTCATTATCGTGGTAAATTATTCAGCATCTTATCCGTCCCGCAGGCGGAAAGACAACTTTTACGCAGATTGGTCTTATATGAAACAGCTGATTGACTTTATTCCTCTGATTTTATTTTTCGTGGTCTACAAAATGGACCCGCGAACACTGTCTTTTTCCGGCTCTGAGTTTGAGTTGGGTGGTCCATTCAGTGCCACTATGGTCTTAATGGTGGCTTCGGTACTGGTTTACGGAGGGCTTTTTCTTAAAAACAAAACGCTTGAGAAAAACCATGTTGTTACTGTGTTTGCTGTACTTTTGTTCGGCAGTATGACCTTGCTTTTTCACGATGAAGCCTTCCTCAAATGGAAAGCGCCGATTGTAAACTGGATCTTTGCCGGGGCGTTTCTGGTCAGTCAGTTTATTGGTGAAAAACCGCTGGTTCAGCGTATGATGGATCATGCCATAACGCTGCCCAATGAAGTCTGGCTGAAAATGAATCTGAGCTGGGTGGTTTTCTTCACTTTTCTGGGAGCTGCGAACCTGTTTGTTGCCTTTACCTTCCATGAAATCTGGGTAGACTTTAAAATCTTTGGCAGCCTGATTTTGACGATCCTGTTTGTTATTGCCCAGTTTGCGGTGATTTCAAAACACATCCGTACCGAGGAAAAGTAGATGTCTGTCGTCAGGTAACCGTTAAGCACTTTTAACAAGTGCTGCTCTGATTTTTCTTACTTAAGTTGAGTTAATGTATACCGTGAAATTTCGGAATAGATTTACATTCCTGCTGACTGCCCTGCTGTTATCCGGACAGGTTCTGGCGCAAAGCCAATATATCACCGACATTATTTACGTGCCCATGAGAGCCGGGCCGGGTAATCAGTTCAAAATTTTGCACCGTGGGCTGAAAACCGGTACAGAATTGATCTTGCTGGAAAAGGATGCAGGCAATGGTTTCAGCAAGATAAAACGGGGTGATCAGGAGGGGTATGTCCGTAGCCAGTACCTGATTAGTGAAGAGCCCGCCATGCGACTGTTGCCGGGACTCCGTGAGTTAGCCAGTCAGAGTGAGAAGCAGACGCAGAGCCTGCGTAAGGAGCTGCAAGCCAGGCAGCGCAACGTTAAAGAGCTGTCTTCACAATTGGCAGTTACTCAGGAGCAGCTGGCAGAGCAGAAAGTTGAAATGCTTCGTTTGCAGGAGATTACTGCTGAACCTATGGCGATTGATCGTCGTAACAAGCAGCTGATGGAAGAAAACCAGCAACTGAAAAATCAGGCGCAGTTACTTCAGGCAGAAAATGATCAACTGATGCGTGACAGCAGTGTCAAATGGTACCTCTATGGTGGCGGAACCATTCTACTGGGTATCATTCTTGGGTTGATATTGCCGTTACTCAGGGTTCGCAAGAAGCCGTCTGATTGGGTTTGATGCTTTTCTTATAGGATGTAATGCATGAGTTTTATCGTCAATCCGGCTATTGATCGATATTGCCACGACCTGACCTCAGAAGAATCTGAGGTGCTTCAGGCATTGGCAACGGCTACCGAAGAGCGCACCCGTTATCCCGGAAACCTTTCCGGACGTTTGGTGGGGCAAACGCTGAAGATGCTGGTTCAGATCAGCAATAGTCGGCGGATTCTGGAAATTGGCATGTTCACTGGTTATGCCGCACTCTCTATGGCCGAAGGTTCGCCAGCCGATGCAGTTATATATGCCTGTGAAACCAACCCCAGAGCAATTGATATCGCTGAAGAGTTTTTTGATCAATCACCCCACGGCAGTAAGATCAATATCCTTTTCGGGCGGGCACTGGATACTATTAAAACCATCAAAGAGCCAGTGGATTTTGTTTTTATTGATGCGGATAAGAAGGCTTATCCGCTCTATCTAGAGGCAATTCTTCCCAGGCTTGCTGCTGGAGGGTTGATTGTCTTTGATGATGCTCTCTGGAAAGGAGGGGTGCTTGACCCTCAGGATGAACGAGATCAGGTGATTGCTGATCTCAATCGAACCATAAAATCACGTTCCGATCTGGAGAATGTATTGTTACCGGTCAGGCATGGACTGAATGTAGTGCGCAAGCGTAATCACTGATGTGTCTTATGGGGAGAGATAACCATCAAGAATGGCTTGCACTTCTCCGGATCGATGCATTTTTTTCAGGCTGGCGTTCAGTTCGGCAATAATGTGAGGTGGTGTATCGATATTCATCGCCAGCCATAGGCTGTTTTTTTTGAGAGTCAGTACTTTTTTTACCGGAATCCGAAAGTGTTCAGCCACATAGGGGCCAACCAGTGAACTGGTAGCCCAGAGGTCGATGGTATTGTTTTTCATATTGGCGGCGTTAATGGCGTGACTGTTGGCTGGCAGAATATCTACACTCTTTTCGATCAGGTGATCGGTTATTCCATCAAAAACATAGGCGCCAATTCGGTATCTGCGAGCCTGATCCAGAGAATGAATTCTGAATTTACTGATGGTCGGTGCGAGCAGTACCCAGTCTTCATGAAACAGTGGACCTACCCAAAGAAACTGATTCTCCCGCTGAGGCGAACGACGAACCGAGTACAAACCATACCCCTTCCTGCCAAGTGCTCTGTTGTACGATTTTTCCCAATCACTGTCGAGGGTGAACTGGGCGTTATGACCGGTATTGTCGAATAACTTGCGGATAATATCAGTGGCCAGCCCAGACACCCGGTCATTACGGGCGTAGCCTGCGCTGTTAATTGACATATTATGGGGGGGGAAATTTTCTGTGAGCAGATGAAAGGTTTCAGCATGAAGATTTTCTGAAAGGAACAGAACGATCAGAAGGAGGTAGTGCCGCAGGCATTGCTTAATCATCACTTACCCTAGTGTTATTTTGAGTGCTTTTCAAAATTATAGTGTAAGTCGTTAAGCCTGCCTGATGAGTCAGCCTCCAGCGGATGACTGTATGGTTTTATAGGAATTATTTTTTACTGCCGCCCCGGCAATCAGGCGAGGCTGGTGCTGTTTGCTCCCTGCTTTTCCATTCTTCCGGAGTGTAGGTATGCAGAGCAAGCGCGTGAACTTGAAGACGCAGTTCTTCAGAAAGAAGCCCGTAGATCAGCTGGTGGCGTTTCACTGGCATTTTTCCGGCAAATACCGCGCTGACAATGATGACTTTGAAATGTGATTGAGCGTCCGGTGGCGTATTGTGCAAATGGCTTTCATTAATGACATCGAGAAATTCAGGTCTAAAAGATTTACTTAACTTCTGGTAAATATGTTCTTGCATACTCATACATCACCTGTTGTAGCAGTCGTTTTTTTTCCATATTACTACAGTACTCAGGCACTGCGGGAATTTGTTGAGAATTATTCCCGGCCTGAAAGAGTAGACAGCATAAACCCGTCGCCATTCTGACACTTGTCGTGCAACCAACGGCTGAATTCATCACCGGCTTTTCTTTTTACGACAAACTCAATGGTGTTTTTTTCGGCGCTTATGACCTGAATGGGTAACTGCGACTGAACGCCAGTCTGTGATATTATGCCGACTAGTTCACCCGCATGCCCTTTAAATGGAAAACGTGTGGATAGGGTGAGAATTATTTCTGTAGCATTGATAGGGGTCAACTTTACTGCTCGTGCCGGTATTTCATCACGTTCCGGAATGGAAACATGAAGGTCTGAATGAACGTGACTTTGGCAGGCCAGAAAATAGCGTTTATTCTGCTGAGTAGTGCTCAGATGTATCTGGCTGTTTTCAGGCATCATGCCCTGATCCAGCTTTAGCAGGCATGAGTGGCATATGCCGGCGCGACAGGAAAAAGGCATCCTGGCCTGTTGGTTTAACAGACCGGAGAGTAAGTTTTCCCCTTCAGCGAGGGTGTATTCTTTTCCGACAAAATAAATAATCGGCACAATACTGACCTCTGTATTTTATGAAAATTATTTTTGTCAATCAGTCAGAGTTTAACATAAAAGGCAACCCTGAAATGGGTGTTTCCTGTCAATGTTTTGAGATTCATGAATCGGTATACTTTCGATCAGCAGCTTTGGTCAATAGCTTTGGCTAACAGTTTCTTAAATTTTTGTATAAAAACCATTAAAGAGAAATGAACAATTAGGAGACGGGTTTACAATGAGTGTCATTATCCGGGAAGAGGACGTTATCCTCAGTGTTGCAGATGCCTTGCAATTTATTTCCTGCTACCACCCTGTTGATTTTATTCAGGCGGTGCATCGCGCCTGGGAACAGGAGCCTTCCAAAGCCGCTAAAGATGCCATGGCTCAGATTCTGGTTAACTCTCGCATGTGTGCCATGGGCAAGCGGCCGATCTGCCAGGATACCGGTATAGTCACCATCTTTGTTAAAGTGGGTATGAAAGTGCGATTTGATACTGATCGCCCACTGGAAGATGTCATCAATGAGGGGGTTGGTAAGGCGTACACCAATCCTGATAACCTGTTGCGAGCTTCTGTTCTGGAAGACCCAGCCGGTGCCCGGAAAAATACCAAAGATAACACGCCCGCAGTAATTCATATCAGTCTGGTGCCGGGAGATACGGTAGACATCCAGGTTGCCGCTAAAGGTGGCGGCTCTGAAAACAAGTCCAAAATGGCCATGCTTAACCCCTCTGATGATATTGTTGAATGGGTCAAAAAAACCGTACCGACCATGGGTGCTGGCTGGTGTCCGCCAGGCATGCTGGGTATAGGTATTGGCGGAACCGCTGAAAAAGCCATGCTGATGGCGAAAGAAGCATTAATGGATCCGGTTGATATACATGAACTGCGTGAGCGTGGTGCTAAAAATCGGGTAGAAGAATTGCGTCTAGAAATCATGGATGAAGTGAATCAGTTGGGTATTGGTGCTCAGGGATTGGGTGGTTTAACTACGGTTCTGGATGTCAAAATTAAAGACTACCCAACTCATGCTGCTTCACTTCCGGTTGCTATGATTCCTAACTGTGCAGCAACCCGTCACGCCCATTTTGAACTGACGGGCAATGGCCCGGTTTATCAGAAGGCGCCTAATCTGGATGATTATCCTGAAGTTAGTCTGGATATGGGTGAGGGCGTTCGGAAAGTGAATCTTGACGATCTCACACCGGAAGCCATGAAAGCCTGGGAGCCGGGTGATACCATTCTGTTATCAGGCAAAATTCTGACTGGTCGTGATGCCGCCCACAAACGAATGGTTGACATGCTGGCTCGTGGTGAAGAATTACCGGTAGATCTGAAAGGTCGTTTTATCTACTACGTTGGCCCTGTGGATCCGGTTCGTGATGAAGTGGTTGGCCCTGCAGGCCCTACAACATCAACCCGTATGGATAAGTTCACCCGTACCATGCTGGAAGAAACCGGACTTGCCGGAATGATTGGTAAAGCAGAGCGTGGGCCGGCGGCTATTGAGGCGATCAAAGACAATGAATCGGTTTATCTGATTGCCGTCGGTGGTGCGGCTTATCTGGTTTCTCAGGCAGTGCGCAAGGCAGAAGTATTGGCTTTCCCTGAGCTGGGGATGGAAGCTATCTACGAATTTGAAGTGGAAGATATGCCGGTTACCGTGGCGGTAGACAGTCGTGGGGATTCAGTACATCTCACCGGTCCGCAAATCTGGAAGCAGAAGATCGAAGAGCAGGCGCTTGTGCTTCGATAAGACATCGTTACGCAGAACAGTGCAAACTGACTGATAGCGTAGGTCGGCTTCCCTCGAAGGGAGAAGCCGACAAAAAAGCCGTTTTACAACGCTTTAATCGCTTCCATCTGCTCTTCCAGCTTATCTTTGGCTAATTTAGCATCTTCCAGTTTGGCTTTCTCTTTTTCAACAACATCGGTAGGTGCTTTGCTGATAAACTTCTCGTTATTCAGCTTGCCTTCGAAGCGATTGACCTCTTTTACCAGCTTCTCGATTTCTTTACTTAAGCGGGCGACTTCTTTATCTTTGTCTATCAGGCCAGCCATAGGCACCAGAACTTCCATAGTACCGACCAGCTGAGTGGTGGACATTGGCGCTTCTTCGTCTTCTGCCAGAAGCTTGATGTCGTCCAGTTTCGCCAGTGATTGCAGGAAAGTGCGGTTATCATTCAAACGACGAATGTCATCTTTTGAAGCGTTGCGCAAAATAGTATTCAGTGGCTTGCTCGGGCCGATATTCATCTCCGCACGGATATTGCGAATACCGGTAATAAAGCCTTTCAGCCATTCAATGTCCTGCTCGGCTTTTTCATCCACCTGACGATCATTGGCCACAGGGTATGCCTGAGTCATAATGGTTTCACCGTCTTTACCGGCATCGACTGCAATGCTTTGCCAGATTTCTTCAGTGATGTAAGGCATAAATGGATGAGCCAGACGCATGACCGCTTCCAATACCTGAATCAGTGTGCGACGGGTGCCGCGTTTTCGAGCCTCCGGCGCACTTTCATCCCAAAGAACTGGTTTAGACAGTTCCAGATACCAGGCGCAGTATTCATTCCAGATAAAGTCGTAGAGGTTTTGGGAGGCATGATCCAGTCGGAAATCTTCGAAGTTTTTCGCCAGTTGGGTTTCCAGGCGCTGCAAGCGGGAAATAATCCAGCGATCCGCCAGAGTTAGCTCAACCTCTTCTCCGTTAACACCGCAATCCTGATTTTCAGTGTTCATTTTTACATAGGCTGCTGCGTTCCAGATTTTGTTACAGAAGTTTCTGTAACCTTCCAGGCGGTTCATATCCCAGTTAATATCCCGACCGGTAGACGCAAGAGAGTAAAGGGTATAACGCAGCGCATCGGTGCCATGTGCCTGAATGCCTTCCGGGAAGGCTTTGCGGGTGCGCTTCTCAATTTTTGCCGCCAGCTGAGGCTGCATCATATTGCCGCAGCGTTTTTTTACCAGCGATTCCAGATCAATACCGTCGATCATATCCAGTGGGTCGAGAACGTTACCCTTGGATTTGGACATCTTGTCGCCATTCTCATCACGAATAAGACCGGTGACGTAGACGTATTTGAACGGCACCTGTTGTTTGCCTTCTTCATCCTTCATAAAGTGCATGGTCATCATGATCATCCGGGCTACCCAGAAGAAAATAATGTCAAAACCCGTCACCAGTACATCGGTTGGATGGAAGGTTTGCAGACGATCGGTTTGTTCCGGCCAGCTCAATGTTCCGAATGTCCAGAGTGCGGAGGAGAACCAGGTGTCCAGAACGTCTTCATCCTGGCGCAGTTCAACCGGGGCTGGAATATTATTCTGCTCACGCACTTCAGCTTCATCACGGCCTACATATACATGGCCTTCAGAATCGTACCAAGCTGGTATTCGATGCCCCCACCAGAGCTGACGGGAAATACACCAGTCTTGAATGTCACGCATCCAGGAGAAGTACATGTTTTCGTATTGTTTGGGTACAAACTGAATACGACCATCTTCTACTGCATCAATGGCTGGTTCTGCCAGAGGTGCAGCACGAACAAACCATTGATCAGTCAGCAAAGGTTCAATCACTACATCAGAACGGTCGCCGTAGGGTACCATCAGATCATGGTCTTTGATGTCTTCCAGAAGGCCCGCGTCGTCCATATCCACGACAATCTGCTGACGGGCGGCAAAACGCTCCATACCATGATATTTTTCAGGCAGGCTGGTATCAATTTCAGAATTAACCGTGCCATCCAGATTGAAGGCTTCTGCCTGATCACGAATATCGCCGTTTAGGGTCATCACGTTGATCATAGGCAGGTTGCAGCGTTTGCCCACTTCATTATCGTTGAAGTCGTGTGCCGGAGTGATTTTTACACAGCCGGTGCCTTTTTCCATGTCAGCATGTTCATCTGCCACGATAGGAATACGACGACCAACCAATGGCAGAATAATGTCTTTGCCAATTAGCGCCTTATAACGCTCATCCTCAGGATTTACGGCAACACCGGTGTCACCGAGCATGGTTTCTGGGCGAGTGGTTGCGACAACAATATAGTCTTTGCCTTCTGCGGTTTTTTCACCGTCGGCCAGTGGGTAGCGCAGATGCCACATATGACCTTTGACGTCTTTATTGACGACTTCAAGATCAGAAATAGCAGTGTGTAGCTTAGGATCCCAGTTGACCAGGCGCTTGCCTCGGTAAATCAGGTCGTCTTGATACAAGCGAACAAATACTTCCTGAACGGCTTTATAAAAACCTTCGTCCATGGTGGAAGAAGCGTTCATTGTCCCAGTCCACCGACGCACCCAGTCGACGCAGCTGGCTGGTGATGGTGCCACCGGACTGTTCTTTCCATTCCCAGATTTTATCGGTGAAGGCTTCACGGCCATAATCGTGGCGGGTTTTGCCTTCTTCTGCCATTACCTTGCGCTCAACAACCATCTGGGTAGCAATGCCTGCATGGTCAGTACCCACTTGCCAGAGTGCATTGGAGCCTTTCATTCGTTGATAACGAATAAGCGCATCCATGATTGAATCCTGGAACGCATGACCCATGTGTAGGCTACCAGTGACGTTGGGCGGCGGAATCATGATGGTGTAAGGATTGCCTTCACCGGATGGGGCGAAATAGCCTTTATCTTCCCAGGTCTGATAGCGAGTACGCTCGATCGCATGGGGGTTGAACGTCTTTTCCATAATGCTGTTCTGTTACTAAAGGGTGTTCTTGCGAATAGGGTGGGGATTAAACGGCTCATTATACACTCTGAGCCGCTGGCAGAAAGTTGAAGAGTCAGGAAATTATCGGTAGTAACTGGTTTCAGGCTCAGTAGAGTGGCTGAAGTCGCCTCTGTCCATCCAGTATTCCAGATGGTGGTTCAGTTTTTCGATCAACTGTTGCTCAAGGCGAATCATCTCGTTATCCACCAGTTCCTGGATTAAAGGTGCAGCTTTTGCCCGAATTTTTTCTTTTTCCGACTCATGTAAACCGGGTGCAATTTTTGGGTTCAAATAAGAAACAGAGGCGGTTTTTGGCTCGCAGTGTGGTGTCTCTTCCTGGGGTGCAAGCATTAGAGTGTCTGAGTTGCCATCCATCAGGAATTGTCTGAGAGTTTCCAGTTCTCTGGCCAGTGCTCTGGCTTCGTCTCTTTTTGCGCTCATTCTTTCAGTTCCTTATTTGGCGCGTGCGATCATTTCGTGAGTTTCGGGTTGTATTCCTGCCTGACGATAGGCACGGAATTTAGCTCTTGATATCTCTTTTTGTTCCGGGTGCTGAACAACGATTTCACAGACACGGTTAAACTGGTTAAAAAAAGGCGGTACCTTTTCTGCAAGATTGATCAGTAATCGTCGCTGGCTGATACCTTCTTCTTTATATCCGATGATGACCGGGGTTTCAGCAGGGTGATCACTTCCGACAACTGCGTGTGGAATGAAGCTTTCTTCACGCCATTCCCAGAGTAGTCTATCCATCTCAAGACAATGTTGCTGGTCATTGGTATGAAGATGAACCGGCAACCCTCCGCGCCAGGCTTTATCAATTAACCGGCAGGCAAAGTGTTCAGTATCGGGATCATTCTGATCCAAAAGATAAAATGTGACTCGGGTCATCCGGGCATTGTAACCGATGAGGCATTCTGTTGACAGGAGGGAAGCGCCAGATATAGAGGCTTTTTATATTTGGCCTATATCTGGCGAGTTACATCTTGTGAAGGGCTTTACAGTTTGTTCAGAAGGTATTGCACCAGCATTGGTACAGGGCGACCGGAAGCGCCTTTGTTTTTTCCGGAGTGCCAGGCAGTGCCGGCAATGTCGAGGTGTGCCCAAGGGTAATTTTCAGCAAATTGAGCCAGGAAACAGCCGGCGGTAATCGTACCGGCGGCACGACCACCAATGTTGGCAAGATCGGCAAAGTTACTGTCCAGCTGGCGGGTGTACTCTTCGCCCATAGGCAGTTCCCATGCTTTATCCATGGCGTCTTTAGAGGCTGTCAGCAGCTCCTGATTCAGTTCGTCATTATTACCAATCAAGCCGGTTGTATGATGTCCGAGAGCAATAATACAGGCACCGGTCAAGGTCGCCACATCAACGACGGCTGCAGGTTTGTAGCGCTCGGCATAAGTCAGTGCGTCACAGAGTACCAAACGACCTTCGGCATCAGTATTGAGGATTTCAATGGTTTTACCGGACATGGAGGTCACGATATCACCGGGGCGGGTTGCATCTGGCCCAGGCATATTTTCTGCGGCAGCGACCATGCCAATGATGTTCAGAGGTAAATCCATTGCAATAACGGCGTTCATTACCCCGAAGATGGTGGCAGCACCGCACATGTCGTACTTCATCTCATCCATTGAAGCGCCAGGCTTGAGGGAGATGCCACCGGAATCAAAGGTGATTCCCTTACCCAGCAGTACAATCGGTTTGGCATTTTTCTTGCCGTTTTTGTACTCCATGCAAATCAGGCGAGCCTCCTGAGAAGAACCAGCACTGACGGATAACAGGGAGTGCATGCCCAGATTTTCCATCTGCTTTTCAGTGAGTACTTTGGTGGTTAGCTTGCTGTGCTTTTTAGCCAGTTCTCTGGCTTCATCGGCGAGATAAGTCGGGTGACAAATATTGCCGGGCAGATCGCCCAGTGTTCTTGTCACATTACGACCAATACCAATAGCCTGGCCCTGCGCAAGACCCGCTTTAACCTGCTCGATATTTTTGCGGTCGCATAATAAAGTGACTTTCTTCAATGCAGGGGACTTGTCATCTTTGGCGGAACTGCTTTTCAGTTGATCAAAGCGATAGAAACTGTATTCAAAGGCTTCCACTAATTGCCGGACAGACCATTCAATACTTTTGCCTTCTACCTTGAAGTCTTCACCGGCAATCACCGCTTCTTTGGCATTGCTGCTTTTCAGAACAGAGACAATGGCATCAACCATTTTTTTATAGTCTTTTTCTGACAAAGGCTTACCGTCTTCACCCATTCCGGAGAGTAACAGGCGTTCACAAGGAAGCCCCGGAACCTGCTGTAACAAAAGGGTTTGACCGGGCTTGGGCTTTAGATCACCACGCTTAATCAGACTGGCAACCAGGCTGTCACTCAATTTGTCGATGGCAGTGATGGTGGCAGAGTCAGCTTTCTTGTGGGTGCCAACAACCAGGCAGGCTGTTTTCTGTTTTTCAGGGGCACCGCTTTTTACAACAAATTCCATGAGGTCTCCGGGAGGACAAAACATCCAGAATGTTGGATAATAATACGCATTGAATGATTCAACCAGACTGCAGCGTATATCTTAATAATCCGAACGAGTTATAATCGTCTGAATCATATTGCAATTCAATAGCAGTTTCTTGAGTTTGAATGGACCGTTAACGGCGCAACCGCATGCCTTCAATTATTTTTCGTTATCTTTCCCGGCAGTTATTACAAGTGATGCTGGCAGTCACTTTTATTGTTCTGCTTATTATTATGAGTGGGCGTTTTGTTAATTATCTGGCGGATGCCGCCTCTGGACAGCTGCGCGCTGATTTCCTGCTGGCCATTATGGCGTACCGCATTCCGGACTTTCTGGTAATGATTCTGCCTTTAGGTCTGTTTCTGGGCATTATCCTTTCCTATGGCCGCCTCTATGTAGACAACGAAATGAGTGTACTTAGCGCCTGCGGCATGAGTCGTAATCAGTTGTTAGGGATGACCATGATTCCTTCAATGGCAGTCATGGCCGTTGTGGGTTTTTTGAGTTTGTATGTAGCGCCCATGGGCATCCAAAAAGTTGAGATGATCTTTAATGAGCAGGACGCCCTGACGGAGTTTGATACGCTGGGTGCTGGCCGGTTCCAGTCGGTTGGCGGGAGGGTGACCTACGCTGAAACGCTGAGCAATGATCGCAAAGTGATGGAAAAGGTCTTCATTGCTACGTCCAATAGCAATAATACGACCGGCACTATGTCTATCTTGCTGGCCGACAGAGCGCGTATTGATACTGAACAGGGTGAGGGCGAACAGCGGTTTCTGATTCTCAATGAAGGCAAACGTTTTGATATGACGCCAGGCATGCCTGCTATGCGGCAAACTGAATTTAGCACTTACGGTATTCGCATGGAAGAGCCGCGAACTCGAAAAGAAACCAGCAAAGAACAAGCGCTGGCTACTGAGCAGCTTTTGAACTCTGATCGCCGATCGCATATTGCCGAACTTCAATGGCGGATTTCATTGCCATTACTCATCCCTATTATTGTTCTGCTGGCGTTGCCATTGTCTCAGATTAACCCCAGACAGGGGCGTTACGTCAAACTGCTGCCCGGCATTCTTCTTTATCTTTTCTATCTGAGTTTACTAATGAGTGCCCGTGGTGCCGTTGACGATGGTCGTCTGTCACCGGCTATTGGTCTCTGGGCAGTGCATGCTGCGTTTGCTGCTATCGCTTTGTTGTTGTATTTAGTGGAACCAGTCCGGAGAAACCTGGTTCGCAGGAGGGCTGTCAATGCGTAAGCTGGATCGATATATAGCGGGTAATGTGCTTGGCGCAACACTCGTGGTTCTGCTGATTCTGGTGTTTTTGGAAGCTCTGTTTTCGTTTCTGGGGCAACTGGATGATGTTCAGGGAAATTATCAGACGCTGGATGCCGCTATTTATACGTTGTTGCTGATTCCCAAAAAAATATACGACTTTATTCCGGTATCGGCTTTGGTCGGTTGTCTGGCCGGGCTTGGTTCTATGGCGGCGCACAGTGAGCTGGTGGTGATGCGGGCGGCAGGCGTTTCCCTATGGCGAATGGTCTGGGCGGTGATGAAGCCTGCACTCCTGATGGTCGCCGTGGGTGCTTTGCTAGGAGAATATGTTGCTCCGGTTTCAGAACAACTGGCAGAGACCCGCAAGGCGATCGCTCGTTCATCCGATGGCTCTTACTCCGGTTCTGGTGTTTGGCACCGGGAAGGCAATGAGTTTATGTATTTCAATGCGGTTGAGCCTAATGGTGTGCTGTACGGAGTAAGTCGCTATCGTTTTGATGAACAATTGAACCTGGTGGAAAGTACGTTTGCCAGACGCGCAATATTTCAGAGAGACCAATGGCTACTGGAGAATGTCCGTACCAGCCGTTTTGACGGTGAAAAATACCTGGTTGAAGAAGACCTGTTAAAACCCTGGGACACCAATCTCACCACGACGTTGCTAAAGGTTGTGGTGATTGATCCCGATGCTTTGCCGGTTTCAGGCTTGCTGACGTATACCCAATATCTCGACCAGCAGGGGCTTGACTCTGGTGAGTATGATCTGGCGTTCTGGAAGAAAGCGTTGCAACCACTATCGATCATGTCATTGGTGCTGGTAGGTATATCTTTTGTGTTTGGTCCTTTGCGGTCGGTGAGTATGGGGCTGAGAATCTTTTCCGGCGTCATTACCGGTGTTGTGTTTATGATTGTGCAAAACCTGCTTGGGCCATCCAGCCTGGTATTTGGTTTTCCGCCGGTACTTTCCGTGTTGTTGCCGGTGTTACTCTGTCTTATATTGGGAGGGCTTCTTTTGCGCAGAGCAGGGTAGTCTCATCATGATCACCCAGCCAGTTGCTGGCTGGGTATTTTGTAAAGTCACTACTTAAGCTTTGGCATCAACAAAGTCTGAGATGAAGAGGCAATATCCTGCCAGCTTCTTTTTTGTTTATCGATCAGCACCCAGAACACGCCGATGCCAGCGATCGCAAGTGCAGGTGCAGCGACCAGAAAACGCACAACACTCATGCCTGGGCTTAGGGTGTTGCCCTGATGATCAAGAATCCGAATACGCCAAGCCTGCATGCCCAAAGTCTGCCCGGTTCGAGTCCAGAAAAAGCCGAAAAAACCGTAGATAACGATAACCAGAACCAGATAAAAAGGCAGGCCATCCAGGCTATAGCCCTGCTCGGTCATGTTACGTAACCCTTCTTCACCATAAATCGCTATCTGTATACCCAGATTGATAAATCCGGCCAGAAAGACCAGTGCCAGCACCAGTAACGAATCATAAATCATGGCAGCAAAACGCCGCCATAACGGAGCTGTTGGATATCCTTTAACGCTCATGGAATACCTGTGCATTTACTCTGAGAGTTTATTCGAAGCTAACAATATCAAAAAAATCATTGGAATGTAGAGGCTGTCTTGCGAAAAATGAAGGATTATTTTTTATTAAACCCTTCCATGAATGCTTTAGCTTCTTCGCTCGCCAGTTTAGCTTGATCAAGGGCTTTGCTGGCCCATTTTTTTCGCAGACTCTGTACCTGATTTCAGTGAGCAGGCGGCTCGTTCACCGAGGCAACGAGCTTCACAAGATCGTAACCCGGCTTCATCTCCCAGATGGCTGACTTTGCATTCGGCTTTACAAAATGTCTGTTTGTAGTCGCAGGGCAGGGTATCGGCAATGGACACTACAGGTAAAAGGAAAAGAGTCAAAAAAACAATAAAACGCATGGTGTTTTTCCTTGTAAGACAGTGGGCTTATTTTGTGGTGAAATGATGTATACGGCAAGGGGCTTTATCAGAGGCTTTGTTTAGTCAGTGACTTTGCTAATCAAGAGCTTTATGCTTTCCACACTCTGTATACATAACAATGAGAAAATTTGGATGTATCCTTTTCGTCGCCTGCTGATGACCATGCTCAAATCGAATCGTGCCAAGCCCGCGGGTGTTGATGATATTTGTGAAATAAACTTCCGCTGCATGCCCTGGGATCTGGATATCTTTCTGGAAATGAATAACGGGCGTGTGTTAACACTTTATGATTTGGGACGCTTCGACTTTTCTCTGCGCAGTGGTCTGGCTCGGCAACTGAGAGTCAATAAATGGGGGCTGGTGGTGGCCGGAAGTACGATTCGTTACCGTAAGCGCATCAGGCTGTTTGATAAGGTGTCCATGCACACCAAACTGATAGGGCATGATGAACGCTGGATTTATATTGAACAGTCGATGTGGGTGGATGGACAGCCTGCTTCTTCAGTGCTTCTGAGAACAGCGGTCACCAGCCGGGGTAAAATGACTCCGACTCAGGATGTGTTAGAAGCTATGAGTATTACCGACTGGCAACCAGGGCCTTCAGTCTGGTTGCAGGAGTGGATTAATAGCGAAGCGCATCGCCCCTGGCCACCACAAATTTGATCATTATCAATAAGGGTTGATTACACGACAGCATTAACCCAGTTTTTCAGGGACATTTAATAATGCTTAGTGCTAATCTACGCAGTCAGAGATAAGTACTCACAGGAACAGAAGTGGCAGAAATAAATATTAAAAAGTTTATTGGTCGCAAGGGAAAGATTCATAACGCCCGGTGGGAGCAGGCTTTCGACCGCATTCTTACTCCCTTTGAAGAATTTATTCATCGGCAGACAACCAGTGGTGTGTTGTTGATGATCTGTGCAGTGATCGCTTTGATTATTGCCAACAGTAGTTATTACCCGGCCTATGAACATATCCTGAAAACCTACACCGGTCTTTCCTTTGGTGATGGTGGTTTCAAAATGTCGGTTCACCACTGGGTGAACGATGGTTTAATGGCATTTTTCTTTTTCCATGTCGGGCTGGAACTCAAACGTGAATTTTTGGTGGGGAGAGCTGTCGGATCTGAAACAAGCAGTTCTGCCAATTATGGCGGCTATCGGCGGTATGGTTGTGCCTGCCCTGATTTATTTCGGGCTTAATCCTGAGGGGCTTGCCAGGGATGGCTGGGGTATACCGATGGCGACGGATATCGCTTTTGCGGTCGGTACCTGTGCGCTGCTGGGGGCGCGAGTACCTAAGAGCTTGATTACTTTTCTGGTAGCACTCGCCATTGTTGATGATCTGGGTGCCATTGCTATTATTGCGCTGTTTTATACCAATGAAATTAATCAGGTTGCTTTGGCCTGGGCAGGTGGGTTTGTTGCTTTGCTCGGGGTATTGAATGCTTCTGGAATAAGAAACCCATTGCCTTATTTACTAGTAGGCGCTGGTCTCTGGTTTCAGTTATATGAAGCGGGCATACATGCGACACTGGCTGGCGTTATTACTGCTTTTGCTGTTCCGGCAAAACCAAAATATGACCCGGTCGCATTCAGTGATCAGATTAAAAATCTTTTACGTCGTTTTGATAGCAGTTACCGTCCGGGTGAAAAATGTACTTCGCAATGAACGTATGCGAGCCTATGTCAGGGCTATGAGTGACGGTACAAGATTGGCAGAAGCGCCCTTGCAACGCATTGAAACTGGTTTGCATTTACCAGTAACGTATATTGTGATTCCGATTTTCGCTCTGGCCAATGCAGGCATTCCGTTTGATGTATTTACGGGGGATGCTGAGATTCTCAATAATATCACTTTAGGCGTCGTGCTTGGACTTGTGGTTGGTAAGTTGGTTGGTATTGCAGGTGCTACGCTGCTTGGTTGGAAGCTGGGGTTGGGTGAACTGCCCCAAGGTTGTAATTTCCTACATATCGTTGGTGTTGCCTTTCTGGGAGGGATTGGTTTTACCATGTCGATCTTTATTTCAGAGCTGGCCTTTGCCGGCAATTCAGGTGACCTGGTTCTTGCAAAAGCGGGTGTGCTGGTGGCATCGGTGATAGCCGGTATTGCGGGCTTCACTTGTCTATTGAAAGCTTCATCTGGAAAACAGTGAGTGTATAACGTTTAGAGGCATTGCTCAGCAATGCCTCTGAATCTACTGATATCGATCAGGTGATATTGAAGTCTGAAATATTGCCCTGATTAATGCCTGTAACATCACCGAGATTGTGGAAGGTGGCGAGGAATTCTATTGCAGCATCAGACTCGCCGTAGGTGACTTCAGCCAATTTGCTGTCTGTTCCATCGGAGGCCATCATGTAGATTACATCGCCCTCATTTTTACCCTCAAGACTTAATGCGAATGTTTCAAAATCATCTGTTTCAAGGTCAGCCAGAGATTGAGCAAGAATAACAAAACCTGTATCCGAGCCTAAACTATCACCAGTATCTAATGTTTCGATGTAAGTACCATCGCCTCTAAGCGAGCTATTTTCCAGTCCGTAGAATGAGATGGTGTCGTTTTCGGCGATATCCTGACCTAGTGTGAAGCCGTATATCTCATCGACACCGTTTGCTTCAGGATCAGCATTTAACCAAACCGTATGGGCACCGCCATCATCGATGTTGCTGACCAGACTCATATCGTCCTGAGCCTGATTGTTGATGGTTGTGTTGCTGAAGCTGAATTCAACCGGCGCCTCGATATCCGTTGGGTTGACATCAAAGGTAATGACCGGAGTGTCAAAATCGGTAAACCGTGGTGATGCAAACCCGGAGACCACCAGTTCACCGGCGGTGTCATCATTGATCGCCAGATGCGTGATCTCTGTCGCCTTGATGGCGGAGTCGGCCTGATAGTTCAGGGCATCGTTGGCAAAGGCGAGGGTAAAGTCCAGAGAGGCCAGCTCGCTGTTGCTGACCTGTGCTTCGTTCAGATAAACGCCGTAGGTCTGTACACCATCGATTTCACTGACCAGTCCGATGCTGAACGCATCGCTCGCCACATTGCGGAATTCAGACAAGTAAAGCGTATCGCTGCCCTGACCGAGGTAGACGTCCTGGTCATTCCCATCGGCCACAAAGGTGTCGTTGGCATCACTGCCGGTCACCAGACCCGCTGCCACCTTAATCACATTGTTGAAGGTGGAAGAGGTGGTGTTGCCGGCACTGTCACTGACGTTGATGGACACGGCGTATTCGCCATCGCTCAGGGCGCCGGGAATAGTGAGAGACCAGTTGTTGCCTTCCGTAGTCAGCTCCGTATCACTGTAGTCAATGCCATTAATGGTCACGGAATCCAGCGTCGTATTGTCGCCATCAAAGGTACCGCTGATGACAGGGGTTTCATCACCGGTAAACAGGCTCTGCACTGTGGCACTCTCTGCCGGAGGTGTTGCATCGTAGACAAAGCTGCCATTGAAGGTTTGTGCCGCATTGCCTGCAGCATCACGGACATCGAGGGTGTAACTGACCGTGCCTTCACTCAATTGCTGCAGGTCGGCGGCAGGAACGTCAATAGCCGCTGAGTTGTCGGTGACGGTGGCGGTGTAGGTTTCACCGTTCATGGTCAGGGTGATGATCTCACCGTCTTCGACACCGTCCATGGTGACCTGAACGGTACTATTATTGTCGTCTTCCGTGGCGTTCAGGGATTCACCGAAGCTCAGGGTGACGTCGGTAATCTCGGGTGCCGTTGTATCAACAGTGTCATTCGCCAACAGGGTGAAGTCGGCCAGATTATCCTGACTGAATTCGGTCAATGAGCCCAGTCCGTTAAAGGTGGCCAGGAACTCGACCGTCGCCTCTCCATCACCATAGGTGACCTGAGCCAGACGGGCATCGGTTCCGTCACTGGCCATCAGGTAAACGACATCGCCCGTGTTCTCACCGGTAAAGCCAAGAGCCGTGTTCTCAAAGCTGCTGGCTTCTAAATTATTGAGCGTGTCACTGAGTACAACAAAGCCGGTGTTGCTCTCCAGAGTGCCGCCTTCGCTCATGGTTTGAGCCTGCGATCCATCACCGCGCAGTGTGTCGGTGATGTCACCATAGAAGGCAATCTGATCATTCCCGGCAGTCCCCGGAGTGAAGCCGTATATCTCATCGACACCGTTTGCTTCAGGATCAGCATTTAACCAAACCGTATGGGCACCGCCATCATCGATGTTGCTGACCAGACTCATATCGTCCTGAGCCTGATTGTTGATGGTTGTGTTGCTGAAGCTGAATTCAACCGGCGCCTCGATATCCGTTGGGTTGACATCAAAGGTAATGACCGGAGTGTCAAAATCGGTAAACCGTGGTGATGCAAACCCGGAGACCACCAGTTCACCGGCGGTGTCATCATTGATCGCCAGATGCGTGATCTCTGTCGCCTTGATGGCGGAGTCGGCCTGATAGTTCAGGGCATCGTTGGCAAAGGCGAGGGTAAAGTCCAGAGAGGCCAGCTCGCTGTTGCTGACCTGTGCTTCGTTCAGATAAACGCCGTAGGTCTGTACACCATCGATTTCACTGACCAGTCCGATGCTGAACGCATCGCTCGCCACATTGCGGAATTCAGACAAGTAAAGCGTATCGCTGCCCTGACCGAGGTAGACGTCCTGGTCATTCCCATCGGCCACAAAGGTGTCGTTGGCATCACTGCCGGTCACCAGACCCGCTGCCACCTTAATCACATTGTTGAAGGTGGAAGAGGTGGTGTTGCCGGCACTGTCACTGACGTTGATGGACACGGCGTATTCGCCATCGCTCAGGGCGCCGGGAATAGTGAGAGACCAGTTGTTGCCTTCCGTAGTCAGCTCCGTATCACTGTAGTCAATGCCATTAATGGTCACGGAATCCAGCGTCGTATTGTCGCCATCAAAGGTACCGCTGATGACAGGGGTTTCATCACCGGTAAACAGGCTCTGCACTGTGGCACTCTCTGCCGGAGGTGTTGCATCGTAGACAAAGCTGCCATTGAAGGTTTGTGCCGCATTGCCTGCAGCATCACGGACATCGAGGGTGTAACTGACCGTGCCTTCATTCAATTGCTGCAGGTCGGCGGCAGGAACGTCAATAGCCGCTGAGTTGTCGGTGACGGTGGCGGTGTAGGTTTCACCGTTCATGGTCAGGGTGATGATCTCACCGTCTTCGACACCGTCCATGGTGACCTGAACGGTACTATTATTGTCGTCTTCCGTGGCGTTCAGGGATTCACCGAAGCTCAGGGTGACGTCGGTAATCTCGGGTGCCGTTGTATCAACAGTGTCATTCGCCAACAGGGTGAAGTCGGCCAGATTATCCTGACTGAATTCGGTCAATGAGCCCAGTCCGTTAAAGGTGGCCAGGAACTCGACCGTCGCCTCTCCATCACCATAGGTGACCTGAGCCAGACGGGCATCGGTTCCGTCACTGGCCATCAGGTAAACGACATCGCCCGTGTTCTCACCGGTAAAGCCAAGAGCCGTGTTCTCAAAGCTGCTGGCTTCTAAATTATTGAGCGTGTCACTGAGTACAACAAAGCCGGTGTTGCTCTCCAGAGTGCCGCCTTCGCTCATGGTTTGAGCCTGCGATCCATCACCGCGCAGTGTGTCGGTGATGTCACCATAGAAGGCAATCTGATCATTCCCGGCAGTCCCCGGAGTGAAGCCGTATATCTCATCGACACCGTTTGCTTCAGGATCAGCATTTAACCAAACCGTATGGGCACCGCCATCATCGATGTTGCTGACCAGACTCATATCGTCCTGAGCCTGATTGTTGATGGTTGTGTTGCTGAAGCTGAATTCAACCGGCGCCTCGATATCCGTTGGGTTGACATCAAAGGTAATGACCGGAGTGTCAAAATCGGTAAACCGTGGTGATGCAAACCCGGAGACCACCAGTTCACCGGCGGTGTCATCATTGATCGCCAGATGCGTGATCTCTGTCGCCTTGATGGCGGAGTCGGCCTGATAGTTCAGGGCATCGTTGGCAAAGGCGAGGGTAAAGTCCAGAGAGGCCAGCTCGCTGTTGCTGACCTGTGCTTCGTTCAGATAAACGCCGTAGGTCTGTACACCATCGATTTCACTGACCAGTCCGATGCTGAACGCATCGCTCGCCACATTGCGGAATTCAGACAAGTAAAGCGTATCGCTGCCCTGACCGAGGTAGACGTCCTGGTCATTCCCATCGGCCACAAAGGTGTCGTTGGCATCACTGCCGGTCACCAGACCCGCTGCCACCTTAATCACATTGTTGAAGGTGGAAGAGGTGGTGTTGCCGGCACTGTCACTGACGTTGATGGACACGGCGTATTCGCCATCGCTCAGGGCGCCGGGAATAGTGAGAGACCAGTTGTTGCCTTCCGTAGTCAGCTCCGTATCACTGTAGTCAATGCCATTAATGGTCACGGAATCCAGCGTCGTATTGTCGCCATCAAAGGTACCGCTGATGACAGGGGTTTCATCACCGGTAAACAGGCTCTGCACTGTGGCACTCTCTGCCGGAGGTGTTGCATCGTAGACAAAGCTGCCATTGAAGGTTTGTGCCGCATTGCCTGCAGCATCACGGACATCGAGGGTGTAACTGACCGTGCCTTCACTCAATTGCTGCAGGTCGGCGGCAGGAACGTCAATAGCCGCTGAGTTGTCGGTGACGGTGGCGGTGTAGGTTTCACCGTTCATGGTCAGGGTGATGATCTCACCGTCTTCGACACCGTCCATGGTGACCTGAACGGTACTATTATTGTCGTCTTCCGTGGCGTTCAGGGATTCACCGAAGCTCAGGGTGACGTCGGTAATCTCGGGTGCCGTTGTATCAACAGTGTCATTCGCCAACAGGGTGAAGTCGGCCAGATTATCCTGACTGAATTCGGTCAATGAGCCCAGTCCGTTAAAGGTGGCCAGGAACTCGACCGTCGCCTCTCCATCACCATAGGTGACCTGAGCCAGACGGGCATCGGTTCCGTCACTGGCCATCAGGTAAACGACATCGCCCGTGTTCTCACCGGTAAAGCCAAGAGCCGTGTTCTCAAAGCTGCTGGCTTCTAAATTATTGAGCGTGTCACTGAGTACAACAAAGCCGGTGTTGCTCTCCAGAGTGCCGCCTTCGCTCATGGTTTGAGCCTGCGATCCATCACCGCGCAGTGTGTCGGTGATGTCACCATAGAAGGCAATCTGATCATTCCCGGCAGTCCCCGGAGTGAAGCCGTATATCTCATCGACACCGTTTGCTTCAGGATCAGCATTTAACCAAACCGTATGGGCACCGCCATCATCGATGTTGCTGACCAGACTCATATCGTCCTGAGCCTGATTGTTGATGGTTGTGTTGCTGAAGCTGAATTCAACCGGCGCCTCGATATCCGTTGGGTTGACATCAAAGGTAATGACCGGAGTGTCAAAATCGGTAAACCGTGGTGATGCAAACCCGGAGACCACCAGTTCACCGGCGGTGTCATCATTGATCGCCAGATGCGTGATCTCTGTCGCCTTGATGGCGGAGTCGGCCTGATAGTTCAGGGCATCGTTGGCAAAGGCGAGGGTAAAGTCCAGAGAGGCCAGCTCGCTGTTGCTGACCTGTGCTTCGTTCAGATAAACGCCGTAGGTCTGTACACCATCGATTTCACTGACCAGTCCGATGCTGAACGCATCGCTCGCCACATTGCGGAATTCAGACAAGTAAAGCGTATCGCTGCCCTGACCGAGGTAGACGTCCTGGTCATTCCCATCGGCCACAAAGGTGTCGTTGGCATCACTGCCGGTCACCAGACCCGCTGCCACCTTAATCACATTGTTGAAGGTGGAAGAGGTGGTGTTGCCGGCACTGTCACTGACGTTGATGGACACGGCGTATTCGCCATCGCTCAGGGCGCCGGGAATAGTGAGAGACCAGTTGTTGCCTTCCGTAGTCAGCTCCGTATCACTGTAGTCAATGCCATTAATGGTCACGGAATCCAGCGTCGTATTGTCGCCATCAAAGGTACCGCTGATGACAGGGGTTTCATCACCGGTAAACAGGCTCTGCACTGTGGCACTCTCTGCCGGAGGTGTTGCATCGTAGACAAAGCTGCCATTGAAGGTTTGTGCCGCATTGCCTGCAGCATCACGGACATCGAGGGTGTAACTGACCGTGCCTTCACTCAATTGCTGCAGGTCGGCGGCAGGAACGTCAATAGCCGCTGAGTTGTCGGTGACGGTGGCGGTGTAGGTTTCACCGTTCATGGTCAGGGTGATGATCTCACCGTCTTCGACACCGTCCATGGTGACCTGAACGGTACTATTATTGTCGTCTTCCGTGGCGTTCAGGGATTCACCGAAGCTCAGGGTGACGTCGGTAATCTCGGGTGCCGTTGTATCAACAGTGTCATTCGCCAACAGGGTGAAGTCGGCCAGATTATCCTGACTGAATTCGGTCAATGAGCCCAGTCCGTTAAAGGTGGCCAGGAACTCGACCGTCGCCTCTCCATCACCATAGGTGACCTGAGCCAGACGGGCATCGGTTCCGTCACTGGCCATCAGGTAAACGACATCGCCCGTGTTCTCACCGGTAAAGCCAAGAGCCGTGTTCTCAAAGCTGCTGGCTTCTAAATTATTGAGCGTGTCACTGAGTACAACAAAGCCGGTGTTGCTCTCCAGAGTGCCGCCTTCGCTCATGGTTTGAGCCTGCGATCCATCACCGCGCAGTGTGTCGGTGATGTCACCATAGAAGGCAATCTGATCATTCCCGGCAGTCCCCGGAGTGAAGCCGTATATCTCATCGACACCGTTTGCTTCAGGATCAGCATTTAACCAAACCGTATGGGCACCGCCATCATCGATGTTGCTGACCAGACTCATATCGTCCTGAGCCTGATTGTTGATGGTTGTGTTGCTGAAGCTGAATTCAACCGGCGCCTCGATATCCGTTGGGTTGACATCAAAGGTAATGACCGGAGTGTCAAAATCGGTAAACCGTGGTGATGCAAACCCGGAGACCACCAGTTCACCGGCGGTGTCATCATTGATCGCCAGATGCGTGATCTCTGTCGCCTTGATGGCGGAGTCGGCCTGATAGTTCAGGGCATCGTTGGCAAAGGCGAGGGTAAAGTCCAGAGAGGCCAGCTCGCTGTTGCTGACCTGTGCTTCGTTCAGATAAACGCCGTAGGTCTGTACACCATCGATTTCACTGACCAGTCCGATGCTGAACGCATCGCTCGCCACATTGCGGAATTCAGACAAGTAAAGCG
The DNA here is from genome assembly GCA_965199185.1 of Endozoicomonas sp. Lineage (GTDB taxonomy): Bacteria > Pseudomonadota > Gammaproteobacteria > Pseudomonadales > Endozoicomonadaceae > Endozoicomonas. Next base: position 2,069 of record CBDAQW010000039.1, on the reverse strand, counting down.
TATCGCTGCCCTGACCGAGGTAGACGTCCTGGTCATTCCCATCGGCCACAAAGGTGTCGTTGGCATCACTGCCGGTCACCAGACCCGCTGCCACCTTAATCACATTGTTGAAGGTGGAAGAGGTGGTGTTGCCGGCACTGTCACTGACGTTGATGGACACGGCGTATTCGCCATCGCTCAGGGCGCCGGGAATAGTGAGAGACCAGTTGTTGCCTTCCGTAGTCAGCTCCGTATCACTGTAGTCAATGCCATTAATGGTCACGGAATCCAGCGTCGTATTGTCGCCATCAAAGGTACCGCTGATGACAGGGGTTTCATCACCGGTAAACAGGCTCTGCACTGTGGCACTCTCTGCCGGAGGTGTTGCATCGTAGACAAAGCTGCCATTGAAGGTTTGTGCCGCATTGCCTGCAGCATCACGGACATCGAGGGTGTAACTGACCGTGCCTTCACTCAATTGCTGCAGGTCGGCGGCAGGAACGTCAATAGCCGCTGAGTTGTCGGTGACGGTGGCGGTGTAGGTTTCACCGTTCATGGTCAGGGTGATGATCTCACCGTCTTCGACACCGTCCATGGTGACCTGAACGGTACTATTATTGTCGTCTTCCGTGGCGTTCAGGGATTCACCGAAGCTCAGGGTGACGTCGGTAATCTCGGGTGCCGTTGTATCAACAGTGTCATTCGCCAACAGGGTGAAGTCGGCCAGATTATCCTGACTGAATTCGGTCAATGAGCCCAGTCCGTTAAAGGTGGCCAGGAACTCGACCGTCGCCTCTCCATCACCATAGGTGACCTGAGCCAGACGGGCATCGGTTCCGTCACTGGCCATCAGGTAAACGACATCGCCCGTGTTCTCACCGGTAAAGCCAAGAGCCGTGTTCTCAAAGCTGCTGGCTTCTAAATTATTGAGCGTGTCACTGAGTACAACAAAGCCGGTGTTGCTCTCCAGAGTGCCGCCTTCGCTCATGGTTTGAGCCTGCGATCCATCACCGCGCAGTGTGTCGGTGATGTCACCATAGAAGGCAATCTGATCATTCCCGGCAGTCCCCGGAGTGAAGCCGTATATCTCATCGACACCGTTTGCTTCAGGATCAGCATTTAACCAAACCGTATGGGCACCGCCATCATCGATGTTGCTGACCAGACTCATATCGTCCTGAGCCTGATTGTTGATGGTTGTGTTGCTGAAGCTGAATTCAACCGGCGCCTCGATATCCGTTGGGTTGACATCAAAGGTAATGACCGGAGTGTCAAAATCGGTAAACCGTGGTGATGCAAACCCGGAGACCACCAGTTCACCGGCGGTGTCATCATTGATCGCCAGATGCGTGATCTCTGTCGCCTTGATGGCGGAGTCGGCCTGATAGTTCAGGGCATCGTTGGCAAAGGCGAGGGTAAAGTCCAGAGAGGCCAGCTCGCTGTTGCTGACCTGTGCTTCGTTCAGATAAACGCCGTAGGTCTGTACACCATCGATTTCACTGACCAGTCCGATGCTGAACGCATCGCTCGCCACATTGCGGAATTCAGACAAGTAAAGCGTATCGCTGCCCTGACCGAGGTAGACGTCCTGGTCATTCCCATCGGCCACAAAGGTGTCGTTGGCATCACTGCCGGTCACCAGACCCGCTGCCACCTTAATCACATTGTTGAAGGTGGAAGAGGTGGTGTTGCCGGCACTGTCACTGACGTTGATGGACACGGCGTATTCGCCATCGCTCAGGGCGCCGGGAATAGTGAGAGACCAGTTGTTGCCTTCCGTAGTCAGCTCCGTATCACTGTAGTCAATGCCATTAATGGTCACGGAATCCAGCGTCGTATTGTCGCCATCAAAGGTACCGCTGATGACAGGGGTTTCATCACCGGTAAACAGGCTCTGCACTGTGGCACTCTCTGCCGGAGGTGTTGCATCGTAGACAAAGCTGCCATTGAAGGTTTGTGCCGCATTGCCTGCAGCATCACGGACATCGAGGGTGTAACTGACCGTGCCTTCACTCAATTGCTGCAGGTCGGCGGCAGGAACGTCAATAGCCGCTGAGTTGTCGGTGACGGTGGCGGTGTAGGTTTCACCG
>CBDAQW010000038.1:0-2744 GCA_965199185.1 Endozoicomonas sp. | reverse complement strand
CTAACTACACTACTGACATGATTTCTTTCAAGAGGCGTAAACTACACATGATCTCAAATACAATATCAAGCTTTTTACGAACAAATTCTAAGGGAGGCTTCAACTACAAATGAAGTAAAAGCTCTGCTAAATTAACATCTTATGGAGAGGCGTAAACTACACATGATCTCAACTGCATTATCCAGCTTTCTACGAACAACATCTATGGGAGGCTTCAACTACAAATGAAGTATAAACGATTTTAAATTGATATCTATCGAGAGGCGTAAACTACACATGATCTTAAGAGCATTATCAAGCTTTTTACGAACAACTTCAACGGGAGGCTTCAACTACAAATGAGTTACAAACGCGTTTGAATTGATATCTATCGAGAGGCGTAAACTACACATGATCTCAACTGCATTATCAAGCTTTTTACGAACAAATTCTACGGGAGGCTTCAACTACAAATGAAGTATAAACGCTTTTAAATTGATATCTATAGAGAGGCGTAAACTACACATGATCTCAACTGCATTATCCAGCTTTCTACAAACAAATTCTACGGGAAGCTTTGACTACAAATAAAGTATAAACGCTTTAAAATTGATATCTATCGAGAGGCGTAAACTACACATGATCTCAACTGCATTATCAAACTTTTTACGAACAAATTCTACGGGAGGCTTCATCTACAAATGAAGTATAAATGCCACTAAATTAATATCTATCGAGAAGCGTAAACTACACATGATCTCAACTGCATTATCGAGCTTTTTACAAACAAATTCTAAGGGAGGCTTCAACTACAAATGAAGTATAAACGCTACTAAATAAACATCTATCGAGAGGCGTAAACTACACATGATCTCAACTGCATTATCCAGCTTTCTACGAACAAATTCTACGGGAGGCTTCAACTACAAGTGAGGTATAACCGTCACTAATTTTCGCTCTTAGCAGCAGCAGTGTGGTCTTTGCCGATCCAATCGGTAGGGTTAAACTAATCTGTCTCACGACGATCTAAGCCCAACTGACGTTCCCTGTTAGCGGGTGAACATTCCAACGCAAGGCGAATTTTGCATCGCAATGATAGGAAGAACCGACATCGAAGGATCAAAAAGCAACGATTTTTTCGACGCTTAGGTGCCACAAGTCAGTTATTCCCATGGTAGTTTTTTGAACATCTTTTGCCGTAGTACCCGACGAAGAGCCCGCCGCGTCGCGGTGTGACGGCCCAATTTCTCAAAGGAGCACACCGAGTGACACCTTCAGTTTCGGATGTTTATTCGACCAAAGGCGACACAGCCCCTTCAGAGGCGAGGTGGGGGTAAACATACCCCTGTGGCGCTTCCTTTTTCACGCCATTCGCGACTAAATCTGCCACTACAGGGCGTCGCGGTAGCCTGTCGAGCATTGATTCGAGTGTCGTCGTTTTTCTCAGCTGAGATCGATCCAGCCTCTGATCTTAAACCAACCATTGGTATTTTCATTTCGCTTTTCGATCAATCCCAGCTTCTCGGCTGGTCTTGTCTAACGATCTTTTACGACTTCTTCACATGGAAGGCGACTTCCAACCCATGAACCATTTGAAAATGGCCCACGAGCCTTCGACCGCCCTCTTCTGCATGAGATCCATCTCTCCGGGCCCAAGGCCCAACACCGATAACTTGGCCGCCATCTGCTGAGTGATGGCCCTTCTCGCTCCAACGACGACTCCATCGACTTTCAGGTCATCACAACCGAAATATCTCCGGAAGCCGTCGCCGTGTGGCGCATATTTCTTGATCTTATCATTTCGAGGATGGTTAGTCGCTTTACCGAGGTCTTATACGGGACATGTGCATCCAAAACCATGGCTTTGCCATCCTTCTTCGCACAGAGTCCCGGTCTCAACAATTGATCTTTCTCGTGAGATACCACTCTCGACTTGTTCAGCACCACATATCCCTCTTTCCGGATCCTTTTCTTCACTACATCAATCTCCATGTTATGGCGCCGAATGCGCATTTGAGTCGTTGATAGGCGGTTTTTAAGGATATGAGATATCGTCTCAGCACCTTCTCCACATGCTCGACAACATGGAATCGACTTTCCCCTACCTTGTACCAAACTTTTGCCATAAGGTAAAGTTTGAGTCCGCAGCCTACTTGCGAATATAAAGACTCCTCCGCAACGTCTCCTATCACAGAAGCCGTCATGGAGCCATCTACAATTCAGCCGACCGGTGAAAGTTTTGACACCGCAACCTTGAGTGGACTTGCGCCATTCTCCCACCGAAATTGATTGAAAGAAGCGCGCCGCGCGCAGGGATCGAGGCCTCGGGTACGCGCCAATTTCCGTTCGAAAACAGAGATCTCAGCTCCCCAAATACCAGCGTCAACAATCGATCGAACATTAGCCGTACCTTCGCCAGATACATCACCTACGTAACGCTTGGAATTCCAAGGCCTCCCATTCGTATCGAGAGGTGGATCCATTCTTTTGAGAGGTTGACTGCACTGCGCAGGATTTTACATGCAGCCCTTCTCACATGACGGTCTAATTTCTGATATGTCTCAATCGAGATTCGGTCAAAGGCTAATCCGTGTTTCCTCTTTGGCAATATGAAAGATTGAATAAATTCAATCTTCTGCTTCGGCTTCAAGCCGATCCCACCAGGCAAGTCGTGTCGCATTTACCATGCTCCGTAGGGACTTTTCCAATTCCTCCGGCGCCGAACTGTACGCCCAAATATCTAGTGTAGCCGCTAGGCCCCACCG
>CBDAQW010000037.1:0-456719 GCA_965199185.1 Endozoicomonas sp. | reverse complement strand
TCAACAAAATCAAATTCCGACATAACCCGCTCGTGTTCTGCCATGATGTTTGCATTGATTGTTGCCGGATCAATGTCACCCTGGCGCAGGCGAATTTCAAATGCCTGATGCGAAGCCAGCAAAGAAGCAGCGGCTACCTGCTCAGTCAGTTCCAGTACACGCAGACAGTCACGGGATGCAATAGTACCCATACTGACTTTATCCTGGTTGTGACATTCCGTTGAACGCGAAAACACACTGGCAGGCATGGTGTTCTTTAACGCTTCTGCTGTCCAGGCAGAAATACCAATCTGCACCGCTTTAAAGCCATGATTAATGGACGCTCTCTCTCCGGTAGAACCGGACAGGTTGGCTGGCAAGCCGTGATTGAACTTGGTGTCCATTAACTGCGCCATTTGGCGATCCATTAAGTCGGCCAGATTAGCTATGGTATTTTTCATACCATCCATGGCAAAGGCAATGTGGCCACCGTAAAAATGACCACCATGCAGTACGTGCTCACCTTCCCCATCGATAATGGGGTTGTCATTGGCGCTATTCAGTTCATTTTCAATAAAGCTACGCATCCACGGCAGGCTATCCTGTAAAACACCAATAATATGTGGGGCGCATCGTATCGAATAACGATCTTGTAGACGACTGCTGTTGCGTGGTGCTTCATCGTGACCGAGATCATCACGAATCATCGCAGCAATTTCTATTTGTCCTGGATGGGGTTTTACTGCAAACAGTTTTTCATCGAAATGGTGAGAATTGCCCTGCATCGCCAAGGACACCATTGAGGTAATCCGAGCAGAGAGTTTTGCCAGATATTCAGCTCGACTGAACGCTTCACAAGCCAGAGCGGTCATAACGGCAGTACCGTTCATCAGAGCCAGACCTTCTTTTGGCAATAAAGTGATAGGTTCAATACCTAGCTCAGCGTAAACTTCAGTGGTTAGTCGTTTTTCGCCACGATAGTAAACTTCACGTTCCCCCACCAGCATTGCGCCAATATACGACAATGGGGTTAAATCACCACTGGCGCCCACTGAACCTTCTTCAGGAATTACCGGTAAAATATCGTTTTCCATCAGGAAAACCATGCGCTCAAGCAAAGCTTCGCTGACACCGGATACACCTTGTGTCAGCGATGTCAGACGTGTCGCCATGACTGCGCGCGCTTGATTTACATCAAGGTGTCGTCCAAGACCACAACCATGAAAGCGAGTCAGATGCAGGGGTAATTTATTGACCAACTCCATAGGCACTGATCGGGTGCATGAATCGCCATAGCCGGTCGTCACACCGTAAATCACACCGTCTTCTTTTAACAGGCGATCAAGAAAATCAGCCCCTTTCCGGATTTTTTCCCTGAACTCAATCTTGTCACTTAAACGAGCAGAGCTAAGCCCCAGAGCAACGGAGTTGATATCTTCGATGGTCTTTTTGCCATCACCAAAAATCACCGGCTGGGCATCCTTCCTGTTGACTGCATCAGACCTTGAGGAACGTGAAAAAATAGCCACTGAATAACTCCATTATTAACCGGTGTGTGACTTTTATCTCGTAGGTTGCCAATCCATGGTTTATGGGTTCTGTACACTCCCTGTACGGGATCCACGTGGCATGGATAGCCATGTTGAAATTAAAAGTCACACATCGGGTATTATTACTAAACAGGTTTACTGCTGATGTAAAACAACGACAGACCTGCTTTTTACCATTTATTTTTGCCAAAAATTGAAAAAATTAAACCACTCAAAAGGAGATTGCTTGCAGGCTGTTTCCAATCGGGACGCATACTGTTGTGCGTATTGAGCGATGTGTTCATGCCGCTGCTTGCGGGGCAATTTCACAGGATTTGCGAATGGTTTTATATCTAACAGAAACTCATTGTTGCCCTTGCGAGTGCAAAACACGGTGAATACCGGGCTGCGTAATATTGCCGACAGAATAAAAGGCCCCTTGGGAAATAATGCCGCTTCATCGAGAAAACAAGCTTCTACTGCCGTATTTTCATCCACTTGATCAGGTAAACGGTCAGAGGCAATGGCTACCATTTCACCACGCTCCAGCATTTCACTCAGCATAATCGACGTATCAGGTCCTATGGACGATACCTGAATAAGTCGTACATTGGATTTCGGATTAACTTCTTGCATCACCTTATTAAAAGCTGGCGCATGGCGGGTATGCACCAGAACATTAACCATGAGTGATAAATCATCGGCTTTCAGATCAGCCAGAGCCCGGCATAACTCAATGTTACCAAGGTGAGAAACCAGCAGAATAACGCCTTCTCCCTCTCTTAAATGGTTTAATAATGCATCATGCCCTTTGATCTCCAATTGCTCCATCGTAATGCTGCCGGACCAGGAAGCAAAACGGTCGGCCAGTGTATAACCAAACGACAGAAAGTGTCTAAAGGAATCTTTTAGTGCTGGAGGTGCGGATAATGCTTCAGGCGCTACCTTGTAAAGCCTCCCCAGATAGTCTTGAGAAGCTTGTCTTGCCTTGCGTCCGGTGGCAAAGAAATACGCCATCACTGGCATTAACATGGCAACAAATGCCTTATGCCCCAGACGCCTATAGACCGCCAGCAGAATGCGAATACCAAGGGCGGTTCCACGCTCTTTGTGATTCATCCAGTGCTTATCATGTTCAGCCGTTTTCTTAAAATGGCGTGGTAGAAGCACAGGTAACCGTTTAAGCATGCCAAAGAAAAGCCGGGTATGGAGCAGACTGATGCGAATATTATCCTGCACTGCATCAAAATGAGACGTACCGCCCTCGGGGTAAATAATATTGACGGGAACGGACTTTATAGGAACGCCAGCCCAGTCCAGTCGCACCATGATTTCAATATCAAAATCCATTCGTCGTGTAATATCGGTGGATGTAATCAGCTGGCATACACTCGCCAGAGGATACACTCTGAAACCGACCATAGCGTCAGTAATATTGCGCGACAGTGTTTCTATACAGACCCAGAACTGAGTAATTTTTCTGCCATACAGGCGAGACTTGGGCACCGAGCTGTCATAAACAGGTCGTCCAGAAATCAGCGCATCAGGATATTGTTGCGCAGTGGACATCAACTCAGGCAATGCACTGGTATCGTGTTGCCCATCTGCATCCACCTGAATCGCATGGGTGAAACCTGCTGCTTTAGCTCGCATCAGGCCATCCATAACGGCAGCACCTTTACCCTGATTCCAGCTTAAGTGAGACAAAGTAATATCAGCCGAGGACTCACTCAAAACCTCCAGTTTTTCAGCGATTTGAGAGTCACTGCCATCATTAATCAAAATGCAGTGCAAGCCCTGTGCATGTAATGATTGAACCACCTTAGCTAGCTGCGCATGGTGATTGTAAACAGGAATAATGGCGCAGGGATTAAATGAGTCACACCCAGTCATGCCAACTCCTGTTCGGGATAGACGACACGACCTGAAGACATCACATCAGCATCACAACGGTAACTAAAACTGAGTTTGCCGTTGGCCTTTAGCTCAAGATCAAGCTCAATTTCCATCCCGGGTTTGATGATGTGTTTGAACTTAATCACCTCTAGCTTTTTTATCCGGACAGGAAGATTCAGATATCGCTTGCCGTAATGTATTGCCCAGTGCGTTTGAACAACTCCCGGTAAAACAGGCCGCTCAGGAAAATGTCCTTGAAAGTATTCAAGCTCTGGTTGAAGAAACAGAGTGAGCATCACACCCCGATCTCTCTCGCAGACTTTTAGAATATTAGCTTCAAACATCCTGACACCCTGTATCGAATAATCTAACCAGTTCAGAGCGAATCATTTTCCCCTGACTGTTAACAGGCATGGAGGGTATATAACGCCACTTCCTTGGTAAAGTGACAGTTTCAAAATAATCGGACAGTATTGTCTTTAACTGGCGGGATGTATTTAATCGGCCATGCTGTTTAAGAAACTTATGACCACTGTCGGATAAAACCACGACTGCGCCAATTTGCTTTCTTTGCCCATCCAGAACAACAGCCTGCGCCTTATCAACCAGTGAACTATCACCCAAACGCATCGATAATTCTGTTAGAGAGACTCGTTTACCTTCAATCTTAACGATCAGGTCAGCCCGACCTTTCAGCAGAAAACGATGATTGTCGTGCAATTCAGCGCGATCACCCATCACAAAACCCGCTTTAGGGTCATCAAGCCAGGCTGACCATACCTGTAATAAGTCATTATTTAGCGCAACACGTACCCCCGGTAATGCTTGCCAGAGATTGAGGCTGCCGGGCTTCCCGTGTTGCTGCCGCCAGGCAACGCCTCCGGTTTCTGTACTGCCTAGTACTTCCAGAGGTAACACAGAAAAGCAATCTTCGCTGTCTATTGCTGATTGCTGCTCCAAAGGTGCACCGGATGAAAACACCGCTTTCACTCGTTGATGACTCACTGACCAATCAAGATCTTTTGATAACCGCCCCAATTGCGCAGGTGAGGCGATAATGACGGAAGAAGTCGTCTGGACAATTTTTTTCAATAAGGTTTCCGGATACTCATATAATCTGGTATCCACAGGTCTACCTGCTAATAATGGCCATAAAATCCGGAATAGTACGCCGTAAATATGCTGGTGAGAGACACAAGCAAGGATTTCTGACTGCCCCAACTGTTTGCCCCATAGAGCTTCAAGCGCATTGATCTCGTTTTCTAACTGCCACAGCTGTTTTTTTACAGCGATAGGCGTGCCGCTGGAGCCTGAAGTAAAAAATACCAGCTGAGTCAGTTTCAGTTTTTCGTTTACTTCGACAGGTACTTTTTTTGTTTCTGTACATAACAACTCCGGCACAGAATAAACCTCACCGGCAAAGCCGCTTCCACAGGAATCAGTTAATAATGCATCGGCATGCTGGCTGATGTCTTTTAATGTGCCTGGCCGGGCATTAGCAGGCAAGTGAATGGTTTTCCCGGCAGCCAATAACGCCAGTAATCCTGTGATAAACTCGGCGGTATTGTCACAGGCAAGAGCCCAGTTCTGATGAGGTGTATGACCAATCCGATTGGAAAGTTTCAGTGATTCTTCAATCAGATTTCTGCGGGATACCCGATAGCCATTGTTAATAATCAAGACAGGCCGATCAGCGTTATTGCCGGCATAGTTTGCAAAAAAACGCGCAACTGAAAGGCAAAGGTTAGAAGGTATGTCCTTCATCATTTTTTGATTACCCATGTTCGGTACAGCCTCTCAGAAACCATTAAAATACCCATCAGGATATAAGACAACAGCCCGTTATACAGCGCCCATATCTGCTGATCACCGAGCATGGCGGTGTAAAAAGCAATGCTTCCATTAACTACAAAAAAGAAACACCAGATCAGCGTCACGGTTCTGGTATAGGAGATTGCAGAATCCGGTAAAGAATCGTCAGTTAAGCGAGCAAAACATTCAATAATGCTGGGGGGGGAATACAGACTCCAAACAAAAACAGCAAGGCTGATCAGGTTAACCAGAACCGGGTAGAAGTACAGTGTCTGCTGACTGTCCATCACCAAAGCTGCTAATGCCAGTGAGACACCACACAAGGTTACAGGAATCGTCATAGGCTTGAGAAAATGCAATCGCGACCGCCCGACGAAAAGCAGCCTCAGCACAAATGTCGCCAGAATAAACCCGGCTACCTGTTTCAAAGGCAGCATTTCGAGCCCCAGATAAATAATCAATGGGTAACCAACAATTAGAGCAGTAACCAGTATATTGATTACTGTTTGAATGACATTTTTGCTGTCAGAACGGGTAACAGACACTAAAAACCTTATTTGAGAGAGCTTAGGGGAGTGGTAGTACAAAATTTACCACAATTCGCACTGAGCCTGTCGAAGTGCTTGCACAGCATCCTTCGATAAGCTCAGGATGAACGGAGTTTTCGGTAAGCTTTATGTTGCCGCTCCCCTTATTTCAACAGTCTTTATTTCAAAAGAGCTTCTGTCGCATCAATAACGTCTGCCACTGTGCGGACTGACTTGAACTCTTCCGGTTTGATTTTCTTTCCGGTCAGGCTTTGCAGAGCCACAACCAGATCAACCGCATCAATACTGTCCAGATCAAGGTCAGTGTATAAGTGTGCTTCTGGTGTTACGTCCTCAGGAGCAATTTCAAAATTCTCTTCAAGGATATTTCGCAGAGCGATCAGGATTTCATCTTTTGACATCATGCCTAAACTCCTATGCGCTTGCTGAAATGAATTCAGCGAGAGTGTTGATTGAAGCAAAATGCTTCTTGTTATCCACAGAGTTAGCATCCAGCTTCACTTTGTACTTTTTCTTGATCGCTACACCCAGTTCCAGAGCATCAATAGAGTCCAGCCCTAAACCTTCAATAAACAGAGGTTCATCGTCGACAATATCGCTGACTGTCACATCCTCAAGATCCAGCGACTCAACAATTAGTTCTTTTAATTCCTGTTTAATATTTTCCATAGCCCTACCTGGGTAATACGCTTAAAAAGCTGTTAATGCCTGAATGTAATGTTGTTCCAGCTGCCGGGTAAACTGCCGGCATTGGACACCTGTTGTTTTTTCAATCTGAACGTATGTGGCAGAATTCAACAGCTCGCCCACCTGCATTGAGAAAACAAAGGGTTTATCCGGAATGTCATACCATTTTTGCTGTTTCGATAAAGTGATCGGCTCACACTTAAGATAGACAGGCCGAATTGGACAGTCGGTTTGCAGAGCAATATGAGAAACGCCTCTTTGAAACCTGAGTTTCTGACCAGGCACGGTTCGGGTTCCTTCAGGAAAGACAATCAGATTTCTTCCCTGATTCAGCCTTTCAGAGCAAGCATTCATCAACTGCTCTGGTGACGAGTTAGTAATATATCCGGCAAACCGAACCACGGCGCGAAGAAACAGATTATGATTCAACCCTTCCTTAACCACGCAATCCACGGGAGGAAGAAATGCCATCATGACGACCACATCAATTAATGTTGGATGGTTGGCGATAACAATTACACCTTTGTCGTCTTTCAGCTTTTCCAGCCCCTGAATATCCAGACGCATAAGCCCTAAGGTCTGCAATAACCTTAAAAACAATCTGAAATGCCCACTAATGGTTTTCTGAATCCGTATTCTGCGTAGCTCAGCATTAGCTGTGGTCAGAATAATCAGAGGCAGGATAATCAAGCCCAGATCCAAAGACCCTAATCCAAACACAAGAAAACAAAAACCTGTCATCAGTCGTCGTGTGTTTTTCTTCAGGCAACCATCTGCTTTTGTCATCATAATCGTAACAGCCTGCCTTCGAGCCTTTCTCCTTCAATCGAAACGGACTGGTTTTGTAACATCGACGTTAACAGCAACCTAATCTGCTGATCTGTAGAGTAGGGCCGGGCATTTGTTGAACGCATCGCGTTAATTTCCAAAGTAAACTCTGGTGTTCGGTTCAACACAAAAGCAGCGGCAACCGGTTGTTCATTGTCACCGGCAAATGAGGCGTAAACCTCAGGCATGGTTTCTTCTGCAATAACCAGCAGCACCTTTTCTTTGCCAGATGCTAGTTGTGCATTGGCTTCCAGCAAAGCAGATACCACCGTATCGTGTCCGGCAGCGATCGCAGTAGACGCCGACTGGTTGCCACTATTAATAGAGAACAAACCAGATGCAGTATTATGCACCGATAAACTGAACCCCATCGGTGAAGCGTCTTCACCAGAACATATAGACTTCAGTAACTCGGCCATGCGCCCTACTTCGCCTCGTCGGGAAGCAAAGACAGTGGGTAGGCTCTGATATTCACTCACTGCTCCAAAAGCCACATCCAGGGTTATCTTACTGATATGGCTTAGTCGTCTTTTTTGTCTTGGCTTCAGATAGAGACACTCAGCATCACTGAGTGATGAGGAGTGAATTGAGTCATTACTCCCCGGCAAATTTTTACGCCAGGCGTCTTCACCTCTGATACCAGCAGACCAGACATCCCAACGCTCTATTCCGAATACAAAACTCACGACAGAATTCCTTTATGACTGCTGTTAAGGCAGACGGCACTTGAAGAGCGTATGGCATAAAACCAAGTCCATCTGTTTGTTCTTCTATCTTAAGACCAGCCTGTTTAATCAGCGCAATAAACTGCTTTTCTCCGTACATACGGCTATTACCGTTGGCCAGAACGGTAAAATAAAGAGATGTTGCATTCAGACTGTAAGAAGCAGCTTCAAAATCCTGTTTATCCCAAAGTGTCTCCATAATATAAAGACGGGAATTGGTATCCATTGCAGTGGTGGCGCGCTTAAGAATACTGACAATTTCTTCCGGAGAAAAACAATCCAGAAACTGACTCATCCAGACAGCATCGGCACGCCCTGGAAATTTAAGAGATTCATCAAGCAAATCAATAGAATAGCCCGAGATACGGTCAGCAAAACCGGCTTCTTTAACATTCTGTCCAGCGACTTCCAGCTGCTTTGGTAAATCCAGAATGGTGACTTTAACGTCGTCGTCAAAACGAGCGCAGGCCAGTGACCATTTACCAGTATTACCACCCACGTCGTATAATGTGGCTGGTTTGTTGGCGAATACTTTTTCGAGAGCTTCCGGGAACGCACTATCAGAATAGAAATGATCAAAATCAAACCAGCTTGTTTTCGCTGGCTCAGGTAACTGTGTCAGCCCCTGATAAATATTTTCCCAGTCACCAAATACTTTCAGGCCAGCTGGAGTGCCTTTTTCAATGGCCCTCTTCCAGGTGAAACATGGCCTGATAACAGACATCATGGGTGAAATTCATATTGATACGAGTCATCTCGTCATTGAGAAGAAAATACCCGATTTTGGAAATCACAAAATGATCGTCTTTCTTATAAACCAGACGAGCACTTAGACCCATGGACAGCAAAACATCAATGCCGTATTCAGACAGTCCGGTTTGTTTGGCAATAGCATCCAGAGGCAAACCATCATCACCGGATTCTTCAATCAGGCGCAAGATACCAAACTTACATAACAGACGTGATGCCTGAAACATAATGGGGGCATAAGCAATTTTTTGGGCTTCAGAAATAGCCTCAACAGCACTGACTTTTATTTCTTCATCACACCAGCTCAAACTAACAACTCCCACAGGCAACATCGACAAATAAGTACTATCGTGCTTAAAGTGGCAAGATAATAACGATTGCGGTTTATAAAGTCACTATTTGACCCTTCGCTACATCCAGTGCCAGTAGCACCTCAAGAAACAAGCTTAACAGTCGACGTGGTTCTGAATATAAGTAATCTCCAGATAAGATATAAAATGAAAAGCACTCTATTTCTGCTTGGATCATATCATCAAAGGAAAGTCTCAAATTTTAAGAAAAGATATGCAGTGTTAACCACGGTCATCCTACTTTCTTTACTAATCACCGGGTGTAACTCCACATGGTTTTACCGGCCGGACAGTAAAGACTACATTGATATTTCAAACACCTACCCAGCCAATCCACAGTTGATGAAATCTCTTTCGGGAAACCAGTTAAACACGTTGTTAATTCCAGCCACTGCTCCGAGCCAGAAAACATTGTTTGTGCATTTTCATGGCAACGCCGGGAATATCACCTGGACCTCACAGCGCTATGAATGGCTCAGGCATTATGGACTTGATCTCTTTGTGTTTGACTATTCAGGGTATGGTGATTCCACAGGGACGCCGTCACCGGAAACCACCTGGCTGGATGCACTGACTATTCTCAATCACATCATAAAACGGCAAGAGCAAAACCAGCGCTGGGACAGAATCATTCTTGCCGGGACTTCTCTGGGCGGCAATATATTACTTAACGCTCTGGCGACCTACCCAGAACAGGATAAATTTGATCTTGTTTTTATTGATAGCAGTTTTCTGAGTTATAAAGACGTTGTTTCATCACTGGCTAAAAAGGGACCCGGAGGCTTTTGGGTAAAAGATATTGCCCGCTGGTTTTTCTCTGACGAATTTGCGCCTGAAAAATACCAGAGCCTGACAGTCAACAGCAGGATTGTTGTGGCTCACTGTCAAACGGACAAACTGGTCAGCATTAAACTTGGTCAGAAAGTATACGACAGAATTTCAGCCATAGAGAAACTATGGCTACCTCTGGAAAACTGCGAGCATGCTCAAGGTTTCAATAGTGACTTTCCGGAGCACCGGCAGTGGTTGATTGAAGCTCTGTTTTAGCAACAATGGTTATGCATTCATCACCTTGAATGTTAAGATAAATATCTTCTTTGAATCGGGTATTTTATTTTTCTTGATTTTAAGAAGAAGTATTTTCACTTTCTATAACGTATCAGCTAATGAAAACTAAAATAACGTTCGCCTTATTTCTATTGATATGAGCCTATACTACACGACACCTTAACATGTATCATTTTACCTCCGATGTAGAGGTATCCATGAGCAGAGTTGACGGTCGCAAAGTATCCCACGAAGTACGAGAAAGTATCCGGTTCGAGGCTATTCAAAAATGGTTAGACGGTGCTTCTGTCCAAGCACTTTCTGTCGAATACAGCACAGATAGATCCTGTATCTACCGCTGGATTGATCGTTACAAAAAAGGTGGCATGGAGGCGTTAAAAACACGCCCCATCGCACACAGTAAAAACGCCAAACTCTCGCCTGAGCAACGAGAGACACTCTCAAAGATCATTCTCACCAAAGACCCAACGTTTTACGGTTTTTATAAAGCACTGTGGTCTCGGGACATCATCGCAGCGGTGATCAAAACAGAGTTCAACATCACCATGCATCCTGCCGCTGTCAGTAAGATGCTCAGAAAAATGGGTCTAACGCCTCAGCGGCCAGTGCGAAAAGCCTGGCAGCAGAGCGAAAAAAAAAGTACAGGATTATTTGGATACACGTTATCCAGCTCTTCGTAAACAGGCGGAAGAGGAAGGGGCTATTATCTATTTCATTGATGAAGCGAGCATACGTTCTGACTATCACTCCGGTACAACTTGGAGCAAAAAAGGTTATACGCCAACTGTCACCAAAACTGGCGCGCGCTTTGGCATCAACATGATCGCCGCTGTCAGTGGTGAAGGACACATGCGCTACATGACAATTACCGGCCGCTTTAATGCGGATGTCTTCATAAAGTTTCTGAAGCAAATAGTCGCATCACATGATCGTCCTGTAATGATCGTAACCGATGGTCATTCTGCACACAGCGCCAAGAAAGTCATGAAATATCTCAAGAAAGAAGAACGGCTTCTTGACATACAGCTACTGCCACCCTACTCACCGGAACTGAACCCTGTTGAACTTGTCTGGAGTGTTCTGAAATCAGGGCATATTGGCCGTATGGCATTGAAAACCAAAAAGGCATTTCTCCGCGCGGTGAGTTCTGGACTTAAATCGTTGCAGAGGAAGAAAAAGAAAATTCTGGGATTCTTTCGGGCGGAACATACGGCTTATGCTTGTCTTGAAAAGACTGTCGCATAGTGTGAACGCATATCAATATGCTTATTTCTGGCGGGTTGCTCCATTCATCAAAATGTACATCCTGCAAATCTGACGAAGAATTCCAGCCTCTGTATTATTGAAAACCCTGATGTTAGAAAAGGTTTTCTTAAAGAGTTAAGAAATACTTTATATGAGAGACAAATTCCTAACCAATTAGTTAATAAGTTCGACATTCCCAAGAGCTGCCAATGGACGGTCACCTATAACGCCCGCTGGAGCTGGGACTTAGCGCTCTATATGTCATACGCTGAAATCAAAGTATATAACGAGAAAGAGCTAAAGGGAGAGGCACTGTATGACGCAACCAGAGGAGGCGGCAATATGAACAAGTTCATAGATGCCGAACAAAAAATCAGAGAACTGGTCAACAATCTCATGCAGTATCAAAGCGCATCACTGTTTAGCTCGTGGTTCAGCTAACATCCCTGATGTCACTTCTGACCTGAAGAAGAGTGACTCTTGTTAGTCACTCTCGCCAGCGCTTGAATATAATCGAAACATTCACACCACCAAAGGCAAAATTATTATTCATCACGTAATCAAAATCCGCACTTAAGCCTTGTGGCTCAATATGATTGATTACATCGCAATCGTCACCAATATGATTCAGGTTAAGCGTTGGGGCATACCACTCCTGATTCATCATTCTAATTGAAAGCCATGACTCAATGGCTCCACAGCCACCAAGTGTATGACCGGTATGACCTTTGGTGCTTCCAACATAAGCCCTGCTGCCAAAAATAGAGCCAACCACTTTAGCCTCAAGTGCATCATTATCTACGCCGGATGCATGGGCATTAATATAACCGATTTGATCTTTCTTCAGCTCGGCGGAAGCAAGAGCGGCTTCTATTACCTTCTGCATTCTGTCAGGATCTTGCTTAACAATATGATGACCATCCAGATTGGTAGCAAACCCGACCACCTCAGCTAATATGGGTGCACCTCGATCAAGCGCGTGGTCGAGATCTTCCAAAATAAAGCTAGCTCCTCCTTCTCCGATCACCAAACCACTGCGATCATTAGCAAAAGGTCGGGCGGCAGACTGTGGATTTGCATGATCCCTGCTGGCTGCAAAAAAGGCGTCAAAAACTGCTGTTTGTGGTGGAGATAATTCTTCCGCACTGCCGGCAATCATTATCGGGTGAATACCCTGCTTGATCGTTTCATAGGCATAACCCATCGCCAGGCCACCGGATGCGCACGCTGAGCTGGTAGGAATTAAACGACCTCTGACACCCAGTAGCAAGCTTAGGTTGATCGCTGTCGTATGCCCCATCAACTTGATATAACCGGTAGGTGATATCCCACGCACAACACGGTCTGAAAGTACACGACTAAACGGGACTAATTGATCCGCGGCTCCAAAAGATGATCCGTAGGCAATGCCGATATGTTCTGGGTTAATTTTAGCCAGATTTATCTGGCTTTCCTTTAGTGCTTCAAGGGCGCTTTGTCCTGCAATTCTTGAGACTCTGCTCATGCTTCGGGACATTTTTCGGGGAATACCCTGCCCCGGATTACCCGACACAGGCGCCGCCAGCAAACTACCCAGCCCTTTGATATCAGACCAGGATTCCATGTACTGAATCCCACTTCGGCCTGCTTTCAGACTCTCCAGAACGGTTGGCCAGTTATCTCCAATAGGAGTCACTGCGGACATGCCTGTCACAACTACACGTTTCAAATTACAGCACCGTTTTGAGGTATCTTTGTGGATTCTGTTGCAGAACACCTGCGGCTGCCTGCGATGATTTCAATGCGAATCCTAATCTTGAAGGTTTTTGGTGGCAAGCAAATCCAGATTATCGTAGGGCAGCCACGTCAAACTCTTCTTACTTTGAAGTGCCGGCCTTTGATTTTTCCTCGCTCTAATCGACTCAGGGCTTTCCGTGCGCTGCCTCGTTTGATGGCAACATAGGCAACAAAATCAAAGATATTAATCTTGCCGACCTGATCGCCAGAGATACCAGCGTCGCCTGTTATAGCGCCCAGAATATCACCGGGTCGCACTTTGTTTTTACGACCACCGTCGATAGCCAGAGTGACCATCGGTGCCTCAACCGGTGCATTGTCTGCACCTTGTAAGTCGGCGGGATTACCAAATACCAGGCCGGTTTTCAGATAGTCACTGATATTATCCAGTTTGTACTGTTCACGATGAGTATGTAGACTCAGCGCCAGACCTTTATTACCAGCCCGACCTGTTCGCCCGATTCGATGGGTATGCACTTCGGCTTCACGACTCAGATCGTAGTTGATAACGGCCGCAAGATTTTCGATGTCCAGACCTCGTGCTGCTACATCGGTTGCAATAAGAATGGTCGAACTCTGATTGGCAAAACGCACCAGCATCTGATCCCGTTCGCGCTGTTCCATATCGCCGTGCAGCACCAGTGGTTTATATCCCTGTTCATACAGGTCAACGCCTACTTCTTTGCAGGTTTGTTTGGTGTTGCAGAAAATAACGCTGGACGCTGGCTGATAATGTTTCAATAAGCGCACTAGCATGTCGGACTTTTCATGGTTTTCAGCGTGATAATACCATTGCTCAATATGCTCGTGGCTATGAGTTGATTCCACCGTTACCTCAACCGGGTTATGCTGAAACTGACTGCTCAGTTTTTTAATACCTTGTGGATAAGTGGCGGAAAATAACAACGTCTGTCGTTTATCAGATGTATGACTGATGATGTGTTCGATAGGGTCAATAAAGCCCATATCCAGCATACGGTCGGCTTCGTCCAGAACCAGCGTAGACACTCGTGATATGTCCAATGTTTTTTTGCGCAGATGGTCCTGAATACGTCCAGGTGTGCCCACAACAATATGAGCACCATGTTCCAGAGAACCAATTTGCGGGCCAATCGGCTGACCACCACACAAGGTCACGACTTTGATATTTTGTTTAAAGCGAGCCAGTTTACGAATTTCATTGGCGACCTGAGTAGCCAGTTCGCGGGTGGGGCAGAGCACCAGCCCCTGACAACCAAAGTCCCTTTGGTGGATGTGTAATAGTAGACTGATAGCAAAAGCGGCGGTTTTGCCACTGCCGGTTTTTGCTCGTGCAATCAGGTCTTTACCGTCCAGTGCTTCTGGCAGGCTTTTCTTCTGAATAGGGGTCATCTGGTGATAACCCAGGGATTTCAGGTTTTCGAGGAGAGGTTCGGGTAGCGATAAGTTTGAGAAGCAGGACGTGTTCAAGACCAACCTTTTGAATAAATAGTGATTCCGACCATTATGCCAAAGGTCGGAACCAATGTAATTCAAGAGATATCGCTATTGACCGCGTATTCGTTCAACCCTGAGACTGAATAATATTTGGGACATCCACGCTTATGTAGTTGATTTAGGGGCGTGGCAGATACAAAACCACCAAAAACTCCGTTCATCCTGACCTGTCGAAGGATGCTGCACAAGCACTTCGACAGGCTCAGTGCGAACGGTGGTCATTTCTAAACTGCCACTACCCTTACTTCTCTTTTGGTTTTCCTGCGACTACTGCTAATTTTTTCCCAGCTTTTCCAGCTTTTTCTTCAACAACGGCTTCGGCTTTTTCTTCAACGGCTTCGGCTTTTTCTTCAACGGCTTCAGCTTTTTCTTCCACGGCTTCGGCTTTTTCTTCAACGACCTCGGCTTTTTCTTCAACAACTTCTACTTTCTCTTCAGCTACCTTCTCTTTTGCCTCAAAGTCGATATCAATAATCACAGGGTCGTGGTCACTGGAGCGGAATGGGTCGGGTAATTTTGGCAAAGAGTCACCGGAATACTGCTTCTTATAGTCGAACAAGCTGTTTTCCAGAGAGTTGATATGCCAGTCAAACTGTTGAACCACTTTGCCAGCAAGTGCGGGGCTTGCCAGTGCGTGGTCAAGACTGCCTAGCTGACCGCCATAGCTGTAACTGAATGAACCAGGACCTTCTATTAACGATTTATACTCGAACCCTTTAGTCAGTGCTTCTTTTGGTACATCAATATCTAAGCTGTCATTGGTGGCCGTTGAAGAAGCTTTGACGCCATCAGTCTCAGGAATAGCTTTAGATGTTAACAGGTGAATCGGATCCTCTTTGGCATAAGCGTTGAAGTCACCGATCAGAAGTACCGGATTCTCATCGGGTTTGTAATGCTCTTCCATATAGCTTCCGAGCGTGTAAGCGGCTGAAACCCTCAGATTGTTACAGCAGCCCTGCAATGAGCCTTCTACCGGATCATCAGAGCAACCACTACAGCGTTTTGATTTCAGGTGTACAACCGCGACAGTAAGACAGTGGCTGGCATTATCTGTGCGGCAAAACGTCTGTATTAAAGAATCCCTTTGCCCAATGGTTTTACCTTCGGCATCGGTTTCTTTGGGTAATGGTAATACAACAGCGTTACTGTCTTCAGGAGGTTTAACCATTTCCGGGCGATAGATCAGTCCGACAGAAATGGCATCGCTGCCAATAGATTGACTGTCTTCTGGATAGACAAACGCATAATGCATGTCATCTTCACGACCAATGTCGTCCTGTCTGGCATTAAGATAGGTAACCAGATTACCAATGGCTGAATTGTCAGACATACCGTTGTTACCGACTTCAAGCAAGCTGACAATATCGGCGTCCATTGTCAGCAGGGCTTTTGTTAATTTCTCACGTTGTAGAATGCCTTCTTCAATGGATTTCGCCCCACGATTACCGCCTGCAAAAGTGGTTTGTGGTGCATCCTCAATCATTGCATCCGTGAAAAAGTTGAGCAGATTGAAGCCCGCAACACGCAGTTCTCCTTTTCTGGCGGGTAATTCGACTTTACGCTGAAGCAATGGGTCTTTTGAGTCAACAACCTGATCGTTTTCAAGCTCGTCGGTGACGGAAAGGTAGTAAGCTCCGTAGGCATAGCTTAAGGTGCCTTTCAAACTAGTGATTTGGCTACCAACGCGCAAAGGTGCGGTTTTGGGGTTGAACTGAGGATAGTAAGTAATATCTCCTTTGGTTCTGTCGCCTAGTTCTTCAACGGTTATGCGCTCGTTTTTATTGCTTGCCTCAAGGGCTGTTGCTTTATCTCCACGCTCCTGCTGAGTCGGGTTAAACTGGAGTGAATTGGCGATGACCATGTTGTTCCGTTTGGCATCGTAGTCGTAAGAGTACGTCTTGGTTATCACGCCACCATTCAGTTCAACCTTCATACCCTCATACTTTTCCATGCTGTCCTGGGCAATTTGATTGGCAGGGATTTTAGGTATGTTGATTGTCTCTTGATGCTTGTCTGCGGTAGAGATAATGGTTGGAGGCGTCTTGCCAACGACAACCTCAGTTAGGCCATGGTATTCCTTAACAGTACCTGAGACTTGCACATAGTCGTTGATCTTTGCGTCTTTGAAACCCTCGGGGTAGTAAACAAACACACCTTCCGATGTGCTGTCTTTATCATCTTCATCGCTCGAACGTGCTTGTATAAAGAAACCGTTATCATTGAAACCGGTTATTAATCCCGTAGTGATGATGAGCTCTTCGGATTTGATGCTACTCTGTTCGCCATCCCCTTGTATCTCACTAATTGGAACTGTTCTTCCTTCCGCTTGCTGGCTGTACGCAACCTCAGTGAGCCCCATACTCAAGCAAAAAGCAATGACTGATGTTGCTATCCGGATAGACATGCGAAACATTTTTCTCACCTAAAAGTCATATCGGAATCGGCAACCAATTCCTATTTCATGGAAGTCCTTGCGGAAAAGACCAGTAGCATCACAGCCATACGTTTTCTGACCGGATGAATAATCGAACCCAAGCTGACCGGATAACGACAGATGTTCTGTATCACGATCTGATGTCACTTTGAGGGTTGGGCTTTCACCTATGGTGTAACGGGTTTCGAGAGGGTCATCATTAAAGTTGTACCAGGCCATTAACTGAAATTTTGTAGTGACTGCCTGATACGGAAGAAAATAACGAACCCCGGCACCCACTTCAAAAGCCGTCAGGTCATCCTCTTTAATGCTCTGCCCCAGCCCTTTAAACGAGTATTGGTCGGTCTTAACATGGATAACCCTGACTCCCGCCAATGAATGAACCCCGGTATACCAGCGGCTCAATAGTTGCCCCATGTAGACATTGGAGTGGTATGTCGCTTTGTTTTTTGAGCCACTGGACGAACGTTCATCGTCATGTTTGGCGTTGGAATAGAGCAGTAGAGGTTCTAACCCTAACGGCATTAGGTCGAAGTCCCCGTAAATACCGATCTGAAAAGCATCCGTTTTGATGTTATTACCCCGTTTCAAATCAGCGTCGCTTTTCTGGTAAGAGAATACACCTCCCAGTAAATGAGTTGACTCAGGTAGGTACTGGTCATAACCAATGGTGAAACGGTAAATATCGGTTTCATAGCCAGCATCTTCATTGCTGCCAGACAGGTCAGCTTTTGAGCCACCTGCCTGAGCCCAGAAATTTCTGTCGTCATTCTGACCACCGAAATTACGGCCGGTGCCTGAGCCTTCATTGTGTGAGTTAGCTATTCGGGCATCAATAAGCGTGGATGTATGACGAGCCATATCCATCACAAGCGTGTTGATGTGAGGTAAGTTCGGAGTTAGCTGTCTGGCAGTTTCTAGTAATGCTGTTTGGGGAGCTGCATTGAAAGTGGTATCTGAAGCGAGGTTGGAATAAATGATGGCTTTTATATCATCAGGTGCATACTTTTCACTATTAATGATAACCTGGCGCTGCTGTTCAAACAGATTATATGCTTCTAGTGCTTTTGATATCTCAGCATCGGGTTTACGAACAAAGCGAATGGTACTTAGTCCCGGAATGGATGTGGCATCGACTTTGGTAGTAGTGAATATACTATCGACAAGAGTAATATCAGGTTCCTGGCCAGTTTTAGAAATAAGTACGGAACCTTCTTCATCAAGGTTATACGTCGGTGGCATTATGGTTACTGAGTCGTGGGTTGGGTCACCGAAAGCCACTATATTTTTTTTGCTTTTTATTGAAAGTTTGTCGCTAGGTACAAAGACAATCTTTTGACTGTCTGCTTTGTACCTTTCGCTTTCCGGAACTGAGGCTGGATACCAAAGATGGTTCGCTGCTTTTGACAATAGCAGGATATTATTCTCTGCAGACTCGGCCTTACCTTTTATCTCAAGTTCACCTGTGGAGGTGGCATCAATCTTAATGGTGGAGAAGTCTGGAGACTGATTACTGATAGACCCTGTTTCTTCAAGAACTATTTTGCCAAAATCGCTGCCTGGCCCGGTCGACAAAGCACTTTGATATTTCGAGCTAACACTGCCCCCTATAACAATATTGCCTGTTGTCGCACCTTCGGTGATTTTGATAGTGTCATAGTCAGACGTTAACGTTGCATCCTCTCGAATATTGACGGTAAGCCCTGAAGAGTCACCCTCAAAACGCAATACCGAACCACGATATAACGCTTCATGCTTTCCGGATATATCAAGCTGGCCTTTGGCGCCGGGTTTTATCGTAAAAAGAGGGCCTCTTCCGGGGTCTGACTTGGTTATTGAGCAGCTACCAGTGATTTCTGAGCCGCAGGGTGCTGCCTGTATCCCCTGAGAGATCAGAGCACAGGCAAACAGAAGTTTGGGGTAAAGGAGAGTTCTGGACATTCGAACAAGCCATGCTTGGAAAATACAGCCACCCTCAACCAGAATAGACGACAGAGCTGTAATTTCGTGGTTACTTGGTAGTGAACGGTCAAAAAGTCAACGTCGCTGAGAAATATAAACACGATATAAACGATCATCGTCGTTAAAATATAGATGACTCTGGTTGTGTTTGCTGAAATTTTATTTTTGAGAGGGAGAATTTCGTTCAAAAATTGGATGTATTGTCAGCATTTCATGCTGATTGTCGGGTTCTCCTTCGGGGAACCCGACCTACAGTAAGAAAAATCCTACAAATCCGATCCAGCTAACACCCAATAGAAGCCAGGGAAACCAGTGCTGACGATACTGAATCGGCTGTTGCACTTCAGCTTCTTCCGGAACCGAAGTATTGACTATTTTTCGGGATGCCTGCTTTAGTTTTTTATCCAGCTCTCTGGCTTTGCTTTTTTGCTGTTTTTTGTATTGATCAATCCCTTTCTGAATACCCTGAGCAATAAGGCGGGTCTGCTCTTTGGTCTGTCCGGGGCGTTGTGTGGAACGGGCAATTTTCATTGCTTCATCTTTTGTCTGTGCTGAGGCTGTCTGTTTTTTTGCCATTGGAAAATACTGCGTTGGTTGGCTTATGCAGCAAGCCTATCAGTCAGTCTCAAATTTATCGAATTTAATGACTCTGCCGTAGCCGCTTGACCTGCAGAGTGGCATGGTAACCAACAGAGGCAATAGAACTGCCAATGTAAAAATAGAAAATAATCAGCAAAACTTCTTCGATGGAGAAACTGTGAATAAGTTGTGTCAGGCGATAAAACCCCTCCATAAAGAACAAATACAAACCAAACAGATAAGGGAGATAGCTGCAGGCCATGACCAGCTGGTTGCGTGCACCTCTGGCAATGCTAAAAAGAATCAATATGGATAGTAGTGATACGGTGATCAAGCCACCAAGACGCCAATCGAAACCTCTGAAGAATATTTCGGCCTCTGCAATACCAATAACCAAAATCAGGGCGATATCCGCTCTTAGTGCTAATCCATTAAAGAGTTTACGGGAGTTGATATTTTTAGTATCCAACTGTGATGGATTTAACATAATAAACCTCCCCTTGCCATTGAATGTACTTATTGTTATATCAATCGGGGCAAGTAGAAGATTTGATCTGGCTCAGTGTTCTTTCCGGATAATGTAAAGTTTCATGTCCAACCGGCATTCCAGTGTTTTCAGTTGTTGTAATTGGTCTTTCTGAGCGGGTTTGACATGCCAGTAATGTGGGGTCATTGCCAGAAGATCCATGATGGTTTTTGAATCAGCTAACTGCATCCGGGCACAAACCAGAGTGCTGTCGATTTGTTTTAAAGAGTCAGGCAGTGCTTCGACCTGTTTATCTACAGGGTATGGACGCACTTCTTCATAAATGGCCTGTCGCAATTCCAGTAAATGTTGCTGACCAGGTGCCAACACCAAAATATAGCCGCCGGGCTTTAGAATGCGGGTAAATTCCGGCCAGTCGCAGCGAGAAAAAACGCTGATGATGATGTCAAACTGCTGATCAACTAACGGGAGATCCGCCACACTGCCAACCAGCCATTCAATGGATTTATTGCGCTTGCTGCTGGCAATAATAGCGGGTTTTGATATATCCAGACCACAGACAGCAGCACCTAAAAAAGCATGTTGGATTTCTGAGGTGTAATGGCCTTCACCACAGCCTGCATCGAACAGACTTATGTTGTCCTGCCCTTTTGTCAGTGTTTTGATAGTCTCTATTAATTGGTTGATGACTGGTTGATAGTGTCCGGCATTCAAAAAGCGCGTTCGAGCCTGCACCATCTCTTTATCATCGCCCGGATGTTTACTCTTCATCTTGTGGCTCGGCAGCAGGTTTAGATAACCCTGTTTCGCCCGGTCAAACTGATGGTTATTCGCACAAAAAGCACCCTTTTTACGGTGATGCAGAGGCTCTCGACAAACAGGACAACGAAGCTGGATTGACATGGGGATAGTGATCTGAATAAAAAGATCTGGGGAGTCTACCTGTCCTCTCTTCAGGTGCAAGAGTAAGAATAAATCGGAGAGTATTTTTTAGTATTTCATGCTGATTGTTAATAAAAAGATGGGGATCGGTATGCCCGAAGGACATACCGAGAATACTGGTTTATTAACTTAACCCGATGTATGACTTTTATCTCGTAGGTTGCCAATCCATGGCTTATGGATTCTGTACACTTCCTATACAGAATCCACGTGGCATGGATAGCCATGTTGAAATTAAAAGTCACACATCGGGTTAACTTATGAAAAACGCCTGATAATACGAATGACAAAAGTGACCAACACTGTTATGAGTAATAACAGGATTCCGGCACAGATCCAGACAATAGCCGTCGCATTGGCAAACAGATCGGAAGGCGCCAGACTGCTGATGCTATTCATTCTGGATGAAGTAATCTTTTCGTCGAGAACAATGTCGGCAATGCCATCGTTATTGATATCTGGCAGCTGTGAAAAGTAGTCAATTTGAGCTTGCCAGTTTTTGTATTCCTGAACACCGGGGGTTTGTGGGTCTTTATCAATAATACTGTCGTTTAAGTCAGCCACCGGTTGTCCATCGCTGTGTTTGGGTACAATATCCACTAATCCAAAGCTCAGTTCAGGAATTGCCCAGGCAAATTTTCCAACATAGCTACTGGCGGTAAAACTGTATAAACGTTTTTTATCGGTCAGATCGAGAGGTGTATAACCGGTTTCAACAGAACCTAACTCAATAGACGTAATCCGATCGAGCGGCGGGCGAAATTCATTGTAAGTAAAGCGCAAACCGGAAAAACGAGGGAAAAAGTGATCGCCTTTGACTTGCCAGGCAAAGGACAAGACTTCCATCAAACCTCTGATTTCCTGAGCGGTCATCCATATTTTCATTAATGGATAACCGGGCTGATCATCAGGCCCGACACCCAGTGGTTGAAGCCGGAAAATATCCGCCACAGACTGAATACCTGATTCACCCTTCATCAGATCATCACGTATAAGGCTATTAGAGGTGAGTGCGATATCGCTGCCAGTGGTCAAGCGAATAGCATCAGCTACCAGATTACCTAAAGCGTGTTCAGAAAATTCTCTGGTTAAGGTGGCTGGTGTGCGCACCAGAGGCTGATCAGCTGAAAATTCTCCGGTCATGACCTCCTGATCAATGAGCGTTTTAAAAACATTGATCTGAGCGGTGACATCAGATTTGCCCTGAATGCGATCGTCAATCTTATGCAACTGATACTTTTTGACACTGACTTTGCCATTGTTCAAGGTCAAATTCAGCTCACCCAAAAAGCGGGTATCCGAACCAGCCTGTAAAATGGCGGTGCCGTTTTCCAGAATGGGTTGACGCAACACGGTATGACTGTGACCACCCACAATAACATCAATACCGGAAACCTGCCGGGCATATTCGACTTCTTCACCACCCCAGCTGCCGTCTGGCATTTTAATAACACCACTGTGGGACATCATGATAACGACATCGGCCTTTTGCTCATTTCGCAGCAAATTAACCATATCTTTGGCGGTCGCCACCTGATTGGCAAAAACGGAAGGGTTGTGATCAGGTGCCAGTTTGTCAGCAGCATCGTCCCCCATCAAACCAAACAGACCAAAACGCACACCATTTTTTTCGATGACTTTCCACCGGAGAATCGTTCCGTCTTCCTGTAGGTGTTTTTGCGCTTTTGGCAGTGTCAGGTTGGAAGCAATAATAGGGGGTATTTCATCAAGGTGGCGCTTTGCAGCTTCCAGCATCATGGAAAGACCATCGGAACGAAAATCAAACTCATGGTTGCCCAGTGTAATGGCATCGTAACCAAGCTGTTTCATCAGACGAAGTTCAGGCGCGTGCTTGCGATACAGAGTATGAAACAGTGTTCCCTGGCTTATATCACCCCCATCGAGCAATAATATGGGTTGTTCGCTCAGGGCTGTTCTGCGCTCATCAATCAAGCTCGCCAGACGGGCGACACCACCAATGGTTTTGTCGTCGTTGATGGTATCAGGGGTGTATTCTGAGGTCGGCCCAAACCCAAGTAGTCGAGATTGCCAGTCATTGGTGTGCAATACGGTAAATGCAGTTTCTGTCGCCGGAGTTTCTGTAGAAAGAACTGTGAGCGATACCATTAAAACAAAAAAAAGAGAGAAGCGTGTCAGGACGGTCGCCATTATTTTTGTCACTGTGCCATTTTTTAAGTAGTACCCGCAGTGTAACTTTAGAAGGCATTTGTCGCAAAAAATACTGCGTATTTGTGTGAGTCTTTGTGCTATTTTGAGGCACCAGGTGTGATAAACAGGTGACTGCTTTCAGGATAATGTAAAGTACCTATTTGCGCTCAAGGATTAAGCACTGTAGTCTGCGCGGCGGTTTGATCATCACTTTTCCAAAAAGTGCCGAAGTTCTTAGGTCGGCTTCCCCCAAAAGAAGATATTCATAGGGCGCAAGAGCTGACAATCAGCATAAAATGCTGAAAAGATATCCCATTTTTTGCGCTCTGTGAGCGCATTGTCGGCCTGTCCTTTGGGCATCCCGATCTGCGTATACCGGAAGGTATTGTAATAATTTCTTTTTACGATAGGACAATAATTTGCTTACTACAGCCAATATTACCATGCAATTCAGTGACAAGCCGCTGTTTGAAGACATTTCCGTTAAATTCGGAGACGGCAATCGCTATGGTCTGATCGGCGCAAATGGCTGTGGTAAATCCACCCTGATGAAGATTCTGGGTGGTGAACTTGAGCCAACCGCTGGAAATGTCAATAAAGACCCTAATGAACGCATGGCAAAACTGAATCAGGATCAGTTTGCCTATGAAGAGTACTCCGTGATCGACACCGTGATTATGGGGCATGCGGACCTGTGGAAGGTGAAGGCGGAGCGTGATGCCATTTACGCCAAGGGCGACATGTCGGAAGAAGAAGGCATGCGGGTTGCCGATCTCGAAGTTCAGTTTGGTGAGATGGATGGCTATTCAGCCGAAGCTCGTGCCGGAGAACTTCTGCTGGGGTTGGATATTCCTATCGAACAGCATTATGGCTTGATGAGTGCCGTGGCGCCCGGTTGGAAACTTCGTGTTCTGCTTGCTCAGGTCTTGTTTGCTGATCCGGATATTATGTTGCTGGATGAGCCCACCAACAACCTGGATATCAATGCCATCCGCTGGCTGGAAGGTGTGCTCAAGCAGCGTGACTGCACCATGATTATCATCTCTCACGATCGTCACTTCCTGAACTCTGTATGTACCCATATGGCGGATCTGGATTACGGCAGATTGCAGGTAATGCCGGGTAACTACGATGAATATATGACCGCCGCCACTCAGGCTCGTGAGCGTCTGCAAAATGAGAACGCCAAAAAGAAAGCGCAGATTGCTGAATTGCAGTCGTTTGTCAGCCGCTTCTCTGCCAATGCTTCCAAAGCCAAACAGGCAACTTCCCGCGCCAAACTGATTGATAAGATCAAGCTGGAAGAGATTAAACCATCCAGCCGTCAAAATCCGTTCATTCGTTTTGAACAGGAGAAGAAACTCTTCCGTAATGCCCTGCTGGTGGAAAAGATGAGCCAGGGTTATGAGGATGATCTGTTCAAAAACGTGAACCTGATGGTAGAAGTCGGTGAACGTATAGCGATCATCGGTCAGAACGGTATCGGTAAAACCACTTTGCTCCACACGCTGGCACAACAGATGGAGCCCCGTTCCGGTACGATCAAATGGTCAGAAAATGCCAACATTGGCTATTACGCCCAGAATCATAGCGCCGACTTTGATATGGATATGAATCTGTATGACTGGATGAGCCAGTGGATGAATGAAGGCGACGATGAGCAGGTCATTCGTGGTGTGCTCGGGCGAATGCTGTTTTCACAGAGTGATATCAAGAAATCTGTTAAGGTGATTTCCGGTGGCGAGCAGGGTCGTATGTTGTTTGGTAAGTTGATTCAGCAAAAACCAAATATTTTGCTGATGGATGAACCCACCAACCACATGGATATGGAATCCATTGAATCCCTCAACCTGGCACTCGAAAACTACCCGGGTACTCTGATGTTTGTTTCTCACGATCGTCAGTTTGTTTCTTCTCTGGCAACTCGTATTATTGAGATTACTGACAAGGGTATTGTGGACTTTCATGGTTCTTACGATGATTACCTGCGCAGCCAGGGGGTGGTTG
This sequence comes from Endozoicomonas sp., assembly GCA_965199185.1. GTDB lineage: Bacteria > Pseudomonadota > Gammaproteobacteria > Pseudomonadales > Endozoicomonadaceae > Endozoicomonas. The sequence continues at coordinate 431,470 of CBDAQW010000037.1, read as the reverse complement.
AAGAGTAAGGACTGGGAGTTATACCCATATTTCAAAACGTTTTGTCTATTCATCAATGGTTCTTACGATGATTACCTGCGCAGCCAGGGGGTGGTTGAAGAGTAAGGACTGGGAGTTATACCCATATTTCAAAACGTTTTGTCTATTCATCATCGGGGTTCGCAATAGCGAACCTCTGCATAAATTTCAGGTCATCGTATTCGGTTCAAGGCATCAAAAATGGCTTCGTAGGTAAGGCTCGCCACCGGAGGGATAGAGGCAAGCGATGCGGCAACGGAACCATAGAAACCTATCTTGTCACCAACCATTGCAACCGACTCCAGAGAAACAGGGCTCAGACCAAAACTGTCACTGGTAAAATACAGAGGAAGAGCCAACCCCGCACAACCATAAGCACCAATGGTACGCCCTATCATGGAAGCCAGTGGTGTGAAACAGAAAACACCAAGCGCTGCCGCCGAGAGAGCTCCGGCAAAGGCAATGGTCTTGCTGATGTTGCGATGGATAACTGGAACGTCGCGAGTTGGTATTTGGTTATCAACCCTTTGCCCATTGGCTACTCGCAAACCTACAGCTGCACTTCTGTGATCGACGTTATATCCGTTCAGTCGCCCTGTTGCTTCTCGAAGATTATTTTCTCTAGAGGTTTGACCGCCACTTCTAAGATTGCGATATACAGGATCATTATGAATCATGTCTCCTCCTGACAGCACGCTTATCAATTAATATTGGCAAGCATGCTAGATTATCCATCTTAGAGAATGGACAACCAGCAGGTTAGGTATTCTAACTTGATTTAAAAGGAGGGGCGGCTTTCAAATGTCATAGGCTTAAGCGACACAGGATGAATGAAACTGAGGAAGCTGGCATGCAGATGCAGTCGTTCAGAGGCTGACCGGGCTTTGGCGTGGGCGTAAAACTCACAACCGATAATCGGATGCCCCAGCTCTGCCATATGCACCCGTAATTGATGAGAGCGTCCGGTAATCGGTGTTAGCCAGACCCGGCTAAATTCGCGACGAGGATTATCAATCACGGAATATTCGGTCAGAGAAGGTTTGCCCAGTTCATGATCGACCATCTGTTTCGGGCGGTTTGGCCAGTCACATCGCAGTGGTAAATTGATTTCACCATTACTTTGTTCCGGTTTCCCCCAGACTTCGGCTACATAACCCTTACTTACTTGTCGGTCTTGAAACTGGCGACTCAGATGACGATGACTGTCGGCATGCAAACCAAACACCATAATGCCTGACGTGGACATATCCAGACGGTGCACCACACGGGTTTCCGGTTCAATTTGCTGCAGGCGACCGAGGGCACTGTCCTTATCATTGGGTGGCTTTCCGGGAACACTGAGTAACCCCGTTGGTTTTACCACCACGACAATATGCTCATCGCGATATAATTCTGTTAGTGCTTCCCGGCAGGGCGGGACAATAAAACTGGTTGTCATGCCCGGTATTATCTATTGAAAACAGCGAATAGTCATTATGGGTAAATGCTCACTGGCATTCGAGAAGAGTAATCCTCAATTCCTCTACTATAATCTCCCCGTTGTTTATTGAGGATGCATTATGAGTACAGTCCATCACTTCTCTCTGATTGCACTGTTTACCAGCATATTGGCTGTCAATATGCCGGTAAATGCAGAAGATAGTGTCGAGTATTTGGGTAAAGTGGGGATTGATCACTCTAGTCAGGTGCCTGTTCTTGGTATATCGTCTATTCGCTATGACGAAAAGCATCACCAGTTCTTTTTGTTATCAGATGATACAGGTGCTGTTAGTAATCATTATGGCGAGTACGGAATCGCCCGTTACTATGTTCTGGATGAAAGTCTGGTTTGGGATGGTCGCAATGTTATTCAGCCAAGAATTGATTTGTCCAATCTGATGCAGGCCATTGAATTAAAACCTGCGGATAATTCTGCCTCAATAAAGGGAGGGCAGGTCGATACAGAAGGGCTTGCCCTGATGAGTAATGATGAACTACTCATTGTTTCAGAGCAGAATGCATGTGATGGATTCATTTTTTCGTGGAATTATTATTTCAACTTTCTTGTGGCCTATCCAGGTTATTTTGTAAAAGGGAAACTGCTTAGTGTTGATCGCACCGGAAATATAACAGGGATGTATCAATTTCCAGATCATTACAATGATAATCGCTGGCGAATGGATATTCCCTATGTTTATGATTTTGCCAGCAAAGATCCTGCTCGTAAGGGAGTGACTCGCAATAAAGGGTTTGAAAGTCTGGATAGAATTCCCGGTACTGACGAGTATCTGGCGATAACCGAAGCACCCTTGATGCAGGATGAAAGGTTATGGCTGAAAAATAACCCTCCGGTTCGTATGCTGCATTTCTCTCTGCCTTCAAATTCTGGCGAAGATAAGATTGATGTTAAAGGGGAATACTATTATCAGTTTAATCATCTTCCCAATGCGTTAACTTTTTCAGCCGAGAAAGGTTATCCAAGTAGAGGTGTCAGTGATATACAGGTGATCAACAAAGATACAGCACTGGTTCTTGAACGCTCCTATATCAAATACAGCAAATACATTCTGGATACTGGCAAAGTGTTGGATAAAATGCCGCAATCTATTGGAGAAGTTTACAAAATAAAAATTGAAACTAGCAAAAAAATAGTGCCATCGGATAATAGCTTGATATTCCATGACACCCTTCAAAACAAGGTGCTGAAGAAAGAGCTTCTGTTCAGCACCTTGCAGTTTGAAAGTAAAGACAACCTTCTTAAAACTCTGAATATTGAGGGCATTACCTTTGGCCCTGACATCGGCAAAGACAAACTGCTGGTGCTGGTGAATGATAATGATGCCAAAGTTAATGCACCTACTTATCTTCTGTTTTTTAAAGTGCCTGCTTCTTTGCTGGAGTTATAATCTACCCGCTCATCACACTCATCAATGGAACCTCGATATGACGGCGAAACCCCGTTCCCGGGAAGCAATGAAAAACCTGATACAAGAGATTCGGGTAGCGATTCCTTTTAATCTTCCAGAGACAGAGCTATGTGCAGGAGCCTGCCATGGATGCCCGAAAAAGCTGATTGAGTTTCTTGAGGCAGAGCTAAACCACTGGGATAAAACGTTGAAAAACAATGGAGTGCCGTTATTAGGCGAAGTGGATAAACTGGCTAAAACATCGCGAAAAATATACAGCGCGTTACAGAAAAATAAAATTATCTGACTTAAATCAGTGTACAGGTCAGGCTTTCATCGTAATAATCTCGCTACTTACAAATATAAGTTCTCAGCCTTGGGCCAGAGATTGAATACGATGGAGTAATATTTGTGCAGGATCTTAAAGGCCGCCTGATCAGAGACATCATGGTCAAGGAAGTCATTGCTGTAAAAATAAACGACAGCGCGCTGTTTGTTCTGGAAGTTTTTAATGAGCACCATGTGTCGTCTGTTCCGGTACTAAATGAAGATGGCGATGCCGTGCTGGGTTTTATTGGTGAACGGATTTTATTAAAAACGCTGGGAGAAAGGTTAATCTCCGATACTCCAGACTTACCCGATATTGAGTCCTTTATGACCAGAGAAACCCTGGTAGTAAAAGAAGATGATGGCATTATCAGTGTACTGCATCTTTTCTCAGAGTACGGTGTAAAATCGGCTCTGGTGGTTGATGCCAATGAACACCTGACCGGAGTCATAACTCGCAGAGAATTACTCCGTAGCATTGAAGACTATGCCCATCATGAGCATGGTGTTAGACAGTCCCACCGGATGCCGGTGAGAATTTCAGAAACTTATCGGGAAAGAGCCAGTCTGTCTCTTGCGATTGCAGGATGATCGACTAAGCATAAAACAGGGGTATCTCTTGGTTGCATGAAGGTCTATCCTTGGCCTCCATTGCAACGATTAACCGGAATGCCCCTGAAATGACCACCGCTGAGATTAAAAAAGTTCTGTCTCAGGTTCTTACCGAACTGCCCGTTGTTGCCCTGCGAGAGGCATTGCAACAGTCTGAGGCAATGACGCCATTGTTATTGAAAGCACTGGAAGATGTGCAGATTAAAGGTGGACGTTCACACTCTGCCAGTAAAAGCCGCTTCGCTATACATGCACTTTATCTGTTAACGGCGTTGCAGGAAGCCAGTGCCTGGCCTCGGGTGATTGACCTGTTCAGCACCATGAGTGAAGAAAATAATGTTTCGATTGGTGATGTGTTTGATGAGGTAGTGTGCGACAGTCTTAGTCAGATTTTTGCCACTCTCTGTCCGAAGCAGCATTTCGATGATTTTCGCCCTCTAAAGTCCATCATTGAAAACACCAGCATTGATGAATATGTGCGTGATGCAGCTCTGAGTGCGCTGGTGGTCTGTTATCAGCAGGGGGATTTGCCGTTGCAGGATTTCAAAGACTATTTGCATCAGTTATACGACTTTGGGCTGGAGCAGGAAAAGAATCAGATATGGAATGCCTGGGTGCAAGCGTGTTACAACACCGAACCGGATGAATTTATGGATGCGCTCAGGTATCTGTATGAGCATGAACTGGCTGACCCTTATTACATCACGCTGGAAGAATTGCAGGAACGCTGTGGCAAAGGTTCGGAAATGATTCGTAAGCTGGTAATGCATCAAGAAGGTGACTTCTATCGCTATATCACCGATGCCATTACCGGACTGCGTAGCCTGAGCTGTTATTCCGGCGAAGCCAATGAATTGCTCAAAAGCATGGAGAACATGGTCCTCAACCAGACTCAGCCGGTCTCACCGTCTGCACCCAGTCAGTTGATACCACCGCAGCCTGGTATGGTGGATTACAACAATGCAGGGCGTAATGATCCATGCCCCTGCGGCAGCGGTAAAAAATTCAAGAAGTGCTGTTTGCATTAAGAGACAGCATTGAAATAACTTCCCGAATTCATTCATTGGGATGGTTTAGTTTTTTACCACCGAGGCGCAGAAAACATGGAGTTTAAACCTAGATTCAGCAGTTGGACGCTTTTAACTATAGAGATTAAGATTTTTCAGGCGTTCTTCAACCATCTTCTGGATGAGCTGGTAGAACGCTCTGCGGCTTTCTGGAAAAATTTGAAGCAGCAAATTCAATTTATCTTTGAAAGTATGACAACGATCATAGGTAAACAAGTGATCTTTAAGATTAAATAACACTATCAACATTTGTTATTTATGAGGTATGAAATTGTTGTGTTCAGCATAATCGCAACTGCCTTGGCAGATTACACGACAATGGGTATTTTACTGCGCATATTTTTTGGTGCTGTTGTGGGTTTATGCCTTGGTTTGACCGGAGTAGGCGGCGGGGTATTGATTATCCCCATTTTGCACTCTGTATTTGCAATGTCACCGGTCATGTCAGTGGGAACAGCAAGCTTGTGTGTTGTTATGTAAGCGGTCGGGCAACCCCATCTACCCCTATTCCCACCAATTCGCTATTTTTAAATCGTCCGGTGTGAGATTCATAGGCAACAGGTGTTCAACACACGATTCTTTGGGCAGTTGAGGAACTCTGGACAGCACGTAACGTAGCCAGGCGTATGGCTCCAGACCATTCGCCTTGGCGGTTTCGATCAGACTGTAAAGTGTAGCGCTGGCATTTGCGCCGTTTACGCTTTTAGCAAAAAGCCAGTTCTTGCGGCCAATAACGAACGGTTTGACGGCTCTCTCTGCCGCATTGTTGTCAATATCCAGTAACCCGCTATCAAGGTAACGTATCAGATAAGGCCACTGGTTTTGCGCATAGGTGATGGCTTTGCCAAGCTTGTTTTTCGGAGGAATTTTGGGTTGCTGTCGATCCAGCCACTCTTTCAGCTTGTCCAGGGTCGGGCGGCTTTCCAGCTGTCTTGCCTGGAAACGCTCTTCTACTGTTTTATCTTTAATCCTTCTCTCTATAGTGTAGAGCGTCTGGATCATGGTCAGCACCTGGGCGGGCTTGGTGATTTTGGTTTGTGGCTGGCCTTTTTTCTTCGGGATAGCGTCCAGTGCTTCTTTGAATTTTCTCCGGACGTGCGCCAAACAGCCAACCAATTCTATTCCCGGTTGCTTCTTACTCAGCGCCTTGTAAGCAGACAGTCCGTCGCATTGCAGATAGCCCCTGAACCCGGACAGGAATGCCTGTGGACGACTATGGTCACGACCTGACTGGTAATCGTAGAGGATGACCGGTGTCCCCAGTTGCTCGGTGGTGCGGTATACCCACATGTAGGATTTATCCTGTGGCGACCGTTCGGGCTCATCCAATACCTGTAGCGGCGTTTCGTCAGCCTGAATGCTGGTTTGCCTGACCAGCATCTTCTGTAATACGTCGTATATTGACTTGAGTAACACGGACACCCTGATCATCCATTCAGCCATGGACGCACGACTGATCTCGATATTCATACGCTTCAGGATAAACTCCTGACGATATAAAGGCAGGGCGTCGCAGTATTTGCTGGTGATGATCCAGGCCAGTAATCCGGGAGTGGCAATGCTTTTCGGAATGGGCAGTTTTGGCATGGGTGCCGTTTTGACACCGGATTCACACTCACAGGAGTACTTCAGGCGCTGGAACTCAACAACTTTCACCTGTGCCGGAACGATGTCCAGCTTACAACTGCTCTCATGGCCGAATGCCTTGAGGGCCTTACCACAGCAGTCGCACTGTTTTTCTTCTTCGGTGATATCCAGCTGAACGACATCCCGGGGCAAGTGGTCAGGCAGTGTTTTCCTGATCGGCTTTTTGCGCTGATGCGCTTCTACCGTCTGGGTTTCAGGTTGCTCAGCAGACTCTTCGGCCAATAATTCAGGTTCATTGAACAGTGACTCCTGGCCCTCGAAACGTTCACTGGAAGCGGCAAATTTCTGATGTTGATGCAGGCGGAACTGTTCCTCGTACCACGCCAGTTTCGCCTTCAGCTGAACGTTCTCAAGCTGAAGGGATTCTATGGTCGTTTTGTCTGGGGTGGTCATCGTATTCATGTCGCCTATTATCCAACATAACCGCCGTCGTTTGCATTGTGGCAGGTCATGGACATTCAGGCGGCAGGCTGATAGCACAATGTCGGGTGCGCTTTTTTCTGGTCGAGAGGCAAGCCGTCCAGAAGCCAGTTCAGCTCACGGCGGGTCAGCGTGATGGCCTGATTCGGACTTTCATAATCAGGCCAATTGAAACGGCCTTTCTCAAGGCGACGATAGTAAAGCCAGAAGCCGTTAGTCTGCCAGTGCAGTATTTTAAGTTTGTTGCGTTCCCGGTTGCAGAATACGAACAGGCTTTCGGAGAACGGGTCCAGGTTCAGTACTTCGCTGGCGATCAGGGAGAGACCATCGATAGACTTGCGCATGTCGGTGACACCGGGAGCCAGGTAGACCTTGAGGGAAGTCGCATCACCTATCATGCTGCAACCTCCAGGGTTTGCAGTACGGTTCGCAAGGTCTGGGGGTCGAATCCCGGTGCCAGTTCGATACGAAACCCGGAGGGGCTGGTCAGGGTGATGCCGGTCGTTCCTGGTTGAGCAGGGGGCGAATTGGTCTCGATATTGGCTACAGTGACTGGTAATAGAGGGGTCGGCTTTTTATCAGGGGCCGATTGTTGCCTGTAGCGACGACGGTAATAGCCGAAAGATTTGATGGACAGTTTCTGCTGACGAGCGTATTCCGCCTGAGAAAGTCCGCTTTGCTGCCATTGTTCGATGTGCTGAAACCAGAATTGTTGTTTTTCGGACATGTTACCTCCTGAAAGCTGGAAGCATCAGTATCCGGACTGGTGGTCAGGCTGGGTAGATGGTTTTTGGCTGACGCTTACGTTGTTATGATTAATTTCAATATCGGGTTCATGCATATTCGTAACAATAATGTGGATTGGAAGAGTATTCTTCAGATACTTTGCGGAGCTGCTCCAGCGCTTCTGATAACATCTTCTGGTATTGTTGCTCTTGGTGAGAATCCCAAAACAGGAACCATAATCAATCAGATAGTTGAATACCTAATCATTAGCGTCATTGTTTTTTCCATCATCACCATGATTCGACGCTCTTCCTCCGAGGCCGTTCAACAAATATCCACCAATCAGGAAAATTTCAGTTTTAAAATTGTTGCTGCTGGTGCTACTACCGGAATGATTATGGGGGCAACCGGGGTAGGTGGCGGGGTTCTGCTGCTGCCATTGCTCAGTACCCAATTGGGGCTAACGATGAAAAAATCGGTTGGATCTGCGGTCGTGATTGCTTTGGTGCTCTCTGCCACATCTGCGCTGACTTACGGAAAGGGTGGGCAGTCCGATATGCTCACAGCTTTGCTTCTGGTGACAGGGTCTTTTATAGGTATTCCTCTGGCAGCTTTTTTATGAAAGTAATAACAGATCGTCGTCTACAAAAAATCAGTTTAGTCGTGATCACTATCAGCGCCTTGGTAATGATGAGAAGTATGTTTAACACCTGATGCAAAAATAATCACCTCTAGTTGATCAAATATTGGCACAGAGCAAGATAATAACTTGATAAATGTGTTTTTATGTGCATCGACCTCCGACCACAACCCTAAAAATAATGGAATTGTTCATTAATAAACACCAGGAAACACTGATTAATGAAAAAAACTACATTTACTTTGTCGCTTTTGGCAACCTCTGTTTTTCTGTCTGGCTGTGCTTCTATGACAGATACCGGCTCTACCGATCGTCAGATCAGCTACGAGCAGGATAAGGTTTATAAACTGACCGTTATTAACACCAATGACCATCATGGCCGGTTCTGGAAAAACAGCAAAGGTGAGTGGGGTATGGCTGCCCGCAAAACACTGGTAGACCAGATTCGTGAAGAAGTTGAAATGGATGGCGGTGATGTACTCTTCCTGTCTGGTGGTGATATCAACACCGGTGTGCCTGAATCTGATCTGCAGGATGCAGTACCTGATTTCAAAGGTATGAACCTGCTTGGTTATGATGCTATGGCAGTAGGTAACCATGAGTTTGATAACTCCATGGACGTTCTTAAAATGCAGGAAGAGCTGGCTCAGTTCCCATTCCTGTCTGCCAACATCTATAAAGAAGAAGATGGTTCTCGTCTATTTAAACCTTATGAGCTGTTCGAATTTGACGGCCTGACTGTCGCTGTTATGGGTCTGACCACCGATGACACGCAAAAGCTGGCGCTGGCTGAAAATGTAAAAGGTCTGGAATTCCGCAGCCCGGTTTCTGTTGCTGAAAAACTGGTTCCTGAACTGGAAAAGAAAGCGGATATCATTATCGCTGCCACTCACATGGGACACTACGCCAATGCCAACTTCGGCGCTAATGCACCTGGTGACGTGACACTGGCTCGCGAAGTGGACGGTATAGACATGATTGTTGGCGGACACTCTCAGGTGCCTCTGTTCCAACCAGATGTACAAAACGGAACCGTGATTGTTCAGGCGCAGGAATGGGGTAAATTTGTAGGTCGTACCGACTTTGAATTCCTCAATGGCGAGCTGAAAATGGTGAACTATGAACTGGTTCCTGTAAACAGCCGCAAGTCTGAAATCAAGTATGAAGAAGATCCGGCTATGCTGGCTCTGTTAACACCTTATCAGGAAAAAGGATCCAAGCTGGTTGGCGGAACCGTTGGTGAAGTTGATGGTATGCTGGTCGGTGAGCGTAACAAGGTGCGTTTTGGTTACACCAACATGGGTACTCTAATGATTCGTGCCCAGCGTGAGAAAACCGGTGCTGACTTTGGTATGGCCAACTCTGGTGGTATTCGTGCCAGCATTGAGCCGGGCGAAATCACTTACAAAGACATACTGACCGTTCAGCCATTCAGTAACAGCATTGCCTATGTTGATCTGACCGGTGCAGAGATTGTTGATTACCTGTCTGTAGTCGCCATGAAGCCAACCGATAGCGGTGCTTTTGCTCACTTTGATGGCATTGAGATGACGATCTCTGAAAAAGGCGTCGGCAACATTGCTATTGCTGGCAAGCCACTGGAAGATGAAAAAGTGTATCGCATGTCCTTCAATGCGTATTCAGCATCTGGCGGTGATGGCTATCCTAAGTTAAGCGATCATCCTAACTATGTGAACACTGGTTACATGGATGCGGAAGTTCTGAAGGAGTACATCCAGAACAACACTCCGCTGAAGATTGCTGATTATGAGCCCGTAGGTATTGATAACAAGCGTATATGACACTTCCCGCCGATTGAGGCTGTCGCAATAACTCATCGTAGGTCGGTATGCCCGAAGGACATGCCGACAATGTGCTCAGAGAGCGTACAAAGCTGGATGTTTTGTCAGCATTGTATGCTGATTGTCGGCTCTTGTGCCCTATGGGTATCTGCCCTTCGGGCGGAAACCGACCTGCATTAATCTCGCGACAGCCTCGATTGTACGAAGGTTTACGGCGATTTTGCTAATACTTAAAAAAACAGAGTACTGCATATTGGTGCAGTACTCTGTTTTCAATCTAGACATCAACTGTCGCTTTTCTCACCAGATAAAAATAAAGACGATAAGGCAGTATACGTAGCAGTTTCAGCAAATAAGCAAACACAAACGGGAAAGTAATCTCAAACGATTTTCGCCCCATTCCTCTGATAATATGTTCCGCCGCTTTTTCCGATGAAATAAGACATGGCATAGGAAAGTCATTCTTATCGGTCAGAGGCGTTTTTACAAAACCGGGATTAATGACTTTTACATCAATACCTGAGCCTTGTAATTCCAGCTCAAGACATTCCGCCATATTAATGAGTGCCGCTTTACTGGCGCCATAAGCAGCCGCTTTCGGCAAGCCCCGATAACCGGATAGTGACGCATTGATGGCAATCACACCTTTGCTCTGATCTCGCATAATAGGAATCAGATTTTCAAGGCAATAGGCGACACTCATCACATTCAAGTCCATTTGCCGGGCTACAATACTGGCTTTGAAATCATGCCCTGGCATCGGGATGAAACTGCCTGCATTTAATACGGCCTGATCCAGTCGTTGATATTTTTTATGGATATCTGCGACGGCAAGAGCAACAGCTTTGGCATCTGTGACATCCAGCGGCATACTATCAATGCGCCCGATAAATCCGGAACTGTCATCAACCAGCTGTTGTAAATTTTCTTTATTACGAGCACTGGCAATAACGGTCATTCCCTGCTTCGCCATAGCTAATGCAAGAGAACGACCAATACCCTGACTAGCACCGGTAATCCAGACGATAGAGCGCAGGTGATTAGTATCTGAATGTTCTTGCGTGCCTGTCACTGATTGAATGCCTTTATTGTCTGATCTTTTTTAGCAAACACAAACGTCAGCTTACCGAGCGTTATACCCCATTTGCTGACTTCTGCAACATTGATGAGCACACCATCTTCCTGAAGAAATAACCAGTCATCAAAAGATACCTGCCACTCCCTTCCGGCAATAGGCAGGTTCATGTCGTATTTCCAGTTGAAGGCATTGCCGGCTCTCTGACCTTTTGCCAAACCTATCACATCGGCAGCTGTGCCTTCATAAGCGCCATTGTCCAGCACCTTGAGTTTCCAAATGCGTTTTGAGGTTGAACCATCTTCGTAATAAAAATCCTCATCAAGCGTCAGAACATTGTCGGCAAAGTCACCCACCATCACGACCTTGAAACGATTACGAACATTGCCAAAGCGATCCTGAAACATCCCCCAGGCCAGAGTTCGACCCTGAAAATAGTCTTCAATTTTCAATTCGGGTGAGATGTTTGCGTAGTCTTCAGGTTTCATTGCACTGCATCCTGTTAATGTCCCTATCAGTAGCCAGAACATTCCCCATCGAAACACCTCTGGCCAAACTATCCGTAGTCTATTCATATTATTCACTCTATTTTTGAAGTTTGTAAAAGCGAACATCTATGCTGTCGTGCAGGAAGCCTGCTTCACAGTAAGCCAGATAATAATTCCACATCCGGTGGAACTGATCGTCAAATTTATCTGAGGCGATCTCTGGCCAGGCTTTATTGAAATTCTCACACCAGATAGCCAGTGTTTTTGCGTAGTTTTTGCCAAATGCCATGCTCTTTTTCAGTTGCAAACTGGAGCGGTAGATCTGTTCCTGTATCACACTGTGGCTGGGCAGCATGCCGCCCGGAAAAATATAACGCTGAATAAAATCCGCTTCCTTGCGGTAACTGGCAAAGCGTTCATCGGCAATAGTAATCACCTGCAAAACAGCGATGCCACCAGGAACCAGACTGTCATAGACTTTCTGGAAATATTCCGGCCAGTGAGATTCGCCTACAGCTTCAAACATCTCTATAGAAACTATACGGTCGTATTGTCCATCCAGATCACGGTAATCACGAAACTCATACTGCAACTGTTGTTTATCACTGGTTGCTGTCCGGGCATAGCTCAGCTGTTCTTTAGACAGTGAAACACCCAAGTAAGGGTTAGTGCCATGTTCTGCCAGCGTCCGCGCGAATCCACCCCAGCCGCAGCCAATCTCAAGTACTGAATGATGGTCAGACAACTCAAGCATCTCAATAATCTGCTGGTACTTGTTTTTCTGCGCCTGTTCCAAAGAGTCCTCCGATGTTTCGAAAAGAGCACCGGAATAGGTCATGGTCGGATCGAGCCATTGCTGGTAAAAGTCATTGCCAAGATCATAATGAGCCGCAATGTTACGTTTACTGCCACGCTTGCTGTTATTGTGCAGTAAATGAAAGGCTCGGTTGATTTTTCGGCTCAACCAGCTGGCGGTAAAGGCTTTCTCAAGCGCTTCTTCATTATGCATAGCCCAGGCGATCAGCTGTCGTAAATTATCTGTCTGCCAATGACCAGCAATATAAGCTTCAGCCCATCCCAATAAACCGCCTGCTGAGGTTTTCAGTAACGACAACGGATTAACAATAGTCACCACCGGCGTCGGCATCGCCATCCCGGGTACTCCAATATTGACAGGCTCTTTGCCGGGTAACTGGATTCTGATTTGTGTGACATTCGCCCGATACAGTCGGCGAGACAGCCAGTTAATCCTATGCGTGATGGAGTGTGAGTTTTTACTCTGCGCAGGTACAGATTGCTCTGTGGCATTCATGATCAAAATCCTTTTATTAATTATCTATTGAAAGGGATTTGCCACGGCTTTGACTGATGCGTTCAGGCAAAGGGGAATGACTGAATACTTTGATACCCTTAAGCCATAATCTCAGGGCTTCCCAGTGAATGGCAATAATGACTTTGATGGTTTGTAATGGCAGCTGAAAGGCAAGCTGCATTAGCTGACGATCACTGATTTCCTTTTTTTCTCCTGAAAATACAGCTGAAAACAGTTTTCCTTTACGATCATTCAGACAAATAGCAAGGTAGGTTTTCTGATAGGGAATACGGGTTTTGAACTGGTAATAACACTCCATTGGAAAGAATGGTGAAACATGCATTTTTTTTACAGCTAAATGACGCTGCACTGGTTTTGCCCCTTCCGTTTTAGTCTGAGGAACAACATAAAAGTGCCGTTCACCAAAGGTATTGCTGACTTCATAAACCATTGCAGACACATACCCGGAGTGAAAACAGTAATAAACCGACAATGGATTGAATACATAACCAAACACTCTTGGATAACAAAGCAGCAGTATTTTGTCCGGTGACGAAATACCTTCTTTGTGCAATCGCTGTTGAATTTGTTTTTTCAGAGGCGTTTTGGTCCGGTCACCATAATCCTCATCATAAAAAGAGAATAGATTGAAACGGTTTCTGGAAAACCATCGGTGGTTTTTATCAAGCTCCCCCAATTCATCAAGATCAACCAGCCAGGAAGCGACTCGATATGAGAATCGATGCTTTTTCGGGCGAATGCGGTTATGCATAAGAACGCCGGAATAAATAGCCGAGTTCATGGCTGCGCACCTGCGGTATTCAGATAATCTTCTGGCAGAACCAGCCGGTCATTCTGCCGTCTCACTTGCCATGGCCGTTTCACACCGCCAAGTGCTTCAGCCACTGCCAGCCCCGATTGCAAACCGTCTTCATGAAAGCCGTAACCAAACCAGGCGCCGCAGAACCAGGTTCTGTTTCGTCCTTGCAGACGCCATAAATCATTTTGGGCTTCGATGGCTTGACGATTAAATACCGGATGGTCGTATAAATAGCAGCCATAAATCTTGGCCGGGTCGGGTTCGATCACAGGGTTGAGTGTGACAAACAGAGGTGAGCCTTCAAGATGTTGCAGGTTGTTCATCCAGTAAGTCACCGCCGGTCCTTCCTGACCATGACTACCAAGATAGTTCCAGCTTGCCCAGGCTTTCCGGTTTTTAGGCATAAACTGAGGATCACTATGGAGTATGGCTTTGTTTCGCTGAAATGAAAATGCGCCGAGCAGGTGTTGCTCGAGTTCATCCGGTTCATCCAGCAGGGTAAGGCTGGTGTCGGCATGACAGGCCATTACCACATGGTCAAACTCCCAACTATCTCCCTGGATATCAATAATCGTTACAGAATCCATATTTCTGATGACTTTTCGGACACAACGATTTGTTAATGCCTGCGCACCAATATCATCAATTAAGCGGCGCACATATTCACGACTACCGCCTTTTACGGTTCGCCACTGTGGCCTGTCGGTCAATTGCAGCAATCCATGATTTTCGCAGAAACGAAGAAAAGCCAGTGCCGGATAGTCGAGCATTTTATTGGCTGGTGTTGACCAGATAGCTGCCCCCATCGGAACCAGATGATCGGTAACAAAACGGTGGCCAAATTTATGTTGCGAGAGAAGCTCTCTTAAAGTAACTGAAGGAGAAATCGTGGCACGTAAATGATCGCTGGAGCGATAAAAACGCAGAAGGTCGTACAGCATCTTCCAGAATCCGGGGCTGATCAGATTTTTACGCTGAGCAAAAAGCCCATTGAGATCCGTGCCGGAATATTCAAGCTTCCCATTGTTTAGTGACACACCAAAAGACATATCGGTTTCAATGGTGCGGAGCTGTAGATGAGAAAACAGGGCTGTCAGATTCGGGTATGTTTTACTGTTGAAGACAATAAACCCGGTATCCACCGGCGTTGATGAATCCGAATCTTTATTGCGAACATCCACTGTGTGACTGTGCCCACCAAAACGATCATCTTTTTCAAACAGGGTGACATCGTGCTTTTGTGACAACAGCCAGGCACTGGCAAGGCCACTGATTCCAGAACCTACAATCGCTATTCTCATTTTTTTATCCTGCATTCCTGGCTACCTGTTTTTTTCTTTTTTTAATATACGACAAGAGAAAGAAATCGGATCACATGATCCATCGACGCAGGTTGTTCGTATGAAGGTTTATGAAGAATAAATTCAGTGTATCCTTATGCTTTGTCCTATTACAGCAAATAATAGTATGGACCCTGAGTCAAACATTTTATCTGCCGCGGATCAGCTAAAGAATCGTCTGGTTGATCTTGCCCGGTATCGTGACAAGAAAGTTTTTATACAACTTTATGATCATTTTGCACCGAGACTGAAAGCGCACCTGATGCAAAAAGGGGTTTCCGAAGAGATGTCTGAAGAGTTGGTGCAGGAAACCATGTTGTCAGTCTGGAAACATTGTTCTACCTATAATCCGGATAAGGCAACAGCATCCACATGGATTTTCAGAATCGCCCGAAACCTCTGGATAGATCGTATTCGCAAGGAGAAGCCAGATCGGCAAACGTCACTGGATAGCTACCCCGAAGAGAGCTTTACTCCTGAAAATATGCAGGCAGACGCGGATAAAGTGAAAAAGTCGTTTAAAGCATTGCCTCAACAACAGGCACAACTGATTTATAAAGTATATTACGAAGGCAAAACACACCGGGAAATTGCCAGTGAAATGGACATTCCTCTGGGCAGTGTGAAGTCTGGTTTGCGACTGGCTTTCGGTAAGCTCAGGCAGTGTATGGGAGGTGAAGTATGACAGCTGAACATCACCCGGATCACAGCTCGCTGGTCAGCTACGCGGCCGGCAGTTTGCCCGACGCTCTGGCGATGGTAGTAGCCTGTCATCTGGAGCATTGTTCGCAATGTCAACAGGTTGTTGCAGAAGCCGAGCAAATCGGCAGCCTGTTGTTGGACGAGCTCCCTTCTGTCAGGATGTCAGGTGATGCCAGAGAGCATATTCTCGATTTACTGGAATCTTCAGTGGTGTCAATAGCACCAACCAGCCGCCGTCAAAATACAGACTCAGATATACCAGCACCGTTGCACAATCTGCTTGGAAACAGGCTCGATGATTTACACTGGGCTTCACTTGGCGCAGGCATGAAACAGTACATTTTGCCAGCCAATGAAGGCAAACTCAGGTTGTTAAGAATTGCACCCGGAACTTGCATGCCGGCTCATAGTCATTCAGGCTCCGAGTTGACGCTGGTTCTGCGTGGTTCTTATACGGATGAGCTTGGGCGTTTTAAAGCCGGTGATGTTGCTGACCTGACGCCCGGTGTAGAGCATCAGCCCGTTACAGATACCCATGAAGAGTGTATATGTCTGATTGCAACCGATGCGCCGCTGAAGTTTAAGGGGCTTGTCCCGAGATTGTTGCAACCATTTTTCGGACTCTAATAACACTTGGTTATCAAAATGATCACAATAACTTATTTCCTATTATTGTGATTGATCCTTAAACTGACGAATTTGAATCCGTTTTTGGGGTAGTTATGGATCTGGAATTAGCAGGCAAGCGTGTACTGGTTACCGGTTCTACCAGTGGTATCGGTAAAGCAATCGCTCAGGCGTATCTGAAAGAAGGTGCTGTCGTCTATATCAATGGTCGCGATGAAAGTCGCTGCCAGGCCATTGCGGAAGAACTGGCTGGTGAGTGCGATGCTATTGGCCGTGCAAAAACTGCGGCAGCCGATCTGGCTGATGCAGTACAGACCGATGCGTTGGTTGATCGCCTGAAAAGCGAAGGGGGCATTGATGTTCTGATCAATAATACCGGGATTTTTGAAGTGAAGGTGTTTGAAGAAATCAGTGATGAAGACTGGATGCATTACTTCAATGTCAACATTATGAGTGCGGTACGTTTGTCTCGTGCTTTGATGTCTGACATGATCGAACGCGATTTCGGCCGTATTGTTAATGTCTCTTCTGAGTGCGGCATCAAACCGTTGGGTCAGATGGTTCATTACTCGGTAACCAAGACGGCTCTGCTGTCTTTGTCCCGTGCGTTGTCAGAACTGACTAAAGGTAAAAATGTCACCGTTAACTCAGTTCTGCCCGGGCCAACCTGGACCGAAGGTGTTGAAAACTACTTCGATACCCTTGCCGAAAAAGAAGGCAAGTCAACCGAAGCCCTGATTGAGAACTATTTTGCCGATCATGAGCCAACCTCATTGCTGCAACGCTTCGTGTCTGTGGAAGAAGTTGCCAAAGCAACGGTCTACCTGACCACCAACCGGGCCATGAATGGTCAGTCTCTTCGCGTTGAAGGCGGAATTATTCGCGCTTTGTAAATTCGGGGTTGTAAAAAACTGCCGACAATTTTTTTTGCGGTCCCCATCTGTTGGTTTTTGCTTAAAGGGCAAAAACCAGTCAAAGGCGTTTTTGATTATTTCTCATTTTCTGAAGATTTTCTGTCAACTTCAGTCAGGTAGTGTGTATCAAATTTGATGGTTAACAGCGATGGGCTAAAGGGGGAGTAATGCTGGAACTCACTCCCCCACTCAGCAGCCTTCTCGGAATAGAGCGGATGTTGTAATGTATCGTCAATCATGGTTTTAGAGCTGGTGAAGTTCAAAACTATCTGCTTCATGGATAAGATTGCCTGCCTGGTTGCTTTAGGGTATGAGCCTAACCAGAGAGATCTTGCAGACTGTTCGGGGTTCATTCTTGTCAGATAAGCGTACTCCAGTGCAAGCCGGTTCTTTGCAGGAGAAAGATCATTTAATCGCTCATCTTTAATGTTGAGCCGCAGAGCAAGATCTTTAGACAGCTGGCTCTTGGTAACCGGTCTCGGTGCATGAAGCAGAGTGACCATTGCACTATTACTTTTTAGCCTTTTGTTCATTATTCTTTTGAAGGTTTGATGACACTGCGACCAGATATCTTTGTAATCAGCTTCTGAAAAATAATAAGACATTGAGAAGTCGTGATCATCAAACGTATCGATTATGGCGAAATCAATCCAGTAACCTGATGCAGCCGTTTTATATTGAAAGCTGTAATAGTTAGCAAAAATATCCTGAATTGAGGTGCGTTGGATGTTGCGAGCTTCTATCTGCTTTACGTTACAAGAACGGTCTATGACGGGGTCTTCGCATTTATTTTCTGCCACAATAATGCTGATTGAACTTGAAATAACTATTTGGCGGTTGAGGGCTGCATGACGGATATCTGGTTTTGAGGTGATACTGCAGCCACGATCAGCAAATGCATCATGGGTCGTGCCTATCCCTTTTATTTTTCGACAAAGCTCAGAGAGCATTTTTTTATCTTGTTCTGGGTTTACTCCGGTGAAAACGTATAAATCAGGCTTATGCTTCAATTTTTTGATATGTCGTTCAAAATCCGCAATCAGTGATTTGTGTTTAATAGCAGCACTATTGCCAATATGCCAGTTATGCCCGAGATTCCAGTAAAAGATACGAACTATTTCACCATTGCTTTCGGTAGGAGGTGGGTTGTTTAACACTGATGAGTCACGAATCGTTTCTCGTAATAGATCCATTTCTTCTTTGTGATTATGAAAATAACAGGCATCTGCAGAATCTCCGAGCTCTGGAAAACAGCCGTTTTCAGTCACCACCCATGAAAAGCATGAACCAGCGTATAAAATTAATAGCGTGGCTCTGAGAAACAGCCTTTTCATAATACGACCTTCGTAGTAGTTGGTTTTATTTTGAACTTCAATATCCTTTTTAAAGCTGGTTAAATATAGCTTGTTTAGCAGAATCCTGAATTTTGAAAACAAATAAATATTGAGCCTGATCAATAGCCATATAAAGTGTATGAATTTATAATCCATCGACCTCATTACGCCTTCATAAAAATGACTATGGCTGATTTATAATCAGTTATGAGTCCATCAACATGTTATGAGTGCACAGAGAGTCATTCAGGCATAACAATTATTCTTCCCTCTTCAGCTTCTCTGTATTCGATTTTTGAACAAAATTTGACCCGATAGATTTAAGGAATCCATGAAGAATATTTTGAAGCAAACGCTAAAGTCTTCACTGAAACGTCGCAGCTTCCTAAAAGGCTCTGGTGCTGTAGGAGCAGCGGCAATTGCAGGTGCAGGTTTGCCGTTCAAGGCGTTGGCCGAAGATGTTGAAAGTCAATCAGAAGAAACCAGTGTCTGGTCCTCCTGTACGGTTAACTACGGCTCCCGTTGTGTATTGCGTCATCATGTAAAAGACGGTGTTATTGTATCTACTGAAACCGATAACACCGCAGGGCGATCTCATTTAGCACTAACTTTCAAATAATTCCTTGAAGCAGCAGTGTTCTGTATTCGTCATCCGCTGCCGCCATGATGCGCTTGTTCTTGATGCCAAGCTTTAAGGTAGTCTCCTGCTTCAGCAAGTTTAGAGCTATTTGTCTGAATATCGCCATATTCTCTGGGCCAAAGCCTTTTCTAATACGACACTCGTCTTCTCTAAAGCCAATGTCGAGTACCCAGTGCAGATTGTTCTCCACCGACCAATGAGATCGCACTGAATTCATGAAGTGCTTGGCACCTGTGGTTAGGCTAGAAATAAAATATCGACGCTCAATACTCACCTGATCACCTTCATGACGCTCACCTTCAACAACCCCTATCATAGCGAGATCTTTCCAGTCTTCACGCTGGACAAGCCAATGAATATCAGTACTTGTCCAACAGCGACGTATTTCTATTCGTCCATGACCTTTTTCTATCGTTTCATGAAAACTTGCGCTTTCAGATAGCTTTTCCTTTGTCGCCAGATCATCAAGATAAAGCTTGATATCATCGTGTAGGTGCGGCTGGTTTCCTTTTACAGCCAGCAGGTAGTGCGCATTTTTATCTCTGATTTTTTCAGCGATCGCTCTTTGGCAGCCCATAGCGTCAGTGCTGACAATGCACCCGCTGATCTCTAGCATATCGAGAAGTGCTGGAATAGCGGTTATCTCATTAGACTTGGCTGCTGTCTTAAGTTGCCCAAGTACCATACCTGTCTGGCTGGCCCATGCGTTGACCATATGGATAGCGGCCTTGTTATCACCTTTATCGTATGAGCGACGCAGTGTTTTTCCATCAATAGCGATGACTTCACCATGAGTACGCTCAGCAATTTGTTTAACCCAGGTTATAAAACATTGGCGAAACTCATCTGGATCAAGTCGTTCAAAAACTCGAATAAATGTGTGATGAGATGGGACGCCATGAGGAAGAGGGATATGAAGCTTTAGCCAGGATTTCTTTTTCTTGGCAAGTTCTGAGACCATCTTCCAGTCTTCAGCGCCACAAGTGATCATGCAAACAGCTATGAAAACAAGGTTTGGCAGAGGATAACGATGATTATCAGCACGAATTTCAGTCAGTTCGGAAAATGCATCCAAGAGGGTCATATATGGCATCCTTAGTCTTAGGGTGGAGAATGCCATACCTTTTGAGTTGTTTTAATGTCACAGGGCAAAGTATGTTAGTGCCAAATGAGATTGCCCTGATAACACCGGTGATGATGTATATGGCAACCATCAGATACGTGCCTGTTTGCGTGGTCGCTCTTTCCGTCAGAGAGTTTACAACCCTGATCGCCTGAAATACCCGATGAAGCGTGTAGGCAAACGTGGTGAAGGGCGCTTTGAACGAATTAGTTGGGAAGAAGCCTTTGATAGCATTGCGGATAATCTTAAGCGCATTAAAAAAGAGTATGGCAATGAAGCTATCTATATAAACTACGCCACCGGAACCCTCGGCGGCACGGTTTCTAAATCCTGGCCGCCAAGTGCAACACCGATTGCTCGAATGATGAATTGCTGGGGCGGTTATCTGAACCATTATGGCGATTACAGCACTGGTCAAATTGCCGTTGCCTTGCCTTATCTGTTTGGTGGCAGCTGGGTAGGCAGTAACTGTTCTTCTGATATTGTTAATACCAAACTGATCGTCAACTTTGGTAACAACCCTGCCGAAACCCGAATGAGTGGTGCCGGTGTCGTGTATCAGCACAGTGAGACCCGCAAGCGCAGTCAGGCAAAAATGATCACCATTGATCCGCGCATGACCGACTCCACACTGGGCAATAATGATGAATGGGTACCCATTCGTCCCGGCACCGATGCAGCATTGGTTGCAGGTATGGCGTACGTGATGATCACAGAGAATCTGGTTGATAAAGCCTTTATTGATCGTTATACCCTGGGTTACGACGAAGACACTCTGCCGGAATCTGCACCTGCCGGCTCTTCCTGGGTTTCTTACATTTTGGGTAAAGGTCCTGACGGTGTTAAGAAAACGCCAGAGTGGGCTGCCAGGCTTACCCGTGTACCGGCTACCAATATTATTCGTCTGGCTCGTGAAATTGCGACCACTAAACCTTGTCGTATAGAACAGGGCTGGGGAGTTCAACGAAGTGTCGCGGGTGAGCAGACTTCCCGTGCTATTTGCATGCTGTCTGTGATGACCGGCAACGTTGGTATTACGGGTGGTGGAACCGGTGCCCGTGAAAATAGTTACAGTATGCCATTTGCCAGTTTCCCGACGCTGTCTAACCCGGTTGAAGCTTCTATCCCTTATTTCCTGTGGACAGATGCTATCTATCGCCATCATGAAATGACCGATATCACTGATGGTATTCGCGGTGTTAAAAAGCTGAACCAACCGATCAAATTTATTTGGAACTACGCGGGTAACTGCATCATTAACCAGCATTCTGATACAGGTCGAACCCACGAAATTCTGCAGGATGATAGTCAGTGTGAAATGATCGTGGTGATTGAAAACCACATGACACCAAGTGCCCGTTATGCCGATATTCTCCTGCCCGATCTGACCGCAGCAGAACAACCTGATTTTGCACCAGGTGGCAGCTCCGGCAATATGGGTTATGCCATCTTCTGCGAAACCGCCGTTAAACCATTGTACGAATGTCGTTCGTTATACGACATGTGTACAGAGATTTCCAAACGTCTGGGTGTAGAAGAAGCCTATACAGAAGGTCGTGATCAGGAAGCCTGGCTGCGTCACATTTATGCCAATGCCCGGAAGAATAATCCGAATCTGCCGAATTTTGATACATTCCGTGAACAAGGCATTGTGAAACAGGAAAATCCGGGGGCGCCTCATATTCAGTTCAAAGCCTTCCGGGAAGATCCTGAAAAGCACCCGCTGGCGACGCCTTCTGGCAAAATTGAAATTTACTCTGAACGCCTCGCAGACATTGCAGCCACCTGGAAACTGAAAGACGATGAACCTATTCGTCCGCTGCCAGAATATGTCTCTTCATGGGAAGGCCATGAAGCGCCGCATTCCAACAAATATCCGCTGCAAATGTTTGGTTACCACCATAAGGCACGTACGCACTCCACTTATGGCAACGTTGACTTGTTAAAAGACGCTTGTCGTCAGGAAGTCTGGATTAATCCTGTGGATGCCAGTGCCCGCGACATCAAAGATGGCGACATGCTGAAAGTCTGGAATGATCGTGGCGAGATTCGTGTTCCCGCTAAAATCACCGAACGCATCATACCCGGCGTTATCGCCATGGGGCAGGGCAGTTGGTACGCACCGGATCGCAAAGGCGTTGACCGTGGTGCCTGCATGAACACCCTGACTACGCAGCGTCCATCGCCTCTGGCCAAGGCAAACCCGCAACATTCCAATTTGGTTGACATTGCCAAGGCCTAAAGGAGTAGAACAGAATGAAACAATATGGATTTTTTGTTGATTCCAGCAAATGCACCGGCTGCAAAACCTGTCAGCTGTCTTGTAAAGACGACAACGATCTGGGTATCGACAGAAACTGGCGCCAT
The DNA here is from genome assembly GCA_965199185.1 of Endozoicomonas sp. GTDB lineage: Bacteria > Pseudomonadota > Gammaproteobacteria > Pseudomonadales > Endozoicomonadaceae > Endozoicomonas. The sequence goes on along the minus strand of CBDAQW010000037.1, from coordinate 408,584 downwards.
GTTTATGAATATGGTGGTGGTAACTGGGTAGAGAATGAAGATGGCACCCTGCATCAGGATGTCTTCAGCTATTATTTGTCGATTGCCTGTAACCACTGTGCCAAACCTGCTTGTGCCAAAGCCTGCCCAACCGGTGCAATGCAAAAACGTGAAAAAGATGGTCTTGTAACGGTTGATCAAAGCCTATGCGTCGGTTGTCGTTATTGCGAAATGGCCTGCCCTTATGGCGCTCCCCAATACGATGCGGACAAGAAAGTCATGAGTAAGTGCGACGGCTGTTTTGATCGTTTAGAGCAGGGCAAGAAGCCGGTTTGTGTTGAATCCTGCCCTCTGCGGGCTCTGGATTTTGGCCCGATGGATGAACTGCAGGCCCAGTATGGAACCAATACTAATATTGCGCCTCTGCCTGACTCATCACAAACCCTGCCATCGCTGGTAGTAAAAGCCAGTCGTCATGGTCGTCCATCCGGTGATACTACCGGTCGTATTATCAATACCCGGGAGATCTGATCATGGAACAGTTATCACTGGTGTTTTTTACCGTATTGGCCCAGTGTGCCGTGGGAATATTTCTGGTGACAGGCAGTATGCGGCTATTCACTGGATCTGAAAAGCCCGGCTCTGTTGTCGCTATTAATCAGGCCCAGCTCTTTGTCTGGCCAGTTCTTGCTATCGCAGCTATAGCCTCGATGACGCACCTCGGTCAGCCTCTGAGAGCATTCAATATTCTCTTTGGTGTCGGGCACAGCTCACCACTGAGTCTGGAAATTATGTCGATGGGGGCTTTTGGTGCGTCTGGTGTCGCTTACTCGTTACTGAGTTTCCAAAATAAGGCCGGCCTTATTCATAAGCCATTGCTGGCCTTGGGAATGGTGTTGGGTGTCGTTTTCCTGTTGGCGATCAGCCATGTATACACACTGGAAACTGTACCTACATGGAACAGTGGCTGGACAATGTTCCAGTTTTTGGCGACCGCTGGCGTTCTTGGGGTGACGGGTACAGCTGTGGTAGCCCAGCTTACCAATGTGCCAGCAAAACATATTGGTCACCGGATGCTGCCTGTTCTGGGGGTTATTACATCAATCATTGTCATGGTGGGTGTGCCAATGTTTTTGATGTTCCTTGGTCAGTTACACTGGTTTGACAATGCTCTGGGGCTGCGTGACTACCACAGCCACCTGTTATTACTGCGCACTGCTCTTTTGTGCATTGGCATGGCGTTGTGGGTGATACCTGCACTGCGGGGGCAAACCAGCAAAGGAATGACGATAACTGGTCTTCTGCTGGTTTTGATGGCGGAACTGGCTGGCCGGGCCTTCTTCTACGATGTTTATCTGACCACTGGTATGTAACCGCTGCTACTGAAAAGCCACCTGCCACGGTGGCTTTTTCTTGACCCTCGCAACATTCTCATAGACGCTAAGTGCTATTTATTCAGGGAAGATTTTCATGCCCATCGAAGCCATTATTGCTGGTGCTATTTTTTTAATATTCGGCTTTTCTGCCGGATGGTGGATTATCCGGATCATCAGTAAAAAGGAAAGTCAGCAACTCAGACAAGAACTTCAAAAAGCATTGACGTTAAAAGAAGAACGCAACCAGTTCAAAGAACATTTGCAAGAGCTCAAAGTCAAATATGGGAAACTTGAGGCACTGCTATTAGCTGACCGTCACCGGCTAACCGAGAAAAGTGAAGAGCTGGATGAGTTAAAGCGCACGTTGAATAACGAACGACATCATCGCACAGAAGCCGAAAAACAGGCTAAATCGCTGGAAACCCGGCTGGAAGAACAGCAAATACAAAATCAACAGTCTCTGCAACAGCTGAAAGATAACAAGCAACTGATGAAACAGGAGTTTAATCAGCTAGCCAGCGACATCTTTGAAGCCAAAGGAAAAGCGTTTACCGAACAGAATACTGAACGCCTGGAAACACTGCTCAAGCCCTTTAAAGAGCAGTTGGGGGATTTCAGAAACAAGGTTGAAGAAGCTCGTAAAGAAGAACACGCCGGAAGAGCCGCACTAAAACAACAGCTGGAAACGCTGTATCAGCTCAATCAGAAAATCACCGATGAAGCAGGGAATCTTGCCAAAGCCCTGAAGGGGGATAAAAAACTGCAGGGTAATTGGGGTGAGCTGCAGGTAGAAAAAATTCTGGAAAACAGCGGTCTGATCAAAGGTGCAGAATACGAGCGTGAACCTAACTTCAAGGATGAAGAAGGTCAAAACAAACGTCCGGACTTTGTCGTGCACCTTCCGGAAGGTAAACACCTGATTATTGATTCCAAGGTGTCACTGGTGGATTACATGGCTTATGTTAATGCCGATAATGATGATGATCGCAATAAAGCCATGAATCGTCATATCCAGAGTATCCGCAATCATATCAATAGCCTGAATGGAAAAGATTATCCAAACCTGCCAGAGATAAAAGCGCCGGATTTTGTCTTCATGTTTATGCCGATTGAACCAGCGTTTATAGCGGCCTTCCAGTTCGATCAGCAGCTTTTCAATGAAGCCTTTGAAAAACGAATTGTTGTAGTGACACCAACTACACTTCTGGCAACGCTGAGAACCGTTGCCAACCTTTGGACTATTGAACGACAAAATGCCAATGCCCGAAAGCTGGCCGACAAAGCTCGACAGGTTTACGACAAATTGCGTATTTTTGTGGAAAAGATGGAAAAACTGGACACTCAGTTACTTACTGCCCGTTCAACTTATGATGAAGCCATGGGCACCCTGAAACATGGTCGCGGCAACCTAATTTCTCAGGCTGATCAATTCCTGACGCTAGGCATTAGGGTGAAAAAAGAACTACCCAATAAAACCCTGCAGTCTGCTGATCTAAGTGAAGGGGAGAGACTGGGAGATGCTGACATAAGCGCAGAATAAGTCAACGATCGCCTACTGAAACATGGCTTTCATTAGAAATCGATACCGGTTAGCAAGCGGCCGGTGCCGTTTAGTTACCTGGTAAATGGTTTCGTGAACCGGTGTTTTCAGAGGGACACGCTTTATCTTCATCGGCTTGGGAAAAGCCTCTATTACCGAAAGCGGTAACACCGTAAAACCCACACCGGCAGCAACGGGCTCCAGAATCATATTGATCTGATTGATATAGCCTTTTACCTGGAGGTCTGTCACATGCTTAAAACCAGCAAAATTTGGTTGCAGTAACATAGAGGTATGATGCGCTGCGTCCGGATGACTGATAAACCCAATGTCGGTAAGATCATCAAAACTGTCGACTTGCTTATCCGCCGGAACGACCAGGCATAAGGCTTCTTTTCCAACGGGGGTGGCCTCAAGGCGTGAATCATCAGGCAGGCAGCTCATCAAACCAAGATCAATATGGCTGTTTAATAATTCCGATTGAATACGGTGATTGGGGGCCACTTCATAGTGGATCAACAACTCAGGATTGGTTTGCTGTAATTCAATCATTTTTGGGTAAAGACGTAAGGCCAGAGCGCCAGGGCTTGAAAAACGGCAAATGCCTTTAACCGGACTATCTTCCTTTAGCTGTTCTATCAGATATTGTTCTCTGGAAAGATGCTCAACAGCAAACCTGTAAACCTGTTCTCCTGCCGGTGTCACTTCAAAGCTCTTATCGAAACGGTTGATCAGGGGCTGCTCGAAGCAGGCTTCCAGTTTGCGGATATGCTGGCTGACGCCGGGCTGAGTCATATTCAGCAGTTTGGCTGTTCGGGTGAAATGTTTCTGTTCGACCAGTGTGACAAAGGTCTTTAACCATAGTGGGTTAATCATATACTGCTATTGCTCCTGGCCTGATTCATCGTTAGCCATTCTGTTTTTTTGTTGAAAAACAGGAGGATAATAAATCGAACTGGATTGTTATAGAGCAAAATTATAAGAAAAAAGATGTTTGGTCAGTCCATGTTCTGACCGTTAAAATCAGTATTTTCGGAAAACGCTTGGTCATTAGGTATATATTTTTTTTGCCTTTGTGAGGATGCTGATATAAAGTACGCATCCAGTTCGGGGGTAACAGCTCCTGAGCGAGATGGTGAGGTGTCCGAGTGGCTGAAGGAGCACGCCTGGAAAGCGTGTATACGTTAACGCGTATCGAGGGTTCGAATCCCTCCCTCACCGCCATTATGTATCCTTATCTTCTTGTTTTTCCCCTTCTTTTTTCTAGCTAATTTGTTCTAAATTACCCATGTGTCCACAAAGTGTCCATTTTATTCAACGGATTTAAATTCACTGCATCTTTCAAATGATCTTTGCTGAATTTTGAGTACTTCTCTGTCATCTTTATGTCGGAGTGTCCGAGGATAGTTTGCAGAACCCTGATGTTGCCCCCATTCATCATAAAGTGACTAGCGAACGTGTGTCGTAGAACATGGCTTGCCTGTCCTCTGACGGTACGTACCCCACATCTTAATAAAGCTCTCCTGAACGCTTCCTGACTGTTGGTGAACTCGCCCTTCTCTTTTATGTGCTGCTTCACTTCCAGAAACAAATTATCACCCAGTGGGATAACTCGGTTTTTCTTAGATTTAGTGTATTATCTGGTGCGATATTGCCGAGCATTACGAGAAAAATAATACGACAGAACACCAATTGATTGAGCGATTACGAGAATCATATCGGAAACGGATACTGATGGGGTACAGCATATAGAGACAAGAAATCAGAAAAACAGAAAGAGGGATAACCCCCGATCTGTTATTTCTTGTTGGAGCGAGTAGGCTGTTGAAAATGGAGTCTGGTCATGATGATCAGAAATTTTTATGTATTCATTTTGAGAATGATAGCTCGAAATAGTTTCAGAAAGATATTTTTGACTATCAACAGCTATTAGGCTGTTTGAAGGCGTAATTTTCAGTAATTATACGACGATATTATAGTTATTTTATAGTGTATAGGGTATCTACTGTCATAAACCTTTACTTTTTGCCATACAGGACAGGGACATAAGCATGAGCCACTTAGGCTTTATTTCTGATGATGAGATTGTCAGCTTGGTGAAGAATGTTTTGGATATTGGTAGAACAAGGATGATGAAGGCAGAAGCAAGTTTTTCCAAGAATGTAATTGACCCTTTTGCCGCTCTGATTGAGTCTGCAGCATTCGGAGTGAATCATGAAACATGGGTTCGCTCGGAGACAATAAGGCAGTGTCAAAAAACGTTACAAAACCATATTGGGGATTTACATCAAAAAATTCTGGGTAGGACACCAAGTTGGACTGATTTAGGGGTTGGTTCGGTTGTTGACTTGGTTTGCCATGATAGGAAGCTGATAGCAGAGGTGAAAAATAAGCATAATACTGTCACGGGAGGAAAGTTGGCTGACCAATATTATTCTATGGAAAGGCTTGTCACTCCAAAAGCTAGCCAATATAAAGGATATACGTCGTATTTCGTTAATATCATACCAAAAAAACCGGTTAGGTTTGACACTACATTTGAGCCTTCGGACAAAGATAAAGGCATTAAGTGCCCAAAAAATGAACAAATAAGAATTATTGATGGTGCTAGTTTCTACTCTCTTGTTACTGGCGAAGAAGATGCTCTAGCAGATGTGTATAAGGCTCTTCCCGATGTAATCGAGTATGTTTTCGAGCAGCATTTTGGCATCAAGGGGTATAAGGTTTCTGATAAAGATGCATTCGGTAATTATTTTACTGATGCCTACGGAAAATAACCATGACCAAGGTTTGACTATTCCTATGTATGCCTATACAGTCGTAACCATTACTAATGTTTACTCTAGTGTTGACTTTTTATGTCTCCAGATTTCTACTCTATAGCTCAAGTCGCAGACATATTGGGGGTCTCTAAGGAGACCCTTCGGCGGTGGGATAATAACGGAACACTTACCCCTCAGAGAAATGTAGACAACAATTATCGTTTATATCATCGAGAACAGCTTGAGCATTTTCCTCAGGCTCAATTGCTTTTTAATAGCAAATGGGATGATGAGGTTCAGGTTGAACCAAATAAAGAGTTTTCACTTATTGAACTTTTCGCTGGTGCCGGTGGTTTGGCAGTAGGTTTGGAAAAGTCTGGTTTTAAATCAGTTCTTCACAATGAGATTGATCGTCATGCCTGCAACACCTTGCGGAAGAACAGGCCAGATTGGAATGTTGTCGAAGGGGACATTTCGCAGATCGACTTCACAGAATATAAAAATAAAGTAGATGTTATATCTGGAGGATTTCCATGTCAGGCATTTTCTTATGCGGGGAAGAAGCTCGGATTTGAAGATACAAGGGGAACTTTGTTCTTTGAGTTTGCAAGAGCCTTGAAAGAAGTCAGGCCAAAGATATTTATCGCAGAGAATGTGCGAGGGCTTTTGAATCATGAAGATGGTAAAACACTGGCCGCAATAAAAGATGTTATAAGCGAAATTGGTTATGACCTAGTTGAACCCAGGGTTCTCAAGGCCATTTTTTATCAAGTTCCGCAAAAGCGTGAAAGGCTTTTCCTCATTGGGATTCGTAGGGATTTGTCTAACTTAGCAGAATTCCAATGGCCGTCTCCATATAAACGTATTATGACGATGCGAGATGCTTTGAAAGCCGGTGACTTATTTGATAAAGATGTGCCTGTCTCAGAAGGGCAGGCTTATCCAAAAAGAAAGGCCGAAATATTGTCCCTTGTACCTGAGGGTGGTTATTGGCGGGATCTGCCTGATGACTTACAACGCGAATACATGAAAAAAAGTTATTTCCTTGGAGGAGGAAAAACAGGCATGGCTCGTCGCCTTGCTTGGGATGAACCAAGTCTTACTTTGACTTGCGCCCCAGCTCAAAAACAAACAGAGCGTTGTCATCCTGAAGAAACTCGTCCTTTGACTGTTCGTGAGTACGCAAGGATTCAGACTTTTCCTGATGATTGGAGTTTTACTGGGCCTTTAACCGCTCAGTATAAGCAGATTGGTAACGCCGTTCCGGTCAACCTCGCCTATGCGGTTGGTCGATCTGTAATACGGCTACTTAATGATATAGAAAGTGCTCACGAAGTTGTTGATGAGGTGGCTGAAGAAGTTTCTATCGAAAGCCAGTATGACTTGGCTTTTGGCTAGATTTTAAAGTATCCACCAAACTGACCAAAAACCATTTTCAGTCACCAATTTGGGCACTTTTTGTATATCCATGCTTGCGTAACCCTCTGAATTTCATTATATTGCGCTGGCGGTGCGAGGATTCGAATCCCTCCCTAACCGCCATTTTCTATTCTTAAGCTCATGTTTTTCCTTTCTTTTATCTTGGCTAATTTGTCCCAAATTACCCATAAGTCCACAAAGTGTCGATTTTTCTTATCGGATTTACACTAACACCCCCTATCAGTTATTTCTTGGTGGAGCGAGTAGGCTGTTCTGCAGGCTCCTAAAGTTTGAGAACATCGGTCAGAATTTCCAGAATGGTTACCAGTTCATCAACTTCGGAGCTATAGCGTTCATGGATGACCTTTGTCGTGTACTGATTCAAATCAGCGATTTCGTGACGCCTGGCTTCCAGCTGATTTCTGGTCAAGTGAATCAATGCGCAAAGCATAGAGTTTGTGAGTGTTTTCATGATGTTTTACCTCTCTTTTTTGAATGTAATTTGTCCATAAACGGCGAGAGGGCGGGTCAAAAAAATGTTTTGCCCTTTAGTGGTAGCAGATTTTTTTGGGTAAGACTAATATCGTTTAAAATTACAGTGCTTTCAAAAAAGAGGAGCATCAATGTTGAACACATCGTAAATTTAATACTTCAGAGCCTTGGTAGAAGCCGAGTTTTACATCCTGATAAACAAGAGACTTGAGTTTATGCACTTTATTGAGGATAGTTTTTATCAGCATCAGCGGTGTTTTTTTTCTCGTTTTTTGTCTGCAAACAAAAAAACTATCAGAAATCAGCCGCTGATGCTTCTACCCTCAAATCGACTCATTTTTACCCACTCAATCAGTGGAAGACACGATTATTTAATGCGCTTAAGTTTTATGCCAGAATGTGAATTCTTCAAACATTATTTATGATTCGTTGATGATCAGCCTCTCGCCGCTTCCCTGTCTATTGGTAGCCTAAGTGTTGCTTCAAGCCCACCGTCGGGATGATTGCGCAATGTAAGGCTGCCACCGTGTATCTGGGCCAGGTGTCTGGCGGTAGCCAGTCCAAGACCATTGCCATTGGGGTTGCTTTTCTTGCCATGTTCCAGCCTTTGGTATGGTTTAAATACTTCCTCCTCCAGACCTACCGGCAATCCGGGACCACTGTCTTGTATAGAGATAACAATGTCGTTTGGTGTGCGCCTCAGATAAATATTCACAGGTTCACCATAAACAATGGCATTCCCAATCAGATTTTCCAAACAACGCTTGATGGCCAGTGGCTTACCGGATACTTCAAATACTCCTTTGGAACGCAGCCAGGCTCTCTGCCCTAACGATTGCGCTGACAGAGTCATTTCATTGATCAGACGCTGCAGGTTTATTTTTTCAGGATTTTCGTGGATATCAGTGTCACTGAGAGTTTGTAACGCCCCTTTCACCATCATTTCAAGGTGATCCAGATCGTTGGTGAAGGCATCTCGTTCCTCGTCAATGTCCATTAATTCTGCCCGCAAGCGCAGTCGTGTGATAGGGGTCTTAAGATCGTGAGAAATGCCGGTGAACAGTTGTTTCCTGTCATTGATGTAGTGACGAATATTTTTCTGCATCTGGTTAAATGCTTTAGCCGCGGTTTTGTATTCCAGACAACCCTGCTCATTTATTTCGATAAGCTCCAAATCATAACCAAAATTTTTGGTCGCTCTGGACAGCTTTTTAAAGGGTCTAGTCATAATATGAATAATCATACTGGCAACAAACAATAGCCCCAGCATCCAGAGCAGATAGGCCGGCTTGAACGGTGGTGAGAAAGAATCCTGAGACAGTATAGAGGAGTCCGGCATTAAGGTTGCCAGATAGAGCCACTCATTATTTTCCACCGGAATCTGAATAACCAAAACCGGAATATTCAGAGGCTCTATCAACAGGCTTTCCTGGCCCCAGTTTTTTGGGAGCTCATTCAGGCGTGTTTGATTATCCATAACATGCAGCGTGTCAGGATTAGAGAAGGCGATGTGGATGTCTCCGGGAACCGTGACGGTTGCTTCCAGTACTTGTTGAAAAGTGTTAATTACTGTCAGGTGTGACTGCGAATAATCATAGGGAGCAAGGTGGATATATTGTTTATTCAGTGAAATAAAGTATCTGGCACCGCCCATATATCGCATACGCTTGATAATGAGTTGACGGTGTTCACTTGGCAGAGTCACAAAGTATTCCACCGTGGACGACACTCGACGTGCGAAACTGGCTGACATTTTACGTAATGCAGTATCCAGGTCCTGCTGGTTCTGTTTTTCCCAGAGTTGATTGATGACAAGCTGTGAGACGACCATCAAGACGACCATGACCAGCAAAAAACGCCCGGACAGGGTCCCCGGGATGAATCGGAGTGTTATACGCTTCAACTTCCGTAATACGTTTACTAAAAAGCTCATGCTCCCGGTTCCACCCGAGAGGAAAAGGTGATTTCGGTTGCCATCAGATAACCCGAACCCCGAACGGTTTTAATAATTTCCGGAGAACGGGCAGACTCACCAAGACAGTGGCGTAATCGACTGATGTGGACATCAATAAAACGATCAAGCGGTGCTGAATCGCGCTGACGAGTGACGGTTGCTATTTGATCACGACTAAGTACCTGCCCGCCGTTTTGAATGAACAGCATGAGCAGATTGTAATCAGCACCGGTCAGAGATTGCTGTTCTCCATTGGGCGTAGTCAGAGTGCGAGTCGTAGTATCCAGACAGAAATTATTGAAATGACAGTAACGGGTGGGCTGTACAATATCTGTAGATGGCTCACTACGTCGGAAAATGGCCTTGATTCGAGCCAGCAACTCTCTCGGGTTAAACGGTTTTGCCAGATAATCATCTGCCCCGAGCTCCAAACCAATAATACGATCCGTTTCATCAGAAACAGCCGTCAGCATAATCACAGGAACTTTCGAGAACGTGCGTAATTCACGACAAACAGCAAACCCATCCATTCCCGGCATCATAATATCAAGGATGACAAGTGCCTGACGAGAATCCCCAGCGGGTAAGCTATTAAAAAGTTGCAGAAATGTTTCACCGTCACAGGCAGTTTTAACGTTGAATCCATGTTTCTGAAGGTAATCGGCGATCAGATCACGAATAGCATCGTCATCATCGACAACAAAAATGAGCTGCGACTGAGGCATATACATCCTGCATTAAAGTAATCCGGAGGCATTATTACAGCACTCCTGTCGTTTGATATTGATTTTGGACAATAGCTTGGACGATAACAGTTCACTTTGTATACATACCTGAGAATCAGGTCAACACTTGCGATGGATTTTTGCAAGGTTTTGTTACATTACTTATAGCTCTCTTACCCAATCATTTATTTTCATCTGATAACATCTTCTGCGCCTAGAACACCAAATAAACAATTCTTATTTTTACTCTGTGGTTTAGTTTGAGATTTGTTGAAAAATTACAATACAAAGAGGGACAGCTATGAAAAAAGTGACCGCTCTGGCCGCGCTGATTGCCGGGATGACTATGGGGGCCGCTGCTCAGGCAACAACAACCGTCGGTGTTACTGTTTATAAATACGACGATGCATTTATGTCTATCGTTCGTAAGGCCATTGTTTCTGAAGCGGATAAAGCGGGCGATGTACGCCTGCTCATGAATGATTCTCAGAACAATCAGTCCATGCAGAATGACCAGATTGACGTCATGCTAGCTAAAGGTGTTGATGCTCTGGCGATTAACATGGTTGACCCTGCTGCGGCACCTGCCATCATCAAAAAAGCCAAGCTGGATCAAGTGCCTGTTGTTTTCTACAACAAGGAACCCTCTTCAGAAGTTTTGGCAAGCTACGACCTTGCTTACTATGTGGGCACGGTCTCCAAAGAATCCGGCATTATCCAGGCTGAATTGGTCGCTAAACACTGGGATAAAAACCCACAATGGGATTTGAACAAAGACGGTGTTATTCAGTATGTTTTGCTGAAAGGTGAACCGGGTCATCCGGATGCAGAAGCTCGTACTTCCTATGTTATCTCCAGCTTGAACGACAGAGGTTACAAGACCGAAGAGCTGCATATGGATACTGCCATGTGGGACACCGCTATGGCTAAAGATAAGGTTGATGCCTGGATTTCAGGTCCAAACGCCAATAAGATCGAGATGGTTATTTCCAACAATGATTCTATGGCGATGGGGGCTATTGAGTCTTTGAAAGCAGTCGGTAAAACCGATATTCCGGTATTTGGTGTTGACGCACTTACCGAAGCTCTAGCTCTGATCCAAAAAGGTGAGATGCAGGGTACGGTTCTTAATGATGCTAACAATCAGGCCAGAGCAGCTTTTGAACTGGCTAAAAATCTGGCTGAAGGCAAAGCAGCCGGTGCAGGCACTAACTGGGATATCCAGAATAAAATCGTTCGTGTTCCTTATGTAGGCGTTGATAAAGATTCTCTGTAATTAATTCCTGCCCGATAGCCGGATAAATAACATCAAATTATTTATTTATCTGGCGTCTTCTACCTAGAAAAGCCATGAGAGAAATAGCTGCATCTCCCGGCATTGATGGCTTCAAATCTCGCAAGCAGCATGTTGTTTAGTAAAAAGCAGACGCTATGGATACTAATACAGAGAATCAATGGCTTCTGGAAATGACCGGCATTAGCAAGGAGTTTCCCGGAGTAAAAGCCCTGGACGGGGTCAATTTAAAAGTCCGACCCTACTCTATCCACGCTCTGATGGGAGAAAACGGGGCGGGTAAATCGACACTGCTGAAATGCCTGTTTGGTATTTATGAAAAAGACGAAGGCGATATTCTTTTCCTTGGTAACCCCGTTAATTTTCACTCTTCCAAAGAAGCGCTTGATAATGGTGTATCCATGGTGCATCAGGAATTAAATCAGGTGCTGCAATGCTCTGTTATGGATAATGTCTGGCTCGGACGCTATCCAAAACAGGGTATGTTTGTCGATCATAAAAAAATGTACGACGACACTAAACAGATTTTTGATGAGTTGGATATTGATGTTGATCCGAAAGATAGAGTGGCTGACCTGTCAGTCTCTGAGCGTCAAATGGTTGAAATTGCCAAAGCATTTTCCTATAACGCTAAAATCGTCATTATGGACGAGCCTACGTCGTCCCTGTCTGAGAAAGAAGTCAGACACCTGTTTACCATCATCAAAAAACTGAAAGACCGTGGCTGCGGCATTGTTTATATCTCTCACAAGATGGAAGAGATTTTTGAAATCTGTGATGATATTACCATTTTGCGAGATGGTCAGTGGGTGACTACCCGCTCTCTGGTAGGGATGGATATGGACCAGATCATCAGCATGATGGTGGGGCGTGAACTGAATCAGCGATTCCCGGAAAGAGACAACGAACCAAAAGAAGTGATCCTTCAGGTTGAAGGGCTAACCGCACAAAACCAGCCTTCGATCAAAGATGTCAGCTTTGAATTGCGTAAAGGTGAAGTGCTGGGTATTGCTGGGCTTGTTGGTGCCAAACGTACGGATATTGTCGAAACCATTTTTGGTATCCGTGAAAAGAGCACAGGCACTATCAAACTGCACGATAAGGAAGTTGATAACAAAGATGCCTATGCCGCTATTCAAAATGGCTTTTCTCTAGTGACAGAAGAGCGACGGGCAACGGGTATTTATTCGACACTTGATATCACCTTTAATTCTCTGGTCGCTAATGTTGAAAGCTATAAAGCGCGTTTTGGTTTATTAAGCAATAAATCCATGGGCAAAGATACCCAGTGGGTGATTGACTCCATGAGTGTGAAAACGCCAAGCCACAAAACAGCTATTGGTTCTCTTTCTGGTGGTAATCAGCAAAAAGTGGTTATTGGTCGTTGGCTGCTGACTCAGCCGGAAATCCTGATGATGGATGAACCGACCCGAGGTATTGATGTAGGCGCTAAGTTCGAAATTTATCAATTGATTCTTGATCTCGCCAAAAAAGATAAAGGCGTGATTATGATTTCATCTGAAATGCCTGAATTACTGGGTGTTACCGATCGTATTCTGGTGATGAGTAATGGCCGGGTCGCCGGTATTGTGAACACCAAAGATACCACACAGCACGAAATTCTTGAGCTGGCAGCTCGTTATTTGTGATTCGTTTTATGATTTAGAGGAGTGGCTTCCATGGAGGCTATAAAAAACATGAGCGCAATGCGCTTATTAAAAGAAGGTGGAATCTACGCGGTGCTGTTGATTCTACTGGCTGTCATCATTATTCAGGAACCGTCTTTTGTCAGTCTGCGAAACCTGAGTAATATTCTGACTCAGTCGTCTGTGCGGATCATTATTGCATTGGGTGTTGCCAGTTTAATTGTGACCCAGGGCACTGATCTCTCTGCAGGTCGTCAGGTGGGTCTGGCAGCAGTAATCTCAGCTACGCTGTTGCAGGCTCTGGATAATGTCAACAAAGTTTTCCCGGAAATCGGACCTTTGCCGATTCCTGTTGTGGTTATGATTATCTGCAGTATTGGCGCACTGATTGGTCTGATAAACGGCGTTGTTGTCGCCTACCTAAAGGTAACACCTTTTATTGCGACCTTGGGTACGATGATCATCGTCTACGGTGTTAACTCATTGTATTTTGACTATGTGGGTGCTTCACCTGTTGCTGGTTTTGCAGAGAATTTCTCGGAGTTTGCCCAGGGCTTTATCCGGATAGGTAGTTTCAGACTGTCGTATATTACCTTTTATGCCGCTATTGCTATTGTGTTCAGTTGGATTTTATGGAACAAGACCGTCTTTGGTAAAAATATTTTTGCAATCGGTGGTAACCCGGAAGCAGCCAAGGTGTCTGGCGTTAATGTTTCAATGACATTACTGAAAGTTTATGCGCTTTCTGGTGTTTTCTATGCTTTTGCTGGTCTTCTGGAAGCGGGTCGTATCGGTTCTGCCACCAACAATCTTGGTTTTATGTATGAACTGGATGCAATTGCCGCCTGTGTGGTTGGTGGCGTTTCTTTCGCCGGTGGTGTTGGTAGCATTATGGGGGTTGTGACCGGTGTACTGATCTTCACCATTATTAACTATGGTATGACGTATATTGGTGTAAGCCCTTACTGGCAGTACATCATCAAGGGCAGCATTATCATCTTTGCGGTAGCACTTGATTCCATGAAGTACGCTGAGAAGAAATAATTAATTAACTCTGATGTGCAGGGGCGTATCTTTTGATACGCCTTTTTTATGAGTCCGGAATGAATTGTTTTCTCTAATGCAGCCTTTGCCGTGCTTTGCAGTAGGGACTGATTTCAGTGTTGGCACCTTGTTTTTGTTGCCCCTGACGATCTGGTCTCTGCGCCTCCCTTGATAAGGCGGCGAGGGACAGTCACAAACCAGAATAAAACCATAATGGCCAAGAACAAGCCCACTTGACAGGCTACTGTCAGTGACAAATTGAACCCTTCCGGAGCCATCAGAATATAAGAAGCACAGACCGCCGTCATAAACGTAGCAGGCACTGACACCAGCCAGTGGGTTTTGCTTTCTTTGATCATATAAACTGCTGCCGTCCAGAGCACAATAGTGGCCAGTAACTGGTTAGAGAAAGCAAAGTACCGCCAGATGATATTGAAGTCGATAAACGTCAGGGCAAAACCAGTGGTAAAAAGAGGGATAGCCAATTTTAGCCGGTTACCCAAATGACTCTGATTGATCTTGAAAGCATCAGCAATAATCAACCGGATAGACCGAAACGCTGTATCACCGGATGAAATCGGGCAGGCAATAACTCCAAGTATGGTCAGCATACCGCCAAAACTCCCCATCAGGCCAACAGACACCTCCTTTACGACTAAGCCGGCACCACCCTCCCCCAGTGCTTCATGAAGTCCGGAAATCCCTTCTGGAAAGAAGGCCATAGCCGCTGCGGCCCAGATCAGGGCAACAATACCTTCGGCAACCATGGCACCAAAAAATACCGCGCGACCATACTTCTCATTCGGTAAACATCGAGACATCAATGGCGATTGGGTGGCATGAAATCCACTGACTGCTCCACAGGCAATGGTGACAAACAGCATTGGCCATACAGACAATCCACCTGGATGAGACACATTGTCACCAATTTCAGGAATGGGCATATCGTTAATTATCAGCCCACCAGCAACACCCACTGCCATAATCAGTAGTGCGAGGCCAAATATTGGATAAAGTCTGGAAATCAGCTTGTCGATTGGTAACACTGTCGCTAAAAGGTAATAACCCAGAATAATGGAGAGCCAGAAGGAATAATTAGCAAATAAACCCTGAAACCCCAGGTTTGCCAACAAATCTGCAGGGCCTATCATAAATACCACTCCGACCAGCAGCAGCAGAATAATTGAAAATACCCGCATTATTTTCCTGGCACTCTCTCCTAGATAATGACCAACAATTTCAGGAATGGATTTCCCCTGATGACGCACCGATAACATGCCTGAGAAGTAATCGTGAGTGGCTCCGGCAAAAATACAGCCAAAAACAATCCAGAGAAATGCAGAAGGTCCAAATAAAGCACCCATAACAGCACCAAAGATTGGCCCCAGTCCGGCAATATTGAGAAATTGAATCAGAAACATTTTGTACCAGGGTAATGGTACGTAATCGACACCATCATTCAAAGAATGGGCTGGGGTTTCAAGGTCAGGATCTGCCCCGAATACTCTTTCAACAATCCGTCCGTAAATAACATATCCTGCAATCAAACTTATTATTGATATTAAAAAGCTCGTCATTCAGTTTCTCCCAAATCCGAGAGGCCAATAAATATTCTGAAAAAACCATCATAGACTCAGATTATTGATTCAGCCTCATCAGTTTTTTTGGTCACGTATTTTTTTTCGATAACCTATTGATTATCAAAAATATTATTTAATCAAAAACTCATGTTTAATTTGACAATAAATACAAACCTTTAGTTCCATTTAAAGGGCGATGGATCCCCTGCATCCGTATAGGTAACAATGTTAATTTTTGAGAACACTGCTAACATCACTTTCACCAGAAAATCAGCCTGATAGCTTAGACCTCCCTCAATATTTAATTATTAGGTTGTTGCTATGTTTTCATAGCAGTTCTACTTTGTTATTAATGAACAACCCAATGTATCTGCGAAAGCAAGAAGGCTTGATAACAAGGCAAACAAACCTAAGATCTGTTTAAAAATAATGTCCTCGAAAAGCATCGTTCCCGTGAGCCATGCACCACGAAGCTACGCAGTTAAGGTTATTCCCGAGCAATAATGACATAAGTAAACTGCAAGAAAAGAGGCATTTTCATTAACGGTTGCAAGACAGAAGATATTGGCAATATTACAAGAAAAGATAAAAAGAGCTTTTAGAGCATTTAATTCGGTCAGAAATGCAATGATAATCAATACTAAATGACTGCTAGTATGGGGGTTGGATTTGGCAAGAATGAGATTCAATTTGACCTCTTCGCCGTAAGCGATAGAGGCCCTTGATTGTCCGCCTAATCAAACTCCTGCTTGAACGCATTTTCTCAAACAGCCTTTCGGACTTAAACGGCTATAGAGAAAAAGTATGGGGTTTTACGCTCATTCGAGAAGGCGGCATACATTCCCACGCAACACCTTGGAGCGTAAAAGCGTGAGAACGAGGATGACACCGATTTCAATCTTTAAAAAATAAATTAAAATCGTCGTCTAAGTCTTAATGACATTCTTCTTTCCATTCATGATAAAAGCTATTGATGCGTTTTTCTCTACCAATGGAACTGCTTCTTCCGTGACCAGGGTGAATCAGGGTTTCATCGGGCAAACTCTCAATAAGGTGCAATATGGATTGTTTTAGATGAGGCAGATTTGCCGTTGGCCTGTCCCACTTGCCCACACCACCTTCGAACAAGGTATCCCCTGTACACACATCGTTGCCTATTTTAAAGCATACTCCGCCAATTGTATGACCTGGGGTGTGAATAACGCTGACCATTTCATTACCCAATGGCAGAACAGTATCTTCCGTAATTTTAATAACGTTTATTGCGGATAAATCATAGGGTGCCGACTTGCGGAAATAACCAAAGCCATTGAGATCATCATTGATCAATACATCATGCTCAATCTCATGAATATATACGGGAACATCAAAACAGTCCAATGCTTCAAGGTGATCAAGATGAGCGTGGGTGATTAATATGCCTTCTACGGTCAAACCCGCTTGGGCCACATAAGCTTGAATGCGCTCTTTTTGATAGCCGGGGTCGACAATAAAGCATTTCTTATCGCTTTCTATGACGTAGCAATTGGTGTCGAAGTAATCGCCATAGACTTCCAGTTTTTTTACAGAATAAGACTTCATATTTACGTACTAAGTATGACTAAAAACAATACAGCGCATTATAAATATTTCTGAGAAATTTGATGAGAGGTTGATATGACAAGTTTGGAGCCAAACACGACAGCATTATTTTATGGGTTATGTTTGCACTCATAAGGGGTGTGGCAGAACAAAAATTTCCACCGTTCGCCCTGAGCTGTCGAAGTGCATTCACAGCATCCTTCGACAGGCTCAGGATGAACGGAATCCCCGGTAAATTTTGTACGACCACTGCCCTAAGCCAAAGCGATTACTGTAGGCAGTTTACCGCTTTGCATGGCCGACATAGTATTAGACACTGTAATCAGGCAGCAGCCAAATTTCTGTTGGTAGATGCTTTCAGGAACCAGACTAGTGCCGCTAACGCGGCAATAATCGTCGTCTAAATCTTAATAACGTTCTTCTTTCCATTCATGATAAAAGCTATTGGATTGATCCAGAGCCAGGTTAATGGACTCGGCAATACGGCTCAGGCAGAGAGATATCCATTGTTCTTAAATGACTGCCAGTGTAAAAATTAAGCCGATCCAGACCCAGCTGCATGCAGCGCTGCATCTCATCCAGAAATGCGCTTCTGGACTTTTCGAGGCCTCTGTTTCCGGGTGTTCCAGATTAATCAGGTAGCTGTCATAGTGTAGAATTTGTTCTGGTTTAAAGCCGTATGTCTCGCAGCGCTCTTTGAACAGTTCAATGTTGGTTTGTGTCAGAGGTTTAGCTTGCCATTGGCGCTGATTTTTTGTAAACATGGCAAAAGCAGTGGCTCCCAGCTTGTGGGCATTTAGCTGTGCGTTTTCAACGCCAACGGCAGCACTGACGTGTGCGCCAACGTATTTCATCAATAGTAAACTCAAAAACGGCACGCCATTGTCGTCTGTTAACTTCCCGAAAGTTGCTTTGCCATCCCACACTGGCAAGCACCGCCTGCTGCATATTCATGAAAACATCCCCGGTGTTCTGGGTGCGATTAACCAGGTGTTTTCTGAAAATAATATCAACATCACCGGCCAGTACCTTCAAACCAATGAAGAAGTCGGTTATGTGGTCATTGATGTAAACGCCTCCAGCAGTGAAATTGCTCTGGAGAAACTGAGGGAAGTTGAAGGCACTATTCGTTGCCGGATTCTTTACTGACTGTCAGGCCGGGAATAATCATCTCTATTCCCGGTCTTTCCCTTCATATAACTGCCAGCACCACTGAGAGATCAGAAGAACCAGCAGATTGACCAATAGCGCCAGCAATCCAACATTGGCTCCATAGATATCTTTGATACCAACGGCTAGAAAGGCAACCATTGTCAGTACCCCGGAAATAACGCCATACAGAACACTTCTTGCCTTTAATCCAGACCAGTAAAGCGCAATCACAAATGCCGGGAATGCCTGCATCAGCAGTTCGAGCTTGGTTTCAGTTAATCGCCACAGACTAATGTCTCTGTACAGAGCCGGGATACAGGCCAGCGCCATAATGGTCACAGCAATGCGGTGATCATACTTCAGACTTTCCCGGTTGGTTGTCTGTAAGAAGTCGTGACGAACCATAGAGATCAGAGAAAGCAGGACAGAGTCTGCTGTAGACATGATCGCAGCAAGAATGGATACAATCACAAGTATGGCGGCCAGGGTGTAATACCAACTGCTGGCGGCCCATAGTTCAATGATCCGGAGTAACACCTGGTCCGCTTTTGCCCCCAGACCCACCTCCACAAGCGGGATGGCTGTCCAGCCTGTGAACAGCACAACCAGACTCACATAAAAGACGATGCCTGTCATCAGGGCAAACGAGCGGTACAGGGTTTTACTGCTGGAAGCTGCGTAAACCCGTTGAATGGATTGCGGATAAACAATCGTTGCCAGCGCTCCCACCAGCATCAGGCTGAACCACTTGACTTGTTGTGCTGCAGACAGGCTGAAAGCCGTCTCAGGCCGGTGTTCAGCTACCGTCACAGCGATATTCTCAAGCCCTTCTGAAGACTGGAAAACCCAGACCATCATACAGCCAAATCCGAGCAGCATGATGATGCCTTGAATCGCGTCGGTCCAGGCTACAGCTCTTAGCCCCCCCACCGCATCGTAAGTAAGAACGATGACAGCAAACAGAAGGACAAAGACCTCATAGGGCAGGAAATCACCGGTAAGAACACTGAGAATCTCTCCCACGGCTTTCAGTTGCGAAAACAGAAAGTTGAAAAGACAAAGACAAAGAATAAAAGCAACGACAACGCGCAGTGTCCGGCCACCCGATTCCGCTGAAAAACGATAGCGCAGCCAGTCACCGGGGGTGATAAATTGGTGTTTGATGGCAATTGGGCGCAACCTGGGCACCAGCAGCTGAAAGCTCACCATCATGGCTGCCCACAAACCCAGCAGAACAATCCAGCTGAATCCCGCACGATAAGCTTGCCCGGTATGTCCCAGCAGGGTGTTCCCACTGAAACTCGTTGAGTAGAGCGTTAAAAATAGAATCCACAGCCCAAGGGAACGGTTTGCCAGATAATGATCTGAAGCATTCCCAATCGAGTTCTCTCTCTTTGCCAGAACACAGGCGGGAATCAGCAACAACAGATAACCAGCAAGACCTAATACGCTAAGCAGTGAAAAGTTCATGAGTTTGTTTTATCGCTATTTTTTTTATCGCTAATAGATGCGTTCGATAGCCAGATACCGATATTGATCAGAGTAACAGCCAGGTAACAGGCTATGGCAACCATGACCCACTCTGGAAACCCAAACAGGGTGTTACTCATTTGCTCATCACTCCTGTACCAGGGAACAGACATAATCAGTAAGATCAGCATCAAAAAAATAAAGCTGTTTTTAATCGTCGGTTTCATACCAAAGAGCTACTATGTTTTTATTCGATTCCAGTAGTTCACAATAGTATAAAAAAAGGTGTTTGATATTATCGAAGAGTCTTTCGTCGCTGAAAGTCGTACTGAGTAGTTATGAGCTAGTCTGATACCGTTCAGAGCCCCCGATTAAAACTACGATGGAAACAAGAAAACTGATCACATTGTTTCTCCGGTGCACTGGAAAAGTTCAACCAAAATCTGGCACCCATAGTCATCTATTGTTGTTTTTACGGCTCACCAGCAACACACGAATCGTAACTTGATTATTGATGGGTAAATATGACCTGAAGCAATAGTTCCTGGAATGGTAAGTTTTTTGTAAAAATACACTTACAAAACCCGATGTGTGACTTTTAATTTCAACATGGCTATCCATGCCACGTGGATCCCGTACAGTCCCTGTACGGGATGACAGCAGAGTGCACAAAACCTCTACTAGCTGTCATTCTGTACAGGGAGTGTACAGAACCCATAAGCCATGGATTGACAACCTACGAGATAAAAGTCACACATCGAGTTTACAAAATAACAGATAGCAAAAAGGCCGTCTTTTCAGACGGCCTTTTATCGAGCTAATAACTGCTTTTATTCATCAATTATCAACTACGTTCGCGACTGTGCTCACGACGTGGACGACGATCACCACGGGCATTATCTCGACGGCCACCACGGCGTTCGCCATCGCGACGTGGACGACGACGGTCAGATGGTTCACGACCATCATCTACCCATACTTGCAGACTCATTGGCTTATTGCGGATTTTGGCATCCTTCAGCACACTCAGTACCTGCGGGTCCAGACCTTCTGGCAGGTAGACAGAAGAACAGGTGTCGAATAAGCGAATGTGACCGATGCTCTGACCGGAAATCTTACCTTCGTTGGCAATGGCACCCACCAAATCTCCCGGAGTGATGCCCTGTTCACGACCCAGATCAACACGGTAGCGAACCATGCCTTCGTTGCTGCGCTCACGACGTTCACGACCACCTCGTTCACTTCGCTCACCACGGTCACGGCGTTCACGACGCTCGCGCTGTGGACGCTCAGGTTCTTTGCCATCAGGGAACGGGCGTTCTTTCTGAGCCATAAAGCACAGAGCAACCGCCAGGTCTTCATGGCTGAGTGCGTGCTCCTGTTCCAGCTGACTGACCACTTCACGGAACAGTTCCAGCTCATCGCCCATATCCATGGTTTTCACGACTTCTTCTTTGAACTGACGAATACGGGTATCACGTACATCGCTCATAGAAGGCAGTGTCATGTTATCGATGCGCTGGCGGGTAGCACTTTCGATGGCGCGTAACATACGACGCTCACGGTGTGTCGCAAACAGGATAGCGGTACCCTGGCGACCTGCACGACCAGTACGACCAATACGATGAACATAGGCTTCTGTATCGTAAGGAATGTCGTAGTTCACTACGTGGCTCATGCGCTCAACATCAAGACCACGGGCTGCAACGTCGGTAGCAATCAGAATATCCAAAGACTTCTTCTTCAGACGATCAACCACCTTCTCACGCAGAGCCTGACTCATGTCGCCGTTCAGAGCTGCAGCAGCAAAGCCGCGTGCTTCCAGTTTTTCAGCCAGTTCAACGGTGGCTGTTTTGGTACGCACGAAGATAATCATGGCGTCGAAAGGTTCGACTTCCAAAATACGTGTGAGAGCGTCCAGTTTATGAAAACCACTGACCATGCAGACTTTCTGGGTAATAGTGTCCACAGTGGCCGTCTTGGCTTTGATTTCGACCGTCGCAGGATTGGTCAGATGAGTATCTGCAATCTTGCGGATCTGATAAGGCATGGTGGCAGAGAACAGAGCGACCTGACGCTCACTTGGCGTGTGGTCCATGATCCACTCAATATCATCCACAAAGCCCATGCGCAGCATTTCGTCGGCTTCATCCAGCACAACGGTTTTCAGTTCGTCCAACTTCAGGCTTTCACGACGGATATGATCCATCACCCGACCCGGAGTACCTACGATAACGTGGGCGCCACGCTGCAGGCTACGCAGCTGACCACGCATATCCTGACCACCATACACGGGCAGTACATGAAAACCACGCATATGGCGGGCGTAACGCTGAAAGGCTTCTGCCACCTGAATCGCCAATTCACGGGTCGGGGTCAGAACCAGTACCTGTGGATTACGTTGTTTCAGGTCAATATTGGATAGCAATGGCAGCGCAAAAGCGGCGGTTTTACCAGTACCAGTCTGGGCCAGGCCCAACAGATCTCGCCCTTCCAGCAGATGAGGAATACTCTGTGCCTGAATGGGGGATGGGGTTTCATAGCCCACATCCTGAACGGCTTTGATCACCGGCTCAGACAAGGGGAGATCCACAAAAGAGATGGCGTTTTCTGTATCAGACATTGAGTGCTCCGTAGGTGCTTAACTGGGGGGGCGAATATGAAGCTAACGGAGAACACCAAGACGAACCGAAGCCACTGAAGGCATCGGCAGTAAGACCGTGGATTTCCCGTTGCTGCTCTCCTGCCAGCTCTGCATACCTTGTTGCAAAGCTATAATGGCGGATCGCCCTGGAGGTCCACGACTGCGTTTGGGTGAGTTTGATCAGGAGGCAAGGGGAGCGCCTTCCAGACAAACCTGAGTAACTGCATTTAAGGGATAGATATAAGCCGGAGTTATTTCCAACCTGAATCAGGCGTATGCAGTAAACGAAGTGCCAGGACATCTAAAAATCGGCGGCTATCATAGCGTGGTTTATCAACAGAAGATACTGTTTTTCCTCACCAGAACATAAGTGCTTGTCATATAAGGGAAAGCCGAAGGTGCGACTTATTTATGCATAACTCCTGAGATAGATCAATATTTGCCGAGGTCTGACAACTCCATTGCATCATGCCCCGGTGGCACTATATCAATCACTTTGAAAGACAGCACATATGGTGTCCCGGGCTCATACTGCAAGTATGGAATCGCGCTTACGATTTCGTCATTATGGCTAACCCACTGCCCGTTCTCATTGATCACTGCGGTATAATGACCATTATCCACTCTGCTGCCCTGATGCAGGATTAACCCATTCAACTGTAAAAAGGCAGTATGTGGTATACCATCAGGATGATTCTTATCATGAACAGGTATGGTTATGAATAAATCAGAGTTATCGAGCAGTTTTCTTGCCACTGCGTCCTGCTTTAACATCTCCCCTGTTTCCTGATCATATTGAAACAGGCTCAGATTAATATTCAGGGTTTTGAAACGATCAATATCCACCGCATAATCGAGTCGCACGCTAGAAAGGAGCCACTTTTCGCCATCAAGGGTTGCCCATTTCAAATCAAGCTCATCTTCTTTCAGGCAACAATCTATACATTGCTGCCAGCTGGTATCACCAGACTGCAGATTTACACTCAGATATGGGGATGGCAAACAATCCTGTTCAGATCGTCGGGATAGCTTATTACCAGCATACTCGGCAGTGAAGTGTTTATTCATTAACATCACTGACATTTCTGGTTGCTCGTTGAGTTTGAGCAGCCGCATTAATTCTCCTAAAAACTCACTGGCATCTTGCTGTTCTACATAAAAATCATCATAGAAATATTCTGGATGTTCGGGAAACATTGTCTGAAAGACATAAGATTCACCACTTGCCCCACAGTCGATGCAGGCATTTAACAATCCTCGCAGGGCTTGATCGGTGGTTTGCTTTGCTTCAGGTGCTTTGTGATAACTTTGAGCAAGATTCACAAAAGCTGACTTTAGAGATTTAATACTCTCTGATTCATTATTATTGACTTGCAGAAATTGAATATCTGTAACAGCAAGATTGGCTAGAAGTAACTTTAGAGCGCTATTAAAAAAACAGGTGTTACTATAATTTTCAAAACCACGATTATTTACTTTTTCTGTAATATTTGCAAATTGAAACATAGACTCTTTGCAATCAAGTAGCCGCTTTTGGATCTCTTCAAATGCATGGGCAGTGGTTAAAGTGAATGTCTTAACCAATCTGGAAGCCAGTGACTTAGACGGAACTGATTGCTGTAACGACGGCTTGGGAACTATTGGAAAACACTCAGGTTCAGGCGTCTTTATCTTATTGGGGGGTAATGCCCAAGAATTAAAAAGACCAGAGTAGTTTAAAATATTCAAAGGCATAGCGTGGCATCCTTATTCTCTATAGATTTAAAGGGTTCTTATAGTGGACAGCCATTTCTCTAATCAGTTCATAAGAATAAGGATTTTCTGGTTATGTTATTTAGATGTTCTACTGTTAAAGGTTTTGTTGCCCCTCATGCTCCAGTGTATCTACCAATGCGTTAGGTTGAGGCGGCAAAATATCGACTACTTTGAAAGACAACAAGTAAGGCGTACCGCCCGCATGCTGCAAGTTTGGAATAGCTTTTACGGTACTGTCATTATGGCTGACCCATTGACCATTCTCATTGGTGGCGGCAGTATAATGACCACTATGCAGGCTGCTGCCACGATGGAACGTCACCCCATTCAACTGCAACAACGCAGTATACGGCGTAAGGCTCTTGTTATTTTTATCAAAGACCGGAATAGTCAGGAACTCATCGGAGTTCTCGAGCACCTTTCTTGCCAGCGCCTCATC
Source organism: Endozoicomonas sp. (assembly GCA_965199185.1). GTDB lineage: Bacteria > Pseudomonadota > Gammaproteobacteria > Pseudomonadales > Endozoicomonadaceae > Endozoicomonas. Next base: position 383,732 of record CBDAQW010000037.1, on the reverse strand, counting down.
TTTAACCATTGCTCCTTTCGCCGGGTCATAGCGAAAACTATTCAAATAGATGTTCAGTGTTTTAAAGCGATCAATATCCACCGCATACTCTACTCGCACTCTGGTAGTAAGTGCCTTTACTCCACTATCCGTATCCCAATTCACTCCAGATAGCTCACCTTCCATACACCGGTCGATACACTGCTGAAAATGACTATCATCCACATCCATAGTTGCGTACATAAATGACTGAGGAACAGGATATTGCTCCGATGAGCGAGACAACTCTTTACCAGCATCCATTGCAGTAAATCGTTTATTGGTACATATAATTGACATTTCAGGTTGTTCATTGAGTTTAAGTAAGTTTACCAACTCTCCTGAGAACTCACTGGCATCCTGTTGCTTTATGGGGATGATGGCTTTAACCGGATTCTTGGGAAACAGCCCCTTAAAAATATCAGATTCACCACTCTGCGCGCAGTCTCTACAGGCTTCCAACAGGTTCTTTAAGGCGTTTTCTGTCGTCTGACCCGGTTCAGATTGCTCATGGTAACTTGCAACAAGCTCCACAAACGCTGATTTTAGATTTTTAATACTGCCGGTTTCGTTATTATCTTCTTTCAAAAACTGGATATCACCCATAGAAAGACTGGCAAGAAGCGGCTTTAAAGCGCCATTAACAAAACAGGTGTTACCATAATTTCGAAAGCCGGCTGGGTTACCTTTTCTTTTTGCTTCTTCAGATGAGCCTCTTGAATATTCGACAGGTGTGGGAGCAAATACAGCTTGAAATTCTTCCATGGCGATTCTGATTTCAGTTTTTAAGTCAGGAGAAATCGGGGCTATATCCGAGAGTTTCTCCATATACCACAGACACTGGGTGAAATGGCTCTGATTAACAGAAAATTTTTCAGCTCTCTGCTTCTGATCATTTTTATTAAGCTCAATAGCAATATTATTTAGCCCTTGATCAACTTTATTCATCAAACTTTTCAATGTTTGGGAGCCTGAAGTTTCAGTAGTATTCTGCAATAGAGCCCTGCCCTGACTGTGTTGAGAAATCCTTGCCAGATGATTGAAGCGATTCTGCCAAAACCATAACGTTTTAGCCGGTGTTGACATAGTTCCATGCACAGAGCGGTTTAATTCCTGAAATCCCTTTGATATCCGATAGCCACCCCCTGACTGAACCACTTCATCGGCAGCGAGTAAATCCACTCTGTTATCGATAGGTAATTCAGTAACCGCTTTAACCCAGTTGAACCGGCCTTGAGTAGTGACTGCATTTTCTGGCTGCTGTAATCCCGGAACACCTCTTTTCAGAACCTCCATTAAACGTGCGACTTTTATTTTCTGAGCTTCCAGATTTTCCGGACGTTTAAAGATAATCACCTTTGCCGTATCTGTAGATCTTTTATCAAATTTTGCCAGACCTGCCTCTACCATAATGGCGGCGGCTATTCTGGCTTTTGGATCATCTGAACAACCAATACCTTTATCAAGAAGGTGGAACTTTGCACCACCAGCAAGATCAGCAAAGATTTCCTGCATCTTTTCTGCCTGCTCTTTGCCCGGTTCTCCACGAACCCTATTGATAAGGCGGATAATCTGCTGTTTGGTTGAATGAAAAAATTCAATCCGGCGCTGATTCAGGGGTTTACTTTCCAAGGGCGCGCTATTGTTTAATTCCTGGCCCCTGGTTTTCTTTGAGCCCTTTATACGAGACACTATACGATCAAACAGCAGTTTTTCATTGTTTCCAGGCAAACTGGCCTTTTCTGAGGCATTTCTTTTGATAAGCCTCGACATCAGCGACTTAAACGTCACCGATTTTTCTGATGCCTTTGGGGTGTTGGTGATTACCTTCTCGGGAGATAAACCGGATATCGGTTTTGAATCTGCTTTCTTCTTGGCTGTTGATTGAGTGGAGGGCTGAACAGACGGCTGACTCACCGGAATTGATGAGGTTGAATGATTATCAGCTTTCATTTTGATGTCTTTCCCTGTGATCAAAATTAATTGTTCTAACCCGATGTGTGACTTTTATCTCGTAGGTTGCCAATCCATGGCTTATGGGTTCTGTACACTCCCTGTACAGAATGACAGCTAGTAGAGGTTTTGTGCACTCTGCTGTCATCCCGTACAGGGACTGTACGGGATCCACGTGGCATGGATAGCCATGTTGAAATTAAAAGTCACACATCGGGTTCGTTCTATTAATAATCATTAAAAATTTCATCTACTTCAAGGGCACACCAAGCTACCCCTGTCCTTTGCCTGTTCAGATTGAGCAAATAACTCAGAATCTGTGAAGATAATATCCTCAAAACTTAACGTTCCCATAAAGGAGACGGTTGTAAAAGCCAGTAGATCGGTAATTCTGAGAGAATTGCCAACAAAGAATAGAGCCGTCAGCACCGTTTGTCGGCAACCCTTCGGGTTACCGACCTTGTACCTACGTTTTTTTGTTCAAAATCATCTTCTGCAACGAGCTCAGGACGAATAGCGGTATATTTCTCAATACTGTTATACCCCGGACAGGAAATCGACAATTCGTATCAGAACCTGCCGCTAAACTCTGGCGCAGTTTCCTGTACTTGCCCGGTACGATAAGCATCCAGCAAAGCTTTCAGCGTGTTCATCTCTTCCTTCAGAGATTTACCCACATCCGTGTCTTCTACTCTCTTACGATTGGTTTTCTTCAGCACCCGCATTTCTGAATCAACCGAGACACCTTGTTTTACTGCATCTTCCTGAGAGTGGAAAGGCTTATGGGAGACCAACCTGAGCCCCCAAGAGTTATAAATCAAAGTATACCCTGCCAGCCCGGTCTGACTTTGATAAGGTTTTGACAAGCCACCATCAATGACCAATAAACGACCATCCGCCTTTATTGGGCTTTCACCTTTGGAGACCTTCACCGGCGTATGGCCTGAAATAATGTGTCCATGTTCAGGATCAAGACCAAATTCAGCCAAAATCCGACGGCAAACATCGGCATTTTCCCGCAAGTGAAAGTATGGATTTAATGCTTCTTTATGGGGTTTCTTCTCTTTAATAAAGTAGCGCTCAAAGGTTGCCATTTTACGTTTGGCAAACATCGGTGACTTTGCACCAGTCCAGAGATACCACAACCAGTCTGCATCTTTTATATCTTTGGTATAGTGAGCACGACGTACCAGTTCTTCCAGCTTATCCAACAGCTCTCTGCCAGCATACTCTTTACCATCAATATTCAACGGCAGAAAACCACCCTCCTCATCCAACAAAATACTGCCGTGGTAAAGAAGGTTGCCATTGTAGTTCAGATACAAACTACCATTGGTATAGAAGAAATGGATATGTTTCTGAAGTTTTTCACTGCGACTGAAATAAAACGAAAGCCGATCAATCACCTCCTGTTCTTCCTCCGTCAGACGACAAGGGTCTTTGGGGTCAATCGTTGGGAAATGACAGCTTGAAAGAGGGTACTCTTCACCATCTACACATACGGTTTCAGCTTTGAAATTAATCTGTTCAAGAAGATTACGATCATTCATCTCAAACTCATTGCGACGCTTGAGTAACTGACCTTCGAGCTTAAATTGAATGACCGAGATGGCTTTGTGCATACGGGCAATGAGTTGACGGTCTTTCTCTGCATAAAATTCTTCATTGCTTTGTCGGGGCATAAACTCCATGCAAGGGTCTTCTCGATAGACATCCATCGCCAGATGTCCAAGCGGCAACATATTAATACCGTACCCTTCTTCAAGGCACTCCAGATTAGAGTATCGAAGAGCAATCCGAATCGCCGTTGCCACCATCAACGGATGTCCGAGAGCAGCACCCATCCAGAGAATATCGTGATTACCCCACTGAATATCCACCGAATGATAAGCCATCAGTTCATCCATGACTTTATCCGGAAAAGGTCCACGATCATAGATATCACCAATAATATGCAGCTTATCTACAGCTAACCGTTTAATGACTTTGCTGATTGCCTGGATAAATTCACCAGCTCGATCAAGCTCGATAACCGTATTAATAATTTCGTAGTAATAACTCTCTTTATTCAGCTGAGTGCTAGTCAGGTTAAGTAGTTCATCGAGAATGTAGGCAAAATCTTTTGGTAGCGCCTTACGCACTTTTGAACGAGTATATTTGGATGATACGACTTTGCAGACTGAAATAAGCCTGTAGATATTCACACGATACCAGTCGTCCATTTTAATATCCTGACTTTGTACCAGCTTCATTCGCTCTGTTGGGTAACAAATGAGCGTTGCAAGGTATTTCTTTTCCTGATCAGAAATAGAATAGCCAAAAATATCTTCTATCTTGAACATGAGCACACCCGATGCCGTTCTCAGGTGGTGAGAGAAAGCATCGTATTCACCATGAATATCGGTCAGAAAAAGTTCTGTACCTTTAGGCAGATTCTGAATTGCCTTGAGATTAATGAGCTCGGTAGTCACATCCGCAACGGTAGGATACTGCTTTGAAAGCAGCTTCAAATACTCAAGTCCCTTCATTGAAAGCCCCGTGTCGTATATATGACTGGAAGTGTGCTGTTATTATCTTTTAGGTCACGAATGTTATCAGTATTTCTCGCAACTTCACACTGGCCACACATCAAATCCCGCAACCAACCAAAAAACTCAATGAAGACATTATGCAAACAGACTATTACTATATTCAGAATTGCAACTTTGCGAGCTGAATTCTTTTCAGCAAGAACGATACATGGAAAAGCGTCACTCAATAACATGGGAGTTAAGTGATGGGTTTTGAAATTACGGCAATTGCCTTTCTGGTTCTGATTGCCATCCTGATATTAACAGGAATCCGAATGGTATCGCAGGGATATCAATATACCGTTGAACGATTTGGTAAATACACCCGGACCCTTAAGCCCGGCTTGCATGTCATTGTCCCTTTTATTGAAACCATCGGTAACAAAATCAACATGATGGAACAAGTGCTGGATATTCCACCCCAGGAGGTCATCAGCTCCGATAATGCGATGGTAACTACCGACGCAGTCTGCTTCTTTCTGGTTCAGGATCCCGTCAAAGCATCTTACGAGGTGAACGATCTCCCAAGAGCGATGCAGAACCTGGTCATGACTAATATCAGGGCAGTTCTGGGCTCGATGGAACTAGACGACATGCTGTCTAATCGTGACAAAATTAACAGTCAGTTGTTGTATAAAGTGGATGAAGCCACCGATCCCTGGGGGTTGAAAGTTACCCGAATTGAGTTGCGAGATATTGCGCCGCCAGAAGATCTGGTTGAATCCATGGCACGTCAAATGAAAGCAGAGCGAGAGAAGCGGGCTCAAATTCTTGAAGCAGAAGGAGCCAGAGAATCTGCCATCAAAGTCGCAGAAGGTGAGAAGCAGGCTCAGATTCTCAAAGCAGAAGGTGAGCTGGAAGCCGCCCGCCGTGAAGCTGAAGCTCGGGAACGCCTTGCTGAAGCTGAAGCTCGAGCTACCGAAGTAGTATCTAATGCAATCGGTAAGGGTGACTCAAGAGCCATCAACTATTTTGTCGCCCAAAAGTATGTTGAAGCATTAAAAGAAGTAGCTGCTGCCGAAAACAACAAAGTAGTTATGATGCCTCTGGAAGCCAGTAATCTGATTGGTTCTCTGGCGGGCATCAAAGAACTGGTGAGCGAAGTATCTGATAAAAAAGGATAACTATGGACTTCCTGAATAACACTCCGCCCTGGGTCTGGCTTGTCGTGGGTATCGCATTGCTTGCTCTCGAAGCCCTTGGCGCTGGCGGATTTCTGCTGGGTAGCGCTGTGGCAGCGGTTATTGTTTCTCTGGTTCTTTGGGTTTCACCAGAACTAGGCTGGGCAGCACAACTACTGAGCTTTGCCCTTGGCAGTCTTGTATTCACTCTGGGTTACTGGAAGTTTTTCCGAAAAGTGAATGAGCAAACCGACCACCCGGAGCTGAATAACCGCTCTGCGCTTCTGGTAGGACAAAGTATTCAACTTATCGAAGACATGCCATCCGGTGTTGGGCGTATTCAGATAGGCGACACTCTGTGGAAGGTCAGAACCGAACGCCCTTTATCTGCAGGTCAGACAGTGAAAGTAATCGCTTATGAAGGCTCTACTCTGATAATCCAGCCTTCCAACTAATAGGTAAAACTGTATATAGAGCTGTTTTTTCAATAGCAAATCATTACTTATAGTTCCTCACATATAGGCTAGTTTTACCTCAAATTTTGTTGTACCGAGGTAACTAGTTGTGAAGCTTTCCCGAAACTGCCTGCTAATTTCCGCATTTCTTTTATGCTATCCGTTTCTATCTGCCACCGCTCTTGATGGCGAAAGCACTGATCAGGAAAGTCCAAAAGGCCCGCCTTCAGTTGTCACTTTATTTTATAAATTTCCTATAAAGATAGATTTGAGAGACGCAAATGGTGAAATCCCCCCCAACTTTGTGGAGTTGTGGAATTATAAGCAAACATTAGAGAACGGTGCTTATGCCAACTATCTCAGAGAATATGCAGGCAATGATGCGAATACTGATGATACGGAATCACCGGAGTATAAGCAGAGAGAGGCGACCTTCAAAAGTAACATCTGGCTCGCGATTCATCTGAGCCTCATGAACATAATACATGGTGTACAACCTGTGTATGGCATCAACCATCTGTTCTCTGAAAGCCCAATGACGTTCCAAAAGAGGCTTGGCTACAAGGTGCCTGATGAAAAAATCTACCGTCATTACCCTGTCGTTGGTTATACCCCGAGTGAAAAATCATACCCTGAAAAATTAGACTGGCGTGATGAAGGTGCTGTGGGTGTAGTCAAAGATCAAGGGCAATGTGGGAGTTGCTGGGTGTTTGGTACTGTTGGGGCTATCGAAAGTTATCACTACCTGACTGAAAGTCGCACCCAGCCTTTACTGAGTTTGAGCGAACAACAGGTAGGTTCATGCAACGGGAATCTGGCTATTTGTGATGGCGGTTATGACGCTCGTGTTTATGATTTTATGATTGATAACGACATGAAGCTCAGTCTGGAAAATAACTGGCCCTATACTTCTGGCGAAGGTAAAAACCAGCCTTGCACTTCAGTCGAGAATAAAGAAACGAGTAAAGTTTCTATTCCCACCCCTGACCATTACAGGGTTGTAAACACCGGAAAAGACATTGATCTGATCGACGCTCTGCAAGGTGGACCTGTCGCTGTCGCCATCGATGCTTCTGGTTTGCAATTCTATAAGAATGGAATATACGACAGTAGCTACTGTTCAAAGACAGAGCTGAACCATGAAGTACTGCTGGTTGGTTATGACAAAACAGAAGACGGTATTCCATATTGGATCATTAAAAATAGTTGGGGCGAAGGCTGGGGTGACAATGGTTATTTCCTCATGATAAGAAGCGATTCTAATGAAGAAGATTCTGAATATAACAATATGTGTGGTATTGCGACCAGTGGTAGCAGGTTAGGTAGAGAGGCAAGCGCGCAGGAATCAGCTCAATAAAGGTAGCAGCGGATTGAAACTTACCACCGCCACTCTGGCGAGCATAGGTAGGTAACCCGAAGGGTTGTCGACGAACTGGGGCTTATCGCTCTATTCTTTGGCGGCAACTCTTTCAGAATTACCAACCTACAGGGTTTTGCGACAGCCTCGAAGGCATGGGGCTACTATTCCTGGTAGATTCCGGCTGTCGCGGGAATGACAATGCTGCGTTACTTTAAGATCTTTGAGCCTGCCAGCGATGAGATGAAGACAGGTAGCCGTTTGTGTAAGTGGTGATATTGATTTCGAGACGTCTACCTTTTACATGAACGGTTCTGATAATTTCTTTCAGTGCGCCCCCTGCCAGGTATTCAACGTCAACACTTTGTTTTCGTTTCTTTGCCTGTTGCTTTTTTCGCTCTTCAATTGGCAAAGTGTTGGCTTCAGTAGAATCATCGACCGGTCTAACTGCAATAATGGAGTTACGGATAGTATTAATAACTTCAGGGTTTGGGTTGTCTTTATCTTCTATCACCACTACCTGCCGATTTCTGACCGTAAAACGCGTAAGAAAACTGACGGTATTACTGTCCAATGACAACAGTTCTATATCGCCAGAAGGAGAAGGAGTATCCAGTCGCAAAAAGTCACCAGCCAGAAACAGGCTGAAATGTTCAGAATATTTTGAACGTTTCTTTGGAGAATAGAGCTTTGATGATAGTCGAATACTGTTGTCTGATATTGTCCTGGCTTCGATAGACAATGACTTTTCAGCCGTTTTCTTTCTGGCATTGGTTTCACCTCCCAGACATTCAAAGCTGGCTTCTCCACCTTGCCACTTGCCTTCCAGTTTTTGCATGAGCTTTTTGAGCTGTCTTTTTTCACGTCTGGTGAGCTTCTGGGCATCCTGATGCTCAAATAAATCGTTGTTTGCTGAAAGCGTTGGTGATTGAGAGTAACATTCCTTAGCCAGCGTATTGACTGATAACAGGCTAATGATTATTGCAAAAACTCGTAAGGCAAACTTCATGTATTGTCTATCCCAATGCTGTCTATTCCAATACAACAGAATTTGAAAATAATGTTTTATCAAACCACCTGCCAAAGACCATTAGCTTATGGCGATAAAAATCAAGTTCATTTTATGAAGCCCGACTCAGAGGCCTTCAACATCAAAGATTAGCCACCCAATTGCGCCAGATTACGAGTCCCACCCGTAATACCCTGATCGAGAAAATGGCGATCTTCCTTCAGCTTTAGTGCAGATTGTATTCTATTTATTAATTCCTGCTTCTGATCATCGTGTTGCAACAGGTCTCGCAAGTCGACACCAGACTCGGCAAACAAACAGAGTTGTAGCTGTCCCATACTGGTGACTCGCAGACGGTTGCAGTCATTACAGAAATCCTTTGAATACGGCATGATCAAACCGACTTTGCCTTTATAATCCGGATGATAAAACTCCTGAGCAGGCCCCGAGTCGGCAGATCGAATCATGCGAATCCAACCGCGCTCTATCAGCTTTTCACGAATCTGTTTGCCTGGCACATGGTATTTATCAAAGAAAACTTCATTGCCACCGGTTTGCATCAACTCAATAAACCGCATAGTGACAGGCTGACCTTTTACCCACGCCAGAAAAGCATCCAGCTCAGAGTCATTAATACCTTTCATAGCAACGGCATTTACTTTGACCGACGGCATGCCATGAGCAAAACCATTCTCAATACCGGTTAACACTTCCTGAAGGCGATTATGCCCGGTAATCAGATTGAACATCTCTGGATTCAGGCTATCAACACTGACGTTGATGGCGTCAATTCCAGCATCCAGCCAGTCCGTCACTCGCTGGTCCATTTTGTATCCATTCGTAGTCATCGCCAGCTTGCGAATACCCGGCACCTGTTTAATGGTTCGGGCGATGTCAAGAAACTCTTTTCGTAATGTCGGTTCACCTCCAGTCAGGCGAATCTTCTCCACACCGACACTGGCAAAAGCCGTTACAATACGACGTATTTCGTCTACTGTCAGAGATTCATTGTGATGATGGTCTTCACAGCCATCTGGCAGGCAGTAATTACATCGAAAGTTACACAAATCGGTAATCGACAACCGAAGGTAGGGAAACTGGCGTCCCTGCTGGTCTTGCAATGGTTTCATAGAACACCTTTCCAGTCGCGGGAGGCTGCTGGATTTATCCGGCAACCCTGGTGGCAGAAGCATCTGCCACGGCTTCAAATCCTTATCAGTACTTCAGGACTTAGGAGATGAAACTCGGCGCTCGCTCTAATGTATGTAAATTAATCCGGTATCCTACCGTTAAAGAAAGCCAAAAACCATGATCTCAGGCATCGTTATGGCTTAATGTTCTGTTATGCTTGCGCTTTTCTGTTTGACAAGAATGCAATATGACCAAGCCTCCAGTCATAGGTTTTGCTGCTTTCAGTGGTACGGGTAAAACGACACTGCTCGAACAACTGCTGCCTATTCTGACCCGTACCGGCTTAAGAGTGGGTATGGTGAAAGCCTCGCATCATGACATTAATCCAGACAAACCGGGCAAAGACAGTTATAAACTTCGACGGGCAGGAACGGCTCAGCTGGTCTTAAGCACACCTCAGCGCTCCATCTGTTATACCGATTATGCACCGCCCATCGAACGCACGCTGGATGAACAGTTGAGATTATTGGATATGGAGCGATTGGATCTGGTCATTGTCGAAGGGTTCCGCGAAGCCGCCATTCCCAAAATAGAGTTGCATCGTCAGGATTATCATAAACCCTTTTTATTTGAACAGGATGCCCACATCATGGCTCTGGCCTGGGATGGCAATCCCGGCATTGAAGTGCCTGAACATTTGCCATTACTGGATATTAATAGTCCGGAACAGATTGCAGACTTTGTGCTGACACATTTTGTAGAGAAGAAAGAGATCAAACATGACTGACTGTTGCTCAACCCCAGGCCTGATGCCGCTGGAGCAGGGATTGGAAATGCTGATGAAAGGAATTACTCCGGTCACAGAGACTGAACTGGTCAGTCTGGAAGATAGCCTTGGTCGTATATTATCTGCTGAGATCATTTCTCCCATCGACGTACCGTCTCATGACAATTCAGCCATGGATGGATATGCTCTCAAACTCGCTGATCTGGCAAGTACCAACACACTACCTATTGGCGGTCAAAGCTTTGCAGGTCATCCGTTCGCCGGTAAATTACCTGCGAGTCATTGCATTCGTATTATGACGGGTGCCAGTATTCCTCAAGGTGCTGATATTGTCATTATGCAGGAGCAGACAGAAAGAACGGACAACAATATTCACTTCCTGAAAAAACCCGCCAAAACCGGTGCCAATATTCGTAAAGCAGGTGAAGATATTGCTGAAGGTGATCGGGTGTTCCAACCCGGACAAAAAATCAAACCACAGGATGTTGGGTTACTGGCCTCTCTCGGGATAGCTGAAGTGCCTGTCTATCGCAAACTCAAGATTGCCGTATTCTCTACGGGCGATGAACTGAAGCTTCCCGGTGAAAAACTGGGGCATGGTGATATTTACGACAGTAATCGTTTTGTGGTTAAAGCCATGCTCAGCAAAATGCATGTCGATGTCATTGACCTTGGTAAAATTCCTGATGATATGGAATTACTTCGTGAGGCTTTCAGCAAAGCTGATGCAGAAGCCGATGCTGTCATCACATCGGGTGGCGTTTCCGTAGGTGATGCGGACTATACCAAAGATATTCTCGATGAAATGGGCGAAACCGCTTTTTGGAAACTGGCCATTAAACCCGGCAAACCCTTTGCTTTTGGTCACCTTCCAAACAGTTATTTCTTCGGTCTGCCCGGTAACCCGGTGTCGGCCACCGTCACCTTCCAGCAACTGGCTGCCCCGGCACTTCGTCATATGATGAATGAACAGTCTTGCCACCCTGTTGAATTATCTTTGCCCAGTCAGATGAGCCTGAAGAAAAGCCCCGGCCGTAGGGATTTCCAACGGGGAATGCTGACAGCCAATAAGCATGGCGAACTGCAAGTGACCAGTACCGGAAGTCAGGGGTCAGGTATTTTACGTTCTATGAGTATGGCTGACTGCTACATAGTGTTACCAGAACAGTCTGGTTCTGTTGATGCAGGCACTCAGGTGAAAGTGCAATTATTTGATGAACTACTGAAATAGTTCTTCTGGTAGCTGGTAGCTGGTAGCAATAAAGAGCAAAGTCGAGATTTTTTTGCGCTCCTTGAGCCCATTGTCGGCATATCCTTCGGATATACCGACGAATACGGAAGGTCACTTCTCACCCGTAGGTCAATTTTCGCCCGGAAGGCAGAAGCTGACAATCAGCATGAAATGCTAATAAATATCGATTTTTTTTTGCACTCTCCGAGCGCATTGTCAGCAGGCGTCTCAAGGCTTTGCCGAAGTATCCTGGACGCCCTTATCTTCTTCATTCAGGGCTTTTTTAAAACCTTTGAGTGCCCCTCCCAGATCACTGCCCATATTTTTCAGTCGTCCGGTACCAAAAATCATAACCGCAATCAGCAGGATAATAACCAGCTGCCAGATACTTACTCCGCCCAGTCCCATGTTTCCTCCGGGAAAGAATCAATAAAAATACCCGATGTGTGATTTTTATCTCGTAGATTGCCAATCCGTGGCTTATGGGTTCTGTACACTCCCTGTACAGAATGACAGCTAGTAGAGGTTTTGTGCACTCTGCTGTCATCCCGTACAGGGACTGTACGGGATCCACGTGGCATGGATAGCCATATTGAAGTTAAAAGTCACACACCGGGTTAAAAATATAAGGCACATCCTATCTCATGTGGATAACCATATGAAACCGAATTTACCGATGGCTAGTCATCACTTTCATTGAGCCATGTACTGAAAAGCATCTCAAAATAGCGAGTCATTCCTTATGACACAGGGTGCTTTGTTGACTCAACGCAAGTATATTTAACGAGAAAATAGGCAATATTTCATTTTATTTATTCGTACAGAGTTAAACAGTGGCAAATATAAAAGATGTCGCGAAGCTGGCGGGGGTTTCTATCTCAACCGTTTCCCGAGTAGTAAATAACAGTGCCGGTGTTGCTAAGGGAAAGAGTGAAGCTGTACTCAAAGCAATGAAAGAGCTGAATTATCAGCCCAACACCTTTGCCAAAGCGCTGGTATCCAACAAATCTGACACGATTGGTGTGCTCGTCGGCAATTTGTCTGAGCCTTTTTTCGGACAGATGATGCAAGGCATTGAAAACGTGGCTCATCAATACAACAAACAACTAATCATGTGTGCCGGGCATCAGAATGCCGAGCTGGAACGAGCCGCTATTCAATCGCTGATTAATCGTCGCTGTGATGCCCTGATTATTCATTCCAAAGTGTTAACTGACTATCAGTTGATGGAGCTACTGGAACAGCACCCAGCAACGGTACTAATTAACCGACAGATTCCTGATATTAAGGACCGCTGCATCGACATTGATAATCGCATGATAGGAAAAATGGTCTGTCAGCACCTTCTGGACAATGGTCATCGTCAAATTGCGACGATTATGGCAAGTAACTCCGAGGTAGACAGCGCAGAACGGCAACAGGGCTATCAAGATGCACTTGCTTCGAGCGGTATTATTCCCGATCCTGATTTGATGATTTCAGCGCCGTCAACGCTCGAAGATGCGTATAAGGCAACCATTGAGCTATTGGATAAGAATAAACACTTTTCTGCGATCTTTGCCTACAACTGCATTATGTCTGCTGGCGTTATAAAAGCCCTGAAAGATCGGAAAATCAATATCCCCAGCGATATGTCTGTCATCGGTATCGGCGACGGAACCCTGGCTCAGTATCTGTGCCCGGTGCTCAGTGTGGGTCATTACCCGATTCTTGATATGGGGGTCGCCGCAGCAGAGCTGGCCATGTCTTTGTTTGATGACAAACTGCCCAAACCCGAACACCTGCATTTTGAACCCAGACTTATGCCTGGTGATACCGTCAGTAAACGACACTAACTGAATGTTGGAGAAGTTGACCCAGATCAACTTCTCCAACCCTTCCCGGGCGTATCCTGATGAATAGTCGTACAACAACAAAAATGAAGGGCTGATTATGTACTTAGATACCGTCGTTATTGCTGGCATTCTCGTGGTTGCCGCAACCACTGTTGTGGTTGTGGGTGTCATCGGATTTATTTTGAAGGATGTCAGGAAAAAGCCTGAATCCAGGTAACTGATACTCTTGGCAAATAAAATACAACACAGCTCACTGTTTGTTTATACTGATCGGCTACTCAATTGCCCACGCAGAGGAGCAGGCAGTGGACAAAATTACGGTTCAGGGCGCCAGAACCCATAACCTGAAAAATATTGATCTGGACATGCCAAGGGACAGCCTGATCGTCATCACCGGCCTGTCAGGCTCAGGCAAGTCTTCCCTTGCCTTCGATACCCTATATGCTGAAGGGCAACGTCGCTATGTAGAATCCTTGTCTGCTTACGCACGACAATTTTTGTCTATGATGGAAAAGCCGGATGTTGACCATATTGAAGGTTTGTCACCGGCTATTTCTATTGAGCAAAAGTCCACCAGCCACAACCCGAGATCCACCGTCGGTACTATCACCGAAATTTACGACTACCTTCGTTTATTGTTTGCCCGAACCGGGATCCCCCACTGCCCTACTCACCACCTACCACTGGAAGCCCAAACTGTCAGTCAGATGGTCGATCAGGTACTGGCCATGCCGGAAGGCACGAAACTGATGTTACTGGCACCGGTAGTTCGTGCTCGTAAGGGTGAGCACCTGCATGTGTTTAATGAACTGCGCAGCAATGGTTTTATCCGGGCTCGCATCAACGGCATTGTTACCGACCTTGATCACCCACCCGCTCTGGACAAGAAAAAGAAACACACTATTGAAGTGGTGATTGATCGGTTCAAAGTACGTGAAGACCTACAGCTCCGCTTGTCTGAGTCTTTTGAAACGGCACTGGAACTCACCGATGGTCTGGCCTCTATCTCATACATGGATGATGAGGCCGGTGATGATATAGTTTTTTCCGCTCGCTTCGCCTGCCCGGAATGCGGTTATAGCCTGAATGAACTTGAGCCTCGCCTGTTCTCCTTTAACAATCCTGCCGGTGCCTGCCCCACCTGTGATGGGCTGGGGGTAAAACAGTTTTTTGATCAGGATCGTATTGTTCATCATCCCGAATTAACCCTGGCAGAAGGCGCTATTCGTGGCTGGGATCGTCGCAGTGTTTATTATTTCCATCTGTTGAAGTCACTGGCAGCCCATTACGATTTTGATATTGATACGCCATTTGATGACCTGACCGCTAAACAACAGGAAATTATTCTGCACGGCTCAGGGGATGAGCAGATTGACTTTAACTACGTCAATGATCGGGGCGATGTGTATCATAAACGTCATCGTTTTGAAGGCATTATTCCTAACTTTGAGCGCCGTTTCCGCGATACCGAATCGCAGTCTGTCAGAGAAGAACTTAGCAAATACCTGAGTACTCAACATTGCCCGAGCTGTAAGGGAACACGCCTGCGTAAAGAAGCCCGAAATGTCTTTGTTCAAAATGAAACTCTGCCAGAATTGGTAAAACTTCCGGTAGAAAAAGCACTGGATTATTTCAATGCGCTCGAATTACCGGGTCATCGTGGCGAAATTGCCAGCAAAATTCTCAAAGAGATTTGTGAGCGTCTGAGCTTTCTGGTCAACGTAGGTCTGAACTATCTAACGCTTGATCGCAGCGCCGATACCTTATCAGGCGGTGAAGCCCAGCGAATTCGCCTCGCCAGCCAGATTGGTGCAGGTCTTGTAGGGGTTATGTACATTCTTGATGAACCGAGTATCGGTTTGCATCAGCGTGACAATGAACGACTGCTGAATACGCTGACCCGCTTGCGTGATCTTGGAAACACGGTCATTGTCGTCGAACACGATGAAGACGCTATTCGCTCTGCTGACCATGTGATTGATATTGGCCCGGGTGCTGGTGTTCATGGTGGTGCAGTAATTGCTCAGGGCACACCTCAACAAGTGATGGATACAGAGGCATCGCTCACCGGTCAGTACCTTTCTGGTGTAAAAGAAATTGCTGTTCCAGCTCAACGTACACCGATTGATAAAAAGAAGACGCTGAAGTTGACAGGCTGTTCTGGTAACAACCTTAAAAACGTCACACTGGAAATCCCGGTAGGCGTTATGACAGCCATTACCGGGGTTTCCGGCTCCGGTAAGTCAACGCTGATTAACAGCACACTTTACCCTATTGCTGCTACTGCCCTGAATAAAGCAACGACATTAACCGCTGCGCCTTATAAAAAGCTGAGTGGCATTGATCATTTCGACAAATGTATTGATATTGATCAAAGCCCGATCGGCAGAACCCCACGCTCAAATCCTGCTACTTATACCGGGATTTTCACCGCCATCCGAGAACTCTTTGCCGGTACTCAGGAAGCGCGTTCCCGAGGTTATAAACCCGGACGTTTCAGTTTCAATGTGAAAGGCGGTCGTTGTGAGGCTTGTCAGGGGGATGGGGTTATCAAAGTTGAAATGCACTTCCTGCCGGATATTTATGTGCCCTGCGACGTCTGTAAGGGCAAGCGTTATAATCGGGAAACACTGGAAGTAAAATACAAAGGTAAAAATATCCACGAAGTACTGGAAATGACAGTGGAAGATGCCGTTGAGTATTTCAGTGCAATTCCAGCCGTTAATCGTAAGCTGCAAACTCTGATGGATGTGGGTCTGTCGTATATTCACCTCGGACAAAACGCCACAACACTTTCTGGTGGTGAAGCTCAGCGGGTTAAGCTGGCAAAAGAATTGTCCAAGCGCGATACCGGCAAGACACTCTATATTCTGGATGAACCGACCACCGGTTTGCACTTCCATGATATTCAGCAATTGTTAACGGTTCTGCATCGCCTGCGAGATCATGGTAATACCGTAGTGGTGATTGAGCATAATCTGGATGTGATTAAAACCGCAGACTGGATTGTCGATCTCGGCCCTGAAGGGGGTGATGGTGGCGGTCAAATTATTGCCACAGGCACACCGGAAGATATTGCCAATATTGAACTGTCTCACACTGGTCGTTTTTTACAGCCTATGCTTTAACAATATTGTAGACAGTACTGTAGGTCGGTATGCCCGAAGGACATGCCTACCTACAGTACCCCAACAATTGAACCTTTCTCAACACCTGGAAATTAAGTAAAAAGGTCATACCCAAACTATCAGGAGCTATATGCCAAAACAGCGTCGTTATTCCATTCCAGTCAGCAACAGGATCAACATCATTCTGGCTGTAATCAGCTTACTGTTTGCTGTTGAAGTGCTGAATATTGCCACTGGGCGATCACTAAACACTTTCGGCATTGTGCCAAGGCAGCTTTACTCTTTACCGGGAATTTTAGCGGCTC
The DNA here is from genome assembly GCA_965199185.1 of Endozoicomonas sp. Classification (GTDB taxonomy): domain Bacteria; phylum Pseudomonadota; class Gammaproteobacteria; order Pseudomonadales; family Endozoicomonadaceae; genus Endozoicomonas. The sequence continues at coordinate 366,832 of CBDAQW010000037.1, read as the reverse complement.
CTTTTATACACGGCAGTTTTACACATTTCCTTTCTAACGTCCTCCCCTTAGCGGTATTCAGTTTTCTATTGATGGTGCATGGCTTTCTTCGCTATCTATTGGTCAGCCTGTGGGTCATTATTGCCGGAGGAGTGTTAGTCTGGCTGTTGGGGCGTGAAGCCATGCATATTGGTGCCAGCGGTGTGATCTACGGATACTTTGCCTATCTGATTGTGGCTGGATTTCTTGCTAAAAAATTTAAGCTGTTGCTCATCAGCCTGTTTGTGATGCTGGGATACGGCGGCATGATATGGGGCGTACTTCCGACAACGCCTTATGTATCCTGGGAAGGCCATTTATTTGGTGTTGTTGCCGGAGTGTTGGCGGCGTTTATTTGGAGTCGGTAAAGGTAATGCTTTTTTTCCACTGAAGGCAAAATGGAAACTGACAGTGCAAAAGGCGCTTCTGATTTTAACGACGAAGCAATGATTGAAACCTATTCATCCTCAAATTAATTAATGGACTTTTAATTGATGTTGACTATTCTTGCAACGCCATTAAATAAAATATGAAAGGATGACTCCTAATGCTGGTACGCTTCGGTCTTTGCCTGGCTTTGTGGATGATTTACTCAAAACCAGCTTTTGCTACTCATTGGAACTATCTGATACTTCAAATCATGGATACAGAAGTAGAGAATCAGCCTTTCGAAGTAATTGGTGCCATTGCTATAGATCATCATCATCAAAGGATGTCTCTCCGTGTTAATTTACAGACATACACTGCAAAAAATACAAGCATGCCCTCAGAGTTAAACGGCGGAGAACTGAACATTGACTTCAGAGTTGGGCCTTTAGGCCAAAATGTCTATTTTAAAATTACCCCTGCAAAACATGCTGTCAGACTAAAAAAAACGCCTATTCATCGGCCAGGAAACCCACTAGTACATGCAATGTTAGAGATTACAAACCAACCTGCTTTGTGGGCTACACACTCTAAAAAGATGCATGGCAACTTTAAACTGCCTGACATTAAGTCTCTTACTACCCCTGAATTCAAAAAGAACAAGAATTGCTTCTATGGTACACACATTAAGTTCCACCGCAGGTACCCAGATAACTTTCAATACGCCAGCTTCCATAGAAGCAATCTATTCCTTTATCAAGGATCAGATATTGAAAACCGTAAAATCGGCTGTCTTCAAAAACAAAATAATCTCTCAATATTTCATCTTCTCGAAGCGACTCTGACAGCATTTTTATTACCACGCATACTCGAAGGTTTCTACTTACCACCAAATGAAATTCCGCGTGACTATACCATTGCTGCGGAAATCACCGGTACTCGACAATTATATAGAGAATCTGAACAAGCTCATTCTTCCCGGGCAGAAGATGCAGGCAGCTCATTCAGTAGGTCACAACAGGTAGCCTCGACGAGCCTTCAAGTCGTTCCGACTCCGATGTACTACTACACCGTTGAACCCATGTATGAAGTGGGCGGCTGCACCTACTTTAATCTTCCGGCAAGGGTAGTCGCTGTTAATCAACCCGTATCCATGATGCCTGCCACTCAGTTTCCAGAGCATGTCTTACCTGATATGCAAACAATGCCTTATGGAATGCCACCGGATTATTGCCATCAGTTCAGAGACCCTGATTTCTTCAAAAGAGACTGGGATGACCCGGAAGGCGGAGGGTTTGGAGGGTCGTCCAGTGCTGCAGCATGGTGACAACCGTAGGTCGGTTTCCGCCCGAAGGGCAGAAGCCGACAACACATTCAGCAAAGTTCGACAACCTCACATTGAACGAATAAAGCCAAATGACTACATGGTGTAAGTCAGACCTATCCAGTAAGAGCGGCCTTTTTGGTAGCGTTGTTTACTTTGCGTATCCGTATGAGGCAGCTTGTCGAACAAGTTTTTGACTTTCAACTCAACGGTAGCCTGATAATCAGTGTGATCAATAAACAAATATTTGGTATTCAGGTCTACGGTAGTGAAATCTTTACGTTTTACTATGCCATAAACATCGTAATCGGTTCCGTCGACATTTTCTTCATCACCCGTTTTTTTGAGGCTTTTGTAAGCTCCACGGTAATGAACTACCGCATGGGTTAATAACCTGTTATTGAGCCAGTTGCCTGACCAGGATACAGATGCCCGAAATGGTGCCGCAAAGTTTTGGCGACCCTGGATTTTGTAGAACTCCTCCATAGTGATCAGCCTGCCGTCGTACCAAACCTTCTCTTCTGCTTCAGATGGATCGATTTGATCAAAATAATCGACATGCCCATTATTACTTGTTTCTGACCAGGTCACATTGGCATTAAAGAAATGATTTTTATAGCTTCCAGACCACTCAATTGCATAGCCCATGTAATCCGATTTGCCATCATTGGTCATTTCATGACGACAGTCTATACCTCTACCGTTTGTAGCTTTTCTCGCACAAAGCTCAGCACTGCTTGCAAATTGATCTTTGTTTTTCCTCAACACTGTTTTCAGTCGCAAATTACCAGTCAATACGGTTGGTATGGTTAAAGCTGCTGTAAACTCATCGCTGTATGGTGTGTCCAGAGTAGACTCACCGAATTTACTTCGTGTCCTTATCGTTCCATTGTCCCATTCTGGTACATCACGAACATTCTGACCATTCTCTGAAGTATCTAATCTCCGCTTATAGGTCACATAATCAGGATTTTTAGAATAAAGCGCATAGCTAACCATATTTCTGGAATAGTATCGATTTGCACCGAGAGTCAGATAAGTTTCATCCATAAACTCCCAAGCTGTAGTAATTCGAGGGGAAAGATTGTGATTATCCAGAAAATCATCATGTGAATAGCGAACACCCAACCGAGTTGACCAAGAGCCAATTTCCTTAAAATACTCTGTCCATAAAGCCTGGCTATTTAAGGTGACTTTTGAATCATAGGCTGCGTAATGTGTGTACGAAGTGGCAGCATTATAAGGCTTACAAGAAGGATCAACCGGAGAACAATTCCACTCCCATTTCCAATCAAATTCATCTGTGACATCTGGCACTTTTGAGGAAGAATAAGAGGTATAATCATTAAGACGGTTTTTTTCAGCTACGATTGTTTTCCACTCGAAACCATAGTTAACATCACCAGACATGAAGGGTGTAGATGCTTTAAAATTCCAGGTGTAATCTGTTTGCTTCTGCTCCAGGTCACCATACCCTCCTTCATAGCAGTTTGACGAGTAACACCAGTCAAAGAGATATCTTTTCTCACTATCATCATTTTTAACACTCCCTTTCCAGCGATACAGAGTATCCGGAGACTTTCGGCTGGAGTCGTTCTGCATCATAGACAGTTTAGAACTCCATTCAGTCTCACCACTAAACCCTTTAGCAGAAAGGTAAGTCTGCAACCCATTAGAATCGTGAGTGGTAAAGTTTTTGTATCGGTTCTTCTGCTCGCGCTCACTTTCGTAAGGACTATAAAGCACCTGCCCTTCCAGTATCAGGTCTTCACTGTAATCATAAACTGCTTTAACAAGGTAATTCTGAGACTTATCGGCGTTAGGGTATTTACGACCGCCATAGGATTCGTCGGCAGTATAAATAACGGTCGACTCTGCTTGAGTATAAGAAGTTAATATTCTCAGTTGCTCAGATACAGGCAGGTCGAAACTGACGGACGTCGTATATTTTTCAAATTCAGGAGGCTTTTCCAAAACCTCACCTGCTTTGAGAGTGCCATTATCAATCTTGTAATTAACCATACTGTCAGACTGATAGCCTGCACTCAGCTTCATGGCAAATTCATCTTTTGGCTGTCGCACATCGTATTTCACGACACCACCAACAAAGTCGCCATACTCTGCAGATACATTAGAATCCAGAACTTCTAGATTACCCAGCAGGCTCGGATCAATATACAGAGTTTGTGACGTTTGCCCGGCAACATAATCAACAGAATCGTATCGGTTGCTGGTCACATCATGAATCGAATTGGCCCCTACCCCATCGATCATAATATTATTGTCGTAATAGTTACCGCCAGAAATAGAAAAGTCCGATGGACGAATGGACTGAATATCTTCGTTGGTTACTTTATCTTTATTCACGTCCATCTGTATAAATGGCAGAGTCTGCAACAATTCAGTAGTGTCGATGCCTCCACCATTACTGTTTTCAATGGTTTGTTGATTGATGACCGAAACACCTGTATCCACAGGATCATAACTTTCATAAATAGCATCGGTAGCTGTCGGTTTTTCAGCTTCAACAACGGTATCTACGATATCGATCTCCCCCAACTCTACCGCCTTATCCTGCGCCAGCACTGCTTGGGGAATGCTTGCCAGTACAGCTAAGCAAAAGGAGTTTATCTTCATTATAAGGGCCTTTTTACAGCTTCTAGGGGTCAATAACGATTGCAATATTAATAACATTCATTATCATTTTCAATTGGTTAAAAATTCTCGAAAGATAATATCTGGATTGATGTTTTGTATGCCGTACATCAGACGACTGACGTTTAAGAGCTTATTATTCACACTGCTCTTTGCTTTATTTTTTATCAATGCGTCGTCGTATGCTGTCGATTCAGATAAGCCTGTATGGGATGACCAACTCATCGTCAATACTCTGGATAATGGCCTCAGATATATTGTTCACAACGACAAAAACAAAGGCACGCCTTTTAATTTAAGGCTGATTGTCAACATTGGTTCTATTGACGATGAACTGCGCGGTATGGCACACATCATTGAACACATGGTATTCAGAACCAACAACAAGTATCCCGGTTCTATTCACCAATTCATGGATAGCATTGGCTGGAAAGCAGGTCTTCAGATTAACGCCCTGACACGTCAGACTGAAACCCAGTATATGATCCGTACACGCCCTGATGATGCGCTGGATTTGCAACAGTCTATCGAGCTAATGGCAAACATTGCTTTTGATGCCAGCATTCTGGATGAAGACTGGCAGGTTGAACGACAGGTCATTCTTGAAGAAATGCGTGTCGGTGAAGGTGTTGCAGGACGCATTAACGATGCCAAAAAGCGAGTGATCAGAAATCATTCCCGCTATATTGACCGTCCGACCATCGGCTACCGGGAAGACATCAATAAAGCAACCGTCAACGACATCAAAGCATTTTATAAAAAATACTATGTGCCCACGAACATGACACTGGTTATCTCTGGTTCGGTTGACCCTGAAATACTGAAACAGTCGATAGAGCGTACTTTCGGTGCAATACCTGCTACCTCTACTCCTGACAGGCATTATGTAGAAATCCCGCTAAAACAACAGCTGCATATTGGCAAGGTTCAGGACAGTGAGGGTATTTCTTCGGTGGTCACTATGGGTTTCCGCAATGCACTCAAACCCCATAATAATATGGATGGCCTGTATCAGCGATTGCAGAACTATTTTCTAAGAAAGCTGGCAAGCACCCAGGTACGTAATCAGCGATTGTTGTACAAAGATTCGGACATTAATACCGTTTCGCTGACGTTTAAAGAGACAAGTAATGAGCGTTTGATCGTTGCCATGGCCGCACGCACTGATCATCACGATCAGGGACTGGATGCCGTTATTAGTGAAATTACACGACTCAAACAGAATGGTTTACATGCTGACGAGTTTCTAAAACTAAAAGAAAAAGCCAAAAAAGCCATCGAACGTAACCGAGTACTGGTGGAGCAAAGAGACTTTCAGCAGTGGGAAGACAAGATCACCACGGCTGTTATCCAAGATGGCGTTCTGGAAGATTACGAAATCAGAGCCAAACGGACACTGGCCTGGATTGATCAAATGACGCTTGATGAGTTAAACCTTCGCCTGAATGAGCTGTTAAGCGGAGAAGATCAATTTATTTATTACCAGGTTCCCGGTGGCAAAGAACAGGCTCTGCCTTCAAGAGAGCACGTACGACAACTTGAAAAGAGTATCGCCAGCAAGAGATTAAACCTGGCTGAACCAGTGCAGGACAAGCACACTGCAAAAAACACCAGCAATGACCCGGTCGAAATCCATTGGCCAGAACTGAAGCAGACACCAAAGAGTGTCAGTACTCAAGGCTGGGAGCCGAACGTTAAACGATGGACTTTACCAAATGGCGATTCCGTTGTCTGGCTCAACCAGCCAACCAACAATCAAAAACTGTATCTGAAAATCATCTCTGACGCCGGTTATCTCAATCATTACACTCCAATGTGGTTAAGTCAGGTGGCGGCACAGACATGGGAACAGATGGATTTATCCTTTGTCTCTGCAGAAGCTCTGAGCCTCTGGCAAAGTAGCCAGGGCATCCAATGGCAATGGGTGCAAAAACCTCACAAGCTTGAACTGGGTGCTATTGCTCATCCGGGACAACTCGGTAATCTTATGCGTCTGTACAGTGCCAGAGTTCGTTTCCGGGAACTGAATCAGTCTTCATTTGTTGATTTAAAAAGTAGCCTGGAGCAGCAGACCATAGAGAAGCTTTCGGTAGCAGCGAAAGCCAGAATATCTTTATTTGAAGGTGAAGATACTCAATCAACACCCACAAAAAGCACTCTGGACACACTGGGTTATGAACAGTTCAAATCGGTAGTAAGTCGTTTTAGCCAACAACCAGTGACTTTGTATATTGTTGGTGAAACCTCTGAACAAACTATTACCAAGTCAGTTCTGCCTTACCTGAGCAGCTTGCCCCGTACAGAGAAGCTACCACTGAAAAAAAACAAGCCGAGGGCGGGCAAACATCGTAAAAACATTGCCATTCACTCTGATAACAAAGCGACAGTAACCATAAAAAGCACATCGCCAATGGAATGGAAACCGGAAACCAGCTTCTTGGTTTCTACCTTGAATCCGATTATTCAGAAGGCTCTGAAAAACGAGCTAAGGCATAGATTAGGTGGTGTGTATCGCTTTCAGTTTGAAGTACACCTGAATCAAAATAATCAGGCCGTATCAACACTGAGCTTTGTCACTAATCCTGCACGCGTCGATGAACTGATTAAAGCGACTGAAGACGTTTATAGCAGTCTCGATATACTGATTGCTAACGAAGACCTATCAAAAATCCAAAAAGATATTGATTTTGCCGAGCAACTCCGTCTTCAGAACCCTAACACCTGGATGCGCAGACTGGAACTCAGCTTTGAACGATATCAATCACCGGAATACCTGCAGGCTATGGACAGCCTCAGCAACAAGGTTACTGCCAAGTCTCTGACCAAGCTGGCTCGGCAAATTTTCCCATCAAATAATCAGGCCATATTAGTTGGCTTACCCATCAGGAAATAGAAAAAAAGATTATGTTTAAGAGTTTTTTCCTTAATACACGCTGGCGCATATGGGCTTGGGCTGGCTCCGCTCTTATTTTTGCAGCGACCTGGTACAAAGCCAAAATCGATGTTCGAATGAATAAGTGGTTTGGTGATTTTTACAACTCTATTCAAAGTGCGCTTTCCAACCCTGGCACCGTCACCGAGTCTGACTTACTGGGACATTTGGTTACCTTTGGTGAAATCTCCATTATTTTTATTGCCATCGCCGTCTTTCTGCAATTTTTTATTCGTCACTTTATTTTCCGGTGGCGTACGGCAATGCACGACTACTACATGTCTCACTGGAATAAAATTTGCCACATTGAAGGAGCCTCACAGCGTATTCAGGAAGACACCATGCGTTTTGCTCGCATTGTCGAAGGATTGGGAGTTTCTCTGTTGCGCTCCATCTTTACTTTGATGATGTTCCAGCCGCTGCTATGGGAATTAAGTAAGCACGTTACTGAGGTGCCGTTTATTGGCCATGTTGATCATGTGCTGATTTACGTTGCCATTCTCACCTCTGTGGTCGGTACTGCACTGCTGGCACTGGTTGGTATCAAATTGCCCGGGTTGGAATTTAATAACCAGAAAGCAGAAGCTGCCCTGCGTAAAGAGCTGGTACTGGGAGAGGACGACAATGGTCGTGCAGAGCCACAGTCGGTAAAAGAGCTGTTCCAGAATGTGCGGTCTAACTATCTGGCGATCTACCGTCACTATCTGTATTTCGATCTGGCCAAGTTTTCCTATCTGCAGATGGCATCGATCGCTCCATACATTGTGCTGACACCAACTATTGTGTCTGGTGCAATCACCCTGGGGGTTATGCAGCAAATTCTTCGTGCCTTCAGCCGTGTCGATGGCTCTCTGAACTACCTGATTAACAGTTGGTCCACAATTGTTGAGTTAATGTCAGTTTATAAGCGTCTTAAAGGATTTGAGCAGGAAATCAATAACCCTGAAACACAACGGATCGATGGATATGCCAGCGAAGCTTAATCGTTTATTGCTGTCCGCCCTGTCTGTCAACCCGGCTTCTCTGAAGAGGAGCTGAGCTGATGAGTTGGAAAAGGTTTATCCCCACGAACAAGATGCCTTACTACATTCTTCTGTCTGTAGGTTTGCATGTGGGGCTGATAATAAGCGGCATTGTCAAAGTATCTTCTGAGCAGGTACTGGCAAGAAAGTCTGAGACATCCACCATCAGCCTTGGCTTTCAGACAGCCATGGCTGGTGTAGTGAAGACCGAAGCAGTGCCTCAAGTAGCCGCTGAGAAAAAACCGGTTGAACCCGAGCCGATCAAAGAAGTTAAACCGGAACCTGAGCCGCTTATCAATCAGAAGCCGATTCTCAAACGCCCTGAACCGGTTGAACCACCTGAGCAGGAAGTCGAAGAGGATAAGCCTGAACCAGAACTCGAAGAAGAGGTAAAGGAGGAGCCGCCTGAACCTCAGCCTGAAGAAATACAACAAACTGCTGTACCCGAAATGAACTCAGGGCAGCAGGGCACTAATGGTTCGAAAGATAAATCATCGGATGCTGTCGAGACCGGCACCGATAATCAGGCAGGTGGTGCTGAAGAAGAGCAGTTTGATCTTTACATTCGCGAACATCTGCTAAAGAAAAAAGTCACTCCAAAAACACTTAGGCGTAGACGTCGGCACGGCGATGTTGTCGTAGAGTTTGTTATTGATCGCGACGGCAATCTACTGGAACATCAATTATCAAAACCATCAAAAATTCGGGAATTTGACCGGGCAGCCATTCGGCTTATGAAAAAAGCCGCACCTTTCCCTAAAGCACCGGATTTTGTCAGCTGGGAGCAACGCCGCTATGAGATTATTATTAAGTATGAAGTGAATTAGCAGGCAGGCTATAAGTCACCTGCCTTCTATCACTTAAAATATTTGAGAATGATTCTTATTGACAAAAAAGTAAGAATCCTTATCATTCGCATCCAATAAAAATAACGCTCGACAGGATGCCAGCCCATGAAAAAGATGCTCACTGTGGCAGCAACTATGCTGCTCACTTCATACACTTTCGCAAAACCTTCTGAACAAGCCGTTGTTAACCACTACGCCAACCTGGCACAAGCAATGTACCAGGACTCTCTGATTTCTGCACAGAATTTGAAGTCTGCCACCGATCAATTAATTGCCACTCCTAACGAAAACACATTGATCGCTGCTCGTGCCGCCTGGAAGGCAGCCCGCATGCCTTACCAGCAAACTGAAGCCTACCGTTTTGGCAATCCTGTGGTGGATGACTGGGAAGGTAAAGTTAACGCATGGCCGCTGGATGAAGGTCTGATCGATTATGTCGACGCAGGCTATGGCTCCGAATCCGATGAAAACCTGTTTTATACCGCTAATGTCATTGCCAATAAAAACCTGAAACTATCCGGCAAAACCATTGATGCCAGGAACATCACTCCGACACTTTTGCAAAGTGAACTGCATGAGATTGATGAAGTTGAGGCCAATGTTGCTACCGGTTATCACGCTATTGAATTTCTGCTCTGGGGGCAGGACTTAAATGGTACTGAAGCGGGTGCCGGTAATCGCCCTGCTACAGATTTTGATCTGAAGAACTGCACCAACGGCAATTGTGATCGCCGTGTAGAGTTTTTAGCCGCCTCTGTAGAACTCTTGATTTCTGATCTGGAATGGATGGCTTCTGCATGGAAAGAAGGTGGAGAAGCCCATCAGGACTTATTATCTCAGCCAGCCAGTGAAGCCATTGCCCGAATCTTCACCGGTATGGGCAGTCTGTCGTACGGTGAACTGGCCGGGGAACGCATGAAACTGGGTTTGATGCTGAAAGATCCGGAAGAAGAGCATGATTGTTTTAGCGATAACACGCACTGGTCACACTACAACGATGTCCTTGGTATCAAAAATGTGTATACCGGTACCTACACTCGCATTGATGGCAGCCGTATCGAGGGACCTTCTGCTTCTGAACTGGTTGCTTCAGCAAACCCATCTGCTAACAGTGCTCTGCTAACTGCTCTGGACAATACTCTGGCAAAAATGCAAGTTATGGTGGATAGCGCAGAACGCAAAGGTATTGCCTATGACCAACTGATTGGTGCTGGTAACAAAGCCGGTAATCAGATAGTAATGAATGCCATCGATGCATTACTGGTACAAACCAAAGCTATCGAAAAATCCGTCGCAGCCCTGAACCTGGAACCCATTGCTTTTGAAGGTTCTGACAGTTTGGATGCGCCAGAAAAAGTAGATATGTAACCAGCGCCACCAATCACAATATTAATAAGGTGGCTCAGTAGTCGGTCACCTTTTTCTCCCGCGTTATCAGGATTTTTTGATGTTTCTGAAGTCGTTCAGATTATTACCTGCCAGCTTTATGCTGGCTTTGTCGTTTATATCATTTCAAGCCTTTGCTTCTCAGGATAGTAGACTGGAACCCGGTGAAGCGTTTCCGGGCGGAGCGACAACCCATAAGAAAAAACTAAATAGAAACGCGTTTTCTCATCCATCAGCCAACATGAGCTTTGAAAGGCAGATGGACTTTCGGGTAGGTAATGGGTTCTTTAAAAAGATATGGGTTTCTTCTCCATCATCCACCCAGGCATCGGATGGACTCGGACCTTTATTTAACGCACGTTCATGTCAGCGTTGTCATCTTAAAGATGGTCGCGGTCACCCTCCGGCAAACCAGTCTGATAATGCGGTATCCATGTTTTTGCGATTAAGCATTCCACCACAAAATGAAGAGCAACAAAAACTTCTCGCCTCTGGCCGAGCCGCCGTTATCCCTGAGCCGACCTATGGCGGACAACTGCAAGATTTTTCCATACAGGGGCACAACGCCGAAGGAAGCATGGTCGTTACGTATTCTGATTTTCCGGTTACCCTGAGCGACGGAGAAATCATCAGGCTTCGTAAGCCAGAATACTCCGTCACCGACCTTGGTTATGGTGCGCTTCACCCTGACACGATGTTGTCACCGCGTATTGCCCCCCAAATGATAGGGCTCGGATTGCTCGAAGCTATTGCAGAAGTGGATCTATTGAGAAAAGCAGACCCTCTGGACAATGACAATGACGGGATTTCCGGCAAGATCAATCGAGTATGGAGCCCTAAACATAAGCAACTAATGGCTGGCCGTTTTGGCTGGAAAGCTGGCAATGCAGGAGTTGATGAACAATCTCAGGGAGCTTTCGCCGGCGACATGGGATTGTCTACCCCATTGCATCCTGCCGGTTATGGCGAATGCACCGACAAACAAGACCACTGCCGCAAAGCTCCTGATGGTAACAGCCCTCAATTCGATCATCTTGAAGTGCCACAACAAGTCACTGACCTAGTGGTTTTTTACTCTCGTAACCTTGCTGTACCACCAAGAAGAAATCCAACAAGCCCTGATGTACTGGCAGGCAAACAGCTTTTTACCAACTCAGGTTGTGCAGCCTGTCATACACCAAGCTATAAAACCGCTTACCATGATGAGATGCCAGAGCAGTCTAATCAGATCATTTGGCCATATACCGATCTCTTGTTACACGACATGGGTGAAGGGCTCGCAGATAATCGTCCAGAGGGCCTTGCTGATGGTCAGGAATGGAAAACCCCTCCTCTCTGGGGCGTTGGTCTGACACCTAAAGTGAATGGACACAGTTTTTATCTCCACGACGGTCGGGCAAGAAACTTACTGGAAGCGATCCTCTGGCATGGTGGTGAAGCTCAGAAAAGCAAAGAAAATGTCTTGGCAATGAACAGGAAAGAGCGAGATCAGTTAATCGCTTTCGTCGAATCTCTTTGAATAAGAATAGTATGAAAAACATCAAGCTTCCCGGCATTCTGATAATGCTAATGACTTCCTTTCATTCACTTGCTGATGACTGGGGGATTCATAATCAGCGCCTTATAGAGGAACAGATCATACCTGCTTATCAGGCACTTCAAAAAAGTTCACTGGCATTTAAACAACACTCATACGCATTCTGCGCCAAGCCAAACGACACATCTCTGGACACTCTGCGATCACAGTGGCGCTTGGTCATGAACGATTGGATGGAAGCACAAATACTGCGTTTTGGTCCTGTTGAAGATTTCATGCGTTATTACCGCCTGCAAATGTGGCCAGATAAGCGCAATACCGGTGGTAGACAGCTTAGCAAAGCACTGTTAAATGCCAATATTGCAGACTTAGCACCTGGTGTATTTCGTCATTCCAGTGTTGCATTACAGGGGCTTGGTGCTTCTGAGCGACTATTGTTCAGTGATTATGTAAATGTTGATAGCTTTACCGGTTCGGAGAAAAACAAATATCGTTGCTCTCTACAAGTTGCCATTGCTGATAGTGTAAGCCTTATTAGTCAGGCGTTGCTGAATGACTGGGTTGGAAATAATAGCTACAAGACATTGGTTCTTCAATCTGGCAAGACTGATCAATCATTATTCGAATCCCAAAAAGAAGTTGCCAGCTATTTTCTCAATAATTTTCTCACTCAACTGCAATCCATCACTGACCAGAAGCTGTCAGCTCCACTTGGCGATGGCTTGACTAAAGCCAAAGGTCGCAAGGCGGAATCATGGCGTAGCCTTCATTCGCTTGAGAATATTCACCATAATTTGTTGGCAATGAGCCAGTGGTACAGGCTGGCTTTTTCAGAACAGGTAGAAGATGAAACCCTGAATAAACAAATCAAGAGTTTGTTTGATGATGCTATCAGGCAAACTAAACACATTAACCAACCGCTCTCCATTGCCGTGAAACACCCTGATGAGCGTAAGCAGGTTAATATTCTACTCAACCAGATTAATCAACTTAAAACTATGGTTTCCAACCAATTAACGACAGCTGTCGGCCTGTCTATAGGCTTCAATAGTCTGGATGGGGATTAAGGTGGATATTAGCCGTCGTTTATTTATTAATGGCCTATTGACTGGTGCTGCCGGGCTTGCTTTGTCAGGGTTCACTGCTGCAAATCTTAAAGATGAGTTAGCTTTTTATAGTGCTCTGGCGGATAGCCAGGGCAATTATTATATGGCACGTATAAGTTCGACCGGGAAAATCATTTTCAAGATACCACTTCCCGGGCGAGGACACGCTCCCGCTGTCAGTGCAGATGGCCAGATTGTAGTCATGGTTGCTCGCCGCCCTCAAAACTGGCTATGTGTTTTTGATCTTATTACTGATAGCTGGAAAATCATTGAAGGCACTGAAGGCCGGCATTTTCACGGGCATGGTGCTTTTTCAGCAGATCGACGCTGGTTTTACACCACTGAAAATGATTTTGACCATCATCGGGGGGTGATTGGCCTCTATGACGTCAGTAAAAATTTCACAAAAGAGGCTGAATTTTATTCCGGAGGTATCGGACCACATGAGTTACTTTTGTCACCGGATGGCGAGCAATTAATCGTTGCCAATGGTGGAATTCTCACTCATCCAGATACAGGGAGAAGTAAACTCAATCTTGAAACAATGTCCCCGTCGCTTACGTTTTTAGATCGTAAGAGTGGTGAAGTTCTCAACCAATATAAGCTCCCTTCACATCTACATCAGCTAAGTATTCGACATATTGCAGTGACATCTGACAACTTGGTTGGCATAGCTATGCAGTACCAGGGAAAACAGCGAGATCAGTTGCCACTGGTTGCAATATGCACACAGAAAGATGGGCTACAGCTATTAGGTTGTCCACCTGTTATTTTAAAGCAGATGCGAAATTACTGTGGAAGCATTGCATTCGACAGCACTGAACACATTATGGCGGTTTCGGCACCGAAAGGTGGGCTGATTAGTTTCTGGTCTGTGAGTGATGGTCAGTGGATAGATAGTATTATTGTCGAGGATGGCTGTGGCGTTGTAACTGGTGGTGTTAAGGAAGAGTTTATTCTATCCAGCGGAACTGGATTAATCTGTAGTTACAATCCAATAAATAAGAAAAAACTGGTTTTAGCACAGTCGAAAATACGTTGGGATAACCATATGAGTTTTTCAGGATGAATATACTTTTTATCCCTTTCTTACAAACAGTAGCCTTGTTACGGAGACGATCAAACGCCAGGCGACGGTTAGCAACGCTATCTTCTTTAGCTATTTAGTAATTTTTGCCAGTGTATCAATCACCGTTTATTTTTCGTGAAAATATACGCGTAAATCGACGATATATCAGCGCCAGCAGGATCAGTTTCCTACTGGCAGCACGTGAAAGAGTATAGAAAAAAAGTGGCAGAGGCTGCCGCCTAAAACAAACACATGCCATATAGCATGATTAAAGGGCAATTGTTTCCACAGGTAGAAAATCACACCAACGGTGTAAGATAACCCTCCGGCGATTAGCCAGTACAAACCTTCGGAGGATAAGTTCGCCATCAGTTCTCTGGATGCAAAGACAACCATCCAACCCATCATCAGATAGGTGGCAACTGACAGCTTCTTATATCTGGGCCCAAAGATGATTTTCAATGTAATTCCCAGTACTGCCAAACTCCAGATAATCACAAATAGAACCCAGCCCGTTGTACCTCGCATACTCACCAAAAGAAATGGCGTGTAAGTTCCGGCGATCAATAAAAATATTGAACAGTGGTCAAGTGTTTTAAACACACGCTTCACCGATACGTTCTGGAAACTGTGATACAGAGTGGATGCAGTAAACAACAGAATCAGGGTGGTTCCATAAATACTGAAGCTGACAATACGCCATATATCCTGCTGTTGTGTGGCAAAGGTCACTAACAGTGTCAGACCGGCGACACTGAGTAAAGTGCCCAGTCCGTGGGTAATACTGTTGGCGATCTCTTCGGCCAGGCTGTAGCCGTTGGTGATCATTCTACGATGCCCTGATTGTATTTTTACGGCCATATGAATATTACTCTGTCAGGCAAGTTGCCAATGATCTGTGATCATACTGAATAATAGTGGCAAGATCATCGTAGGTGATATAATCCGCGCCCTCTTAATTTCTGATCAGGCACTCCAATGGCAAAGGCAGGCATGGCAAAAGTTGGTCGTATGAATCGTTTGAAGGTAGTCAACCTTCTGGACTTTGGCGCATTTCTGGATGGAGGCCTGTTGGATGACATTCTTATGCCCAGGCGGTTTGTTCCTGAAGGTTGTGCAATTGGTGACGAACTGGATGTTTTTGTTTATCTGGATTCTGACGGCGTTCCCATCGCCACGACTCTGAGACCGAAAGTACAGGTCGGGCAGTTTGCTGCTCTGAAAGTCACTGACACGAATCGTGTTGGTGCATTCCTGGACTGGAATATGCCCAAAGAACTGCTGGTGCCTTTCAGTGAACAGAAAGACCGGATGGTGAAAGATCAGTTTTATATGGTCTATGTCTATCAGGAAAAAGAAAGTTACCGGATTGTGGGTTCTTCAAAAATATCCAAATTTCTCAGCACTGTGCCTCATCAGTATAAAAATGGACAACCAGTGTCGTTAATGATCTGTGATAAAACCGATATTGGTTATACGGTCATTATTGAAGGCAAATACATGGGCGTTTTGTTTGAACAGGATATTATTGAACCTGTCCGTCTTGGCATGAAACTGGATGGGTTTATCAAGCGGGTAAGACCCGATGCGAAGTTAGATGTCTGCCTGAAAAAGCCGGGATTTGATAAGTCAGCGATCAGTGATCTTGGACTGAAAATTCTCAGCCAGCTGGAAGAGAATAATGGCTTTCTGCCATTTAATGATCGCACAGCACCTGATGTCGTTAAGAAAGTATTTGGTGTGAGTAAACGCAGCTTTAAAATGGCGCTGGGAGGTCTGTATAAACAGCGGTTAATCAGCCTGCAGAATGATGGTGTCCGTCTGCTCTGAGTGGTCAATTAGTCACTATTTTAGTAGAATGGTTCGATTTTGCATTTCCTATGGCGCTGGTTCGAAGCGCATTTAAAGACTTTTCAGCATAAACAGGTATCATAGTGGGTAGATTTTACACGCAAACCAATCTTCAGATTGATGACAAACAAGCACATAAAGTGTTTGATGGCAAGAGGGTAGCTCGCCTCGGAACTGAAAAGAATCCAGCCAGCATCGTTGTACAGAGCGAAGAACGTAAAGATGAAGTCGCTCAACTGTTTGCCGAAAATGATTGGTTTGTCTCTATTGAAGTAGACGAAGAGCGTGCTGAAGATATTTCTGATTTGGAATTACTACAGAATAAACCAACAACAACGGTTCTGAATAAAACCCCGGGACGTAACGATCCGTGCTCCTGTGGTAGTGGCAAGAAATACAAAAAATGCTGCGGTTAATATAGTGGTGTTCGCTATTCCGGGCTGAGCCATTCTGGCTCAGCTCAATCTCTCTCCTTGAATTATATTCCGACAAAAACTTAATCCTGTTCTGCAGAGTATTGATTCTGCTGCTATTTTCTATATCCACAGGAAACAACAAACAGGAAATAGCATGGATGAAACAAAACTTGTCAGGGTTGACGGGTAAAACAATGGACAATCATTATCTAATGTCAGCTACGAGCAGGAAAGTGCTGACAGTTTGTAAGCAGGAATACGTTGATGCCCGCCGTTATTGCTAACCTGGATTTCGTAAAAGACCGAAACATTACTGCCATATTCAGATCGATTGTTGAACATGGAGCGATATCCCGTATTCAGATTGCCCGATGCTGCCAGCTGGCGGCGGGTAGTGTGACAAGAATAACCCGCTTTTTAATTGAGCAGGGGCTGATACGTGAGGTTGAACAACAGAGTTCTCAACGAGGTAGACCTGCTATTTCATTGACCGCTGAGACTGACAAAATTCAGATACTGACTATCACGGCTGGAAGAACTCATATCCACTGTGGATTATGTAATCTGTATGGAGAGCTGGTTGCTGAACATTCAGAGCCTTTCGTTGTGGTCAGTCAAGAGGTCTACCTTCATCATCTTATTTCTGTCGTGCAATCATTTCTGGCAAAACAGCAGGGGGTGATTCAGAGAATAGTCGGAGTTGGTATAACCAGCCCTGGTTTGGTGAACTCTGAGACGGGGGTGATACATTATCTTCCTCATATAGCGGTTGATAACCTGCCATTGGCGCAGGAAGTATCGGCCATTACCGGTCTTAACTGTTATATCAATAATTTCACATCAGCTATGGCGCTGGCCGAGTATCAAATGGGGGTTAGCCAGCACTGCCCTAATAGTGTCATGGTTAGTGTTCACAACGGTGTTGGTTCAGGGATGATACTGGATGGCAAGCTTTATGAGGGCAGTACACTGGCGGCGGGTGAGATTGGACATATCCAGATAGATCCTCTTGGTAAACGCTGCTATTGCGGTAACTTTGGTTGCCTGGAAATGCTGGTCTCCAACAAGGCTATTCAGGAGGCGATGATTCAAAAACTGAATGCAGGTGTATCCAGCAAGTTGACCAAAGCTTCGGATATTAATGAGATTTGCCAGCAGGCTAATGCCGGGGACTTATTGGCTGTTGAGCTGCTAAAAAAAGCAGCTTCTGACCTGGGCAGGGCGATTGCCATGAGTGTTAACTTGCTGAGTCCTGATCAGGTAGTATTGGCTGGTGAGATATGTCAGGCATCTGACATTATTCATCCAGTTATACGACACTGTTTGAATAGTCAGACAGTGTCTTTTATGGATACACCGGAAGTAAAAATTGTGAACTCCAGCCTTTATCATAAATGCTGGCTCGGAGCTTATGCGTTGGTTAGAAGAGCTTTACTGGAGCAGGGACTACTCTGGAAGATTGTGAAACCAAGTGTAGCAAATAGTCAACAGTAAGATGATCAACGCTTTTCTGATGATGGCTGCTGGTTAGTTTTAAATCCATGCTTTCTAAAAATGTTCAATTATAGTCATTATGCTGAATAAATATTCGTTATAATTGGTTATTTATAAGTATATTTGGTTATATATGATTTTTGGATGTCTCCATACAATTTCTACACAGGTTTTATTGTAAAGCTGAAAAAGGATTGTGTAGAAAAATGACAGCGAAGACACTAGACGTTAGTGGAGGCCGGAATCCACTAATGTTTTTTATACCGTCACTGATTGGTATGACATTCTTTATGATGCCGGTATTTACCGATGCAGGCATGTCATTTCCTATGGCCCTGCTGGCGAAAAGTGCGAAAACTCTGCTGGGTGATAGCATCCTTGCTCTGGTGACTACCATTCTCTGTATGACAGCGCTCTTGTCGCTGGTGGGGTCTTTGTTAAAACCAAAGTGGATTACCCATTCAGAGATGCTTGATGGCATCTTCAACCTCTCTGGCATCTGGTTGCTGGTCAGGATTCTGGGGGCTGCTTTTGCTCTAATGGTGCAGCTTCAGTTGGGTCCGGAAATGATCATCAATGGTAATACGGGAGGTATGGTCTTTAATGATCTGCTACCGTCGCTTATGGTGACTTTTTTTATTGCGGGTTTATTACTGCCCCTTCTGTTGAACTTTGGTCTACTGGAATTGCTGGGTACTCTGATGAGTAAAGTCATGCGCCCGGTATTTAACCTTCCCGGTCGGGCTGCGATCGACTGTCTTTCTTCCTGGCTTGGCGACGGTACAGTGGGTGTGATGCTGACCAGTTCTCAATATGAAGACAAGGAATACACAGCTAAAGAAGCAGCTATTGTAGCCACCATGTTTTCCATTGTGGGTATTTCCTTTTCGCTGGTGGTTCTGACTCAGGTGGGTTTGCAGGATAAATTTGTTCCTTTCTACTTTGCTATCTGCCTCTCAGGCGTGATTGCTGCCATTATTCTGCCTAAACTGCCACCACTGAGTTATAAGAAAGATCTGTTTATTGATGGTACTGTCCGCGAACACGACGATGAGCTGATACCAGAAGGCCGTTCCGCACTGAGTTATGGGTATGAACTGGCACTGGATCGAGTGGCTGCTATTACCAGCCTGAAAGCTATTGCCAAACAAGGTATAAAAATTGCCCTGGATATGGTGTTTGGTGTGTTACCGGCTGTTATGGCGATAGGCACAGTCAGCCTGATCATTGCGGAATACACTCCTGTCTTCAGCCTGTTGGGTGCTCCTTTTTTACCATTACTGGAATTATTCGGACTGCCTGAAGCGCAGGCGGCTTCTGAAACTGTCCTGATCGGCTTTACGGACATGTTTGTGCCTTCAATCCTTGCGGCATCCATTGATAGTGAAATTACCCGCTTTGTCATTGCGGCACTGTCTGTATCGCAGCTGATTTTTATGTCTGAAACTGGCTCTGTCATTCTTAGTAGCAAGATCCCTCTCAATTTGTTCGAGATTATGTTGATTTTCCTGCTAAGAACGTTGGTAACTCTGCCTGTGGTTGTGCTGGTAGCCAATATGGTTTTCTGACCATCGTCGTATACACAAGTTTTGTAGCCCGGACTCTGTTCTGGTTTTTTTGATCATGAGCAGCTTCTAATAATCGATGAGATTGTCGTAATGAGAACGGGTTTGCTGTTTCTTGCTTATGCGTTGCTTGGGGCTCATTTCCTCAGGTATGAGGGGGTGTTGCTAGCGTTATTGCTGGCTTTACTGCCATGCCTCTGTTTCTTAAGAAGAAAGTGGGCTGTTATTTTATTGCAGCTCGGATTAGTAGCTGGAAGTGCTCTTGTCTGGCTACCCACTATCGTCAATATTGCTCAAATGAGGATGGCTATGGGCGCACCATGGGTACGCATGGCGGTTATTTTATCGGCAGTGATTGTCTTCAGTCTTGCAGTAGCCTTTGGTAGTAAAGGACTTTATAAGCATAAAAAGTAAGCCGAGCTTACACTTTCTTGACCGTGGTCATAACCTACCCACTCCCAAATGGGCATCATAAAAGTATGATGTTTTGGGGGGAGTTATGGAGAAAAGAAAAAGCAGGTGGCTGGTATTTTTTACCAGCCCTTCGGCCAGCGTTTCAGCAGGTTTTCTGATTTTTGGCGGCCTTTTGCTGGGAGTCGTATTGAAAACAGGCTTCGATGTTAGCCTTGAAGTCACCAGTAGTGATGCGTTTTGCACCAGTTGCCATGAGATGGAAGCTTATGCGCTGACCGAGATGCAAGATAGCATACACGTCAAAAACCGTACAGGCAGTGTAGCACATTGTGCGGATTGCCACGTCCCACATGACAGCCTGGGTAAAGTCGTTAGAAAAATTGAAGGCTTGCGTGAACTCTACGGTAAAGTCACCGGAAAAATTGATACCCCCGAAGAATATGAAGCTCATCGGTTAGCCATGGCAGAAAAGGTCTGGTCGGATATGAAAGCCAACGACTCTGCCAATTGTCGAGCTTGCCATATCAACTTCGAAAATAATCTTGATCAACAATATGAATGGGCCAGAAGACAACACAGTCTGTCTATTGAACGAGGACAGACATGTATCGATTGTCATCAGGGCATCGCTCACGAATTACCCAAAACACGTTTGCTGACCAAACCAACGGTGCAGCAATAGACGCAGCTTGAAGAAAGCTGGTTTTAACTTATTCGCTTTATGGGGGAGATTATGAATATAGGCTGGTTTAGTCGTTTAATGACCGGCGTAGGCGTTGCTTCTGCGCTGATGCTTTTTATGGGTTCCGTGCAGGCTGTCGATTCCGACTCTCCAAATGCAAAGACCATCAGTTCTGATTTTGCCAAAGGCTTTCCACGCCAGTATGAGAGTTGGAAGAAAACCGAAAACGGCACAATGGCGGATATGCTGAAAGAAGATCCACGTCTGGTCGTTTTATGGGCAGGTTATGGTTTTTCCAAAGATTACAATGCGCCCCGTGGTCACATGAACACTATTACGGATCTGAGAAAAACACTGCGAACCGGTGCGCCAACGAACGATAAAGATGGGCCTATGCCTATGGCCTGCTGGAGTTGCAAGAGTACAGATGTCCCTCGGTTGATGGAAGAAGAAGGTTATCTCAATTTCTTTAAAGGTAAGTGGGCCAGAGCGGGTTCGCAGATTGTTAACCCTATTGGCTGCATTGATTGTCATGATGCTGACAGTCCGGAATTAGATCGCAGATTATCCCGCCCATATGCTCACAATGGTTTGATGGCATTGAATGTCGATTTTCATAAAGCCACAGAGAAAGATAAACAGACATTAACCTGTGCTCAATGTCACGTTGAGTACTATTTTGACCCTACAACAAAAGAAGTGGTACTTCCCTGGACTCAGGGAAGCAAGGTCGAAGATATGGAAGCTTATTTTGACGCGCTAGAGTTTAAGGACTGGACACACAAGATTTCCAAAGCACCCATGCTGAAAGCGCAGCACCCTGATTATGAATTGTGGAAAGAAGGTGTGCATGGCAAGAACAATGTATCTTGCACCGATTGTCACTCACCAACAATGAAAGATAAGAAAGGTGTTACCTTCACGGATCATCAGATCAGAAGTCCACTGGCTAACATGAAGAACACCTGTAAAACCTGTCATACCCAGAAGGAAGAATACCTGCTGAATATGGTGGCCAACTACAAGACGAAAGTGACCGAAACCAAACTGCGTGCAGAAGATCTTTTGGTGAAAGCGCATCTTGAAGCCGGTGCAGCCTGGAAGGCGGGTGCCACTGAAGCAGAAATGAAACCGGCTCTGACTCTGATTCGTCATGCTCAGTGGCGCTGGGATTTCTCCATTGCCTCTCACGGTTCTTTCTTCCATGCGCCTGAAGAAACCTTGCGGATTCTGGGAACTTCTATCGAAAAATCCGGTAAGGCGAGGGTTGAGCTTGCCCGTATTCTGGCCAAACATGGTATTACTGATCCGGTGACTGTCCCTGACCTGTCTACCAAAGAAAAGGCTCAGGCATTTATTGGGCTGGACATGAATAAGCTGAACGCTGAGAAAGAAGAATTCCTTAATACTTTGGTGCCTCAGTGGGATGCCAAGGCAAAGAAGGAAGGGCGTTTATAATTAAACGCCATACCAGATAAAAGGGGCTTTGCCCCTTTTATTGATTCTGAAATAGGAACTATATCATGCCAATATTCGAACTATTTTTCCTTTACCGGCCAACTGGTAACACTTTGCCTGTGCCTCAATAAAAGCGGATTCAGCAGGTTTTAACGTCAGTTCAATATCGTTGGAACTGACGGTCACTTCACCGTTGAGACATAACAGGATTTCAGCACTGTCTGTTTGATTCGTAATTGTGTCGTCTTTCAGAGTACTGACTTGAATGGCGAAATCCGGAACGGGGACCGGGAATTGTTCAGTGTTACCAGCCACAACCGGTTCGGTGCGCAGATCATCATAAGGGATGGACGTGAATTGGGTATTTGCCACCAGTTCTGGAATATCCATGTATTTCGGTGTCAGCCCAGCACGCAATACGTTATCGGAATTGGCCATCACTTCCACCCCTGTGCCTTTTATATAGGCGTGTGGTGTTTCTGCTTCAAGAAACATCGCTTCACCGGGTTGCAGAACAATCAGGTTTAACAAGAGTGGAGAAAAAAGACCAATGTCGCCAGGGTATTCTTTGGCAAAATCTTTAATGGTGGCAAAAGCACATTGTGCCGCTTCGTCCGTTCCTTTTTCTTCGATGCTGGTCATTAGCTGATCCAGAGCTTTATCCTTGAGTTTGCCTTCCAAAGACATCAGACATTTAAAGAATGCCTGCAGATGCTCAGAATCCGGATTGGTTTTCAGTTCAGCAATCTGCTCGCTCAGTAATTCAACATTGGCTTGTTCGAATAAAGTGATAATGTCATCAATAACCCGGAAACCATTCATCGCTTTATAAGGTGTCAGGGCATACACCAGTTCGGGTTTATGATTAGCGTCCTTGTAGTTGCGATTCACTGCATTGATTGGCAAACCTAGAGCGCTTTCCCGTGCGAAGCCAGCAGCAGCTTTGGATTTTTTGGGGTGCACCTGGATGGAAAGCGGTTTGTCGGCAGCCAGAATTTTTAATAGATAAGGCAGCTCGCCAAATTGACGGTACACTCTGTTACCAAGAACTTGTGCTGGATTTTCATTAATCAGATCACTTAACAAAATACTCTTGTTGCCTTTCTCAACGGTGGAGCAACCGTTTGGATGAGCGCCCATCCACATTTCTGCCTGTGGCCTGCCTTCGTTATTAGCAATGCCAAAGAGCTCTTTCATAGACGTAGTGCTTCCCCAAGCATAGTCCTGAATTATATTTTGTAATCGGTACAGCATGATTTTTTGACCTTCCTGGTAGGTTGGTTTCGCCCCGAAGGGCAGAAGCCAACAAAAAAAACGGCAAACAGTATTTGTATGTCTTGAAGGCTTTAATTGTCGGCTTCTCCCTTCGGGGGAATCTGGCCTAATTACCTGGAACCAGAGCATTTTGAATGGCTTACAGGGCAGATGAACCTGTTTCGCCAGTACGGATACGAACCACTTGCTCAAGATTGGTAACAAATACTTTTCCGTCACCAATCTTGCCAGTATTGGCGGCCGAAAGAATGGCTTCAATGGCAGCCTCGCTCTGATCGTCATCAACAGCTACTTCAACTTTTATTTTTGGCAGGAAATCCACAACGTACTCTGCACCACGATAGAGTTCGGTATGCCCTTTCTGACGACCAAAGCCTTTTACTTCGATGACGGTCATGCCTTCAATCCCCACTTCGTGCAGAGCATCACGTACATCATCCAGTTTGAATGGCTTGATTATGGCGGTAATTAGTTTCATTGTTTCTGCCTCCATGAAATTTTGAAAGTATTGTACCTTTTGCATCGACTGGCGGCAGTAGCGAGTCATGAATTCTGTGTGAATAGTTATAAAACCGGGTTCTGTATGACCATCATTTTTTCAATCTGCATATCATTAAAGGTATGTTCAATACCGCCAACACCCAGGCCTGACTGTTTTAAGCCGGCGAATGGCATACCGTCTGTTCTGAATGCTGTGTGCTGATTGATCATGACGGCTGAAGCATCCAGCCCCTTATAGGCTTTAAAAATGGTCTCCTGACTGTCTGAGAAGATGGCTGCCTGAAATGCCATTGGCAAACTGTTTGCCTGCTCAATAGCTTCGTCCAATTGATCGTAGTCGTAGACACAAACGACAGGCCCAAAAATTTCCTGAGTGCTGACTTTAGCATCTTTGGGTGGATTACAAAGAATGGTTGGCGCATAACAGGTTTGACCAATACGTTTGCCGCCACAAATCAGTTGAGCTCCGGCTGTGATGGCATCATTCACCCAGGCATCAATACGATTCAGCTCTGCAGGCCGGATTAGCGGACCTACGTCGGTATCTGGCAAACAGGCGTCCCCTGTCTTTAATTGTTGTGCTGCCGCTACCAGCTGTTGAATAAATGTTTTGCAGATCGTGCTGTGCACAAAAATTCTTTGAGTGGAAACACACACCTGCCCGGCATGGTAGAAGCTGCTTTTTGTCAGTGATGGAATCACGACTGACAGGTCAGCATCTTCAGCTACAATAGCAGGCGCGACACCACCATGTTCTAAAGCGCAGCGAACACCGGGAGCCAGTTTTGAACGCAGCATCCAGCCGACGCTGGCACTGCCAATAAAAGAAAAGAAACCGATGCGATGATCAGTGACCAGATGTTCTGCTATGGGAATGCTGTCGGTGATAGCGACCTGAAGATACTCTGTTGGCAAACCGGCATCATAAAAAAATTGTGCCAATCGCAGGCAGGACAGCGGCGTATCTTCTGCAGGCTTGACAATCACCGGGCAGCCAGCTGCAAGTGCAGGGCCTGCCTGATGCACAATCAGATTAAAAGGGTGGTTAAAGGCACTGACGGCAACCACCACACCAATAGGTTCCCGTGTGGTAAAGGCAATATGATGTCGGGTTGCTGCCGTTTTGTTCACTGCCGGCATGATGCCGGTACTCTGTCGCATTGCGTCAATACAGAGTTTCAGGCCATCAATGGCTCGGGTGATTTCTACCTGTGAATCGGTCAGCGGCTTACCGCCTTCTCTGGCAGCTTCCAGAGCAAGCTTGTCTTTTTGTTTTGAGACAAGATGAATGACTTTATTGAAAATATCGATGCGCTGATCAACCGATAGCCACTGACGTTTATCTCGAAACACATTGTAGGCGGTCGTGATGGCTTGATTTACGTGACTTCTGTCGCAAGTTGCCACACTGGCAATCACGCTGAGGTCGTAAGGGTTATGAACGTCCTTCCAGCCAGCTTCTTTGCTGACCTGATGAATCATCAAGGGATATTTATCCATGTTATCTTCTTCAGCAATAGACTGGTCTGATGATTGATCAAACCAGTATTTAAATCAACTGATCAATAATGCCACTGAAGATAGATCGTATTGTAATTACTGCCACCTTTGATTCGGCCAAAATGCGATGCATGTTCAAAAATCGCTGAACGATGCTGAAGCCCATAACCGAGCCAGGCTGTTTTCAGTTCTGGTATGTTGGTCAGATCACCAAGGTTTACATCCAGGCTGATATCCAGAGCATTCATCAGTTTGGATTCTCTATAGCCTTTTTCGTTCAGCTCACTGGCCTCAATATAAGTCACTCTGCTGATGTAGGACATGCCTTCAGCCAGCCCCAAACGCCAACGTACTGGGGATGTGAAGTTGTAATAGGCTTTGATGGCAACAATGGGTTCCCAGCTGATGCTCTGAACGGAAGACGATGGATGATAGGTAAGCCCTCCAGTCAGGTAGACATCAACAGGTTCCAGTAACCAGCCTTCTTGCAACAGGTGACCATAGAAGACAGATGTCATTTGGTGGTTATGGCTGTCCTTCTCTCCATTTAATGTCAGAATTTCACCCATATCAGACGGGGTAGCCCAACCATAAGCGACCCGAATGTAAGAGCCTTCAGGAATAGAGGTGCCGAGAGCGTTACCCTGCTCAAAGAAGGCAATACCCAGTTTTGCAGTGCCAAAGCCATTTTTATCGACAGCAGCACTGTGACGGGCATTTTTGTCCAGCTGAGTCCATTCCAGTCCGCCGGTGAGATATAGGTTGCCAGTCAATGGATAGCGAAAGTCCATTGCTAAAACAGCTTCAGTACCGGGGTTGATATTTTCTCCATCAAACTCATTCAGGCCGTAGTAATAGCTGTTGTATTTGTCCGATTTGAACCGGAGACCGGCTTTCGTGTTCAGTTCAATCTGATCAATCTGAAACTGCCAGTCATGCCCGGCATAGATATAGGATCGCCAGTCTTTAGCGGTTAGTACTTCAATACGCCACTGCTGATTATCCGACGTTTTCCAGAGAGCCTGAATGCCCAGATCAACAGCATCCAGCTGAAATTCATTTTGCAATGCTCTTGGAATATTCACCCACCGACGTTTAGCGATGGGGCTGATCGCCCATTGATTATTGTCGACCACTTTAATGCCCCATTCCTCACCGCGAGCAAAAAGGCTGTCATCTTCATAGTAAATGTTGGGTACAGTATTGCCCACACGCTTGCTCAGGTTGTTTTGATAGGGGATAGTGCTTTGTTGGAAAGAGACGCCAATACCCCATTCTGCGGCATCTACAGTGCCCGTCACGGATATAAAAAAAGCCGATGCGATAATGGTAAGAAGTTTGTGCCGGAACTCGGTCATGATTGTATGAGTAAAGCCTGATGTTTTCGTAAAAAAGGCAGCATTATACGGTTCAAAAGTAGCAGAGGTTATAGGTATTCACAGTGGAATGATACTGAAGTATCCGTTTTCTAAAAGCGCTGCCTCATAATCATAAATTTGTTGAAGTCATAGGTCAGAGAGACGTTTTTTCTGATTAGGTAATAGGTGGCATCCAATAATGGTTCCAATGAGTACCTGATGGCGTAATCGCCGATAGACCGGATCAACATATTTCTTCTGGATAAGCCTCTATTCCAGACCAGAGATTGTGCAAATGTAAAGCTATTGTGCCAGCTCTTGGTAGCAGGCATGCTGTGTCAATAGTCCATACAGAAATGGGCGCGGGAATAGGTACGGGAATAGACGGTTGAAGATAGAGAGTGAGTCAGAAAGCTATTTATCGGTTTCAGGCTGGTTTGTTTACATGATTAAAGCCACCGATGGCAGCTTGTATACAGGAATTACAACGGACGTGCAGCGTCGCTGGAAACAGCACTGTGGAATAATATCCGGAGGGGCAAAATATTTTAGAAGCCGAAAACCGAAGCAACTGGTTTACATTGAGGCCGGGCATGATCGGTCTTCTGCCAGTAAGCGTGAAAGCGCCATTAAACAGCTCTCGCGATTACGTAAAGAGGCGTTGTTATTTTCCACTGATAATCAGCTGCCAGTGCTGTGTGAAGAAAATGGTTTGCCTGACGCTGCTGTCAATGGTATTGCCAATGCTATTGAACCGTATCCGTCAAAATTAATTCAATGAATGGCAGGCTGTTCGTTTTGATTTAGAATGGATATACTCGTGAATTCTGATATCGAATCAAAGTGGTTTATGTGGTCATAATCCATGAGCCATGAAAAGTACGTCTGGTCTTTTAAGTGGATGATCTCTTATCGGTTGTCAGAATAAAGAGGAGCAAATCTATTTACACACTGTCTGTGCAGTGTTAGATTGCGCCGGTCAATTTCTTTTTTTTATTTTTTTTTCTGGTTGCAAACAAATGAATATTTTTGACGAAGCCATCAGTGTACTCAAATCCAAAGTTCAGATTCGTAAATTGTTTCAGGATATGCACGCAGAAGACATGCAGCGTGTTATTGGTCGAATTGAAGCTATCTATGAAGAAAAGCTGATCGCCCAAATGGAAGCGGAAGAAGAAACTGCCCGCAAACGTGAAGCGGTAGAAGCGGTGCTGAAACAAATGCAGGAACTGGGTTTGTCTACTGAAGATATCCATTCCGGTAACGGTGAAACTGTTCGTAAGGGTAAGCCACGTCAGCGTTTTCAGTTCCGTTATGAGAATTCTGCAGGTGAATCTATGGATTGGGAAGGCGCTACCACAGGTCGGATTCCTGGCGAGTTCAGTGAATACCTGAATCGTACAGGCAAAGATCGTAAAGACTGCATTGTGACTGAGCTGTAATTTATTGCCCTTTACAACGCCTGAAGAGGTCGGCAAGTCACGGTATGACTCATTGCTCATCAAATAGATTTTAGCCGACCCAATAGTCAGTATTCTTATAATTTGTGTTGAATAATAATTGCAAAAAAATAGTAATAAGAGTGGTAATGGATGCCCCGAAAGTCTCAGATTTCTTGAGTGTCAAAGCCTTTAATTCTCCTTCCATAAAACAATAGTTTGCTGTGCAGTTATCAAGCTGGTTAGAGTCCATTAATTATCACTGTGAAATAATATTCGTGCTATTGAACTTAAAGATTAAATGTTAACTTCCGTTGTGAATGTTAATTCCTGTGGCACTACTAAATAAAGCTGTTTTTGTTAGCTCTCTTCCCTGCTCATTCAAATAATTAATTCTCAGTGATTCTTATCCGGGCATCAGTGTAATGGATCGGTTAATTGCTGCGACGGGTATACGTTGCCCGGAAGATTTCAAAGATAACCCCGAGAGGATTTCATGTGCTTAGCCACTTACAGGCAGCTTTGCTCCTTTGCAGTCTGGGAAAGTCGAACAGACCCAACAATCTTTACCAGCTCTGACGCCGTTCTTTATTGTTGTCAGATTCATAGAGCTGGAGACCTGGAGCAAACAGGAGGTTCTTCCGTTATTTCTGGTCGTCGAGCATCAATAGAGTGAACATGTATCTCCCGGGTTTTTACCAGCTCTTGCTCTTTTATCCCCAGTTCATCAATGCCGCAGGCAGAAAAAACCACCTTGCGTAATTCCACAACATCTCTGTATGGCTTCGCTTCATATTCAAGCAGTGTCAGTTCGGCTGCTGCACAAGCAGCTCTCAGAGATTTAAGCTCCTTGTTGTCGCCTTTATGGCCGTAGGGCAGTAGTTTAATAGCGCAAAGCACTTTCATTTCACGGCGATGATAAAGAACATAATCGAAACGTTGCTGCTTGACACGGCTTAGAGCTATAGCCCCTTTGCTGAAAGGCTTTGCTTGCAGAATATCCCCGACGGGCAGTGAAGGAAAGATACTCAGATGGCTGCGTACTGCTATATCCAGCAGCCCCAGAAAGGAGTGGGATTCTTGGTTAAAAAGAGGGTCACGACAAATGATGCCGGTGGGTTTCTTTTTCAACCAGACCAGCAATACAGTCAAAAAGATTGTTAAAAAGGCAATGAGAGATATCAGAGCTGTAAGAACAGCTGCGGAGTAATCCAGTAACACTAGGCCACCTTGATTTTGATAAAAAAACAAAAACAGAGCTGAGTGTTACCTTTGAGTCAGGAATGAAGAGAAAGATCAGACAGCTATTCTCTGATTCAAGTTCATATAACTCAAATAGGGTCACATGTCGCGCTTAAAAATAGCAGACAATGAAATGTTGCTATTGTTGTGCAAACCGGGGCAGCTCACGAATGAACAGGTAATCTATAACCTGTATCGTCATTCGTAAAGTGTGGCAGAACGCAGCTCATGCCACAGGTTTGCATAAAGCCTCAAGAAATAAAATCTCTACTGCTTATGCAGGAAGAGACTCTTCCTTTTGAGAGCTGCCCTGTGTGCTAACACCACCACTGCCTGGGATGACTTTTGTAGCAATCAGACCTTTAGGGCCCTGGCCTAGCTCAAAACTAACCATTTGGCCGGCTTTAAGAGTTTTGAAACCATCCATTTCGATTACTGAATAGTGAATAAGCACATCCTGGTTATCAGTAGCATCCTGAGCCTGAATGAATCCATATCCTTTTGGGTTATTAAACCACTTAACGGTACCTTCCAGCATAGCTTCCATTTCCTTCTTGGCCGCTTCCATACATCTCATGTCCTGTAATTAATACAGTGGCGAATCTGACTGGAAACTGCAACCCTTATTGTTTTATTTTTTCAATCGTACTTTTCTAAGTGCTTTCCTTTCACTTATACCCTTCCATTCTTTCTGACTTGAGGGTTTAGTAGTCAGAGTACTAGCTAAAGGATATTCACAATATAACATTATAAATTGGCTATAGGACAGCCCCGATACAATATTAAATAACAATTATTATCAGAGCTTTCCATACTGTGTCATGTTGCGTCATTTCTGACTGATGAAGTCCGTAGATGGCAAAGGAAACTGGCTCATAAATTGTCGGTCCAGCAGATCCTTCCAATTCCATATAAACCTTCCTTTAGCCCGAAACCAGCCTCTTGATGCGATAGCGCTGCCATCTGCGCAGTTGAGCAGTGATAAAAACTGTTGCTGCGGATGAAAGGTATGCAGAGGCTTATTATTGAGAGTATTGGCAAGATTTGAGTGGAGGGTAGGTGCTTGTCGAACCGCATAAACACCGCATTTTGCCAGTCCTGCGCTGGCAACATCACCCACAGCAAAGACATTCGGATGGCTCACTGATTGAAGGTGGCTGTTGACCACAATAAAACCACGGTCATCTGTCGTTAGTTTTGACGATGATAACCAAGGGGCAGGGCTGGCAGAAGTGGCCAGAATCAGTTGGTGATAGCTTAGTGTCTTATTGTCGTCAGATACCAGAAGTGAGTGATTAACAGAAGCTACCCGGAAATTCTGGTGAAGGCGGATGCCCTTACTGGTTAGTTCATTAATCATCATGCGCTGAATGGCCGGGGGAAAGCCATTAAGTATTCCGCTACTGCTGACCAGATGGATATTGATGTCTTGGTTCTGAAAGCGTTGTTTTAACGCCAGAGCCGTTTCAACGCCGGCGGCTCCAGCACCGACTACAACCAGATTGAGCTCGCTTTGAGCCTTATGCAGGCGCTCAGGGAGTGCATCATGTAGCCAGCGTAAAAAAGTGTCTACGGGTTTGATACTAATGCAGTGGTTGGCATCAATCAGATTTGACTGAGTTGACCCGGTATTAATAGAAAGAAGATCGTAGGGAATTCTTTCATCATCATTGGTGATGATCGTTTGTGATTCCGCATCAATGCTTTTGACCGATGCCTCGATAAACTCACAACCAGCGCTGCCGGATAATTGTTTCAGGTCTATATGAGCTTGTTCAGGACGATAATGCCCGGAAATAACGCCAGGTAACATACCGGAATAGGGCGTATAACGTTTAGATGATATTAGAATTAGCTTTGCTGTTGGCAGAGGAGTCTTCTGTATTTTTTTAATACCAGGGCATGAGTGTGACCTCCTCCCGCTAAAACCAGAGTCTTTTGCTGTCCCATTGCCCTGTAAGCCTGTGGTGGGTTTTTGCCGTATTCTAATCGTAATCGCAGTTATCAGCCATTCAATTCATAACTGATAATAAAAAGCCGAATCTCCGGGCGGGGGTTGGAAATTCGGCTCAGGTTGATAAAAGGGTTAACAAACAGGTTAAACTCAGGCTTTCTCCTCCCTGGCTAAAGAGTAAGTGTCTTTCACTTCGTCTTCGATATTCACGGACTCCATCTTCACATCAAACCCCCAGAGTCGGTGAACATGCTTGAGAATCTCATTGGTACTGTCATTATCCAGAGGGCGGTTCTGATGCATGTAATGACGCAGGGTGAGTGAACGGTCTCCGCGCACATCGACGTTATATACCTGAATATTGGGTTCACGGTTACCCAGATTGTACTGTGCCGCGAGGTTCTCTCGTAACTGGCGATAGCCGCTTTCATTATGAATGGCGTCGATTTCCAGATAAGGATTGATCTCATTATCATCAATACTGAAGAAACGCATATCCCGCATAACCTTAGGCGACAGGTATTGCAGAATAAATCCTTCATCCTTGAAGTTTCTCATGGCGAAATGCACGGCATCCAACCAGTCTGAACCGGCCAGGTCCGGGAACCAGTAACGGTCTTCGTCCGTAGGCTCTTCACAAATACGACGAATGTCGCGGAAGATATTGAAGCCAAGGGTGTAAGGGTTGATACCACTGTACCTTGGATCATCAAAGTCCGGTTGGAATACCACGCTGGAATGAGAGTGAAGAAATTCCATAATGAATCCTTCAGTAATTAGTCCTTCGTCGTACATTTCGTGCATCAGATTGTAATGCCAGAAGCTCGCCCAGCCTTCGTTCATCACCTGAGTCTGGCGCTGTGGGTAAAAATATTGAGCGACCTTGCGAACGATGCGGATGATTTCCCGCTGCCAGGTTTCCAGCAGAGGCGCATTCTTCTCAATAAAGTAGAGTAGATTCTCTTCTGGGTCTTTCGGGAAGCGGGCCTCCTGTGCTTTGGTTTCATCCTCTTTTATGGGAATGGTACGCCAGAGGTCGTTCAGATTACGCTGGATGTATTCTTCTCGTTCCTGCAAGCGGGCTTTTTCCTGTTCTCCGGAAATAGGCCGTGGTCGTACATAACGGTTTACGCCCTGATTCATCAATGCATGGCAGGCATCGAGCACATCTTCTACTGCTGCAATACCATGTTTCTCTTCGCAGCGTGAAATATAGTTTTTGGCAAACAGCAGATAATCAATAATGGAATCCGCATCTGTCCACTGTCGGAACAGATAATTGCCTTTAAAGAACGAGTTATGGCCATAACAGGCATGGGCAATGACCAGAGCCTGCATGGGCATGGTGTTCTCTTCCATCAGATAGGCAATGCAGGGGTTGGAGTTAATGACAATTTCATACGCCAGCCCCATGCGCCCGCGCTGATAATTCTGCTGATTGCTCAGGAAGGTTTTGCCGTAACTCCAGTGGTTATACATTAACGGCATGCCCACCGAAGAGTAAGCATCAAGCATTTGTTCCGAGCTGATGACTTCAATTTGGTTTGGGTAATAATCCAGCCGGAATTTATCCGCCAGCCGGGCAAACTCTTTATCAAACCTTTCCAACAACTCAAACGTCCATTCTGAGTCACGGGTCAGAGGCTCTTTCCGCTGTTTTTTGGATTCAGGCTTTCTGTCAATCTCGGCGTCAAGCATGGGCAGCCTCCTTTTTCTCAAACAGTTTGCGGAAGGTCGGATAGATGTCGGAATAACCTCGAATCTGCTGCATGGCAAAATGACCGGGGTTGTCTTCTTCTATGGACTTGTACTCAAACCACAGGTTCTGATGATGGCGGTCGGTAATCTCCACATAGGAGTAGTATTGGCATAGCGGCAGCAGCTTTTTCTCGATGATGCCTTTGCACTTGCTGGAGTCCGCTTCCCAGTTATCACCATCCGATGCCTGAGCGATATAAATATTCCACTCATTCGGTGAATAACGCTCAGTGATGATCTCATCGGTTAATCGTAACGCGCTAGAAACCACGGTGCCGCCGGTTTCTCTGGCATAGAAGAAATCATTTTCATCGCATTCACGGGCTTCACTGTGGTGGCGGATAAACACCACTTCTACGGCTTCATAATTTCGCTCAAGGAACAGATAGAGCAGCAGGAAAAACCGCTTGGCCATATCTTTGATGTCGCGCGTCATGGATCCGGACACATCCATTACACAAAACATCACCGCCTTACTTGAAGGCTGAGGCACCTTGGCAAGGTTGTTGTACTTCAAATCAAAATCATCAATAAAAGGTAGCTTCTTCAGCTTTTTATTGAGCACCATGATCTCTTTCTGGATTTCTCTGGCTCGGTTCTGATCCAAGTCATCCGTACCCATTTCCATATCCCGCAGCTCTCTTTTCAGTGTGCGGATAACCCGGCGGTCTTTGCCTGACAGGGCAATCCGTCGAGCATGGGCTGAGCGTAAAGAGCGCACTACATTCAACCGGTCCGGCGAACCGGCCGAAGTAAAACCGGCTCGTTTCCATTTATAATCTGTAGAATCTTTCAGTTCTTTGCGAACCAGATTGGGTAAAGCCAGATCATCAAACAGATATTCCAATAATTCATCCCGGTTAATCTGAAAGACAAAGTCATCGGCACCTTCGCCAGAGTCGCTGGCCTGACCGTTGCCGCTGCCACTGCCGCCACCAGCGGGTGGACGCTGAATCCGGTCGCCGGCATTAAACTCTTTATTTCCCGGATGCACATGACCATGATGTCCGCCTTTACCGTGGTGGAACACTGGCTCATTCAGGTCTTTTCGGGGAATTGTAATATCACTGCCGCTGTCAACGTCGGTAATCGAACGCTGATCTACGACATCCTGTACCGCTTCTTTCACCAGGCCACGATATCGTCTGAGAAAGCGCTGGCGGTTGACCGTGCTTTTCTTTTTACCATTAAGTCGGCGATCGATAATCATGCTCATAAGACGCTCCCTCGCAGAATTCTGTATTAAAGAAGTGTCTTCCCGTATTAGGAAGACACTATTCGGCGGGGCGAATTATTGAGATTTACGAACCCGGATATACCACTCAGACAGCAGACGCACCTGCTTCTCGGTATAACCGTGCTCAACCATGCGAGCAACAAAGTCTGCGTGCTTCTTCTTGTCGTCGTGAGATCCTTTGGCATTGAAGGAGATCACTGGCAACAGGTCTTCTGTGTTAGAGAACATCTTCTTCTCGATCACAGTGCGCATTTTCTCATAGCTCAGCCAGGTTGGGTTCTTGCCTTCGTTATTGGCGCGGGCACGCAGAACGAAATTAACCACTTCATTACGGAAGTCTTTTGGGTTAGCGATACCTGCAGGTTTCTCGATTTTCTCCAGCTCCTCACTCAAGGCAGAACGATCAAGAATATGGCCGGTATCAGGGTCACGGTATTCCTGATCCTGAATCCAGAAATCAGCATAAGTGATATAGCGATCAAAGATGTTCTGACCATACTCGGAGTAAGATTCCAGATAGGCGGTCTGAATTTCCTTACCCAGGAACTCAATATACTTGGGTGTCAGATACTCTTTCAGGAACGACAGATAGCGGTCTTGAATTTCTTCAGGGTACTGCTGCTGCTCGATCTGTTGCTCAAGTACGTACATCAGGTGAACCGGGTTGGCAGCCACTTCTGATGCATCAAAGTTAAAGACTTTGGACAAGATTTTGAACGCAAAACGGGTAGACAAGCCGTTCATGCCTTCATCAACACCTGCCACATCTTTGTATTCTTGTAGCGGCTTGGCGTTTGGATCGGTATCCTTCAGGTTCTCGCCGTCGTATATCCGCATCTTGGAATACAGAGAAGAGTTTTCAGGGTCTTTGATTCTGGACAGCACAGAGAACTGTGCCAGCATCTTCAGCGTATCAGGCGCACAGGGTGCATCTTTTAAGGAACTGTGTTCCAGTAGTTTTTCGTAGATTCGGATCTCTTCACTGACACGAACACAATAAGGCACCTTGACGATATTAACCCGGTCAATAAAGGCCTCGTTGGTCTTGTTGTTGCGGAAAGTCTGCCATTCAGACTCGTTAGAGTGAGCCAATAGAATACCTTCATAAGGAATGGCACCCAGACCTTCGGTACTGTTGTAGTTACCTTCCTGAGTAGCGGTCAGCAGAGGGTGCAAGACTTTGATGGGTGCCTTGAACATCTCCACAAATTCCATGATGCCCTGGTTGGCACGACACAATGCGCCGGAGAAGCTGTAAGCATCGGGGTCATCCTGAGAATATTCTTCCAACTGACGAATATCAACTTTACCCACCAGACTGGAAATGTCTTGATTATTTTCATCGCCGGGTTCGGTCTTGGCAACAGCTATCTGATTCAGCTGACTTGGGTAGAGTTTGACGACACGGAACTTGGAAATATCACCGCCGTATTCATTCAGGCGTTTTACAGCCCAGGGTGACATAATGTATTTCAGATAACGCTCAGGGATATTGTATTCTTCTTTAAGAATATTGCCGTCTTCTTCCGGATTGAATAAACCCAGCGGTGATTCAAAGACAGGAGAACCTTTGATAGCATAAAAAGGAATTCTTTCCATGAGCTGTTTGAGTTTTTCTGCCAGTGACGATTTACCACCACCAACAGGCCCCAGTAAATAGAGAATCTGCTTCTTCTCTTCCAGCCCCTGAGAAGCGTGTTTGAAATACGACACAATCTGTTCAATGGCTTCTTCCATGCCATAGAAATCTTTAAATGCCGGATAACGTTTGATCAGTTTGTTGGAAAAAATACGGCTGGAACGTGGGTCGCGAGAAGTATCAATCAGCTCTGGTTCACCAATTGCCATCAGCATCCGTTCTGCAGCATTGGCGTAGGCTCCCGGGTCTTTTTTACATAGGCTGAGATATTCCTGTAGGCTCATCTCCTCCTGTTGAGTTGACTCATACCGTTCCTGGTATTTTGCAAAAATAGACATAAATAATTCTCCCCGCCTGGATTTATTTTGAGTCTTTATGGCGCAACGCTTTTTACTCTTTTCAACTGTTTTTTTTGTACTTTTTTCAGGAGTTTCGATTTGTCTGTACGACACTGGTCTGATACTAAAAAGACTGTACGTACATTTACGTTATAGAACTTCTGATAGTGAAAGTCTACCGCTTTATGAATTGCCGTTGATTATTAAATAAACATATTTGAGTGATCGGTTTGCTTTATCAGGGGGTAGGGTCAAGACTGGAAAAAACGATTTCAAACGCATATTTCAAATGAAGAGGGAAGGCTGTAGTGACCAGTCAAATATCATCCGTTCTCTTGCTGTTTTTTTTGTTGCTCGGTACCCATGCCCGGGGAGCCGGGCAAGAGAATGTATTATGGCAGCTATTAGGAAGATGGTCGTTGCTGGTTCGGCAAAATGTGGCGAATGGGCTTGAGATGCGATATTTGATTCGGCAGCAGCCGTTTCTGAGCCAACAATCGCTGTCTATGGTGGCTACACCCTTTCCTGAAAGTGGTGTGTTATTGGGCGCAAACATTGATCGAGTGAGACGTTTCAGCTGGAGAACACAGCCCGAAAGCTGGGTGAATTTACATTATAATTCACTTCAAGCTTTGTATACGGTTCAGCAGGATGCTCAACAACAACAAGAAATTATGCCCAACGGTATTCCTGATGTTGTTGAGTTAAGTAACTGCCTTCTTTGTGAACCTCAACCCTATTTGCCAAGAGAGTTGCGACATGTACATAGCCTCCCGGCTGTGCTGGATGGTGTGTTGAGAAGCGGGTTTACAAGAAGTGGTTTGTCACATCCTGACTCAATAGCACTGTTTCCTTCTTCAATTATCCATGGCGGTCGGCTTTTTAATCAGCTTCCGTTAGATTCCGGGCTGCTTCGTCAGGCTCGTGAGCTTGGTTTTCGATTTGGCTCATGGACATTTACCAACCAACAGTTTGTTCGTCCCTCTTTGCCAGTGGATAGGAATCAGGAACCTTTGTCGCGGGAGGCCCTATCCATGGTTCATCTTGGCGCTGCGCCGCACATAGCATCCTGTTCACTGTTTCGCTGGGGTGACCGCGCCATGTTAAGCACACTGAATGCACAAGGAAGGTTGGTGTTTGTGGTTTCTCTGGAACTGGCTTTTGAGCTGGGCTGGATTTCTGGGGAATGCCAACCACTTCAGGAATATCGGGCACCGGATTATTGGGATGATGATAGCTATGGTCGGCAAACCAACGACTTTCCCAGACCAACTGTCATCAGGTAGCTTTTATGGAAACGCTTTAATTCATTACAGAGTGTGCGACAAACCGGAACTGTTTTATTGATTGATGGTCAATTGAATGAGCGGATACAATGTTCCGCTATTATTCAATGATTCATTATCAAAGGGTCGAGCGGTTCAATGACTTTTTTTCTGTACCTGATACTTGGAGCCCTGGCGGGAACGCTGGCGGGTTTGTTTGGTATAGGTGGAGGGTTAATCATTGTGCCAGCACTGATATTCAGTTTTGAATTACAGGAGCTGTCTCCAGAAATTCTGACTCATCTGGCAGTAGGTACCTCCCTGGCGACAATTGTGGTGACGTCCATAAGTTCAGTAAGAGCGCATCATAGTAAGGGCGGTGTCCAATGGCGGATATTCACGGTGCTTGCTGCTGGCATTATGATCGGAGCATGGCTAGGCACTTACACCGCCATTCAGATTAGCAGCACTACTTTGCAGAGGTTGATCGGTATTTTTGCACTGCTGGTTGCTCTAAAAATGTGGTTTGGTTTTAATCCATCTGAACAATCAGCGCTGCCCGGAAAGCCGACTCTGATGGTTGCTGGAGGTGTGATTGGCTGGGTATCCAGTATCTTTGGTATTGGTGGAGGCA
Source organism: Endozoicomonas sp. (assembly GCA_965199185.1). Taxonomy (GTDB): domain Bacteria; phylum Pseudomonadota; class Gammaproteobacteria; order Pseudomonadales; family Endozoicomonadaceae; genus Endozoicomonas. The sequence goes on along the minus strand of CBDAQW010000037.1, from coordinate 328,549 downwards.
CGCTGACTGTTCCATTCCTGCGGCGTTCAAATCTGACCATGACCAAAGCCGTAGGAACCTCTGCAGCCTGTGGCCTGCCAATAGCCTCCACCGGTGCGGTTGCCAATATGGTCATGGGGCAAAGTAATGAACTCTTGCCCACTTTATCTACCGGTTATGTTTACTGGCCTGCGTTTTTTGGTATTGTTTTGACCAGTGCCCTGTTTGCTCGTTTCGGTGTAAAACTGGCACATCAACTCCCGGCAGAAAAACTACAAAAATGCTTTGCTGTTTTGTTGATATTAGTGGGCAGTAAGTTTTTGTTCTCTTTTTAATTTGATACCTTCTTATGAATACTTTTCAAGCTGGAATTAGTCTGTGATCCCATATCCTGATATTGATCCTGTTGCCCTAAGTCTTGGGCCTCTCAAGGTGCATTGGTATGGCCTGATGTATTTGCTCGCCTTTGCTGGCGCTTTATGGCTTGGAAGCGTGCGAGCCAAAAACTCCAAGGGTCTCTGGAAGCCAGATAATGTAGGCGACATCATTTTTTATGGCGCTGTTGGTGTCATACTGGGTGGCCGGTTTGGTTATGTGGTGTTTTACAACTTCGATTATTTTATACAAGACCCCATCTGGCTGTTCAGAATCTGGGAAGGGGGCATGGCATTTCACGGTGGTTTATTGGGTGTGTTGGTGGCTATGTGGCTTTATAGCCGGAAGCTTCAGAAAACCTTTTTCCAGATGACGGACTTTATTGCCCCTATGGTTCCGCTGGGTTTGGGCTTGGGACGAATTGGTAATTTTATTGGAGGTGAACTCTGGGGGAGAGCTTCCGATGTCTCCTGGGCGATGATCTTTCCGAGGGATCCGAGCCAGATTCCTCGTCACCCCTCTCAGCTTTATCAGTTTATGCTCGAAGGTATTGTGCTTTTCTCTGTGCTCTGGTGGTTTTCTGCAAAACCTCGTCCAAGAATGGCGGTCTCCGGTATGTTCTTGCTGATTTATGGATTGGCGCGGTTTGTTGTCGAGGTTTTCCGTGAGCCGGATGCGCAGCTTGGTTTTATCGCCTTCGACTGGCTGACCATGGGGCAGCTATTATCCACTCCGATGATTGCCGGTGGTGCTTTGATGATGCTTTGGGGTTATCAAAAATACCCACTGGAAGGTAGCATGAATAAAGACGACACGGCCTGGCTAAAGCGACACAAAACAAAAGATCACGGATAAACAACAATGAAACAGTATCTGGATTTACTTCGCCACGTAAAAGAGCAGGGCACATTCAAATCAGACCGAACTGGCACAGGAGCATACAGTGTGTTCGGTTATCAAATGCGCTTTGATCTATCAGAGGGGTTTCCTCTGGTTACTACGAAAAAATGTCACCTGCGCTCAATCATTCACGAGCTTTTATGGTTTCTGAAAGGGGATACCAATATTGGATATCTCAAAGAAAATAATGTGCGTATTTGGGATGAATGGGCGACAGATGCCGGTGATTTAGGGCCTGTTTACGGACAACAGTGGCGCAGTTGGGAAGGCGTTAACGGCGAAACTGTTGATCAGATTCAGTGGTTGGTCAATGAAATCAAAAACAACCCCGATTCTCGTCGTCTGGTTATCAGCGCCTGGAACCCGAGTGTTTTGCCAGATGTTCAGTATTCACCCAAACAAAATGCAGAAATGGGCAAGCAGGCCCTGCCACCTTGTCATTGTCTGTTTCAGTTTTATGTGTTGCATGGCAAGCTGTCCTGCCAGCTTTATCAGCGTTCAGCAGATATCTTTCTTGGAGTGCCTTTTAACATCGCTTCATACGCTTTGCTGACCATGATGGTTGCACAGGTGTGTAACCTTGAGCCGGGAGACTTTGTGCACAGTTTTGGCGATGCGCATTTGTACTCTAACCATTTGGAACAGGCTGAAGAACAGTTAGACAGAAAACCTTTTCCTTTGCCTGAAATGAAGCTGAATCCTGCGATTGATGACCTGTTTGATTTCACCATTGATGATTTTGAACTAGTGAATTATCAAGCACATCCTCATATCAAGGCGTTAGTCTCAGTGTGAGATGACGAACTTCCCGGGCTTTTGTCCCGGTCTGCCAACAATAAAACAATGGAAACATAAGATTAATGAAGTTGTACGCCAGACAACAGGGCGCAGGAGAACCTTTGATTAGCCTGCATGGCCTTTTTGGCTCTCAGGAAAACCTCGGCATGATAAACCGGAGCCTTGCGCAATCTTTTTGTGTTCATGGCCTGGATGTACGCAACCATGGTCGTTCACCTCATGCAGAAGCAATGAGTTATGAGCTGATGGCGGCGGATGTTCTTGAATATATGGACGACCATGGATTAGAAAAAGTGCATCTTCTGGGGCACTCAATGGGTGGTAAAATCGCCATGACTCTGGCGCTGATGATACCGGATAGAATACTCAGCCTGGTCATTGTCGATATTGCTCCCGTTACTTATCAGCAGCGTCGCCATGACGCCATTCTTAAAGGGTTGTCTTCTCTGGATCTAAACGCCTTGAAAGGGCGGGCAGAAGCTGATCTGCACATGCATAATTTTGTAGAAGAGAAAGATGTCCGGCAGTTCTTGTTAAAGAATCTTTATAAAACAGAATCCGGAAAATTTGCCTGGAGAGTCAATCTCAGCAGCATTGTGAAGCACTACGACGCCATTATGATCGGGCAGGAATCTGATCGTTCGTACTCCGGTAAAACTCTGTTCATTAAAGGCGGGGATTCTGATTACATCCAGCCCGAGCATCAGGAGCAGGTACTAAAACTGTTTCCCAATGCCAGCGTCAGAGTAATAACAGGAGCAGGGCATTGGGTTCATGCGCAAAAGCCGGAGCTGGTGGTGAGAACTATTCAACGATTTATGAGCATTTGAAAAGCGCATTGTTTTTATACAAGGTTGGTATGTCAGAAGGATATACCGACAATGCGCTCAAAATCCCGGCATGTTGTCAGTATGAAATGCCGATAACATCTTGCTTACAGCCTAATTTTGTGGGCTACCAGGCTCCGATGGCTTTTCCAGTCGTTTCTGCCAGGCCTTTGAAAAGGCGAACAATAGCGGAAATATAACAGCCCAGATAGTCGCCAAAATTAACAGGGTTTGCCAGAGTGGTTCACCCAGCCTGACATCAGAAAGCTGACTGCCTCCATAATAGGCCGTTGGCCCACCCAGAAAACCCAAAATAGCACCCCATGTCCAGTGTTGTCCGACCCAGGCCAGAGAATGTTTGATGGTTGTCCCGAGCAGTACCCACATACAAGCCAACCAGACTGGTAGCAGCTTTCCTTCACCGCTGAATTGCAGAACATTCAGATTACCCAGAAAACTGTCGATGGTGCTACCAAGCAACAGGCAAATTACCAGAATCTCTTTTTCCTTTCGCCAGCTCCCGATGGCTATTACATGAATAAAAACAATCGTACAGGTTATATACAGCGCAATATCGTCTGTGCCAATGGCGCAGATAAACCACCCAATCTGAAACAATAGATAATTAGCTAACCGTTTTACTCTTTCTTTTGTCATGGTAAACACCGAAAAGATTCAGGCTCGACTACAACTCAACTGCAAAATGACTCGTTTATTTTTAGTGTGCCCTGTGAGTTTGGAGAGTTCCAGTTTTTCAGGATTTAGGCTTGATAATGGGCTGCCGCTGAAGCCATTGCTTTTCCCAGGCTTCCAAATCGCCAGCCGGCATTGGTTTGCCAATAAAATAGCCCTGAGCCATAGTGCAGTTCAGCTGGTTTAATAGCATCCAGTCTTCAAGTGTTTCTATACCTTCAGCGACTGTTTCCATGTTCAGGTTATGAGCCAGATTGATATTGGATTCGATGATGACTCTTTGTGTACTGTCCTTGAAGGCGTTATGGACAAAGGAGCGGTCGATCTTCAGCTCCGAAAAAGGAATCCGGTTCAGCTGCTGCATACTCGAATACCCCGTCCCAAAATCATCAATGGAGAGGGAGAATCCCTGTATTTTGAGACGAGCCAGCGTTTCTAGCGCCTGAGCTGTATTTTCGATCAGGCTGCTTTCCGTGATTTCCAGATTCAGTAACTCAGGAGCAATACTTTTCTCCTGAGTTTTTGCCATGAGCAGGTACGGTAAATCCGGTTCGGACAACATTAATGGTGAAAGATTAATACCCACTGAAATCATTCGTCCCTGTTGCTGCCAATGGGTAATCTGATCGATGGCTTGAGGCAGCAGGCTTAACGTGAACGATGTGATCAAGCGGTTAGCTTCCATAAGAGGAACAAAACGTGCGGGACTAATTAGTCCCAGGTCAGGGTGTTCCCAGCGAGCCAGAGCTTCGACGGAGACCAGTCTTCCACCGTTGAGCAGCACCTTGGGCTGGAAGAAAAGGGTAAACTCCCGATTTTCAATAGCCTGTTTCAGGGTATCTGTATCAAACCGGGTTTCTTTTGAAGCAATGGCCAGCCCATCTTCCGGCTTCTCGCCAAAATAGAGTTCCATCAACTCCCGTGACCGGTCTCTTGAGAGTGGTTTTGGCAGGCTGCCAAGCACCTTGAGCCCCAAAGCCTGAGCCATATCTTCGACAGTACGGGTCAGGCTATTATCGAGGGCGCTGAGGATGATCAGGCTTCTGGCAAACTTCTGTTCTGCTACTTGACGGATAAACTGTATGCCATCCATATTCGGCATTTGCAGGTCGCAGATAACAATATCAACAGACTCAGAATTCGTAAGAATTTCGATAGCTTGCCGGCCATCTGAAGCGACTTTCAGTTGCTCTACACCGATACCAGAAAGCGTTTGTTCAGCAACAATCCGCTGAAAGTCCTGATCTTCAATAATAAGTACACTGAGATCCCTGAGATGACCGTCCATGGGGCAGATAATCCATTAGAAAATGATCTCTTAAGTATAATGGCACTGACTTAAGGCTCATTCTCTGAAACACCAAGGCTTGCCCGAGAAGAAAAACGACTATAACAGTCTTTGAACAATTTCATCTCCCCGAGCAAGCCATGACCAAGTTTAGCCCTGAATTTCTGTCCCTCGCTAATGATTGCCTTCGTCAATTTGCCCAAACTGGCAACGATGCACTGTCAGCGATTCTCACCCCTGATGACCTCAACGCTTTTCAGGCAAGTTATCCTGGCTTCAGAGCCAGGGACTTTCCTCCCTCTAAAACCCTAACCCTGTTCATGAAACAGGTCGCCAGCGACACCAAGTCATGCCGACACGCCCTTATTGATGAGGCAAGAGATCAGGCCGTCAATGGTAACAAGCCTTCCAATACCGGAACCGGTGCGTATGCCAAAGCACGGCAGCGATTAACAGAGGAATCAATTAACGTACTGCTGCGCACCTCAGGCAATAACCTCGACAGCGCCTCACCAGAATCCTGTCTCTGGCATCAACGCCGAGTTCTGATCACTGACGGCTCAACACTCTTAATGCCGGACACCGAGAAAAACCAACATGAATACCCTCAGCCTGACACCCAAAAAAAGGGCTTGGTTTCCCTGTTCTTAGAATTCTTGTTTTGATATCCCTTGGCAGTGGTGCGTTACTCGATTATGCAGTAGCTCCTTACCAGGGCAAAGAGACGGGTGAGCAAGCCCTGCTCAGAAGGCTCCTGTTTCACCTGCGTGCTGGCGACATTCTGCTGGGTGATGCGAATTTTGAAAATTATTTCCTGCTGGCTCTTGTGCTGCATGCCGGGGCAGATGTGGTGTTTGAGAAAAACGGTGCACGACTTATTGACTTCAGAAAGTGCTACCAACGGTTGGGCAACAAAGACGGGCTGTTCAGGCTAACACGCCCTGCAAGACCGGAATGGATGAGCCGGGAATTATACGATCAGATGCCTGATGAGCTGGTTATTCGTGCCGTCAAAAATAAGACCCGTATAATCGTCACCACTTTACTGGATGCTGAAGAGTATTCTCGTACCGAGATCATCGGCCTGTATCTGAAGCGCTGGCACGTTGAAACCGATTTTGATGTGATCAAAACCACTATGCAAATGGAAATGCTCCGGTGCAAAAGTCCGGAAATGGTGAGAAAAGAAATTGCAGTGAACCTGTTGGTTTACAACGTGATACGCGCCCTTATGGGTAAGGCACAGGGCAATCTCATTTGGCACTAACATACTTTGCCCTGTGACATTAAAACAACTCAAAAGGTATGGCATTCTCCACCCTAAGACTAAGGATGCCATATATGACCCTCTTGGATGCATTTTCCGAACTGACTGAAATTCGTGCTGATAATCATCGTTATCCTCTGCCAAACCTTGTTTTCATAGCTGTTTGCATGATCACTTGTGGCGCTGAAGACTGGAAGATGGTCTCAGAACTTGCCAAGAAAAAGAAATCCTGGCTAAAGCTTCATATCCCTCTTCCTCATGGCGTCCCATCTCATCACACATTTATTCGAGTTTTTGAACGACTTGATCCAGATGAGTTTCGCCAATGTTTTATAACCTGGGTTAAACAAATTGCTGAGCGTACTCATGGTGAAGTCATCGCTATTGATGGAAAAACACTGCGTCGCTCATACGATAAAGGTGATAACAAGGCCGCTATCCATATGGTCAACGCATGGGCCAGCCAGACAGGTATGGTACTTGGGCAACTTAAGACAGCAGCCAAGTCTAATGAGATAACCGCTATTCCAGCACTTCTCGATATGCTAGAGATCAGCGGGTGCATTGTCAGCACTGACGCTATGGGCTGCCAAAGAGCGATCGCTGAAAAAATCAGAGATAAAAATGCGCACTACCTGCTGGCTGTAAAAGGAAACCAGCCGCACCTACACGATGATATCAAGCTTTATCTTGATGATCTGGCGACAAAGGAAAAGCTATCTGAAAGCGCAAGTTTTCATGAAACGATAGAAAAAGGTCATGGACGAATAGAAATACGTCGCTGTTGGGCAAGTACTGATATTCATTGGCTTGTCCAGCGTGAAGACTGGAAAGATCTCGCTATGATAGGGGTTGTTGAAGGTGAGCGTCATGAAGGTGATCAGGTGAGTATTGAGCGTCGATATTTTATTTCTAGCCTAACCACAGGTGCCAAGCACTTCATGAATTCAGTGCGATCTCATTGGTCGGTGGAGAACAATCTGCACTGGGTACTCGACATTGGCTTTAGAGAAGACGAGTGTCGTATTAGAAAAGGCTTTGGCCCAGAGAATATGGCGATATTCAGACAAATAGCTCTAAACTTGCTGAAGCAGGAGACTACCTTAAAGCTTGGCATCAAGAACAAGCGCATCATGGCGGCAGCGGATGACGAATACAGAACACTGCTGCTTCAAGGAATTATTTGAAAGTTAGTGCTAAATGAGATCGCCCTGGGGTAAGGCAGCAGTACGCATCAGGAAAATGCCCAGAGAGATCAGCTTTAAAGCGGCACAGGAAACGCTGGTATCCTTCCACCAGACATTACTGGGAGCGCGCGGCGACTGGCTGGAAGAGAAGATCGTCAACATGCTGGAAATAATAGGCCGACATGTTGTTGGTAATCGTCCGGGAAGGTCAGAACCAAGAGCTGTAAAGAGACGACCAAAGCCGCATAAAAGGCTACAACACCCGAGAGCTGAGGCACGCAGATTGAAGCAGTACCAAGGGAAAGCGGCTTAAGTCAGTGCCATTGCTCTTAAGTATGGACGGTTTCACACATAGATGATGACTAATATTGATCACTCAGTATCAATGCTCAGTAAGAACTCCAAACCGGAGCAGGGTTTGATGCTTATAAATCTCTCCCGGACGCAATTCTGTCGATGGAAACTCTGACTGATTAGGTGAATCTGGAAAATGCTGCGTTTCCAGGCAGAAACCATCTCGGTTCTTGTAGGCTACGCCAGCTCTGCCGATATTCCCCTCCAGAAAATTACCGGTATAGAATTGCACACCGGGCTGAGTAGTGAGTACTTCCAATGTTCTACCTGATTCCGGCTCTTCAACTCTGGCAACCAGTTCTGGCGTTTCAGGTTGATGATTATCGCAGCGGAATGCCCAATGATGATCAAAGCCGGATGCCTGCTTTAGCTGATCGAAATCATCATTAATAGCTTGGCCGATGGTTTTCATGCGGGTGAAATCCATCGGTGTGTCTGCTACTGGCGCTGTGTTGCCATAAGGAATAGACTCTGGATCGGTTGGTGTGAAGCTGTTGGCATGAATCTGTAGTCGGTGATCAAGGCAGTCACCCTCACCACGCAAATTGAAATAGGTGTGGTTGGTCAAATTGACAACCGTAGTCTTATCCGTTTCAGCCTGATAGCGAATCAATAGTTCATTGTTGTTATTGAGCACGTACTCGACTTTGGCTTTTAGATTGCCGGGATAGCCTTCTTCACCATCCACAGAGTGGTAGCAGAGTGTTAATGTGCAGCACGTTTCCGCTGTCGAAAAACCGGTCTTCCAGATCTTGTCATCAAAGCCACTGTCACCGCCATGCAGATGATTATTGCCATTATTGCAAATCAACTCATAGGGTTGTTCTTCAATTTGCATACGACCTTTGCCAATGCGATTTGCATAGCGCCCGACAACAGCACCAAAATAAGCAGTTGCAGCTTCATAAGCTTCAACAGAATCGCAGCCCAGAGTCACTTCGGAGGAAACACCTTGCTGATCAGGAACCCGAATACTTTGAATAGTGGCACCCCGATCAAGAATAACAACTTCCATTCCATGATTATTTCGGAGTTCAAAACGATTAACAGTTTGTCCTAAACGATTGATTCCGAATTTTTCTTTGATGATTTGCATAACGGCCTTTTCATATTAACCCGGAGAAATACGGTTAATCATAACCGCCATCAATGCAATAAAACCATGATGAAATAGTTTACTTGAAAGATAATATTTGCCCTTTATGGGAAGACAGATCAATGCTTTTTTACAAATAGCGTATTATCACAAATCAACACAAATCTAATTAGTATTTGTCAGAAAAAAAACAGAAAACTTACAGCGAATTCTGACTGACATGTACTCATTGCCACTGAATCTGACTACTACGGCAAGTAAAAACTATTTTCAGCACCCATCTGTGTGAAATACAAATACCATTTCCACCAAGCTTCAGAAACTCCTGATTCTGGAGTGGGTGGTCTTCGTTGTTCTCCGGCGGATCACTGAAGAATAACTCCAGTAATGGGCGGCGACTGGTTAAGTTGAGGCTGATTTTTCGGGCTATTTGCTGTAACGACAACCGACAGTGCGTTGTGATTTGGGCAAACCGTAATAGCAGGTAGGCGGTCATTGTCGTCAGAACCTTTTTCACGCCATTCTCCAGGACTTACGCACGAGAATAATCGTTTGCATTTAACCCCAGTAATACCAAAGGTTTTGGGGTTTAAGGTACTTTTAGGAAACTTTGGGTAACACCAGACTTGCAATTAAATCCTATCCTCTGTGGCGCAAGCCTTGATGTATCAATGTTGAGCCTTCGAAAAACTGTCCTCAGTATTGAGCCAAACAATCTAAATTTTACTGTTTTCTCAGGAAAAACGACACTATTGATATGAGCCTATGCTACACGACACCTTAACATGTATCATGTTACCTCCGATGTTGAGGTATCCATGAGCAGAGTTGACGGTCGCAAAGTATCCCACGAAGTACGAGAAAGTATCCGGTTCGAGGCTATTCAAAAATGGTTAGACGGTGCTTCTGTCCAAGCACTTTCTGTCGAATACAGCACAGATAGATCCTGTATCTACCGCTGGATTGATCGTTACAAAAAAGGTGGCATGGAGGCGTTAAAAACACGCCCCATCGCACACAGTAAAAACGCCAAACTCTCGCCTGAGCAACGAGAGACACTCTCAAAGATCATTCTCACCAAAGACCCAACGTTTTACGGTTTTTATAAAGCACTGTGGTCTCGGGACATCATCGCAGCGGTGATCAAAACAGAGTTCAACATCACCATGCATCCTGCCGCTGTCAGTAAGATGCTCAGAAAAATGGGTCTAACGCCTCAGCGGCCAGTGCGAAAAGCCTGGCAGCAGAGCGAAAAAAAAAGTACAGGATTATTTGGATACACGTTATCCAGCTCTTCGTAAACAGGCGGAAGAGGAAGGGGCTATTATCTATTTCATTGATGAAGCGAGCATACGTTCTGACTATCACTCCGGTACAACTTGGAGCAAAAAAGGTTATACGCCAACTGTCACCAAAACTGGCGCGCGCTTTGGCATCAACATGATCGCCGCTGTCAGTGGTGAAGGGCACATGCGCTACATGACAATTACCGGCCGCTTTAATGCGGATGTCTTTATAAAGTTTCTGAAGCAAATAGTCGCATCACATGATCGTCCTGTAATGATCGTAACCGATGGTCATTCTGCACACAGCGCCAAGAAAGTCATGAAATATCTCAAGAAAGAAGAACGGCTTCTTGACATACAGCTACTGCCACCCTACTCACCGGAACTGAACCCTGTTGAACTTGTCTGGAGTGTTCTGAAATCAGGGCATATTGGCCGTATGGCATTGAAAACCAAAAAGGCATTTCTCCGCGCGGTGAGTTCTGGACTTAAATCGTTGCAGAGGAAGAAAAAGAAAATTCTGGGATTCTTTCGGGCGGAACATACGGCTTATGCTTGTCTTGAAAAGACTGTCGCATAGTGTGAGCGCATATCAATAATGATCTACTATTCTCACAGTCAAATAAAAAGATTGGTGAGTATATGCGATTGTTCTCTGCCCGCTGTGTCAGGATAGTTGTCCCGCTTACTGATTAACCAATAAAAGTTAAGCAGTGGGCGAAGGACGTGGGATATGCCTCGGTTTTCAGAGGAACGTAAGTCAGCTGTTTTGAAAAAGCTGTTGCCACCACACAATCGCTCTGTGCCAGATGTGGCCAGAGAGGAAGGTATCAGCGAACAAACCCTGTATAATTGGCGTAAAAAACTAAGGGACAAAGGATTACCTGTGCCAGGAAGCGAACAAAAATCAGAACAATGGTCCGCTGAAAGCAAGTTTGCCGTGGTCGTTGAAACCGCTGCTTTGTCAGAAACTGAATTGAGCGAATACTGTCGTAAAAAAGGGCTTTACCCTCAACAAGTCAAGGAATGGAAGCACGCTTGTATTTCAGGTGCTGATCAGGTTTCTCAGCGTGCAGACCAGGAAAGCAAGCAATTAAAACAAGAGCGCAAACGCAATCAGACCCTCGAAAAAGAGCTTCGCCGTAAAGACAAGGCGTTGGCAGAAGCTGCAGCTTTGCTGGTGCTTTCAAAAAAGCTCGATGCCTTCTACGGGATAGACAGCGAGGACAATTGACACCTGCTGATAAGCGCCGCCAACTGCTGACATGGTTTGATGAAGCCATATCAAACGGCGCTTCTCGCTGGAAGGCTGCGGAACAATTGGAAATATCCCTGAAAACACTGGACCGCTGGCGCGATGACAATGGCGCAGTGTTAACGGACAAACGCCCGGATGCCCTGCGTCCGGTACCCTCTAACAAACTGACTGAGGAAGAGGAGCAACAGATTCTGGCCATCAGTAATGACAATGAGTATGCGAGCCTGCCACCATCGCAGATCGTTCCAGCCCTTGCAGACAAGGGAGTATACGTTGCTTCTGAATCCAGCTTTTACCGTGTGTTGAAAAAGCATGGTCAGTTGCACTATCGCGGTCGTTCAAAAAAGCGATCGAAAAGTAAAAAGCCGACAACCCATGTTGCCACTGGCCCCAATCAGGTTTGGTGCTGGGACATTAGTTATTTTCCGTCCAGGGTTCGCGGCCAGTTCTGGTATCTCTACCTGATACTGGACGTTTACAGTCGTAAGATTGTTGGCTGGGAGATTCATAGTCATGAGTCTGGTGAGCTGGCCAGTGAACTGATTAACCGGACAATGATGGCTGAAAAATGCACTAAAGAACCGCTTGTACTGCACTCAGACAATGGGGCTCCCATGACGTCGAGTACCTTTAAGGCCAAGCTTGAGGAATTGGGTATCATTCCCTCGCATAGTCGGCCAAGGGTGAGTAACGACAATGCATTTGCAGAATCAGTCTTTAAAACGGTTAAATACTGTCCTCAGTGGCCATCGCAAGGCTTTCTGACATTAGAAGACAGCCGTCAGTGGATGCTGAAGTTTGAACGGTTTTATAACAATGAACACCGCCATAGTTCAATTCGCTTTGTGACACCAGCGCAACGCCATGAGCAAAGAGATCAGGGAATCCTGAATTACAGGAAACAGGTGTATGCCAAAGCGCGAGAGGCCAACCCAGGGCGATGGTCAGGAAGCATCAGGAACTGGGAGCCCGTGGGTGCCGTTGCATTGAATCCTGAGCGGTTGTCTGAAGTAGGAATTGACGAGAAAAAGGCTGCCTAAAATTCAGTTTTCGGGACAACTATCTTGAAAAACTCCGAATACAGCATCCATGTTCTTTTGTTTCAATAAAAATGATATGATTGACTTTTACAAAAATAATTTTATCACTATGGATGATGGCTTCATACTTGAATGGGAAGATACTGAAGAGCAACGTGTGGGGGCAATGCGCTTTTACCAATGGGCATTAGATGAGATACAAAATAAATTTAAAAAAACAAAACAAAAAAACAAAGAGCAATACTTGAGATATTTAGTCGACAATATGGAAGCTATATTAAGCCATGCAGCAATATTAAACTTCCAGCTAGATGGCTTTTTCAAGAGTATAATGAAGGAAAAACTATTGTGGGATGAAGAGCACCGCACATCCTTTGAGATGATATTGACTGAATTCTTAAATAATGAACAGCTTGTTTCATTTGAAGATGTGATTGATGCAATATTTCCAGATTACAATAAATTGATTGAGGATGAAGGCTTATCCAGATTTGATTTTTTAGAAAGACAGATTGATAGTTACTTGCGGTCAAAATATTCAAGCACCGAAATACAGGCTGAGAAAAAAGTTATATTCTATCGAGCATTAAACCCGGATATAATGGTTATTTTGTTTGAAGATGGTTTAGGTTATTCCAGAATTATTCGAGAGCGTAGTATGCTTTTAAGTCATAAAGCTCTAATTAATATAAAAGATATGGATAATATAAGATACCAGTTTTTTGAACTCTTGATTCTTAGTCGAGATGATATAGATGATGCCGGATTTCTTTTGAGTTGGCTGTATAGTAGTCTCCCTAAAATTCATAATTCTTTTAAAAATAATCTTCGATACAAATTAAATATGATGGCAATGCTCAACAAATCATTCTCTTCAGTTGCATTTGAGTTTGTATATTATGAAGAAGAAGGTTTAGAGGAAATAAAAAAAATAATCCCTCTTCTTAAGGCGGCTCAATATAACAACAACTTCAAACCAATCGTAGCGTTATTTGAAAAAGCCGTATCAGATGCGAATAAACAGAAATGAATATAAAGTTTCAGTTATTTCCTCTGAACCATCCACACAGCCGCTTCCACGCGGGAGCGCACCCCCAGCTTTTTCAAAAGACGCTTAACGTGTACTTTGACCGTTCCTTCGCTAATCTCCAGACGTCGGGCAATCATTTTATTGGCAAGCCCTTCTGCCAGTAGCTTAAGCACTTCTTTTTCCTTAAAGGTCAGGTCGTCCAGTTTATTATGGGCTTGTTCAACGGGACGTAGTACTGAAGCCAGCACACTGGCAAGACGATCATCCACCACCAACTTGCCGTGAGCCGCTTCAGCGACTTTGTCCATCAGTTCATCGGGCTCCATATCTTTCAATAGATAGCCATCAGCGCCTGCCCGGAACATGGCAGCAACATCTTCCCTTTGTTCCGATACCGTCAGAACAATAATCTGGGATGTGACTTTCGCTTCACGCATGGCCTTCAGTGTTGCCAGACCATCCATACCTTTCATATTGAGATCAAGCAGGATAAGGTCTGGTTCAATCTGTATTGCCAGTTCCAGCCCCTGCTGGCCAGAGCCGGCTTCACCTGCCACCGTCAACCCTTCTTCATCATCCAGCAGCTGCGCCAGCCCTTTGCGCAGCAATGGATGATCATCAATGAGCAGTACCTGCACTTCGTCTACTTTATTATCCATCACGTACTCTCAAGGGCCAAAGAAACTCTTGCACCACCCATAGGTGCTTGTTCAAAATGTAAAACACCTCCCATTGTCTCCGCTCTTTCCTGCATGATGGTGGTGCCAAAATGACCGGTTTTCTCCGGCTTCGTACTGATGCCTTTGCCATTATCATCCACTGTGATTACCACGCTGTTGCACTCATCTGTACGACAACGGATGATGACCTGAGTAGCTTGTGCATGCTGTAGGACATTGGATAAGGCTTCCCGCACAATATGCACAATGTGTATCTGATGATGAGCATCCAGTGAGCGATACTGTAACTGGTAATCCAGTTGGTATTCTATATCAGGTTGGCGTTTACGATACTCCTTCAGTGTATTTTCCAGAGCTGTTTCAAGATCACCTTCAGATATCGATAAACGAAACGTGTTCAATAACTCTCTGAGCTGCCGGTAGGCATGATTGAGACCTTCCTGAAGCTCATTCATCACATCAGCCACTATTGGCGGCTTTTCGATTTTGCCAAGCTGACGCTTGAGCCGCACGACCTGAATTTTCTGATAGGACAGTGCCTGAGCAAGAGAGTCATGCAACTCTCTTGCAATAACCGCCCGTTCTTCCATCAACAACACCTGTCGTTCATGGTTACGATTACGACTCTGATGCAACGAACCGGCAACAATATCGGCAAAGGTCTGTAGCCATTCCTTACTTTCTTCCGACAGCATTTGGCAATCAGTCGTAGCTACATAGAGAAAACCAAACATCTGACCTTCTATTACCAGATCAAAACGATACTCTGATACAGAAAATATGGCTGTTTTCCAATCCTGCTTCCTGATGCAGTGTAAGCAGTGCCCCGAACAACCGGACTTGCCAGACTCGGCATCAACGGCATTAATCCTGTACAACTGTTCACTGCCCACCTTGTCAGACAGGCAGATATAGCACTCTTTTAGTTCCAGTAATTGTTTCCAGCTTTCTATCAGGCTCAATACTTCTTGTTCATCGTAAGGATTCACCCCCAGATTTCTGGAAGCCTTATAGAGCAAATGCAATGCAGTATTGGATTGCTCCAGAGCCTGAGTTTGTCGGGCGACCTGACCTTCAAGGTTATCATAGAGTTGTGACAGATCATTCGCCATCTCCTGGAAGGTATTGGTCAATTGACCAAGCTCATTGGAGCCATCATACGTCAGCTCAAGGTGATGGAATTGCCCCTGCCGGACGTTTTCTGCCGCCGCGCCAAGACTAATCACTGGCTCCAGCAAATTTTTCTTGATGAAAATAATCACTGCGATACTAATCGTCAGAATCCCGATCAGAAAGACCGCTGCGATCAGCAGTAACCAGTCAAGCTTAGATTCTGAATTAAGCTGGAGTTTTTTAACCATTTGATCAATGTCGTCTACAAATACAGGCACACCATCAACAAATAAAGGGTATTGTTTCGGATTACTCAATAATGGACGCATCACCTGATACCAGTCAGCAACCACTGAACGGTAGGCGGCACCGAGATGATCCTGGCGAAGCTGCAAGCGAGATAATGCCGGATTATTAATGCTGTTATCAAAAATAAGCACCAGTTTCGACACGGTATCCTGACTGGTTAGCTCTGGAATAAGGACATGCTCACTTAAACGCCAGGACTGCATTCGCAATGATCCGGCAATATTAATGGCCGCGGCATCGCTTTCGGTGTTTACTGCAAACCATATTGATGAACCCAGACTGATCAATGCCATCAAGCCGATAGCGCTCACCGCTGCCAGAGCTTTGGCTGGTAGAGAGAATTTAATCTTTCCGATGACATACTTCGGATTTTTCTTTTGATTCAGATCAACACCTCAGGATTTTATGCTTTGTACCCACAAATAGCAGACCACTTTTCATAAAGGCAAACGACTTAAAAATGCGCAGCCTAAGACAAAGTCAGGAAAAAGTCTGGAGTCAGCTGTTGGCTTTATTCTCGGCTTCTGCCCTTCGGGCGGAAACCGATCTACGCTCACAAAGCAGATTAAAACATAGACATTGAGTACCTCTAAAGAGGTATTTTATCTGTACCCCGTCGTTCAGTTACCGGAATACCCCTCTTTTTCCTAGGTTCTGAGCCGGTAACATATTGCTCAAAATCAGGCTGACAGATAAAACCCGAAAACAATGAGCACTATCTCCCGCTTATCTCGCCGAGGCTTTCTACGCGGTAAAAGAACTCCGGTCGATGTGATACGACCACCTGGCAGCTCCTCTGAGGAGCAGTTCACCGATCAGTGCCAGCGCTGTGGTGACTGTGTGAATGTCTGTGAAACCGGTGTTCTTGTTAAAGGCGATGCTGGCTTTCCGGAGATGAATTTTAATAAGGCGGGCTGCTCATTCTGCCATCAATGCATTTCCACCTGTGAGCATCAGGCCCTGAATATACGTCATCAACTCACTGTTCAGCCAGAAATAAACACCCAGTGTCTCGCAACCAATAGGGTGCACTGTCGAACCTGCCAGGAATTCTGTGAAGTGGAAGCCATTGCCTTTCAGCTAGCTGCAGGTGGTATCGCCTTACCACAGATCGACTCAAATCTCTGTACCGGTTGTGGTGAATGCGTTTCAGGTTGCCCGGTCAACGCCATAAAAATGATTCAGCCTGAGCCTAAATATCAGCCTGAGCCTAAATAAGAGCTTTATGAGTAAAAAATCAATTTCAAAAGAAACGGAAACCAATGAAGTCGGCGGCATCTCAGGACTGATTGTCCGTACTCAGCCTGAAGATATTGATTCAGTCACTGAACGCCTGAACCAACTGGAAGGTGTCGAGGTTCAAATGACTGAAGCGGATGGCAAGCTGATCGTTACCGTAGAAGAGCAACCCGGTCAGCAGACCATGGTAAGCCGAATTTCAGATATTAGCGCTGCGGAAGGCGTTTTGTCTTCAGCGCTCGTTTATGCGCATCAGGAGTGACACGATGAATCCAGACCAAAAATCAATAGCCCGACAGAGTCGCCGGGACTTCATGAAGAGCAGCGCCATTGCTGCCACCGCTGCGGCAGCCGGCATGAGCACCAGCGCCTCTGCTGCCAATCTGATCACCAGCAGCAAAGAAACTGACATTCACTGGGACAAAGCGCCCTGTCGTTTCTGCGGTACTGGTTGCTCTGTTCTGGTCGGCTCCAAGAATGGTCGGGTGGTTGCTACTCAGGGTGATCCTGAAGCACCGGTTAACCGTGGTCTGAATTGCATCAAGGGTTACTTCCTGTCCAAGATTATGTACGGCACTGATCGTCTACAGACACCACTGCTGCGCATGAAGAATGGTAAGTTTGATAAAGAAGGTGACTTCGCTCCGATTTCCTGGGATCAGGCTTTCGATATCATGGCTGAGAAGTGGAAAGCGGCTATCGCCAAAACCCGCAACACCGACGAAATGCCAGGCGTAGGTATGTTCGGCTCTGGTCAGTGGACGGTTTGGGAAGGTTACGCCGCTGCCAAACTCTACAAAGCCGGTTTCCGCTCCAACCATATCGACCCTAATGCTCGCCACTGCATGGCTTCAGCGGTAGGTGGCTTTATGCGTACCTTCGGTATTGATGAGCCTATGGGCTGCTACGACGATTTTGAGAAAGCGGATGCTTTTGTGCTCTGGGGCTCCAACATGGCAGAGATGCATCCGGTGCTCTGGTCACGCCTGACCGATCGTCGTCTGTCCAGCGAAGGTTGTAAAGTAGCAGTGTTGTCTACTTTCAAACATCGTTCTTTTGAATTGGCGGATCAGGGCATCATCTTCACGCCACAAACCGATCTTGCCATTGCCAACTACATTGCCAACTATCTGATTCAGCACGATGCGGTTGATCATAAGTTTGTCAGCAAACACACTCGCTTCCGCAAAGGTGTGACCGATATTGGTTATGGTCTGCGCGACAACCACCCTCTGCAAAAAGCGGCTGCCAATCCAAACAATGGTGGTTCTGAAGAGATTGATTTCAAGCAGTTCGCTGATTTTGTCAGCGAGTACACCGCTGACAAAGTATCCAAACTGTCCGGCGTTCCTGAAAAACAACTAGAAGCGCTGGCAAAACTCTACGCCGATCCAAACGTCAAGGTAATGTCACTGTGGACAATGGGTGTGAACCAGCATACCCGTGGTGTGTGGATGAACAACCTGTTGTATAACATCCACCTGCTGACCGGCAAGATTTCCAAACCCGGTTGTGGTCCATTCTCCCTGACAGGTCAGCCTTCTGCCTGTGGTACCGCTCGTGAAGTAGGCACCTTTGCTCACCGCCTGCCTGCCGACATGGTGGTAAAGAAGAAGAAGCATAGAGATATTTCAGAGAAAATCTGGAAACTGCCTGAAGGCACTATTCCGGGTAAAGTCGGCTATCACGCCGTTCTGCAAAATCGCAAACTCAACGATGGCGCACTCAACGCCTACTGGGTGATGTGTAATAACAACATGCAGGCTGGACCGAATATAAACGGTGAAGCACTGCCTGGTTATCGTAATCCGGATAACTTTATTGTTGTATCTGACCCATACCCAACAGTGACCGCACAGGCTGCTGACCTGATTCTGCCAACTGCAATGTGGGTAGAAAAAGAAGGTGCTTACGGAAACGCCGAGCGTCGTACACAATTCTGGTATCAGCAGGTAGCCCCTCAGGGTGAAGCCCGTTCTGATGTATGGCAGCTGATGGAGTTCTCCAAACGCTTCAAGGTTGAAGAAGTCTGGTCTGACGAACTGCTGGCAAAAGCACCGGAATACAAGGGAAAAACGCTGTTTGATGTTCTGTTTGCCAATGGTCAGGTCAACAAATATCCGGTATCAGACTTCAATGGTCGTATGAATCTGGAAAGTGATCACTTCGGTTTTTATGTCCAGAAAGGTCTGTTTGAAGAGTACGCTACTTTTGGTCGCGGCAAAGCTCATGATCTGGCGCCATTCGACATGTACCACAAGGCTCGTGGTCTGCGCTGGCCAGTAGTTGATGGTAAAGAAACTCTCTGGCGCTTCCGTGAAGGTTACGATCCCTATGTCGCCGATGGCGAAGAAGTGAAGTTCTACGGTAAGCCTGATGGCAAAGCCTGGTTGTTCGCTCTGCCTTATGAACCACCCCATGAATCGCCTGATGAAGAATACGACCTCTGGTTATCCACCGGGCGCGTTCTGGAACACTGGCATACTGGCTCGATGACTCGTCGTGTGCCTGAACTGTATAGGGCATTCCCGGATGCTGTGATCTTTATGCATCCTGACGATGCCAAAGATCGTGGCTTACGCCGTGGTATGGAAGTGAAAATTGTTTCCCGTCAGGGCGAAGTTCGTACCCGTGTAGAAACCCGTGGTCGGAACCGTCCACCTCGCGGACTGGTGTTTATGCCGTTCTTCGATGCGCATCAGCTCACCAACAAGCTGATTCTTGATGCTACGGACCCTCTGTCAAAAGAGACAGACTTCAAGAAAACCGCAGTGAAAATACTTAAAGCCTAATTACCAGTGACGTTTACCCGGGAGATAACCTGATGAAAAAAACTGGAGGCAGTAAAACCGTCAAACCAACCAGCCTGAGTCGTCGTCGTTTTATGACGGATACAGCACAGGCGGCTTGTGCCGTCAGTCTGCTCGGACTGGGTTTGACATTTGTTGCTGAACGCTCTGGTGTTCATGCAGCACAGGTTTTACGTCCACCAGCGGCTCTCCCGGAACAGGACTTTCTTGCTTCCTGTCTGCGCTGTGGCATCTGCGTTAGTGACTGCCCTTATGACACGCTTAAACTGGCAGCTCCGGAAGATCCGGTAGCAACCGGAACCCCATGGTTTAATGCCAGGGAAATCCCCTGCGAAATGTGCGAAGACATTCCCTGCATCAGCAACTGCCCCAGTGGTTCACTGGATCAGAACCTGACTGATATCAATGATGCTCGTATGGGTGTCGCTGTTCTCATTGACCGGAAAAACTGTCTGAACCTGCAAGGACTGCGTTGTGATGTGTGTTACCGGGTCTGCCCGCTGATTGATGATGCCATCAGGCTGGACGTTTCTCACAACACCCGCACCAATGCTCATGCGGTCTTTGAACCTGTAGTGAACACTGACGCCTGCACTGGCTGCGGTAAGTGTGAACACGCCTGCGTACTGGATGAAGCGGCCATCAAAGTCTTTCCAAGAGAACTGGCTCAGGGCGAGCTGGGTAAGCATTATCGCTTCAGCTGGCAGGAAGAAGCACGTACTGGAGAAAAACTGGTGCCCTGGGAGAGTAAAGACAGATTGCCTGTCAGGAGACCGGGAGGTGAACAATGAAAACTCTTCGTTTTTTGTTCGCCCGTCGTCTAACGCAACTGTCTGTTCTGGCTTTGTTTCTGGCAGCGCCTTTGGCTGGCATTAACCTGTTTAAAGGTAACCTGTCGTCCAGTCTGCTGTTTGACCGCATTCCCATGAGTGACCCTCTGGCAGTACTGCAAAGTTTGTTGTCAGGTCATCCGGTCATTGGCCAGGGGCTCATTGGTGCCGCGATTGTTATAGCAGTTTACGCCCTGCTCGGCGGCAGAAGTTTCTGTAGCTGGGTCTGTCCGGTCAATGTTATCACTGATGCAGCTCACTGGCTGCGCCGTAGACTGGGCATTCGCAACAGTCATAAACTTCCGCGCACAGCTCGTTACTGGATACTGGTAATGGTTCTGGTATTGCCAGTAGTTACGGGGCTGATGGTCTGGGAGTTTGTCAATCCGGTCAGTCTGGTGTATCGCGGAATCCTCTTCACCATGGGAACTGGCTGGATGTTATTGGCAGGTATTTTTCTGTTTGACCTGCTGGTCACGTCCAGAGGCTGGTGTGGTCACCTTTGCCCGTTGGGTGCATTTTACAGTGTGCTGGGCAAGTTCAGCCCATTACTGGTAAAAGCCAGTAAACGACAGAATTGTGATGATTGCATGGATTGCTATGCCATCTGCCCGGAGCCACAGATTCTACCTGCCGCACTGAAAGAGAAGAAAGGCAAGAGTCCTGTTTTAAGTAAATCCGATTGTACTCGCTGCGGTCGTTGCATCGATGTCTGCGACAAAGATGTTTTTGAATATCAGATTATTTTAACCACCAGAGAATCATAAACCGGTTTTAAAACACCGGTGATGGACGGTGGCATAAAACGAAATATTTATTGCCATGATGGCGGAGAACTAAGGCCATGAAATTGAAATCTATTATTGCCCTGTCTTTTTCAATATTAGTCAGCGCTTCTGTTTTTGCCGGAAACGGGGGATTGGACTCCCTGCGTAGCGATAGCCTTGCCCATGAGGCGCCTGCTACTCCTCTTAAAAAAACATTGGAAAGCGACACCCCCCTGCCACGGGATTTTGTTCAGCAACCACCGCTTATTCCACACGACACTCGTGGTATAGAAGTCAATAAAGACGTAAATGGCTGTTTACGCTGCCATAGCTGGAAGAACGCTTCTAAATACGGTGCCACTAAAATCAGTGTCACACACTTCCACGATCGCAATAACAAGCAGCTGGCTGATGTTGCGCCTGGTCGTTATTTTTGTCTGCAGTGTCACGTACCCCAGGCAAATACCAAGCCTCTCAAAGAGAATAACTTTGAGCCGGTTGAATCCCTGAAATAATGAAAAGGAGAACGATTATGTCAGAGGATTTTTTCCTGAAACGCTACTGGCGGCTGTTATCATCACCAACTCGTATTGCCATGGGTCTGGTGCTGGCTTTTGGTTTTGCTGCCGGGGTTATTTTCTGGGGCGGGTTTAATACCGGTATGGAAGCGGCTAATACCGAAGAGTTCTGTATTGGTTGCCATGAGATGCGTGATAACGTCTACGAAGAATACAAGTCTACGATTCACTATAACAACCGTTCCGGTGTACAGGCGATCTGTTCTGACTGCCATGTTCCTAAAGAGTGGACACCTAAGCTGGTTCGTAAAATTCGGGCCAGTCAAGAACTCTGGGGCAAGATCACCGGTAAAATCGATACCCGTGAAAAATTTGTTGCCCATCGTCGTGAAATGGCTGAACGGGAGTGGGCTCGTATGAAGGCTAACGATTCTCAGGAGTGCCGTAACTGTCACCACTTTGAGTCTATGGATTTCTCTGAACAATCTCATCGCGCTATGACCGTTCACAGCAAGGCGTTTATTGGTACTGATAAGGTACCGGCAACCGGCGAAACTTGTATCGATTGTCACAAAGGTATCGCCCATGAACTACCAAATATGCACGGTGTGGAGGGCTGGTAAATGAGCGCACTGGAATCCATTATCTGGCATACGTTAGGGTATGCGGCAATGCCTGCTATTTTCATTGGCGGTTTTGCGGTCACCGCTCTGGTTTTTTGTTTTTTGATTGATAGAAGCAAAAAAGATGAGTCATTAAATTAACCCGGCAATTAATCAGCAAAGGGCAATTAATATTTTGCCCTTTTTCTTTGCTTTACAAAAAAGGCATCATTTTCTAACCATCTAATAACAACATATTACAAACTACCCAATAATTTATCAGTTAATCGCGATCACTACCATTGAGTATGATATTCAAAATACCAGAAAAACAATTCCAATAATTTACAAGATAATTTTCCTGAAAGATGATCTAATGTCGCAGCTTCATAAAAAACGACGGAACAAATGCGGTAATATGTATGCACTATGTTGAAAATTTCTTTAATCTCATTGGAGACCTCACCTGGGGTCACTCCTTAATCCCACTTCTGGTGGTTTTTGGTCTATTCATCACATTAATGACCGGCTTTGTTCAGGTTGAATTCTTTAAAAGAATGTTCAGTGTTTTATCACCTAAAGATCAGAATGGTGATCCAAACGTCATCTCTGCACGTTCAGCTCTTTTAATTTCCGTAGGTGGTCGTGTTGGTGGCGGCAACATTGCCGGTGTTGCTGTGGCTATCACTCTGGGTGGACCTGGCGCGGTCTTCTGGATGTGGGCGATTGCCTTTGTGGGCATGGCGACCAGCCTTGTCGAATGTACTCTGGCTCAGGTATTTAAACGTCGTCAGGCAGACGGTGCATTTCGTGGCGGTCCCGCAAGAGTGATTTTGCACGGTTTAGGGCAGAATTACCGTTGGTTAGCAATTGTGTATGCCGTTTGTCTGATTGCTGCTTTCGGCATCGGCTTTAACGCGTTTCAGGGCAACACAGTGGCCGGTGCTGTTCAAGACAGTCTGGGCATCAGCCGGCTGGTGACAGGCAGTTTGCTGGCAGTGATCGCCGGATTCATTGTATTTGGCGGCATTCGTCGTATTGCCAAAGTGTCTGATGTGGTCGTTCCGGTAATGGCGTGCTGCTACATATTGATGACGCTGTTTATTATTGCTATCAATATCACTGAACTACCGGATATTCTGTGGTCTATCATCGCCAATGCTTTTGGTCTTGAAGAAGCCGTCAGCGGTGGTATTGGTGCGGCGATTGCTAACGGTATGCGTCGTGGTCTTTTCTCCAATGAAGCCGGCCTTGGCTCTGCACCAAACATTGCCGCAACTGCGGAAGTCCACCACCCTGTAAGCCAGGGTATCACTCAGGCGTTCTCTGTATTCATTGATACTTTCCTGATCTGTTCCTGCACTGCATTTGTGATTCTTCTGGGCGATGTCTACGTCCCTGGTGCTGAGGGAATGGACGGCATTGCACTCACACAGCAGTCACTGGCCGCACATCTTGGTGCATGGGCGCAGTACTTCCTGACCTTCATGATTCTGCTCTTTGCTTTCAGCTCCATTATTTACAACTACTACCTTGGTGAGAACGCGTTGACCATTATTACCAAAAGCCCTGTGGCTTTAAATGTGCTTCGTGTTGTGATTATCGGCATTGTATTTCTGGGAGCAACGGCTTCTGGCGCAACATCCGTCTTCTTCTTCTCTGACCCACTGATGGGTGTTCTGGCGGTGGTCAATCTAGTGGTAATCATGATGTTGCTACCGGTTTGCCTGAGAGTCATCAAGGATTTTCGCCAGCAATTGCAAGCAGGCGTCGAGCGTCCGGTATTTAATCCTGAAGATTTCTCTGATCTGGATCTGGACACCAGAGCCTGGAATGGAATTACATCGGAAAGAGTGGTGGCCAGTGATCAATCAGCAAACACAGCGTTAACCGCAAAGTAAAAACCGATTAGCGGCATCATTAGCAATCTCGCAATGAGACTTCAATAGAATCACTTAACTTCGGTATTCACTTGGTTGACGCTGTCAACCAAGTGTCGTTCAATAGGCGCTCCAATATAGAACCATGGTGCGCATGAACAAACAAGCCTCCCTCCTGTATGATAACCTGATCTGTTTAAGCTGGTATTTCAACGGACTTTGCTGTTCTGGTTCGCAACATGAAAATCTGGCAATGGTGGATTTGCTTACCCTTAAACTGATTCATAACTGCCCTGAAAGCCCGATACAAATTATTGGCACCACACTGGGTATCACTAAAAGCGGTGCGACACGTGTCGTCCAAAGACTGGAAAAGCAGAATCTGGTTGCTATCAATATCAGTCCCGATGACGCCAGAGTCCGCTGCCTGAGCTTAACGAGTGCTGGTCTAAAAACCATTAAAGAAGTCACTCAAAGACAGACCGGGCACCTACAGACATTGCTGGAATCTATGGACAAAGATGAAGTCAGACAGCTGACTTCTGGCATCAATGCTCTGAAAGGTTCACTGGGGAAAGCTGCACTAGGAAAAGCTGCACTGGCACCCTGATTTTTATCCAAAGGCACTCGATTGAAATTACTCTGGAAACTGAGATTTATTCTCAAAGAATATTGGAAACAGTACCTGCTCGCCTTCATCTGCCTGCAGATTGTTTCTTTGCTGAATCTTCTTCCGCCCTGGCTCATTGGCCGGGTAATTGATGGCATAAAAAATAACAGTCTTACCGACTCAGACCTGATCTTTAATGTGGCAGGCATTCTGGCGACAGGTGTTGTGGTTTATGGCTTGCGCTATGTATGGCGAGCGGAACTCTATGGTGCGTCGATTGAATTGGTCAGAAAGCAGCGAAGCCGCTTATTTGCGCACTTTACCCAACTGTCTCCTGAGTTTTATCAGCGCCATACCACTGGTGACCTGATGGCGCATGCCACCAATGACCTGAATGCCGTGGAAGAAAGCGCCGGTGTTGGCATCATGACATTGGTAGACTCATTGATTGCCGGGCTTACGGTTCTTTTTGCCATGATCTTTGTGGTGAGTGGCAAACTGACCTTGTTGGCGATGTTGCCATTCCCGATTCTCGTTTGGGCAACGAACCGTTACGGTATATTGCTCCATCGTCGTTTTGGTACCGCACAACAGACGTTTTCCAATCTTAATGAAGAGACCCGGGAAGCCATTGCCGGCATTCGTGCAGTGAAAGCGCATCAGCTTACTCGACGGCAATTAGACCGGTTTGAACGTCTGTCGGATGAGTCTGTGGATGCTAACCGACGGGTGGCCATTGTGGATGCCCTGTTCGGACCAAGCATCAGCCTGTTCTTTGGTTTGTCTTTTGTCATTGCTTTGATGAGTGGTGCCTGGATGATCCAGGAGAACCAGCTCACTGTTGGTTTGCTGACCAGTTTCACACTCTATTTAGGGCAAATGCTCGGCCCTATGTTGCAGTTTGGCTGGCAGTTCAATGTATTCCAGCGCGGTAGTGCCTCCTGGAGCCGCCTTGAGAAATTGTTTAATCGCACACCCCGCATTCAAAATGCGCCAAATGCAGTGGATGCACCACTGGATAGTCACCTGTCTATCAATATCAACTCATTTAATTACCCGAATGAAACCACTTCTGTCCTTAAGAACATCAAGGTTGATATACCAGCAGGTGCTTTCATCGGTATCACCGGTCGTACCGGTAGCGGTAAAAGCAGCTTGCTGCGACTAATACTGCGCGAATTTGATCTTAAGGATGATTCCTCAATCACTCTGGGCGGTATAGCCTTGCAGCAGTTAAAGATTAGCTCGTTGCGCAATAAGCTCGCCTGGGTTCCACAAGAGCCGATGCTGTTCTCAGGCACTATTGCTGAAAATATTGCCTTTGCTTCACCGCAAGCATCCCAGGCGGATATTGTGCAGGCGGCAAAGCTCGCCTGTATAGATGAGGAAATTCTGCACTTTAAAGGAGGGTATAAAACCCTTTTGGGTGAAAACGGAATCAACCTGTCCGGTGGACAAAAACAACGGCTGTCACTTGCCAGAGCACTGCTCAGTGATGCTGAGATTTTATTGCTTGATGACAGTTTCAGCGCTCTCGATATGAAAACTGAAGCCAGTATTCTGAAAAACCTGACGGCGATGCACGGTCAGAAAACCATCATCCTTGTGACTCAGCGTTTGCCAGAATTAATCACTGCCGACCATATTCTGGTATTGGATGATAGCGAGATCATTGAACAGGGAACTCATGATGAACTAATGGATCATAGCCGTGAGAATACAGGTTGGTATGCCCGTATTTTCCGCCAGCAAGCCCGAACTATTCTGCAACCTCTGCAGGAATCCGGCATAACCGAAGTGGCCTGACAGGAGCGAAAGCAAAGATGACAATCCCTCAGGAAAATCAATCCCGTGGATTCGCCGGACTCTCCAGACTGGTTCAATACGCGCAACCCTATAAATGGCATTTTGCCGGTGCATTTCTTTTACTTCTGTTGGCAACAGCCGTAGAAATGGCCGCCCCCTGGCTGATGAAAATCATTCTGGATGATTACATTGCGCCGGGTAAAGACGACATTATGCAACTGTCAATATTAGGTTCAGCCCTGTTTGGCGCTTATGCCATATCAGCCATTTTACAGTATATTCAAAGCTTGGTGTTTCAGGCCAACGCACTCAAGGTTGTGCATGACATTCGAAGAATGTTTTTTGCCCATGTTCTAAAGCTGCCTATGAGTTATTTTGACAGCGAACCCACCGGACGACTGGTGTCTCGTATCACCAATGACTCTGAAGTTCTGCGCCAGATGTTTGTCGGGGTTATTCCTTCCATTCTTCAGGCATTCTTCCGGGTTGCAGGTATCTTTGTCGCCATGATGCTGCTGGATGTTCGATTGATGATTATGACGCTGCTTCTGATCCCTGTCATGCTCCTGGCGATTCGTATTTATCAGAAAGTCAGCCATCCGATCGTTCACGGAGTGCGAGCGCAACTGGCTAATATCAACACCCGACTAAATGAATCCCTGAACGGCATGCGCATTATTCAGGCGATGCGTCAGGAAGAAAACCTGCAAGAAAAGTTTGATGCCGATAACCGGGCCTGGGCACAGCTCAAGCGCAAGAATATCGGTATCGATAGCTGGCTTTTGATGCCGTTTACTCATCTGTTAAACGCCATTGCTCTCGCTGTGGTGGTGGGATGGTTCGGTTATCGTGCCGGTTTTACCGTTATTGAGATTGGTACTGTTTACGCTTTTATCAATTACCTGGGACGATTCTTTGAGCCTTTCCGGCAGATCACCATGCAGATGAGTAATCTGCAACAATCGATGGTAGCGTCAGAGCGGTTATTTCAGGTGCTGGACGTTGAACCAGAATATCAGAATCAGATGCAACAACATTCGCCTATCCAAAATGGACGGCTGGAGTTCAGAAATGTTTCGCTGTCTTATGATGGTAAGAATCAGGCATTGGACGATATCAGCTTTACTGTAGAGCCAGGTCAGTTTACGGCGATTGTCGGTCACAGTGGTAGCGGTAAAAGTTCGGTGATTAATCTGTTAATGCGTTTTTATCAGCATCAGCAGGGGGATATTCTGATTGATGAGCGGTCACTCAGCAGTCTTGATGAAAACACACTTCGACAAGGTTTGGGGCTGGTCTTTCAGGAGCCTTATATTTTCAGCGGCACTCTGTCGGAAAATATCAGTCTGAACCACGCCAACATCAATGAAGAACAGGTACAGCACTCGGCTAGAAAAGTTCATGCCCATACTTTTATTGAGAAACTGGCAGAAGGTTATCAGCATGAGCCAGGAGCAGGGGGGCAGGCGCTTTCAACAGGTGAACGACAGTTGTTGTCTTTCGCCCGGACCGTTGCCCAGAATCCAAAGATTTTGTTGCTTGATGAAGCCACCGCCAATATTGATGGTGAAACCGAACACTCCATTAAGGAAGCATTAATCACTCTGAGAGAAGCCCGAACCACCATTGCTGTTGCACACCGGCTGTCTACTATTCAGGATGCCGACCAGATACTGGTCATGGATAAAGGTAAAATTGTTCAGCGTGGTACCCATGAAGAACTGCTTCAGGTTAGCGGGCCTTATCTTAATCTTTATCTGGCTCAGCAGACGGAAGAACAGCTGGGTGATAAACAAACGGCAGCCCTTGAAGTACCGGCTTTTGCCTGAGAGCAAGCTAATCAAAAAACCAAGTGTGCTTAGTGCCGGAGTTTGTCTATGTGACTTCCGGCATCAAGCAGCATGCCAAATGGTATTTATTGACTCACAACAGATTGGGGCAACAGTGTGTATGTTAAAGTATTTGTTGGCCTTAACGCAGAAAATAAAATCATGCATTAGCCAAATGAGGTTATGATGGATCAACAAAAAGCCTTCACCCTGTTGGAGTTGATGATTACAGTGGTTATCATTGGCATTCTTGCCGCTATCGCTTTCCCATCCTACCAGCAATATATACAAGCCGGTCGTCGTACTGATGCGCAAACTGCATTGCTAAAAATTGCTGCCATGCAGGAACAGTATTTTATGGACAACAAAACCTACACCAATGATTTGACGAACCTTGGTTTGACGAACCCATTTGTGACCGAAGGTGGCTACTACAACGTAAATTCAGCCTGCACCGACTGCGCCATTGATTTTACGCTCACTGCAGCACCGAAAGGCGCTCAGGCAGGCGATGGTGATTTGACGTTTAACCATCTCGGTAGCAAAACCTATAAAGGCAATACTGGCTGGAAGTAGTTTTTTATGATTAAACGACCTGTCTATCGCCAACAGGCAATTGATTTTGCTTTGATGGGGATTGTTTTCTGAAGACGAAAAAAACCTGCTTCAAAAAGCAGGTTTTTTATGAATGGCGCGCTCGGGAGGATTCGAACCTCCGACCGCCTGGTTCGTAGCCAGGTACTCTATCCAGCTGAGCTACGAGCGCACTAAAACTATTTTGCAGATGGCGGTGAGGAAGGGATTCGAATCCTCGCACCGCCAGCGCAATATAATGAAATTCAGAGGGTTACGCAAGCATGGATATACAAAAAGTGCCCAAATTGGTGACTGAAAATGGTTTTTGGTCAGTTTGGTGGACACATTTTGGACACTTTAAAAAACAGGCTGGCTTTGAAAGATGAACAAGTGTCGTTTTTACAAAAAACGACACTTGTTCAGACTACTTCAGGATTCTCCAAGATAAGCCTTAATCACCTCCGTATTGTTGCGGATCATTTCCGGTGTGCCTGATGCCAGTGGTCTGCCTTGATTAATGACATAAATCCGATCTGAAATATCCATTACCAATTTCATATCATGTTCAATCAATAAAACGGATACCTTATGATCTCTGCGTAACTCAGAAATCAGATCATCCAACTCTTTGGTTTCATTAGGATTAAGACCTGCTGCGGGTTCATCCAGCATCAGTAGTTTTGGGTCAGTCACCATACAACGGGCTATCTCCAACCGTCGCTGTTGACCATAAGCCAGATTACCGGCTTCGCGATTGGCAAAGGCAGTCAGTCCCACTTTATCCAGCCAATACTCTGCTCGATGCTGTGCTTCATGTTCACTTTTGCGAAAGGCGGGGGTTTGCAGCAAACCTGATAAGAAACCTGTTTTCAGATGACGATGCTGAGCCACCAATAGGTTTTCCAGTACTGTCATGGCTTTAAACAGCCTGATATTCTGAAATGTTCTGACAATACCCAGTCGGGAAATTTTAAAACCGGGCAGCTTTTGGATAGCTTTCCCTTTAAATAGAATATTGCCACCAGTCGGTTTATAGAATCCGGTTAGACAGTTGAATACTGTCGTTTTACCTGCACCGTTTGGTCCGATCATGGAGACAACCTCTCCTTCTCGCACCTTTAGTGCCATATTATCTACAGCCAGCAGACCACCAAAACGCATGCTCAGATCAGAAGCTTCCAGCAGACTCTCATTGCTCATCTTGTCACTCCTTTATACAGTCTTACACGGTTTCTACTGGACGGTGGGCGTTCGATGTTTGGTATTCATCCGAATCTTCACCACGCTTGAGCACAATATGGGCGCGTTTCATAGGCATCAGGCCTTCAGGGCGCCAAACCATCATTAATACCATCAGCAGACCAAACATCAGCATCCGGTATTCCTGAAACTCCCGGGCAAACTCGGGCAGTACGGTCATAACAACAGCGGCCAGAACAACCCCCATCTGAGACCCCATACCCCCTAGCACCACAATAGCAAGAATGATGGCGGACTCAATAAAAGTGAACGACTCAGGGCTGATAAATCCTTGACGGGCAGCAAAGAAAGTTCCGGCAAATCCGGCAAAGGCTGCACCAATGGTAAATGCTGACAGCTTAATCGCGGTTGGATTTAAGCCCAAAGACCGGCAAGCAATATCGTCTTCTCTCAGGGCTTCCCAGGCACGCCCTATTGGCATTTTTAAAAGGCGATTGATGACGTATAACGTAAGCAATACAAGCAATACGGCAAGAATATACAGAAAGATCACTTTGTATCCGCTGTTGTAATCAATACCAAAGAACTCATGGAATGGCATATTGCCTTCTGCTTTGGCGCGTCGACCAAACTCCAGACCAAACAGGGTTGGTTTGGGTATTTGGCTGATACCGTTAGGGCCACCGGTCAGATGCGTCCAGTTGTTCAGCAAAATCCGGATGATCTCACCAAACCCGAGTGTAACAATTGCCAGATAATCACCTCGCAATCGAAGCACCGGGAAGCCGAGAATAAAGCCAAACAAGGCCGCCATAAGGCCACCAATGAGCAGGCAGCTCCAGAAGTCGAGCCCGAAGTATTGATTCAGTAGTGCATAGGTGTAAGCCCCCACGGCATAAAATCCCACATAACCAAGATCAAGCAATCCTGCCAGCCCCACTACAACATTAAGGCCCAGGCCGAGCATGACATAGATTAAAGCCAGTGTTGCCAGATCAACCGCACCACGGGATACAAAGAATGGCCAGACAAACAGCCCGGCAATCATGACTCCGGTAATCACTTTCCTTGCGGTTGAATCTTCCTTGAGAGAGGACAGAGGCAAACGACGGTGACATTTTATTCTGCTGATCGAATGCCAACCTTTATCAAAGAAATCTCTGAATAACTGAAAAGCAAAAACCAGTGATGCTCCGATAATGATCCAGACAAGCTGCTTTTCAGCAGCCAGTTTGACGACCAATCTTGTTTGTTCATTAGAGAGCTTGATGCCCATCATCAATACTGTGAGAAGCAGCAGCACTCCGGCGGCGATAAATGCCGGTTTCCATCTCAGGTTAGTAGCGGAAGTGGTTGCAATGTTCATACTTTTTCAACCTCCGGACGACCCAGAATACCCGTTGGCCTGAACAAAAGAATAAGAACAAGAAGGCTGAAAGCCACCACATCCTTATACTCGGAACTGAAATAACCAGCAGTAAAAGCTTCCGTTATGCCAAGAATCAGCCCCCCCAGCATGGCACCCGGAATACTGCCGATGCCGCCTAAAACTGCTGCTGTAAAAGCTTTTAATCCAGCGATAAAGCCAATGTAAGGGTTGATAACCCCGTAATACATTCCCAATAACACGCCAGCAACTGCAGCCAATGCTGCGCCAATGACAAAAGTCAGTGAGATAATCTGATGAGTGTTTATGCCTAATAGCCCGGTCATTTTCAGGTCTTCGGCACAGGCACGACAGGCTCGCCCCATTCGGGAACGAGAAATAAATAAAGTTAATACCGTCATAGTGATAATGCTGACTGCGAAAATCACTACCTGCATGTACGACAAAGTAATATTAAATACTGAAGAGTCACCAAAGCTCCAACCATCACTAATCAGGCTGGGCATGGCAATATCTCTCGAACCCTGAGCAATTCGGACGTAATTTTGCAAAAAAATTGACATACCGATGGCTGAAATCAGAGCAATCAGTCGGTTACTGTTTCTTAAAGGGCGATAAGCGACTCGTTCGACAGCATATCCGTAGGTACTGGTGATAAGAATACTGATGGCAAAAGCAGCAATCAGCATGATAGAAACACTATCGATACCCATCATGGCGAGAGCGGCAAGAACAGCAAAGGCAATGTAGCTGCCAATCATGTAAATCTCACCGTGTGCAAAATTAATCATGCCAATGATGCCATAAACCATTGTGTAACCGATGGCGATCAGGGCGTAGGTACTACCAATGGTTAAACCATTAAGCACCTGTTGTATAAAGTAAAAAGCGGATTCCCCCATCCTACTACCTCTTTATTATTCTTCTGCCAAGGTTGTTTTTTAACGGTTTAAAACCGTTTTTTTATTTTATTAAGATTGACCTAAGTTATTCTAAAGGTCTGTCTAAAAATAATTTCCCAATTCAAGCGGCTAATAAAAACATCAGCTCATTGAACGCTCGGTTATTCTCTCATAAGAAGAAGTTAAAAAGGTAGCAATATGCAGGCGTATGTTGAGCAAGCGATTGTTTTAATGCAAGAACGGTGCACCGCCCCAATCTCCGCCACCAACACCGGCAAAATCGACGTTCGTGACTGGCAACTCTCTCCAAAAACCCGCAACGCCTGCTGGTTGTGTTTTATACCTGCGTCGTTGCATCACTTGACCGGAAGTTACTGCTTCTTTATGAAATATGCGCGTTAGACCGTTGAGCTGACAAACAAATCAAGAAGTCACGGATTCAGAACCCAGTTAAGGCATCGCTTCAGCAGATAGCGAGGAAGATCAATATGAACCTGATGACAAGGCGAAGCATCATTGATTTATTGAGCGACCCACCCGAACGGAATTCCGTTGTCATACCGCATTTACAACACATTTTGGAGTTGGGAAATGCTTAACCGGACTGTAGTGATATGGGCTACAGGCTTCTACATTCAAGTGCTTGAGGGTTTTCGGACAAATACTAATTAAAATGATATATTTCTAGCAATATTTTATTACTGACACCTTACTTCAATGCACTCACAAGATAACTTTTATAATCAGGATGCTTATAACCGGAATGATGAAATTGACCTATTCGACCTTGCAGAGAACTTATATAAAGAAAAGAAAACGATCATTAGCTGTACAGTTTTGGCGGGAGTTTTGGCCATTTCAGTAGCTTTGATGTTGCCGAAAACTTATACAGCTACTGCGACACTGTCTCATGCATCATCAGGTCAGCTTCAACCCTTTAACAGCCTGCTTAATAAAGTGGTTTCTGCTAATGGCAACGCAAACAATGCAAACAACGCAAACAATGCAAACAATGCAAACGTTCATAATGAATCATTCTGGCTAACCCCCAAAAGTGCTTTCAACCTGGTTGAAAAGCAGATGACCAGCCCACTAACTCACAGTGAGGCGTTTAAAAAATCATCGCTTGCCGCTAACGCCACTGATGAAATCAAGCGGTCTGCTGCTTTAAAAACATTTAAAGACAATCTCAAAGTATCGCTAGATACAAAAAGCAATACCCAACGACTAACTCTGTCGTACAGTGCATCAACACCTGATGAAGCAGCCAAGACCATCAATTTGAATTTATTACCATTAGCCCTGAACAATGTCTCCGAAACGCTTCAGAGAGATTTATCAGCTCAGATATACACCGCTATCAGCGCACTCAAATCAGAAGTAGCGATGCTGGAAGCTAACTTCAAAGCAGAAAACTTACTTGAGATGACAAGCCTGAAGGAAGCTTTACAGCAAGCAGAAGCGGCTGATATCAAGCAACCTTATCTTGCAGGGCTTTCCTCTGATGACAAGGACAGCTATTTATTGGGAATCAACCTACTGAAATCACGAATTGAGCAGGTCCAAAATAGAGAAAATGCATTCCAGTTCTATTCTGATGCTGAAGCGGTTTCTGATAATAGCAAGCCCTATATAAAAGGTGTCACTGAAAAAGTATTCCAGATTCAACAGCTATCAACCACTGAGGTGATTTTTCCCAACCTCCAACCCATCACCATTGAACAAAAAGCACTAACGCCAGTCATCCCGGTTAAACCAAAGAAAACATTGATCGTTGCTCTGGGCATAATACTGGGTGGCATGCTAGGCGTATTTATCGCCATGCTGCGCATTACTATCCATAATAGAAAGCAAAGAAAAGTAACATCAGAAATGGGTTTTGCAGAATCCGGCAAGCTGACCATGACCAGTTAATATAAAAAAACCCACAACCTCATGGTTGTGGGTTTTTTAATGACTGATCAGAGAATATAACGACTCAAATCTTCATCCTGTACCAGCTCACCCAGATGCTCATTCACATAATGGGCATCAATCATCAATATCTCACCACCCTGACTGCTCGCCAGGTCAGCTGCACTGTAAGACACTTCTTCTAACAAACGTTCCATCACCGTATGCAGACGACGGGCACCGATATTCTCGGTAGTTTCGTTCACCTGCCAAGAGACTTCAGCAATGCGACGGATGGCATCTTCTGCAAACTCAATCTTAAGGTCTTCAGTGCCCATCAACGCCTGATACTGTTCAGTCAGAGAGGCATCAGGCTCAGTCAGGATTCGCATAAAGTCTTCAGAGGACAACGCTTTCAACTCTACCCGAATAGGTAGACGACCTTGCAGCTCAGGAATCAGATCAGAAGGCTTGGCCAGATGGAAAGCACCGGACGCCACAAACAGAATATGATCGGTCTTCACCATGCCGTATTTGGTAGACACCGTACAACCTTCAATGAGGGGCAGCAGGTCGCGCTGAACGCCTTCACGGGATACATCGGCATTCGAGCCACTGGAACGCTTAGCGACTTTATCAATTTCATCGATAAAGACAATACCGTTCTGCTCGACTGCATCAACCGCTTTCGCTTTCAGCTCATCTTCATTCACCAGCTTGGCAGCTTCTTCGTCTTCTACCAGCTTTATAGCGTCTTTGACTTTCAGCTTGCGATTTTTGGACTTGCCGGTATTCAGGTTTGAGAACATGCTCTGCAACTGACTGGTCATCTCCTCCATGCCGGGAGGTGCCATGATTTCAACACCCATGGCCGCTTCTTTGACATCAATTTCGATTTCTTTGTCGTTCAGCTGACCTTCCCGCAGTTTCTTACGAAATACCTGACGGGTAGAGTTATCCTGAGGCTTAGACTCTTCACCAAACGTACGAGGCGGTGGCAGCAGTGCATCAAGAATACGCTCTTCTGCGGCATCCTGAGCACGATGGCGTACCCGCTCCATTTCCTGTTCACGCAGTAGTTTAATGGCGGCATCCATCAGATCACGCACGATAGACTCAACGTCACGCCCCACATAACCGACTTCAGTGAACTTGGTTGCTTCAACCTTAATGAACGGCGCATTGGCCAGCTTCGCCAGACGACGGGCAATTTCCGTTTTACCAACACCGGTTGGGCCAATCATCAGGATATTCTTCGGACTAATCTCATTACGCAGATCTTCATTGAGCTGCATACGGCGCCAGCGATTTCTCAGAGCGATAGCAACCGCACGTTTGGCATCGTCCTGACCAACAATATGTTTGTCCAGCTCATGGACTATTTCACGAGGTGTCATATTAGACATAGTTAAAACTCTTTATTTGTCCGCCGCTGGCAGCTCTTCAATAACCTGATTCTGGTTGGTGTAAACGCAGACATCTGCCGCAATGGTCAGACTTTTTTCGACAATATCCCGGGCGCTCATATCGGTATTCTGAAACAGCGCCTTGGCAGCAGATTGTGCAAAAAAGCCACCGGAGCCAATCGCCAGAATGCCATCTTCGGTTTCCATAACATCACCATTACCGGTGATAACCAGCGATGCACTGGCATCAGCCACAATCAACATAGCTTCGAGTTTTTGCAGGCTGCGCTCGGTACGCCACTCTTTTGCCAGTTCAACCGCTGCCTTAACGAGGCGCCCCTGATGTTTCTCGAGCTGGGCTTCAAAGTGTTCAAACAGGGTAAACGCATCGGCCGTACCACCAGCAAATCCGGCAATCACTTTGCCATGATAGAGACGGCGCACTTTGTGAGCATTGCCTTTGATGACGGCATTGCCCAGCGAAACCTGGCCGTCGCCACCGACCACCACGCTGCCTCCACGACGGACGGACAGAATAGTTGTGCCACGATACTGTTCCAAGGTTCGCTCCTTTAAGAATTCAATGGAATCGAAACTGAATATTGGGGAAAGCTAAAAATAATCAAGGGGCAGGCCTGAAAAAAGACCTGCTTCCGATGAAGTCAGGTTAATTAAAGCTATTTGACCTGCAACAGCAGGCTATCGATATTCATACCTGCCAGCGTGCTACGAGTAGTTTTCAATGAATGTTGATCATCAAAGGGGCCAAGCTGAACCCGGAACCAGTTTTCACCACCACCAACACCGACTTTTTCAATTTTGGGGTTCAAACCTTCCAGTAGTAATTGCGCCCTCAACCGTTCAGCATCTTTTACATTTCGGAATGATCCTGCTTGCAACAGAAATATTTGCGGTTTGGCTTTCGGCTGGACTCTCGGTTTAGCCTGCGTGGTCTTTGACTCGATTTCAGGCTGACGTTGTTTTCTGTCTACAGGCACCGGTTCAACATCGACCTTTACTTCAGATTCTGGTAACAGAGTATAGAAATCAAACACCGGTTTGTTGACTTTCTGAGACGGGTCTTTTTCAGAATTATTCCCTGTCACCGTCCGTACATCCACCGCAGCGGGTGTTAAACCCA
The DNA here is from genome assembly GCA_965199185.1 of Endozoicomonas sp. Taxonomy (GTDB): domain Bacteria; phylum Pseudomonadota; class Gammaproteobacteria; order Pseudomonadales; family Endozoicomonadaceae; genus Endozoicomonas. Next base: position 291,673 of record CBDAQW010000037.1, on the reverse strand, counting down.
TCAGAAAGGCGATAAAAAAACCCGAGGCAAAACCGGTCAGCAACCAGATCCAGCCGGGAATGTTTATTTTAGACTTCTTTTTGGCGCTGGCTGATCTACTGGCTCCGCGCTTGCTGGATGTTGAGCGAGATGTCATAAGGCGTTTGAAGTTCTCGAATTCAAATACATGTCTAGGCTAGCTCCTGAAAGAACAAGAGGTAACAGGTTATATCGTACCATGTTTAGTGCCGCCTATGCCCTCCTATCTATTGAGCCAGAAGCACTTTTTCGATAGCATTCAATCCTGTTAACAACCGTCGATCACAACAGTTCCTCTAAGCACATCACCGCTCCCGGATATCATTTTCAGGACGGAGCCTATACCCGATCAGCCATGTGCTGATTTTTTTATGGTTGTTTGCTGTCCGATGGTTTCTTTGATGGCTTCTTTGTGATTCAGACCCGCGAGTTTCAGAAGGACTCATGCATGAATATTATCAAGCTGCTTGAAGAGCGAGTCATCAAGGCATTACAGGCTGCTGGTGCTCCAGAAGGTACTCCTGCCATGGTTCGCCCAAGCGCTCGTGCCAGTTTTGGCGACTATCAGTGCAACGCTGTTATGGCGGCTGCCAAAAAAATGAGAATACCTCCACGAGAACTGGCGCAACAGGTGATTGAACAGCTTGATCTGGAAGGTATCGCTGCAAAAACTGAAATCGCCGGCCCCGGATTTATTAATATTCATCTGGATAACCTCTGGCTGGCAAAAGGCATTAATCAGGCAATTCACGACCCTCGTGCAGGTGTTGCCAAGTTGAGCGACAAGCAGACCATTGTTGTCGATTATTCAGCCCCTAACGTGGCTAAAGAAATGCACGTTGGCCATCTGCGCTCGACTATTATTGGTGATGCCACCGCCCGCACTCTGGAGTTTCTGGGCCACCATATCATCCGTCAAAACCATCTGGGCGACTGGGGCACCCAGTTTGGTATGCTGATTGCCCATCTTGAAGATCTGGAAAAAGAAAGCCAGGAAACGATGGCCATGGAGCTTTCTGATCTGGGTGCATTCTACCGGGAAGCCAAAAGACATTTCGACAACGAAGAAGGTTTTGCAACCCGGGCTCGCAATTATGTAGTCCGTCTCCAGTCTGGTGACGAACACTGCCTGAAACTCTGGAAAAAACTGGTTGATGTGACACTGGCTCACAATCAGGACACCTATGATCGCCTCAATGTTTCCTTAACACCTGCGGATGTCATGGGTGAAAGCGCATACAACGATAGCCTGCCCGTTATTATCCAACTGCTTAAAGAAAAAGACCTGCTCAGTGAAGATCAGGGCGCCAAAGTCGTTTTTCTGAATGAGTTTAAGAACAAAGACGGCGACCCAATGGGCGTTATCGTTGAAAAATCCGGTGGCGGCTTCCTATATTCCACCACTGACCTGGCCGCTATTCGCCATCGCTGCCATACACTGAATGCAGACCGCATTCTCTATTATGTGGATGCTCGTCAGGGTCAACATTTTGAACACATCTTTAACATTGCTCGCAAAGCCGGCTTTGCCAATGAGAATACGCAACTGGAACATCACGCCTTTGGCATGATGCTGGGCAAAGACGGCAAACCCTTCAAAAGTCGTTCTGGCGATACCATCAAGCTAGCTGATCTACTCAATGAAGCTGAAGAACGGGCTGCGGCAGTCATTGCTCAAAAAGAAACGGATCTGACAGAAGAGCAGAAAGTCAATGTGATCAAGGCTGTAGCCATCGGCTCTGTGAAATACGCTGATCTGTCCAAAAACCGCACCAGTGACTATGTGTTTGACTGGGACAACATGCTGGCCTTTGAAGGTAATACGGCACCTTATATGCTGTATGCCGTCACTCGTATCAAGAGCATCTTCCGTAAGGCGAATGTTGCCCCTGAAAACTTGTCTGGCACCGTTCTTATCGAGAACGATGCAGAGCGTGATCTGGCGCTGAAACTGGGTCGCCTCAGTGAAACCATTGAATCCGCGGCCCGTGAAGGCATGCCTCATATGCTTTGCAGCTACCTGTATGAAATTGCTGGTGCCTTTATGAAATTCTATGAAGCCTGCCCCGTGAATAAGGAAGGGGTTTCTGAAGAGCTACGTACCAGCCGTTTGTTGATCTGTGCTCAAACTGCCAAAACCCTGCAGCTGGGTCTCGGTCTGCTAGGTATTGAAACCGTGGAGCAAATGTAATCCGGGTATTGCCGTAGAGCCTGAACATCAGGACTCTATGGCAACTTTTTTAAAATCGACATCGAACTTTGAATAAAATGCCTTTTAGATAAACGTCATATGTCAATTATTCAACTCCGTATTCTGGCTTGATAGAATAACTCCCACATCATTAAATGCTTTATTTTTTGACAGCTTTATTACACTGGTCTTTACTTCTCATTATTTTCTCAACTACAAAAAAATGGATCAGAATTAATGCTTCTTCAAGCTAAAGTTCATCTACCATACCGCAAAAAAAAATCACATCGTTTTATCCAACTAGCTTTTATGATTATTCTGACGTTCTCTGAAACAGCATCTTCAATAGTTATAAAAGAGACACAAAAAGAAAAAATAAAAACAGTGGAATTATATGAAACCTTAACAATGATGACAGAAACAGTTTTTCACACTCAGATTCAGTTCGATAGATTCTTTTACATCATCGATACAATAAAAATTCTAAACAATGGTTTCTTAGAGTTTTTTACTGAATACTGCAAACACAACAACTTCCTATTTTCAATATTCTGGAATATTTTTAGGAACAATGGCATCAGCCAAGAGCAATTTAAATTAATTATGAAAAAGGATTTTGACAACGGGAAATCAATTTTCAAAATGACTCAGCCAGATGTACTCATAGAAAATTACAAAATAGTAATAGAACTTACTAATACGATAAAAGAAAATACCTCAAATAAAAAAAATTTGATTCGATGACACTGCCTTTACAATCACATTCTCTAGAAAAAGAATGTGTAGATGAAATTAATAAAATGCAGCAATCAATGAGAGATCAAACATTAAAAAATAAAGAAAAAGAAAGAAGAAAAGAAATCCCAAAGAAAAGAAAAAAGAACTCTCATATTAATAAGAACCAGCATCACCACATCGAGAAAAACAAAAAAACCATCTCCAAACATCAGCCTAACTTCAAGGATTATTATCTTACTGATACGACCAACTCTTTAAAAGAGCCTGAATCTATCCATTTTTTAAAACTTCCTCCTCTTCCTAAAGGCGCGAATAAATCTGACAAAAAAAATAGAATAAATGAAATCATTCGCCACATTAATGCTGCTAACACTGGATATAAGCTTGAAGACCTTGAGTCAGAGCTTCATGCACTCAATACAGACGACCTCCTACCTAAATTCAAAAAATCAATCAGTCGCACATTATCTGGAGAAGCAAGGACAAAATTCAAAGAAATACAGGAAAACACACCAAAAGAAAAGGCAGAAAAATACAATCATGAGAAATCCAAATTAACAATCGAACTCATCAGACAAGGCTTATTCTTTGCGTTCAAACAAAAAAAACCATCCAAACAAAAATCAAAAAACATTTCTAAAATAAAAAAACTGTATGAAAAATTGCCGACCAGTATAGAAGGCCATGATCGACTAACCATTCTATTAGAAAAAATTACAACAGAATCTACTGAAAACTCATGCGACACGTTAAATATAACCGATTGCCCGGAGAGCTTTAAAGAATTTGCTACAGAATTGCTCAACCACCTCTTCAAAAGAATAAAAACAACTAAAAATGACAACAAGGTATGCTCTGGATATGAAGAGGCAATTCCTGGTACAAGCCAGGATAAAGTTAAAAAACCGAACTTCAAAGGTATTTTCTACGAATTAAGTGAAGAACATATAGTTAATAGGATTCAACAACAAGACCTGAATATAGAACCTTTTCACCTTAATGATATAGAAGTGCCTATCAGGTTCATTCCAACACCTGAAGACAATTTTTGTTTCTACCATGCTTTGGCATACGGACAAGCATTCTTCACCGACAGTCATGAGCTTGATGGCAAGCGAGTATTTCATGAGATAACCACCCTGTTCCGGGATATTATGGAAAATAATACAGAGCTTACTGACACTCTCAATCAAGTATTAGGTGAAAATGATGGTTCTCTTGAGGATATAGCTGCACGCGCTTTTGTAGAGCTTCCGGGATTTCAATTATGGGGGCACACCGGCATGCTGCCATTCATTGCCTGGTGGTATCAGATGCCTATTGCAGTAGTCACCCGACATTCATGGAGCTCTGATGGTTCTGCCATGCTTTTTAGTGCACAGGGACGTTGGGAACTATTGGTTGCAGTAAGTTCAGGAACCATTGAACAGCAACTGAGAAAGAAAGATGCAGCAGCAACCAGCTCTGGTCGCAAGTTGTTAATTCTGGAGCACCATGAGAACCACTGGAGCGCTCTCGACCTGCATACTCAAGCGACCATTCTTGTAGACCATCAACCTTCAACCAGTAGAAATGAAACTCGTACCACATTTCTTCAAAATGAGCCGTCTTCACATGAGGTTACTCTTGGTGACGAACTTTTCGAAGGTCAATATGACCCGAATACACATTGTTTTGATACACCCTGCACGTCATCGTGCATCAAATTTGATGCAAGCGGCCTGCCTACCACTGAATAATTAGTGCACCATCACACTTCTAACATAAATGTAACCGGCCCATCATTCAGCAAAGAAACCTCCATGTTTGCTGCAAATCGGCCGGTGCTGACTTCCGGGTGCAACTCACGAGCCCGTGATACAAAATAGTGATACATTTTCTCACCGTGCTCAGGAGAAGCCCCTGAACTGAAGCTAGGCCTTAGCCCTTTACGAGTATCAGCAACGATAGTGAACTGAGACACCACCAGTAAACTGCCACCAGCGTCTTGAAGACCTAAATTCATTTTGCCGTTTTCATCACTAAAAACCCGATATTTCAGCACTTTTTCCAACAGCTTGTCTGCTTTGGCCTGATCATCATTCTTCTCGACACCTAGTAACAACAAAAGTCCATTGCCAATTTTTCCGACCACTTCTCCGTCTACCACCACTTTGGCATGCTGTACTCGCTGAATCAGACCACGCATTGGATTACCCTTTACTTTTGTTCAAATTGGCGGGCCATACGATCTGTTGCCCGAACCAAAGCGTCAATAATACCGGGTTCTGAGGACGAGTGCCCAGCATCACGGATAATTTGTAAATCCGCCTTTAACCAGTGATCTGCCAATGTCTGGGCATTATCCAGAGGACAAACCATATCGTATCGCCCATGAATAATTATGCCGGGTATTTGAGTCACCAGATTCATATTATCGATAATCTGGTTCGGGCTGATGAAAGAGTTGTTTTTGAAGAAATAACACTCCGCTCTGGAAATAGCCAAAGCATGGTGAGGGTCAACAGCCTGATCAATCAAATTCTGAATAGGCCGCAGACTGGCAATCTGCGCTTCCCAGAACGACCAGTGTTTGGCTGCATTCATTCGAGCCAGTTCATCTTCGCCAAATAAACGACGATGATAAGCCGCAATCAAATCATCCTGCTCTGACTCTGGAATCAACTCCAGAAAATGCTGCCAATGATCTGGAAACACCCGGCAGGCACCATTCTTATAAAGCCAGTCAAAATCTTGTTGCCGGGATAAAAATATCCCGCGCAATATCATTGCCAATACTCTTTTCGGATGCGCCTGAGCATAAAGCAATGACAGTGTTGAGCCCCAGGAACCACCGAATAACATCCAGCGATCAATTCCCAGCTTTTCACGAATCATCTCAATGTCTTCGATCAGGTCAGTTGTTGTATGGTTATTTAACTCAGCGTGAGGTTTTGAGCGTCCGCAGGCTCGCTGATCAAACAGTACAATCCGGTATTTCTCAGGATCAAAAAAACGACGGTCCTGTTCTGTACAACCAGACCCTGGCCCGCCATGAACAAATAACACCGGAATACCATCGGGAGAACCGCACTCCTCCAGATAGAGTTCATGAACGGAATCCACTTTCAGGGTTTGAGAGTGATAAGGCTTTATCGCTGGATACAGAGTGTGCATAAGCAGTCTCACCGCAGTTTTTATTAGCAGCTTAACCTTACTTCAGTTACCAGAAAAGCGCACCCATTTGTGCCCTGTCATTCATTCCCAAACAGACGATCCAGCGAGAATTTTCCGGGACCAAAAATCACCAGCCCAGCGAGAATAACACCCCATAACCAATGTAGAGTCAGTGCGGCTGGAGCAATCTCCGCAAGGCTGATGACAGCCACTACATTGACCACAGAAAGCCCGATAGCTCCCAGTCGCCCAAATAATCCAAACACCAGTAATACGGGGAAAACCAATTCACCAGCAGTACCCAAAAGAGCTGCCATAGCTGGAGATAGAAATGGAACCGTGTATTCCAGCTCAAAAAGAAATAGAGTGGTTTCCCAATCCGATAGTTTAGTCAGCCCTGCTGCAAAAAAGACCCAGCCAATATAAAGTCTCGCACCGGCCAGAGCGACTGGCTGTAAGTAGCTAAGAAAATTGGCAATTAGCTGGTTACTGTTTTGTATACCATTAATAAAATGCGTTGTTTTGTTCATGGGTTATTTTCCTTATTTCCGTGAAACCCAATAATCAGGTGATTGGTAATTGCTTCGGGTAACCAGTGTTCAAATGAAAATGCAGCTTCCTGATTTTCTGTAATCTGCTTTTTCATTTTTTCTAATGCGCTATCCAGAGAACACTTCTGTTGCAGTTGTTCAAACCACAGTCTTTCCGGTTCAGACACCTGCTTCATCATTACCTGCCACTGTTTGCGCCATACCAATAAAAAGACGGGCTGATCGGCTGGTAAACTCAAATGGTTGACTGCAATAAACATTCTCAGTTCATGTTCTGACAGGTGACGTTTCTGCCAGACTTTATGAACAGAGAAATCAAAACGCTCAATAGACAGAGTGGGATTCACAACAATATGGCCTGCACCGGCATACTCTTCGGCTAGTTGCTGAAAACTGTCAAAGTCGGGCGCCACATTCTCAGCCCGCTCTTTGTTATGCTGCAACCATTCCAGTTGTGCCAGATCGCTAAGAGGCAATAAGGTCTTACAAATGGTGCGTGACTTCAGCCAATGGGCAAAATCAGCCCCCCATTCTGCCCAGTCCCCAACATTCGGTGGAAACTGTTTGGCGTAGCTACCTGCCAGTTTATTAAACAGCTTCTCCCCGGTTAATTTTGCTGTTGTCGGATAGCTGATAACTAATGAACGAATAGCATTAGCCTGATAATTTCTCTGATAAGCTTCGAGACCTTTTTGATTAAAAGGGGAATGAATGTTACGGAAAAAAATAGCCTTCAGTAGACTGGACTGACTATGAAGCAGCTCGGTCATACCATTCCCCCGCTCGCTTTTCCTCTACCTCACAGGCAATCGTTCTGGCCTTTTCAGCTTCATCCAGTAAGACCGACCATTCTGGTAAACGGGTATCCCATTCAATCAACGTCGGGATCGACCCAAAATGCCATAGTGCATGTTTGTATGCTCTCCATACCGCATCCGACACTTTCTGACCATGGTCGTCTATCATAATGTCTCCGGGCAATACTGGTGTGCAACCAGCCAGATGTATTTCACCCACCGCATTCGGATTAATGTCGTTTATCCATTGATTAATGGCTCTGGTCACCTGCCCCATGCCGCGATTAATTTCATTAACAGCAATATTGTTAAGATCGACTAACAAACGACAGTTGGTTTGTTCAACCAGCTCATTCAGAAAATCGGTTTCAGCGAAGTAACTGTCTTCCAACTCGATATAGGCGGACAGATTTTCGACCAAAATCGTTCTCTGCAATTGATCCTGAACCCGGTTAACATTATCTGCGAGCACTTGCAGAGCTTGCTGATTAAAAGGAATGGGTAACAGATCGCCACCATGATGCAATTGACCATTCACTTCGCCCCAGGCAAAAGCCGCATGATCAGACACCATAACCGGCGATACGTTCTCAACCAGAGCAGCCAATGATTCCAAATGTTGTTCTGAAATACCTGCAGCAGATCCTAACCCAAGCGATGTGCCGTGCAAGCTGACATTGTATATATCCGCAGCATCCTTCAGCACACTCAGTGTCGCGCCACCCTTGGCAAAGAAGTTCTCTGAATGAACCTCAATGAAATCCAGTGGTGCAGGATTGGTCAGAGCCTCATGGTAATGGATATGTCTCAGACCAACACCAATCGGTGTTTGTTCTAAATTCCATTGTTTTTTCATGACTCTGACTCCTCTACCGTTTTTCTCTGGTCCAACCAGTCACTCGAATTAGCTATGGGCCAGTTTTTCTTTTGCTTCTGCCTTCGTCAAACCACCCATGTCTTTACAGGTGCCTGCCGCAACGGCTTTCCACTCACCAATATCGTTGTCCATTTTAGATTGGCCAGCACAGCTATGAGTGCCAGCCAGGTTAGCACAATCATTCTGTCCAGCTTTGGCGATGCCGTAACATTTTTCTTTGCCTGCTGCCTGAGCACTTGAGATGGCGCCAACAGAAATCACAGCCGCCAGACCAGCACTAATCAATGCTTTATTTTTCATAGAGTTTTCCTTTTCTATTTAGTGGAGAACGGTTGGTGTAACAGCCTTACTTTTTACAACTGATAAGTCGGAATATTTTTGATCTTAGGCCAGGCAACATCCGCTTCCTGAATATTACCGGGAACATCTTTTACCCAGATTCTCTGAACGTTTGCATCTTTGTTCAGATAGAGTTTTCCATCAACAACACGCCAGGCATTCGGATCGATGTCGTACTTCTTTTCAACCTTGGTACCAAAGGCACAGTAGCCACCGTATTGTGGCGCATAACGACCAGGTTCTGCGCGAAACAATTCACGGTTTTCCTGAGAAGCGAATTTGAAAATGGCATTTTTATAGGCTGCCGTGTATTCAAAGCTTCCTTTTACCGGATCCGTTCCATTGAAGTAGCTCACTGCATCATAACCGTGCAGAGCAATATCATTCTCATCCGCATTAATATCAAGGTCAGCTGCAAAAGCCATGCTACCCATAGAGATTGCAGTGGCGGCCATCATTCCTTTCAACATTTTTTTTGTAAATTGCATCGTGCATATCCGTCTCTTATTTGTAAGAAACACTATATCGCGATGATTTGATGATATGCTGCAGATCGTCTCGTTTATTAGTCAAATAGTCTCTTTTGCTTATGGATCAACTTTCCAGAATTCTTAGTCAGTACTCAATCGGAACCGGTGTGTTTTACTCTGGGCGTTTTTGTGGCTTATCGTCCCATGGCGGTCAAGAGGCACAAACAGGGCATATCCATCTGTTGCGAAAAGGTAAACTAACGATTCTGGAACCCGGCAAGCCTGACGTTATTCTTAACGAACCTACTTTGATCTTTTTTCCAAGACCGGCATTACATATTATGAAGTCCGGACTCATCGAGATGGCACAGGTCGTTTGCGCTGAAGTCCATTACGGTGTTGGTCCTGACAACCCGTTAGCCAACTCACTACCTGACGTTATTTATTTGCCCCTGTCCAAGGCTCACCGTGTTAAAAACGCAGCCGAGTGGTTGTTTGAAGAAGCCTTTAGCAAGCATGCCGGAAAGCAGTTGGTGATTGACAGGCTTTGTGAATTGCTCACCATCGAGTTACTTCGCCATGTGCTTTCTAATGATACGATCTCCAGCGGGCTGCTTGCTGGCTTGTCGCACGATAAGCTGTCAAAAACACTGGAAGCTTTGCATGAGAGACCGTCTCATAGTTGGTCTCTACAGGAAATGGCAGAAATAGCCACGATGTCCAGAGCCCGGTTTGCTCTGCAATTTCGTACGGTGATCGGGCAAACGCCGGGAGATTATCTGGCAGGACTCAGGGTCGATCTCGCCAAGCAGTTTCTTAAACAGGACAAGCCTGTCAGCTGGATTGCCAACGAGCTGGGGTATGAAAATGCCTCTGGCTTTACCAGGACGTTCAAGAAAAAAACGGGAATATCTCCCAGGGAATGGCGGGCTGAATATCTTTAAACGATGTAAGCTGATTGTCGGCTTCTGCCTTCGGCGGAAACCGACCTTGTATTTTAAAGCCAGTTATTTATTACGGCTGGCACGCTTACGCTCGTGCTCTTTCAGGAACTTCTTACGAATACGGATGTGGTTTGGCGTCACTTCCACCAACTCATCGTCATCAATAAATTCCAATGCCTGTTCCAGAGAGTGACGGACGGGCGGTGTCAGAATGATGTTTTCATCCGTACCGGCGGCACGCACGTTAGTTAGCTGTTTGGCTTTGGTTGGGTTTACCACCAGATCATTATCACGGCTGTGCAAGCCGATAATCTGACCTTCATACACGTCAATGTTCGGGTCAATAAACAGACGACCACGTTCTTGCAAGGTAAACAGTGCATAAGCCAGTACCTTACCCTGAACCATGGAAACGAGCACACCGTTATTGCGCTGACCCACTTCACCGCCTTTCACTTCACCATAGTGATCAAAGATAGACGTCAGAATACCGCTACCGGAAGTCAATGTAAGAAACTGGGAACGGAAACCGATCAGGCCACGGGCGGGCATAATAAAGTCAAGACGTACACGACCTTTGCCGTCTGGTACCATGTCTTTCAGTTCGGCACGACGCAGCCCCATCTCTTCCATAATCGGGCCTTGATGCTGTTCTTCGATATCGACCACAACATGCTCGTAGGGTTCTTCCTTTACGCCATCCACTTCACGAACCACGACTTCCGGACGGGAAACCGCCAGTTCAAAACCTTCACGACGCATGGTTTCAATCAATACTGACAGGTGCAGTTCACCACGACCAGACACTTTGAACTTGTCTGCATCGTCGCCGGTTTCTACGCGCAGGGCTACGTTGTGGATAAGTTCACGTTCCAAACGTTCACGGATATTCCGTGAGGTAACAAACTTGCCGTCCTGACCAGCGAATGGAGAGTCATTCACCTGAAACGTCATGCTCACTGTTGGCTCGTCTACGGTCAGTGGTGGCAGCATTTCTGGTTGAGTCGGGTCACACAGGGTGTCGGAAATATTCAGTTTCTCAATGCCCGTCACACAAACGATATCACCGGCACGAGCTTCCGTGGTTTCAACACGCTCAAGCCCCAGATGCCCCATCACCTGCTGAACCTTAGCTTTGCGCTGGTTGTTTTCACGGTCAACCAGAATCACCTGCTGATTTGGCTTCAGCACACCACGAGTGATACGACCAACACCGATAACACCGACATAGCTGTTGTAATCCAGAGCTGAAATCTGCATCTGGAAAGGGCCATCAACATTAACGTCCGGCGCCGGTACTCGTTCGGTGATCATTTCGAACAGTGGCGTCATATCGTCAGCCAGTTCTTCAGGATCATGACCAGCAATACCGTTCAGAGCAGAAGCGTAGATCACCGGGAAGTCGAGCTGTTCATCCGTAGCACCCAAGCGGTCAAACAGATCAAACACCTGATCCATAACCCAGTCAGGACGAGCGCCGGGGCGGTCTACCTTGTTGATAACCACAATAGGGTTCAGCCCCTGTTCAAAGGCTTTTTGCGTCACAAAACGGGTTTGCGGCATGGGGCCGTCAACGGCATCCACCAGCAGCAGTACAGAATCAACCATAGACAGCACCCGCTCAACTTCACCACCAAAGTCGGCGTGTCCCGGAGTATCTACAATATTGATGTGGTAATCCTGCCATTCGATAGCGGTATTCTTCGCCAGAATGGTGATGCCACGTTCCTTTTCCTGGTCGTTGGAGTCCATGATTCGCTCAGCACCCTGAACCTTACGGCCGAGAGTACCGGATTGCTGCAGCAGCTTATCAACCAGAGTCGTTTTACCGTGGTCAACGTGTGCAATAATCGCGACATTTCTTAACTTTTCGATCATATTTGTCTGTCTCTCAATTCATTTATCAGCCGTGGGGGAGGCGACCAACCGGTGCAACCTGAAAGCATGATCATCATGTGTCGGCTGTTCAGGGCAAAATCTAACGGCAAACCAGAAACGGTTCATAGGGTTGAAAAGGCGGCAATCTTACCCCATACAGAGGAAAATCAGTATGCTAGAATGCCGCTTTTCTTTATTTATTTACTCCTCAATTGATTGCACACAGGTGAAATAGTTTAGATTTCATAAAGTTGAGGTGAACATTTATTTCTGGATGAAGATCAATGAAATTGACTCTCCCGCGTTTTGATCAAGGCAAGGTGCTGGTTATCGGGGATGTTATGCTGGATCGCTACTGGCATGGTTCCACCTCTCGCATCTCTCCTGAAGCGCCAGTACCTGTTGTAAAAGTCGGTCAGATTGAAGATCGTCCCGGTGGTGCCGGTAATGTTGCGCTCAATATTGCCTCTCTGGGAACACCTGCCTGGCTGATTGCCGCAACCGGCGAAGATGAAGCCGCCGATGCGCTGCAAACCCGCCTCGAAGCCGCCGGCATTTTCTGTGATTTCGCCCGTATTCCCGGCGTGCCAACCATTACCAAATTGCGGGTAATGAGCCAGAATCAACAGCTAATTCGTCTGGATCACGAAGATGAATTTACCGGCCTGAGCAGCAGCATCATTGAACATAAAGCCGAAGCGTTGCTCGATGGTGTGGGTGCTATTATTCTATCCGATTACAACAAAGGCACTTTGCAAGGCTGCCAGCAACTGATCTCCATGGCTCGAAGCCGCAACATTCCGGTATTGGCTGACCCTAAAGGCACCAGTTTTGAAAAGTATCGTGGCGCTACTCTCATCACGCCCAATATGAAGGAATTTGAAACCGTCGTTGGTGCTTGCAAAGATGAGCAGGACATTATTGCTAAAGGTCGTAAGTTACTAAAAGAACTCGATCTAACCGCATTACTCGTGACTCGCAGCGAACACGGTATGACTCTGATTCGTGCCGATGAACCTGAACGGCATCTGCCAGCCCGCGCCAGAGAAGTCTTTGATGTGACTGGTGCCGGAGATACCGTCATCTCTGTGCTGGCTGCCGCCCTGTCGTCTGGTAGTGATTTGCCGCAAGCTGCTGCACTCGCCAATATCGCCGCCGGTCTGGTAGTTGCCAAGCTGGGTACAGCGACTATTTCCATGCCTGAGTTACGCCGTGAAGTAAACCGTGAGCTAGGCGCTGAACGTGGTGCGGTGACGTCGGACCAACTACTCATTGCCCTTGAAGATGCCCGTGCCCACGGTGAAAAGATTGTCTTCACCAATGGCTGTTTCGACATTCTCCATGCTGGTCATGTGGGTTATCTCGAACAGGCTCGTAAGCAGGGCGACCGTCTGGTGCTGGCCATTAATGGTGATGATTCAGTCAAACGCCTGAAAGGAGAAGGTCGCCCGATTAATCCGGTAGACCGCAGAATGACGGTTCTGGCAGGCCTGGAAGCCGTAGACTGGGTGGTCAGTTTTGATGAAGATACACCAGAAAATCTGCTGCGCATGGTTAAGCCGGATGTTCTTGTGAAGGGAGGCGATTATTCACTGGATGAAGTGGTCGGAGCGCCTATCGTGCACCAGTACGGTGGTGAAGTGAAAGTACTCTCTTTTCTGGATAACTGCTCAACAACCGCCATTGTAAAACAAATACAAGATAAAAAAATCACAGAGCCTTATTCATAAATTCAGCAGAAGTAACGCATGTCACTTGAGACCAAAATCCAGCTTTTTGCTGAAACCATCCCCTCTCAACATCGCATCACGCCATGCGATATAGAGGGGCAGAAACTCTGGATAAAAAAGCCAGAACCCGTTCGTGGTTGGAAAGGTATTTATAAAAAACTGGTCACCTCCGGTTTTGAGAAAGAAGTTCAGGCGCTTCTGTACCTTAATCAAAAGGGAGCACCTGCTCCCAACGTATTATGTTCGGGACCGGATTTTCTGGCTACGGAAGATGTTGGAGACACATTACAGTCTTTGGTCATCAATAAAGGCGCAGAAACACCAGAATCAGAAAAAGAGCATTTGTTATTTGAAGCAGGCAGGGCACTGGCTCATTTGCACTCGTTACAACTGTATCATGGTCGTCCTGCACTGCGGGATATTTGCTGGAATGGAGAGTGCATCGCTTTCATCGATTATGAAAGACACACCGGGAGTAAAGCAACCAGCTGGCAAACAAGCCTGGATATATTAATTTTTGTCCACGACATTAGCCTCAGAATTCCCATTCAGTCGGGTTTATTCGCAAAGGCTATTGATGGTTATCTTACTAATGATAAACAGAGCAGCTTCCAAAAGGCGACGGAAGTTGCTTATAAACTCAGATGGGCGATCCCGCTGATAAAGTTCATCAAACCCATCGTAGGTCGTGATGCAGCGATGGCTATTCCCGTTCTGGAAAAGCTGATTCAGCTGAAGCAGGCTCACTGATTCAGCTGACTTTTAGGATTAGCTATCGAAAACCTCAGCACAAGCTTCAACATTCTGCCGCAGATGCCTGGGGTTGATCGTTCCAACGACAGCCGCAGAAACCGCAGGATGAGAGAACACCAGCTTCAGGCTTTCCCGAACCGGATCAGCCCCGCCAAGACAGTTGTGACCACTGGCAAAAGCCTTCTTGATCAGAATGCCTTTGCCCTGTTCTAGCGCATAATCCAACACCGGCTTTTCTGCCTGCTCATTCAGGTTATACGTCACCATGGCAATATCAGAGTGCTGCAATGCCAGAATGCCGCCTTCAACGGTTTTCGTGGACATACCAGAAGCCAGAATTTTGCCTTCCTTTTTCAGATCAGCCAGCACGTCAAGGCAACCGGTTTGTTCAATGATATTGATATCATCGCCGTTGGAATGAACCAGCATCATTTCAATAATATCGGTATTCAGTCGTTTAAGGCTGCGCTCAACACTGAAACGAATATGCTCCGGAGAAAAATCGAAAGACGACGCTCCATTCTCAAATTCTTCACCCACCTTGCTGCAAATCAACCACCGCTCCCGCAAACTTTTATTGCGGGCAAACAGCGCACCAAGACGTTCTTCACTGTTGCCATAAGCAGGAGCCGTATCCAGCAGGTTCATTCCCAAATCATGAGCCAGTGTCAGCAGTTCAAGCGCCTGCCTGTCATCGGGGATTGTAAACTGATCAGGGTATTTTACGCCCTGATCCCGCCCCAGCTTCACGGTACCAAAGCCGATGGGTGCTACTGATAAATCAGTTCCGGCTATCTTCCTGACATCAATCAAGATACTCACTCCAGAAGTTGGGGCATACCTCAGGACGTTCCAAGCCTTCCGGCAGTTCCAGCGGATCGAAGGAAGGCGCTACGCCACTGGTTTCCAGCATGGTAATGACTTCATCGGAAAGATTCGGAGCCAGCGCCAGCTTGGTTGGCCAGGTGACAATGCCGTTGCTGACTTCCTGACAGAAGGCGGCATCAGGACGTAGCAGTTTATTCTGTTTAGGTTCTGCTCGATTAACCGTTAATGTGCCCCATTCAGCATCATCCAGATTCACCCAGGGCAACAGAGCTTTCATCTCTTTTTTAGCGGTGGCGATGAGTTCTTCCGGTGTTTGATTAACACCATCTTCGGCAATTCCACCGCCCAGATACCAGACCCATTTCCCATCTTTATCCGGGTGACTGGTTACTGTAACACGAGGCAGAGGGGTGGTTCCCAGACAATGCGCATAGATAGGTTCCGGATGACTGTGTCGCACCATCACCATTTGCAGTGGACGAATCTGCATCTTCGGTTTTTCAATACCCCAGCGTTGCATCAGATCAGCGGTCCCTTCACCGGCAGTGGTAACAAAGCGTTTGGCTTTCAGATGAATAACCTGATCACCCTGCTTGATTTCTACGTATTCGATCTTGCCATTATCAGATACCAGCCGGGCGTTACCCTGCTCCAGATCCCAGTTCACCTTGATGGTTTGCAATTCCAGATCATCCACTAATGCCTGCACCACAGAGGCAATATCCAGAACAATTTCATTCAGTTGATACACTTTGCCACGAAAACCATCGTGTTTGAAAATAGCCGGATAACTATCTTGCGCCAACTGATCTACACGACCACGGACGGCTTTACTGGCAAAAAAAGACGTCAGTCGGGAACCAATATCACCCGGTGACCAGAGATAATGATATTCAGACAGAATATTAGCAGTGTGAAGATCAGGCTCATTAGTGCCGCCTTTCCCTGCCAGTGCTTTGCGCCAGCGTTCCGGCATACCGGAAATAGCCTGAGAAGCCCCGGTCAGCTGACCGGTGAGCGTGTACTTGGTTCCGCCGTGGACAATCCCCTGAGACTTGATGGTTTGCCCTCCTCCGAGGGAATCCTGCTCCAGCAGGACGGCATTAAAGCCCTTCAGGTTAAGCGTACGGAATAACCAGAGACCGGCAATACCACCGCCAATCACGACTACATCGGTTTCAATGGTTTGAATCATCGGAAGGTAAAACTTGTTGAAAATATCGGGGCAGTATACGCCTGAAGCTTTGGTCTGTCTCGCCTGTGGGAGAAAGGTGGCTAACTCGCCTTTAATAAGGCCTGATAAACCTGCTTGGCGGTGACAAAATGGACAAAATCTGACTTTTCACCAGCAATCAGAGCGACAGAGGTGTTAGCCTCACGAAATTCCTGAACCGCATCCAGTAAATTGGTTTCCGGCGGCAAATGAATGGTCTGCCGCATTAATTGACCGACCGTTTTTTTCATCTGCTGCCTCACAAAACAGCGGGCCAGATGACGATAAAGTACAACGCCCACCGGCTTGTCATCTTCAAGCACCAGATAGCGCTTACGGGGTTTATTTCTCAACAGATCTTCCAGAGAGCTGATTGGTGCTTTTGCTGAAACACACAGCATGTTACCAGGATCAGAGAACAGATCTGCCAGTGTTTGCTGTTCAGCAGCCAGTGCCATATGCGCCAGCTTGCGCTCATCCCGGCGAATAACACCACGCTTGTTGTAATGACGAATAATGCTGTGCAGGTCATCCCGGCTGACATTGTAGTCTTTGGCCAACGGGAATACTCGCATCCAGATCAGCGCCATCCAGAGGACAGGCTTGACCAGCTTTCGTAAAAACAAAATCAGCGGTGCCCTATTTACCAGTACTTCTTCAGCCATCTGAACCGCGAGAACTTTTGGTAGCATCTTGGCGAAAACCAGCATGCAGTAAGTCAGCAAGCCGGTGAACAGCACCAGCCCAAGACTGTTAAATACCGAGATGGACAGAGCACCAATAAATGAACTCCCAGCCACACTGACCAGAGTGTTCAACAAAACCAGTGCGGACAGGTGCTCTCTTTTATTACGAAAAATTTCTTTGAGGTGGCCTTTGCAAACCGGCTGTTTACGCAAGATAGTTGCCAGGCGCACATCATCAATACCAAGTACCGATGCTTCAAGCAAAGAGAGATAAGCAGTAAGAACAATAACCAGAATAGCGACCGCTACGACCAGAAACATTGAGACCCTCACATATCAGTTCGAAGGATCAATATTTATCGGCTGTCGAGAGTGGTTATTGAGCGTGGTTCTGGTGTTTGTTGGATGGTGGCTTCAGGCTATAGCTCAAGCTTTGATATTCTGGTTCTACCCGGTCAGTGCGACGATTAATCACTACCGTTAACCGAAAAAACAGGTTACATAACAGATTGGCAAACCGGTGCAGTTCATCAGGTACTTCAATGCCATCAGCATCCACTCTTACCAGCGCCCGAACCGCCTTTTTAGACAACGAACGGCAGTTGTGAAGTAGCTGAACCGCGCGCTCACCTCGCGGTAACACAAAACCATTAAGCTCGCCTTCTATTTCCTGCTGATAACGATCAAAATGTTCTGCCAACCAGATGATCTGTTGTTCGAAAATAGCTTGTTTGCCACGGATTGAACCGTTGAGGTCGAAGATTTTGGGTTGCAGTTTCTCGAGAAAGTCGTGGATATCGGCAAAGCGTTTGTCAGCTTCCAGCTCGGTGATAGCACCGCCGAGAACAGCGCAAAGTTCATCGGTAATAATTTCATAATCACACAGCGGCGAGTCTTCGTAGATAAAGGGATAACAGAGTTCACGGATATTGCCGGAGTATTTTAGCGTCATGGTAGATGCCTGAAAATGTAGTTCGGCATGCCCGAAAGACACGCCAATATAAAATCACACAGGTTCAACAATCTCTGCGGTGTGATATTCCACCGGAACCCGATTCAAATTACAAAGCAACTGATAAGGAATGGTATCTGCTTCTCTGGCCACCTCAGCAACAGACAAGTCTCCCCCCCAAAGCACCGCCTTGTCACCAATCTCCGCATCCTCAAGGTCAGTCAGATCGACACTTAGCATATCCATCGAAACCCGACCAATCAGCGGCACTCGCCGACCATTAACAAGAACTGGTGTTCCGTTTCTGGCATGTCGTGGATAACCATCCGCATAACCAATGGCTATAACACCCATGCGGGTTGGACGTTCAGCCACCCAAGAAGCGCCATAACCGACGGAGCTCCCCACCGGAATGTCCTTGATGCTCACCAGAGCCGACTGCAACTGCATGACGGGTTTTAACTGGCCGACTACCGGATGATCTTCAACAAAAGGTGATACACCATAAGTCAGCAAGCCCGGACGATTCCATTCAGCTTGTGCACCAGGGATCGAAACCAGCCCGGCAGAGTTTCCAAAACTGCGCTCCCCAGGCAATCCCAAGATATGTTCATCAAAAATTTCCAGCTGCCTCAGTGCATGGCCTTTGTCATTTTCATCAGCACAGGCAAAGTGACTCATCAAAACAATATCGTCAATAAACGGCAACGCATCCAGGGCGCTCCAGGCATCACGGTATTCTTCAGGACTAAAACCCACACGCCCCATGCCAGAATCCATCTTCAGCCAGGCTTTTACCGGGATCTTCAGAGGATGTTTTTTAAGAATGTCGAGTTGCAGGCTGTTATGGACGACAAAGTCCAACTGATATTTTTCAATATCAGGCAGCTCAGATTCATCAAAAAAACCTTCCAGCAAAAGAAGAGGTTGCTGAATACCCGCTTCGCGCAATTCCAGAGCTTCTTCAATACAGGCAACAGCAAATGCATCCGCAATATCAGCAAGTGCTCGGGCACACTGAATAGCACCATGACTGTAGGCATCGGCTTTAACCACAGCCATCACTTTGCTAGAACCAGACTGGCCATTGCTGGATAGTCGTTTGACAAGACGGTAGTTGTGACGCAGAGCGTCAAGGTTGATAATTGCTTTTGCTGGTCTGCTCATTCCTATGGTCTTATCCCTGGAAGCGGAAAAGAGCGATCATCCTATCAAGTAATATTTATTCGCTCTTTATGTGTTTATCGAAATACTCATAGTGAATTAATAATACCTTCAGGTAATAGTCAATCCTGCAAGTAGTTCTTAACGGTATTAACAATATGCTTCGCCAGCAAACGCAGTTTAGGTCGTTGCTCTTGTTGAAAAGGCACTGGACGACAGTGTTCTATTACCAGAAACCCGGTTCTGGCCGTATAAAGACCTATACACAAACCAGTGGCCGCCTGAGCACTGACTGTACCTATCAGTTTGTTGGAGGCAAACTCTGCCAATTGATCAGACAGCAAATCCGCAGCCCCTGACAGCGCCATCTGACTAAACACTCTTTTCAAAAGTCGGGTACGGGCAGGTAATGAAGGGCGAATGCCATATATCTGGCAGATTTCATCCATCATTTTTAAAGAACGCCAGACCGAGAACAGCATATCGACAATCGCTACCGGGCTCAGTGTCACCAAAAGTGCAGTTTGTTGGCTGTATTTACTGATTCGGTCCATCGCCTGTTGATCAAGCGACTGAAACACATGCTGATCAAGGTGTTTGATCGTTTCAGAGTCGTCTGAATAGTCCGGTAAAGAAGCCAGTGCCTGATCAAGTCTGTTTTGTTGTGGTTTTCCTTTAAATAGTATTTTCAACCGGCTAACCCAGCTTTTACTTTTACCGGTGGAGCGAGATTCGAGCATACTCTGAGCCGACCATTGCAACCGCTCTACTTCCCTAAAATCTTTCTGGTATTGAAAAAAATCCAACACTGTTTTTCCAACAATACTGAACAGTGCAAGCAGGATCACAGAAAACAGAGTAGCCAACAGCCAGTGACTGGCATAGAGAAATTGAAACAGCTGAACCGTTTGCCAGATCACCAGTATCATTAACAGGGCAGCCAAGCCCGACAAAGCCGGTGCCAAAAAACGAACTGGCTTAAGCGCCAGAGACGGGTCATTAATCAGCTGGCTGGTGTCTTCACCACTCACTGATTCAGGAATATCCAGAGTCTCATTATCATCCAGCGGAATAAAATACTCATCCTGCCTGTTAACGTCCTGATTTTTTATCATGAAAACTTATCTCCAAGCAGGTCATTTAGAAGGCTGTCCAACCGAATATGAGGCAGACGTTCGCCTTTGTGTAATCGCAGCCCTGCGGGAGGCAGCAAAGGTCTTAACTGCCAGCGTCCAAGTTGTTGCCAATCTTCCGCTGTGGGGTATTGTTCAGGAATCTGCGGATGCTTTAATAATCCCGGACCAGAAGCAGTATTGCCTTTTAACAAGGTTTGCCCCTGATGCTCAACACAGCTGCTGGAACGAACAGCAGCCACTGCTTCACAACGTACATCAATATTACTGAAGGTTGCCCTGCGCTGAGCCTCTCTGACCAGAGATGCCATCAAACTGCGTACCTGCTCATGCTGACCAGGTAACACCTGATCAATTTTACTGGCAGCAAAAGCCACACGATCAACTTTAGGATGAAAGAGCCGCTGGATAAGACTGTTCTGTCCATATTCAAAACTCTGCAACACTCGGGTTAATGCCTGACAGAGATCATTCAATGCCGCTTCACCCTGGTTTAGCCCCTGCAATACATCCACAAGAATCAGTTGCCGGTCTACTTTCTGAAAGGTGTTCTGATAGAAAGGTTTTACCCTGTGTTGTAGATAATGCTGATAATGCTTTTCACAAACCCTGAATAAAGCATCTTCCGCCATCTCTTTTTTTGGTTCTTTTTTTGGCTCTTGTTTCTGCTCCTGCGAAAGTCGACCACAATCCAGTAACGGAATAAAAGGGGTAATACTTTCCGGACTATCTGGCTTTAAGTGCAATAGCCGCCCGGGCTGGATGGTTGTCAGCCCGTATTCCTGACAACGGTGAAGATAATCCAGCAACTGCTGCCAGAGCGCATTAAGAGCAAAATCAGATATCGGCTGTAGCGGATCCAGCCCGGATAGTTTTTCAAAAAAAACCTGAGCACCAGGCACTTCTGACGTCATTAGATGATGCTGAAACTGAAGGCACCAATCAGAATAACTCATATCCAGCATTGGCAGATCGAGCAACCATTCACCGGGATAATCATGAATCTCCAGAAAAAGACGACCAATGGCGTTTGTTTTACCCGGAATAATCGACTTACGGGTTTTGTATTTTATTTCAACCAGGCAACCGGATTCCTGGCGTGTCGCATCAGGCCAGCGGCTCGATGACAGCGCTTCAGCACCTGCCTCATAGGGAAACATCGGAAGCTGCCCAAGAGCCTTCACTTCAATACCGAGCAACCGATTCTGTAACGCCAGTGGAAAAGCGGTCAGCGCTGCATCGGGATAATGTCTGAGTTGATGAATCAGGCTGGTTATCATTGTCGTTTTACCACTACCACTAAAACCAGTGATACCAAGGCAGACCCGTCTGTCCAGCAACCGGTCAACGCCAGACAACAATGAATCGACAGTGGCAGAAGCCAGCTCTCTGGCCTTGCTACTGAATGTCTTTTTAAGAGATTGACTTGTTGATTTCATGGCAGGCAATGTATGCCTTTTTATCAGACCAATTCAAGCATGACAGAACTTATTATAATGGTAATGCTGTCGTATATTTCATCTGTTCCATGGCAAACGATGATGTCACATCCGTCAACCCATCAATACTGTTGACCAGTGTCTTGTAAAACAGGTCAAAAGACTGAATATCCTTAACAACCACCCTGAGCAAATAATCATACTCACCACTCATCCGGTAACACTCTGCCACTTCAGGGTAATGAATGACTTTTTCGGCAAACGACTCCAGCCACTCACTGTTATGATGCTGCGTTTTGATATGCACAAAGACAGAAACGCCAAGCCCGACTTTTTCAGGGTTAACCAACGCCACACGGCGTGTGATTACCCCTTCCTTTTCCAGTCGTTTAATTCTTTTCCAGCAAGGTGTTGGTGACAGGCTCACTCGCTCAGCCAGGTCAGCGAGTGATAGCGTGGTATCCAGTTGCAATTCCTGAAGGATTTTACGATCAATTTTATCCATAGTGCCATGCAGTATTCAGAGAATTAAAATTCTACTACGAAAACTGGTCTATATTGTAACTCTCAAAAAAACAGCTACGACCGGCAATGAGAATAATGACATTTTGGCGATCATTTGAGCGATCATCCTGGCAATATAGTATCTTATTTGTACTGTGTTTATTGTCTGCAAATTTATATGCTATTTATGGTGTTTATACTAAACAGCAACTTTTGGAAGCAGGTTTTCAGTTCAACAATGATCCAGCTATTTATCAGTTAACGCATCCTCAGAATGGCCTTCTTATAGATTATCGCGGCAACCCTGCTCTCCAAATAGGAGGGTTGGCTTATTTCGTAGAAATTCAGAACAACTATGTTTTTTTGCCTATAGGAAATGAGCATGGTTATGATCTGTATTCGGTCATGGTGACAGGTTCGGATTTTCAGCTCTATCACTTAACCCGAATGCAAGAACAACCTGTAGAAGCAGTGCCACAATTACAACCAATAACCCCTCCTTTCCCACCTCCTTTAACTCTTCTGCCTTATAATATGCCTCAATTCGTAATGGCAGCCCCAGAAATCGCCAGCACCTCACCTAATGCACCACCCCCTCATCACAACCCAATACCTTCTGCCCCACTCCCAAGTTATGAGCAGTTTATAGCAATGCAAAACCAGATAGATCAGCTAAAAGCTGATACCACTCAACTCAAGAGTCGTCTTAATGAGAGTCGTCTCAGTGAAAAAAGTGATGAGTTAAACGCTGAGAATCAAAGGCTTCACCACTCACTGAAAACAATCACTTCCAATAAAGACTTTCTGGAAGCAAAGATCGCTGAAGCAGAGAAGCAAGAACAAGCACTCCATGAAAAGTGTAATAGCTTAGAAGATTGTGTTAAAAAACTGAAAGTTGAAAAACGAACACTAACCAATATCTTGGAACAACATAGGGAACAATTATCAGAGACTATTCAGAAAAATAATGAAAGCCAGCACACCATTCAGCAGATAACAACACAAAATAAAGACCTCAAGAATCAGCTAGAATCAGCTGCAAGCCATCATAAGTCAGAGAAAGAATCAGTTATAAGGAATAACCACCAGCTTGAAGAAAGACTAAAAAAGTTAGAAAGAAAAAACAGACATTTACAAGAACTAGTGGCTGAAAGTGAAGCAAAGAGTAAACAACAAGAAGCTGAAAAAGAACGAACATTAAGACTGATAAAATATGAAAAAAAAGAATTTGAGCAAATATTACTGGATAAAGACCATCAGTTGGCAGCCTTACAAAAAGAAATAAGAGAAAAAAATGACAAATTAACCAACCTGCCCCATGAATTGGAGCATGACATCAACACTAGCGACGTAGGAAAAAGAAAAATTGAAGTAAACGACAAACATAAAATCAGAAGTCAAAAAAGAAAAGAGCGAAGAAAAAAAGCAACCGAAAAGAAAAATGAAGAAGATCAATTATTAGAGGAAGCGTTAAAGCTGTTAACTCAAGAGAGATCAACAACAACCAACGAATCAAGCAGCGACATAGAAAAACTGAATAATATCTCTCATGAAATAGATATTTTCAAAAAAAAATCACTAACATCAAAAAAAGTAAACTTTGATGTATCTCTTAATGAGATCATCAACAGCATTTTGGTTATTGATAATATAAACGACCCCACACTAGAAAACAACTATTTGGCAACAGTGGAAAAACTATCATCCTTTTTAGAATCACGAATTCACCGAACCATTCAAAACTGTATAGATCTTGAGACTAAAAAACAATCTTCAAAAGAGGAAGAAATACAAAAATCTTTGGCCGGAGCGATATCTATATACAAAGCATACTACACCTTCCACAATCAACTACATCAAAAGCACAGCGCTTTATTCAAGAAACCACATCATTTAAATATACTGCCATCAATCTATGATTGGAAACTTGACTACATTTGGTATTTAGACCTGATTTACTATTTTACAAGAATCCGAGTTGAAATTGATCCAGACTTTTTAGAATACCTTTCTGAAATAATGTACTCCCCCACATATACTTTAAAAAACATCGACGATCTATTAAAGCTCTTTAAAGCTCTATCTTATGCACTAACAAAAGATGAGCACACCACCTACACCCTCATTCTTAAAACCATTGGAAAAAAAATAGAAAACTTTAACAGCCTATTAACAGAGCTTATATCAGAAGACACAAATCAACTTTCAATAAGCCAACAAGAGGAGGCTTTAAAACACACTCTATTCATATACTATTTACTAGAAAAATTCATAAGATCTTATTTTACAGACATATTGGATAAAAATTTACAGCAATCGATTACTGTTCAAAACAGCACATTTATTAACGATATAACAGCATTATCAAAAAGCTTACAACACTGTACTAAAAAGATATTTAGCAAAGCGCAAAAAATGGCTGCACACAACAACAAAAACCTGGACACTGAACTAAAGAAATTCATTAATTTCCTGGATGAAAGACTCAAAAGAAGCTTAGAAAAACTCCTCCAAAAATCCAGAAGATTAACTCAAACTTTAAAAAACAGCATTAAAATTGGTAGCAATGAAAGCTTGGAAAGTGCTTTTTCAGGACAGATATTTCTTGCAGCAAACACTGCTGACATATCAGAAATACCGACAGATCCAAATCAAATTCTTCCAGAGCTAGGCCTTATTGCATCAGAATTAAAATACCCAGGACTATTTTCTGTCATTTTCAACTTATTGAAGAACAATGATAAAGAACCTCTATTTTCTACAACCACAGATTTTATTAAAAAAATATTATTCAGCAATGAACAGAATAGTAAACTAAAGCCCTATGCCAAAATAGCTCAAAATATCAATAAAGATGAACATTACCCAGACGCTGCAAAAAGCATTTTAACTCAAGGCATGAGCAAAGGTTTATCTTTAGTTCCAGGGCAAGAGTGGGGAGGGAGAGCTCTGCTTAGCATGATCAGTAAATTCTTGAAAACCCCTATCCTTACAATAGTCATCCACTACTTTGGGCTCTCAGAAGACTCCCCTGTTGCCTATCTCTTTTTAGAAGAAGGAAGAGAAGTGGAGTTCACAATAGATCAACTTGACTATTATCTAAACTCACCAGATAGTTCCAATACACTTTTGATTGGATTCCGCAAAGATCACATTATCAAAAAAAGCCGCTGGTTCCCTCTGAAAAAAAATGATATTACGAAAAATAGTAAGCAAAAAAGCTCAAAAATAATAGAACAAGAAACACTGTCAATAACTCCTGGTCATTCAAAAGATAATTTATCTGATATCCATTCCACATGCATTCACTCCTCTAAAAACAATGAATACAGTATTGTAGATTCTTACAAGAACAGCCACACCTTTAAGTCTCAGATTCATTTTTGGGAGGTTATTAAAAACGTAAAAACAAGAATCATGCTTCAAAAAATTAATCACATCAATAGATATTTAAACGATTTTGAAGAACTTTCTGACCCAGAAAATGAATTCAAAAAACTTAAAAATAATTTCGAGGAATACTTCGCTTATATAGTTATAAATCCAGAGCTTTATTTCATGAACATTTATGATCATTTCAAATTCTCCCGAGAAATAAATAAAAATGATATTAATGTCACAATAAAGCTTGTTGTGGAAACTATTGAGAAAAGCTGGATTGAATTTATTCAGGATAATGCCTACACCCAGACTTATGAACAGAATCAAGTACTGTATCTTGTAGCCCGAGAAAAGCTACTGATTCATTTTAAGAAAGCGCTGGAATCTGCTTTATATTGCTTACAACACGACAACGGTGATTTCTATCAAAAAAGCCTGAACCTTTTGATGCAGCAGTGTGAAGAAATAAAAAAGTGGATCTCCACAGTTTTTGAGATTCCCTCTTCTAAGGAACTGGACTTATATAACCTTCTAAGAGGTATCATTGCAGATATCAGCCTTATCGAGACGATTCATAAAGATAGTTTTAGCGTGGCTGGCTTTTCCGGGAGTGTATCTCTTAATAATGACTCAACCAATGCAGCTTCGGTTATAGAGTTATTGTCCAATTTCAGAGAAACTCTACACTCAATCAGAACCTCGATAGAAATGGATCGAACATCTCCCACCGAGCAAGAACAACCTTTGAGACTTGTAGCCGTTCCTGTACCAACGGATACGCAACCGCTTGATCCAGGGCTATATACTGAGCTTCTGCTTTCTAACCCTTCATCAGATAGGGGCATAGATCTCAACGAGCCACAGACTCCGGAACAAATTCGGAATAATTTTTTAAATGCGCTGATACTACTTGGCTCTCATACCCCTGCCTATAATGCCATTACTGGTCAGTTATACCGTATAGGACAGCACATTCGCCATAGCAGTCATACAGACCCAGACCCAATTAACCGTTTTAGTGTTTTGGGTATGAGTATCAGTTTGCCGGAAGGGGGGAATAACCTGTTTCATACTCTTGCTGAATCGAATTCGTACAACCACCACCAGTCCTCTCGTGTGCAAACGCTCATTTATAACATATTAACAGCCCTTCCCTCCCCGGATTTCAGTCAACTTGTTTCTTTCCTTCCGATCCTGCCCCCTTCAGGTGAAGTGCTTTCCCATGATGATGATTTTCATCAAATTTTGGCAAACTCTCCTTTGCTGGCTGAAGAAGACTCCTTTAGCTGGGGAGGTGAAGCATTATTTATACATATTGCAAATGCAATGAATCGTCCCATTTTACTGATTCTGTCGAATAATGAGTTTATGCACGATGATCTTGGCTTACATGGGGCCATTGCTTTCTATACTCACTATGGGCGCAGAGAGTTCCTCACTCTAGACCAGCTGAGAAACGAAAGAGCATCGCTTCTTGAAAATCCCGATCTTTATATTATTGGCTTTTTACAGGGCGAAGATCGGGGTGACTGGTTCCGTCTCTGGCGGAACATTGATACAGGTTTAAGTGACACTACCAGTGCTAGCGAGGAAGAACAGGTTTATGTACAGCAGCCGATAATTCTTAATCAAAGCTCCCAAACAAACAGCACCTCAACGCATTCTGACTCAGAGGATGAGGCCTGCTACTCATTGTGCAGGTCAATTACATCCGAACTAGAATTTTATCCAGTTGAGGCTAAGAAACTCTGAAGCCTCCACCGTATGAAATCATACTACTCTTCATCATCAAAACGACCATAGGCATCTGGTGCCAGATTTTCAAAACGCGTGTATTGCCCCACAAATGCCAAGCGACAAGAACCGATGGGGCCATTCCGTTGCTTGCCAATGATAATTTCGCCGATGCCTTTGTATTCCGTGTCCGGGTTATACACTTCATCTCGATAAATAAACATGATCACATCAGCATCCTGCTCAATCGCACCGGATTCACGTAGATCAGAGTTAACAGGGCGTTTGTTAGGACGCTGCTCAAGGGAGCGATTCAACTGCGACAGCGCAATGACCGGCACATCAAACTCTTTGGCAATGGCTTTTAACGACCGGGAAATCTCAGAAATTTCGTTTGTGCGACCTTCACTGAAACCGGGAATCTGCATAAGCTGCAGATAGTCGATCATGATCATGCCAAGATCACCGTTTTCACGAACAATACGACGAATCCGGGAACGCATTTCAGCCGGACTGATGCCCGCCGTATCATCAATAAAGAGTTTTTTATCCTTAATGCGCTCCACTGCTGAGAGCAATTTGGGCCAGTCTTCTTCTTCGAGCTGACCGCTTCTTACTTTTGACTGGTTTATTCGCCCAAGAGAAGAGAGCATACGCATCATCAACTGTTCGGACGGCATTTCCAGGCTGAAGACCACGACCCCTTTATCGCTCTCTAGCAAGGCATTTTCTACCAGGTTCATGGCAAAGGTGGTTTTACCCATGGATGGACGTGCAGCGACAATAATCATATCTGAAGGCTGCATGCCCGATGTCATCTGATCGAGATCAGTAAAGCCCGTTGTGGTACCGGTAATAGCATTACCAGCATCAAACATCTCTTCAATTTTCTTGACGGTATTATGAATAATATCCCGAACACCCTGAGGACCACCGGTTTTCGCCCGTTCTTCGGCAATATTGAACACCAGTCGTTCAGCTTCTTCTACAAGGTCGGCACTTTTACGGCCGTCAGGATTATAGGCAGCATCCGCCATTTTCTGACCCGCAGAAATCAACTTGCGATAGACCGAGCGCTCATTAATGATTTCAGCATAGGCCGTAATGTTAGCCACGCTGGGCATGTTGCTGGCCAGCTCTGCCAGATAAACCAAACCTCCCGCTTCTTCCAGTTCGTTCCGGTTTTCCAGCACCTCTGCCAGAGTCAGCGGGTCAAAGGGTTTAGCATCATTACTCAGTTCACTGATCGCGGTAAAGATCAGTTTATGACCAGGATTATAAAAATCCTCAGCCATCAAGATATCCACCACACGATCCCAGGCCTGATTATCAAGCAGCAAACCACCCAGCACAGATTGCTCAGCTTCTATCGAGTGAGGTGGGGTTTTAACCGCAACAGTGGCTTCATCAAGCGGGAGCTGCTGCTCCCTTGGCATGGTGGCATCAAGCATTAGAGGATCTGGAGCTAAACAAAGGAATACACCAAGAATACCCCAAGTTCTCTCATATATGGAGTGGTATTTTTCAACTAAATTTGAAGGCTAAAATGAAACCAAAAAGTGCTTTTGAAGGCTAAAATGAAACCAAAAAGTGCTTGTAAAGAAGGGAAACGAACAACAGGATCCGGAATTCGTAGGGTTTGTGGGGTCTCGATAAGTGTTGTCGTATTGTATAAATTCATATACCTATGCTGTCTGGTGACAAGGTCTGTTCTAATGAACACTTCTCGCCAATCAAAACCCTGTGGAACCCTAATTATCTCAACATCCGAAGGTACTGAAGGTTCAACATTATTTTCTGAAAGCATCCGATTAAACCATGCATTATTTTCAATGTGAGCAAGAACAACAGGGTTGGTGATTTCTCCTGCATAAGGCTGAACACTTAGTATTGCTGTTAGTTCTGTTTGAGCTCTTGGGAAAATTCGAATGGCAGCATTTTGAACACTAAAGCCTACTCTCAACCTGGATAGATGCCGTTGGAAAGGAACTCAACAACCACCGGCTAAAGCCGGTGGGTTAGCAGGGCTTACGCATGAAGATAATCATTCTCATTTAGGTTTCAACAATGAATGACTTCAGTAGCTGAGCAAGATATTTGCTGCTCCATCCAGCTTTTTTACGCTTAGTCTTGATGCTTTTCTTGCTGGTGATGTCAGCCTTCAGAATATTCAGGGCAATGCGCCGTAATGTAGATAGATTTTCAGCAGCATGTTCTTCTTTGGTCTGGCACGCGTCTTCATTAAAGGCAATATCCAACATCCAATGCAGGTTATTTTCAACTTCCCAATGCTGGCGCGTTGCGTTAAGCATCTCTCTGGCTGTAAAAGCTTTACTGGAAATGTAGAAGCGCAGGGCTGTCGTAGCTTTACCATCAATGGTTCGGTCTGACTGAACAACACCGAACTGTTTGATACCTGCCCACTCTTCTGATGTTGAGAGAGCTGTCAGTTCATCAAAAACCCAGCAACAGCGGTACTCCTGTCGACCATGCCCTTCATTTTCATGTTCAAAAAAGGTAGCAGAGATAGCTTCCTTTGGATGGCTGCGCCAATGCTCTTCAGCTGCCACCTGAATATCATGATGTAGTGTTTTCTGATTGCCTTTGACTGCAAGAAGGTAATCCGCTTCCTGGCTCACGCAAGTTTCAGCAATGCTCTTTTGGCAGCTGATTGCATCAGCTGTGATCACAGAGCCTTTCAGGTCAATGGCTTCAAGAAGCTCAGGTATGGCTGTTATCTCATTAGACTTCTTATCAACTTTCTTCTGCCCGAGAACAAGGCTCAGTTTAGTACTCCAGGCACTGACAATGTGAACCGCTTTTTTGCCCCTTGCCTTTCCCTCTGGAGCCTTTAATAGCTTTGCCGTCGATAGGAATAATTTCAGCATCACTGTCAGGTATATCAAGGGCTTCAGGGTAAGCAGACTGCACCCAGCGAGTGAAGCATTCCTGAAATTTATCAGGGTCTAGCAGACAAAAAACACGATAGAAGGTGTCGTGTGATGGAATACCAAAAGGGAGTTCAAGAAATGAACGAAACCAGTCTTCTTTTTCTTCACCGAATTCCTGCATCTCTTCCCATGTATCGGCTCCACTGATAATGGCACAGATGGCAATCACAAGAATATCGGTAAAATTGTGGTCACAAGAGGAGGCACGCTTGCGTGGATCAGATAATTCGCTGAGAAACATGATTAACGGGGCTGGAACAACAGTCATCGGGCGTAAAATATGGCCATTCTACAGTCTTTTGGTACGGATACGAGCACTCTAAATGAGAATGATTATTCTCATGCGTAAGCCCTGGGTGGGTTAGTATGACGGACTGAAAGTCCAGCGGACGCGTCAAAGACGCGTTGATTTAGCCCTCAGTCCTGAAATTGTCCTCTACTTTTGGCTCGAAATGGTGCTCTAAGTATTCTTTGATCATTGATTCTGTCACCTCCCCTGAAGTTACGCAGAAGAAGCCTCTTGCCCAGAAATGACGCCCCCAATACCTCTTTCTAAGATCGGGAAAACTTTCAAATAGCTTGGCTGAACTCCTACCTTTGATTCTCCTCATTATGTCACTCGCCGATATGCTGGGTGGCGCTGACAAAAGTAGGTGGACATGGTCTTTACTCACTACACCTTTCAAGATATCAATTTCAAAGGCCTGGCACGTCTCTCGTATTAGTTCTCTCGCCCTGATACCAACATCCCCTTTCAAAACTTGATACCTATATTTCGTGACAAAAACAAAATGGTACTGAATCTTGAAGACTGTAT
Source organism: Endozoicomonas sp. (assembly GCA_965199185.1). Classification (GTDB taxonomy): domain Bacteria; phylum Pseudomonadota; class Gammaproteobacteria; order Pseudomonadales; family Endozoicomonadaceae; genus Endozoicomonas. The sequence continues at coordinate 260,429 of CBDAQW010000037.1, read as the reverse complement.
GACTGCCGTATCTATAGTCCATTGCACCACTCCTACTTCGAGTCTGGGGCAAAAGATATCATAGCTAAAGCTGACCGGCTAAAGCCGGTGGTTTTAACCTTTTAGGAGACTAATAAAGGTTGTCCTCGTCGCACCTCATACCGCTCGAAAGCCTCTGTATATCTAAATTGTTGCTCTGTAAAAGTAGCCAGTGCACATAGCATACGATCGTCAAAGGATATGCCTGATCGCCTTCTGTCGGCTTCAACTATTGCTTCCCGTAATAGCTGAAATGCAGAAGAAATTATACGATAATGACTCAATCTTTCTGTCGGATTCACTGACTCATGGAATTTTAAAATGGTTTCTGGTATCAACCTTCTAATTAATACTCTTAAGTCATGATAAAAGTCATCTCTTACTATATCTGATTCAAGAATTGCAGAAAATAAGTATGGTATTAAAAAAAAACGCTGCAGACTCTCATCAAGCTCCTTTGAATTATCTGCAGAATATAAGTGCCTAATATATGGAAGGCGATAATAGCCTCTATAAAACCGATCGTTATCTTCTCGTAGTAATTGATCATTCCTGAGCTGACTATCTTCACTCGATAACCCTGGGCTCCTACTATTAAAAAAAGCCCTGAAATGAGTCATATTTGGCAATGCAGGTATATTTCCTGCCCTGATGTGATGAGAAATTAACTGGTAATAATGATATATTTCAGATACTGCACTCAAGTCTTCGATAGATCGTATCAAGTAATCATCTGAACCATTAGCATTGAACTGCCTTAAAGAATACAGACCTCTAAGCATCAATGCATGAAGGTGCCGTTGTTCGCAGGCAGAGTCAAGATATCTACTGCTATCAGCACCTGATGCTAACTCAAGAATACCTGTAAGCAATCTTGCCTCTATATTCGACAACCGGCTAAACCTTCCTTGATAAATATTAATTAAACGTATAATTTGGTCAGAGTTTGGTGAATCACCAAGCGTTTTAAGAGCATTGGAAAAATCGGCATAAGCCTGTGCAAAATCATTTAAATGCGTAGCTAATAACTCATCATTGAGTTCATATTCTTTCTCCAGAGCGTACACCTGGCCAATAGATTTATTTATTAGAAGAACCAAGAAAAAATTTGTTACAAAGCATAATGTCGACTTAAAGCACTGCCTCTTTTTCTGCACATTACCACCTATTTTATTGTCGTAATTTTATTAAAAAAAATTGTACGAATAGTTAAGATAGCTTGTTCATATTCATTGACAAGCTTTATTGATATGAGCCAATACTACACGACATCTTAATATGTATCATGTTACCTCCGATGTAGAGGTATCCATGAGCAGAGTTGACGGTCGCAAAGTATCCCACGAAGTACGAGAAAGTATCCGGTTCGAGGCTATTCAAAAATGGTTAGACGGTGCTTCTGTCCAAGCACTTTCTGTCGAATACAGCACAGATAGATCCTGTATCTACCGCTGGATTGATCGTTACAAAAAAGGTGGCATGGAGGCGTTAAAAACACGCCCCATCGCACACAGTAAAAACGCCAAACTCTCGCCTGAGCAACGAGAGACACTCTCAAAGATCATTCTCACCAAAGACCCAACGTTTTACGGTTTTTATAAAGCACTGTGGTCTCGGGACATCATCGCAGCGGTGATCAAAACAGAGTTCAACATCACCATGCATCCTGCCGCTGTCAGTAAGATGCTCAGAAAAATGGGTCTAACGCCTCAGCGGCCAGTGCGAAAAGCCTGGCAGCAGAGCGAAAAAAAAAGTACAGGATTATTTGGATACACGTTATCCAGCTCTTCGTAAACAGGCGGAAGAGGAAGGGGCTATTATCTATTTCATTGATGAAGCGAGCATACGTTCTGACTATCACTCCGGTACAACTTGGAGCAAAAAAGGTTATACGCCAACTGTCACCAAAACTGGCGCGCGCTTTGGCATCAACATGATCGCCGCTGTCAGTGGTGAAGGACACATGCGCTACATGACAATTACCGGCCGCTTTAATGCGGATGTTTTCATAAAATTTCTGAAGCAAATAGTCGCATCTCATGATCGTCCTGTAATGATCGTAACCGATGGTCATTCTGCACACAGCGCCAAGAAAGTCATGAAATATCTCAAGAAAGAAGAGCGGCTTCTTGACATACAGCTACTGCCACCCTACTCACCGGAACTGAACCCTGTTGAACTTGTCTGGAGTGTTCTGAAATCAGGGCATATTGGCCGTATGGCATTGAAAACCAAAAAGGCATTTCTCCGCGCGGTGAGTTCTGGACTTAAATCGTTGCAGAGGAAGAAAAAGAAAATTCTGGGATTCTTTCGGGCGGAACATACGGCTTATGCTTGTCTTGAAAAGACTGTCGCATAGTGTGAACGCATATCAATAATGTCCTCCAAATATAAAAAAAACCGAAGCTCAGTAATGAGCTTCGGGTTTTCAAAGGCGTTCAAAACTGAAGATTACTCAGCTTCGATGAATACCTTGATAGTAGCTGCAACGTCAGTGTGCAGTTGAACAGCAACGTCGTATTCACCAACGGCACGGATTGGGCCGTCAGCCAGACGAATTTCACTCTTCTCTACTTTTACGCCGGCAGAAGTGATGGCTTCAGCCAGATCACGAGGACCGATGGAACCGAACAGCTTGCCTTCGTCGCCAGATTTGGCAGTCAGGGTCAGTTCGATTTCAGCCATTTCTTCAGCACGCTTGTTAGCAGTGCCCAGCTTTTCTGCTGCTGCTTTTTCCAGCTCGGCGCGGCGAGCTTCAAAAGCTTCAGTGTTTGCCTTGTTGGCAGGAACAGCCTTGCCAAAAGGAATCAGAAAGTTACGACCGTAGCCGGATTTAACGACTACTTTATCGCCCAGGTTGCCCAGATTGGCAACTTTCTCGAGCAGGATAACGTCCATTATTCGCTAGCCTCTATTTACCTAGTACCTGTCATCCCTGATGCAGTTTGGCGGTCAGACGACCACGAAAATCAAACAGGCTATCCAGGCATGCAGTTAAAATAATAATCGGGTACACCAGTTGCGTGACAACGAACAGCAGCATATAAAATACCACCAGCCAGCTACGCCCCAGTTGCCGTATACCTGCCAGACCATGCATCAGGGAAAAACCTGATATCAACAGTGGCAAACTGGCTACCGGAATGATCACCATCATGAGTGGTGACAGTGATACTCCACCAACGATCAGTAATAGCAAAGGCAGAGCCGTTGTTGCCGGTAAGCGGATAGTGTGAAACTCTTCACGAAATCCACCGGGATTAAACAACGCTGCCTGCCATGATCTGGCCAGTACCAGACCAGCAATACAACTCACCAGGTTGAACCAGGCGGTTATGCCTATGACCGCAGACTCCACTAAAGGTTTCCAGCTTCCTATGTCGCCCGTCTCTTGACCGCTGATGCTTAAGTAGTTATTGACAAATGTCATTACCAACTCAGATAGCATAGCGATTTGTTGCGGAGCCAACTGCACCAAAACAAAAGCAATGATTGCTCCTGCTGGCAGCAGCGCCAGGAGTGTCTTAGGCCAGGAAACCGTCTGGCGTAACACGCAAGCCAGTGCCGTAATGGCAAGCAGGCCAGTTAATGTTGCGAACTGTCCCATGGCGGCCCAAGCGATGGCTGGTAACAGTGCCCAGGCGAGTATTTTCACGCCATGACTCACACCCCGGCGCAAAATCACCAGTGATATGATTGCAGCACTTAACCAGAGCAGCATGGGAATACCGGCAAACAATACAGCCAGAGCAGTTGCCTGCTTTGGGCCTTTCATTACCAGTTCCGCCAGTCTTCGCATTGGTTATACCCTACGATTTATTTATCAGTGGCGATCGGTGTACGGCAGCAGAGCTACGTAGCGAGCGCGCTTGATAGCTGTTGCCAGTTGACGCTGGTAACGAGCTTTAGTACCGGTAATACGGCTAGGTACAATCTTGCCAGTTTCGGATACATAAGCTTTCAGGGTGTTCAGATCTTTGTAATCGATCTCTTTAACGCCTTCAGCGGTGAAACGGCAGAACTTTCTGCGACGGAAAAAACGTGCCATGGCAACGTCTCCTTGAATTCAAGCTAAATGGTATGAACCTGATAACTCAGGATCGTTACTCGGCAGACTCTTCAGCAACTTCTTCAGCTGGAGCTTCAGCCTTTGGAGCTTCTTCAGAAGGACGACGGTCTTCACGACGTTCGCGCTTTTCGTCAGCCTGCAGCATGATGGAAGCTTCAGTGATCGCTTCATCACGACGGATAACCATGTTACGAATTACCGCATCGTTGTAACGGAAGTTCTCGGTCAGCTCGTCCAGGGATTCGTTACCGCACTCTACGTTCATCAGAACATAGTGGGCTTTGTGGATCTTGTTGATTGGGTAAGCCAGTTGGCGACGACCCCAATCTTCCAGACGGTGTACCTTGCCGCCATTTTCAGTGATAGTGCGAGTGTAACGCTCTACCATGGCTGGTACTTGTTCACTCTGATCCGGATGAACCAGGAAAACGATCTCGTAATGACGCATTATTTGCTCCTTACGGGTTAAATAGCCTTCCGTATTCACGGTAAGGCAAGGAGGTCACGAGACAGGACTTTTGTTCTGCTCGCCTGTAACGGTATTCCGGAGAATACTCTTTAATATGCCAGATACCACAGGCATGAGCCTATCCAGCATACAAAGAGCGTGGATTCTAGAGTTTTGCGGCACTGGTTGCAAGGGCTCTGCCCCAGTATTTCCCGAGCATCAGCAGCGCCAGACATTTACTCTGGAAGGCGATTACCGCAAGCTTATGCGTTAGTTTTCCGGTAATCTTGCCCGGACTTACTCAGATCCTCCCTAAAAAGCTGCACTTAAAAGGCTGTACTGTGGTTTTAAATTTTCGGTGGTTATGCTGTTTTCTTTTATTGACTGCCCTTTCAGCAAGAGCAGAGCCGTTTCGTTTACACCTGTCAGGTTTGGACAGTGATCTCAAAACCAATGCAGAAAACCATCTGCAATCTCTACCATCAATAGAGCCTGAGCAACTGAAAGGCATGAAACCAGAGATTCACAAGGCAGTGCAGAATGCGTTGAAAGCACTCGGGTATTATTCATCAACCATCGAGATTGCGCCGGATGAAAAAAACAAACGCCGGCTCAATATTGTCGTTAGCCCCGGCAAGCCCGTCATTATCAAAACGCTGGATATTGCTTTCACATCAGAAGCGACTATGGACATTGCCTTTCAGCGATTACAGGATGACCTGCCTTTCAAATCAGGGGATATTCTGAACCAAGGCACTTATGAGTCGGTAAAATCCCGCATCAATGACCTGGCTCAATCCAGGGGGTATTTTGATGCTCAGTTAACAAAACACGTCATCGAAATCTATCCGGAACAGCATGTAGCAGACATTCATCTGATTCTGGATTCCGGCATCCGTTATCACTTTGGTGATATTGAGTATGGTGACATGTCGCCCGCAACCCGTGAGCTTTTGAATACATTGGTTAACTTCAAGCCTGGAGAAAAGTACCAAGCCATCAAACTCAGCCAGCTTTACAGGGATATCTCTGCAACCGGCTATTTTAGCCAGATAGACGTTCGCCCGTTGCGGGATAAAGCCGTGAGTGGCCGAATACCGATTGGTATTAATGTAGTCCCCAACGCAGCCCTTGCTGTCGAAACCGGCATTGGTTTCTCCACCAATGAGGGTGCCAGAGTCTCACTAACTCTGAATAAACCCTGGCTGAATGAAAAAGGTCACAGCGTATCCAGCCAGATGAAATTTTCCCAAATCAACCAGGAAATCTCTGGCAGTTATAAAATACCAGCAGGCAATCCTCTGCATGATTACTACAGCCTTGAAGGTGGCTATAAGCGGACTGATCTGGACGATACCAATAGTCAGCTAATATCAGCATCTATTAATCGCTGGGCAAAAAATCCACACAGCTGGGATAGAAACCTGTTTTTCCGACTGACTTATGAAGATTTTGTACAGGCCAGTCAGTCTGGCCTCAGTCAGTTACTGATTCCGGGGATTGCTTTTAACCAGCGTCGCGTTCGTGGTCGAAGCAAGCTCGATCCCGAATCAGGTCATCTCTACAACACGAAACTGGAGTTGTCGCACACCCTCTGGGGATCAGACACCCATTTTGCCAAACTCTGGGGTAGCGCAAAATGGCTGACCACTGTCGCTGAAAAAAACCGTTTCCTATTCAGAGTTGAGCAGGGCTTTATTGAAGTAGACGACGTTAACAAAATCCCTCCTTCAATTCGCTTCTTTACCGGTGGCGATCAGTCCGTTCGTGGATACAGCTACCAATCTATCTCTCCAAAAGACAGCAATGGAAAACTCATTGGTGCCCGGTATATGAGTGCTGTCGGCATTGAATATAATTACCAGTTTATTAAAAACTGGCGAGCGGCTCTTTTTACCGACACCGGTATTGCTACCAACAACTATAAAGAGGCATGGAAAGTCGGTTCTGGATTTGGCATTCGCTGGGTCACCCCTTTGGGTCCCGTAAAGCTTGATCTGGCGTGGGCACTTAGCAAACCTGACACGCCCTGGCGTATTCACTTCAGCATGGGGCCAGACCTATGAAGAAAGTACTTTATACTCTGGCAGCAGTTCTTGGGATTACTCTGCTGACGTTATCAAGCCTGTTATTGACCCATACCGGCAATGCCTTGATCTGGCATCAGATGACACAATCCATTGCTGCATTGGATGGTGAAATGACCGCAGGGCAATTATTATCTGGCTGGACTTTTAAAAATCTGAGCTGGCGAGATAAAGCTGTAGATTTCCGGGTAAACCATCTGCAACTTGACTGGCAGCTATCGAAACTGTTGGATAAAAAACTGCCGGTTGCTCTGATTGATCTCCAGCAGGGTTATTTACAACTCAAAGAGCAAGATACCTCAGAAGCATCTAAGCCTGAATCTCCACCTCTGAACATCCCTTTGGATATTGTTATTGAAGCCATCAATATTCAGACGTTTGAATTTCAATCCTCTGCTGCACAGGTTCTGTTAGGTTCATTATCAACCGATGCACAACTTATTAATAACCGGTTGGCCATTAATAGCACAAAGCTGGATCAGTTACAGATCAATATACCTGAGTCGGCAGCAACAGAAACGACTGCAAACAAACAGGTATCGACTCCTGTTCAATTACCCGCTATTGAAGCTCCGTTGCCTATAAAGCTGGGTGAGCTGGTTCTGACCGATGGAACCTTTCAGAAAGGTTCCATCAGCGAATCGATTAATCGATCAACACTGTCGTTTAACTGGCAAGAGACACACATCCATGATTTGAAGCTGACTATTGACCATAGCCTGGCATCGACTTCGCTGGTGGGAAATATTAACCTCAGCGGACATTATCCGCTCACCGTACTGATTGAGACGAAACTGCACCAGCCATTACTGGATGGAATGCTGGCTGGAGAACAATTAGCTCTCAAAACGTCCGGTGATCTTACCCAGCTTCAGTTTGATCTTGAAGGCAAAGGCCCTGTTTCGGCAATCCTTCAGGGACGTATTGCACCTCTTACGCCGGATCTACCTTTCTATATGACGCTTAACTGGCAGAATCTGAGCTGGCCTCTTAACGCCGCACCCAAACAGATTACTACTCAGTATGGGCAGTTAACGGTAAAAGGTGATCTTAACGCTTATAACATCGACCTTGGTGCTTATATTGAAGTACCTGGGCAACCTGCCACTCAGATTGTGCTAAATGGTGAAGGTAATGCGACACAACTGGATATTAAACAGTTGTTGCTTAAAGAAAAGACGGGGCATCTGGAGCTCAACGGCAAACTAGACTGGCAGGAAGGTATTCACTGGGAAGGAAATACGACACTGGTCGATTTAAACCCCGGCTTATGGTTGCCCGATGTACCGGGCAAACTTAACGGAAGCCTTAATTCCAGATTTTCATTAGATAATGATACTTGGAATGCCAGTGTCCCAACGCTCATCATCAAAGGGCGATTAAAAGAATACCCTGTTAATATTGCCGGAAATATCGAAGCGAAGCAGGCTGATAACGCTGATTTCCCCATTGATTTAGTCGTCAATCATCTTTCTGCCACAATGGGTGATAACACGTTGACCGCCAATGGTCAGCTGGCTGAACAGTGGAATCTACAAGCAAAGCTCGATGCCCCTTCACTGGAGCAGCTTCATCCCGATTTACAGGGTGCTATAGGCGGCCATTTTACAATAACCGGCAACATGAATACCCCCAATGTCGTCTATGAGTTAAGCAGCCCGGAGGTGATATTCAAACAGTTTATTCTCAGCGATTTAAAAGCAGTAGGGCAATTACACAGGGACTCACAATTTTCCGGCGACACAACCGTCAGATTATCAAAACTGATCTCCAATGATCTGGAATTTTTCAATCTTGATTTGCAAGCCAGCGGCAGCGAAGAGAGACATCAGTTATCGCTCAGTTCTGAAGGAAAACCTGCTTCAGGCACCGTTAATCTCGAAGGCTCATGGAAAAACCAACAGTGGCGGGGGCAGCTACTCTCTTCTGTTCTCAACACACCGCTGGATACATGGACACTGCAAAAGCCCTTATCAATCACTGCACTTTTATCCGGTACAACGCATCTTTCAGAGCACTGCTGGTTATCAGTAGAGACCAGCCTGTGTTTTGAGGAAGCTGAACTCTCGGCTCAACAAGGTTCTATACACTTTCAGCTTAGTGAGTTTGACAGTCAACGACTGTCGTTGTTTTTCCCTGATGATTTTAACTGGCACAGCACTCTCTCGTCCGAAGGGCAACTGGCATGGCAAGGTAAACAACCCATTGCCAAACTTCATCTTCAGACCACTTCAGGAACGATATCCACAGGCGAAGTGTCATTTGATTACAGCATATTGGATCTTGATGCTGAGTTTAATAATAACGCGCTAATCAGTGCGTTTACCTTTCAGTCGCAATCCTTGGGAACGGCCAGACTAAACCTTTCAGTGGGTGATGTTATGGCAGAGAAAACGCTCACCGGTCATCTGTCTCTGGAAAAAATGAAACTGGATTTTCTGGCACCTTTTATTCCTGAAGTCAGCGCTATGGATGGTGAACTATCAGCCTATGCACGTTTGGCTGGCACGCTGGATAAGCCACTACTCTATGGTGATGTGAGCCTTACTCACGGGAAAGTTTCTACTGTCAGGGATATAGTCTCCATCAACGATATGACCACCCGATTACATGTTCAGGGTGATCATGGCGAGATTGATGGTCAGTTATTACTGGGCGATGGTTTATTGGCTGTTGGCGGATATTTAAATTGGCAGAATATGCCGCCATCCGGGGAAATTTCCATTAAAGGGGAGAATCTTGGCTTTCAGTATCCCGGTATGCTCAGGGCAAAGGTATCACCTGATCTTGAGTTAAAATTGGGTGAATCCATGGCACTGACCGGTCAACTGGTTATACCTGAAGCGAATATTGCGATAAAAGATCTGCCAAAAAATGCGGTAAAAGTGTCTGAAGATGCCATCATTATCAGCAATAATGCGCCCGAAGCTCATGAGCAAAAGCCACCTTTTGATATCAATATCAACGTCATACTTGGTCAGAATATTAAGGTGGACGCCTATGGACTAACCACCGGTCTGACCGGCAATCTGCAATTCGTTCAGGAAAACCTTAAATCAATGGAGGCCAATGGCTCCATCTCATTAGTCAATGGTCAGTATCGCTATCTTGGGCAAGATCTGATTATTCAGGAAGGTACAATTATTTTCTCCGGCCCAGTAGCCACGCCTTATCTGGCGATGAATGCCATCAGAGCTCCGTCTTCTATCGTGGATGACACGAAAGTCGGTGTTAAGGTAGACGGCACCGTCGCAGAGCCTGACTGGGAAGTTTATTCAGTGCCACCCATGTCACAACAGGAACAGTTATCCTATCTTCTGCGCGGTCGAGGATTAGAAAACGGCGATAATTCCTCTCTGGAATCAACTCTGCTGGGATTAGGCATCAATCAGTTGGGTGGTGTAGTGTCTACATTGGGAGAAGCCATCGGATTATCGGATGTTTCTTTGGATACCCAAGGCAGCGGTGACGATACCCAGGTGACCATCGGCGGCAATATTGGGCCGGGCCTGAGGTTATCCTATGGTGCCGGTGTGTTTAATTCTCTTGCTGAAATCAAAATCCGCTATGAGCTGATGCCCCGACTCTATTTGCAGGCTATCAGCGGACTGGCGCAGGCGGTTGATCTGTTTTATCAGTTCCAGATTGATCCGGCAAAGAATTAAAAATCGCCTTATAAAACCCGGTGTGTGACGTTTAACTTCAATATGGCTATCCATGCCCATGGATCCCGTACAGTCTCTGTACGGGATGATAGCAGAGTGAGCACAAACCCTCTACGAGCCGTCATTCTGTACAGGGACTGTACAGAACCCACAAGCCATGGATCGGCAACCAACAAGATAAAGGTCACACATGACGTTTATAAATTAAATATCCTCACCATTTCACAGGCTTCACCTATGGCTACACTGTAGAGAGAAAAGGATGTTCTCTACAGGGGTCGCCAAATGGTATTCACCGATTTTCACTTCTCTGATGCACTTCAATGGCTGGTTGTCATTTTGCTGGCATGGGCTGGCAGCAAAATCATCAAACGGTATTGTGTGACAAAGGCAGAACATCAACAAACACCGGTTCAAGCGTTAATAATGAACGCCATCAGAAAACCACTGCTATTTATTCCCTGGCTGCTGGCGCTGCTGTATTTTGCACATTTCTGGCTGGATCATGAGAAATCTGGCAGGCATGACAGCTTGTTGTTGATAGAAGAGGTTTTGTTGATTTTATTGCCAGCCTGGATGATCTGGCGGATTACGCAATCTGGTCCCGATCTGATTCAAGCTTCGGGAGCCAGATGGAGCCAGCGTATTTCCGGTTCAGTACTGACCCGAATAGTGCAGATGCTGGTGCTGCTTATCACGATCATCAGTATTGCCCAGATGCTCGGTTACAGCCTCTCTACACTGCTGGCATTTGGCGGTATTGGCGGTATTGTGATTGGTATGGCAGCGCGGGAGTGGCTGGCTAATTTTTTTGGTGGCCTGATGCTAGTGCTTGACCGCCCCTTTAGTGAAGGGGACTGGATCAGCTCTCCCGATCGCGCGATTGAAGGACATGTTGAATCCATCGGCTGGCGGCTGACTCGTATTCGTACCTTTGATCGTCGTCCTCGTTATGTACCTAACTCATTATTCACAGGCATTGTTGTAGAAAACCCTTCGAGAATGCGTAACCGCAGGATGGTGGAAGATTTTGGACTGCGTTATGACGATCTGGATAAGCTGCCCATGATTTTCAGTCGGATTATGGAGCTGGTAGCTGAGAACCCGGATATTGATCAGAACGAACCAAAGTATGCCTGCTTTATCCGTTATGGTGACTCAGCTCTGATCTGTCAGGTCAGAGTACATATCAAAAAAACGAGCAGGGTGGAGTTCTTACAGATACAGCAATGGGTATTAATGACTATTGCTCGAGTTGTCGCCGAACAGGGCGCTGAATTTGCCTATCCTACTCACATGCTACTGTCACCTGCGGACGATAAAAAGTAGTCCGATGAGCCAATGACACTAACTTATAGATCGGAATGTCCGAAGGACATACCGACAATCAGCTCAAGGAATGCAAAAAAACTCGATATATTGTCAGCATTGCATGCTAATTGTCGGGTTCTCTTTCGGGGAATCCAACCTACGCCCGTCTCTGCCTGACTGCTTCAAACAGGCACACACCGGTAGCGACCGACACATTGAGGCTGCTAACTGAGCCCGCCATTGGAATAAACATCAGAGAGTCGCAATTATCCCTGGTCAGACGACGCATGCCTTTACCTTCAGCACCCATCACCAGAGCCAGCGCTCCTTTCAGGTCAGACTGGTAGAGATTACCGGAGCTTTCTCCCGCCGTACCAATCATCCAGATACCTCGCTCTTTTAACCACTGCATCGTACGGGATAGGTTAGTGACCTGAACCAGAGGCACATTATCTGCAGCACCACAGGCCACTTTACTGGCAGTGGCATTAAGGCTGGCTGATTTGTCCCTGGGTGTAATCACGGCATGAACTCCAGCGGCATCTGCGGTACGCAGACAGGCGCCAAGGTTATGAGGGTCAGTGACACCATCAAGAATCAGTAAAAATGGAGGCTCTTCAAGACCATCCAGCAAATCTTCAAGATCCGCTTCACGATAAACTTTCGCCTGAGCCACTCTGGCAACAATGCCCTGATGAACGCCGTCGTCTACTTTGGAATCCAGGCGACTGCGATCAACAAATTTTACCGCCACACCAAGGCTTCGCGCCTCTTCGACCAGAGCATTGATGCGCTTGTCAGTACGACCTTTCTGGACTAAAAGTTCCAATACACGCTCTGGCTTGCTTTCAAACAGGCTCTGCACCGCGTGCAAGCCGAAAACTACATCGTTACTCATAACTGTTCAGGCAAAAAAATGGGGGCTAAATACTAGCAGATTACGCCTGCAAAAAACTTCTCAAAACGGGTTATGAAACCGACACTTTTTATAGACATGCTCCTGTTTGACACTATGTTTCAGATAACAGGTATTTCTGCCTCCATCTTTATCACTGGTGTCAATAACATCTTCAATCAAACCACAGGCACCACCGGTATCAAGACAAAATCCCTTGACCGATGCCCTATCTCTGGCTGCTTTAGCACAATTTTCTTTAGAGATACTTGATGCATATTTAGTCGTAGAGCACAAACCACCTCTGCGCTTATCGGCACTCCACCCGGCCTCACTGGTTTGGTAAAACCCGTAATCCCAGAGTAAATTTTTTGGATGATAAATGGCTTTTGTTGCCAGGCGGCAATCTTTGAGATTATTTTCCAGCGTTACCTGATAGCCAAATTGAAGTTCTTTTTCCTGAGTCAACTTGGCACATAATATGACATCATCGTTGTGGGCAAGACTTGGGCTACCTGTCATTTCCCAATAAGTGAAAGTGTAAAATTTTCTCTGATCGCTGCCTTGCCTCGAAGCTGTGTTTTTTTCAAGCCAGGCTAATAACGAATCAAAATCAAGGTCTAACCATTCGGAAAAATGACTATCGTAATACTTTGTCGAAGTGGGGCTACCATCTTCGAGCTTTGAATACTTACAAACTAGCGAATCATCTTCTTCATCAATTTTTATATGACCTATATACGGTTTTGAGTTCGAATCCAGCGCCCCAATACAGACAAAAACGGTGGGGACAGCCTTTCTGACAGTCTCAACGGTTTGCTCTGTAAAAGGGCGAATATGTTTTCTTAAGGAAGAGTCATCACCGGCATAAAGCTGAACACTTATCACCAATAGCAACAGAATAAAACCAGACGATCGCTTCAACAACGGCATACGAATTCTACATATTAACCCGATGTGTGACTTTTAATTTCAACATGGCTATCCATGCCACGTGGATCCCGTACAGTCCCTGTACGGGATGACAGCAGAGTGCACAAAACCTCTACTAGCTGTCATTCTGTACAGGGACTGTACAGAACCCATAAGCCATGGATTGGCAACCTACGAGATAAAAGTCACACATCGGGTATATTAATAATTATGTAGAATTCTTATAGACCATAGAAGCCAGACTGTCAGGTTAACAAGAGCAAAAAGAATAGCTCTGACAATAGCCATTTCATGATTCCGGCTTTCTGGCCCTTTTAGAGCCGGACTTGCGCGTACTATTTCGGCTGACACCCGAAGCGCCTTTTACTTTCTTTTTACGTGCTGTCGTTTTCTTTTTCTCAGCTTTTGTTGGCTTACGTTTTTTAACCGTTTTTTTACCTTTGACCGCTGGTTTATCGGTCTCGTCAAACTTGCCTTCAGAGGCGTCTCTGGCAGCTTTAGCTTCTCTTAACAGTTTGGCTTTTGCCGCAGCAGATTTGAAACGATTCCCAAAAGGTGCACCGGAAGCCGATTGACCTGAAGACGATTTGGATGGTTTTCTCTTGCCTGATCGCACAGTGGAAACCAGTTCAAAATCAATTTTCTTATCATCCAGATTCACGCTGCTAACGATGACCTCAAGTTCATCACCCAGACCAAAGGTGCGACCAGACCGTTCGCCTCGCATACGGTGGTGAACATTGTCGTAGTGGTAATAGTCATCGGGTAAGCCGGTGACATGCACCAAGCCCTCAACATAAACATCTCTCAGTTCGACAAAGAGACCAAAACCCGTAACCGCAGACACCACGCCGGTAAAGGTCTGACCAATATGCTGCTGCATGTATTCACATTTGAGCCAGTCCATAGCATCGCGTGTGGCCAGGTCAGCGCGACGCTCTGTACCAGAACAATGCTCGCCCAGCTGATGAATACTCTCCGCTTCATAGGGGTAGATGCTTTTTTTCGAGAGAGTTTTCGCGCCGGTGCGTTGAACATGCCTTGAAGTGATATCAGAGCGAATAATATGGCGGATTGCCCGATGTACCAGCAAGTCAGGATAGCGGCGAATAGGCGACGTAAAGTGGGCATACTCTTTAAACGCCAGACCAAAGTGCCCCTGATTATCATTGGTATAAATCGCCTGGCTCATAGAACGCAAAACTACAGTCTGAATAACCTGATAGTCCGGACGATCTTTCACCTTTGATAATAATATTTGAATATCAGCAGGGGTTATTTTTCCAGAAGGAACGGATAAACCGAGACTGCCGAGAAAACTGTTCAGATTCAGACGCTTTTCCAGCGTCGGGCCTTCATGCACCCGATAAAGCCCCGGCAAATTGTGTTTTGCCAGAAACTTCGCTGCCGATACATTGGCGCAAAGCATGCATTCTTCAATAATCTTGTGCGCGTCGTTACGAACCGCAGGCACAATTTGATCAATCTTACGGTTACGACCAAAAACAATTTGCGTTTCAACCGTTTCAAAATCTATGGTGCCACGCTCAGCACGTACTTTAATCAACGTATTATAGAGGTTGTACAGCTCTTCAATGTGAGGCACCAGAGCTTTTCGATCTTTGCGATATTGCTTACCTTCATCGCTGAGTGGGCGGGACAGCATTTCCCAGACCTGGTTATAAGTCAGCCGGGCATGAGAACGAATCAGGCCTTCATAAAACTTGTAACCAGACAACTTACCTGCTGCGCTGATGGTCATTTCACATACCATCGCCAGACGATCAACATCTGGATTCAGGGAGCAAAGACCATTCGACAATATTTCTGGCAACATGGGGATAACATGTCCGGGGAAATAAACCGATGTGCCACGGTTTTCTGCTTCTTTATCCAGTGCCGTTGTCGGTTTTACATAATGAGACACATCGGCAATAGCCACATATAGACGCCAGCCGCCGCTTTTTTTGGTTTCGCAATAGACCGCATCATCAAAGTCACGAGCATCTTCGCCATCAATGGTGACGAAAGGTGTATCTCGTAAATCAACACGCCGGGGTTTATCACGCTCTGCCACCTCTGCTTTGAATTTCCGGCATTGTTTTTCAACGTCTTCGGGCCAGACATGGGGAATGTTATGAGTTCGAACGGCAACGTCAATTTCCATGCCGGCATCAGCACGATCACCAAGAATTTCCTTGATAATGCCCATAGGCATATTACGTTTGCCTGGTTGCTCCGTAATCTCCAGCAAAACGTACTGCCCGTCCGTAGGCATCAGAGGGCCGGGCTGGACAATGACCTCCCGGTTGATTCGCTGATTTTCAGGTACTACAAACGCAGCACCCGACTCCGTATAAAAACGCCCTACCAATTGCGTGGTATTACGCTCAATCACTTCGACCAGCTGCCCTTCTCTGCGTCCTCGATGGTCGGTGCCGGTTTCACGAACGACTGCCCGGTCACCATCAAACAGCTGTCGCATTTCTCTGGGAGAGAGATATAAATCCTCGCCGCCTTCGTCTGGAATAAGGAAACCAAAGCCATCTTTATTGCCCTGAACACGACCTTTGATAAGATCCAGCTTACTAATCAGTGCAAAGGCATTTTTACGATTCTGCAGGAGTTGTCCGTCACGAATCATGGCTTTAAGACGAAACATAAGCGCTTCTTTCTGTTCTTCGTCTTCTACACCAAGCTCCCTGCACAGAGAACGGTGGCTGGTGGGTGCTCCACGTTTTTCCAGCGTTTCCATAATGAAGAGACGACTGGGAATCGGGTTTTCGTAGCGAGCTGCTTCGTCTGCAGCCTGGCTATCCTGGTCTTTCCACCCTTTGGACATGTGGATTTTTGCACCTCTTGAGGGTTGTCAGATGTCTGATCAAAAATCTGACTGAATAATGAAGATGAGCACTCAACCATTGAATATTTCTGGCTTAGAGCATAAGCACCCAACCCTATGAAATCATATTATATGAGTAGCATGGTGGGTAGCAGTCTTGGAAGCGTTTTGATGGGCATAGGCTACAACACGTGTTGTTGCAGTCAAGAAAACCGTCATTATTGTTTCGATTGAACGGGCTTCAGGCGTGGCTACGAGTACCGGAAATTTCCATGGAAAACTCTAAAACCTGCCGAATCTATATTGATTGCTGTTTTGAAAAATTTGTCCTAATGATCTCAGCCAGCGAGAAACACTGTTCCAGCCCCCAGTTTGAAGATCTTGTGTCCCGGTGGACTCTAATGGTACTTCGAGACTACGAATATCCGGGTGAAACACTGAAAGGTTCGCACCATAATGTTCAGGCGCAATTATCGACAACATACCATAGAGCAGTCCGGGTAAACCTGGCTCAGATGCTTCTTTAATTCTCAAGTCATCCAGTGCCGTTTCAGCCAGATTGTAAGATAACAATGCCTTTTTAGTGCCGGGAGGAAGAACACTGGCTCTCCATTGAGGACAATATGGTTTTGCGATGCCTACGCTCAATTTCCTTAATCGGTCTAGCTTAATAACTATAGATTCCTGATCAGCAATGCCAAGTGTATCTACGCCCATATCTGGATTAAGGAAAGGAACATCCAGGATGCTATCACCCGCAGCCAACAACATGAGTTTCGCCTTAGCATTTTTCTTACTAACTTTTTTATTGATCAATTTTAAAACATACAACATCGAACTCCACTTATTAACGGAAATATTCTGTACCATAATAGTATGAGACGAGTACTGAAAATCGGAGCTAAAAAGACGAGAATTAGAGAGCAACATAAGTTCGTTTTCCCTGATCCCTCTGAGTAAAGCGTTATGCTCATCGAAAACGATTGGCAACAAACCAAAGTCTGATCCCCTATGCAACTTCATTATTGATCCAAACAAATCACCAGAATTATGACGAAAAGATGTATAGCCCAGCTGTGCATAATATTGTTGGGTCTGACTGTAACTGAGACGATCAGCTTCAAGCCAATTACGTACTATATCGTTGTAGTAGCTAATATCTTCTCCTGCCATTTTTTTATCTAACACTATATTATGACCGCTCCCAGTGATAATGGCATCTGCACTTGGAATTTTGTAATATAAATCATTATAAAATATTGGTAATGCAGACCATTGTTTATTTTCAGACTGCCTAAGTTCTTTTCTAAATAAACCTGTTCTTGCTGTATTGTAAACCAAGAACATTCTTTCTTTGTCTTCTATTGATTCAGCCATAGCATCAAACCATTCCTGTTGGAGTAGATGATATTCAGGAGAAGTTCGAGGCATGTGGTGCGAATGGGATTTAGCGTATTCATGTCCCTGGATAAACGTTTCATCAAGATCAAAGACAAATATAACGATCAGGTCTTGATCTTTTTTGGTGGTTTCTTTTTCAATTCCATCTAAAATTCGTTTAATCATCGCGCTATTGCCTTTTTGGTTTCCTGGCAATAGCGCTGGTTTATCGTTGCGTACACGACAATGTCTTTCCGACCGTCTTACAATAGGTGCCATTTTACTATTACTAGCAACACTATCAGAGTTTGGGTGTTTTCTGACCACCTTATCATGCTCTTGGTTGCCAGCACTCGACAAATCAAATTCTGATATTCGTTTATCCGTCTTTGTTTGAGGGATTAACATTGTTGGATGCAATTGAAAAAAGGTAACAAAGGAAAGCATTGCTACCGGACTATGTTGCCATACAGTGGATGCTGAATCAGCAAACAGCCTTGCTGAAGACAAAAAAGCATGAGATATTAATAAAGTTAGAAGTACTATTCTATACAACTTTCATGACTGCCATAGGAAAATTGACAGGATAGCAAAAACATCTGCTGGTCAGATGTACGGAATCAACGCATCCGATTCATTACCCGTTTTTATTCAAAAATAGCTTTCAAAAGGATAATGTTGGGATGCTTTTGCCTGCTACTTTCCTTAATAAAAATATTATATTAATCAGCCACCGGTTCTTCCTGCTTAGGTTCATTTGCTACTCCACAAATTTTTTGCATACCATTCGGAATATAATTTGAGTCCGGTTTAGCATCACTGGGTGAAAAATTCCAGGCAACAGTAAATTGCATGGTTAATAATGTTGATGCAGCAGCTCCCGAAATAATACAATCAGAAGTTTCTGGTATAGCCGGTAATGGTGCGATTAATGGAGCCCTTAGTTTAGCCATTACTTCGTCCCATTCTGATCCATTATCATTGTCCTTAGGATGCTGCTCATAAACATACTTGGCCATTGCAATTAATGTTATGCTATACATCTCCATTAAATAGTCATCCATTTCTATTTTATGACATGATTTTGGTTTAAAAAAACCCTGTGCCTGAAAATATGGAGAAAGCAATTGCGCAATTTTACCTTTGTCGTCTAGATTCTTTAAATCTTCACTGTCTTCTAAAAAAATTTGAAGAACTGAATACTCTCGCTCACTCTCAGCATCGGTGCATTTAAAAAAATTCGAAGCCCAGGAGGCTGAAGAATTCATCATAAAAATATATACAACACTGACTCGTAAAGCGTACAGAAAGGGGTTAGAGGCTTGCATATTAACGATATACTCCAATTTAAAAAAGAATGATGTTCTGACAAGCTTTTGAAAAGTAGTTTACAGCTGACCAGAAAACAAATAATCAATTGAAATTTATCGTTACGCACGCCGAGCAAATATAATTGAGGCGTTATGAAGAAAGTTATGATTAAAAGACGGGATCTCAATCCCGCCTTTATAAGGTCATTCGAATGGCTGACGCAAAATAATGGTTTCAACGCGATCAGGGCCGGTTGAAACAATATCAATAGGTGCTCCTGTCACGTCTTCCAGACGCTTAATATAAGCACGGGCATTGACAGGCAGTTCTTCCAGTGCTTTGACACCGAAAGTGGATTCTGTCCAACCTGGCACTTCTTCGTAAACCGGCTGTAAGGCTGCATATTCTTCTGCATCGACGGGCGTAGTAATCGACTCACCTTTTGCATTGGTGTAACCAGTACAAATTTTGATGGTATCAAGACCATCCAGAACATCCAGTTTCGTCAGACATAAGCCACTAACGGAGTTAATCTGAATAGATTGCTTCAGCGCCACGGCATCAAACCAGCCACAACGACGTGGGCGACCGGTAGTAGCGCCAAATTCATTACCCTTCTCAGCCATGTGACGACCATTTTCATCGTCCAGCTCTGTTGGGAAAGGTCCAGAACCAACGCGGGTGGTGTATGCCTTGGTGATACCCAACACATAATCCAGATAACGCGGGCCAAAACCGGATCCGGTAGAAGCACCGCCGGCCGTGGTATTTGATGAGGTAACAAATGGATAAGTACCGTGATCGATATCCAGCAAAGAACCTTGAGCACCTTCAAACAGTATATGGTCGTCCTTGGCGTGGTGCTCGTGCAGGCGATCAGTGACACGCTCAACCATCGGCACAATTTCTTTCGCCATTGCCAGTGCTTCATCGAGAACGGTCTGATAGTCCACAGGGTCAGCCTTGTAATAGTGCTGCAGAGCAAAGTTGTGGTATTCCATTACGTCTTTCAGCTTCTGGGCAAAACGCTCAGGGTGCATCAAGTCAGCAACACGCAAACCACGTCGAGATACTTTGTCTTCGTAAGCCGGACCAATACCACGACCGGTTGTACCGATTTTGGAAGCACCACGGGCAATTTCACGAGCCTGATCGAGCGCCACATGATAAGGCAGTATCAGCGGGCAGGAAGGACTTAGTTTTAAGCGCTCACGAACGGGCACACCACGGTCTTCAAGCTCTTTCATTTCCTTCAGTAGCGCTTCTGGTGACAATACAACACCATTGCCGATGTAGCACACAACATCCTCACGGAGGATGCCGGATGGAATTAGATGAAGAACCGTTTTTTCACCATCAATAACCAGAGTGTGGCCTGCATTATGGCCGCCCTGAAAGCGAACGACCGCTTCTGCCTGCTCGGTCAGCAGATCGACAATTTTGCCTTTACCTTCATCACCCCACTGGGTGCCCAGTACGACAACAGTCTTACCCATGGTAATCAGTCTCTCAAATACATTGCTTAATTTCCCCTTCAGGGAAAATCCTTGCGGTTATGGAATAAAACAAACTTACGAACAAAACGACAATCATCGTTTTATAAACTACATCGATTCCACCATCCATTGACCATTATGGCAGACCAGGTGATGATCACACCCCATCTCCACTGCGCTGGTCTGTTGGCCGGGCAGTTGCCTGACTACCCGTTCACCTTCCCGGCGCAGATGCTGGACAAAGTCCAGATCGGCATCAGCAGGGGCAAAAACTGTTTTTCTCTGTTCGGGTTGCTCTGGTTTAATATCCAGAAGCATTTTTAAATCAGTACTGAAACCAGTCGCAGGTCGCGCCCGCCCAAAGGCCTGACCTATACCATCATAACGCCCCCCTTTAGCGATTGCCTGCCCCTGACCGGGAAGGTAAGCCGCAAAGACGACACCCGTGTGATAGTTGTATCCACGTAACTCACCAAGATCAAAATATAAGTCAACGGTCGGATATTGTGCGCTGATTTCTTTTGCAATCTGTTCCAGCTCATCAAGCGCCTCAGTGACATCAGCCGGCGCCTGCTGCAATGATGTTCGGGCTGTTGACAGAATGTCAATGCCACCGGAAAGCTTTACCAATGCTTTTAGCATGACAGCGGCCGGCTCATGAACATGCCACTCATTCAGGTAATCTTCTACTTCGCCTATGGCTTTGCGTTGCAGAGCATCAAAAAGCACCTGCTCCTGTGCAGCATCCAAACCAGCATGAGCTGCCAGTGCACGGTATATCTGCACATGACCAAGATCAAGCGTAATCTGGGTGGCAGAGACGGCCATCAGTGTTTCCAGCATCAGGGAAATCACTTCCATGTCACTTTCTATACCAAGGTGCCCATAAAGTTCTGCACCGAGTTGGATAGGTGAGCGAGACGCGCCAAGAAAAGCAGGCCGGGCATGAAATACACTACTTGCATAGCAGAGTCGGGTTGGACCATCATTTTTCAGGGTATGAGCATCAATCAGGGCAACGGCAGGCGTGGTGTCAGCTAATAGGCCCATGGTTCGGCCAGTCAGCTGATCGGTTACTTTGAAGATTTGTAAATCAAGATCATGACCAATCCCTTCAGTAAGGGACTCCATAAATTCAAGATGAGGAGGTATTACCAGCTGGTAACCCCAGCGGTCAAACAGGTCTAACATCTGGCGACGCAGCATTTCAGCACTTCGAGCCCTACCAGGCAGAATTTCTTCAATTCCATCTGGCAATAACCAGCGGTCAGCGACAGTCATGGCAGCCTCTCTTATATCTTGTAAATCTCAGGCATGAAAAAACCGGGAGCTGGCCCGGTTTTTCGAATAGTACCACTCAATTAAGAGGAGTGCATTATGGTAGTTGCAGTTATTACTTCCCTTCCTGATTGTTCAGATAACGGAAGAAATCACCTTTAGGTTCGAGCAACAGAATATCAGCCGTGTTACTAAAGCTGGTTCGATACGCCTTTAGACTACGGTAGAAAGCGTAGAACTCAGGGTTCTGACCATAGGCTTCAGCGTAAGTTTCAGCGGCTTTTGCGTCACCGTCACCACGGATCATCTCCGCTTCACGATAGGCTTCCGCCAGAATAACCCGCTTTTCACGGTCGGCATTTGCCATGATGCCTTCGGCCATCTCCTTACCTTTAGAACGGAATTCCTGAGCTTCTTTCTCACGCTCCGAGGACATACGTTCAAAGACAGAGTCGTTTACCTGTGGTGGTAGATCAATCCGTTTCACACGAACGTCCATCACATGCACACCCAACTCCTGTCTGGCCACTTCATCCAGAGACTGAGTGATGCTGCTCATCAGCTGATCACGCTGACCAGAAACCACTTCGTTCAGAGTCAGGCCACCGAAGCTGTTCCGCATACGAGATTCAGCACGCTGAGCCAGCAGGCTACTGGCCCGGAACACATCACCGGCTGTCGCACGATAGAACGCATAAACGTCATCAATACGCCATTTGATGAAGGAGTCTACGATAACGGCTTTCTGCTCCAGGGTCAGGAAACGCTCAGATGGTACTTCCAGTGTCTGCAGACGTCCATCGAACACACGCACCTTGTCGATCAGTGGAATCTTCACATGAAGACCAGGTTCAATGTTCTTTTTGACGATTTCACCAAATCGCAGTTGCACAGCACGTTCACGCTCGGAGACAACAAACAGACTGCCCCAGGCGAGAATGACAATGACCAGACCAATAATCAGACTAGTGAAGGCTCTCTGACTCATCGTGAAACCCTCCCGGTGGAACGCGCAGAGCTAACTCGCTTATTCAACTCTTCGGTTACTTTATTGGTAATATCATTTAATTCCTGGTTGCTGATATGCCGGGATGGCACACCACCTGTGCTGGCACGACCCTGAGTCAGTTTGTCGAGCGGCAGGTACATCATGTTGTTGCCACCTTTAACATCCACCAGAACCTTACTGGTGTTACCCAGCATTTCTTCAACGGTTTCCAGATAGAGACGCTCACGGGTCACTTCTGGTGCACGCAGGTATTCAGACTGCAGTTTGGAGAAACGATCCGCCTCACCCTGAGCTTTCGCAATAATCTCATCACGATAACCATTGGCGTCTTCAATTTCACGCTGAGCCTTACCACGAGCTTCAGGAACGACCTTGTTGGCGTACGCCTGAGCCTTGTTCTTGGCTCGCTCTTCATCCTCACGGGCTCGGATTACATCGTCAAATGCATTCTGCACTTCCCGTGGGGGCTGGGCGCTCTCAACGTTGACTTTAGCGACGTTCAGGCCTGTACCGTAGTTATCGAGATAGGATTGCAGACGATCTTTCACGTCAGTACCCATTGTTTCACGACCTTCGGTAAGGATCTGGTGCATCTCGGCACCACCTACTACATGGCGCAAGGCACTCTGGGTCGCCTCTTCCAGACTCACCAGCGGCTTGGCCACATTCAGGACATAATCCTTGATGTTATTGATGTTGTACTGAACAGACATGGAGACTTCGACAATGTTCTCATCTTCAGTCAACATTTGCTGACGCAGGTTGTAGGTACGCAGTTCAGTCACCCGTTCCTGATATTTAGCATCAATAGGAGGGAAGTAAATATGCAGACCCGGACCCACTGTTTCAGCATATTGACCAAATCGAAGCACTACTGCCCGTTCTTTTTCATCTACGGTATAGACTGCGTTCCAGAAATAGGCGACAGCGGCCAGAATCAGCACACCGATAAACATGCCCGAAGAAGAACCGGAAGTACTGTTATTACTCCCTGAGCCTCCTGAACTACTGCCCCCAAATAATGAATTCAGCTTTTCCTGAAATTTACGAAAAGCCTCGTCCAGATCAGGTGGTCCTTGTTTATCGCCTTTATTCCCACCACCCCAGGGATCCTGATTGTTTCCACCCGGCTCGTTCCAGGCCATATATGTCTCCGTAGAGTCAGCAAGTATTTGAATGAGATTTCTGTTCAACCTGCGAAGGGTTGTCGA
This sequence comes from Endozoicomonas sp., assembly GCA_965199185.1. Taxonomy (GTDB): domain Bacteria; phylum Pseudomonadota; class Gammaproteobacteria; order Pseudomonadales; family Endozoicomonadaceae; genus Endozoicomonas. Next base: position 236,476 of record CBDAQW010000037.1, on the reverse strand, counting down.
ACCGTTGTGAATCAAAGTGAGTTACAACGGAAGAAACTTCATTATGATCATTGACAAGTTCCTGAGAACCTGTGACATGCGACAACTGGCTGTAAATCCAGATCGACTATCTCCTCTCACTCAATCATACCATCAGCCAAAATGCAATGTATGACTGGGATAGACAGCCCTTGAAATCCGTGCTGGCATCCGTTTTAACAGAGCCGATCCTGTCATCGCTTCACAGCAAGTTCAAAGCAAGATTGTAGAGTTTGGATAGCAAATTACGCAAGCCGATTTGGTAAAGACCGAAAGGGGTTTTCTTTACAAACAGTTATTAGCGGCTGAAAAATGAGTCAGAAGATGAGATTTCATAGGGCTGGGTGCTCAGTGGCGGTGAAGAATCCGTTCCAACCAGGATCGTTTTTGGTAGGTGGCAACAACGCCCCGTGACAACAAAAAAGGCGCGTATTCTTTATCCTCTTCCTGAATATGTTTTGCCAGCCAGACCTTTAAAAAATGCAATAATTCGAAACTGATGTGATGCCCATTCCGTACTTTCTCCTGAAGGTCATGAATCTGTGCAATCAATTTCTCATGGTGCGCATGATGTTCATCATAGCCCGGATAATCCAACATTCTCATCAGGCATTCTTCCAGGGTAAAGTGTATTCGAGTGTATTCAATCAATCGGTCAAGTATTTCTGCCACCTTATTCGACCCCTTTTTTTCTCGAATCGCAACATGAAGTTCATTGAGAAGTGATATCAGCACTTTGTGCTGAGCATCTATTTCCTCAATACCCACACTCAGTTCAGCGGACCATGCGATTTCTTCAAACGCACGCTTTTGTCCTGAAATCATGAAAACCTCAGATGATCTATTTATTTTGTGGAGGAGGAATTCTGACAGAAATATCTATTGATTGTCTTGATTAAAATCAACACTGAGCGGCTCCAAAGAGCCGCTAATAAGTAGCTACCTATAGGGTTAGCTACTGACATCAGGAAATGGTTCTGAAACTCTGTTCCGTCAGTTCTTCCTGCTTGGAAAGACGTTCAAAGTCGTGTTTTGCCATACGAATATTCAGCAGGGTTTCACCTTTGTCAGAATATGCTTCCGCCTGAATCGCCCCCATTTCAAACAAGCGGGCACGAATCCGACCCTGTGAAGGAGAAAGCGTCAGAATGCCTTCAAGCATATCATCCGACAAGAGCTCAGTGATGGCCTGCTGGAGCAAATCCATTCCTTCACCAGTCACCGCTGACACCCAGGCTCTAACCGGCACACCTTGATCATTGCGCTGAATTTTTGGCTCTATACCTTCCAGTAAATCAATTTTGTTGTATACCTGTAACGTTGGGATTTCATGGGCTTTAATTTCTTTCAGAACAGCATGTACCTGATCGATATTATCCAGACGCTCAGGGTCATGACTGTCGATCACATGCAGTAGCAATTCGGCCTGAGCGGTTTCTTCCAGAGTGGCTCGAAAAGCTTCTACCAGCTTATGAGGCAGGTGCCGTATAAAGCCTACAGTATCAGCCAGAACAACAGGGCCAATATCGCTAAGATCAAGGCGTCGTAAGGTTGGATCAAGCGTAGCAAACAGCTGGTCAGCCGCATAAACACCCGATTCAGTAACCCGGTTAAACAGCGTTGACTTACCGGCATTGGTATAACCGACCAGAGATATTTGTGGTATCTCAGCACGCTGTCGGGAACGACGCCCCTGATCACGCTGTTTACGAACCTTATCAAGACGGCGGGTTATGCTTTTGATTCGAGCCCGCAGGAGTCGTCGGTCGGTTTCCAACTGGGTTTCACCAGGACCACGCAGACCAATCCCCCCTTTCTGTCGTTCAAGGTGCGTCCAACCTCTGATTAACCGAGTGCTCATATGCTGAAGCTGTGCCAGCTCCACCTGAAGCTTACCTTCGAATGTGCGGGCACGCTGAGCAAAGATATCGAGAATCAGGCCAGTACGATCAATGACGCGACACTTGAGTTGTTGCTCAAGGTTTCTTTCCTGGCTGGGAGATAGTGCATGGTTGAATAACACAACATCTGCGTCGTGTAATACAACAAGATCACGGATTTCCTGTACTTTGCCGGGACCAACAAAATAGCGGGGGTTAGGTTGCCGGGTATTTGCTGTCAGAAATGCAGCACAGCTAACACCGGTGGAGCTGACTAGCTCCATGAATTCCTGAGGGTCTTCGCGCTCACGGTCATCGTTTAAATCGAGATGAACCAGAATGGCACTTTCACCACCTTCATGGCGTTCAAAAAACAAATAATTAACTCCTGAAAAATAACAACCGGAAAACGCAACAGACGCTTTCCGGAAGTATTATACAGAGTTATAGCTGTTCAGGCTGCTGCTCAGTGCCCTGCATTGGCAAGCGAACCGGACGGCTTGGCACAACAGTAGATACAGCATGCTTGTAAACCATCTGGCTGACGGTGTTCTTGAGGAGGATGACGAATTGATCGAAAGATTCAATCTGCCCCTGCAGTTTGATACCGTTGACCAAATAAATAGAAACCGGTACGCGCTCTTTACGTAGCACATTAAGGTAAGGGTCTTGTAGAGAATGCCCTTTTGACATTTCTGTACTCCTTTTAATTCTCGGGTTTTTGAATAGCCTGATTTCACTTGCAGGGGGAGGACTATTCGTTAGGCTAGCTGTGCCAATACTAATTGTTCAATCCATGTACAGCTAGAAAAAATGCCGACCCACGATAAGCGAACCCCCCTCTGCACTCAATAGGTAATACTAGCTACTCCCGTCGAACCTGCAGGAACTATTAAAGGTTCTAACGTGCCAATATATTTTTTTGGAGCCTTAGCTACCTGAGCACAAAACTTTCAGACTTTACTTGAGGGCGGCCATAATAATTTTCAAGGCATCTGTGAGTAATTCTTTAGACAAGGTATCAAGCCAGACGACTTCAGACCACCCCCTTAGCCAAGTCAATTGCCGTTTTGCCAGCTGCCGTGTGGCAATAATTCCTTTCTCAACCATAGTCGTATAATCATATTCACCATTGAAATAAGACCATGCCTGACGATAACCCACTGACCTGACAGCAGGCATTGAGGTATCAAGGTCGCCTCGTTCATAAAGCGCTTTGGCTTCTTTAAGAAAACCCGCTTCAAGCATTAAGTTAAAACGCAAAGCAATTCGCTCATGCAGTACTGAACGTTTCTGAGGTGCTATCGCCAGATGAATGATCTGATAAGGCAAGCGAGTTGTTTCTTGCTCTTTATGCCATTGTGACAGCGGCTTTCCTGTTAATTCAAATACTTCCAGCGCCCGCTGCAAACGCTGGGTATCGGAAGGTTTGATGCGTTGCGCTGCTTCTGAATCAACACTCTGCAAACGCGCATGTAAATGCGACCAGCCTTTTTCTTCAGCTTCACGAAGCAATGCTTCCCGAACTTTTTCGTCAGCGGATGGTAACTGAGCCATTCCATCCCGGAGCACTTTGAAATACATCATAGTGCCGCCCACCAGCAGAGGAATTTTCCCTCTGCTGGTAATATCAGCCATCAACTTTAGTGCATCTTCCCGAAAATCAGCGGCGGAATAGGCTTCAGCCGGGTCAAGAATATCTACCAGTTTGTGCGGTGCTTTGGCCAAAACATCAGCATCGGGTTTGGCGGTGCCAATATCCATTCCTTTGTAGATCAACGCTGAATCCACACTGATAATTTCACAGGGCAGAACGTCTGCCAGGGCTACCGCCAGATCGGTTTTTCCGGATGCGGTAGGCCCCATGAGAAAAATAGCAGGAGGCAAAGGCTGTTGACTGCTGGTTTCCATGTATCTCTGTGGCCTGTGAATGATTGAGACGGGATTTTAGCTGAAACTATATGGAGTGTTCGACAGGTAGGTTTGTTGATAGTTCCCTGATTGGATTGAGGTCAACTATTCGATAGTTGTAGGTTGCGTTTCTTTGGCTCTCTTGTCGGCCTCTCCCTTCGGGGGAAGCCGACCCTGAATTAAGAATGCTGACGTTAAGATGGAAGCACAATATTACCGCCCGCTTCACGAATGACCGACATGTTCTCTTCATCAAACTTGGAGTCAGTAATAATGCAATCCAGGTCTTCCAGTTTGCAGATGGTCTTCATACTGGAGGCGCCGTATTTGCTGGAGTCGGCCAGCAAAATCTTACGATTGGCTCGATCCAGCATCTTGCGACGAATGTAATAGTTTTCAGTTGAAGCCGTCGTTACACCGTTCTCCAGGCTCCAGCTATTGGTGGCCAGAAAAGCCACATCAGCATTAATACTGTCGAGGAAATTCAAAGCCGTTACATCGGTGTGGGATTTGGTGATGGTGCTGACATTACCACCGGTGGTATAGACTTTGGCGGTCGTGGAGTCGGACAGATGCAGGGCGATCTTAAGGTCAGTGGTGATAATAGTAACCTTCATGCGCATTAGCTGCTTGGCGAGCGCCATTGTACTGGTACCAGCATCCAGCAAAACAATCTGGCCTTCACGCACGTGTTTCAAGGCTTCGTGGGCGATGGATTTCTTTTCTTCGATATTCACCGCATTTTTCTTTTCGTAGGGAATATCTTCCATCAGGAAGCTCTTGGATACAGCGCCTCCATAAGTAACACGCAGCTTGTCTTCCTGCTCCAGCGTGCGAATATCCCGGCGGATAGTCATCTGGGATACATCGAAGCGCAGGGCCATTTCTTCAATATTGGCGCAGCCTTTCTCTTCGACGTAAGCAAGGATATGTTCGCGGCGTTCAACGGGGAGCATGTTTCTACCTCATCAAAATATATAACCTGTGGCCTGCCGATCCGGGGGATGAGATCAGGGATAGGATCAGGCTGTCCATGCCAACGGGATTCGCTGAAATGGCCGATGACTAATTCGAGCGTTTAATTTCACATCTTGAATCAGCGCTTTATAAGTCCGGATCCAAAGGCCTTTGGCAGGGATTATATTGTAGATCAGGATTAAATTCCCAATTTTTAACCAATGTTCAAAAAAGGATGATCCTCGTGCGGGTACGTATTGCGTGGTTTGCGTAAGCGCATTAGGGTTTGCCCGATACAAAATGAGCAAGGAGCAATCGGAAGGCTGACATGCGGCAATTAACCCTGAAGCACGAGCACATTCGCCTCTGTCCAGACTGTGACCTGGTGGTATCTGTACCTGATATTCAGAATCAGCAACAGGCTCATTGCCCACGATGTTTTCATTTACTGGAAACATCCCAACCATTGCATGTCCAGCGTTTACTGGCACTGGTGGTTACCGCATTGCTGCTGTATTTTCCTGCCATTTTGTATCCGATGCTATCTATGGAGCTGGCTGGACAAACTCACAACAGCAGTATTCTTGATGGCGTCCGGGCTTTATGGAATGAAGGTTTCACTTTTGTTGCGGTTTTAGTGGCGTTATCCGCCATCCTAATACCTTTTTTCCGGTTGCTGGTGTTGCTGCCCGTTCTGAGTGCAGCGCACTGGCGAAGAGCACGCTGGCCTGCCAGACGCTTGTTTCGTCGATACATTCATTTGTGTGAATGGGGAATGGTTGAAATTTACATGTTGGGGGTTCTGGTGTCGGTGATTAAACTGGCGGATATGGCATCAATTCATTTTGGTGCCGGACTTTTCTGTTACACGGGGCTTATGCTGGCAGAGATCGGTATCACGCTGAACCTCAATGAACAGAGGCTTTGGCAACGTTTGGGGCAACGTCTGGGGCAAGCATCGGGAGAGCATCCGTGAATGGTGTTGACCAGGGGTTACAGTTGTGTCTCGATTGTCATCAGGCTTGTCCCGTCACTGACCAGTATTGTTCCCGTTGTGGCAGTCGCCTTTATCTGCGTCGTAAAAACAGCATTGCCCGAAGCTGGGCTCTGACCATTGCTGCTGCACTGCTTTACATACCCGCCAATCTATTCCCCATGATGACCGTGAGTCAGTTTGATCGGGGCAAACCGGATACGATTATGTCCGGCGTTATTGAGTTGGTGAATCATGGGATGGTGCCGATTGCCATACTGGTATTTACCGCCAGTATTCTGGTGCCGTTACTGAAGCTACTGGGTATGTTCTGGCTATTGATGGCTTATCACCGGGGGCGTGAACAGGGAATTTCTCTGCATAACAAGATGCGTCTATATCGTCTGATTGTCTGGATTGGCCGCTGGTCGATGCTGGATATTTTCATTATCTCATTGCTCACAGGGCTGGTGCAGTTTGGTCGGGTCAGCCAGGTAACAGCTGAGACTGGAGTCTGGGCTTTTTCTGCCGTGGTGGTCATTACCATGCTTGCCGCTATCAGTTTTGATCCACGCCTGTTATGGGATGCTCGCTCAGAGGCCGCCTGAAAAGTCTGTGCGTAGCGAGGACCTTGAAAAATGGATGAGACCCATTTTCCAAGGCCGCAGTAGTCACGTGACTTTTCAGACAGCCTCTCAGTTCCAAAAGGAGAAAGAACATGAGTCATGAACCTCAGCCTGCCCTGATTCGGGAAAAACGTCGACTGACACCGGTCTGGCTATTACCCTTGATTGCCCTGTTTATTGTTTGCTGGCTGGTCTGGCGAACGCTGGCTCAGGCGGGTGCAATGGTAGAGGTTCGTTTTGATAATGGGCGCGGCATTCAAGTCGGCAAAACCGAAGTGGTTCATAATGGTGTTGCTGTTGGCAAGGTAACAGGGGTTTCTCCCAGCGCTGATTTTCAGGCGGTGGATGTCACCCTGGAAATGAACTCTCAGTTTGAAGCGTTACTCACGGACACCGGTGCGTTCTGGTTAGTAAAACCACGTTTGAGTTTCGCAGGTGTTTCTGGTCTTGATACGTTGGTTTCGGGTAATTACATCGGTTTTAAACCCGGCCATAAAGGTAAAAAACAAGATCGCTTCATCGCTCTCAGTTCACCACCACCGGAAGTCGAAGAAAAAAATGGTCTGCGGCTGATATTAAGAGCCGATGAACTGTCATCAGTAGAAGAAGGCAGTCCTGTCTATTATCGTCGTCTGAAAGTCGGTGAAGTGACTGGTTACGCGCTGTCTGAAACCGGCGATTACATCAATATTACCATTTACATTAAACGGCAATTTGCCGGATTGGTTCATCAGAATACCCGCTTCTGGAATGCCGGAGGTGTCGATATATCAGGCAGCCTGAATAATTTAAAAGTCAGAACTGAATCGGTGCTTTCCATCATTCAGGGAGGCATCGCTTTATATACACCGAGCTGGGAAGATGAAACGCCTAATGCCAGCAGTAATGCAGAGTTTGTTCTGTTCAATGATTACGAAGAGGCAGAAGCCGGTATTCCGGTGACCATTGAATTCCCTCTGGAAGTGTCGTTGGGTAACAGCCACATACCTATTCGTTTTCATGGCTTTGATGTGGGCAGAATTCAGGATGTTGATGTGAATGAAGACCTGACTAAAATCATTGCCGAGGCTACCATTCGTCCGGAAGCTAAACGAGCTTTGGTTGAAGGTGCGAGATTCTGGGTTGTCGAACCACGGCTTGGACTTCAGGGCGTCAGTGGTCTTGATACTCTTTTGGGCGGCCGTTATATCGCCATGGACTTTAACAAGAAAGATCTGGAGAACGGCAAGCAGACTCGTGTTTTTCAGGGGCTTGCCAGCAAGCCTTCTGCACCCGCTACGGCACCCGGACTGCATCTTACTCTCGAAGCAGAGTCGCTGGGTGGTGTGGCGGCAGGCAGTCCCGTTTTATTTCGCAATGTGCCGGTCGGCTCAGTTCAGTCTTACCAACTGCAAGATAACGGCGTGACCGTTAATCTGTTAATTAAGCCTCGCTACCGGCATTTGGTGAACCAAAGTAGCCGGTTCTGGAATACCAGTGGTGTCACGCTTGAAGGTGGGCTTAATGGTATTAAAGTCGAAACGTCCACTCTTAATACATTAATCGCTGGTGGTATAGAGTTTCGAACCAATGATGCTAATGCGACAAACGTCGTCAATGGTACACACTTTACCCTTTATAGTGATGAAGCGGCTTCAAAAGATAATCGCACTCATATCAATATCTGGTTCGAAACGGCAGGCGGCCTGAAAGAAGATACTCGAATACAATATCGAGGCATGGTCGTCGGGCGTATTGATAAATTAAAGCTGGATCAGCAAGGCAAGGGTGTTATTGCTCAGGCGTTACTCGAAGAGGAGCATAACTGGCTTGCCAATGACAGTGCGAGCTTTTGGCTGGTCAAACCAAAGCTTGGTCTGGCAAATACGGCTCACCTTGAAACACTGGTGACAGGTCAATACATCGATGTGCAGATAGCCGGAGAACCAGGACACCCCTCTAATGAGTTTACAGGTTCTTTGCGAGAGCCCGACGATCAGCCAATGCTCAGTGGCTTGCGACTGGAGCTGGTGAGTGACCGGCTGGGTTCTATACGACGTGGAAACCCTGTTTATTACCGGGAAATACCAGTAGGGCAGGTCACTGGTTTTAAACTGGATAATCCGGCCAGTCGAGTCATCATTTACGTAAATATTGAAGACCGATATAAAAACCTGGTGGGTTCTGCCAGTCGATTCTGGAATGCCAGCGGTGTTGATATTGATGTTAACCTGTTCAGTGGTGCCAAGGTTCGAACCGAATCGCTCGAAGCACTACTGGCCGGAGGTATCGCTTTTGCCACACCGGATATTCCAAAAAACCCGGTTCCCAAAGGAAAGCGTTATGTGCTGGCGAAAAAACCTGCACAGGAATGGCTGAAATGGGCACCAGAGATTTCACTTACACCCTGAGTCTTGCTTTTCAGTGAACAGAAACTGCAAAATGCCTGAATACAGGCCATAACAAATATAAAACTCATGTTCACTGAAACGATTACTCCTCGCTTTTGCGAAACGGATGCTTTAGGGCATATTAATAATACCGTGGTTCCTATATGGTTTGAGCAGGCCAGGGAACCTGTCTTTCGTATTTTTACCCCTGATCTTGAAATAAAAGACTGGCGACTTATATTGGCTCGGGTTGAAGTGGATTTCCGAGCGCAGATCTATTATGGCAAACCACTGGAGATTCGCACCTGGCTGGAGAAGCTGGGTAATAGCTCAATGGTCATCGCTCAGGACGTCGTTCAGAACAATACTGTCTGCGCTTCAGGTAAAAGTGTGATGATCCATTTCGATTATAAACAGCAGGCTGCCATCCGGATACCGGACCCCATTCGGGAGAAATTACAGGAACATTTGAAGGAACTGATCACCAACCATGAGTGATGTACTGGAAGTCAGGGCTGGCCCATCGGCTCTGCAGCAAATTCGTGATGCTGGCTTACCGCAGAGTTCAGTAAAAGTCATGGTAGGCGCTTCTGGCGGACCAAAGTGGTTCGTGCTCAGCGGGATAGATAAAGCGTTATTATCAGACTACTTTCGTGATCGACAAACGCCTTTGGAGTTACTGGGAACGTCGGCAGGCAGTTGGCGATTCTGCTGTTATGCTCAGAATAACCCACTGGCTGCGCATGAGCGTTTTGAGCAGGGTTACATTCACACCCGTTATTCGGCCAAACCTGATGCGAATGAAATATCGCTGAAAGGTCGCGCACTGGTCGATGATATGATTTCAGAATCTGGCCAGCAGGAGATTATTGATAATAAGATTATGCGGCTAAATTTGATTGCCGTTCGAAGCCGTGGATTGGTCAAATCAGAAAACGCAGCAGTGCAGATGTTAGGACTTGGCATGGCGGCAACCGCTAATCTATTTGACCGAAAATTGCTATCTTCATTTTTTGATCGCACGCTCTTTTATCATCCTTCTTATACAAACGACGACAGGCCTCTGTTTTGTGATACTGAACCACTGCCAACTACGCGAGTAAAATTCAGCGTTGGTAATGTTAAAGATGCGGTGATGGCATCCGGCTCTATCCCTCTGGCAATGGAAGGGGTTCATCGTATTAAGGGTGCGCCAGAAGGTGTTTATCGCGATGGAGGCGTGACAGACTACCACTTTGATTTACCATTTCATAAAGGCGACGGACTGGTCCTATACCCGCATTTTTACAATCGCATGATTCCCGGGTGGTTTGATAAATCCTTGAAAAAACGCGCACCGTCGGCGAGCAATACAGATAACGTAGTGCTGATCTCTCCCACGGCTGAATTTGTTGCAAAACTGCCTTACGGTAAAATTCCTGACCGGGATGATTTTAAAAAATTAAGTGATGCTGATCGGATTGCTTATTGGACAACGGTGGTATCTGAGAGTCATAAACTGGGCGATGAATTTCTGGAGTTGGTGGGAAGTAACAAAATAAAAAACAAAGTCAAAGCACTATTCTCGTAGGTGGTTATGCCCGAAGGACATGCCGACAATGCGCTCGAAGAGTTCAAAAATGCAACATCTTTTCAGCATTGCATGCTGATTGTTGGGCTCTCCTTCGGGGAACCCGACCTACCGCGGCAGCCTTAGCCTTTTACTTTGTTAATTCAGGTTCGAGATGTGGCCAGATGTTGTTTAATAATTTTGGTTGAGCTTCGGCTGTTGGATGAATCCCGTCTGGTTGATTGAGTTCTGCATCCCCGGCAACCCCATCCAAAAAGAAAGGCAGCACGGGAACGTTGTAGACCTCCCCCAGGTCATGAAAAGTTTGTGTAAAACGTCGTGTATATCTTGGGCCATAGTTGGGTGGAATGCGCATTTCGAACATAATGACATCAATATTCTGGTTTGTTGTTATCTGCAGCATTTGTTCGAGATTGCTTTTAAAGCGATTTAGTGGGGTTCCCCGAAGACCATCGTTGGCCCCCAGCTCTAGCAGAACCAGGTCGGGTCGATATTGAAGCAGTGCATTGGGTAAGCGGCTCAGACCACCGGCGGTGGTTTCCCCACTGATGCTCAGATTGACAACCTGCCAGTCAGGGTGAGTTTTCTGCAATTTTTCTTTCAGCAGACTGACCCATCCATCATGAATATCCAAACCATAAGCAGCACTAAGGCTGTCGCCGTAAACCAGCAGAGTCTTCTTAAGTGGAGCAGACTGAACATTCAGTACCAGTAACGATGTTAAAGCAAACAAAAACACCAGGAGCCTAATTCGACTGCGTATGGAACTTACATTATCAATGAAAAATGACACTTCTGACTCCGGCTCTGTTAATGCGCTTCCTTCTCTGGCGGTAGCAGCCAAAGATCTGGAAAAAACGGTGGTGGCTCGCAATGGTGCGCTTACCATCTTGTCTGGGCTTGATTTGCAGATCAAGTCTGGACAGTCCGTGGCCATTGTGGGTGCTTCAGGATCAGGTAAATCAACATTATTGGGTATTCTTGCAGGGCTTGATCTTCCGTCCAGTGGAGAAATTTCTCTGGCAAACCATCGCATTGATCAACTGGGAGAAGATGAACGTGCCAAAGTGCGAGGGGAACACACCGGATTTGTTTTTCAGTCCTTTCAATTGTTGCCAAATTTAACCGCTCTTGAAAATGTCATGCTGCCTATGGAGTTGGCAGGAGTGAGTGACGCAAAGGAAAAAGCCGATGCTCTGTTGCAAAGAGTTGGGCTGGAGCATCGATTAGACCATTATCCGAAACAATTGTCGGGAGGTGAACAGCAACGGGTTGCTATTGCTCGTGCCTTTGCCGGTGAACCAGAGATTCTTTTCGCCGATGAGCCAACGGGTAATCTGGATGAAAACACCGGCGCACGCATTATCGAATTATTGTTTGAAGTAAACCGGGAAAAGAACACGACACTGGTTCTGGTCACTCATGATCTGACTCTGGCGCAGCGGTGTGACAGAGTGCTGCAACTTCATGGTGGTCAATTGGAGGAATCGGCATGAAAGCAAGAGGAGCCAGTTTGTCCTGGCGTTTTCTGCTCAGAGACTGGCGATCCGGTGAGCTTTGGTTGCTGGTAGCGTCTCTGCTAATGGCGGTGGCAGTCAGTACTGCTATTGCTCTGTTCAGTGATCGTTTGCAACTAGCGCTGGGACGACAGGTTGCAGAAGTACTGGGTGCGGATTTAATGATTCGCAGTCCGAGACCGTTGCAGGACAATATTATTCAGTCAGCAGAACAGCAGAATCTACAAACGTCGACTGTGCTGGAATTTGCTTCGGTGGTAATGGCTGGAGATGAAATGCAATTGGTGTCTGCCAAAGCGGTAGAAGGTAATTATCCATTGCGCGGGCATATCAGAGCGGCTAATGCCCCCTTTGCTGAAGATCAGGTCGTTAAAGAGACGCCTGCTGTTGGTGAAGTCTGGTTGGAGCCGAGACTGTTTCCACTGTTGAACATTGCCATTGGCGATACGCTGTTCTTGGGGGAATCAGAATTTACAGTGACCAAAGCGATTACTCTGGAAACGGATCGTGGTGGTGATTTCTACAGTTTTTCACCAAGATTAATGTTCAATATGGCGGATGTGGATAAAACCGGCATTATTCAGCCCGGCAGCCGGGTCAGTTGGAAAATGCTGCTCGCCGGAGAGCGAAGTGCACTGCTTGACTTTCAGTCTGCGGTAGAAGATCAACTGGACGTCAGTGAACAATTAATTCTGGCGGACGACAGTCGTCGTGATCTTCGTAACTCAGTGATGCGGCTGAAACAGTTTCTCGGGCTGGCCAGTATGGCCGCTATTCTTTTGGCTGGTGTCGCTGTAGCAATGGCCAGTCGTCGGTTTACTGAAAGACGCTTTGACAGTACCGCAGTCATGAGGTGCCTTGGGGCAAGCCGTCGTCAGGTGTGTCATCTGATCCTGACTGAACTAGCATTGGTGGCATTATTGGTCGCTATCCCCGGCGTTTTTATTGGCTGGTGGCTGCAGGCGGGAGTCGTTTCTCTACTCAAAGGGGTTTTACCCGCCTGGCTTCCTGAACCGGGGCTGCTCCCAATGTTTGTTGGTGGTGCGACCGGCATTATCACACTGGCAGGTTTTGGACTTGCACCTTTATTAAGGCTGCAGGAAGTATCTCCCCTCAGAGTTCTCCGACGAGAGTTGACACCTTCACCTACGTCTTCATGGATGGTATACGGCTTATCGCTGTTAGCCATGGTGCTATTGCTCTGGTATCACACTGGCGAACTGTTAATGACGCTAATTATTGCTGTCATTTCCGGCGGGATTTTATTGGTTATCTCCGCCGGTTTACAAGCGGTGTTAGCTCGTCTTGGCAATAGAGCGGGTTTACTCTCGTTGCCGGTTTACTGGCGGATGGGATTAAAGCGCATCGTGCAGCAGCGTTCTAAAACATCCGCACAATTGTTAGCTTTTTCACTGACTTTTATGGCGATGGCGATTGTTCTGGTACTTCGAACTGATTTGCTGGATCGCTGGCAAAATGAATTGCCGGAAGAAATACCTAACTACTTTGCCATGAATATTCAGCCTGCTGAGGTGGAAGCTTATCGGGAGTTTCTTCAAACGAATCAGATTGAAACCAGTCAACTTTACCCGATCATTAGAGGGCGTCTGGTTAAGCTGAATGGCGTTGAAGTTCGTGAAGCTGTCAGCAAAGAGAAAGGGAATCACAACTCGTTGAATCGTGAGCTGAACCTGACCTGGTCTGATCAATTACCCAAAAATAACAATCTGGAGGCAGGCCGCTGGTGGGAAATGGGTAGCGAAAGTGGTTTGTCTGTCGAATCGGAGATCGCTGAAAGTCTAGGTATTCAGATAGGAGATGCTATTACCTTTATAGTATCTGGTCATGAATTTACCCAAAAAGTAACAAGTATAAGAAAGGTTCAGTGGGAATCTTTCAGACCGAACTTTTACATGATTTTGCCCGAAGCGGTGCTGAAAGATTTACCCGCCACCTGGCTCAATAGCTTTTATCTGGAACCTGAGAATAAGCTGAAGCTGAACAGCCTGATTACCCAATTCCCCACCATGACATTACTCGATCTGGATGCGGTGATTTCACAGGTTCGCAGCATGCTGGAGCAGTCAACCATTGCTGTCGAAGCAATGCTTTTTGCGCTACTGGTAGCAGGTTTGCTGGTGATGGCGTCAGTGATTGAATCAAGCATTGATGAACGCTTGCAGGAGGGTGCGTTGATCCGGTCATTGGGTGGTACAAGAAAACAATTGCTCACTATGCAAGCTGGTGAATTTGTGCTGTTTGGAGCATTGACCGGTTTTCTGGCGGCTGCTGGCACAGAACTTTGTGTATTTTGGTTGAATACCCGGGTCTTTGAGCTGTCCTGGGAGCCTGCTGTTTGGCTGTGGATATCTTTGCCACTGATCGGCGCTTTGGTGCTGGGCATCTCTGGCTGGCTCGGTGTTCGACGAGTTATACGACAACCTCCTTCAAATGTATTGAAAGAAGTGTGAATAAAATTGTCGCTGTTTAAAAAACAGGCAGCGGCGGTTTGGCTCTTTATTTATAGGCTTAAAATCACTTATCCACAAATAATTCAAAGACTTTGTCAGTGAAACTGTGGATAGTTTTCAGCTTATTTTTAATGTCATCCCCGTGAAGGAGGCTGTCACAAAAGGTGGTTTTGAACAAAAAATCGTAGTAGGCATGCATGAAGGACATGGCGACAATGCGCTCAGAGAGCGCACAAAGCTGCATGTTTTGTCAGCATTGCATGCTGATTGTCGGGTTCTCCTTCGGGGAACGCGACCTACGGGGTTTTGCAACAGCCTTTTGAAGAGAGTGACTTTTCTCTGCAAACTATCGTAGTCTGAAAAATACCACTCAAGGAAGGAGCGGGTAATGAAGGCTGAGGCTGAAAAACCATCGTTAAAAAAAACAACGCTAAAAAAAATAATGCCCCAAATGTCGCTTCAGGATGAATCCTATCTTTGCTTACTCTGTTTACGTGATAGCACTGAGCGGATCGCCTGCCTTTATATTTCCTACATCAAGCTCAGACAGTCCTTTGCTCAGGACGTGCCAGTGGTTTTGTTCTCTGTTCTAATAATGTTGCACGAAAAATATAACGGTCTCGAAGACAAACTGGTCAGCCTTTATCCTGGCTATATGACCAATGGCAAGTGGCACAACCCGGAAGAGCAGCATAAGCAATTAGGTTTGATGACTCAGGAGAGTCGTGATGATCTTCAGCAGATTTGTCAGACTGAAATGAAACTGCTGTTACTGATCACTGAAATGATGAAAAACAAGTAAAGGATATTCTGTGGATAACCCTGTTGAAAGCCAGCTCAGGAGTCACTTTCTTTTCGGTTTAATAACTTTTTAAACTGCTGAGAAAACTGAGCCGGATTTTCACTCTCACGAGTGGGAGGGATAACTGGCTCATCAAATGTCTGTATGTGGGAAACATTAGAATTGGTCACGCCAACCAGAATATCTTTACCTCCGGCTCTCACTAAACAAAGCCTTGCCTGATTGGAAAGGTGGGTGGTGGAAATCACCTGAATATCGTTCCCCAGTTTTGGCAAACCCGGATTCAGCTTCTTTACCAGCCAGGTCAAAGCAAAAATCAGGGCAATCACCATTAATAAAGGAGCCAGCATCTGCATCAGATCAAGATTGTCCAGGGGAGAGACTGGCTGAATGATTTCAGAGTCTTCTGCTGCCATCAGGGTTTGTGGCAGCAGCAGTAAGAGGCTAAGGGCAAAATTTTTATTATTCATAGTCTTTGACTATAAGGGAAGCTGCAAAGAAAAACACCTTGTTACTTCCCTTAAAAAGGCATTAAAGAAGACGTTGGAGGAAAGATTGAATAAAGCATTGTATTTCTGGATGGAGAGCACACGACGTTAAAATTAGAGTATGAGGAATACCGCTGTTTTAAATCTTCAAACTTCTGATTTTCATCACACAATGGCAAAGGTGGGTGATTCGCTGTAACGATGTCACTGGAGGTTATGATTTCCAGCCCGGATTCCAAACCAGACTGAATCGTTTTGTTGATACAGATATCGGTATAGCAGCCAGCAATGACCAGCTTTGTAATACCCTGTGTCATTATGTATTCTCGAAATGCTGCGATTTGAAGGCCATCAATACCGGTTTTGTGGAAAGCAGTAAAAAATGATGACTGCTGTACTTCTTCACTGATTATTTTTTCGATGGCTTTGTAGTGACGGCCTGCCTCGGTTTGTTGGTAATTGTTTGTGTGAAAGAACAGGGCTAAAACCGGTATTTTGTTATGGATAGCGACTTGCGATAACTGCTTTATTTCATCCTGTATTGCTGGGTTGCCTGGTAGCCCGATAAACCCGGCTTCTATACCAGCAACGCTATTCTGGATGTTTTGCTCCTCCATATCGATCACCACAACGGCTAAATCATTCCTCTGATATTCTTGGACAAATCGAATGATATCAGCCTCTGATGCAGGAATAACAAAAAATATGGAAAGGAGCAGATTCTTTATTATTCCCCGCATGTAAAGCCCCTTATATGGTTGAGTGCTTGTCAGCCCAGTCTTCTACTTCCGGTGAAAGATAGGCTATTTCAAGTGTATCTGCCGCCCACTGATGTTGATCTGCTAACTGACGAAGGTGCCGAAGCGATAATACCTGAACCGCTGGTACTTCACTCCAGATGGATTTTGTCAGGCAACGCCAATGATCGGGCTGCATGCGCTTGGGGTTATCCAGCTGTTCCCGACAGGTGTCACAGGTCATAATGCAATGTTCGAGTTCAGGTTCGGACGGAACAGGCTCTATTTCATAAATCTTTAGTGGTACACCTGAGGCTTCGCAAAGCTCGCATTTAGAACGGGCCCGGCGAGCCAGATCTTTTCCGAGCAGGTTAAGTGATGATAGGCGTTCCTGATGTTTTAGCAGACCTTTTGCCATGACAGCGGCTCCAATAAAACTCCAATAAATAGTCATGCTATTAGACAGGAAAAATTCCTTGCAGCACAGGTCTAAAACTCGTTAAGAGCCACTACGTGCCTGGCTGTTATTTCAGCGCTTTGTTGCCGGGCACTAAATGAAAGGGTGGATGCCGTATGTTCACCTTTCCGGGTAATATTAACTGCTCTTTCATTCCTGGAGAGCGCCTCTGCAAATATCGACATGTCTTTAGCTGCAAAGGAGCCGCTATCTACGGTCAGGTGCGCATTTGCACCCAGTTCAGGTAAATGTATGAAGCTGCAAAGCAGCTGACTGCCATCGTCGTTAAAAATACCGGTAAACTTCGCTTCCATACTTTTACCCACAGGCATCTCCGGTGCTATGGGGAGTTGTCTATCAATGCTGTTGGGTGAAAACGCAATGGTTCGATGCAGTAGCTTATCTTTTTGCAGCAGCGCATGTGCAGAAGAACCACCATTACCGGGCACTTTTGTCAGTGTCGAGGCCGTATAATATTGCTGTAAAGCCTTGGCTTTGACCGATGTTAAAGGCGTGTCGTTCGAGCATGAGATCAGATCGTTAACTACCTGACGGAAGTTAATGTCAGTAAAAGAGCCACCTCGGCACCGGGGGTAAGAATAAATATTTTCCTTTGCTGCGCTTGAAAGAAACTGATTGCAGATAGCATGGTTTTTTCTGCTATTTGAGACCACTTTTTGCGTGTTTGGTTTTTCCCAGCCTTCTACCTTGTTTTGTTTGCGCCAACTAATCGTGGACCTGACGCTGGCGTCATCCAGATAGGCTTGCTCTATAGCCTTATCGGAATATCCCTGACGGTAATGTTCGCCGGGCACCAGAAGCTTAAAATCAGGCTGAATACCCGCGCTTTTAAGAAAGGCTTCTAAGTAAGGCGAATCGTTAATTTTGGAGCGAAGGTTAAACCATACAGCGCCACCGCCGGTTGACAGTATCGGAGTACGATTGTTCATCAGTACAGACTGCACTGTGGCGCAGGTCACAATGTTACGCTTTTGCCTGAGAGTACTGGTTACCCTGGCCCCCAGATCAAGATCATCGCCATCAATATGCTTTAAGCACGGAGCTTGTTCCGCCAATTGCCGGGCAAAGGTGGTTTTACCGTAACCAACCGGTCCTAATACCACAATAACTGTTCTTTCAGTCAATTTTTTTGATGCTGATGTGCTTAGTTCATTTTTTACTGCTTTATGGACTTGTTGCAGATCAAAATTATGCTTTTTCATTAATTCACCGAATCGGGTAATGGCAAAATCCGTCAAAGAAATCCATACTGGCCTGTCTGCTTGAGTCGCCTGAGGATTATTTTCTGCCGCTACCGACACTTTTACCAGCCAGCGAGCCAGGTCGCGTACTTCTGGCTTTGTACTGGTGACCCAATGGTTTAACTGGCTATCAAGTAAATTAGCCAGGTCAGCATGCATAGTTCCATCGGGATTCGTCAGTGGCTTTTGACTCATTCTATTATCAAAATTATTACCCACCAGGTAGTCTCGTAACACCATCGTAGATAGGAGATAAGGCCAGCATTTGAACTTCACCCGGCTGCCATTAGAACACCGAATAACAAAACCCTCGATAATATCAGAGTCAATCAGCTGTTTATGAAGAAAGCCCTCTGGCAAGTGGTGCTTTTTATACAGTGTTTGCAACTGAGGATAGGTTAGCAGATCACGAATCTCGATGAGGTCAGAAATGAAGGGCTGAATCTGCTTGTGATCAAGATGAATGGGTGGGTCTGCAGGCAGGTTATTGGCGTGGCAAATGTCATAGAGTTCTTCAGGGGTGCAAAAAGTATTGTCATCTTTTGATAAGGCCGTTACTACATATCCGGTTTCTTTATATCCATAGCCATGAACCTGGTCATCCATAGATATGACTTCACAGCAAAAGCCACGAATGCCCTGATCCCAGAGCTTTTGAAGCGTCTCCTTCGTGAGGGAATCTTTGACAGCATCCTGTATTTTGGGGCACATACTCTTGGTATTCTGTGTTCCGTCAGCATTGAATGTGCTGGCAGAATTTTTGGAAAAAACACTGTATGAAAGCCCTCTATCGGGATGCTCAAAAAATGCAATTTTTCCCAAGCAGCCAGAATACTTAATATGCACATCCAAACTGGTTTCATCAGCAAATTGCGATTGCAAAAAATTATTCTGTTTGTTGTCGTTACTGAATTTAGGATAGAAAGCACTAAGACCAATCACCTGTTGACGCTGTGCATCCAATAAAAAAGCAAACCCTCTGGGAAACGACATAGGATGATCTTTTAGTTCATTAGCCAGTTTAATCAACTTAAAATCGTTATGGCTAACAAGGTGAATGGCGGCAACCCGATGCGTATTATCGATATCAACAGAGCAGCGTAAGCCGTTACGCTTAAGCTCCCGGTCAATAACAACGCCTACGGCTTTATACCATTGGTTATCAGAATTTTTTAAATACGAAATCAAATCTTGCTTATATTTTGCTGATTCATCGGGAGATGCTCTCATAAAACTGATGTAGTTATCCGTTTTAATGGATGCATGTTCTTCTGTATCAAGAATTTCTGAATTGAATGGAATCGCGTTTTCCCGTTGTACGGATTGAGGTAACGATAATGTATTCGGGATCATAAACAACGACTCCTAAAGGCGAATAGAATTGATTCAGATGTTTTATTAATCTAATGTTCTCGTTTTCGACAATGATTCAATAGAAAAGTTCTTCAACAAGCCATTTATAGGGGTTATCATCTCAATTTGTTCTTCTGATATCGGTATGAATCACAAAATGCCATTAACTATTCGCAAAATACCCAGCCCTAACTTTGATCACCGGGTGATTCCGGTGGAATTTCTGGTATTGCACTATACCGCTGTCGATTTACAGACGACGCTGGATATCTTTCTGAACCCGGAGACCAGTGTTTCTGCGCATCTGGTTATTGCCCGAGATGGCAAGGTGTATGAAATGGTTAACTGCCTGGAAGGAAAACCACACAGAGCCTGGCATGCAGGCGTTAGTTATTGGCAAGAATGGCAAGCCTTCAATGATTTTTCCATTGGCATTGAACTGGTCAACTATAACGGCAATGTGTTTGATTATTCCGAGCAACAGTATGCCAGCCTGCAGGAAGTCGTTGCCCGGTTAAAAGCTCAGTATCCGGCTTTGCTTGACCCTTGTCGGGTATTAGGGCACGAACATATTGCCGGACATCGTGGCAAGACTGATCCGGGTGTCTGCTTTGACTGGCACCGTTTTTACACTGAAAACTATCCAGAAAAGCCAACGCCCGGCAGAACCGCCATTTGCTCAAAAAGCGTCGCCTTGTCTTTAAAAGCAATGGCTGAGCATGCGCCTGAAAATAGGTTATCTCACAATAAATATTGGTCAGCCGTTAGCTCCCTGGCTGAAACGGCGCTTGAGCAAAAACCTAATGAACCGTAGCCTGGTATTTTGGCGTTTCTAACGTTTCCAGTACTTCAAGAACCAGATCACGAACAATTTCAGTATCTTTATTCAGTTCATGAAAACGGATAATACCAATGAGAATCTGTGCCAGTGGATAAATCTGTAAATGATTTTTCAGATCGGTAGGCTGTAAATCTTTGCCCGATGAATCAACAAAGTCGTTAGCGCCCTGAGTGAATGAGTTGTGAGCAATTTGCAGCATGTCCATTGTACTGTCTGAGGCGGTTTCATCCAGTAACTCCAGCAGTAGTTCATTAAGTGCTTCATGACTGATTTGGGACATGCGACGGCTCCTGTGATTGATGCGCCCAAAGGTTAGAACTGGAGTTGAAGCATCGGTATCAGTAGTTGCACTACCATTCTGTGAGAACGGGTTAGAAGGAGTGAATAATGTCGGTAGATAAAAGAGCAGTGTTGTCTTTTTTGATGATACAAGCTGGTATAAACCAGTTTTCAGAATGCGTTTTGGTGTGATCTGCAATCTCGTGCTTGCAGACAATAGAGCATTACGAATGCCCCGCCTGACTGGTTGATGGAGTGTTTGTATCGGTTGATTTTGTCTCTGTTTCAGTTGTTTTATAGGCTATAGGGTCATAGACAAAACGCTTCAATCCATTCGGCAGAGGTAGTTCAATTGATTCTGTAGGGATTTGTGACCCCAAGAGTGGTTGCTTTTTAATCAGTCGATCACGAATACAAGTTCGGGTGATATTTGTAAGAGATGGGATTTTTTTCATATGATCTTTAAATACTTGTATTATTTCTTGTTGTTTATTTAAAGAAGCTAATTGTAAAGGAGTTAATGAACAATTGCCTTTAATATTTGGTTTTGCACCCTGACTCAAAAGATATTTTACCGATTCAATATCTTCATGGTAAACAGCCATGTATAAAGCATTATGGCATTGATGATATTCATGAAGGCTTGCTCCAAATTCAATAAGTTGTTTAGCTATTTCTAAATTCTTATTTTCTATAGCATATCCAACCGGAGACCACTTACGAGTATCTCTATCCATTATGAAAACATTCACTGTACTATGTTCTTCTAAATGCTTTACCAGGTATTTTATTGGGTCTTCGGAGCTAGTGGTTATTGCATTATAAAGATTTGAGTATGGCTGATGTTTAAAGGTTTCTTCTCTTTCTCTTTTTCTTTCTCTTGCAGCTCGCATATATTTACCTATGTCAGAACTGCCCCTTGAATCTACATCGGGGATATCAGCGGCTGGGCGAGGGAAAAAACTATTATGTGATAAGCCTGCTGGACTCATGATCGTTGCCTCTGAAAATAAATAACCTATCTGTATAGACAAAAATATTAAAACAAAGTTCTCAAAAATAATTTGCGTTTAAAGAACGCTCGGAGGTTTGTTTGATTCCGTAGGTTGTCATCCCAAATGACATGGCGACAATTGGGCTCGAAAAGAACAAAAAATCTCGATATTTTTTCAGCATTGCATGCTGATTGTCGGGTTCTCCTTCGGGGAACCAGACCTACGGGGTTGACATTGTCAGATCAATACCCCGATTGGCTGGCTGTTGCATAGTAAATATTTGAATATGACTGTTTATTTAAATTAAGGACGTCCTTCAGATTTTTTTAAACCCATTATACGAGCCACCACTACAGGCTAGGATGTTGAGAATACTAACCAGGTTGTTAGTGTCTTATGCAGAATAATGGGTAAAGTTTCACCTGTTCTTCCAAATACTTTTTTAAGTATTTCAATGTTAACCTTATGGAGTATGTATTATGAATCCATCTCAGACATGCAGTTGTTTTACAGCCCTCAAAAATTTTTCTACAAATGAACTGCCGGTATCTTGCAAAAACTATGTTAACTCAGAGCTGGCAAGGCATATGATTAGAGAACATTTGAATAATGCGGCAAATTTCGGAAACTTTACCGTCGCAGTAACAAATGCTTTTACACAGTATATCAGTGCCAGGGCCACTGTCGGGGATTACAACGTTTTTGATCCAAGAAACCAGGTTCCAAATGCTCCAGCCATGATTACCAAGGGGCTACAATTGCGTTCCGTTCTTCAGCGCTTTGTTGATGAATGCCAACTTCTTGAGAGCAGGGCGGTTGTACATGAAGATGCTAATGCGTACCTATACTCTGCTGAGACAATGTTAAAATCATTTTTAGATTCTACTTCAATTCCAAAAGAGCCTGATAATTGATTTCAGGCTTGGTCGATGGTTTAAGTGTCAATATTATGGGGGTTACCCGTGTGGACGGTGAAGTTTCCTCCTTTCCCCCCCAGCTCATGTGGACTTTGCCGATGATGGCATGATTCAGCACATTTATTATACCGCCGAAGGCAATTTCGTGAAAAAAGGCGAAATTCTGGTTGAGCTGGATAATGCCGAACAGAAGATTAATCTGGAAATTCTCACGGCAAAAACACAACTCTTAAAAAAGAAGATAGAGGTTCTCAGCGCATTGCTGGAGCAACAAGCGCTGGAAGCGTTTGCTCATGACGAATCCGGCAATGAAAATCAGTTAACCCTGCAATTAGCGCGTTTTCTGCTGATTTTCTGCTAATAAGGGTGTTTTCAAGTGGCTTTTTATGAACACCGACCAGACTATTTGAGACGTCATTCGCGTAAACTGATCACCTTCCAGCCTTGACACTCAGCATGCTGCTTTAACTCAGGATCAGGGTCAACCGCAACAGGATGAGTAACCTGTTCCAGCAAAGGCAAGTCATTTTTTGAATCACTGTAGAAAAAGCTGTTCTCCATGGAAAATCCCGGATTGTCTACCAGCCATTGATTTAAACGCTTAACCTTACCTTCCTGAAAGGTAGGGATACCGATAATATTGCCGGTGTACCGGTTATTGATGATTTCAAGATCAATGGCGAGTAAGGTATCAACACTAAACGCTTCGGCAATAGGCTCAGCGATAAACCGATTGGTAGCGGTGATAATCATAATATGGTCGCCCTGTTCCCGATGTTGGGCAATCAGTTTGAACGCATCTTCAAGCATGACCGGGCGAATAACTTCCTCCATGAAGCGTTGATGACAGTTTTTCAATTCATCCATACTGTAGCGGGTCAAGGGTTCAAGTGTGAATTTAAGATGCTCATCAATATCAAGCGATCCCTGTTGATATTGTTGGTAAAAATAGTCATTAGCTTCCCGGAATCTGGTGGCGTCTACCATTCCGTTAGCCGCTATAAACTCACCCCAGAGATGGTCGCTGTCTTGGGCGATCAGAGTGTTATCAAGGTCGAAAATTGCCAGAGCCATGGAGATTCCTGTGTTTAGCCAGACTGATTATAGTCAGAAATGGAGTGGTTATTTTTGATGGCTATTCTGACTTATTCTTAATTTCGCTGCCAGCGAGTTTCGGTAAACATCATGCGGTTTGCTGAGTAATACCTGTTTGTGAAACAATGCGAGACAATGAATGATTTAAGAGGTTGACCTGAATCTGTTTTTGCGGTGTTTTCAGCGATTGCTGTGGTCATTCTTCAGCAAGCGCCTGTAGCAGAGCCATAAAAAACACGGCATTTCAGGCAACCCGGGATTTTAACGTGATTGATATTGATGGATTTCGGCCCAATGTGGGCATTATCCTCGCTAATCATCACGGTCAGGTATTGTGGGCTCGGCGGATCAGACAAGACGCCTGGCAGTTTCCTCAGGGTGGTATCAATGATGGGGAAGTGCCAGAAGAAGCTATGTACAGGGAGTTATACGAAGAAATCGGCCTTCAGCCTGAAGATGTCGAAATTCTTGGTTGTACCCGAGGCTGGCTGCGTTATCGTCTTCCCAGACGCCTGATCCGGAAGGATCAGCATCCGTTGTGCATCGGGCAAAAGCAGAAGTGGTTTCTGCTGCTGCTCAAAAGCAATGAAGACCGTATCAGGGTGGATCATACCAGTTCACCTGAGTTTGATGGTTGGCGCTGGACGAGTTATTGGTACCCCCTTGGGCAAGTCGTGTCTTTTAAAAGGGAAGTGTACCGAAGAGCTTTAAAAGAGTTGTCTCCGAGAATCTTCAGATTGCAGCTAGATGCCTGACGACCATGATTCTGTAGAGACTGTCGTACAATAGATAAACCTCTTTTGGGGCGTAAAATCTCAGACTGGATTTAGAATGTTAAACTCCCTGCGCACAATCGTTCAGGAAGTCAGTGCAGCCTCTGACCTGCAGGCCGCACTGCAGATTATTGTGCGACGGGTTCGGTCAGCCATGCAGACTCAGGTTTGCTCGGTTTATTTATACGACGAAGATAAAAACTACTACACCCTCATGGCTACCGAAGGTTTGAATCCTAAGGCGGTTGGTCGTGCGTTTCTGGACTCTTCTGAAGGGCTTGTGGGGCTTGTCGGTTCCCGCGAAGAGCCTATCAACTTTGAAGATGCTTCTTCACACCCTAAATACCATTACCTTGAAGAAACCGGTGAGGAGCGTTTCAATTCGTTTCTTGGGGTTCCTATTATTCATCATCGTCATGTGCTCGGGGTGATGGTGGTACAGCAAATCAAAAAACGCCGTTTTGATGAGCACGAAGAAGCGTTTCTGGTGACCATGTCTGCTCAATTGGCGGGCGTTATTGCTCATGCCAAGGCAACGGGTTCACTCAATGTTGCCGCAGACAGCAGCAAACATCGGATTGTGCGTTTTCAGGGCAGTGCCGGTGCTACTGGTGTGGCTATTGGTGAGGCAGTGGTGATTGCTCCGCCTGCAGACTTGAAAGGGATTCCGGACCGGGAGCATAAAGATACCGATAAAGAACTGGCACTGTTGGATTCGGCTCTCGAGTCTGTCCGTGAAGATTTAAAAACCACATCGGCAAAATTGGCAGGGCATTTACCGGTCGAAGAACAAGCGTTATTTGATGTGTATATACGAATGCTGGACGATCAGGCTTTGGGGCAGGAAATCCGCGACCAAATTCTTGATGGGCAATGGGCTCAGGGTGCGCTAAGGCAGGTGATTGATCAACATGTCAGCAACTTTGAGATCATGGAGGATGCTTATTTAAGGGAAAGAGCATCGGATGTTCGTGATCTTGGGCGCAGGGTTCTGGCATATCTCCAGCAGAGTGAGCACTCGGTCATCGAATACCCTGAAAACACCATCCTTATCAGTGAAGAGCTGTCTCCGGTGATGCTCGGAGAAGTGCCCCATGATCGTTTGGTAGGGTTAGTTTCTGCTCATGGTTCCAGTAATTCCCATGCAGCTATTCTGGCAAGAGCTATGGGTATTCCAACGGTGATGGGGGCGGTGGAATTACCCTGGCAAAAGGTGTCCGGTAAACAGCTGATTGTTGATGGCAATCTCGGGCTGGTGTATTCCAGCCCTTCTCAGGAGCTTCTGGATCACTATCAGGCTGTATTTGAAGAAGAACAGGAGTTTTCCGAAGGGCTTGAGGCAATCAGTGAACTGCCCTGCATTACCCCTGATGATTATCGAATTCCACTCTGGGTCAATACCGGGCTGATGACGGATACCGTTCGCTCTCTCGATCGTGGTGCCGAAGGTGTCGGTTTGTATCGTACTGAAGTTCCTTTCATGATTCGTGAGCGCTTCCCCAGTGAATCAGAGCAGGAGAAAATATATCGTCATCAACTGGAAGCCTTTGCACCCCGGCCGGTCACTATGCGTACACTGGATATTGGTGGCGATAAGGCACTCAGTTATTTTCCGATCAAAGAAGACAACCCGTTTCTTGGCTGGCGCGGTATACGCGTTACGTTAGATCACCCGGAAATATTTCTGGTACAGGTGCGGGCTATGCTCAAAGCCAGTGTCGGGCTGGATAACCTGCGAATTATGCTGCCCATGATATCCAGCATCTTTGAGGTAGAAGAGGCATTGCGACTGATTCACCGGGCTCATGTTGAAGTATTGGCTGAAGGGCTGCCAGTGGTCATGCCGCCGGTTGGTGTGATGATTGAAGTACCCGCAGCGGTTTATATGGTGCGTGATCTGGCCAGAATGGTGGATTTTCTGTCCATTGGTTCTAACGATCTTATTCAATATTTGTTGGCGGTAGATCGTAATAATCCCCGAGTGTCAGACCTTTATCACTCTTTCCATCCTGCTGTATTGCAGGCTTTGCAGAAAGTAGTGAAAGATGCTCACAAGGAAGGCAAGCCTGTCGCTATCTGTGGTGAAATGGCAGGTGATCCTGCTGCTGCGGTGCTGTTGATGGCGATGGGTTTTGATATGTTATCGATGAGTGCCACCAACCTGCTCAAAGTGAAATGGATGCTTCGTCGTATCACGATGGACAGAGCTAAAAGTATTCTTGCTGATCTGCAGCAGCATGATAATGCTCAGGTAATTCGCAGCACTCTGGAGCTGACGCTTTGTAAGGAAGGCATGGGCAAAGTGCTTGGTGTTAAGAGTCGGCGTTTTTAAGTGCTGTGACAATCCAGAACATACCAGCGTTCGCTCTAATGCTGTCGAAGGGGCTGCATATCACCCTTCGACCAGCCCAGGATGAACAGTACTTTTTTTGCTGGCTTATTTGCTGGCTTACTGGCTCAATCTTAAAGAGCTTCGACCCCCATAAGCGTTATCTGAGGGTCTATGATAGGTGAAGTTTGTTTCACTACGCTATAAAACACTTCTACTTTTTGGATAGATCGTTGTTTGTGAGCCAGAGGAATGGCCCTGGAGTAACCGCCAACTTTGATTAACTTCTGTAGCCCTTCTATAACCGCTTGCTGGTTGCCGAAGTGTATTTTGGTTTTCTTCAGCAGAATATCCCCATTTTCGGTATGAAAACGAAGTTTACTAAACTGACGGCTGCCTTCCAGATGAAAGACTTTCCGCTCTGTACTCATGCCGGACCGGGCTTTGCCAAGGTCAATCCATTCCTCTGCCATTATGCATTTGGAAGAAAGAAAACCAAATAGACCCAAAAAAAGAGGCAAAATTATCGGCAGAAACCTCTTTCTTAAATGAGGAAGAAAAGCGGTGTTCATAGCTTTCATAATCAGAGCGCCTGCTGGATTTCTGACTATCTATGATAGTTCAAAAAACTCAAAGAACGTTGTGCGAAGTGGCTGTCTGCAGAAATTGTGATTCACCTTTTCTGCCATAAGGCAAATAATTTTGTTCTGTCCATGAAAGCGCACCATCCCTGTGGAAAAGCAGTAAGCTGGTATTGCGAGTACCGTAATCCCTGCTGCTGATAAACGGGCTGGACACCAGTTTTTCAAAATCACTCCGAACCCCGGTATTCGGGAGTAGATGGTCGTCTGCTTTTTGTTCATCCTGCATCAATTCAATAAATGCAGAGGCATCAGCATCTGAATCATTCAACAATGTTTGAAAATGGGTTTTGGTTTTCTGGAGTTTCGGCCAGGGGGTATCCAGAAGATGATTGCATAACCCATAACAGCCCGGAGTCAGTTGCTGATAGTGCCGCGAGTTCTGTGTGCGATTGGAGTAGTAGAACATGCCGGATTCATCCATCAGCAAGAGATTAAAACCGGCATATTGGTTGGCTCGTTGCCTGACTGCTTGCAAATATTCAGCAGCTGATAGCGTCTGAGATAAAAACTGACTGACTAGTTCGCCCCTTGAGCGAGGGTATTCCTGCACAGGCCATTCACGGAAATTGGTCACAGCGGCAAGACGGCCACTTGAGTCAACCGCTAACCAACCACCACCGGCTTTCATATCACGACCGCCGAGAATATTGGGCTGATCTTCCCAGTGATGAACGGGCAGTGTCAGCCGCTGATAAAATTCATCACGGTTTGCTAATAAAATGAGAGGGTGCTGATGGTTTGGTCGCCAGGAAAATACAATTAAACACATGATTGTTATTTTTTGATGTTGTTGCGGTGAGTATACCTCAAATCTATCAAATCTTATGATGCACTTTGAGCGTATTGTCGGCATGTCCTTCAGACATACCGACCTGCCATATCACTCCGCTTTTTTCTTGGCGATAGCAACGGCCATATTTTCCAACAATCGCTCCTGGGCGTTACGACGACGCTGCCCTCTAGTAGGCCTGTTGCGCTCATAAGTGCCATCTGGTTGAAGCTGCCAACTACGACTGTTGTCGTTCAGATAGTACTCCAGCTCTTTCTTAACCCTTGCTGCCAGTTTTGGGTCTTCGATAGGGAAGCAGGTTTCTACTCGCATATCCAGATTGCGAATCATCCCATCAGCACTGGAACAATACACCAAAGCATCTTCCTCACCGTTTTCAAAATAATAAATTCGGGTATGCTCCAGGAAGCGACCAACAATTGAGCGCACAGTGATATTGTCAGAAAGCCCTTCAATACCAGGCTTAAGGCAACAGATGCCACGGACAATCAGATCTATCTGAACACCTGCCTGAGAAGCTTTATACAGCGCCTTCATAATCTGAGCTTCAGTGAGAGAGTTTATTTTGATAATGATCCGGGCAGGTTTGCCGTCTCTGGCGTTGGCTGCTTCAGCGTTGATGAGTTCAAGCAGATTTTTTTTCAGTGTAAAAGGTGCATGAAAGAGTTTGCGAACCCGCACCGCTCTGCCCATGCCGGTAAGCTGCTGGAAGATTTTATGCACATCATTAGCCAATACCTTGTCACAGGTCAGCAGGCTGTAATCCGTATAAAGTCTGGCGTTACCGGCATGATAGTTACCAGTGCCAAGGTGAGCATAACGCTGGATGGTGCGACCTTCCCGACGGACGATCAACATCATCTTGGCGTGGGTTTTATAACCCACGACACCATAAACGACGACGGCTCCGGCTTCCTGTAAACGTCGTGCCAGCGCCAGATTTTCTTCTTCATCAAAACGAGCCCGGATTTCGACGACAACGGTCACCTCTTTGCCGTGCCGGGCAGCTTCTACCAGTGCATCGACTATTTCAGAATGGGCACCCGTACGATACAGTGTTTGCCGTATAGCCAGAACATTGGGGTCTTTGGCCGCTTGGCGCAACATATCGACGACCGGCGTGAACGATTCAAAGGGGTGGTGCAATAAAATATCCTGCTTGGCAACCAGATCCAGCACATTGTTACCATGCTTACGCTTGCTGTGCAGCCCTTTTGGGTAGCCCGGAGTGAATGACTTAAAGCTCAGATCAGGCTTTCCCTTGTTGTCACACACAGACATCATCCGGGTCAGATTTACAGGTCCATGAACTTGATAAAGCTCGTCTTCGGTAAGACCAAATTCATTCAGGAGAAAATCAACCAAAGGCTGTGGACAGTTATCGACAACCTCCAGGCGCACCGCCTTACCATATCGACGGGATAACAACTCACCCTGAAGTGCTTTGGCAAGGTCTTCTACCTCGTCTTCAAGGTCTAAATCACTGTTTCTGGTTAGGCGGAACTGATAGCAGCCTTTGACATCCATGCCGGGAAACAGGTCTGAAACATGGCGATGAATAATGGAAGAAAGAAATACATAGTCGTTTTTATTACCATCACACACATCTTCCGGCATTTTCACAATGCGTGGTAACGAGCGAGGTGCAGGAATAATCGCCATACCCGTATCCCGACCAAAAGCATCTTTACCTTCGAGTGAAACGATAAAGCACAATAGTTTGTTTGCCAGACGAGGGAATGGGTGTGCCGGGTCTAGACCAATCGGGCTGATAATCGGCATTACCTCATGATAAAAGAACCGCTTGATCCATGCCCTTTGTTTGTCAGACAGCTCATTGCGGCGTAGAAAACGGATGCCTTCATTGCGCAGAGAAGGCAATAGTGTTTCATTAAGAACCTGATATTGGCGCTGGACGTACTCTTTGGCGGTATGACTAATCTGTTTAAGCACCTGCTGAGGCCCCAGTCCGTCAAGACCAACCTGTTCACGGGAGAAATCGACCTGTTGTTTCAGTCCGGCTACCCGTATTTCAAAGAACTCATCTATGTTAGAGCTGAATATCAGCAGAAAGCGAAAGCGTTCCAACAAAGGATGTTCTTCGTTTAAAGCCTGCTCCAAAACCCGGATATTGAACGCAAGGTGGCTAAGTTCGCGGTTATTGTAATAATCGGGATTATTATAATCGGTAAGTTTGGGCGGGGCGGGTTTACTATTGTCAGCCCCCTGAGTCGTTTTTGGGGGTGTTATGTCTTCGGTAATCCGGGCGTCTTGAGCGTCCGTGTTCAGGGATGAATTGTCCATAGGGCCTCTTACTTCGGATACTCGTTTGAAACAGATGTCTTGGGTTGTCAGTTCTCAATCATTAATCATATGTTAGCTTATGACTTTAGGGTAGTGGCATAGAACACCTTACCGGAGTATTGTGGGCACTTTCTACCTACTCCCCATCTCTCCGTTGTTATGAATATCGAAATATCGGATGAATGTAGGCACCTCATCAAATTAGCTACAACCAAACTCAAAGGACATGAGCGCAGAGCCTTCATGGCAGAGATTGCTGAAACACTCTGCTATGGAAGCGCCCAACTAACCGAAACGGAGTTTAGTGTTGGTTGCAAAACGGTTCAACTCGGGATGAATGAGAAGCGTACAGGCCTGACCTGTTATGGAAAAGTTGATTTAAGAAAAAGCATGGGATGAGGACTGAGACAAAACCCTGCAAATCGGCATAGATTGTAAGACGACCGTCAATCTCGGAGATTTTTCCCGAGGTGGCGCGGGCAGAGGCGCAAAGACTACCAAGGCGCTGGATCATGATATGGCCACCAAAGGTAAAATGCTACTACCCTAACGAGGTGGGTGTTTGTCTTCCAGATAAAGCAGCTTTGTCAAATCATCTAATGCATAGGCGACAGGGATTTTCAGGGAAGCAGCTGGTCCACCAGTAATTAACGACCAGGATTTATTTTGAGAGAGCGCATATTCTTCCAGCCCTTGAAGTATGGCGATATGTTGATACATTATATGAGGCGCATTACTAATCATCATAAAGTAGCATTCTTCAGTACCTTTGCAGATTGATTTACCCATATCAATCAACCAGGTTTTAATAGTTTCTTTCGTTGTAGGGCGTTTTATAATCACGTTACCTAGCTTACGCTGCCTGGTCTCATGAAAATCAAGATGGGTTTCGTAGTATTTTTTTGTGAAGTCGCAAGAAGCTTCTCTAAATTTTTCATTCAGTAAAAAACCCCCATCAACTGACTCATACAAAATTGATTCAAAACTATCATCTGACTTGAAACTGATAGGCTGAGATAAGTGATACCCTGTTTCAGTAAACTTATTGTTCTCATAAAATTCAGTGTCATTACAAAATAGTATCAAGCTGTAGAATATCCCTTTTAAAGCTGATGTTTCAGTTAAAGGCTCTTCAGAATTAAGTCCTGTCTTGACAATGGCTGAACCTTTTATTTTTACAATAGAAAGGAAGGTCATATCTTCATATTGTTCATATTCTGACGAAGGAATATTTCTATCGCAGGTTATCCCCCATATTTTACCAAGACTAAACCCCTCCTTTTTACCATGGATACTTAGCACTGCAAGCAAAGCTATTATTCTGAACTGCATTTCCTGAATACTGCCACCCGGCAATATTGTATACCTATATTCCCTGAAAGGAGGGAAAAAAGGCATGTAAACACCAATCTTTTGTAGAATGTCTGACGTACATTCATCACACATCACTTTATCTGGACAGCTATTAATCGGCAATATAACACCTTCTTTTTGACGCCAGTCCTGCATTTGATGCCATTGTTGATAAGAGAGCGAAGCAATATCCTGTCTTTGAGTCAATCTAACAATATTGGAAATATCAAAATCATGCTCTGTAATGTTCTGATGCATTAGCAGGTCGAAAACTGCATTTTGCTGTATATAGTTTAAAGGCCTTGGTGAGATATCATGAAATAGTTTTATTTGGTCATATTTTTTTACGATATTTGTTTTTTTAAGTTGTTTAATATAACAGAGTTCTGAGTGCTGTGACCCAACATCGCCTTCAAACAAGGTAGATCTCGAAAAATCACTTTTTAGAAGGCAATCACAATGTGTTGAATTATTTATCAGATAACATAATTGGCAGTCTGCAACATTAATTTCATGAAATATTGTCAGATAACAAAATATATAAAAGGCGCTGATTTTATGAATAACAAAAATTGAAGAGAAACCCATACAAAAATATATCCATTAGACGATAAATCAGTTTATTGTCACTGGTTTTTTAGATACTGAAGTTCATAATCAGTTTCCAGATAATCAATTAATGCGATTAGACTTTCCATGAGGTTGGGTTGCAATGAAGACAAATAATATAGCTTATAGGTTGTTTTTATTTTGTCGCCCAAGTAAAA
Organism: Endozoicomonas sp.; assembly: GCA_965199185.1. Lineage (GTDB taxonomy): Bacteria > Pseudomonadota > Gammaproteobacteria > Pseudomonadales > Endozoicomonadaceae > Endozoicomonas. Next base: position 203,998 of record CBDAQW010000037.1, on the reverse strand, counting down.
CTCCAGTACCCGATATGCTTCGAGAGCAAAAGGCTGTGGAGCCATTAATAGCAGCTTGTTGAATGACGAGAAATCGAATAAATGAATATTCTGAAGTAAATATTGTCTTAACCTGACGCTATTGTTTATTTCATCAGTAGTATCATCAATGAATATCATTTTTTCATCATTTATTCCAAAACATTGAAGGTACGCTTTTATAACGTCTCGCAAAGAGGCACTCTCACCAAGGGATCTCATAATGGCTATTTGCGAGTAATTTGTCAAAGAATCACAACTGTACTCACTTCTCTTATAGATATCATTTGAAGCGGATACCAATACTGTATCCACATACCGGCTAATGTCTTTAAGATCATCCAGAATTGTACATAAAACACGAGGATGCGCTCCAAGAAAAACCAAAAGGCTGTTTTGGGCAGGGTAACTGATGAATCTATTTTTCTGATTAATCGCCTCGTGCATACCAAGCCGCTTAAAATTGCTTTGTAGGAGCATACGTTCCTGATCCTTAAAAGCGTTGTCAGTATCCATTTGAACATGCCAGTTGCTTTTCATTATTCCAAACAAGGCAGGTATGGAAAATGACGATAGAATCTGTTCCAGATCAAATATTTCAATTTTCCCTAACTTGAATATATTGTTGATAATATCGGCTTTCTCAATAATCTCAGGGCTAAAATCAAGCTTACTGAATACCAATTTTGAAGCGGGTATCAAGCTGGTATTGGCGATACAGATATCTACTTTTGCCAGCATAAATACTTGCAAGAAAAAAACCAGCTGGATAAATGCTATTCGAGCCTTTGTCATCTGACGTATATTTTTTATTACTGTTGAGCACAAACATAGTTCAGCTTTGTGAAAAAGAAAGTACCGTTTTTACTCTTATCCTTCTGTGTTTAGTCTTATCTCTCCAGATAAACATCTAAAACCAGCCCGCCAGTTGAGCGCCAAGTCAACCGGCAAAAGCAATAACTCATCAAAGCTGGCCAAATACTGCCAATGGTGCTTCATCCAGAGCAGCCAGTTGTTCCCGCAACTCCAGGATATGTTCTGCCCAATATCGTTCAGTATTAAACCAGGTGAATGCCCTTGGAAAAGCCGGATCGTTCCAGCGACGGGCAAGCCAGCCACTATAATTGATCAAACGCAGGGTTCGATAGTATTCCACCAGATTCAGTTCGGCGGGATGAAAGTCCATGAACTCGGAATAACCTTCCAGAATTTCTGCCATTTGCGCCGTCTGGTTATGTCGGTCACCGGATAACAACATCCATAAATCCTGGATGGCAGGTGCCATCGCGGTATCATCAAAGTCAACAAAATGCGGCGCACCGCTACGCCAGAGAATATTGCCACTGTGACAGTCCCCATGAACACGAATGCAGTTGAACTGATTTTGTGAGCGAATATTTTCCAACCGGTTCAGTATATCTCTGGTTAGCGTTTTGTAGGCTTCTTGCAACGAATCAGGAATAAAGTCCTTTTCCAGTAAGTATTCCACATTATCGATGCCAAATCGTTGCAAGCTGATTTCAGGACGATGAGTAAAATCTTTGGCAGAACCGAGCTTGTGCATTCGCCCCAGTGTACGACCCAGGGTAAATAAATTATCGAGGTTATCGAGTTCGGGAGCATGACCACCCTGCCTTGGAAAAATAGCAAACAGAAAACCTTCAAATTCGTGCAGCGTATTGTGTTTTTGGTCATCCAGAGGGGCAACAACAGGTAACTCCATGCTTTGCAAATCGATTGAGAACTGATGCTCCTCAAGAATTTGTTGTTTTGTCCACCGGTCAGGTCGATAAAATTTCACAATAACCGGATCAGCCTCTTCAATACCTACCTGATAGACCCTATTTTCATAGCTATTCAACGCCAGAATACGCGCATCGGATAAATAGCTCTGGCTTTCTACCGCATCCAGCACCCGGTCAGGAGTCAGACGATCATATGGGTGTTGGATATCTTCAATCATGGCATTCTCCGAAGTTGCGTTATCGCTGAGCCCGATTCTATAGTGATTTGATCCTTTTCGGGGGAAAATAATCAGTCCACCTCAGGTGTGCGTGCCAGCGTCCAGATATCCACCGTCGTAACACCCGCTTTTTTCAATAGTCGGGCTGCTTCTGAAACGGTAGCACCGGTCGTTACTACATCATCAATTAAGACAACATGTTGGTACGTTGTGGGATGACTCAGAGCAAAGGCTTTACGAATATTTTTTATTCTGCCTTTTGCATCCAGTCCTTGCTGGGGTGGCGTGGCTTTGGTTCGCTGCAGTAGCTCTATATCCAGTTTACAATCTGTATTGCCTGAGAGTTGATGTAACAGCTCTTTGGCGAACTGGAGCGTCTGATCAAATCCTCTTTGTCGTAAGCGCTGTTTGTGTAGCGGAATGGGAATAATGGCTTCAGGCCAGGGGCTATCGATGTAGAAATCCAGAATGGTATCGGTCAGTTGTCGCGTGATTGGTCGAATCAACTCCAGTTTCCCTTGGTACTTTATTGCCTGAATTACCTGCCGGACGGGGTAATCATAAAGATATGCACTCAGGCATTGATCGAACACAGGAGAACTTTGAATACAACGTGCACAGATACTGGCATCGGTGTCGGTCAGTGGTAGGGCGCACTGATGGCAGGCAAAATGATTAATCGGTAACACGTTCAGACAAAACTGGCATAAGGGTTTACTCCACAATGTCTTGCCACGACATAAAAGACAGTGTATCTCTATTTCCAGTCTGTTTTGTAACCAGTTGTAAACTTTGCTCACAATCATTAATTGACGCAATCTGTTAATTGGTTATGATCGTTAGGCAATACTATTCAAAAAGCCTATACCCATTGTTTTCAGCGGTTTCCGAGGGATTTCATGACCAGTTCTGTGCCAGCCTCATCTCCCGTTACTGCTTCCGATATTCGTCATAACTGGACGGTAGAAGAAGTAGAAGCATTATTTCAGCAGCCGTTCAATGACCTTATCTTTCAAGCACAGCAGGCGCATCGGCAATACTTTGACCCAAACAGGGTTCAGGTTAGTACACTGTTGTCCATCAAGACAGGTGCGTGCCCGGAGGATTGTAAATATTGCCCACAAAGCGGGCATTACAACACCGGTCTCAAAAAAGAAAAGCTGATCGAAGTACGTAAAGTTCTGGAGGAAGCACGCCGCGCCAAAGCTTCTGGTGCCACCCGTTTCTGCATGGGTGCCGCCTGGAAAAACCCTCCGGAAAAAGACATGCCTTACATCATGGAGATGATTAAAGGTGTAAAAGCCCTGGGACTGGAATCCTGCATGACGCTTGGCATGCTAAATGAAGATCAGGCGTCACGCCTGGCTGATGCCGGGCTGGATTATTACAACCATAACCTTGATACCTCGCCGGAGTTTTACGGCAATATCATTACGACCCGAACCTTTTCCGACCGCCTGGATACCTTGCAACATGTGCGTGATGCCGGAATGAACGTCTGTAGTGGCGGTATTGTTGGCCTGGGTGAAACGGAGCGTGACCGCGCCGGAATGCTAATACAACTGGCCAATATGCCCAAGCACCCGGAAAGCGTGCCTATCAATATGCTGGTAAAAGTAGCCGGGACGCCATTGGCAGAGGCCGAAGAAGTCGAAGGCATTGAGTTTGTGCGCACCATAGCGGTCGCCAAGATTATGATGCCTGCCTCTCACGTTCGCCTTTCCGCCGGTCGTGAAACTATGAGTGATGAGTTACAGGCACTGGCGTTTCTGGCGGGGGCTAATTCTATCTTCATGGGTGATAAATTGCTGACCACGGCCAACCCGGAAGTTGGGCGAGATCAACAACTATTCAACAAGCTGGGTATTAACCAGGGTGAAGCGTTTGGGATAGACGACAACGAGGCATTTAGTTGCCCTATACGTGCTTTTCATGAGCATGAAAAAAACAATGACCAGTACTTCGATGCAATGGCCTGATTCATGGATGGATTCAACCTTGAGGAAAACCTGAGCGCTCGCCGGGAAGCCGGGCTTTATCGTCACCGGAAAACCCTGGAATCCCCTCAGGCTCCTAACGTTATCGTTGATGGCAAACCGTATCTGTCTTTTTGCAGCAATGACTACCTTGGCCTTGCCAATCATCCGAACGTGATTGCCAGCCTGAAACGGGCAACAGATAAATACGGCGTAGGTGGTGGTGCTTCGCATCTGGTCAGCGGGCACAGTCGTCCACACCACCAGCTCGAAGATGAACTAGCTGCATTAACCGGGCGAGACAGAGTGTTACTGTTTTCCAGCGGTTATATGGCAAATCAAGGCGTCATCAGCGGTTTGCTGGGTAAGCAGGATGCGGTGTTTCAGGATCGCCTGAATCATGCTTCGCTGCTGGACGCAGGGCTTTTGTCCGGTGCACGTTTCCAGCGCTATCTTCACAATAATGTTGCCAGCCTTGATTCGAGACTTGAGAGAACCACTGCCCGACGCAAACTGGTTGTCTCAGATGGCGTGTTCAGTATGGATGGTGATGTTGCCCCCATTCCAACATTGATTCACTGCGCCAAACAACATAATGCCTGGTTGATGATAGACGACGCTCATGGTTTTGGTGTTCTGGGCAAACAAGGTGGCGGTATTGCCGAGCAGTTCTCTCTGTCGCAGGAAGATCTTCCGGTTCTGGTCGGCACACTCGGCAAAAGTTTTGGTACCAGCGGTGCCTTTGTAGCAGGCAGTAATGCCTTAATAGAAACGCTCATTCAGTTTGCCCGCAGTTATATTTATACCACAGCCATGCCTCCGGCAGTGGCGGCTGCAACCAGTACCAGCCTGAAATTATTACAGGAGGAACACTGGCGTCGCGAACACCTTAACCATCTGATTACATTCTTTCGAGCAGAATCTGAGCGAATCGGTATCCGATTGATGGATTCTTATACGCCCATTCAACCCATCCTTGTTGATACTGCAGAAAATGCGTTAGCTATGAGCCAATCTCTGGCAAAACAAGGCATAATGGTTACCGCCATTCGTCCTCCAACGGTGCCAGAAGGAACCTCAAGGCTGCGCATTACGTTCAGTGCCACACACTCTCAGGAGCATGTAGAGCGGTTGCTGGAAGCGCTTGAGCAGACAGTGAAAAGCCTTGGAGAGATGTTGAATACGCCAACTGTTGAATCAATGGGAGAGCATGTCGCATGAGTCAGCCTTCAGTAGTATTAATTAGTGGTTGGGCTATGCCTGCTATGGCTATGGAAACTTTGGCTGCAGCATTGGATGCGGATCACCGGCGGGTTTCCGTCGTGCAATTGCCGGGACTGGTCGAAGAACCCGGCGGTCACTATGACTGGGATGCCATGCTAGCTTATCTTGATCTGCATCTTTTTGATAAGCCAGTCATTCTGGTGGGTTGGTCCCTTGGCGGGATGCTGGCCAGTTTATATGCCAGTCGTCATCCTGAAAGTGTTGCCGGAGTGGTCACCCTTTCTTCGAACCCTTGTTTCGTAAAAACACCGGAATGGCCTGCGGCCATGGAGCCAGTCATGTTTGCCGGTTTTCAGGCGGGTATGGTTGACGATGCCCAGGCAACTCTGCAACAGTTTGCCGTGTTGTGCAGTGCCGGTAGTGCTGACCGAAAAAGTCGTGCCAGAGAACTTCAGGAATTTTTGCTGGATACCGATCAGGAACCGGTTGTTTTAGAGGCTCTGTTAAAATTACTGGGAGAAAGTGATCTCCGTTCTGTACTGGCCGATATTCGTTGCCCTGTGATTCATATTCTCGGTAAAAACGATGCACTGGTTCCGGATAGTGCTGCGAAACAACTGGCAGACAGCTACCCCCTGCATCGGGTGCATTTGCTGGATGGTGGACATTGTTTCTTTATGGATGATCCGCAGATGGTGGTCAGGGAGATTCAATACTTATGCAATCAGGCCTGACAAGCTTAATACCGGACATAATATCTGTTCATACCAAACAACGCATTGCCGGAAACTTCAGTCGGGCAGCCAGCACCTACGATAATGCCGCCACCTTGCAACGACGGGTGGCGCTTAAATTAATAGATACCATCCCTGACGCAGAGTTTCAGTCTGTTCTGGACCTGGGGGCAGGGACCGGGATGCACTCCTGCTCGTTGGCAAAAAGATATCCACAGGCTTTTGTCACCGGGATGGATCTGGCGATGGGTATGCTGCGTTTTGCCCGAAATCAGTCCACGCTCACACCAGCCCTAGGTTGGTGTTCTGGAGATATTGAGTCACTGCCGTTTAAACCGGATTCCTTTGACCTGGTGTTTTCTAGCCTGGCGATTCAGTGGTGCAATCTCGACAGAGTATTGCTGGAAGCCTGGCAATCAATCAGACCGGGCGGATTCTTTGTATTTTCCACCCTCAGTGATGGTAGTATGGATGAGCTGGATTCAGCATGGAAAGCCATTTCAGAACCGAACCGGGTCAATCAGTTTGATTCTGTGAAGCACCAGTGTGCCCGAACAGTAGCCAGTGATTTTCAGATAAAATCATTTCATTCAGAATCTGAAACGCTTTATTACGCTGATTTGCTTTCTTTACTCAGAGAGCTCAAAGCGCTTGGAGTGAATACTGTCTTATCAGGAAATCAGGGGCTCATGACCCGAAACCGTCTACTTGGTCTAAAAAATTCGTATGAACATTTTCGTACTCACTCAGGTCTGCCCCTGACCTATCAGGTGGTGTATGTTGTTCTGCAAAAACCAGTTCTAAAGAATCAAAGTGGTCAGTGATGGGAAAAACCTATTTTGTTACAGGTACCGATACGGATGCGGGTAAAACCTTAGTCAGCACCGGTCTGTTAGAAGCTGCAAAACGCAAAGCACTAAAAACGCTGGCTCTCAAACCGGTAGCAGCAGGTTGTGAAGTGACAGCAGATGGTCTGCGCAACAGCGATGCACTTTTACTAATGGATGCTGCCACCGTCAACCTACCTTATGAGCAGGTGAACCCTATAGCGCTTGAGCCACCTATTGCACCTCATATTGCCGCTGCAAAAGCAAAGACAAGAGTCAGCATAGATCGACTGTCTGGTTATTGTCGCGGTGCTTTGATGCAAAAAAATGACTTTGCTCTCATAGAAGGAGCAGGTGGTTGGCGGGTGCCTTTAAACGACAGAGAGTTCTTATCAGCATTGCCAAAAGTGCTTGATATACCAGTGATTCTGGTTGTGGGTATGAGACTTGGCTGTATTAATCATGCGAGCTTAACGGTAGAGTCTATTCTTCGGGATGGGTTAAAGCTGGCAGGTTGGGTTGCAAATCGAATAGATCCAAACATGAGTGGCTATGAGGACAACCTACAAACCCTAAAAACCATCATACCCGCCCCGCTTATTGGAGAGGTGCCCTGGTTATCAACAGCGGATAAACACTTGGTAGCCGATTATCTTGAGATATCAGCCCTTGTATAAATCCATTTCCCGGACATTACTGAGATAACGATCGGTTTGTACCTCAAACCCTCATTCCTTCATAGGCTCAGATTCGGTACCAGCAGTACTGGAAGTATGTTTAGAGGAGCGGCAACGTAAAACTTACCGAAAGCTCCGCTCATCCTGAGCTTGTCGAAGGATGCTGTGCAAGCACTTCGACAGGCTCAGTGCGATCGGTGGTCAATTTTGTCTTACCACTCTCCTTATGGAGTTTCCGGGTTAAATGAATCGTATTGTATAAAAGCTCTATCAAATGTACAGGAGGCGCTGGCTTCAGAATTACTTCATGCAACTCTTGTTCAAAATCTTCTTCCGTCAGTGTTGCGCCTATTGAATAAAAGAAATCCAAGTAATCTTCCGAGTATCTAGAATTCATACCAGAGTAGTTCAGAATATCAAAGCATAATAGCTCGTTAAGTTTATTGGCATCAGGAACTGTTGCTCCAATACTGTGATACCATTTTGCCAATCTTAAATTATGCTTCTCGAGCGCACCCACAAAGCCTTTATCAAGGATTTTCTGAGAGGGTTTTATACCCGCAATATTGTAGAGCACCTTAATGAGATTTGAAGAAGAGTTCCAGGCTTCAAGTGAGATGTTTTTTTCTATTTCATTGTTCATAGTTTCAGTTAGTTTTTCGTCAGACTGACTGACTTTAGCACCTAACGACTTAAGACGTGCAATTCGATTAATCTGGATAATAACCAGTAGAACTAAGCAAAACCTTCTTGAGTTTGTCATCTATAAAATCCTGGCCTTTATTATCAAAACTTTATGCCTTTTGAAAACAATATCTGAGCAATATCGAAATTTATCTTTAAGTACAGCGTACTTCATTAACTCTACAGCCCTTCTGTACTGATCTGATTCAAGATTTGATAAGGAAAACACATTATCATATTGCTTGATATCTTCGTGACAGACACCAAAAATAGTGTCATTTATTTTATTTAACATCTTATCGTTCAACGACTTCCTTTGTGCAAGCGTTGGTTTAGCACCCAATTTCAGCGCAAGCTCAAGATCGCACAAAGAGTTATCATCTTTCAGGTAATTTGTTAACAGCCTTTTCAAAGTCGCCATTTATTGGGATATTCAGTTTACCTAACTCACGTTTAAAGCCATACCATTGATCATAATAACTTTGACCAGACTGATTCTTTTGAAAAAAAACAAACAGTTCAGCTAAAGCTAACTTTAACTTCAACAAGTGAAAATAAGACATATCTTCCATTTTTTCTTTGAAAAGCCTCGGAATTGGAAGCGCTTCAATCATTTCATGACTTACCTGCCCATTCTGACCCAAGGTGTTCAATATCGTCTCATAAGCAATATTGGAAAGCTTCTTTACCTTATTGTCCTGCCTAATTACCTGCAATAAAACAACAATCTCCCTAAGCGTCGACCTTTTATTCTGCGGACTATATTGTGAGTTCAACCCGATCTTCTCATGACCTTGTAATATGTTTATTCTTTTCATCACCAATAAAAACAACTGTCTGGGTGTTAATTTCGCACCCAGCTCACAAGCCTTTAGTGGATACTCCTCAATGTTTTTTATTGAAAATATCAAATAGTGATTTAATTTATTCTGTATTTTTGATGTCATAGGTAATCCGACTTTTTTATACCTAGCTATTCTTCCTAATAAATCGGAAATATTTACAAAATGATCAAGACTGTGCAAACACTCATCCAAATATTCAAGTGTTTTCTTTGTCATATAATCAGACACTTCATTTTTTAGCAGTGCATCTTCTTCCAAAAGTTTTTTGACTAAAGACAATGTCGAACTATGGCTTAAGTAATCATGATGTGACTCAAATATATCTTTTAAAAACTGGATTCGATAATTTAAAGGATGATTAGATTTGACCAATTTATTAATGACAAAATTCAAATCTTTAAATGTAAAATAACCACCTAAACATTCACTTAATTTCTGATAAAACTCAGTATATGGAAAATCCGACTCACAACCTAAGGTATCAAGCAACGATAAAAAAACAGACATTTTAGAAAAATTACCTTCTGTACAAGACTTTCTAACCGCTTCATTAATAGATACTCTTAATTCAAGAGTCAATCCTGCACCATGCGCTAATAATGCTTTTATCTTATCGAAGTAGTTTTCATCATGCTCACGACTGTGTTTGTCGACAACAGCAACAAGTGTTTCATTCAGCTTTTCTTGATAGTTATTGGGTATTTTAGCGCCCAGACCAGCAAGCAAATCTATAAATTCAACATCGTTAGCAATACTTGAAGAAAATAAGGAGCAGTCTGTTGAGAATATATCGTCTCTATAATTGAATAGCTTACCAACTATCTGATCAATTGTATCTTGATAAGCCATGTAGTCATCAGATTGCTTGCAAGGGTAGTTGGTTTCTATTTTACTGTTTGTTATTGCTTGCTTCTCTCTATTGATTATTAATCTTTTTGAATCAGGTTCAGCACATAAAACAATGTTCCGATTTTTGATGAGAATATCTAACACTCTGGCTGATCGAGAATAATCCAAGCCTTTAGAAAAAGACCCCTTACTCATTTCCACATCAACCTTTTTTACTGTTTTCTGGAGTAATGACCAAAGCGCCTGAAGTATAGGGTCAGGTGTTTCTTCGGTTCTGGCAGGAGCCGGGCTTAATAATGAAGCTTCTGCTAATGCTGTAATATTTGTGTTTGACGGGATCATAAATGACCAACTCCTGATGATGCGGGTCGCTAGCCGGCCAGGTTGGGTAAGTGGGCATAAATTAAGCCATCAAGCTAAAGCATTGGAAACAACCATTGAGTAAGCAGTACTAACAGTTATGCCTTGACATTAAATGTATCCAAACGTAAGTTTCAAACGAGCGTTTAAAAACACTTGCTATACTTATCCCGCTGAATACAAAAAACAATACAGAGGATGCGCTATGCCTGATTACAAAGCTCCCCTGCGCGATATTCGCTTCGTCAGAAATGAACTTCTCAGCTACGAAAAGCACTATGCCGAGCTTCCCGGTGCTGAAGATGCCACTCCGGATATGGTCGATGCCATCATGGAGGAAGGTGCCAAGTTCTGCGAGCAGGTTCTGTCACCACTGAACCAGCCCGCTGACCAGCAAGGATGCACATGGTCAGAAGAGGGTGTGAAAACACCCGATGGCTTTAAAGAAGCGTATCAGCAGTTTGTTGAAGGTGGCTGGCCATCACTGGCTAGTGATACAGAATATGGTGGTCAGGGTTTGCCGCCTTCATTAGGTATCGTTCTCAGTGAGTTGATGGGCAGTTCAAACTGGTCCTGGGGTATGTATCCCGGCCTGAGCCACGGTGCCATGAATACTATCGAAGCTCATGGTACAGAAGAACATAAAGAAGTGTACCTGAGTAAGCTGATTTCTGGTGAATGGACAGGCACCATGTGCCTGACCGAATCTCACTGTGGTACTGACCTTGGCATGCTGAAGACCAAAGCCGTTCCGCAGGAAGATGGCAGTTATAAAATTACTGGCACCAAGATTTTCATCTCGTCCGGTGATCATGATATGGCTGAAAACATTGTTCATATTGTGCTTGCCCGCCTGCCTGATGCTCCTGAAGGCACCAAAGGTATTTCCCTGTTTATTGTTCCCAGACATTTGCCTGAAGCGGTTGGTCAAAGCAACGGTGTTAGCTGTGGTTCTATCGAACACAAAATGGGCATTCATGGTAATGCGACCTGTGTCATGAACTTTGATGACGCAACCGGCTTCCTGATTGGTCCTCCAAATAAGGGTTTGAACTGCATGTTCACTTTTATGAATGTTGCACGACTGGGTACAGGCATTCAGGGGCTTGCGCATGGCGAAATTGCTTATCAGGGTGCTGTTCGCTACGCTCGTGACCGTCTGCAAATGCGTTCTTTAAGTGGTTCAAAGAATCCTGATGGCCCTGCAGATCCGATCATTGTGCATCCTGATGTACGTCGCATGTTGCTTACTATCAAAGCATTTACAGAAGGTAATCGTGCACTGGCATATTACACAGCGCAAATCTCGGACCTGGTACAAAACGGTGATGCCAAGATCAGTGAGATTGCTGACAAGGAAATGAGCTTTCTGACGCCTATCGTTAAAGCATTCATGACTGAGACAGGCTTTGAGTCAGCTAACCTGGGTCTGCAATGTTACGGTGGCCACGGTTATATTGCTGAGTGGGGTATGGAGCAGAATGTTCGTGATAGCCGTATTTCTATGCTGTATGAAGGCACCACCGGTATTCAGGCATTAGACCTCCTTGGTCGTAAGGTTCTGATGACTCAGGGTGAGACCATGAGAATCTTCACTAAAAAGGTCCACAAGTTCTGTCAGGCTCATAGTGACAACAGCAAACTGAAAGAGTTTATTGATCCACTGACTGCGCTGAATGCAGAATGGGGTGAAATGACCATGAAGGTTGGTATGAAAGCGATGCAGAATCGTGAAGAAGTAGGCGGTGCAGCTTATGACTTCCTGATGTACTCTGGTTACGCCTGCCTGGCTTATTTTTGGGCAGATATGGCTCGGGTAGCTTATGAGCAGATCAAAGCCGGAACCTCTGAAGAAGAATTCTATCAGGCGAAGATTCAGACAGCTCAATTCTACTACCAGAGATTATTGCCAAGAGCACAAATGCACAAAGCCTGTATTGAATCCGGTGTGGATAATCTGCTGAATATGAAAGAAGAAGGGTTTGGTGATGTTTAATTAAACATTATTAAGGAAGTAAAAAAACCGGCAAATGCCGGTTTTTTTATTTTGGTGCCCAGGAGAAGACTCGAACTTCCACGCCCTTTCGGACACTAGCACCTGAAGCTAGCGCGTCTACCAATTCCGCCACCTGGGCAAAAATTTATGAGTTTTTAAAGAGTGTAAAAACTACACCTAAAATTCAGTACTCACTCTGAATTTTATAAACAATTGAATAAATCAATTGCTGGTAATTTGGTGCCCAGGAGAAGACTCGAACTTCCACGCCCTTTCGGACACTAGCACCTGAAGCTAGCGCGTCTACCAATTCCGCCACCTGGGCAAGCCTTTGAAGTGATAAGCAATATAATTGACAGAATGAACCATTAAATAATATTGGTGCCCAGGAGAAGACTCGAACTTCCACGCCCTTTCGGACACTAGCACCTGAAGCTAGCGCGTCTACCAATTCCGCCACCTGGGCCTGCCACTGTTGCTTAACAACTCAACAAGATGCGGCGCATGATAGAGGTCGGTCGGTAAGCTGTCAATAACCAAACATACGTTTATGGGGATTTACGGGTAGATACTGAGCTGGGCATTTACAATTATTCGGCAATCGTTAGTAAATATGCCGGGAGGTATATTCCCGGCATAGATAATAGAAATAAAAACTATCGGGCTAATTATTCACCGCGTCTTTTAATGCTTTACCGGGTTTGAAAGCAACGGTATTGCTGGCTGCGATCTGAATAGTTTCTCCGGTTTGCGGATTTTTACCCGTCCGGGCAGCACGACTGCGTTGCAGAAAAGTACCAAATCCGACCAGGTTAACAGTGTCTTCCGATTTTAATGCGTCAGTAATCGCTTCGAGCATCGCATTCAGTGCCTGACCGGCTTTTTCTTTACTGATATCCGCTTGATCTGCAATAGCATCAACGAGTTCAGGTTTTCTCATTTAGATTCACTCCTTTTATTTTTCTTTTTTATTCCATGAAGGCATTCAGAAACAGACTAAAGCACTGTTACTGCCAGAGCAATACTTTTATAGCCTTAGACCCACGTGGATTTGCAGAAATTATACAATTCTTCAGCTTCAGCTGATTTCTACCATTTCAAAATCGTCTTTACCAACACCACAATCAGGGCAAAGCCATTCATCGGGCACTTCGTGCCAGGGTGTTCCTGCCGGAATACCATCCTCAGGCCAGCCTTCAGCTTCATCATAAATAAAACCACAGACGATACACTGCCATTTTTTCATCTATTTTTCTCCCATCAGGCTGTGACTCTCAGTGTATTCGAATTTTGGCAAAAAGCCGTGAAATAAACTATTGCAGTGGATAATATTATTTTTAACCCGATGTGTGACTTTTAATTTCAACATGGCTACCCATGCCACGTGGATCCAGTACAGTCCCTGTGCGGGATGACAGCAGAGTGCACAAAACCTCTACTAGCTGTCATTCTGTACAGGAAGTGTACAGAACCCATAAGCCATGGATTGGCAACCTACGAGATAAAAGTCACACATCGGGTTATTTTTATAAAACCATCAGGACAATAATCAGATGCCGTTTGTTGATTTTGCCGATATGCCCTGGCGACCCAGGGAGAAAAATCCAGCCGAGATTCCAGATTGGCTTCGGGATACCATCCTGGATAATGGTTCACTGACTGAACGACTGAAAGCGCTTTATCATGAAGAATTTTTGGTGGAGGTCATCCGGCATCAATGGCTCACGCCCACTCATTCAGAACAGATATTTCTGCAATGTAAAGAGGATTGCAGCAAAGCTAGTATCCGCGAAGTACTACTCTATGGATCAGGTGTTCCCATCGTATTCGCTCGCAGTGTATTGCCTGAAGGCAGCTTGACGGGGAAGAACCATGCTCTGCTGGAACTTGGCAGCAAACCTCTTGGCGAATACATTTTCAACCAGCCTGATTTGAAAAGAGGCCCTATTGAGATCGCCGAAATTCCAGCCAGACAATTCAACCGACACCTCAACACTCATTACCAGCATGAAACCGCCTGGGGCAGGCGCTCATTGTTTTATTTAGGTGATAAGCCTATTTCTGTGTGCGAAGTGTTTCTACCCGCTTTTCGGGGCTAGAGAGCAAAGCAGTTTGGTATTAAACTGGGCTGACCACGGAGGTTCTGCCTGCTTTCAGAATAAAGTGATTTGAATGAAACGACTGCATGAAGTAACCGGGACGTTAAAAGGGAAACTCCCCTTACAACAACAATTTTCCCGCTGGCAAGATTTTGCACAATTGGCTCGTCTCGACCGGCCTATAGGAATATATCTGTTACTCTGGCCCACACTCTGGGCATTATGGTTGGCTGCCCAGGGAACGCCCAGTGCTCACACACTTCTGGTCTTTGTTGCCGGAGTTGTGCTTACCCGTAGCGCCGGTTGTGTGATTAATGATTACGCCGACCGACATTTTGATGCTCACGTAAAAAGAACCCGTCAGCGACCACTGGTTACTGGTAAGGTGTCTGAAAAAGAAGCGCTAATTTTTGCCAGTGTTATGTTTTTTGTTGCCTTCTTACTGGTTCTAACCACTAATGCGCTGACCATTAGCTTATCTTTTGCTGGCCTGTTGTTGGCTTCTGCTTACCCTTTTGCCAAACGCTATACACACCTTCCTCAGGTAGTATTAGGTGTTGCTTTTGCCTGGGCGATTCCTATGGCTTATGCGGCAGAAAGCAGTTCATTACCCACCCAAGCCTGGTTGTTATTCCTGGCTAATATCTTCTGGACGCTGGCTTATGATACACAGTATGCCATGGTGGACAGGAATGATGATCTGAAGATCGGCATAAAATCCACCGCCATTCTTTTTGGTGAACTGGATAACCTGATGATCGCAATATTTCAGGGCCTAGCACTGGTCACACTGTTGCTGTTGGGTAATCAACTTGAACTGGGTGCGCCATTTTATGTCTGCCTGTTGATTGCTGCCGTTTGTTTTTTCAGGCAATTCCTATGGACGAAAAACCGGGAACGGGATAGTTGTTTCAGAGCTTTTCTTGCCAACCACTGGGTAGGTGCTGTGTTATTTGCCGGCATCGCGCTGGGTGTTTGATCATTGTTGAGTGTGTAATGCCTCTGTAACAAAATGACGTTCTAATAAACCGTTAGAAATATTATTCAAAATGCGGGTTTAGCCATGTCAGGTAAAACAATTCTGGTTGTTGATGATGAAGCGCCTATCAGAGAAATGATAGTGATTGCACTGGAGATGTCCGGATTCCAGTGCCTCGAAGCAGGTGATGCCATACAGGCACACTCATTAATTGTGGATAAGAAGCCTGACCTTGTTTTGCTTGACTGGATGATGCCAGATATTTCCGGTATTGAACTGGCCCGCAGGCTTAAACGAGACGAAATAACGCGCGAACTGCCAATCATCATGCTGACAGCAAAAGGTGAAGAAGACCATAAAATTCAGGGTTTAGAAACCGGTGCAGACGATTATATCACCAAGCCGTTTTCTACCCGTGAGCTTATCGCTCGCCTTAAAGCCGTCATGCGCCGTACAGGTGTAAACGAAGATGAAGAGACCATTGTCGTTAATGGACTTGAGCTGAACCCAATCAGTCATCGCGTCAGTATTGATGGTAATGCTGCAGAAATGGGCCCTACCGAATACCGATTGTTACAGTTTTTCCTGACTCATCAGGAGCGAGCCTATACCCGTGGACAATTACTGGATCAGGTATGGGGTGGCAATGTTTATGTCGAAGAGCGCACGGTTGATGTTCATATTCGGCGTTTGAGAAAAGCGCTTGGTACTAACTATGATAACTATGTGCAAACCGTCAGAGGCACAGGTTACCGCTTCTCAACCAAACTAGCTTGACTGGGATTACCGTGACATCATCAAATCGTTCGATGGCGACTGGGCGAGTATTCACTATCTTAATGGCTCTGGGTTTTTTTGGTGGCTGGATTTTCGGAAAGCCATTTCCCGGACTGTTTATTGGTTCGATTACTTACACCCTATGGAATCATCGTCAGCTCAACCGCCTCCTTGGCTGGATTGAAGAATCTGCCAACAAAGAACTCGAACCGCCAGAAAGCACTGGCATTTGGGGTGATATTTTTGATGGCATCTATCGAATTCAGCGACGCCAGAGCCGTTCAAGACAGCGACTCGCCAGTGTCATTGAGCGTATTCAGGAATCCACCGCAGCGCTGAATGATGGCGTTGTGATGGCTGATAAACAGGGAACGCTTGAATGGTGGAACCGGGCGGCGGAAGACTTGCTTGGGCTGCAAATGGACCGCGATCAGGGACAATTACTGACAAATCTGGTTCGTGACCCTAAATTTATTGACTATCTTGAAAACAGCCTTAACCGCGACCCGATACACATTGTTTCTGCTGATGACAGGCAACTACAAATTGCGATTACTGTTTATGGCGATAATAACCGTCTGATGCTGGTCAGAGATGTCACCCGTGTGCATCAACTGGAAACCATGCGTAAAGACTTTGTTGCTAACGTCTCCCACGAATTGCGAACGCCACTGACGGTTATCTCTGGTTATCTGGAAACTCTCCATGATGGAACAGACACTTTACCTCCGGTATGGCGTAAAGCTCTGACAAGAATGCAGGAGCAGTCATTCAGAATGCAGACACTGGTTTCAGATTTACTCCTGCTCTCCAAATTGGAAGCCACCAGCTCACACAAAAATCGCCAGAAAGTTGAGCTGAAACCTCTACTAACCAGTATTATCGATGACGCCAAAGCATTAAGTGGTGGTTCTGAGCATCAGATAAAACTCGAATGTAATGATGACGTTATAGTTCACGGTGAAGCAGGAGAACTTCGCAGCGCCTTTGCCAATCTGGTATTTAATGCAGTCCGTTACACCCCCATGGGTGGCAAGATTAAGGTTCGCTGGTGGCAAGATCAGGAAGGCGGTCACTTATTGGTTAAGGATAATGGTACCGGTATCGACCCAGTGCATATCCCAAGACTGACAGAGCGATTTTACCGGGTAGACAAGGGTCGCAGCCATTCAACGGGCGGAACAGGGCTGGGGCTGGCGATAGTCAAACATGTGTTACTGAGGCATGATGGGCGGATATCCATCAGCAGTCTGCCTGGGAAAGGCAGTAAGTTTACTTGCCATTTCCCACAGGAGAAAACGACTAGTTCCAGAACCATGATTCATGAATAATCAAGACGAAAAAAGGGCTGTCATCAGCCCCTTTTCAGAATGATTCTGAGAAACAGAATCAAGCTTCTTCAGCATCTTCACTAGTAATTTCTTCCAGTGCGCATTCCAGACGCTTCTTGCCAGTGCGTTCCAGGTAAGCTTGGAAATCACGAGGTAGACGGCCAGTAGTAGCGCCTTGCCATTGTACAGTCTCACCGGCTTCAGTCTGGTATTCGAAGTTGTACTTTTGTACATTGCGACGACGCTTAGGTGCATCTTCAAAATCGAGACCACCCAGATCGTCCATGGAAATACCACGGTCAGCCATGATCTGCTTGATGGCTTCTACATTTTCCAGCTTGGCTTTACGCTTTTCTTCGTCTTTCGCGCGAGCTTCCTGCTTTTCATCGCATACGCCTTTCATGCGGGAAATAATGCGTTCCAGGTCTTCAACGTGTACATCTTTAAACAGGGAACGAATGCGAGTCTTACTGCTCAGGCGATGTTGGATTTCTTCAAACATATTCATTAACTTCAACTCCTTTGTTATATGGACTTCCAGGCTGTAATCAGAAATCAGAATGATTGTATTAATGCAGCAAGGAATTTCAGGGGTACGGCTATTATATAAATTAATTTAATAAAAGGAATTACCGAAAGTAAAAAAAATGTAATTAATTTGTATTAACCAGTGAAAATCAAGAAAACCCTCCCGGAAAGTCCGAGAGGTTTTTATCAAACAGATGAAGGCAATGTATAGGTCTTCAAAATGGCAGAGAAATCCTGAAGAGATTTTATTCCACTCGCTTCAGCCTGATGACACCATTGTTTTAATGCTTCCAGTCGGTCATGGTGATTTTTACGTTGCTTCCAGATGGCCTGAAGTTCCTGTTTCATTTGATAAATAATATCCAGCACATGGCTTGAATCAATTATTAAACTGATTTTCTCCCTATGCTTATGAACCAGCAAAGACTCTTCCTTGGCCAGTAGCTTCTTGGCAGAAAGGAAAAGCTTACGGGTCGTTTCTCCAGCTTTCTTTTGCTCATGCTCGACCATTGGAATAATCACCTGCTTCTGATACTGCACCATAATTTGAAAGCGATTGTTAATAATGGCCATAACCGTATCATAATCAATGTACTGCTTCTCTGAGTCAGTTTGTATCAATGGCCTTTTATGTTTGACTTTAGCCAGCCTGAGTTTGCAGAACAGATTAATCCATAGCCAACCCAGGTCTATTTCCCATTTCTTTACAGAAAGCTTGGCGGAATTTGGGTAAGTGTGATGATTATTGTGAAGCTCTTCACCACCAATCAGGATTCCCCAAGGGATAATATTGCGAGCAGCATCCGGGCATTCGAAATTTCGATAACCGCTGTGATGACCAATACCGTTTATGACTCCAGCGGCGAAAAATGGAATCCACATCATTTGAATGGCCCACACGGTTATACCAATCACGCCAAATAATGCCAGATTAATAATCAACATTATGGCGATACCTGCATGTTTAAACGGTATATAGAGGTGGTTTTCTATCCAGTCATTAGGGGTACGCTGTCCGTAACGGCGCAATGTCTCTTCATTCTTTGCCTCGTCCCGATATAATTCAGCGCCCTCCCAAAGCACCTTCTTCAAACCTTTCTGAACCGGACTATGAGGATCATCTTCCGTTTCGCAGCGGGCATGATGTTTACGATGAATGGAAACCCATTCTTTGGTATTGATGCTGGTCGTCAACCAAAGCCAGAATCGAAAAAAGTGTTGCAAAGCCGGATGCAGCTCCAAGGCATTATGAGCACTGAAACGATGCAAATAAATGGTCACGGACAGAATCGTGATATGTGTTAATAGCAGGGTTGTCAGGACAACTTCCCAAACAGACAGGGAGAGAAACCCTGCGTACCAGTTCTCAGGCAGCATAACTCATAACCTCGTTAAATGGCGTTATTATTTTGGTTGAAAATAGGTTATAGGATAGCCAGTTAAATTGCGATAAGTACCCGGTCATATCGAATCGAATATTTCTGGTTTATTGGACTGGTACTATGCAAGGCGCAACGACGGGAGTATAGCAAGCTATGTGACCAGAGTTGTAACGTAGCAGAGCACCTGAAAATAAGTTAGAAAATATGATTTCATATGACTGGGTACTTCTGTTGATCTACAACTTGCCCTTGCCCGCTTTCTCCTGATTATCACTGCACTGGTAAGTTTGTGTAACTTCGCCATTCTCAAAGGATTCAATTTCTACATCAAACTGCCACAGATGGCGAATGTACTTCATAAGTTCATCCGCATTTTTATCCAGAGGACGCCCCTGATGTTGATAATGTCGTAGCGTCAGCTTCCGATCACCGTGGGTATTAACACTGTAGACCTGAATATTGGGTTCTCTGTGACCAAGGTTGTATTGTTCAGATAGTGCTTCACGGAGTTCTTTATAACCGGATTTATTGTGGATGCTATCCACTTCAAGGTAAGTACGGGATTCATTATCAACAATGGAAAACAGTTTCATGTCCCGCATCACTTTTGGCGAGAGAAATTGAAGGATAAAGCTCTCATCCTTGAAGTTCTTCATGGCAAAATGTACCGTATCCAGCCAGTCGCTGCCAGCAATATCAGGGAACCATAGCCGGTCTTCTTCGGTGGGTTCTTCGCAAATGCGTTTAATATCCATAAACATATTAAAGCCAAGCGTATATGGATTAATGCCGCTGTAATAAGGACTGTCAAAATCTGGCTGCATAATGACACTGGAATGAGAATGCAAAAACTCCAGCATAAATCCGTCGGTCACTAATCCTTCATCGTACATTTCATGCAGCAGATGATAATGCCAGAAGCACGCCCAGCCTTCGTTCATTACCTGAGTCTGACGTTGAGGATAATAATACTGGGCAATTTTACGAACGATTCGCAATAACTCCCGCTGCCAGGTTTCAAGCAGCGGCGCATTCTTTTCAAAGAAATAGAGCAGGTTTTCTTCCGGTTCTTTAGGAAAACGCTTTTTTTGCTCTTCTCCATCGCCTTTATCCGCTTTGGGAATCGTACTCCATAAATCATTCAGGGTGCGCTGAATGTATTCAGCCCGTTCATTAGCGCGAGCCTGTTCCTGTTCTGCAGACAGTGATTTAGGTCGATGATAACGATTGACACCCTGATTCATTAGAGCATGAGCGGCATCAAGCACTTCTTCCACTGCTTCAACGCCGTACTTTTCTTCGCACTGAGTAATGTAATGTTTGGCAAACATTAAATAATCAACAATAGAATCCGCATCAGTCCACGCCTGAAACAGATAATTGCCTTTAAAAAATGAGTTGTGACCATAACTGGCATGCGCCAGCACCAGCCCCTGCATGGTAATGGTGTTCTCTTCCATCAGATAAGCAATACAAGGGTTAGAGTTAATTACAATCTCATAAGCCAGCCCCATACGCCCACGCTGATAATTCTGCTGGGTGTGCAGAAAGTGTTTACCAAAACTCCAGTGGTTATACATTAATGGCATGCCGGTAGAAGCATAGGCATCCATCATCTGTTCAGAGCTAATAATCTCAATCTGATTGGGATAGGTCTCCAGCCGGAATTTATCGGCAATGCGAGCCAGCTCGGCGTCGTACTCCTGAATCAGCTCAAAGGTCCATTCCGATCCGGTAGAAATTGGCTGGCGTTTCTTGTTTGAACTGTCCACAGACTGGCTCATGCATTTTCCTTTTTGGCAAACAGCTTTCTGAATACAGGATAAATATCGCTGGCAGACTTGATCTGTTCCATCGCAAAGTTTTCAGGGAACTGGCTGGCAATACCCTGATATTCACGCCAGAGATTTTGATGCGCTCTATCCGTTATCTCAACATAAGAGAAGTACTGAACCTTGCTCATAATCTGCTCTGACAGAATTTTGGTGCAGACACTGGAATCCCCTTCCCAGTTATCGCCGTCAGAAGCCTGAGCTACGTAAATATTCCAATCACTGGGATTAAAACGGTCATCAATCACATCACGGGTCATCTCAAGTGCGCTGGAAACAATGGTGCCGCCGGTTTCCCGTGAATAGAAAAAGTCATTTTCGTTCACTTCTTTGGCCGCTGTATGGTGGCGGATAAACACCACTTCAGGATTATCATAAGTTCTTTGCAAAAAGAGATAGAGCAGAATAAAGAACCGCTTAGCCATCTCTTTAATGTCCTGGGTCATGGAACCGGACACATCCATCACACAGAACATCACCGCCTTGTTGCTCGGCGATGGTGTTTTCACCATATTGTTGTATTTCAAGTCAAAATCATCAATAAATGGCAGACGCTTGAGTTTGACGTTTAACTCCTTAATGCGCTCTCTGATCGCTTCCGCTTTTTCGATATCGGTTTCATCCGGACTGACTTCCATTTCCCGCAGCTCTTTTTTAAGTGCCCGAATCTCTTTTCGTTCTTTGCCTGAGAGCGCTATGCGTCGGGCATGAGCAGAGCGTAGTGATCGAACAACATTCAACCGGTCTGGTGAACCAGCAGAAGTAAAACCTGCCTGGCGTAGCTGGAAGTCGGTCATATCCTGCAATGTTTTGCGGACCATGTTGGGTAATTCGAGATTATCGAACATGTACTCGAGAAATTCGTCGTGGTTAATCTGGAAGGAGAACTCATCCATCCCTTCACCACCATTACCGGCCTTACCTTGTCCACTGCCAGAACCACCACCGCCTTGTGGGCGTTTTATGCGATCGCCGGGCATAAACTCTTTATTACCAGGATGCACCTGCTTGTAATGCCCACCCTGGCCGTGACGAAAAGTCGGCTCCGTTAAATCCTTGGTGGGAATAGTCACTTCGCTGCCAGAAGTCACATCAGTAATGGAGCGCTGATTAACAGCTTCTGAGACCGCTTTCTTTATATGTTTTTTATATCGATCAAGAAATCGCTGACGATTGACGGTGCTCTTATTTTTACCGTTTTTGCGCCGGTCGATAATAATGCTCATCACCTGCTCCCTGTGATTGTAAAAAGCAGGAAATCCTTTCCTGCTATTGGAGTATTTATCGGTTTCTCTCTTAGATAAAAAAAAGAAACCGACCTACAATAAAACAACCTGTATTATTGTGACTTCCTAACCCGGATATACCACTCTGCCAGCAGGCGCACCTGTTTTTCGGTATAACCACGCTCCATCATCCGTTTGACAAACTCGTTATGCTTGCGCTGGTCATCCTTACTGGCTTTGGCATTAAAGGAGATAACCGGCAACAAATCCTCAGTGTTAGAAAACATTTTCTTCTCAATCACTGAACGCATCTTTTCATAATTGAGCCAACTTGGGTTCTTGCCGTTATTGCCTGCTCTGGCACGAAGCACAAAGTTTACAACTTCATTCCGGAAATCTTTCGGATTGGCAATGCTTGCCGCTTTCTCGACCTTCTCCAGTTCATCATTGATGGAGCTGCGGTCGAGAATATCGCCAGTTTCCGGATCACGATACTCCTGATCCTGAATCCAAAAATCCGCATAGGTAATATATCGGTCAAAAATATTCTGTCCGTACTCGGAATAAGACTCCAGATACGCGGTCTGAATTTCCTTACCCAACGTCTCGATATATTTTGGCGCCAGAAACTCTTTTATGTAGCGCAGATAACGTTCATGTACCTCTTTCGGGAACTGCTGCTGCTCAATCTGTTGCTCCAGAACATACAACAAATGCACTGGGTTAGCAGCAATTTCAGCAGGGTCAAAGTTGAAAACTTTGGAGAGAATTTTGAAAGCAAAGCGAGTGGACAATCCATTCATGCCTTCATCGACACCCGCCGCATCTTTATATTCCTGATAAGGCTTGGCGTTAGGGTCGGTATCTTTCAGGTTCTCACCGTCGTATACCCGCATCTTGGAAAAGACGTTGGAATTTTCGGGTTCTTTAATCCGGGAAAGCACCGAGAATTTAGCCAGCATATCCAAAGTATCCGGCGCACAGGGAGACTCTCTCAGCGAACTGTTTAACAACAACTTTTTATAAATCTCAATTTCTTCCGTCACTCTGGTGCAATAAGGCACCTTGACGATATTCACTCGGTCAATAAACGCTTCATTGGTTTTATTATTGCGAAAAGTTTGCCATTCCGATTCGTTGGAGTGCGCCAGAATAATACCGCTGTAAGGAATAGCGCCCATACCCTCTGTGCTGTTGTAGTTACCTTCCTGTGTGGCAGTCAGCAGTGGGTGTAGCACTTTAATGGGGGCTTTAAACATCTCCACAAATTCCATAATGCCCTGATTGGCACGACAGAGTGCGCCGGAAAAACTGTAAGCATCCGGATCATCCTGGGAGTACTCTTCCAACTGGCGAATATCCACCTTACCGACCAAACTGGAAATATCCTGATTATTTTCATCACCAGGCTCGGTTTTAGCGATAGCCGTCTGATTCAGAATGCTGGGATAAATCTTCACCACTTTAAACTGGGTAATATCACCACCAAACTCATTCAGTCGTTTAACGGCCCAGGGCGACATAATCCCGCCAAGATGACGCTGAGGAATACCGTATTCTTCTTCGAGAATCTCGCCATCTTCACTAGCATCAAATAAACTCAGAGGAGACTCAAACACTGGCGAACCTTTGATGGCATATAAAGGTACTCTCTCCATCAATGCTTTCAGACGTTCTGCAAGGGACGATTTACCACCACCCACAGGCCCCAGCAAATAGAGAATTTGTTTCTTCTCTTCCAAACCCTGAGCCGCATGTTTGAAATAAGAAACAATCTGCTCAATAGCTTCTTCCATGCCATAAAATTCAGAAAAAGCAGGATAGCGCTTAATCAATTTATTGGAAAATACCCGACTGAGCCTTGGGTCTCTCGACGTGTCGACCAGTTCTGGCTCACCAATGGCCATCAGCATTCGTTCTGCGGCATTAGCGTAAGTCGTCGGATCGTCCTTACACAGCTGCAGATACTCCTGCAAGCTAATCTCTTCCTGTTGAGTGGATTGGTATCTTTCCTGATAGCCTTTGAAGATGTCCATTTCTTCACCGCCTCTTATTTATTGATATGGCTGCTAGACCTAATTGTACGAACCCTGACTGCTATTCTTTCATGGTATCGGCAGAGTCAGAAGTTTGACCAGATTTTTTAATCATTGTTATGAAGTCATAAACGCTGACAAATAATAATGCGCCAATTATCCAGACTTACTCTTTTACACTATCATCAGGCCACCCTTCAGAGTAGCGATAAAAGTTGATATGAGTATCGATTGGATTGATGTCTGCACTGAATTGGCGGACTATAGAGGACATGATGCCATGCAGTTTATCCATGCTCACAACGTGAGAAATTGCCTCTGTTTGAGGCTCTATTAATGAGAGGATGATATTTCTTTCACCTTCAATTTTCAGATCATGATTCAAGGCAATCAACCCGGACATAAGTATCTCTTGGCCAGGATAATTTGCTTTGTGAGATGACTTGGTAATAGAAAAATAGATAAGATTTTCCTTTTCCAAAATTTCCTCAAAGTCTGTCTTTCGCACCTCCAGCATGTACCCAGGATGCACAGAGAGTAACGAGACGAACTGGTTGTACTTGTTTTTTTGCAGTAGACCGGCTTTTATTATCTTCGAGCTAATATCATCACTTGCATTGATTTCAAGTCTGCGAGCCTTCTCCTGGATCAACAAATGGCTGAATTCTGAAAGGAGCTTTGACGAAGAGGATACTGGTTCTGGATAAAATTCATCAAAGTCAAAAGAATAGTCAGCGCTGATCATCTCCATGCCGGAGCTATCTGAATATTCCTCTCCCTCTGTCTTGTTGCTGGCTCTATCAACCATCTGAGAACTGTGAGAAAAATAAGGAGGATAGAGATTATTATGCCCTGTTCTTTTTTCGACACTCCTTAACACTGTACTCTGATCAGGCAGGTTAAACTGAGCCATGGCTCGTGCCTGTTGGATGATACCCGATGCAGACTCACCGCTTAACAAAAGTTGAAGAACCACATCCTGTTCTAAGTCAGGGTATTCACAAAGTACTTTTTTAAACTCTCCATGACATTCTTCAGGGCACAAAGCGGTTTTCCCAACTGAAAATACAGGAAAACCGTTTCCAAAGGATGAAGCAGCCCCTAATGAAGTAGGCTCGCAGTTGAAACACAGTGTACCTGAACAGAAAATACCACACTTTGAACATCGACCAGCCATTGCCGAACAGCAAAATAAAAGCACCCAAAAAAAACAATAGAAAGTTATGTTTTTTTTTATTCGACATAAAATCAACCTGAGACAGCAAAAATTGCCTACAGGTTAGACCAGTTTTACAGGGTAAGCAGACAAATATTTTTTACTTATGGTCGTACTATTGGTGACCAACTCCGGTAACAGACACTGAAGAGGCTTCAACTCGTTTATTCATCGTTTTAAACCAGAAGCCCGGTATTAGGGATAACAGAATCATAGCGGCATAACTCTGAGGCAATTGAGGGGCTTGATCAAAGTGCCTGAGCATGGTGTAGGTTCGGCTTGCATTGGCATGGTGGTCAGAGTGCCTTTGCAGATTGAACAACAAAAAGTTTGACATCAGATATGCAGAATTCCAAGAATGAATGGGGCGTACTGGCTCAAACTTTCCGGCATCGTTTTGTTTCCGCATCAAACCGTAATGCTCAATATAATTAACGCTCTCCAGTAACAAAATAGAAAGCAGGGATTGAATAACCCAGAACAATAACCCGGAAAAACCTGCTACGAAAAAAAACAAAACCGCAAAACAAACAGACATTGAGCT
The DNA here is from genome assembly GCA_965199185.1 of Endozoicomonas sp. Lineage (GTDB taxonomy): Bacteria > Pseudomonadota > Gammaproteobacteria > Pseudomonadales > Endozoicomonadaceae > Endozoicomonas. Next base: position 177,895 of record CBDAQW010000037.1, on the reverse strand, counting down.
TAATAACGCTAGCTCATGCACAGGTTGATCTTTCTTTGTCGCTAATTGTTGAGACAACTGCCAGGCTTTAACAGGCGTTTTTGTTAAAGCACGCCACCAGAATTGATAAATCGTCATCCCTTTAGGTGCAGTTGTCATATCTTTGGGTGTTGCTACCCAGACATGATGGCCGTAAATATGCTCAACCTTGAAACTGCCATAGGCGACAGAGACCAACAATAAACCACCAGCGCCTCTTTCCCAGCGAGTCTTTCGATGAATCAGTTCGTGCCCGACATTAATGGCCATGACTCCACCCGCAATACCCATCGTCAGCAGCCAGCCGGTTTTTGCCAGCAAATCATCAGCCTGAAGAAAGTAGGCCAGAATAATCCATTGATAACTCAGGAAAGCAGGTACCGAGATCAGCGGCAACCAACGCATCCAAACCTGTTGTTTTATCCACTGTGTTTCCTGCTCCGTCCAGTTCCAGCGATAAGTCCCTACAAGAGCATCAACAATAGGAATCGCAACAAACGTTATTAATGGGATCAGCCAGGGGGTGTCGCCAAAGTCAGTAATAAATATCAGAGGCCAGTAAAAAAAGAGGTAACAAAAAAGAAAACCAAAGCAATACATCGAAATACGACATTGGCGGATAGGCATTTCTACAGTTGCTCTGGTCATGGTATGCTTTCTATATCTCTTATATTTGAGCAAAATGTCAGGTCTTTACAACAACTCTGACAAAAAATCACCCCAGCTATTTATAGTTATAATTTATAGCGCTAGCTGATACAACAGAATAAATTGTCACTACTCTCCGAAACATTCAAAAATATGTAGAAACTTTCAACGCTGCGCTTTTTTAATATTCCATCGTCAAAACTACTCTTTCTTAAATTCATAAAAGTGAACGACAATAGGCCCAAGATTTGGTTCTATATCATTAATAATACTAATTGCACGGTGAACCAGGTTCGGCAAATAATGCCACTCTGTAAGAATATTTTCAGAAGCTTCAATTTTTCCATACAATGTAAAAATCATTTTAGAGTCCGATCCTTGCTCACGGTCAGCCGGCATGATCAGCCCAAACATAAAGGCTTCACCATGGGGGGTGTCAGGCAAACCCAAGCTATTCATTTCGTCTTCAGGCAAATGGGAAAAAACCATCCGTACGGGAGATGTTTGATATATATCACGTTTTTTGGTTAAAGACTCATCGATCAAATGTATTGTGTACTGGCTGATAGAAAGATAGGGGTCACTCTTAAAATTACTATTTATATTAGTAGCAATAGCTTCCATTTTCCAACCATTATCTTTGAGTTCTTTATCCAGTTCAAAGGCAAAATATTTCCAGATAGCTTGCACGACAGTAAGCGTTATTGGTTGAGCCTTTATTCCGGCATTAAATATAACTTTGGAGAAAAACGTAAAAAAAAATAATTCAGTTTCCTTCAAATTATCCATATCATAGGTGTCTGACTTATAAGATACCTCTAAGGCAGCATTATTTTCTACAGGAAACTCAACAAAAGGTGTATCTGGAAACAACGATCCCTCTACCTCTTGAAAACACTGTTCGCTAATTTCCTGGACAGGATTGATTTGTGAGACAAACTGCTCGGCAATCTCTTTTGGAGAAAGCCCTGCAAAAAACGCTGCAACAACACCCTCTCTTGACTCTGGATATTTTGAAGTAATTCCCTCAAACTCCGGTGGCAATTCAAGCATTAATTCCGGACGGGAAGTATCATATACCATGACTGATTCTTGAGACATCTCAGGAAACTTTCTGACATCTAAAATACTCACGGTTGATCGATCAGTCTTTGCGTCTGATCTATCTGCCGTATCATTTTTTTGTGCTCTCAGTCCTGATGAACCCGGAACACTGTCTTTATAAAAGCATTCTCTGCATAAATAATCTTCTGCTGGCTTATTGCAGTGATGGCATTTTCCTGCACTAACACCAAAACTAAAACCAAGTAACCAAAAGAAAACTGCAAGCAAAGACTTCCTGAAATTCATAGAGCAGATCTGTATTTATGATGACTCATGAGAGCCTAGATCAATTCTGAGTGAAGTGAAGTAAGAAAAGTCGGAATATTTAAAACCGACTTCACAGCAAGCATAATGCATATAAGTCAAATCATGTTTTCACTATTTACTCAGACTGCCCATCAAGACTCTGAATCACAGCATGAAGAAAACGCGCTGCCTCACCACCAGTTACAGCACGATGATCAAAGGACAATGATAGCGGAAGCATTTTATGACTTTCAGGCTTACCATTCACACTGACAATTTCTTCTTTTAATTTTCCGACACCAATAATACAAACCATTGGTGGAACCACAACAGGTGTCGCATACTTTCCGGCAAATACACCAAAGTTACTCAGTGAAATGGTAGCATCCTGTAATTCAGTGCCAGGCAGACTTCTTTCTTTGACACCAGTACGCAGTTCATTAATTTTGTTGCGCAATTGTTTTTTGTTGATCTGTCCTGCATTTCGTATGACCGGCACAAACAAACCGTCTTCAGTATCTACTGCCAATCCAAGATCGACCGATTGACGCACCTCTCGGCTCATACTGCTGCCATCAAACCAGGCATTTAATGCCGGTTCTTTTTTACAGGCATTTGTTATCGCCTGAATTAATCGAACAGTGATATCTTCTTTATCCGACCAGTGATGTATATCGGCATCATCAAACAGTGTTACCGGTACTACACAGGCGTGTGACTCAGCCATAGTTCGTGCCATGTGTTTGCGCACACCTTTTAAAGGGGTCGCATTGTCCAGGGCATAGCTTTTCTCAGATGTTTTCTGTGAACGGGATTTGGGAAGTTCACTAAGATTCATACCCAATTGTTGAGCTAATGCCTGAATGTTCGCCGTTCCAGCATTCTGTGGTGCGTCTGTTTGTGGTGCAGCACCTATAAAAAAATCATCCTGAACGACAGCGGTATTCTTATCTTCAGCCAGTTTACCGACTACGGTTCCAGCATCCGCTTCATCTGAGACAAATTCAACCAATGGTGCACCGGTTAATACGGTTTCACCGGGCTGCGCACACAATCTGGCAATAACACCGGTACAAGGAGCAGGTACATCAACAATGGCTTTGGCGGTTTCAACAGAGACCATTTTGACATCTTCTTTGATACTGTCGCCTTCGTTGACATGCCACTCCACTATATCCGCTTCCGGAATACCCTCACCAAGATCAGGCAAATTAAAAAATCGCATGGTATTTATCCTTTTTATTCTATGAATACGCCAGTGTTCGTATCGCAGCCTTCACAATATCCTCAGCAGTGGGCAGATAATGATCTTCCATGCGGTAATAAGGCATGGTGATGTCGTATCCGGCCACCCGCTCCACAGGCGCTTTTAGATCGGCGAACGCTTTTTCATTCAGTTGTGCGGCAATCTCAGCACCAACACCAAAGCTTCTGCAGGCCTCATGAACCACCACACAACGACCAGTTTTGTTGACCGATGCCAGAATGGTTTCTATATCCAGCGGTTTGATCGTGGCAACATCAATCACTTCCGCTGAGATGCCGTGCTGTTCGAGCATCTGAGCAGCTTCCAGTGTTTCTTTTACCGAAGCCCCCCAGCTGACCAGACTGACATCAGAGCCAGCTTTTAATGTGAAACAGGTATCCAGTGGCAGGATGTTTGTGGATTCAGATACAACCTGTTTACTAGCGCGATAAATGCGCTTGGGTTCCAGAAAAATCACCGGATCCGGCTCATTAATTGCCGCCCGCAATAGCCCGTAAGCCCGCACTGGCGAAGAAGGAATCACAACCCGCAAACCGGGAATATGGGCAAACAGTGCTTCCGTACTTTCAGAATGATGTTCCGGCGCATGAATGCCGCCTCCAAAAGGCGCACGTAACACCATAGGGCAGGATAAACGACCACGGGTTCGGTTTCTTATTCTGGCAGCATGACAAATGATTTGCTCCATGGCCGGAAAAATAAATCCCATAAACTGAATTTCTGCCACCGGCTTCATACCCTGAGCGGCCATGCCGACACTGATTCCAGCTATTAATGCTTCCGCCAGCGGTGTATCCATCACCCGTTTAAGACCATATTTATCTCTCAATCCCTGAGTAGCTCGAAATACACCACCATTGGCACCTATATCTTCACCGAGCAGAACCACATCAGGGTCAGCCTTCATAGCATGATCCATCGCCAGATTGACCGCTTCTACCATAGTTATTTTCTGGCTCATCAGTGCGTTCCTCCTGAAGTACGGGAAGCCGCTTTGGCAATGGCTTGCTCTTTTTGCGTCTGTAAATTGGCAGGCATTCTGGCGTAGTGGTAATCAAACAAATCATTAATGGTGGGAAGCGGTGTGTTCAGGTAGGTTTTTACGGCTTCTTCAACGGCTTTATCACACTCAGCTTTCAGTTGCCGTTCATCCTGCTCATTCCACAGACTTTTATGACGAAGAAAATTACGCAGTCGTTTAATTGGCTCTTTGCTCCAGCCATCTTTGAGCTCTTCGCTGCTTCTGTAACGACTGGCGTCGTCTGCTGTGGTGTGGTCAGACAGGCGATAAGTGATTGCTTCAATAACCGTTGCACCTTTACCTAAACGTGCCCGTTCCAGAGCTTCGCTGATGACCTGATGCATGGCGATAACATCATTACCATCCACCTGAATAGAAGGTAAACCAGCGGCAACCCCTTTTTGTGCCAAGGTTGGTGCACCGGATTGAATCTTGCGAGGAACAGAAATTGCCCATTGATTATTCACCACCACATAAACCACCGGCAGTTGCCAGACACCAGCAAGATTTAATGCTTCACCAAAATCACCTTTGGACGTCGCGCCATCCCCCAAAGCACAAAGTGCCACTCGCATGGGCTCGCCAGCGGTGTGACGAATTTTGAATGAAGTAGCGATTCCAGCGGCATGTCCAGCCTGAGTGGCAATAGGCACACAATTGGGTAGATCTTCTCTCCATGCAGGGCTGGCACTGCCTCGCTCATCACCACCCCAGTAAAGCAGCACATCACTCAAAGGAATGCCCCGTTGCATCAGAGCAGGCAAATCACGGTAATAGGGAATCAATACATCTTCTTTATTCAGCAGTGCCCCATACACCGCACCAACTGCTTCATGACCGAGACAGGAAGGATAAGTGCCCATCTTGCCGGTGCGTTGTAATGCGACGGCCTTTTGATCCCCCTGGCGGGCAAGTACCATCGCCCGGTAGTAATCAATTAGAATACGACTGTCTTCTGTCCATCGTGGTAATGGTTTTAGTACTTCTCCATCCGCATCCAGATAGCGTTCCACAGGGAACGCCTTCAGTTCCATGACTGGCATCGTGGCTCTCCCTATTCAGGCGCTGAGTTGAGTACTATCGGAGTTATAGAGAATTGCTTCAGCCAGATCATCAGCAATCAAACTGCTGGGGATATTTCTCTGGTGTTGTTGAGTGAAAATCTGCAGCAATGTTTGCTCAATGCCTTGTATCCGGCGTTGCATATCTGAGTAGCTGCTACCCTGGTGACCCATAGCCACAAACACCAGACCACCCGCGTTAATGACATAATCAGGCGCATAAAGAATGCCGCGCTTATGAAGTTCATCGCCATCGTTTTTGGTCAGTAACTGGTTATTGGCAGAACCTGCCACTGCGGCGCAGTTGAGTTCAGGAATGCTGGTCTGATTAAGAATCCCACCCAAGCCACAAGGGCTGAAAATTTCGCAAGGTGTTTTGTGAATATCATGAGGTGAAACAGCGGTTGCATTTAACTCTTTGACGCAAAGACTGGTTCTGGACTCATCAATATCAGTCACCAGGAGTTGCGCTCCTTCTTTACGAAGTAACTGGCACAGAGCAAAACCAACATTACCTAATCCCTGTACCGCAATACGAACACCTTTGAGAGAATCAGGTAAATCCCTGTGCGCTTTCAGTATCGCCTTAATCCCGTAAAAGACGCCTTCTGCCGTTAATGGCCCAGGATTGCCGGAGTCAGAAGTGCACGTCACATGTCGCGTTTGTGTGGCAATGCTATCCATGTCTGCCACAGTAGCACCGCTGTCCATTGCGGTAATGTAACGTCCATCCAGCTCGCTAACAAAGCGGCCAAAAGCCTGCAATAGCGCTTTGCGATCATAAGCGCCTTTAGGTTCCATAATGACGGATTTTCCACCGCCAAGATCCATACCCGCCAGTGCCGCTTTGTAGCTCATTCCACGAGCCAACCGGACAGCATCAGTCAGTGCATCCTCTTCAGACGCGTAGGGAATGATTCGACAGCCACCCAGAGCGGGGCCACGACTGGTGTTATGAATGGCGATTATTGATTTAAGGCCGGAGGCTTCATCGTACTTATAATGAACGTCACTCATCCGTGCCTCAGTCATCTGCTTGAACATGACGGGATCCTCCGTACAGTCCATACCAGGTGCTGGTATAGATAAGACTTTTCTCAAGCCTTTTTATTGTTATTGGCAGCGTTTCAGGCTTTGGTGAAGCCCTTATACTGTGTATCGGGAATCGTCCTCCCATTGTTAGTACATTGGATTTTCAGGGTGTCTGTCAATGCCCGTTTTTTGTATTCCGATAAAAAAATGTTACCTTTGACCTTCTCCAATCAGTAAGCCTGCTCTGTAGCAGGCCCCAAGAAGAATAAAAAAACAAGAACCTAACGGAGGCTATTATGAACGCGACACTGCAAGAAAAACGCCGGTACCCGCGCAAGTCTATGGAGCATCCCACAGAGGTTCTTGATAACGACACCGGTGTGTCCATTGGCGTTTTGGAAGATGTATCCCGGGGAGGCTTTAATCTTCTGACCGATCAAGGGATTCGTCCATCAGAAGTTCGAAACGTGACATTATTACTGCCGGGTCCTCAGGGAAGTACGCACACTGTCAGCCTTTCAGCAGAATGTATCTGGTGCCAGTCTCTGGGGGATCGCAATGATTTCTCAGCCGGATTTCAACTGAAAACTATTGAGGATCAGGATGCCGTAGCTCTGAATTATTTTATTCGGGATTATCAGGTCACCGCTGAGCAGGAAGCACTATTCTGACTTCCTGCCCATGAACTGCCAATCCTGTTACTCCGGAATAGGCAGGTTCAGTGTCTCTTTCAGTTCTTCCATTACGATGTAACTCTTAGAATCACGAACGCCAGGAAGCTTCAGCAGAATATCACCGAGCAATTCCCGATAGGAGGCCATTTCAGAAATACGAGCTTTGACCAGATAGTCAAAATGTCCTGATACCAAATGGCATTCGAGTACATTGGGGAGCTTGGTAACCGCAATGCGGAACTCGTCAAAAATATCGGTGGCTTTGGTGTAAAGGCTGATTTCAACAAAAACCAGCAAGCCAGCCTGAAGATAACCCGGATTCAGGCGTGCGCTGTATCCCTGAATGATGCCTTCACGTTCCAGACGCTTGACTCGCTCCATGCATGGAGTCGTACTCAAGCCCACTTTGTCTGCCAGATCTACATAGGAAATACGTCCGTTTTCCTGCAGAGTTCGAAGGATGTTTCGATCAATACGATCCAACTGGCGGACCACTTCTTTACGGCTTCTCATAATTTCAGGTGTTTTCTGACTTAGTGCGCAATCGTTTGGTGCAATAACTTTGACCGGTATAAGTGGTTTCCGAGGGTGAAACCCACCAAGGATTGCAAAAAATGAAGGATAAACCTCTAGCCTCGTGAGGTTAGGGTATCAGCGACCAACCTGCAAGTACGCATTAATCATATAGAGTACTGAAAAGGCGTACTGAAAAGGCATTTTCACGCCCCTTGTTTTTATGGACAATGCGCCTGCTTTGCAAAACAACATATCTAAGGTTCTTTACTATTGGGCTGGAGAAAACGATAGATGGCCATAACATCTGGCTCCCGGATAATTTCACCGGGCTCATCCACAAATAACAATCGGGCTCAGAGTGAAACTCTGGTCAGGATAGACCGGATTACCAAAACATTTGATGGCATCGTGGCAGTAGACGACGTTAGCCTCAGCATTCGCAAAGGTGAAATCTTTGCTCTGCTGGGTGGTTCCGGCTCTGGCAAATCCACGCTGTTACGAATGTTGGCAGGGTTTGAAACACCCTCCTCGGGTTCCATCTTTCTGGATGGTACAGACATCACCCGGCTGCCACCTTATCAGCGCCCAATCAACATGATGTTTCAGTCCTATGCACTGTTTCCACACATGACTGTCGAACAAAATATCGCTTTTGGTCTAAAACAGGACAAACTCGACAAGGCAGTTATAGCACAGCGCGTCGAAGAAATGTTGAAGATGGTGCATATGGAACGATATGCCCGTCGTAAGCCGCACCAATTATCCGGTGGTCAGCGTCAGAGGGTGGCTCTGGCTCGCAGTCTGGCGAAACGTCCAAAACTGTTACTGCTGGATGAGCCGATGGGCGCTCTGGATAAAAAACTCCGGGGTAAAATGCAGTTGGAAGTTGTGGATATCATCGAAGAAGTGGGCGTAACCTGCATCATGGTGACACACGATCAGGAAGAAGCCATGACCATGGCAGACCGCATCGGCATTATGGATGCAGGCTGGATTGTTCAAACCGGCACACCTGTTGATATCTACGAAACCCCCAATAGCCGAATGACCGCAGAATTCATTGGCTCAGTGAATATGTTTGAAGGCGATATTGTAGAAGAGGCCGCAGATCATGTTGTTATCCAGTCACCACAAATGGAATCGCCTATTTATATTGGTCACGGTATTACTTCTGCATTAGAAGATCGTCGTGTATGGGTCGCTGTACGCCCCGAAAAAACACTGCTGAGCAGAGCACAACCAGGTACTAGCCATAACTGGAGCAGAGGCGTCGTTCATGATATTGCCTATTTGGGTGGTCATTCGGTTTATCACATCAAACTGCCTTCAGGCATGATTGTACAGTCCAACATGGCAAATACCGTTCGTACCGCTGACCACCCAACCTGGGATGATGAAGTGTTCATCAGCTGGGAAGCGGACAGTGGCGTGGTATTGAACAGCTAAAACAAACACCTAAAGCACAGCTACTGACAACAAGTACTCTGATATCAGATTTTTATTTAGGACCTTTAATGAATCATTCTATTTTGCAAGGCCATCGGCAAGGCCAGGTGAATGCCTTCAGTGCATTGTGGGGGCGCCGTGCCGTGATTGGCGTCCCCTATGTGTGGCTACTGTTGTTCTTTCTGACTCCTTTTGCCATTGTCGTTAAAATCAGTTTTTCCATGGCAGAGATTGCCATTCCACCCTATACGCAGATTGTCGAATACGTCGATGAGGTGCTGACCCTCCATCTGAACCTTGGTAACTATATTTTTCTTGCCGACGATGAGCTGTATCTGCTGGCTTATCTGACGTCTATCAAATTAGCTTTTATATCCACAATCTTCTGTCTACTACTGGGATACCCTATGGCTTATGCCATGTCTCAGGCATCCCGCAGCAAACAGAGCCTGCTGCTCATGCTTGTGTTGCTGCCATCCTGGACATCCTTTCTGATTCGTATTTATGCCTGGATGGGTATTCTCAAAAGCAATGGCATTCTCAACAACGCACTGATGTGGTTTGGTGTGATTGATTCGCCACTACAGATTTTAAATACAGGCATTGCCGTTTATATCGGCATTGTCTATGCCTACCTGCCGTTTATGGTGCTGCCTATTTATTCCAATCTGACCCGACTGGATAAAACATTATTGGAAGCGTCCAGCGATCTCGGTTGCCGCCCCTGGCAAACCTTTTTAACAGTCACATTACCACTATCCAGGACAGGTATTATTGCCGGTTGTATGCTGGTATTTATTCCGGCCGTAGGTGAATACGTTATTCCAGAACTGCTCGGCGGGCCGGACAGCCTGATGATTGGCAAGGTACTCTGGCAAGAATTCTTCAATAACCGGGACTGGCCACTCGCCTGTGCGCTGGCGATGATCATGCTGTTGATTCTGTGTCTGCCCATTGCTTATTTTAACCGGCAACAGGCAAGAGAAATGGAGGTAGCTCAATGAATGCGATAAGACCACAATCATTCCGTTTCTCGTCATTTATGCTGGTGACAGGGCTGCTGTTTCTCTACCTACCCATGTTCAGCCTGGTGTTTTATTCCTTTAATGCTTCCAGACTGGTTACCGTCTGGGCTGGATTTTCCACTAAATGGTATTTTGAACTGTTCCAGGATGAGCAGTTGATGAGCGCTGTCTGGATAAGTCTCAAGATTGCTTTCTACAATGCATCAATGTCGGTCGTTCTGGGCACGATGGCGGCTTATATTCTCTCCCGCTTTGGTCAGTTTCGTGGTCGTACTGCGTTTAATGGCATGATCACAGCACCACTGGTCATGCCGGATGTTATTACCGGCCTGTCATTGCTATTGCTGTTTGTGACTTTGGCAGACTGGTTTGGCTGGCCAGCCGAACGGGGCATGATGACCATCTGGATTGCCCATGTCACTTTCTCGACTGCTTATGTGGCCGTCGTCGTTGGTGCTCGTTTGAAAGAGCTGGATAACTCTATTGAAGAGGCTGCACTTGATTTAGGTGCAACGCCATTAAAAGCCTTTTTTCTGATTACTATTCCGACCATTGCCCCAGCTCTCGCTTCCGGCTGGTTGTTGGCATTTACTCTGTCACTGGATGATCTGGTGATTGCCAGTTTTGTTTCCGGCCCCGGAGCGACAACATTGCCGATGGTGGTTTTCTCATCCGTCCGGTTGGGTGTATCACCAAAAATTAATGCATTGGCGACGTTGATTATTCTGGCGGTTTCGCTGGCAACCTTTATTGGTTGGTGGCTGATGCGCAGGACAGAGCGGGAAAGAAGAGAGCATCTTGAGCGATTTGACCTGGAGTAGGTTGGCTTTCGCCCGAGGGTGAGAAGCCGACAATCAGCATGCAATGCTGAAAAAACACCCAACCTTTATGCGCTCTTTGAGCACTCTTTTAGCACATTGTCGGCTTCTCCCTTCGGGGGGGGGGGGAACCGATCTACGAAACTATTCAATAGTTAGCAGTGAAAGCAATTTCACGATCTCCATAATAAATGCGCCCTCCCGTAATTCTATCGGTCCAGCCTTCATAATTGAAAAAGAAATCACGATAGGTTTGATCTTTTTTATTGTCTATATAGATGGTTGTATCTTTAGCCATCAGTCGATTAAAGATATCGTATTGCAGTAGCGATTTTTTTTCTGTTGTATTTTTGCGGACACTCACACCTAACAACGAAAAGTTGAAAAAATTATAACCATAAATATAACGCCATTGAGATTCATGCATGTCATTTGTCGTTTTAGTGGGCTGAACATTAACTTTCGACAATTGGCCTCTCAGATCTCGCTCAAATTGAAAATGATCTTGCTGGATGGTTGTTTCTATACTCTCAGGTGATTTGATAATCATTGTTGTTGCATGAAAAGGGTTATCCGGATCATCATAATGGTATTCAACCAATGATACGTATGTAGAATTAGCCGAAGATGTTAATGATGCTGCGGTCGAAGATGGATCTATAGCATCATCCAATATTTCAGGTTCTTTTTCTCTTTTGATGAAGGCCAGTCTATGTCGATCATCGTAATGCAATGAATATTCTAATCCGTTTAGCCTGATCAAGTCAGGAAGATTGAAGCTGTTGTACCGAATACGTTCAAGGGGAGTAAAGTTTAAGCAAATACGCTTATCTTTTTTTTGGGATATCATCCTTCCTTTGTCGTCATATTCAAAAGAGATAGTACATTGCTCTCTATTGATATGAGCCTATGCTACACGACACCTTAACATGTATCATGTTACCTCCGATGTTGAGGTATCCATGAGCAGAGTTGACGGTCGCAAAGTATCCCACGAAGTACGAGAAAGTATCCGGTTCGAGGCTATTCAAAAATGGTTAGACGGTGCTTCTGTCCAAGCACTTTCTGTCGAATACAGCACAGATAGATCCTGTATCTACCGCTGGATTGATCGTTACAAAAAAGGTGGCATGGAGGCGTTAAAAACACGCCCCATCGCACACAGTAAAAACGCCAAACTCTCGCCTGAGCAACGAGAGACACTCTCAAAGATCATTCTCACCAAAGACCCAACGTTTTACGGTTTTTATAAAGCACTGTGGTCTCGGGACATCATCGCAGCGGTGATCAAAACAGAGTTCAACATCACCATGCATCCTGCCGCTGTCAGTAAGATGCTCAGAAAAATGGGTCTAACGCCTCAGCGGCCAGTGCGAAAAGCCTGGCAGCAGAGCGAAAAAAAAAGTACAGGATTATTTGGATACACGTTATCCAGCTCTTCGTAAACAGGCGGAAGAGGAAGGGGCTATTATCTATTTCATTGATGAAGCGAGCATACGTTCTGACTATCACTCCGGTACAACTTGGAGCAAAAAAGGTTATACGCCAACTGTCACCAAAACTGGCGCGCGCTTTGGCATCAACATGATCGCCGCTGTCAGTGGTGAAGGGCACATGCGCTACATGACAATTACCGGCCGCTTTAATGCGGATGTCTTTATAAAGTTTCTGAAGCAAATAGTCGCATCACATGATCGTCCTGTAATGATCGTAACCGATGGTCATTCTGCACACAGCGCCAAGAAAGTCATGAAATATCTCAAGAAAGAAGAACGGCTTCTTGACATACAGCTACTGCCACCCTACTCACCGGAACTGAACCCTGTTGAACTTGTCTGGAGTGTTCTGAAATCAGGGCATATTGGCCGTATGGCATTGAAAACCAAAAAGGCATTTCTCCGCGCGGTGAGTTCTGGACTTAAATCGTTGCAGAGGAAGAAAAAGAAAATTCTGGGATTCTTTCGGGCGGAACATACGGCTTATGCTTGTCTTGAAAAGACTGTCGCATAGTGTGAGCGCATATCAATACTATGAAATGTAATACTTCTAACCTGGCTGTTTTGAAACATATAAAGGCCGGAACCACCAAGAACAGAGTTATGAGAAAAAGGGGAATCATAAATATTGTTCAATGGGTCCAACATTGAGTACAGCACTGCGTGTGTGGCATCAAGATTGACTTGCCATGCAGGATTATTCCATCCATAACCAACCGGTTTTATCATGGAAAACAGCCTGGATATCGCAAACATATTTTCTGGAGGACGAGCGGCAACACTGCCCCCATATCCCAAAATAAAAACACAACAAACAGTCACGAAAAAAGGTCTTGCAGTAGTAATTACTCTACCAATTATCTTCATCTTGACGTCTATAATTTAATAATGAACTTGTTATAGTCTAGATGATTTTTTATAAATCAGACTGGTAAAGCAGCACCAACATTCGTCGGCAACCCTTCGGGTTACCGATCTATGTTTTTTGTTCAAAGCCACCGTTTGAGGCAGTCTCCTTTACAGGGGTGACGAAGGTAAGTTTTAGTCTATCGCTACGCTTGGTTCTTGAGAATGCGAGCAGCATCTTTAGCAAAATACGTCAGAATGCCATCAGCCCCCGCCCGGCGAATACACACCAGAGATTCCATCATGACCGCATCGCCATCCAGCCAGCCATTGATAGCAGCGGCTTTATGCATCGCATATTCACCGCTGACCTGATAAACAAAGGTGGGCGCTTTGAACTCATCTTTTACCCGGCGAACCACATCCAGGTACGGCATGCCCGGTTTAACCATTACCATATCCGCACCTTCTGCCAGATCTGCAGCGACTTCGTGCAGCGCTTCATCGCTGTTGGCAAAATCCATCTGGAAGCTGAATTTATTACTTTTGCCCAGATTGCCCGCAGAACCAACGGCGTCTCGAAAAGGACCGTAGTAGCTGGAGGCATATTTGGCAGAGTAAGCCATAATGCGGGTGTTAATATATCCGGCTGCTTCCAGTTGACTACGAATGGCACCAATACGTCCATCCATCATGTCAGAAGGAGCTACGATATCGGCACCAGCTTCTGCATGAGACAATGCCTGTTTTACCAGTACTTCAACGGTTTCATCGTTCAGAACATAACCTTCTTCATCGATCAAACCATCCAGCCCGTGGCTGGTAAATGGGTCGAGGGCAACATCGGTAATCACACCAAGTTCTGGTTGTGCTTTTTTTAGAGCTCTTACCGTACGCTGAGCCAGACCATCGGGGTTCCAGGCTTCTTCTGCGCCGTCTGATTTCTTTTCTGTCGGTGTTACCGGAAACAGAGCTACAGCAGGAATCCCCAGTTCAACCAGCTCTGCCGCTTCTTCTACCAGGAGGTCAATACTCAGTCTTTCAACACCGGGCATGGAAGGGACTTCTTCGCGTTTATTGTCACCTTCGAGCACAAATATTGGATAGATCAGATTATCCACCGACAGACGTGTTTCACGCATCATTCGGCGGGAGAAATCATCATAGCGCATCCGGCGGGGACGAGCGGTAGGAAAAGGACGTGAAATCATATCAGGCGCCAGAGATTCTTGTCTGTCTGTAAAATGGTCAGCGGTGCTATTCTCCGCTGAGTACGAAAGTGGCATTATACAAAATAGACCTACTAAAAAGTATTGTGAGCCGGTCCTTTATGAATAAAACTAAAATCTTGCTTCTAGCTGCTATTGCCGCAGCCATAGCCCTTTTCTATGGGTTCGATGGTCAGCAATATTTGACAGTGGATTTCTTTCAATCTCTGTATGCCGATGATCCGTCACTGACTATGGCGGTCTTTTTCCTAATCTACGTAGCGGTGACCGGTCTTTCACTCCCCGGTGCTGCCATTCTGACTTTAATGGGAGGAGCCATTTTTGGTCTTGTTCCTGCGCTGTTAATGGTCTCTTTCGCCAGCACTATTGGCGCAACTCTGTCGTTTATTTTTTCCAGAACACTGTTAAGGGAATGGGTACAAAATAAATTTTCAAGCCATCTTGAAACCATCAATCAGGGTGTCAAGAAAGACGGTCCTTTCTACTTGCTGACGTTGCGACTGATTCCAGCGGTGCCGTTTTTTGTGATTAATCTGGCAATGGGGCTGACGCCTATGCGTGCCCGCACATTCTACTGGGTAAGCCAGTTAGGTATGTTGCCGGGAACCATTGTTTATGTGAATGCCGGTGCTCAGTTGGGTCTGGTGGAAGAGTTGTCGGTTCAGGGAATTTTAACACCAGGGCTTATCGGCTCTTTTGTGCTGTTGGGCATTTTCCCCTGGATTGCCCGCAGTGGTCTTGAGTTTCTGCGTGCGCAGCGGGTTTATAAGGGGTATCAGAAGCCAACTCGTTTTGATAATAACTTAACTGTGATTGGTGGTGGTTCAGCAGGGCTGGTCAGTAGTTATATTGCTGCAGCCGTAAAGTCCAAAGTATCGCTGATTGAAAAACATAAAATGGGCGGCGATTGCCTTAATACAGGTTGTGTTCCCAGTAAGGCGCTGATTCGTTCTGCAAAAATGGCGCATTACATGCACCGTGCAAAAGAGTTTGGTCTGGATGATGTCTCTCATAAGGTCAACTTTAAAGCGGTGATGGAGCGCGTTCAGTCGGTGATCAAACAGGTAGAGCCTCATGACTCTATCGAACGTTATACCGGGCTTGGCGTTGATTGCATCACGGGTGCTGCAAAGGTTGTCAGCCCTTGGGAAGTAGAAGTCGATGGTCGTCGGATTACGACTCGTAATATTGTTATTGCCAGTGGTGGACGTCCTTATGTACCCAATCTACCCGGTGTTGAAGTCGTAAAGTATTACACGTCAGATACCATCTGGGAGATTCGTGAAAAACCTCAAAAGATGCTTGTCATTGGCGGCGGGCCCATTGGCTGTGAGCTGACACAGGCATTCTCCCGACTTGGTGTTAATGTGACTCAGGTGGATCACGGACCACGATTACTGCACCGTGAAGACCCCGATGTGTCAGAACTGGTGATGGATCAGTTCAGAAAAGATGGCGTTAATCTCAAGTTGAAACATGAAGCCAAAGCTTTCCATAAAGACGGTGATCGTCAATGGCTGGAAGCTGAGTTTGATGGACAAAATGTAGAGATTGACTTTGATGTGGTTCTGTTTGCTGTTGGTCGTAGAGCCAACACGGCTAATATGGGGCTGGAAGATCTCAACCTTGAAATCACCGAACGAGGCACCATTGCCGTTAATGATTACATGCAGACTCGTTACCCGAATATCTATGCCTGTGGTGATGTTGCAGGACCTTACCAGTTTACCCACACAGCGGCTCATCAGGCATGGTACTGTGCTGTTAATGCGTTGTTCGGACGGTTTAAGAAATTCAAAGTCGATTACTCGGTGATTCCCTGGTGTACCTTCACTGACCCTGAAGTAGCTCGTGTGGGTCTGAACGAACAGGAAGCCAAAGAGCAGGGTATTGCTTACGAAGTGACCCGTTATGGTATTGATGATCTTGATCGTGCTATTGCCGATGAAGAGGCTCGTGGTTTTGTCAAAGTGTTGACGGTTCCGGGCAAAGATAAGATTCTGGGCGTTACTATTGTTGGTTATCATGCCGGCGAGTTGATTACGGAATACATTAGCGCCATGAAGCATGGTCTGGGATTAAATAAGATTCTGGGCACTATTCATATCTACCCAACCCTGAGCGAAGCGAATAAATACGCTGCAGGTGAGTGGAAAAGAGCCCACGCTCCTCAGGGTGTACTGAATTGGGTGGAGAAATATCATAATTGGATGCGTGGCTGACTATCCTTAAGTAATAGCCATATTACAGGGATGTTGAATGAGCAAGACCAGTTCAGTGGGTGGTGAGTCGGGACGTTTCCCGACGCACCCGGCGAAAACACCATCAAACACTATCAATAGTACGCCACAGCAGGGGCATTCGGGCAGTACCAACAGAAAAACACAGGTTGTTTCTATTCTTTCCGAACCAAGCCTTAGAGCCAGAATCAAGCATTTTTTACCTGTACCGCTTTATAAATTCCTTGCCAGCCTTATGGCTCCACGGAAGTCCGAGCAGCACTTACTGGCGAAAGCCATTCATCACGCCAGAGATGCGAATAGCAAAGCCTGGGATCAGCTGGGAAGAGAGAAAAATCAGTGCAAAACGCCGCAGCAACTCAACAGACTTCAGCTGGCCTGTGAAAAGACACAATACCAACTGGATTTACTGGAAGGGCGTCAGGACTCCCAAACCACCGCACAACGGCTGGAAGTCATCCACTGTCTTGAAGCGGCCACTGCATCGTCGGATGACAATGTGTTGCAGCTAGAGAGTGAATATCTTGCGGCTAACGAGCAATTGAAAAAGATTCAGCAGCACGAACTGGAGCTGGAAGCCGAACTCAATGCGGCTGAACATAAGTTACAAGCAGCTCAAACAGGGCATGGCTCGTCAGAGATAAATAATCTGGAAACACTGGAAAAGAATGTCATTGCTTTACAGAAAGAATTTAACAAACTTCAGAAAAACCGAATTGATGAAGACGTTGCCCGAAAAGCCTTTCTTATTTACGAGCGCAGTCTGAACGAGAAGGTAAAAGGAGAAAAGAGATGAGTAGGATAGGTTCAGACCTTCCAGGCATTGGTAAAATTGACCTTGGAAGAACGAAGGGAATTAATCTCGAAAAACAGGCAAAAGCGCTTAACCCGGGGCGGTTGAATCGGAGTTCTGTTTCCAAGCTTCCTAAAGTGATCTCATTCCTTAATAAAATCATCAATAAACTGAAGAGAAAAAACAAACCCCTGTCAGAATTTAAAATAGTGAAAGTGCCTGATACTCAGGTAAAGAAACAGATTAGTCTGAAAGCAGGTAGCGGACAGAAAGTGCAGTCAGAACAGAATAAAACCTTCCGTACTATCAAAACCAATATTGAGGCAGCAAAGCAACAACTGTCTGACAAATCATCCAATGCTAAGACAATAGAAGATCTTCTCTCACAACAGCAGGATTTAACCAAACTGCTGAAAATAGCCAATAAGGCCGCAGCGCCTATTAAACAGGCACTGAATATGAACGACCTGTTATTAGATAGTGCTCCTGAGTTAACAACGGAAGACATCCAAATCATGAATCAATATAAAGAGCTTGCTGCGTTAAATTCTGAGATAAAATCTACTTTGAAAGAAGCCAGAGGATTACAGAAGCAGTTTGAGAAGCTCAGTGCTCACACACCCAAATCAGCCGGTAAATCAAAGGCGTCAGATAAGTCGAACCTGACTGGTGGACTAATGTCCAGTGAATTAAGTAATCAGCTCAAAGGTATTCGTGGTACGACCAAAACTTTTGAGCAGTTAAGGAATCAAATTATTAACCATAAAACACTGGACGATCTGAAACAGGTGCTTGCTGATCGGCACGCTTCAAAACTGACCATACCAGAACAGGGGCGTTATCGTGGACTGATGCTGGAGGCTCTGGCTAATGCACTCAAAAAACCGGAAATGGCCGAAAATATTTCAGAAGCGTTTATTAATGTAGTACTGAAGGGCGAACCTCGACATCGCAAAGAAGCGCTGGATGCCCTAGATAACTACAAAACCAGACAACTGGAAGTAAGACTTAATAATCTGAAAGCCCCTTCCAGTGATCGAAAATAACTCATCAGGCTGATGTTATTTTCTGTTTGGAATTTATTTTGTAGGACAAGCTGTAAACATTTGCATCATGCGATATGTCAGAGACCATAAGATAAAATAATGCCTATTGGCACTCCAATAGCAATAATGGGATATCTCAAAGCCCATACTAATGCGTTGATTGAAGCTACAATTGAAACCACAGAACCAATTAAAAAAATGGGAATAGCTACTAGCGATGTACCAACCATTATCACTCCTGCAGTTATTAATCCAAGTGCTGCCATAGCCATACCCGAAGACATAAGCATAATCGATATAATTGGGCAGTCGTAGAAACTATTGCAGTCATAATGATAGTCTTCACCACCAAGATTAAAATTCAGCCGAATGTCACTGGATGATGAAAAAGTACTAAATAAGAGCAACAGGCTAAGAGATATTATTTTAAGAAAATACCGTATCTCTCTGTCTCTCTGAGCACAAACCTGCGTATTGAGATTTCGACAATGAGCAAACATAATAAATACCACCATGCGAAATGAGAATGATCGCATTAAAGCGTAGCTTTTTTTGTGCATTGCTATAAACATCCAGTCATATATTCTAATTTTTTGGCCATGTTCTTTCGGCAAATACTCCTACGCTGCTTTATCTACTGCATCCATGTACGGTGTTGCAACTCTGTTCACATAGCTTGCTATGCTCCCGTCGTTGCATCTGCAAAGCACCTGCCAAATAAGCCAGAAAATATGATTCAAAACGAATAAAATCGGCAAATTGTTTCAGGAATATTCCTTAATGGTCTGAGAACAGCCTCTATTCGTCGAACAAATTCATCAGGCTGATGTCGCTTTCCGTCTTGGAATACCCAGCCGCTGTCTTCTTTCCCAAAGCGTTTTACGACTGATGCCCAGCTTTTGCGCCAGTTCTGTTTCTGTCATCTGATCCTGATGCTCAAGCACAAACCGCTGGAAATAATCTTCCAGAGTTAAGCCATCTTGTAGTTCATCCTGATCTGACTTGAATAGAGTCTGTTTAATTCTCAGTTCAATATCCATGTTTTCAGGAGTAATGATATTACTGTCAGACAGAATGACAGCTCGTTCAATGGCGTGTTCCATTTCTCGCACATTACCGGGCCATTGGTATTGAGATATAGTCGCCATCGCTTCTGGTGAGAAAGAGTGCATATCACAACTCATTTTCTTGCAGGTTTTTTCCAATAATTTTTCTGCCAACATCAGAATGTCACCGCCTCTTTCCCTGAGAGGAGGAATTCTCAACTCGACGACCCGTAGACGATAATAGAGGTCTTCACGGAATTCCTGCTCAGACGACAACTTTCTTAGATTCCTATGTGTAGCGGCAATCAAACGAACGTCAACGGTTTGGGATTGCACCGAACCTACACGACGAATCTCACCTTCCTGCAACACTCTGAGCAATCTTGCCTGAGCTTCAAGAGGCAATTCACCAATTTCGTCGAGGAATAATGTACCGCCATTGGCCGCTTCAATTAAGCCGGTTCGGGCAGCAGTCGCGCCGGTAAATGAGCCTTTTTCATGACCAAAGAGTTCGGATTCGATCAGCGTTTCAGGAATCGCGGCGCAGTTCACAGAGATCATCGGACCATTTGCTCGCTGACTATTACTGTGCAGGGCTTTGGCAACCAGTTCTTTACCGGTGCCGGATTCTCCCTGAATTAAAACCGTGGCATCTGTAGGCGACACTTTTTGAATACGTGAGAATAAAAGCTGCATGGCATCGCACTGACCCAAAATACCACTAAAACTGGTCGTAGGGTTTGAACTTATTGTTTCAGGTTCTGGCTTTGTCAGGGTCTGCTTGTCCAGAATCTCCCTGACCCGGTTGAGCATTTCACCATGATCGAAGGGCTTGGCGATATAATCTACGGCGCCCTGCTTCATAGTCGAGACGGCAGAATTAAGGCTGGCGTAGCTGGTCATAATTAGTACCGGACAATTGGGAACCAGCTTGATCATTTCGGTGCCGGGTTCTCCGGGTAACCTCAGATCACTGATGACAAGATCAAAATCATCCAGTTTCTGCTGTCTTGCTTCATGAACAGAGCCAACCGCTATTACGGTGTGGTTCTGGCGTTCCAGCAAACGACTCAGGGATGCCCGGATTACGTCTTCGTCTTCGACAATAAGAATGTGTCCATGACTCATACAGTCACTCCCTGATAAATAGAAATAAGTGGTGTTGTCTGAGCTTCAGGCTCATATCTTGGCAAAGCAATAATAAATCGCGCCCCCTTTTGCAAAACGGTATCAGCGGGACTGACTACCTGAATAGAACCAAAATGTTCTTTGATAATATTCCACGTCAAAGCAAGCCCTAGCCCGGTGCCTTTGCCAGCTTCTTTGGTGGTAAAGAAAGGTTCAAATAGTCTCTCCTGAACCGCATCAGGAATGCCGTCACCCTGATCTTCAATCTCAATGGTGATGGTCATTTCACTGGCATAGCTGGTGATAGTTACCCGACCATGGTCTGGCGTTGCATCGGATGCATTACTGAACAGATTGATAAACACTTGCTGTAATTTCTGGCTGTTGCCACTGATCTGATGATCAGGGTTGCACTGATTGTGAAAGGCTATCTTGTCGTGCTTCTGACTTAATTTCAGCAGGCTGATGGCTTCATCAACACAAGTATGAAGATCCACGGCTGCCACCAATGATTCTTTCAAATCGTCGTTTTTACGCTGGCCATTGTGGGCATAGGTGACCAGGGTTTGTACAATGCGAGTAACTCGTTTGGTCTGTTGAAGAATCTGCTCTGAACTGGTCTGTACATCCGGGTTGTCAGAAATGAATTTCATTTCCTGAGCCAAACAATCTATGCCGGTAATCGGATTTCCTATTTCATGGGCGACTCCTGCTGCCAGCTGACCAATGGATGCCAGACGTTCATTATGAAACAGCTGTTCTTCCATCATGTGTTCTTCGGTCTGGTCTTCCAGCATCATCACCTGATCTTTACGGCTACTGGAAATATGAGCCTTGTGCAAATTGAAGTAGCGGTCAGTGCCATTGATTTCTAACTTGTGCTTATTCAGATGGTTTTCATCAGATTCAAGAAATCGTCCAATCAGAGTGTTCCAGGGAGCGGGTATTTTTGCCAGTTGATGGCCCAAAACATCCTCCGAAGGAATACCGGTAAGGGCTGACATGGCCTGATTCCAGAGTAATATCTCATGATTATTGTTGTCAGTATTTTCAATGGAACAGACGGCCATGGGCAAATTCTGTAGAGTTTCCCGGTGATAGCGGCGCAAGCCATCCAGTTCAGCTGCCAGCCCGGTTAATCGGGAGCGGTAGGCTTCCATTTGGGATTCAATAAAATGAATATCCATAGAGGCGTAGCCACGGTTATCATCCAGAGGAAGGTGATTTTCGACAATTTCATGGGCTACAGAAGGGCCGAGCAGACCGGACAGATTGGATTCAATCCGGTCACGCAACCGACGCAAAGCCAGTGGCCGGTGTTCATCCGGTTGCAGTTTAAGATCATTCAGCGCCTTACTCACCTGAGCCTGGGCAATGTCTGCTCCCAGTGGCTTGCTAAGCATTTCCTTAAATTCAATCGCAGAATCAGCGACAGGAATTAGTGGTGAATCCGTGGATTTTGGGTTGACCAGGCAAGCATGAGCAGCACTTTTTTCACTGTTACTCATAGTAGTCAGACGAGACACAAGATATAAAGCCAAGCAGTTAGCAATCAAGCTGGCGGTAGCGGCCAGATGCCAGTCGCTGCCGGACAAGGATAAAATATCCTGCCATTGGAAGGGCGTTATTGTAATACCTGTTACTGTGGGCAATAACAGCGTTATAAACCAGGTAGCAGTGCCTGCTGCCAAACCGGCAATAAATCCATGGCGGTTTACCTTTTTCCAGTAGAGTGTACACAGGGTGCCCGGTAGTAGTTGCATGGCTCCGGCATAGGCGACAATGCCAAGTTGATGAATATCGGTACCGTTCTCAAGCAGACGATATAACAGGTATGAGCTGGTAATCATCAAAATAACGACGCCTTGTTTGATGTTGGTTAGCCAGCGAAAGATGTCGATGTTGACGGGTGTAAGAGAAGGCGGGTAAACCGGCAGAATCAGATGATTCATCAGCATGGAAGAGAGAGCCAGCGTAGTAATGACCATAATGCCTGAAGCAGCACAAAGACCACCGACGTACACTAGCAGGCTCAGCCAGGGTTTTTGCAATTGTTGGCCAATCGCAAGAGAATAAAATTCCGGTGAGACTTCTGCTCCCAGCTGAATGCCTGCCCAGAGAATCAGAGGCGTAGAAAAACTCAGCAGCAACAGGTAAAAAGGCAGCCCCCAGCTGGCACTTTGCAGAAACTGTGAATCACGGTTTTCAGCAAAGGTCATATGAAACATATGTGGAGTAGCAATTGCTGAAGCAAAAAACATTAGGAGCAGTGTTCGCCATGGGCCGTCGTCTAGTTTTGATCCCATGTTATCGCTGATCATCGGGTTTTGTTCTATCCATTGATTCAGTCCGGGTGGGCCATCAAAAACCTGAAACAGGACAGTCATGCCTAACAGCAGCATAATACCCAGTTTCATTAATGCACCAACCGCCATGGCGAAAACCAGCCCATGATGATGTTTGCGTCCTGATAAATGTCGGGTACCAAAAAATAGCGTGAAGAAAATAATGATGATGCAGTAAGTGATGACAAGACTATGTTCTGAAGTAGAACCAAGCAAAAACTCAGTGCTTTCAGCCGTTGCCTGAATCTGAAGTGCCATTAATGGCAGACTGATGCCAACCAGTAGCAGAGTACTAAATGTGCCAGCTGCTCGGCTGCGGAAACGAAAAGCAAACAGATCAGGCAGTGAGCTTAATTGATAAGAGGACGTTATCTTAAGAATAGGGGTGAGTAAAACCGGAGCCAGTAAAAAAGCACCGGAAATACCAAAGTAGATCGACAGAAAAGCATAACCATCCTGAGCAGTGATGCCTACACTGCCATAAAACGACCAGCTGCTGGCATAGATGCCCAGAGACAAAACATAAATGGCAGGATGATGTACCAGTTTGCGAGAGATAATGCCTTTCTCTGTAGCCCAGGCGGCACCGAGCATAACCAGTAGAAAAAAAATGCCAGCCAGAGCAATAATGCCGGGTTCAAAGTTCATCGGCGTCACCTCGAATTTGCAGCAGATAGCAGGCCACAATCAGGATGAACCAGAGAATCCAGGGTTGATACCATTGCTCCCCAAAGGTGATCCACCACCCCAGAATGGCCGGGGAAAAAAGGTAAATGCCGATCACCAGAAGCAGAACTAGACGATAGATATACATGTGACGTCCGTGCACTTAATCTGCAGGACTGCCATGTTAATATTTGTAGCGGAAAACCGCAAAGTGATTGCGTTTTGTTGTCGGGTTTTGGTTGTATATCGATAGGTTCGGCTTGCTCAGAATCAAGCGTGAAGCTCTAATAAATTGAGATCAGAGTCTTCCCATTTCGATTACACTCCTATATACCCTTTATTACATTGATGCCACTGGGCGTCATATGCCCGTGAATGTCAGGATATGCGATAAGCCTTAAGGCAAAATCAAATACGACTACTTTCTTGAAATGTTAATCGAAGTGCTGGCATAGGGGCTGAAGCCAGCGTTTGTAAACGGTGACGTCTGGATCGCTGCGTTAAGAACCAGAAGACGATTAATAACCGTCAGACAGGGCTCATGTTTGCAGTTGAGAAAGACAGAACGGTGGCTACAGAACGAGGGACAAGATATGATCAGTGCGGGAGTTGATGAAAGGGTCACCATTTCAGGACCCCGGGCCACCATAAGTCACCCACTTCACCATATGACCAGGGCAATCATTCCCCAAAACATCGTGCATAATGTCACTCACTTTGAATTTGTTCATATTAATGAGCCACTGGTCATCATCGATCTTCTCTTCCAACAACCATTGTGGAACAGAGTGAGCACCTTGATCGTAATAAGCGATCGGGAAGCGGATTTCTGAAGGTAGTTGACTGCGTTTCACACTGAGTGCCGCATCACAGCGAACAATCAGACTTTCAGCCACCTGACGTCGTTTATTAATGTAGCTGGAAGACTCACGCTGGTAGCGACTTTGGTAAGGCCCCATCAGTTCTTCAAAACGGCTTTCAACACACTGGTCATAAGCCCGGCTGCGCTCATTGTTTTCAAACCCCAGGATGTTGCAGGCTTCTTCAACCCGAACACGGAATTCTTCACTGATTTTGATATACCAGGGGGCGTGTGGGCCAAGAATTTTCTGAGCTTCCTGATTAGCGAGAAAGAGCAAATTCTCATCCGGCGAAAAGCACATGATTAGATCATCTGTTTGCCTTGAATTGTATTTTTCCTTCAGGAGGTCAGCTTCCTTAGCAATACTGCTTTCTCTTTCATAACGCGCCTTACGACAAAACTCTGTATCGCTGACATCCATATGCAATGGTTTGGCAACAGCCATTTCCGGAGAGGCCAGTGGGTTCGCCAGAGAGGCTAATGGGAAAAAGCTCATGAAGAAAATAGCAGTCCAGCGTAAAATTGACATATTCGCTCCCTGAACATATCTATTGATTGATTAGAGGTTGTATCACTATGTATACCACCTCCAGCCAGCAGGGTGAAGGCTTACAGTGTCTCCAAAGGGATTTCCGCAACAGGCTTTAGCTTTTTCTGATGCCAGTGTTGAATACCCCATTTAAGAATATCTTCCAGGGAAGCATCGTTTAGAACTTCGCCAAGTTTCATTCCCAGAGCTTTTATTCCTTTTATTAATAAAGGTCGGGGCTCGTCTAATGGAATGGCAGGCGCATGATTTTGTTTGCTCAGTTTGTTGCCTTTATTGAGAGTAATCACCGGAATGTGTGAATACACAGGATGCCGAAAGCCGAGAATATTTTGTAGATAGAGTTGCCTCGGTGTTGAGTCAATCAGATCGTGGCCACGTACAACATGAGTAACCTGCTGAAACGCATCATCGGCACAAACGGCTAGCTGATAGGCAAATAAACCATCCTTTCGTTTTAAAATGAAATCACCAAGGTTGCTAAGGTCAAAGGATTGTTTCCCTTGAATCTGATCATCAAAGGATATTATTTCATCAGAGCACTTGAGGCGGAGCGAGTGAGGCGTGTCTGGTAAAATAGTCCTGCTACGGCAGTAGCCAGGGTAAATTCTGTTGTGCCCTGCCAGCTTTTTACGGGTACACGTACATGGATAAAGCCGTTGCTTTTTAAACAAGTCATCAAGAATGTCTTGATAATCCTGACTTCGGTTACTTTGAAAAAGTACCGAATCATCCCAGTGTAAACCATAAGTTTCCAAAGTTTGCAAAATAAGCGTTGCAGCGCCAGGCTGCTCTCTGGGAGGGTCTATATCCTCGATACGTACCAGCCATTTTCCATGATTGGCTCTAGCATCGAAATAACTGGCTAATGCGGCAACAAGAGAACCAAAGTGCAAGGGTCCCGAAGGAGATGGAGCAAAACGGCCAGTGTAAAAAGCTGTGGTCATACGGTATGAATATTAAGAAACAAATACTTTGTCTTATGATTTCACAGGCTCGATGGATTAACCATTGTGTTAAATAGCGCTAACAAAGTTGCCGTGGGTAACCTGTTCATTTTCATATTCGCACCCATATATCGCTGCTCATTTGTAATGGTTGTCGGCAAGCTTAAGTCGTCAGGATCAGATAGCAGGTTCAAGAAGCCTTCACTAATGGTATTTATTTTATCGCATGCCCCGTCCCACAAACGCTGTAGGATTCCACTTCGTTGATTGACGATGCTGTCAATCTGACCTGGTGTGAGATATTGCAGGAAAATATGCGTGCTTCCTTCGTAAGCGCGGCGGTATGCGGCATAGGCGGGATTATTTTGTCCGAATTGACGACTCAAATCTAACTCAGCTCTAATGGATTGTGTGTATCTTGTCCGTATGCACCCGAGGACAAGCGGGTGAATGAATACATGCCTGGCATCATGGAAGATGGTTGCTACCCTTGTCCCCTCCCGCTCAGTCAACAGTGCCTCAATTTTCTCCAGAACATTAAACCCCCACAAATGCTGGATTGGCATAACTCTGGATTGCCTGCTCGAATCAGTTTCAGGAAGGTCAGAGGAAAAAAAATCAAATCTCTGCTGATATGAATCGTGAAGCCTGATTAAAATACCGTCTGTGTGGCTGAGATAGGGGGTTTCATCTGACGGTATGGCTGTTCGTGATAACGCCTGTAAAAGCAGCTCTTCATCGCCATTCAAACGGGTTAACCGGAACACCATATCAGAGTTTTGAAATCTGGCAGGAATAATTACATTAGTCCCTGATAAATAAAAAGAGCTGCTGACTGCCGGAGGATCAGTTATGTTTATTAAGGCTACTGAATCACTGATGGTATTAATCGTCATATCGACAACGATCGTATCTCTTAAGTCACACTGCCAGAGTCTATGGATAATTCTGTCAAAGGACGCAGGGACATTTGAAGATAAGCAGACAATAAAAAACAGGAACCATGACTTGTACCTTAATAAGCGCAGCATAGATTTTGATTCTCTGAGTTATTGATTTATCGAGAAGAAGCTATGTAGAAAAACAAAGATAGTAAGATAAGATAGTACAAAAGCAGGCTATTAGAATGCGTACGGAAAAAGTAACCATAAGTGTGATAATACCTCATGGCTACCAGATTCCAGAAGAATGATCAGCTCCCCAGCTGTTTTTCTTTGATCTCAGCCAGCGTCTTACAATCAATGCACATAGTGGCTGTAGGACGAGCTTCCAGGCGACGAATACCGATTTCAACACCACAGCTGTCGCAATAGCCATAATCGTCTTCTTCGATACGTCCTAGAGTCTGATTGATTTTCTTGATCAATTTACGTTCACGATCACGGGTGCGCAGTTCGAGGCTAAACTCTTCTTCCTGACTGGCTCTGTCTGCAGGGTCAGGGAAGTTAGCCGCTTCGTCCTGCATGTGATTCACAGTCCGATCCACTTCTTCCATCAGTTCCCGCTTCCAATTCTGCAGGATATGGGTGAAGTGTTCGATCTGCTGATCGTTCATGTATTCTTCTCCATCCTTTTCCTGGTATGGAGTAAATGTTTTGAGCAGGTTACCTGCTTCTGCGTTTTTCTGTGCTGACATGATTACAGCCTCACCACCTTCTATTCATGAGCCAGGCGTTACTTTCATTTCCTGGTCTCTCCATCCGACTGCCGGTCTACCGGCTCCCTGAAAGCTGAGGTCAACACTGCGGGTGCCTGACGTCGAACAAAAGCTCCTGGCACTTGCCTCTTGCCTTCCTTGCAGAACGGGAGAAACTACCAAAACCGATGACAAGACGCCATAAAAAAATGACTCGTACAGTATGTCATCGACCAACACAGGCACCTAAGTCAATAAAATCCCGTATGATGGTTGTATTTATCGGGCGTGGTAGAAAAAAATCCACGCTCTTAAAAAAAGCGAACATCTATCATCATAAAATTCTGGAAAAGAATATCAACATCTAATCTAACGATTTTTACAATTTGTCTGAAAATGAAATACTTACAACCTCTTTACAAAGCAAAGCTTATCCGTCGCTATAAGCGGTTTATGGCCGATGTTGAATTGGCAGATGGTTCACAAATCACTCTACACTGCCCCAATACCGGCTCCATGAAGAACTGCCTGTTTCCCGGCAACAACGTATGGTATTCCGACTCAGGTAATCCTAAACGAAAATACCCCTGTACCTGGGAACAGGCAGAAATACCGGTAGAGTTTGATGGTCAGACCAGAATGACCCGAGCTGGTCTGAATACGGGTGTGGCGAACAAGCTTGTAGAAGAATTACTACTCAATCAGACAGCGCCTGAATTGACTGAATACCATTCAGTACGCAGGGAAGTTCGTTATGGTGAAGAAAACAGCCGCATTGATTTTCTGCTGCAACAGGAGGACATGCCTGATTGTTATATAGAAGTAAAGAGCGTCACTCTGGCAGTTGGCAATGCGCTTGGACTCTTTCCTGATGCGGTGACCAGTCGTGGTGCAAAACATCTCAGAGAGTTAGCGCATATCTGCCAGCGGGGTAAACGGGCGGTTCTTTTTTTCTGTGTTCAGCATACCGGGATAGATAAAGTGTCACCGGCAGATGACATTGATCCTGAATATGGTCAGGCTCTGCGTAAGGCCATTGAAGCCGGTGTCGAAGTCATGGCATGGGGGGCTGAAATGAATGAAGAGTATATCCAATTGACCAAACCCTTGCCTGTGATCATCCGATAAGCTGGTTTATTAAAAGGATTACGTTTAAAAAAGTGCTGGTGATCTCCGGTGATCCGGATAACAGCCCGCCGGTTCCAGCATCCGCTTAAATTTTATAAGACTTCTTCCGTAACCGAATTTCTTTCACACTTCGGCGAAACAGCAAAGAGGGAATCGAAACACCTATAGCAAGTGCCAGAACGACAAACACAGCTTTTAATCCATTGCTGATGGTTTGCGTTAACAGCTCGGTAGAAATATCCGATTTACTGCTGATCTCCAGTAAGCCCATCATAAATCGATAGGCATAAACACCGGGTACCATTGGTATCACCGCTGGTGCCATAAACACGGTAGTAGGCGTATGTACCCAGTGTGCCAGTTGTATGGAAATAAGACCCATTACGCAAGAACCAGTTAGTGTCGCAACGATCAGGTTCCAGCCACTTTCCAGTGCCAGACCTCTGAGGCAGTAACCAATGGCTGCCAGAACGGCTACAGCCCAGAATGCACGACGGGGGACGGTAAATAGAGCAGCAAAGCCAAGAGCTGCAATAATTGCCCAGAGGATTTTTTCAAGCAACAGCAGGCTCATTGAGAAATAACCCCTAGTAACGCTGAGCTGAGTGTAATGCCCAGTGCTATAGCAAATGACATCACCGTTGCCTGCATCGCCCTTCCCTGCCCTGTGGTCATATGACCCTGCATCAAATCAATGGTGGCATTAATCATCGGTACACCGGGTATTAAAAATAACACGGAAGTCGCTACAGCAATTTCCGGGTGCGTTCCGATCTTCAGAACAAGACCCAGACCACTGATACCACTGGCAATAAACGACGCTGCTGCAATACATACCGGTAAGGCATATTTCTTTTGTAGAAGAGTATTACGGGTCAGGAAGCCCAGAGCTGTAGCAATACCAGCCAGCATGATGGATATTGTTTCACCTCCTGCTACCCGACAGAATGCCATGCCTGCCAACGATAGCATGATGACGACAAACACTGCTGGGTAATGTGCAAGATTACGGATACGGTTAACTTCCTGCTTAATATCATCAAAGTGCATATCCTGCTCAAGGGCTTTCCAACTTAAACGACTAATGGCAGATACCACGCTGAGCTGTACACCGTAAGCAGGAATCTTTTTAAATGCCGTTAATGGTTGCAATTTTTTATTCGTCAGTGTGACAGTAATGCCGGACAGGGAATAAAACATTTCAGCCTGAAATCCAAGGACTACGGCAAGGCGGTTCAGGTTGCGTTCTGTTCGGGCAGTGTGTGCTCCAGATGACATGAGCAAAACAGCGATATCCAGCAATAAATCAGCACATTGTCGTTGATGTCCGGAATGCTTAGAGGGGCAGGTGTTATCCATGAAGGGTCTGTGATCACTGTTACGGCATGGGAGTAGGACTATAAAGAAAATATGGAAGGTTGGGTATAAGCAGTGGCACAAGAGCTGACAATCAGCATGCAAGCTGATAAAGCCATCGATTTTTATGCCCTCTTCGAGCGCAGTGTCGGCACATCCGAAAGACACGGTTTTTACTGGACACTTTGCACTATAGTTTTTTAGGGCGGCGGGAGTTGAATTATGCTGTGACTACTCCCCGCCTTATCAGGCGAGGCTTCTGACTTCTCAGGCAGCAACCGACAGTACGTCGGATTTACGCAAGCCTCCATCAGCAGAAACGGATAGTCCTTCCGCTTTTAATTTCAAGATGCCTTGCTGTCTGATATTACAGGCAGCATTAATATCCCGATCATTGACTGATCCACATTCACACGTCCATGATCGGGTACTTAACGGCATGCTTTTCTGTTTTACACCGCAACAAGAACAGATTTTCGATGAAGCAAACCACTGGTCGATCTTCACCAGATGCTTACCAGCCTGCCTTGCCTTGTAGTCCAGCTTGGTTATCAGAGAGAACCAGCCAGCATCGGCAATATGGCGGGAAAGACGCTTGTTCTTGAGCATGTTTTTAACTTTCAGTGTCTCCACAATCACCGCTTGGTTTTCGTCAATGAGTTGTTTCGATAGCTTGTGCTGAAAGTCATTACGGGCATTGGCTACACGTTCATGCGCCTTTGCTACCAGTAAACGGGCTTTGTGTCTGCCTTTTGAACCTTTCTTGCATCGAGACAAAGCCTGTTGTTTTCTTTTCAGGTTGCGCTGTGCTTTTTTCAGGAAACGAGGATTTCCGGTTTTATAACCTTCACTGGTAATCGCCAAATCGGTAATACCCATATCCACGCCGACAACCTGATTAGCTTTAATAGTCGCACACTGTTTTGGTTGTTCCTGTGCATCATCAGCCAGTATGGAAGCATAATACTTGCCGGTAGCCGTTTTGCTCAGGGTGATAGACTTCACTTTGCCGACGATTTTACGATGAATCCTTGCTTTGATTCGCTCGCACTTGGGTACTTTTATCCAATTATCACCGATAGATATAGACGTACAGTGATAACTGGTTTGCCTGCTCCGTCTTGATTTGAATCGGGGAAACCTTGCTGGCAACTTCGGGTTAAAAAAGTTCTGAAATGCTTTATCCAGATTGATAACCGACTGTTGCAGGGCAATAGAATCAGCCTCTTTCAACCAGCCATACTTGCGGCTTTTCTTGGCTTTTGCCAGTAAAGGCTTTAGGTCTTTTTTTGGTGAGAGACTTTGATCACGCACCTTGTAGCAATGAGTCTTGATAGCCAGAGCCTTATTCCAAACTATACGCACAGCACCGAACTGACGGTTTAAAAATTCCGTCTGTTCTGGTGTTGGGTAGATGCGTACTTTAGTGGCTCTCAGCATGGAATATTTTTTAAGTGTTCATTAATATAGTTCTTATACTACAGACATATTAGAGTAATTTTCAAGTGAGCGCACATAATAAAGATTTACTTAAAGGCTATCTTCGTAAACGACACAGTGTTACCAAACTGGTTGTTCATCTGGTATTCACGACAAAGTACAGGCGAAAGCTATTTGATGGATACATGATTCAGCAACTACGGGAATCGTTCGAGAGTGCGTGCGAAAAGCTGGAATGTGAATTGTTGGAAATGGATGGTGAAAAAGATCACGTACACTTGTTGATTGCCTATCCACCAAAACTAGCTATCAGTGTCATGGTGAACAATCTCAAATCCACATCATCCAGACGACTTCGATTGCTGAATACTCACCTTACCGCACAGAGCAAATCAGGCTTAATGTGGTCGAGGTCTTACTTTGCTTGCAGTGCTGGCGGTGCAACTATTGAGACACTGAAAGACTATGTTAATAGCCAGAATACACCGGATTGATTGTGCAAACTTGATGGCGAAAGGCTCTGCGCCTTCCCGTCTTATATCCCCGCCCGCATTGGGCGAGGGTTTACGACGATTTTGCTAAACCCCTTCTCTCATAAGGGAAAAGCCGGTTTGAATTTTCCCGAGTGTACCTAAAAGTGTTACTACAACCTTGAATCGAGTCTAATCAAGTATGCCCAGTCACAGAGTTTTCGTCACCCAAATATAACAGAGAATGCTAAAGGGAAGTTAAGCGGCTTGCATAGTAAATTGGCCAGGTTAAATTCTGCTGCTCTTTGTCGCTACCGCCAACAGAACCAATCAACTTTACGGTTCTATTAGGGCTGTAACGTTCAATATACGACTGCAAACTTTTTGCCCTTGTCCGTTTACCCGATTTCACTTCGACAGGAATTATCTCCCCAGTATTGGTTTTAAACAGAAATTCAATCTCTGCCTGCCTGAACTCCCAGGAGTAGCCAGGATAATAACCCGCTACCCTTAGTTCGTTTTGAACAAAATTTTCAGCCAGATAACCTTTGTACTCGTAACTTTGCTGACGATGTTCCTGATAGCTTATATCCAGCATATGCCCTAATAAACCAACGTCGAACAGAAACAGTTTGAAAAAATTCTCTTTGCGATAGGCCGATAAGGGGGATTTCGGTTCGCAATCAATAGGATAACAGCGGGAGATGAGTTTGGTTTTCTCCAGCCACTCAATCGGTCTGCTTAAATCCATATAACTGCGCTTGCGTTCAATCACACCACTGAATCGATAACGCTTTACCGAAGCATCAATATTTTTAGACAGCTGCAGGGGAACATTACGAAACACCATTTCAATATGCTGTGCATTCACTTTGCCACCATATTTACCGAAATCACGTAAATAGCCAGACAACAAACCGCGATGGATCGCTTTAACACGTTCACAACGTTCATTCACCCCGTTGTATTTGCCGCCATCGGCAAACCAGGCAGCTACAGCTTCTGGCATTCCTCCAACAAAATAGTAATCCAGCAGCAAATCCCATAGCTTGTTATGCGCTGCCTGAATTTGTAGACCCTGTCTGAATGCCTGCAGTATTTTGTTGTTTCCGGACGCCATAATAAACTCTTCAAAGCACATAGGAAATAATTCCAGTACCTCGACTTTGCCAACAGGGAATGAATCAAGCAGACCTATATTGGAGCCAGACGCACAGAGGAAAAGATCAGGTCGTTGTTCAGCAAAGAATTTCAGTGAGTTCAATGCCGCAGGGCATTCACCAATTTCATCAAAAAACAGCAAGTCAGTCTGGGCATTAATATCAACGCCCAGCTCCAGCTCGATATTTAACAATATGTCCTGTGGCTGAAGGCTGGCTTCAAACAACTTTTCCAGCGCGGGATTCGCCAGAAAATCCAGTTTTAAAACACGGTCAAACTGCTCCTTGCCAAAATATTCCTCAATGAGGTACGACTTGCCGACTTGGCGGGCACCATCAAGCAGAAGTGGTTTGCGTTCTGGCTTTTGTTTCCAGTCAAGAAGCTTATGGGTAAGCAGTCGATCCATTGGTAGCACAATCCTGACTTCAGTCATTTATAAGACAATAATAGCCTCATTTTCGTATTTTTTTATACCAAATAATACATAAATACCAACTTATACCCTGATTATAGGTTGCCTGGCATCTTTACGTGCTAATATTTCACTCTTTTTTCAATCACATTTCACTTGATCTGATGGCAGCACAATACGGGCAAACCTGGTGGGGCAAGCAGTGGCTTAAGGCGTTCAACGGCATTGATTACAGCAATCGACTTCCCCGAGGTCGACGGTATGCGGGTAATGGCTCTGTTACCAGTATTGAGATGAAGGGCACTTCTACCCATGCTGATGTGCAAGGGCGGCGACCCAGACCCTACAAAATAAAAGTAAACCTCCCTGGATTCTCAAAAGCGCAACAGCAAACCATTCTGTCAGCTGTGAGTCGTAGTCCCGCATTATTGGCTCGATTGTTAAACAGGCAGCTTCCGGAACAAATGCTGGGGCTGATGGAGCAACAAAAAATCCTGCTATTCCCCAAAAGCTGGGATGATATGGATGCCAGCTGCTCCTGTCCCGACTGGGCCATGCCATGTAAACATATCACAGCTGTCATCTATCTAATGGCCAATGAGATCGATAAAGACCCGTTTATGGTCTTTCATCTTCATGGCATGGATTTACCCAAAGCTATCGAAAAGCAAACAGGCATGTCCCTGTCAAAAGCAGAGCTGCCGCCTGCTATTCTCTCGCTATGGCAGCGCAAGCCTTTTGCAGATGAAAACACTGAACAAACCACATCTATTTTTACTGGTGTTGACCTAAGCAGCATTGCACCAGCAGGTGAACGAATACTCAATATCCTGACTCCCAAACCGCTGTTCTACGACAAAGATTTCAAGGTCACGCTGGCTGACTTTTATAAACGAACAGCCCGCTATGTCGCTAAGTTTGAGAAAGAGCAGGATGCCAGAGAACAACAAACGGATATTGAAGACTTTGCATTAACACGTCTGGTGTTGGACTACCAGTGTCGTTTTAATTCGGTCAGCAGTAGCAATGGAGAAATCCTGCAGGAACGAAAAGCCTGGATTGATCAGCTGGCCTCATTGCATAACCGCCACAGCCAGCAACGCAGCCAGCATTTTAAAAAGGCATTATTCTGGCAACAACTCTATCGACTGGCGATCAAACTGATTCAACAGCAAGCCTGTATTCCAGCGGTTTTCATGGGACAGGAGCAAAAGACGTTAATCCATTGGCAACCGGCACTGCTCAGTGAACCGGTTAAGAAAATTCTGGAGTCACTTTATGCTCATTGCCCGGAAGATCTGGTTATTCTTGAAGCCATCCCCAAGGGACGGAAAAAGACTCAACTTCATTACAGCAATCCAAAGGTTCAGGTCAATCAGGCTCTGCATACTATTATCAGTTTCTTCATGGAACAGGCCATGGAAGCCGGACCCGAGAAATATTGGAATGAAGATATCTGTCGTCTTTTTTTTGCGGGAGCTCCATGCCTGTTCAACCAGTTTGAAACCAGTGTTTATCCAAAAGTCATTCTCAACTGGCTGAACCGGCTAACACTGGGAGAACGAGATCATCGACTACATCTGGTGGTTGAGGAAGCAGGATTGCCTGACGATGATGACCAGGCGGCAGAACAACTCAGTGTTGATATTCGTATTGAACAGAATAACCAGGTATCCACCCTGAAAGAACTGTTTGGCGACAGTGAATTGAACGACACAAAAATCAGCGTCCTCACCGATCTGGCATTACTGGCGGATTATCTGCCAGCCATCGAACAGCTTTATTTGACGGAGAAAAAGCCCAGACCGCTCACTTACTCTTTAGCGGCCTTCACGCCCGTATTCAAAGATATACTGCCCGCGTTGCAAATGCTGGGTATTCAGCTGACCCTGCCAAAACGCCTGCGTAAACTGGTGTACCCAAAACTGAGTTTGTCGTTGTCGAAAAGTGGCAGTGAATCAGCGGTTACTTATCTCAATCTTGATCAATTGTTGCAGTTTAACTGGCAGGTTGCTATGGGAGATCAGCGTATTAATGCCAGTGAGTTCCGAAATATGGTTCAGGGTGCATCCGGGCTGGTAAAAATGCTCGATCAGTACGTCATGCTGGATGACAGTAAACTGCAACAACTGCTGAAAAAACTGGATGACCTGCCAGACAGTCTTTCCCGTATTGAGTTATTAAAGGCTGGGCTGGCCGGAGAAATTGATGGTGCTAAAGTCGACTTGGCTGAGTGTGCTCAGGCATTGTTTGATCAGCTGATTAAAAGTGAACCTGCACCTGTGCCGCCAGGGCTGAATGCGCAACTGCGCCCCTACCAGAAAAAAGGATTTGAGTGGATGGCTCAAAATGCCCGTATTGGCTTTGGTTCTCTGTTGGCAGACGACATGGGGTTAGGTAAAACCCTGCAGGACATTCCCTTTCTTCACGGCGGACTGACCCGCAGCAAGCGAGACAAAATGGTGGAAGACTTTCAGAATAATGGCAGAACCCGAGCCATGATTCTGTCACTGAAAGCCGGAGGCACAGGGCTTAACCTGACCGCCGGCAGTCAGGTGATACATTATGATTTGTGGTGGAATCCAGCGGTAGAAGCCCAGGCCACAGACCGGGCATTTCGTATTGGTCAGAAGCGCAATGTTCAGGTGCATCGACTAATCACTGAAAACACTTTCGAAGAAAAAATCGATGCCATGATCCAGAGCAAAAAAGAGCTTGCAGATTTGACGGTTACCAGTGGTGAGCAGTGGATTACAGAGTTAAGCGATGTAGAGATTAAAGAGCTGGTTTCTTTGGGTTGACACATTGTTGCAGCTAGCCAAATGAAGGCAAGTTCACTGAAGACTACATCAAGCTGACACAAGCAATGCATAAAGTGGTTAGACAGGCTGCCTGATGGAACAGATATTTGGAAGCGGTAAAGCTGGCAGCGAGAGTGGTGAACACTGGCTGACTATATCGGAGCTGATGGCTGGTTTGATGATGGTGTTTCTGTTTATTGCCATTGTCTTTATGCTGCATACCCAGAATCAGCCATGACCCGGAAGAGCTGCTGGCGGATTATGCTAAACAGCAAGAACAGATTCATGGTTTACTGGGACAGTTGCAGTCCATCTTGGGGGAAGCCCTAACCCGTAAGCAGGAACCTTAATCATGCCAAGCCAGCCAGACCAGAGTGAAATCCAGATATTCTCCTCAGATAACGGAGAAATCAGCGTGCAGCTCATTAAAGACACGGTCTGGTTGTCACAACGGCAATTGTCGGACTTACTGGAGACCTCTACCGACAATATCAGCCTTCACTTCAGGAATATCTACAAAGAAGGTGAACTCTCTCAGGAAACAACTACCGAGGATTTCTCGGTAGTTCAACAGGAGGGCAGCGGCAGGTAAAAAGACGGGTTAAGCACTACAACCTTGACGCTATTATTTCTGTGGCATACCGGATTAACTCCAGAAAAGGCACCCAATTCCGTCAATGGGCCACCCAGACTCTGAAAGAGCACCTGACCCGTGGTTACACCATCAACCAGCAACGCTTTGAACAGAATGCCAGAGAGCTGGAAACGGCTTTAAAGCTGGTGCGTAAAGCGGCTTCCTCGCCAGAATTGCAGACCGACACGGGCCGTGGTCTGGTGGAAATTGTCAGTCGTTACACCCAAACCTTTCTCTGGCTTCAGCGTTACGATGAAGGCTTATCAATGGGTTTGTAACCTACGTTTTGCGAGAGCAGTAAATGGCATTTTTTGTATACATTCTCAAGTGTGCTGATGGCAGCTATTACACGGGGCATACAGATGATCTGGAACGAAGAATTTTCCAGCACAACTCACGGGCGTTTGTGAGTTGCTACACCGCTAATCGATTACCAGTAGAGCTGGTTTATCACCAAACATTTTCAAGTCGTGCTGAAGCATTAGCGTCTGAAAGGCAAATTAAGGGTTGGAGCAGGAAAAAGAAAGAAGCCATGACCAAGGGAGACTGGAATGAAGTGTCACATCTGGCTCAATCTCGACCCCGTTCGTCCTGAGCTTGTCGAAGGAAGCTTGTCGAAGGAAGCTTGTCGAAGGAAGCTTGTCGAAGGACATATAACCCAATTCATACCCACCACCCTTCGACAAACTCAGGGTGAACGGAGTTAGTAGATGAAATGAGCGAAATTGTTACAGAACATATTTTCAACTGGGCTTCTGCTATTCAGAAACGCAATGCCACCGGGCGCGGTTCCAGCAAGAACATTGATCTTTATGGCATTAAGAAGCTGCGTGAGTTGATTCTGGAGCTGGCGGTGCGGGGGAAGCTTATTCCACAGAATTCGGAAGATGAACCGGCTTCAGCTTTGCTGGAGCGGATTGCAGCAGAGAAAGCCCAGTTGATCAAAGAAAAAAACTTAAGAAACTGAAGGCTCTTCCTGAAATTGCAGGCGAACTGAAACCTTTCGACCTTCCCATTGGCTGGGAATGGGTAAAACTTGAGGATATTGTTGATATCCAAAGTGGGATAACAAAAGGACGTAAATTAGCTGGCAGGGAGCTAATTTCAGTTCCATACCTTCGTGTTGCCAATGTGCAACGCAGCTACTTACAACTCTCTGAAATAAAAGAATTTGATATTCCTGTAGAAGAACAAGAAAAGCATTAGGTAAAAGCTCGTGATCTTCTAATCACTGAGGGTGGTGATTGGGACAAAGTAGGTCGCACAGCAATTTGGTCAGATGAGTTGCCGTACATGGCACATCAAAATCACGTTTTTAAAGCTCGAATTCTCTTACCTGAACAAAGCGAGCAGTGGATTGAAAAGTATCTTAATGGCCCTGTAGCTCGGAAATATTTTGCCGGTTCAAGTAAGCAGACAACTAACCTTGCATCAATCAATAAAACACAACTTCGTGCTTGCCCTGTTGCCGTTCCTCCAACCAGTGAGAAGGATCGCATAGTCGCCAAAGTCAACGAACTCATGTCCCTCTGCGACCAGCTGGAAAACTCTTGCCATATCACACAAGTAAACAAAATCCAATCATCCAAGGCCTGCAGCCAGGGCGATCTCATTTAGCACTAACTTTCAAATAATTCCTTGAAGCAGCAGTGTTCTGTATTCGTCATCCGCTGCCGCCATGATGCGCTTGTTCTTGATGCCAAGCTTTAAGGTAGTCTCCTGCTTCAGCAAGTTTAGAGCTATTTGTCTGAATATCGCCATATTCTCTGGGCCAAAGCCTTTTCTAATACGACACTCGTCTTCTCTAAAGCCAATGTCGAGTACCCAGTGCAGATTGTTCTCCACCGACCAATGAGATCGCACTGAATTCATGAAGTGCTTGGCACCTGTGGTTAGGCTAGAAATAAAATATCGACGCTCAATACTCACCTGATCACCTTCATGACGCTCACCTTCAACAACCCCTATCATAGCGAGATCTTTCCAGTCTTCACGCTGGACAAGCCAATGAATATCAGTACTTGTCCAACAGCGACGTATTTCTATTCGTCCATGACCTTTTTCTATCGTTTCATGAAAACTTGCGCTTTCAGATAGCTTTTCCTTTGTCGCCAGATCATCAAGATAAAGCTTGATATCATCGTGTAGGTGCGGCTGGTTTCCTTTTACAGCCAGCAGGTAGTGCGCATTTTTATCTCTGATTTTTTCAGCGATCGCTCTTTGGCAGCCCATAGCGTCAGTGCTGACAATGCACCCGCTGATCTCTAGCATATCGAGAAGTGCTGGAATAGCGGTTATCTCATTAGACTTGGCTGCTGTCTTAAGTTGCCCAAGTACCATACCTGTCTGGCTGGCCCATGCGTTGACCATATGGATAGCGGCCTTGTTATCACCTTTATCGTATGAGCGACGCAGTGTTTTTCCATCAATAGCGATGACTTCACCATGAGTACGCTCAGCAATTTGTTTAACCCAGGTTATAAAACATTGGCGAAACTCATCTGGATCAAGTCGTTCAAAAACTCGAATAAATGTGTGATGAGATGGGACGCCATGAGGAAGAGGGATATGAAGCTTTAGCCAGGATTTCTTTTTCTTGGCAAGTTCTGAGACCATCTTCCAGTCTTCAGCGCCACAAGTGATCATGCAAACAGCTATGAAAACAAGGTTTGGCAGAGGATAACGATGATTATCAGCACGAATTTCAGTCAGTTCGGAAAATGCATCCAAGAGGGTCATATATGGCATCCTTAGTCTTAGGGTGGAGAATGCCATACCTTTTGAGTTGTTTTAATGTCACAGGGCAAAGTATGTTAGTGCCAAATGAGATTGCCCTGGGCCTGCAGCCAAGCTTAAGCAGCGGTAAACGCTATCCGTAAAGGTAAAAACCATCACTGAGCAACAACATTTTCTCAGTTGCATTACAAAATCAAGACATTAAAATGTACGACCGTCGTCAAAGGTCACTACAGCCTGATCAATATTATTCCTGCCTATAAATCAACCGTCCGCTGGATCTAGAGCCATTGGGTATTGTTTATTTGCAGATAGTCCGGTTGCAGGTCATTACACCAGCAAGAGCCGGATAAAGTACTCCAACACACAACTTAATTACCTGGTCGTTTCGAAATTGCACCTGATTCGAGGGGCGGTAGCGTGGTTGCGACCTGAAACTCAGGCTTATAGCCTCAGGGAAAAATCATGCAGGGAAAAATCATGAGCTTTCTCAACACCCCGAAGCATTTGGCCTCAAGACCTATAAGTGTAAGTGCGTATAGCCCGATTTATGCGTCCATTGTCATATATAAAAAACTTTGGATGCCCAACCAATGAATGCATTAGATTTAATGAATAGCCTTTCTGTTATTTATGATCCACGCCAAGCATGGAAAGTAGAGCATAAACTCACAGATGTTTTGATTTTGATAATCTGTGCTGTTATTGCCGGCTGTGAAGGTTGGGAGGAAATCGAGGATTTTGGAACTGAAAGACTCGACTGGTTAAAAAAGTATGGTGACTTTGAAAATGGAGTTCCATCTCATCATACTATTGCCCGAGTTGCTGCTGTTGTGAATCCAAAACAATTTCAACGTTGCTTTATTGAATGGATGAAAGCCTGTCATAAAGTAAGTAATGGCGAAATCATTGCAATTGATGGAAAGACCGTAAGAGGTTCCTACGATAAAGGAAAAGATAAAGGAGCCATTCATATGGTAAGTGCATTTGTGGCTGCCAATGAATTAGTTCTCGGGCAAATTAAAGTCAATGCCAAGAGTAATGAAATAACCGCTATTCCAGAGCTTTTAGAGCTCCTTGAGATTCGTGGATGCCTTGTAACCATTGATGCCATGGGCTGCCAGAGGGACATTGCCAGCAAGATTGTCGATAAGGGAGCCGATTATTTATTGGCGGTCAAAGGTAATCAGGGCAAACTTCTCGAAGCATTTGAAAACCATTTTTCTTCAGAAAAGATTAATGCTTGGAAAGGTGATTCATTCAAGACGACAGAAAAAAGCCATGGTCGGCTTGAAATAAGACAACACATTGTTAGTGATATTTTTGATGAATTTGTAAATTTGTCCTTTGATTGGAAAGGGATGAAAACACTTGGAATCGTAATGTCAGCAAGAATGGATGGAGAGGTGTTTGATTCTGAAGATATCAGCATTCGTTATTATATTTCATCTGCTGAATTGACAGCAGAAGAATTAGCCACTGCAGCAAGAAGTCATTGGGCAATAGAAGGAAAGCTTCATTGGAAGTTAGATGTTGCTATGAACGAAGATGATTGCCGAATAAGAAGAGGCAATGCTGCAGAGATGTTAGCAGGGTTTCGACACGTTGCAGTTAATATGTTGAACAATACAAAGTCTTTCAAAGCAGGGCTGAAGCGAAAGCAAAAAAAGGCGGCCATGAGCACTCAATATCTGTCAGAGGTTCTTGCTGGCTGTGGGGTTTCATGATTTTTCCGTGGCTCCCAGACTAAGCACCAGCAATAATAGAAAACAGTGGAATTCAGCGGGGCTAAGCGACTATGAAAGATAACAAAACTAAAGTGCATGAAAAACTACTGGGTGAAATAGAGCGAGTACCTGTTGAATACTTGTCAGCACTGTTAACCATTGCACACAGCTTCCGTGAAAGCGTTGCATTTGATAGCGCAGAAAACTCCTTTGAGAAAGGCTGGAAAGAAGCAATAAAAAATGATTGCAAACCAATCGATGATCTCTGGAAAGGGCTTGAGCATTGATAAAACTACGGTACACTCCGGAGTTTAAACGCTCGCTGGCTAAATTATTGTGAAAATATCGTTCTCTCCGTCAAGATCTGGAACCATTACTAAATGAGTTGGTAGGTGGACAAACACCGGGTGACAGACTTCAGATTACCGGTGCAGTTCTGTATATTGATATGCGCTCACACTATGCGACAGTCTTTTCAAGACAAGCATAAGCCGTATGTTCCGCCCGAAAGAATCCCAGGATTTTCTTTTTCTTCCTCTGCAACGATTTAAGTCCAGAACTCACCGCGCGGAGAAATGCCTTTTTGGTTTTCAATGCCATACGGCCAATATGCCCTGATTTCAGAACACTCCAGACAAGTTCAACAGGGTTCAGTTCCGGTGAGTAGGGTGGCAGTAGCTGTATGTCAAGAAGCCGCTCTTCTTTCTTGAGATATTTCATGACTTTCTTGGCGCTGTGTGCAGAATGACCATCGGTTACGATCATTACAGGACGATCATGAGATGCGACTATTTGCTTCAGAAATTTTATGAAAACATCCGCATTAAAGCGGCCGGTAATTGTCATGTAGCGCATGTGTCCTTCACCACTGACAGCGGCGATCATGTTGATGCCAAAGCGTGCGCCGGTTTTGGTGACAGTTGGCGTATAACCTTTTTTGCTCCAAGTTGTACCGGAGTGATAGTCAGAACGTATGCTCGCTTCATCAATGAAATAGATAATAGCCCCTTCCTCTTCCGCCTGTTTACGAAGAGCTGGATAACGTGTATCCAAATAATCCTGTACTTTTTTTTTCGCTCTGCTGCCAGGCTTTTCGCACTGGCCGCT
This sequence comes from Endozoicomonas sp., assembly GCA_965199185.1. GTDB lineage: Bacteria > Pseudomonadota > Gammaproteobacteria > Pseudomonadales > Endozoicomonadaceae > Endozoicomonas. The sequence goes on along the minus strand of CBDAQW010000037.1, from coordinate 135,220 downwards.
GAGGCGTTAGACCCATTTTTCTGAGCATCTTACTGACAGCGGCAGGATGCATGGTGATGTTGAACTCTGTTTTGATCACCGCTGCGATGATGTCCCGAGACCACAGTGCTTTATAAAAACCGTAAAACGTTGGGTCTTTGGTGAGAATGATCTTTGAGAGTGTCTCTCGTTGCTCAGGCGAGAGTTTGGCGTTTTTACTGTGTGCGATGGGGCGTGTTTTTAACGCCTCCATGCCACCTTTTTTGTAACGATCAATCCAGCGGTAGATACAGGATCTATCTGTGCTGTATTCGACAGAAAGTGCTTGGACAGAAGCACCGTCTAACCATTTTTGAATAGCCTCGAACCGGATACTTTCTCGTACTTCGTGGGATACTTTGCGACCGTCAACTCTGCTCATGGATACCTCAACATCGGAGGTAACATGATACATGTTAAGGTGTCGTGTAGCATAGGCTCATATCAATAAAGTGAGAATCAGAAACACCGATGCCAAACGAGGAAAAAGTGGCGGCTATCGTGTTATCTATTATGTGAAGACCAAGGATGATGTTATTTTAGTTACACTTTACAGCAAGACAGAGCAGTCAGACATCCAAGCCAATAAAGTACAGGAAATCATTGATCGCTTTCAAAAGTAACACCTCTGCCTCTAATGCAAAATGAAACCCGTGACTTTGGTTTTCCTGAAACGGGAAAATGGTTCAGGTACTTAACCCAGATTACCAATGCACAGACAGTGGTAAAGAAAATAGCCAGAGTCCAGGCGAAAGCGTTCATCTCAATCATGATCAGACTCCAGAAGTCCTGGTTTTCACTGTTTTTCCAAAACCCACTTTCAGAATCACTTAATTAATCAGTAATACTAATGATTAAAATCGCAATAGCCGGTACCGGTTATGTTGGATTATCCAATGCCATGCTGCTTGCTCAGCACAATGAAGTCGTTGCCCTCGACATCCTCCCTGAAAAAGTGGATATGTTGAATGATCGGCTTTCACCCATTGCCGATGAAGACATTGAACGCTTTCTGAAAAATAAAAACCTGCACTTTCAAGCAACTTTGGATAAACGGCAGGCATTCGCAGGGGCTGATTACATCATTATCGCAACCCCTACAGATTACGACCCAAAAACCAACTACTTCAATACCAGCAGTGTGGAGTCAGTGGTACGTGATGTAATGGCCATAAATCCTGACGCCGTAATGATAATTAAATCTACGGTTCCGGTAGGTTTCACCAAACAGTTAAAAGAAGAGTCAGGCAGCAACAATATTATCTTTTCTCCAGAATTTTTGAGAGAAGGTAAGGCGCTGCACGATAACCTTTACCCTTCCCGGATTATCATTGGCGAGCAGTCCGAAAGGGCAAAGCAAATAGCAGAGCTGTTTGTTCAGGGTGTGGCACAAAAAGACACGCCGGTTCTTTACACCGAGAGCACGGAGGCCGAAGCAGTAAAACTGTTTTCTAATACATACCTGGCACTAAGGGTTTCGTACTTTAACGAGCTGGATACCTACTGTGAAACTCACGGTATCGACTCTCGGCAAATCATCGAAGGCGTTGGGATGGACCCACGAATCGGCAGCCACTACAACAACCCAAGTTTTGGTTATGGTGGCTACTGCCTGCCAAAAGATACCAAACAATTGCTGGCTAATTATCAGGATGTACCCAACAACCTGATCAGAGCCATTGTCGATTCCAACACTACCCGCAAAGATTTTATAGCTGAATCCATTTTACGGCGTAACCCTGAAGTGGTTGGTGTTTATCGGTTAGTGATGAAATCTGGCTCCGATAACTTTCGGGCATCCGCCATTCAAGGCGTAATGAAACGGATAAAAGCCAAAGGGGTTAAAGTCATCGTTTATGAACCAGTATTAAATGACGATGAGTTTTTCCATTCAGAAGTGATTAGGGATCTGGAATCGTTTAAAGAGATAAGTGATGTCATTATTGCTAATCGTAAAGAATCTGAATTAGATGATGTTGCAGGCAAAGTCTATACCCGTGATTTATTTGGGGTGGATTCATAAAGTATTTTTTAGCTGTGTAGCAGGCGGCAATTCAATTCTAGATGAGGATGAATATGCACGATGGAAGACCTTACCCCATTTTTTTAGTTTTTTGACTCTTTTTTTTATACGGCAATAAATATGTGTAATGAAAGATTTGACTCCATTTTGCATAAATTTGCCCTAGTTTATTTTTTGGTTGTTTAGTTGAATTATAGTTTTGGAAATTGAAGTGCTAGGGAAAGTGAGAAAACTGCGCGATAACCGCTTTATCCGAAATGTCATTACTGTGGCATTCGGATCTGTCGGAGCGCAAGCAATTACAATGGCTTTGATGCCAGTTGTGACCCGCCTTTATAGTCCTGAAGCTTTTGGTGTTCTCGGAGCATTTGCCGGAATTATTACTGTTCTGATGCCAGTTGCTGCTCTGACATATCCAATGGCTATTGTTCTGCCTAAAAGTGATCGCGATGCGATAGGTCTGGCAAAACTTAGTCTGAAACTTGCACTGATTACGTCCGTTATTGTGGCACTCGCCCTCACTTTATTTGGAGGAGAAATCGCCCACTTACTCAATGCTACTGATGCTCAGTCTTACTTGTTGCTTGTACCTGTAGCCATGTTTTTTTCCGCGATTCATCAGGTTACAGAGCAGTTGGGTTTTAGATTTCATCAGTTCCGGTGGTCTGCAAAGGCTGCTTTGCTTCAATCGACTCTTATAAATACGTCAAAGGTCGCGATTGGTTATTACTACCCAACGGGCTTTGCACTTGTTAGCCTGCAAACGATAACGGCTGCTACACATGGCATGTTTATCTGGCTGGGAATAAGGACAACAGTAGAGAGACAGGTAAAAAAGGACTACATCAGTAAGTCAACATCAGCGGGCGATTTGGTGAAAACATATAGTGATTTTGCGAAATTCAGAGCTCCACAGGTTTTGATAAATGCTATATCGCAAAGTTTACCCGTTCTGATGCTAGCGACTTTTTTCGGAACAGTCGCCGCTGGATACTTTGCGTTGGCACGGACGGCTGTAGGTATTCCATCAGCTCTTCTTGGGAAGGCTGTTGGTGATGTGTTTTATCCAAAAATTAGCGCTGCTGCTTCAAATGATGAAGAATTATATCCATTAGTTAAGAAAGCCGTGCTGCTGTTAAGTGCGGCCGGAGTAATTCCTTTCTCCGTTGTAATCATATTCGGACCATTGTTGTTTTCTCTTGTGTTTGGTAGCGAATGGGAAACAGCAGGGGAATACGCCAGATGGTTAGCTGTTTGGATGTTTTTTATGTACATCAATAGTCCAGCGGTAAAATCAATTGCAGTTGTTGAAAAGCAGGAATTACACCTGCTATTCACATGTATTACAGTGGCGATTCGTGCTGCATCTCTTTATCTGGGTTACAGCCTATATAATGATGAAATTTTGGCTATAGCTGTTTTTAGTACACTGAGCGCAATACTCAATGTCTTGCTTATTGGCTTGGCTATGTTCTTCTGTAAAAAATTCGATACAAAGGGGCAGAATGATGGCTGAAGCTAAGCTATTTGTAGCTGGTGACGTTGTAAATTATACAAATGAAAGTGCTACGTTGTGTTCCGATGAAATGGAGGCTGAAATCAAGGCTGCTGATTTTGCAGTGTGCAACTTCGAAGCTCCAATAGGTACGGATAATAGACCTTTGCCTAAGAGTGGCGGACATCATTACCAACTCAAAGAAACTATACCTGGGCTGCGTCGGCAAGGCTTTGATTTGTTACTTCTGGCTAATAACCACATTATGGACTTTGGTGGTGACGCCCTGAAAGAGACGATTGATTGGGCGGAATCAAATGACTTTGAGTGTATTGGTGCGGGACTCAGCTTTAATCAGGCGTATAAGCCGCTAGTAAAAGAAATCAATGGTCTGAGTATTGGGTTTATTAATGCTGGAGAGGCGCAATTCGGCGTTTTAGACTATTCGGAGACGTCTGATGCCGGATATGCTTGGATAAACCACCGAGAAATAGATAATACTGTTTTATCGCTTAAATCACGATGTGATTACGTTGTCTTATTTTCTCATGCAGGGTTAGAGAACTACAGCATTCCCCAGAATGAATGGAGACAGCGTTATCGTCAATTGTGTGACCTAGGAGTTGACGTTGTTGTAGGCTCACACCCTCATGTTCCTCAGGGGTATGAAAAATATAAGGGGTCGATGATCTTCTACAGTCTCGGTAATTTCTATTTCGATGGCGGCGGTTATGCTAAGTCTAAAAATTCTTCATATTCCATTCAGCTTACCTTAGACGATTCAGGTGGTATTAATTTCTCTCCAGTTCATCATGAGACTATAGACGGCAAAGTACAGCTTGCTGAAGAGCCAGTCGATATTGAGCGTTTGAATGCAATGTTAGGCTCTGAGTATGGAAGGTTGCATGATCAAATGGAGGAGGAGCTCTATCTCATGCTGCGCAAGCATCTGGCTAATTCATTTATGAAACTACCTACAGATGGAACTATAAAAGGCACTATTAAGGAAATCGCTGCGACTCTTCTTGGACGTAGGAAGAATATCAATAAACCGCTAAATCAGTTGCACTTCCTAAGAAATGAATCTTATCGGTATGCAGTTACACATGCCTTAAGTGTGAATGCGAAAAATAGAGGTTGATGTTTTGAAAAGTATCTATTTACAAGTGAAGCCATACCTAGGGATGATAAAACGATTTCTATATAGTCTGTTGCCTGACTCCATTTTTTATCAGGTTAAGTACTTTACGACTCATGGGAGTTTGTGCAATTTCAATAAGCCTCAAAAGTTTTCTGAAAAAATACATCATCGAATGCGTTATCCAAAAGAAATCTTTTCAGTATTGGCTGATAGAGTGGAGGTGAGGAACTTTATTGCGGAGCGAATTGGTTCTAAATATTTAGTACCCATGATCATTACATATGAGAATAGCCAAGATTTCGATATTGATGAACTGCCTAAATCATTTGTTATGAAAGCTAACGACAGTGCTGGACAAGTAAAAGTAGTAGAGGATAAAAACCTAGAAAACCCTCGCGAGTTAAGGGCGTTGGCTAAGAAATGGTTGCACTCTGATTTTTCTAAGAATAACCGCGAAAAACACTATTCAAATATAAAGTCGAAGATAATTGTAGAGGAAGCATTGCTTGATAATGGCAATAGTCCAGATGACTACAAAGTTAATGTCTTTAATAATTTTGAAAATGGTGAAGTGTATATGTTTATACAACACATGCAGTCTAGAAAAGATGCTCTTGTCCAAAACTTATATACAGTTGATTGGGTTGAAGAGGAATTTCATAGAGCGGGTGAACCTAGAGCTGAAAAAAGTTCACCTAAGCCAGAATTTTTGAAGGAAATGCTTGAAGTCAGTAAAAAACTGAGTAGCGGGTTTGGTTACATGAGGGTAGATTTCTATATTCATGAAAATAAAGTATTTATCGGAGAGCTTACATTAACACCAGCAGCAGGAAAGTATAAATTTACTCCTTCTAATTGGGATGATGTGCTTGGAAGTCGCTTTGGTTGGCCTGAGAAAATATAAAGCTGTTGGTATAGATTAGAAAGGAAACACTAATGACTCAATGTATATCATCACCTTTGGTAACCGTGTACATTCCAACTTGTAATAGGCCCTCATTAGTAAGAAGAGCCGTTGAGTCTGTTCTCTCACAAACTTACGAAAAAATAGAAATAATTGTTGTTGATGATGGATTTGATACTCCTGCTGAAGATGCTTTATCTGATTTGATAACTAGTAGAAGTATTAAGTATTTAAGGAATGAGGCTCCTAGTGGTGCTCAGTATTCTAGAAATAAGGCTATAGAAAATGCTAAAGGTACTTTCATTACCGGCCTAGATGATGATGATTTCTTTGTGAGTAATAGGATCGAAGAGTTGTTAGCGCACACTAATGAAAAATACTCTTTTGTTTCTTCTGGGTATCGAGTCATATATGAAGACTTTGAAAGAGCTGAGCACAATAGTAACTGCTTGATTTCGATGAATGATATATTGCGTTCAAATATCGTAGGAAATCAAGTATTGGTTAGAACGAGCTATCTTCGTGATTTGGGGGGCTTTGACAAAGATCTTCCTGCATGGCAAGACTATGATATGTGGATTAGATTAATACGTAAATACGGCTCAGGTATCAGAGTTGGGCAGCCGCTATATGTTGTGGATAAGTCTCATCCGCATGAGCGCATATCAGGCAAAACAGATAAAGTAGATAAAGCCTATAGTCTATTCATAGCGAAGCATTGCGAATATAGGAGTAAGAAATACCGTTCTTATTTAAAAATATCTCACATGCACTATCATTTGGATGATATTACTCTAATGGATATGGTAGCTACATTTTTTGGTGGAGCTTATAAGCGTTCTTTAGGATTGATGGCGCGTAAATATGGAGTAAAATCATAATGAATAAATTATTTATACTACACCCAGGTAAGGCGAACTACCCTGAAATATCTGCTTATATGAACTATTTTTCAGATAGATTTGAAGTCCATGAAGGTGGTATTGAGGAATATAAAAAAATCGAGGGTAAGGATCGCTGTATTCTTTGGTGTATTATGGGATTTTATCCTAATTTGCCTAGTGCAGGTTTTGTTATACATGATTATAGGTCTTTGTCTGTTGGCAAAGCTGCGAAGATAAAAGATAAATTAAAGAAATACTTGTTAAAAAAACCTAATCTTAGAATCTTTCAAAATGTTGAAATTGAGAATGAGATGGGCTTTAAGGATAGGGTAAAAAAAATATTACTGCCAATGGGAGTTCCCTCATTTGTCTATGATATTGAAGCTGGTAAGTCAAATGTAAGCGGTAGATTCTGTTATATAGGTGAGATGTCTTATGAACGTAACTTTGATAAGATGCTTGATGCTTATATTGAATTCTATGATGGTGAGGGAGAGTTGCTTCTAATTGGTTCACCAGAAGAATCGTTATATGAAAAGTATTCTGACACTAAAGGAATAGTGTTTCTTGGTAGGAAACCTCAGAAGGATACATTGGAAATTGTCAAAAATTGTGACTATGCAATTTCATTTGTTCCTTATCATTTTCCATATTACTTGCAAGCGCCAACAAAGTTGCTTGAATATATGGCTTTAGGTGTTCCTGTTTTATGTAATGATTCAATGTCAAACACGAGAGAATTAAATAGATTTAACTATCCCGCAAATGTTGTGGGAAAATATATTTTTGATTCGGGAAATATTGAAGATAAGAATACTCAGCCAGTGTTGGGGAATGACTGGGATAATGTTATTGAAAAGTCAGGTATTGATGATATTTTGATGGTGCTTTAAATGTATATTAAAAGTACATTTTTTTTGACTGTATTCTCTATTCTAATTGTTTTTGGGTATGAACGAAATTTATACTCGTTGTACCCATTAATAAATTTAGCTGCTATCGGTGGTGTGTTCTTTTTTTATATTCTCTACTCAGAGAGAATGAAGCTTACTAAGTGGAGTATGTTTGCATCTTTGCTGTTGTTGATAGCTATGATCGCAGCGTTGCTGCGAGGCGATGCTAATGATTTTGTTAAGTATGTAGTATCTCTATCGATATTGTTGGTAATTTGGTCATACTTGAAAGATGGAGATATTAGCAAGGTTTTATATTCGTTTGCTAGCGTTTGCTTAGTACTGTCAGTGATTGGGCTCATTGGTTTTATGGCTGGGATTTCATATTTTTCTATGCATGGTAGGATGGTCTCAGTTTTTCATGATCCAAACTATACCGCTGCTCTAACCGCATTTTCTTTTCTTTACTTCTATTTTCAAACCAAAAAGCCTTGGTTAGATATCCGCGTTGCAATACTGTTTTTGAGTCTTGTGGCGACATTTTCAAAGAGTGCGTTATTGTGTACGATAATTGCGATTTCATTCTATTATTTTGTGCAGAATAGCGTAAAAAGACTTGTGATTTTCTCTTTTTCTGGATTGATCATGTCAACGTTTATTCTCGAGTATTTTTTGAATCTACTCGCTTCTTTTGACCTTTATCGAGTTGAAATGGGATTCAATCTTAGGGATATATACGCGAAGGCCGCAATAGATGGGGCAATGAGAAGCCCTTTTATCGGTAATGGTATATCTAATATATCGGAAGAAATATATTCTCTTGGGCTAAATATCTTAAATACAAGCTTCCATAACTATTATCTGGAAGCTTTGTATTCTGGTGGTTTCCTATATTTTTCATCGATTATCCTGTCAATGATTTTTTGTTTAGTAAGCTTGATGCGTACGTCACCAAGTGATGCAGCAATCTTTCTATTCCTATGTATGATGGCTAATAGTTTTAGCTTCGCAATTGGCGGCGTAGGGGCACTATCAATTATTCTAACTCTATTTTATGTAAAGGGATTTCGGGCGAATGATAATACATATCGTTGAATCTACCGCAACGGGCACTCTGGCTATGCTGAGGCTGGCCGCAAACTCTCAGATAGAATCCGGCCCTGTTAAGGTGATTTATTCACGCAGGCCTGAAACTCCAGAGAATCTTGCTGCTCTATTTGATTCTCGAGTAGAGTTGATTAATGTGCAGATGGGGTCTTTGTCAGAGAAGGCGTCTGCGACATTGAGCATTCGCAAAATCGTTAAAGATTCAGCCCCGAAGGCGGTTTTCCTGCATTCATCGTTTGCTGGGTTTATCGGGCGCATGGCTCTACTGTTTGATAAAACACCAGTGTTCTATTTGCCTCACTGCATCTCATTTATGAGAAAGGATATCTCTGGTGCAAAGGCGCTGGCCTTTAAGTTGCTCGAATGGGTAGGTTCTATCAAGTCAGCTACCTATGTTGCCTGCTCACATAGTGAAGGTGACGAAATTAAAAAGAGTGTGCCCTTCCGCAAGTGTGTCGTTGTTGAAAATGCAGTGAATACGGAGTCCTGGAATAGCCATGAGTGGCTTTCTAAAGAAAACGTTGTAGTCACTGTTGGCCAGATCAGGTTACAAAAAGATCCTCAGCGATTTGCCGATATTGCCAAACAGGTGCTGGCCAATAATACTGATGTTCGTTTTGTGTGGGTGGGTGATGGCGATGAAGATGCTAAGCAGGCTTTAAAGGATGCTGGCGTTGACGTTGTTGGTTGGAAAACACCAGATGAAGTTAAGAACTATTTGAGTGGTTCCAGGTATTATCTTTCCACTGCATTGTGGGAAGGAATGCCGGTTTCTCCAATTGAAGCAATGCTATCTGGTTGTGTCGCAATCCTTTCAGATTGTGCTGGTAACGTTGACATTATCAAGGATAAGTCGACAGGATTTCTATTCTCGGAAGTGTCCGAGGCAGTTACCCGAATCGAAGAGATTTTATCCGGTAAATATGACCTGAAAGAAATTTCTGGTCGCGGCACTGAACACTGTGCCGAAAACTATAATATTGGCCGCTATGTTAGTGATATCGGCGCGTTGGTGAAGGGGTAAATTATGTCTGTAGCTGTAATTTTTGGTGGTTCAGGTTTTATTGGAAGTCATTTTTCTCAATACCTGCTCGATAATAAGCTGGTTTCTCACGTTGTGTCAGTAGACATTGTTCCGCTGGATACTGAGAGAACAACACAAAACTACAAAGATTATGTCGCTGGTAACCAAATCAGTTACGTTGAGGGGGATGTACGTAAGGCAATTAACCTGTCTGTGGAAGACGTTAGCTTAATTGCTAATTTTGCCGCCGTGCATCGCGAGCCAGGTCACGAACCAATTGAGTATTACGAGACCAATTTGCTTGGTGCAGAAAATGTATGTGCCTGGGCGGAAGAAGTTGCATGCGACAATATTATTTTTACCAGCAGTATCGCTCCTTACGGTCCATCTGAAGAAGCACGGAATGAGCAATCTATTCCTGTGCCAGCGACTGCATATGGTGGTTCAAAGTTAGCTGCTGAAAAAATTCATCAGACCTGGCAAGCAAAAGATGTAGCAAACCGCCGCCTGGTGATTGTTCGTCCGGGGGTTGTATTTGGAGCAGGTGAAGGTGGAAATGTAACTCGCCTAATCAAGGCTACCGTTAATCGTTACTTCTTTTATATGGGTAATAAAGAAACCCGCAAAGCGGGTACTTATGTGAAAGAACTGTGCAATGCCATGTGGTGGGCATTGGATCAGAAGGCAGGTAAATCTCCGGTTCTCTTCAACATGTCTATGAATCCTGGGCCTACCATCGAGGAGTATGTGGATACAGTCTGCGAGGTTGCTGATATCAAACGCTTCGTACCTACGGTTCCATATTCCATTATGTATCTGGCATCTCTGATGATTGATCCGGTTGCTAAGCTAGTTGGGATTGATCAGCCAATCAGCCCCTGTTCGGATGAGAAAACTGGTTAAGTCGAATAATATTATTCCTGATTATCTCGCGGATAATGATTATTCGTACCTTTACCCGTTTAAGGAAGCTCTGAAAGATTGGAGGCAAGATAAGCCAGCTGACTGGAAGTAAGTGGCTTTTTGGTAATGCATCAAACACCTTGATAGTACATCCGAGAGATAAACTCGACGATCACCCGCTGTGTCAGGAGCTAGGGTAATTTTACGAACATCCCCATTTCCCAAGGCCTCTAGAATCCATGCCGGTAAATACCAATAAGCCACTTTCACAGTAACTAACTGCCATATTTATTGGGTTACTCGACAGTGGTCTTAAGCATGAATGTTTTTGGTTTGATGGATAGCCTTTCTGTTATTTATGATGCAAGACAAGAAGGTAAAGTGCTTCATAAGCTTTCGGATATCCTTTTCTTAACGATTTGCGCGGTAATCGCCGGAGCTGAAGGCTGGGATGAAAAACCGGAGTCAGATCTTTCATCGTGCATAAAGTCAATATGTTTTCAGAAAAAACTGCAGACAACCGGACTCAAATCTTCCACCCCGCAACCCAGCTCCACTCACAAAACCAAAACAAGGCCTGCAAAATTCAAATTCATTCAGAAGGCGTTAAGATTGACACCCCATATTGAGGTATTATTTTATCAGCCGTGATAAGTGTTGCTTTTTCTGTAAGAGCCTGAGCCACCATCATTCTATCAAATGGGTCTTTGTGTATCATCGGGAGCGAACCAGCCAGTTGGGCATGGTTAAAATTAATGGGTAGTGGAACAAGGTCTAAAGAGGACAAAGTGCTACTGAGGTCAGCTTCGATGCGTAGTTTTCCGAGCCGCACTTTAATTGCAATCTCCCATATAGAAGCAGCACTTATGTAGACCGTGTTATTAGTGTCGTTAAGCCGGTTGATAACCTCTGAACTGATATGATGACTACCATTGACCCACCAAAGTAATACGCAGGTATCGAGAAGATATTTCATGATTCAGAGTCCTCTCCAAAGTCGCTGCCATAAAAACTGTCGATAATGTCTTGAGGCGTTTCGTCAAAATCCTCTGGTATCTCTATTTGGCCTTTCATTGCGCCGAAGCCTCTGTTTTTTGCCGACTCACGATAGGGTACAAGGCGCATGACGGGCTTATTTCGCTGAGTAATGATGACATCGACGTTTTCTTCAAGCGCTTTTCTTACCAATTCTGATAACTGGGTTTTGGCTTCGTGCATACCAACAGTAATGCGGGTTGAATGGGTCATGATCATACCTAATTAGCTAATTAAACTAGAATTAGGTTAGTTGCTTTATAGCCAGAGTTCAATTTGAAGGAAGAAAATCGGTGACTGTGCTTTTTAATAAAAACCGGGGTCTTGAACCTTGACAACGGTAATACAGGGCCGATAAAACCTCGACCTGTTGGAGTCAATGAATACTGTGATTTAATTACTTTTGTTAAAGATCGACCTGGGCACGATGCTCGGTATGCTATTGATGCGACCGCAGGTAGTTGAGATACTCTGACTGGTCATCAGCGATGTTTTCTCCTTCAATGATTCCGGCAAGGTCTGCGACTTTGATTTCTCCTTACTTTTGATATTTTGGATCAAGGTGCTGGAGTCAAACAATATGCCAACATCAAATCAAATATTCTCAACCCACTACTTCAAATTCCCAAGCCATGGGTTCAGCAACTTGACTCCAGTGTGCTTAAAATCATCATGGTTCCGCGTGACTACCGTCATTTGGTGAGTGATGGCTGTGGCGGCAATCATGGCATCCCGCTCAGATTTTGGGTCAGGAACGTGCAGTTGAGCACAGGCAAGGGCAATGGTTGTATCCAGTGGTAAAATTCTGCCTTCAAAGGCCGGTAGCATTTTCTGGTTCATCCATTGCCGGAGTATCGCCCCCTGCTTTGGGTCCTTCCTTTCTTTTAGCAGAATGCCCATTTCTACTTCCAGAATGGTAATGGCAGACAGGTAAAGCTCGTTAGGTTCTACGGTTTTGGCCCAATGACTTACAGACGCGTTACCTTTACCGGCACTGCACTTTCTGAGTTCTGAAACAACATTTGTGTCAAGCAGGTACATTAAGAGAAGTCTCCGGGCTTGAGGATGTTGTCTGTTAAAGGTTCAACGTTTAAATCAATGTCTTCCGCATCAGGCATTGTTAGTAGATCAATGATGTTGGCTGAGTTACGGGTGATCTCTTTGTAGTGATCGATATTCAACAGTACATGGGTAATATTACCTCTGTCAGTGATAAATACCGGGTGCTCAAGGGCTGATCGCTTGGCTTCGGTAACATTCTGATTGAATGTGCGTGATGTAAGAGTGGTTCTGCTCACTGATCTTTCTCCTGTTTTTTATATGTGTAGTAATGTAGCTACAACTTTGTGGTTTTTAAAGTTTATGAAAAAAGTATTTGTTGCAGGCCACCGGGGAATAGTGATCTGACCTTTGCTGGCGACGGTGATTGAACTGGTGTTTATGGCACCTTACCTTTTTGATTTCTCATTACTTTTGCCATCTTAGAAGGCTTTCGGCATGTTGCAGTTAATTATGTTGAACAACACCAAATCATTTAAAGCCGGGCTTAAGGGTAGCTGCAGATTGAAACTTACTGTAAAGGAATCATGATTTGGTACGAATTTTAGCGTTGGGCTGGCTGGCCTTTCTGGTGATTCTTTCGGCCAGCAAAAGCCTCGGCTATGGCTACTGGGTCTGGGGTAATATCGAGCATTTTCTTGGCGGCAATTTGCAGATGCATTTTGTGTTTGCCTTTATTCTCTCGCTGCTGGCTCATCTGGCCAGCTCCGGTTTCTGGCACAGGGGCTGGTTATTGTTGTTCTTGATGATAGGCTGTGCTCTGGATGAAAGTTTGCAGTTTATCTTCCCACTGCGCAGCTTTAACCCACTGGATTTTCTGGTGACCTGTGCAGGGCTGTTTTTCGCAGCTCTCCCTTTTTTAATTTCGAAATGGCGAAAGCCTGCAGTATGAATGACTTGTTTGCTACGGGTATCGTGGCAAATCCAAAAAAGATGGATTTGAAGTAATGCCTACCTCGTTGTTATCTGGCCGATCACGTTTACCCCTTATAGCGCTGATCATCATGGATGTGGTTGTTGCCTTTGGTTGTGCGGAGCTGGCGGAGTATATCCGGTTTGGTCATCACGCCACACACTACCTGACGTTGATGGTGGTTCAGGCGCTGCTGGTTTTGGTGTTGTCCTTTATCTGCGATGTGTATTCACCGTGGCGAGGCAGGAACCTGTGGGAGCGCATGGGCAAGGTGCTTTATGCCTGGGCTCTGTCGTTTGTTGGTGTCTGGCTGTTTATGCTCGTGACCAAAACCACAAAGGATTATTCCCGCATCTGGCTGATGGTATGGTTTCTATCAGCCCCACCACTGGCGATGGGGCTGCGCCTTGTCCTTTACCAATTATTGATGCGTTTTCGCCGTAAAGGGCGCAACACCCGCCATGTGGTGATACTAGGTACAGGGCGTAATTTTGAAACTATTCGTAAACGTTTTGCGGGCAATAACCAGTATGGTTACAACGTCGAGTCTGTAATTGAGGTCAACGATGATGAGCAACCGCTGATCGAGCTGGAAAAACTGCTGGAGTCTGGTAAACGATTTGATGAGTGCTGGCTCTGTATGCCGCTCAATAAGAGTGAGCTGATTCAGCCGGTGATGTACATCATGCGACACAGTACATCCAATATACGCTATATGCCCGGTTTGCAGGACATCCCGCTGCTGAACCACAAAATCAGCAAGATTGCCGATTTCCACACCATCGATATCAGTTGCTCTCCTATGGACAGCGGCAACGCCTTGATCAAACGGATCACCGATCTGGTGTTAGGCTCTATTGCTGTACTATTGTTATCGCCTGTGATGCTGATTGTCGCCATTGCCGTAAAGTTCTCATCGCCGGGACCAGTATTGTTTAAACAGCTGCGTTACGGGGTGTCCGGTAATCCGGTGAATATCTACAAGTTTCGCAGCATGAAGGTACACGCCGAGGGAGAAGGCAAAGTTACCCAGGCCACCAAGGGCGACCCGAGAGTCACCAAAGTGGGAGCGTTTATCCGCCGCACCAGTATTGATGAGTTTCCCCAGTTTATTAATGTGGTGCAGGGGCGAATGTCACTGGTTGGCCCAAGGCCTCATGCCATTGCCCACAACGAATACTACAAAGATCTGGTGGTGTCGTATATGAAACGGCACAAAGTCAAACCGGGCATTACCGGGCTGGCTCAGGTGAATGGCTTCCGAGGTGAAACCGACACGCTGGATAAAATGGTTAAACGAGTGGAGTATGATTTGGACTACATCAATAATTGGTCGCTGTGGCTGGATATTAAAATCCTGATGAAAACACCTAGATCATTGTTGGGATCAAACATTTATTAAATTTTGCGATGCCCTTTGGGCGCTACCTGCTGCCCGAAAAGTTTAGGTTTTTACGAGTAGTGGAGGGCGAGAAACCGGGGGCTTTCATTGTGCCTACAATCCACCTCTATACATTTTCAGTTCATTGAAAACGGATTCAGCAATTTAGCCCCTGTACTGGCAAAGTCGTCCGTATTTCTGGTAACAACGGTTAGGTCGTATGCCAGTGCAGTGGCAGCGATTTGTTTATCGATTGAATTTTCATGGTGAGGCACCCTGAGTACACCCCATATATTAGCTTCGGTGCTACCAAAATCGAGAATTTGATCACTGTAATCTGCAATGATGCCATTCAGCCAGCACTCTAATTGGTTCGCTTGTGCGATATCATTCCGGTAGCGAATTCTTTCAACACCCCTGCGCAGTTCGCCAATAGTGATAACGCTCAGATAAAGATGCTGTTCTTGTTGTTTTGCCGACTGAAAGAATGCTTGCACGCCTGGATTTGCTTTCTTTTTTTTGCGTAGTTCACTGATGATATTGGTATCAACTAAATACATCACGGTCACTGTCATTATCAACGCGTTCGAAATCGGCATCGGTGCCAACATTTGGGATGCTTCGTAGTGTTTCAGAGAAGCTTTTTTTTCTGGGGCGTAACAATGCAGATTCTAGAATCCGGCGATGTTCAGCCTCAGCACTTCGGCCATGTTTACCCGCTTGAGCTTTGAGTGCGTCTACTATTTTGTCATCAATGTTTCGGACGATTAAGTTTGCCATACTTCCCCCCTGAATTTTATCTATTAAAAAATGATAGCATTGATATCAATCTTGACAAGCACTGCTCGAAGGAATTCCAGATAGTCCTTCACGGGGGGCGACATTTTTTTTGCTAAATGTGAAAAGTCGTGGTGATGTAGCGTTGATGGAAGACAAGACGGCTGAACTGCTCAGCTTGATTCGGCATTGAAAGACCGTCTCCCGGTACCCGAAAAAGATTAAACGGAGCTTTTATATGGGCAGCGGGCGGTGGCAAACCATTTTAGTGAAAGTAACGAATGTCCAATAAATTGTTTTGGCCGCTGCTGGCGGTAATGTTCTGGCTGCCCTTACCGGAAGGCAGCAAGCCCGAGTGGGCGATGGGGATTTTGATGATGCTGGCCTACGGGCTGGCACTGTTCTGGTTGTTGGGTTTTGCCCTGAACCGGCTGCCGGTCACGCTTGCTTTTCAGAAAGCCCGTTGGTTTCACCTTGGGTTTATTCTGGTCACCAGTTGGCTGTTTATACAACAGTTGCCGTTACCCACCGATTGGGTAAAGGCGCTCTCTCCCCACGCTTGGGATAATCATTCTCAGGCGTATCTGGCACTCGGCTTACCTTTGCCGGAGTTGCTGCCTCTCTCTATCGATCCTTTTGCTACGCTGCTGTCTGCCTTGCTGACATTGGCGTATTACCTGCTATTTTGCCTGTGTCTCTTGCTGATCAACAAGCCAGAAAGGTTGCGCACCTTTGCCTGGGTACTGGTGATCTCCGGTATCTTTCAGGCGGTGTTTGGTTCGCTGAGTACGTTGTCTGGCCTGGAGACATTGCTGTTTCGAGATAAAACCACTTACTTTGGTGTTGCCACCGGCACCTTTGTTAACCGCAACAGTTTTGCCGGTTGCATGGAGATGACGCTGGCCGCAGGCATGGGTTTATTGATTGCCCAGCTCAATGACAAGCCTTCAGAAAACTGGCGGGAATGGTTGCACCAGACCCTGAAAACCCTAATGAGCAATAAAGTAATTCTTCGTACCGGGCTGGCCATTATGGTGATTGGCCTGGTGCTTTCCCGCTCCCGCATGGGGAACACGGCGTTTTTCTCCAGCCTGATGATTACCGGCTTTTTGTACGTTATCTGTCGTAAGAAGCTGAGCCGGGGCATGGTGGTTTTGTTTGTCAGCCTGCTGGTAATTGATACCGCCATTGTCAGCCAGTGGTTTGGCCTTGAGAAAGTGGTGGAACGCCTTGAGCAAACCTCCATGGAGCGGGAAACCCGACCCAATGTGGCAGAAGTGACTCTGGATGCCATTGGTGATTATCCCATCACCGGCTCCGGTGCAGGTTCTTACTACACGACGTTACCCGCTTATCACGATGGCAGCTGGCGGGGCTTTTACGATTTGGCCCATATCGATTTTCTGCAATTCCCACTGGAGTTTGGTGTACCGGCTTACCTGATTCTGGCATTGATGGTATTAACCGCTGGCTGGCATGCCATTCAGGCCATGCGATTACGGCGCAATCGGTTGATGATCGGGATGGGCTTCACCGCATTTATGGGCATTCTGGCCATTATGATTCACTCATCGGTGGATTTTAACCTGCAGATTCCATCCAATGCGGCGTACTTTGTGATGATGATGGCGCTGGCTCTGGTGGCGAGGTATATGCCTTCGGGCACTTCCCGCCGCCCGCATCCCGCTGCCCGAAAAAGAAAAGATCGTGCGCTTACGGAGAGCAAA
The DNA here is from genome assembly GCA_965199185.1 of Endozoicomonas sp. Classification (GTDB taxonomy): domain Bacteria; phylum Pseudomonadota; class Gammaproteobacteria; order Pseudomonadales; family Endozoicomonadaceae; genus Endozoicomonas. The sequence goes on along the minus strand of CBDAQW010000037.1, from coordinate 117,936 downwards.
GTGCGAAAATCGGATAACACCCAAAGGGATTATCTTTTACGGGATGCTGGCAGCGGGAGGCGGGCAGCACATACATGATCGATATTCATAACCATGTTATCCCCGCCATCGACGATGGCCCCGACACCATGGAGCAATCGCTGGAACTGCTGTGGCAGGCAGAAGCCAATGGTATTCAGCGATTGGTTTGCACACCCCACATGCACCCTGGTCGTTATGACAACGACATCACCACCATCAAACCGGCCTTTGATGAACTGGCAAAACAGGCTCGTGAAGCAGGGAAAAATCATGAAACACTCCGAAGCAGTTGGCCTCAAGGCCTATAAGTGTAAGTGCGTATAGCCCGATTTATGCGTCCATTGTCATATATAAAAAACTTTGGATGCCCAACCAATGAATGCATTAGATTTAATGAATAGCCTTTCTGTTATTTATGATCCACGCCAAGCATGGAAAGTAGAGCATAAACTCACAGATGTTTTGATTTTGATAATCTGTGCTGTTATTGCCGGCTGTGAAGGTTGGGAGGAAATCGAGGATTTTGGAACTGAAAGACTCGACTGGTTAAAAAAGTATGGTGACTTTGAAAATGGAGTTCCATCTCATCATACTATTGCCCGAGTTGCTGCTGTTGTGAATCCAAAACAATTTCAACGTTGCTTTATTGAATGGATGAAAGCCTGCCATAAAGTAAGTAATGACGAAATCATTGCAATTGATGGAAAGACCGTAAGAGGTTCCTACGATAAAGGAAAAGATAAAGGAGCCATTCATATGGTAAGTGCATTTGTGGCTGCCAATGAATTAGTTCTCGGGCAAATTAAAGTCAATGCCAAGAGTAATGAAATAACCGCTATTCCAGAGCTTTTAGAGCTCCTTGAGATTCGTGGATGCCTTGTAACCATTGATGCCATGGGCTGCCAGAGGGACATTGCCAGCAAGATTGTCGATAAGGGAGCCGATTATTTATTGGCGGTCAAAGGTAATCAGGGCAAACTTCTCGAAGCATTTGAAAACCATTTTTCTTCAGAAAAGATTAATGCTTGGAAAGGTGATTCATTCAAGACGACAGAAAAAAGTCATGGTCGTCTTGAAATAAGACAGCATCTTGTTAGTGATATTTTTGATGAGTTTGTGAATTTTTCCTTTGACTGGAAAGGGATGAAAACTCTTGGGATTGTTATGTCTGCCAGAATGGATGGTGAGATATTTGATCTAGAAGATATTAGTATCCGTTATTATATTTCATCTGCTGAATTAACAGCAGAAGAATTAGCCACTGCAGCAAGAAGTCATTGGGCAATAGAAGGAAAGCTTCATTGGAAGTTAGATGTTGCTATGAACGAAGATGATTGCCGAATAAGAAGAGGCAATGCTGCAGAGATGTTAGCAGGGTTTCGACACGTTGCAGTTAATATGTTGAACAATACAAAGTCTTTCAAAGCAGGGCTGAAGCGAAAGCAAAAAAAGGCGGCCATGAGCACTCAATATCTGTCAGAGGTTCTTGCTGGCTGTGGGGTTTCATGATTTTTCCGTGGGGGTTTGGTGTATCTGGGCATCGTAGTAACACCTGAAAAGTAGAAAAAGGGGGTGTGTTACTACAAGTGTTACTAAAAGTGCTGATTGCAGCCAATGCTTATTGTTCATTAAAAACGCTAAAGCCCTTGAAAATAAAGGCATAAAAAAAGAGGGTTGAATTTCTTCAACCCTCTTTGATCATCATTTTGGTGGAGGCGGCGGGATTTGAACCCGCGTCCGCCAGTTCGCAGCCTTCGGCTCTACATGCTTAGATCCACCTTTACATTTAACTCCATAACGACCCAGTGGTCGGGGTTCTACAGAGCGAGTCTCACACGTTTTAGCCCGTCAACCAGAGACCTGCTGAACGTGGCGAGTTTGCTTACGATGACAGTCCTGATACCAGCCAGCAAACGAACCGGTTGGACTGGAAAGCTCGTAGGGTTTAGCTACGATTAAGCTGCAAATCTCAGACCGAAGTCTTCGTCGTTAGCGCTTTCGGTAGTTGCAAAAGTGGCAACTGTAAGGTTTGTAGTGTTTTGATTAACGAGAACCACTACGTCCTCGGCATGCACCTAAGGGTTTGATACCGTCGTCGAATCCGAATCGCCCCCAAACTTATATTTATAGGGCACATTGGCAGTGCTGGCAATGCTGATGATTGGATTTAGCAGAAATCAGGATGATAAGCGACTTTATCTTCAGGCCTTTTTTCCTGAAATGCCAATGCCAAAAAGTATTCTGCGGGCACATCCGGATAGATAAATTCAGGATGGTTTTTGAAACCAAAACGGCGGTAATATCCAGACTCTCCCAGCAAAACCAGACCTTTAGCTCATGACTCTTTCATCAAACTAATTCCTTCTCTAATGAGTACAGAGCCAATCCCCTGCCCTCGCTTTTCGGGCAAGACCGCAACAGGGCTCAATCCAAACCATTGGGTTTTCTTTCCGTCGACGGTTATTGGAGAAAAAGCGATATGCCCAACTATTTCATCTTTTTCACTTTTGTCTTCAACCACCAGAGAAAGGGTTAGTGCTTCAGTTGTCCGAAGCTTGTCAACGATCAGGTGTTCGGTAGGTTCTGCACCGGGTGCATGATGGGAGTGATCCTTAAATGCCAGATAATTCAGTTTATCAATAGCAGCGATATCTGTAGATAGTTCCTGACGGATAAGCATGATTTTTCCCTGTATTTTCACCTTGTACTTTTCAATGAAGCGATAGACAGGTCAAGAGGAAAATAAATAATTATTTTGAGCAGTCGAGCGTCGTATAAAATTTAATCGCCATCGGCAAACTTAGGCGGAAAGCTTCGTCTTCAAAACTTCTGTTCATGTAGTGCTTTTTAAATTCCTTCTTATTTATTTCACCTCTTTCCAGTTGCCGAATGTGTACTAATTCATGGGCTAAAGTGATTCGTATTTCACTGGGCTCCAAAGCCTTTGCCATTACAATAAGGTATGTGTTCGGTGCCAGAGGTCTGGTTAATCCCAGAATATTGGGTTCAGGCATCCGCTGTTTTTTCAGGACAATGGACACTTCTCTATCAATCCCCAACTCATCCATGTAAAACTGTTGCATTTCATCGAAGGTACAGCCTGTCGGATTTAATTGGATATCGGTATCGGCTTTGATGTTATTCGAGATAACAGCAAAAAAAACCATAAAAAGAACAATAAAAAAAATTGATCTGATAGCCACAGGCGACTCTGGTTGTTTATAAATGCAATTCAATGCCATCGGCTATACCTGACAAAATTAAAGCATTAAATACAATCCAGTTGATGCCGATGTAATGACTCCGGTTAACGATATCGCTTCAAGTATTGTAATCAGATTGCACAGAAATGATAGTGGACACTGTAACAGTATTGTCACTTTACAAGGTAAAAAATATCAGCAATGATGAAAATGCAGGATTTGAACACTATCTTTAACTGGAGGTACACAAAACCGAACTGGCGTTTTCTCAACGTTGGACTATAACTATAAAAAATCGGAACAAAAGTACAACTTATTGAAGGAGTGAATGCTCCTTTAACCAGTAATTAGAGGATAGAGCTATGGCACGGAGAAAGCCGAAAAAAGCTGCTGGTTTTGATGGTATTGATATCAGCTTTCTGGGAAGCCGGGATGAACCCGCCGAGGAACGGACGGTCGAATCCCGCAAGAAACTGAGGGCTAGTATGGACGCTCAGATTGAAGAGTTTCTGAAGAATGGCGGAAAGATTGAAGAAGTCCCATCAAATGTAACTGCTGATCCACCCAAAAAACCTTCCAGTGAATACGGCAATCGTCCTATTTGATGGAATATAAATTAAGAAGCCCGGACTGAATCCGGGCTTTTTTTTACTTAGCTATCAGTCCGCATTACATAGCGCTGGCAAAGATAGCAGTAATTTCTTCAGCAGTTGCCTGCTTAGGGTTAGTCAGACCACAAGCATCTTTCAGAGCATTTTCTGTCAGTGTTGGGAAGTCCTCTTCTTTAACACCCAGAACTTTCAGGCCAGCCGGGATTTCAATCTTGGCGGACAGTGTCTTGATGGCTTCCAGCGCTTTTTCAGCACCCGCCTCAGCAGACAGACCTTCAACATTTACCCCCATCGCTTTGGCGACATGAGACAGACGTTCAGGGCAAACCTGTGCATTGTAAGCCTGTACATGAGGCAGAAGAATCGCATTACACACACCGTGTGGCAGGTCGTAAAAACCACCCAGCTGATGCGCCATAGCGTGAACATAACCGAGGCTGGCGTTGTTGAATGCCATGCCAGCCAGCAGCTGAGCGTAAGCCATCTGCTCACGAGCTTCCATGTTCTTGCCGTCAGAGACAGCTGTCTCCAGGTGTTCGTGAATCAGTTCGATGGCTTTAATCGCGCAGCAGTCAGTCACCGGTGTTGCAGCGGTAGAAACATAAGCTTCAACGGCGTGAGTCAGAGCGTCCATGCCGGTAGCTGCAGTCAGAGACTTAGGCATATCTACCATCAGAGCAGGATCGTTAACAGACATCAGTGGTGTTGTATTCTTGTCTACGATAGCCATCTTAACGTGACGCGCTTCGTCAGTGATGATGCAGAAACGGGTGATCTCACTGGCAGTACCGGCCGTGGTGTTGACAGAAATCAGCGGGAACTGAGGCTTCTCAGAAACATCAACTCCTTCGAAGTCCTGAATACGGCCACCGTTGGAAGCTACCAGAGCAATACCTTTAGCGCAGTCATGTGGAGAACCGCCACCCAGAGAGATGATGAAATCACACTCACCTTCTTTCAGCAGCTCCAGACCCGCTTCAACGTTGCCCACCGTAGGGTTTGGTTGAGTACCATCAAAAATAACAGACGTAATTCCCTGAGCGCCCAGCTTTTCTGCAACAGAACCTACCAGGCCGATTTCGTTCAAAACCTTGTCAGTAACAATCAGCGCTTTTTGGTAGCCCAGTTTGCAGATATCAGTGATCGCAGCTTCCAGACAACCGTTACCCATCTGGTTAACCGCAGGCATGAAAAACTTCATGGCAGACATGGTGAATATCCTTAGATTGGTTAATAAAAATGCGAAAAATTTAAGACAAACGCAGGATAAGAGACTATTGGCTAAGAATTTTTGACGTAGATCAATTAATGGAGTGAAAGAACATAATATGAAAATATGTGATGATGAGATCACATTACCGCCAAGATATGATCATTGAGTGAAAAAAATTCATCGCCTGTTTTATTTAACAGGAGACAAGCGCTCCTGTTAAAATCCTCGCATCAGAGCTTAAATTATTTCAACAAAGTACCCACTGTCGTATTCGGTTAACTCACCAATCGTTTCCAGCTCTAAGCCGAATCGTTGAGTAACCTCATGGAGTGATGATTCAGAATCCGGATCTACCGCAATCAGCAAACCACCACTGGTTTGCGGGTCACAGAGAATATGTTTTTGCGCCTCTGAAATGCTGGCCGCCTTGTGACCATAGCTATCAAAGTTACGGTGAGTTCCGCCAGGAATACAGTTTTGCTGGCGATACTCTTCAACATGAGGCAGCAAAGGCAGCTTATCCATGACGATATTAGCTTTCACCCGGCTGCCTTCGCAGATTTCTAACAAGTGCCCCAGCAGACCAAACCCGGTTACATCGGTAATGGCGCTGACACCATCCAACAATGAGAGTTCATGGCCAATTTTGTTGAGAGTGCACATAGCATCCCTGGCAATATGAGCGTGTTCATTCTTTAGCAACTTTTTCTTTTGCGCTGTGGTTAGAATGCCAACACCCAGTGGTTTGGTCAGAAACAGTTTGCTGCCAGCGCGAGCCTGATCATTTCGCTTCAGTTGTTTCAGAGGTACACGACCGGTGACGGCCAGTCCAAAAATAGGTTCGGGCGCATCAATGCTATGACCACCTGCCAGTGGAATTCCGGCATCCGCGCAGGCTTGACGACCACCGTCCACAACCTGACTGGCAATCTCCGGTGAAAGAACGTTGACAGGCCAGCCAAGAATGGCAATAGCCATCAAAGGTTGCCCGCCCATGGCGTAGATATCACTAATGGCATTGGTTGCGGCAATACGCCCGAAGTCAAAAGGGTCATCAACAATAGGCATAAAGAAATCGGTCGTGCTGATAATACCTTCACCATTGCCCAGATCGACCACTGCGGCATCATCTTTGCTGGAATTACCCACCACCAGAGTTGGAAATTCTGGCAAGTGTAAATCTGTTTTCAGAATACCTTCAAGAATCTCCGGGGAGATTTTACATCCACAGCCAGCGCCATGACTGTATTCTGTCAACTTAACAGTCGTCATTTCAGTGTCTCGAACGAAAATTTAATGGAAGACAACCATAGCATACGATTATAGAAGCTATAAATTCAGTGTTAAATTGCATTCCAGGGGTTTCTGCGTAGTTAGCACTATGGTAAAAAGTGCTGATAATTAAAAAATATAAAAATCAGCCTGATCTTGTTGAGATGTATTAAAACGATATTCAATGGAGTGGGGGAATGTTTATGGGCGCTATTCAAACACCAGGTACAACGGTTGAGCAGGTGTTGAAGCACTATTCAGCCCTGGTTCAAAAGCGATTTGCAGACTCAAATGAAAGTCTTGGTGAGCTTGTGGTCAGAAAATTCGCTTCTCGTATTGAACCTGAAGCGTTCTACGTAGAGGGCGAGGGAATACCTTTTGATAAGGCGCGTTTTAACCTGGTGATGAGCAATGAACGTGAAGAGTGGATGGTTAAGATTGACCTGATATTTCACAGCAGAAAACGTTTAATTGCCGATGGTTCAATGATTGGAGCTGGCATTCAGTTTAACGTGATCTCTGAGGAAGATAAGGGGTTAATGGTTGATTACTTTCCTATGGACTCTGAGGCAGAGGATATGTCTCTGACAGCAGATGACTGGTGTACCTGCTGTTTTAAAAAGTTAGCACGAAGCCAAAAAATCAGCGTTATGTTTGCTCATAAAGAATTTGTTCGAGAATTAGAGTATTGATTGATTCCTAGGGCACAAGAGCCAATACCTGCATGAAATGCTGAGAAGATGTCGATTTTTTGCGCTCTGTGAGTACTCTGTGAGCATATAGTCGGGTTCTACCCTTTGAGCGGAACTCGACCTGCACATTCATTTGGTTTAAGTGGCGTCAGGCTGATTTCCCGGTGCTGCCATTTGAAAAGCCTCCAGCTCATTACATCGTTGATAAATAGTTTGCAGTTTTGGGTAAGCAGACATACTGACTTCAAACCTCAGAGCATTGAACACCTGTGGTACAAGGCAGATGTCAGCTATTCCCGGATTGTCTGTACAGCAAAAATCAAACTGACCGACCTTTTTTTCCAGTGCGGTAAAGCCGGTGTTTATCCAGTGTTGATACCAATGAATGTTATCGTCGTCACTGTGGTGTAAATCCTTTTCAAGGTATTTCAATACACGCAGATTATTCAGTGGGTGAATGTCACAGCTGATAACGTACGCAAAGCTGCGAGCCAGGGCTCTTTGCCAGGCATTATCGGGCAAGAGAGCAGGGTAAGGGTATCGTTCATCAAGCCATTCAATAATAGCCAGAGATTGACTGAGAATGCCTTCATTCGTTTCCAGACAGGGGATTAATCCCTCAGGGTTCAGTGATTGATATCGTTCTGAGTGTTGCTCGTCATTGATTAGATTTGTCAGCGCAAGATCATATGTAATGCCTTTAAGGTTCATGGCGATACGAACCCGATAAGAGGCAGAAGAGCGAAAGTAGGAATGCAGTTTCATACTCATTTCCTCAGCTTCTGCTCGGCAATACATGAGCAGAGACTTCGCCAAAACCTATACGAGCAGCGCCGTCTTTTTCGCACCAGCCACGCATGATGACGGTATCCCCGTCGTCCAGAAATGTTCTTGTTTCTCCATTAGGCAGAGTAATGGATTGCTTACCGCCGTTGGACAACTCTAGTAGTGAACCGGCTTCTTCTGGTTTTGGGCCCGATTGTGTACCACTGCCAAACAGATCACCAGGCTGAAGGTTGCACCCATTGACTGTATGGTGTGCGACCATTTGTGCGATTGTCCAGTAGGAATGTCTGAAACTCGATTTAGAAAGCTGAACAGGTAGCTCTCCATTGGCTCGCATCTGGGTCGTTTCCAGTGAAGCAGTCAGTTGAATATCCAATGCACCAAATTGAGAGTTGGCTTCAGAGCTGAGATAAGGCAGTGGCTGTGGATCAGTATCCGGACGAGTGAATGATGTCCGGTAAGGCGCAAGAGCTTCCAGTGAAACAATCCAGGGTGAAACCGTCGATGCGAAATTCTTGGCCAAAAATGGGCCTAATGGCTGATATTCCCAGGCTTGTAAGTCACGGGCAGACCAGTCATTGAAAAGGCATAAACCAAAAACATGTTGATCGGCTTCATCCATATCAATGGGCTTTCCCATCTCATTGCCCTTGCCAATAAAAATACCCACCTCCAATTCGTAATCCAGACGCTTACAAGCCGCGACCGAAGGCTGCTCTGCATCGGGTATTTTGGTTTGTCCTGTCGGGCGGTGAAAGCTGTGCCCGGACACTTTGATGGAGGATGAACGACCATGGTAGCCAATAGGTACCCATTTATAGTTGGGTAGCAGCGGGTTGTCAGGGCGGAATAACGAACCAACGGCTGTGGCGTGATAAATTGAGGTATAAAAATCGGTGTAATCACCAATACGACAGGGTAATGAATATTCCACATCCTGCTGCGGTATCAGACAGGGACGCAAGCTGCTTTCTTCAGAAGCGCCATGACGCAAAGCTTTTGATAATGCCAGGCGCAGTGCTGACCAGTATTCAAACCCCATTCCCATCAACGGGTTCAGGTTCTCCTGACAACAATTGTTCAAGGCTTCGGCTGCCTTATCCTCAAAAAGCTCAAGTTCTTGAACCGCTAGCAGGTCAAGCACTTGGCTGCCAATGGCAACACCACCCCGGAATGCTTCTTTGGTATTTTTACGTCTGAAAACAGTAAAGGGGAGATTTTGAATCGGAAAATCAGAACCTTTCTGATTGGCAGAGGCCAGCCAACTAGTGAGAGAAGGGTTGTGAGTTTCGTTTAGCCGGATCATTATTTGTTTCCTTCTTGAGCCGTACCGGTAAAGTGTTTCTTCATGTTGTTCCAACAGTCAGTGTAACCAGTCTGTCGTGTATTACTTTCGAGTGCGTACTTTGTTGGTGTAAAAATAAAACGTGATTCAACCATAAATGCCATTGTGTCTTTATATTGTTGTGGCTTCAGTTTTAGGTTGCTGGCTTTTTCAAACACCTCAGTTTCAGGACCGTGAGGTGTCATGCCGTTATGCAGGCTGGCACCGCCGGGCACAAAACCCTTCTCTTTAGCATCGTACACACCGTGAATTAACCCCATAAACTCACTCATAACATTTCGGTGATACCAGGGAGGGCGGAAGGTATCTTCAGCAACCATCCATCTGGGCGGAAAGATAACAAAATCAAGGTTGGCTACGCCGGGTGTGTCGGATGGAGCAGTGAGTACAGTGAATATGGACGGATCAGGATGATCGTAACTGACAGTGTTAATCACATTAAAACGAGATAAGTCGTATTTATAAGGTGCAGAGGTGCCGACCCATGCCACTACATCCAACGGTGAATGATCTATATCGCAGCGAAAAAGGTTGCCCGCAAATTTGCTGATGATTTCAAATTCGCCATCCATATCTTCAAAACAAGCGACAGGGTAATGGAAGTCCCGATCATTGGCATAACCATTAGCACCCACCGGGCCACGCTCTGGTAGAGTGAATGGCTGACCATAGTTTTCACAAATATAACCAGAGGCGGTTTTATCCGGAAGATTGATCTGGAATTTTATTCCTCGCGGGATGACCAGAATCTCCCCTGGTGATGCCAGCAGGTTGCCTAACTCTGTACGAGTCAATAATGCCCCTTGTTGAGGAACGATAAGCAACTCACCATCGGTGTTGCAAAAAAAGCGATTGCTCATATCCTGGTTGGCGGAATAGATATGAACTGCACAGCCAATTTGCGTTTTGACATCACCATTGGCTGCCATAGTGGTGATTCCATCGATGAAATCACAATCCGTTTGTGCTGTAGGTGGTGCATCCCAGCGAAGAGGCTCAGGTGATGCAATACTTTCGGTCACAGGTGCTGACCGGATCATTCCATTGGGAACTGGCTGGTAGTCCTGCTGGCAGACCGATGGTCGAATCCGGTAAGTCCATGTTCTGCGGTTTTGGTGCCTTGGTGCTGTAAATGCGGTGGTTGAGAATTGTTCGGTATAAAGACCATAACTGGATTTTTGGGGGCTAAAGCGACCTTGAGGCAAGGCTCCGGGCAAGGCTTCGGTTTCGTGCTCATTGCCAAAACCATGAAGGTAGCGATATTCGGAAGATGAGGTCATCGGGACTACACCTGTTATTTTTGTTGTATGACCATTTTTATCATCTCTGCTGGCAGGATAAAAATGCTATTCTCAGGCATTAAGGGAAGTAGTGGTCTAGATAATACCGGGGTATCGCAGGCAGCAAATGTGAAGTTCCGGATTATTCTCTGTCATGTCTACTTCCGGTTTAGAGTGCTTTCGACACTCAGAAATCAATCAACTCCAGTTGGAAACAGATATCCGTACTCTGGTCGAGTCAGAGAGTCAGGCTGATCCTCAGCTCAGGAATACTTTCGCCTATACCCGCATTACAGGTAAAAAAAACCCCGATTTTTCAGGGTTTTTCCTTTGTAGTTATTCAAACAGCTGGACGTTCAGGTTATATGCCATAAACACTTTGTAAGTGTTGGAATGTGGCATCAAGCTGTTCACGGGCTTGCTGGCGACGCACTACCAGTGGGACTCTGTCGCTCATTCGCTGAGCTTTAACTTCAAGCATTTTGAGCTGCTCTTCGTACCAAATGTCCAGACTGTCTTTTATGGTCGAGGTTGGTACAGATGCTTTGACTGCTTCTGCATTAAGCGCTTCAAAAGGTTCTGCGGAAAGTGAGCCCGATACGGCAAGGGCTACTATCAGTGCGATATTTCTTATCTTCATGATGTTGCCTTCTTTTTATTACTCTATGGGGAGCGTCTTTATTGTAAAACTATCGCCATGTAGAGACAACGGGCTTGACACAACGGGTGAACAATAAGTCAGAAAGGATTATTTCACATGACCGGGTACTTACCACCAGTGAGACTTTGAAAAAGAATCAGCCTGCACATTGGGCAGGCATAAAAAAATCAACGTCGATATTTTATTTCATCCGCCTTATTTTGTTGACCGGATATCCGGTCTTCATAATGATCTTTGTCACGGTTGTACTGCCAGCTACCGCCCTGATTGATATTGAGATAAGTAATCATTCCTTCTACCGGGCGTTCCAGAGAATCCCTTTTACCCACCATTAAATCCATAAATAAACGTCTGATCGGTTTCACCCTATTGCTTCCTTGCATTTGCTGATGATTTGCGAGCCCTTTCTACGACGGATATGCCCATTAAATAGCAAAGAGATGACAGAAATAAGACGCCTGAGAGTCTATTTCATGATGGTCAATCTATACTGTTGCGGATCATATTTTGTGCGTGGAAATGTATAATTCGACAACTTCTCGAAAACTTGATCGAAAACCTGTGCCCCCATTAATTAATAGCTCAAATTTGACCGTTGATATGAACGACATGGCAAAAAAAATTCGCCAGTGGAGTCGTGAGTTTGGCTTTCAGGATATGGGTATTACAGAACCTCATATTCCTGAGGAGCATATGCAGCGTTTTCAGCAATGGCTGGATAAGGGGTTTAACGCCGACCTGGATTACATGGCTCGAAATGTTGAGCTAAGAGCTAACCCTGCGTTGCTGCACGAAGGCACCGTTCGTATCATTTCAGTGCGCATGGATTATTTGCCTGAAAACACCGAGACAGTAAAAATGCTGGGAGAACCTGAGAAAGCTTATGTCTCTCGCTATGCGCTTGGGCGCGACTATCACAAACTGATTCGCAAACGCCTGACGCAATTGGGCAAGAAAATTGAAGAAGCGGTCGGCAATCATGGCTATCGGGCGTTTGTTGACAGTGCGCCAGTTATGGAACGCCCTCTGGCACAACAAGCCGGACTTGGATGGGTAGGTAAACATTCGTTGGTGATTAACCGGCAGGCGGGTTCGTTTTTCTTTCTGGGCGAATTATTTACCAATCTCCCTCTGCCTGTGGATGAACCATATGAAGACACTCATTGTGGTCGCTGCACCAGCTGCCTGAGCAAATGCCCGACTCAGGCGATTGTAGCCCCTTATCAAGTTGATGCCCGGCGCTGTATTTCTTATCTGACCATTGAGAATAGCGGTTCAATTCCTGAAGAACTGCGCCCAATGATGGGCAATCGCGTATTTGGTTGTGATGATTGCCAGTTGGTTTGTCCCTGGAATCGCTTTGCCAAACCCACTCAGGAAAGTGATTTCACCCCCCGGCACCAATTAGATGATTGCGATCTTGCTGATATCTTTCTGTGGACGGAAGAAGAGTTTCTGGAGAAAACCGCAGGTTCAGCGATTCGCCGGGCAGGCTTTGAATGCTGGCTGAGAAATCTTGCTGTTGCGCTGGGGAATGCGCCCACTGGCGAAAAGGTGGTTTCTGCCCTCAAAGCTCGTCTTGAGTTTCCTTCAAAACTGGTCAGAGAACATGTTGAATGGGCGCTGGCACAACATCAAAAATAAGTTGACGCTATTCACGAATAAAATGCTGACGATAGAAACGCAGCTCTTCAATCGATTCACGAATGTCTTCAACCGCCAGGTGTGTGCCTTTTTTGGTGAATTGTTCCAATAATTCCGGCTTCCAGCGGCGAGCCAATTCTTTCAGTGTGCTGACATCAAGGTTGCGATAATGGAAAAAATCGTGCAATTCAGGCATGTAACGATTCAGGAAACGACGATCCTGACCAATGGTGTTGCCGCACATGGGAGAAGCACTGGCATCGACATGCTTCTTCAAAAAATCCAGAGTAAGCTGTTCGGCTTCGCCCAGGGTGATACTGCTCTGACGAACCCGCTCGGTAAGACCAGTTGCGGCATGGGTTTTGATGCACCATTCATTCATGTTTTCCAGCACAGTATCACTGTGATGGATCGCCATCACCGGACCTTCTTCAATCAGGTTAAGCTGACCATCGGTGACAATAGTGGCGATCTCCAGAATACGGTCATTCTCCGGGTCCAGCCCGGTCATTTCAAGGTCGATCCAGATAAGATTGTCCGATTTAGCCATCAAGCACCCAATATTCAAAAAAATAGATTAATACAGCCATCCTGAGCCAGCAGGGCAAATATCTTAATCATCAAAATCAAAGATAAATTGCAGGTGGTGCAGAAATGAGCTGACATATTAAGTCTACTTCATTCATACTCGCAGCGAAATTACCACAGTACAACCCGATGATACTTCCAACCATTAATATTAAGCAGCTTTTTATCCACACCTATGAGTAAGCGCAAGTTAACGCGCAGACAGAGCTGGCGCATACAAAAGATTCAGGACGAGCGCAAAGCCCGTGCCCGGAAACGTGAAAACCAGATCGAGCAGGAACTGCAGAATGACGATCTCGGTCCCGAACAGCCAGGGCTGATTATAGCCCATTATGGCTCCCAACTGGATATAGAGCCTCTGGGCAAGCCCGGAGAGACCTTTCGCTGTCACCTGCGAGCCAACCTACCGCCATTGGTCACCGGTGACCGTATTGTCTGGCGAGCCGGTACCAAAGGGCTTGGTGTGGTGGTCGCCCTGGATGAGCGGGAAAGCTTGCTGTCTCGCCCGGATATGCACGGTCAGCTGAAGCCCGTCGCTGCCAATATTGATTATATTGTTCTGGTCATTGCACCAGCGCCAATACCGCATGCTAACCTGATTGACCGCTATCTCGTGGCAGCAGAAACCGTTGGGATTGAGCCGGTTATTTTGCTGAACAAAACTGACCTGCTCAATGATAGCGTTATCCGCCAGACCATCGACGACATGATGGCTCGTTATCAACAGATCGGTTATCGGGTGCTCAGAGCTTCTACTCGCTCAGAAGATGGGCTGGTTACTTTGAAAGACTTGCTGAATGAGCATACCAGCGTCTTTGTCGGGCAGAGTGGTGTGGGTAAATCTTCTCTGGTGAATGTGTTGTTGCCGGGTGTGGATACTCAGGTGGGTGCACTTTCGGAAGCTACCGGCAAAGGAACACATACTACGACAGCAGCAAAATTATTCCACTTTCCTGCTGGTGGAATGCTGATCGATTCTCCCGGAATCAGAGAATTTGGCCTCTGGCATATGGAGCCTCATCAGGTCCTGGAAGGCTTTAAAGATTTCCGACCTTATCTTGGCTATTGCAAATTCCGAGACTGCAACCATGACAAAGAACCGGGTTGTGCTCTGCTGGAGGCACTGGATAAAGGCGAAATACAGGCAGAACGTTTTGCCAGCTACAAGCATATTTTGAACTCATTGGATCAATAACTGTCTACTCTTACTACTTTCAGTCAATAACTGACATTGTAGAGGGAGTGGTTGATGTTATTGGCAATGTGGTTCAGCTATCTCCTCAACAGAAAACCAAGCTGGGCAACCACAAGCTGGGCAACCAATAGGGTAGAAGTATGTTTTGGAAACGCTGTGTACTCATCAGTACCATCCTGCTGACATTAGTCAGCGGGTTTGCGCAGGCTGATGAAAATAAAAAGTTTATCACCTACGGTCTGTACGTCAGCAACTGGGGCATGGAGCTGGTGGTTAAGCCATATGATGGCACTACAAGTTATTTCTCTGCCACCACACTGAGTAACTCACAGCTGTTTGGAGACCCACCTAACCTCAGCTTTAACGACTCTCCCCTTAACTTTATGACGCTGATGCTGACGCCTGAAATCTCTGAAAAACTCAGAGAACTGGACAGCCAATACGGAGAAGATACTGAGCGTCGGCTCTATATTGGAGCAGCTGGCTTTGACAAGGCATCAGAACAAGTCGTCAATGAGACTTTAAAAAAAGCCATCGATAACAGCAGGCTGAATCAGGTGCTTGGTATCAATGTTAATGACGCTTTAACTAAAGCAGGCTGCTATGAAGCAGAACAAAAAGCCACATTCCAGCTTTGTGCCATGCATTGGGCAATAAAACATCGGACCGGTATTGATTTCAAACATGACAACACGTATATGGAATCGGACCGTGAGTTGATGGCTGAGTTAGCCATTGACCTTAGTCACCAGCACAAATTGCAGTCGCAACAACACTTCCTGCTTCAGGCAACAAGCTATATTCAGCCTGGTGCCCTTATCAAAAATGACCTTCAGGAAACGCCGGAATGGATGGGCAGTTCAAAACACTGGTGGGAACCCTTTAACCTGAGTCGTGCAGGAAGTACTCATCAGCTTGGATACCTGTACAGCAATGAGCAGGTTCAAAACTCCACTGACGCCCTGAATCTATATATTCAAGCTCGCATTCAGAGTCGTATAAATGCAGGAGAACATTTTTATCTGGGAACTGTTGCAGACAACGCAAATGGCATTGCTGATCGAATGCGCACTTTCAGAGCTAACTCTAATGCAGGCGCTATGCTGCTGAAAATAGCTGAGACCAGGAACGGGCTGACAGCACCGGCAGGTTCATCCATCACAGAAGAACAACTGGCAGAAGCCCAACATCAGGCAAGAAAACTGGCACAGCAGGCTCATGATACAGGAGGTCTGGCCATGGCGCTGTTCCTGGGGGCCATGCAACCGTCCATCGAAGAAGGTTCACACGTTATGATTGTCGGTGAGCTGGCAAATTTCTTTGTGGATTATCAGGGCGAAACGCTTTACACCCTGTTTGGTGATCTGGCAGCAAATGAGAAAAAACTCTCTCAAGCTTACTCCAGTTATCAATATACACTCACCCCAGAAGTCCTTGAAAAATTCGACTCTATTCAAAAGAACCCACGAAAAAAGAGCGACCTTCAGGTCGGTATGAGTAAAGCAGAATTCAAAAACTGGTTGGAGAACCTGCAAAATTCGATTCACAACAAAGTACTCAGCATACCTGAGTCTGAATATGCTGATGCACTGATGCGAGCCTGTCAGGAGCGTTACTCTGCAATATAAAGACAATAATTCATAAAGCAAGATGAGCCACTTCGTCATACAATGCGCTAATAATTCTCACAAACAGCGCATAGTATGAATCACAACAACAAACTGCCGCTGGTACTAGAACCAGACGCACTTGAACCGCTATTGAAGGATAAGGGTCTGCTGATTGTTGATCTTTGCAACCCACAAACCTACCAACAACTGCATGTACCCGGTGCCGTTCACGTTCAGCCTCAATGGCTGACGTGTGGTGTACAACCAGCTCCGGGCAAGTTGCCTGCTTTGCTCCAGCTAGAGCAGCTATTCAGCCAAATTGGTTACGAAAAAAACAAACACATTGTCGTTTACGATGATGAAGGAGGCGGCTGGGCTGGCCGATTTATCTGGACACTGGATGTGATTGGGCATCAACATTATTCCTACCTGAATGGCGGTATACATGCCTGGTTTAAGGAAGGACACCCTGTTGAAAAAAACATTAACCGCCCTGAAGCAACAGATGTCTCATTAACCATTGATCACTCGGTGATTGCAGACAGCAATTATATCCTCAACACACTTGAAGATTCTCAAACCCGAATCTGGGATGCACGATCCCCTGAAGAATACACCGGCGAAAGAATACTGGCACAACGAGGCGGTCATATTCCCGGTGCGGTTAACTTTGAGTGGACACAGGCTATGGATCCTCAGAGAAATTATCGCATCAAAGAGAATCTTGGTTCAGTGCTCGATAAGCTTGACCTCAAACCGGAATACGAAATCATCACCCATTGTCAGACCCATCACCGTTCAGGCTTTACCTATCTGGTGGCAAAAAGTCTCGGGTTTGAAAGCGTGAAAGCTTACGACGGTTCATGGTCTGAGTGGGGAAATCTACCCGATACGCCCATCGAGTAATCTTCTGTTACAAAGGCAGGGCATCTATTACAATGCCTGCCTCAAATACTTTCGTGCTGATTTACAGGACAGCCCACTATTGTGAAAGAAAAACTATTCGCTGCCTTACAATACGTACTGCCTCATCACTTGATTTCCAGAGCAGTGCATTATTTTGTGGAATGCAAAATCACCTGGTTTAAAGATGCTCTGATTCGCTGGATCATCAAACACTATGATGTAGATATGAGTGAAGCTCAAAATCCGTATCCAGAAGATTTTATCCACTTTAACGACTTCTTTACCCGTGCTCTGAAAGAGGGTGTGCGACCATTACCAGAAGACGAGTCTCTGGCGGTCAGCCCTGCTGATGGTGCTATCAGTCAAATTGGCGACATCAAAAACGGTCGTGTATTTCAGGCCAAAGGACATGATTACAGCCTGATCGAACTGCTTGGTGGTGATGCAACACTAGGTCAGGAATTTATGGGTGGTAAGTTCGCCACCATCTATTTATCGCCTCGTGATTATCATCGGGTTCACACACCGGCTGCGGGTAAACTGCGTCAGATGATTCACGTGCCTGGTCGTTTATTTTCAGTGAATCAGGGTACGGTAGAAAATATCCCACGCCTGTTTGCCAGAAATGAGCGAGTTGTCAGTATCTTTGATACAGACCGTGGTCCGATGGCGGTTATCATGGTGGGGGCCATCAATGTTGCCAGTATTGAAACCGTCTGGTCTGGCTTAGTCACACCCAAGCGCGGTCAGGTCGATACCACCTCTTACGGCGACGCCAGCAAACATATCGAGCTAAGTCGTGGTGATGAAATGGGTCGCTTCAAGCTGGGTTCAACCGCCATTGTTCTGTTTGGTGAAAAGCAAATGGACTGGCTGGAAAATTGGAAACCCGGAATGACCATTAAAATGGGTGAAGCTCTGGCACAACCCTACAAAGAGCCTCAGCTAAAAGAAGAGCCTCAGCTAAAAGAAGAGCCTCAGCTAAAAGAAGAGCCTCAGCCAAAAGAAGATAATCAGGAGCAGGAATGACCATCAAAATCGGCATTGTGATGGACCCTATCGCCTCCATCAATTACAAAAAAGACAGTTCTCTGGCTATGTTACTGGCTGCCAGCGAACGAGGCTGGGAACTGTTTTATATGGAACAGAATGACCTGTACCAGAAACAAGGCGTTGCTATGGGCAGCACTCAGCCTTTGTCGGTCAAAGCGGATCCTGAAGACTGGTTCAGTCTGGGAAATCGGACAGAAATGCCTCTGTCCGATCTTGATGTTATTCTGATGCGCAAAGACCCACCCTTCGATATGGAGTTTATTTACAGCACCTACCTGCTGGAACAGGCGGAAGCGGCTGGCACTTTGGTTGTAAACAAACCTCAGAGCATCCGCGACTGTAACGAAAAAATCTTTGCGACGCTCTTTCCACAATGTACACCACCGGTCATGGTCGCTCGCAACCCTAGACTGTTAAAAGCATTTGCTCGTGAACATGGCGATGTGGTTCTGAAACCTCTGGACGGTATGGGAGGTTCTTCTATTTTCCGGACTCATCCAGATGATTTGAATCTCAATGTTATTATCGAGACCTTGACAGATCTCGGCCAGCGTCAGGCCATGATCCAGAAATATATTCCCGATATTACCGCCGGTGATAAACGTATTTTGATGATTAGCGGTGAGCCTGTGCCTTATTGTCTGGCGCGCATCCCGACCAAAGGTGAGCTGCGCGGCAACCTTGCTGCCGGTGGGACGGCTGAGGGACGACCTCTATCTGACCGTGATCGCTGGATCGCCGAGCAGGTAGGCCCGACTCTGAAAGAAAAGGGGTTACTGTTTGTTGGTCTTGATGTAATTGGCGATTATCTGACCGAAATCAACGTCACATCGCCAACTTGTATCCGTGAGCTGGATAGTCAGTTTGGCCTCAATATTGCCGGCCAGCTCATGGAGGCTATTGAGTTGAAATTGACAGATAGATCTGCTTAACCGTAGATCGGCCTCCCCGTAGGGAGATTCCCATAGGGCACAAAAGCTGACAATCAGCATGAAATACTGACAAAATGTCGAGGCTTTTTTGCGCACTTTTTTGTGCTCTTCGAGCACATTGTCGGTATGTCCTTCGGGCATACCGATCTACTGAGTTGGACTGGTTTCGGAGGGTTGTATCAATCCTACCTTCTAATTACGCTATTGCGCTGACAATCTGAGCGTCAGTCCTGCGTTGGAATCCCTCACAATAGCGCGTATTACTCGTCATTCCGCCTTGTGCTGACGCCCAGCTTGACATGCTCACTAGGTAGTTAGAAAGCAGGGTTGGTATTAATTGGTCAGAACAGTCTTGCTGCCATCGGAGTGCCACTTATAAACGACAAAGCTAAACTGCTTCAGGTCCCCTTTATTATCAAAACCTAACTCTCCGGTAGGTGTTTTAAAACTGTTAGTTCGCAATGCTTTGGCAACCTCTTCAGGATCTTCACTCTTGGTGATGTTCATGCCATCAACCATAACTTGTACGGCGGAATAAGCAGGGAAAACAAAAGGGCCGGTTGGGTCTTCATTTTTGGCTCGGAAGGCTTCAACCAGTTTGGCGTTTGCCGGGTCTTTGTCAAAACTCTTGGGTAAAGTGACCAGCAGACCTTCTGAAGCTTCACCGGCAATGGCAGAAATATCCTTATTACCAACACCTTCTGGCCCCATAAAGGTAACATCCAGACCTTTCTCTGCACTCTGCCGCAGAATCAGACCCAGTTCAGGGTGATAGCCGCCGTAATAGATGAAGTCAACATCCTCTTTCTTCAGCTTGGCGATCAACGCTGAAAAATCTTTATCGCCAGCAGTAACCCCCTCATACAACGCAACATCAATACCAGCTTTACTAACCAGGTCTTTCACGGTAGATGCCAGACCTTCACCGTATTGTTGCTTGTCATGAATAACGGCAATCTTTTCCGGCTTGATTGAATTAATAATGTAGTTGGCTGCGGTTGGTCCCTGCATGCTATCCAGACCAATTGTCCGAAAGATCATCTCGTAGCCACGGGTTGTAATATCCGGGCTGGTAGAAGCAGCTGTGATCATCAAAATCCCTTCATCTTCATAAATATCCGATGCAGGTTGAGTAGATGATGAACACAGGTGACCAACCACATAACGAATTTCAGCATTCACAATTTTGTTGGCGACGGCAACGGCTTGCTTAGGATCACAGGCATCGTCAAATACAACCCCTTCCAACTGCTTGCCATTAACGCCTCCTGCTTTATTAAGTTGTTCGATGGCCATTTTGGCACCCACAAACTGCATATCCCCATATTGAGCAACAGAGCCTGTGACCGGACCAGCCAGAGCAATTTTGACAGTGTCAGCTGCATTAGCAGAAACAGCACCGGCAAGTGCGATAGCAGTGGTAAGGGTTGCTAACTTTCGATTGAATATCTTTGGCATAGTCATCACTCTTTTGTTGTTATTGCCCCGTTTGGCTCAGTGATTAACTCACTAAGTTCGACAGAGATATTTTTTATTGGCTATCTTTAAGAGTTTTTTTATTCGCATTGGCTATATTAAGGCTTTTTTGCTACCTTGCCACCCCGAAACAGCAATATAACCAGTAAATATCAAGGGTTTTACGGTTATAATACTATCGTCTAAAGGCGAATGACCGAAGGCGTACCTAAAGTTTTAGTTATCAGGCAGGGAGATAACAACCTGCGAAGTACATAACAGGGAGATGTCGTTATGAGCATGGAACGAATTGGAAAACAGGAATCACCACTGACTAAAATGGAAATTATTTTTATTATTAGCTCTCTGGGTTCGGTGTTAGCCGCATTACAGTATCTTCTCAACGCTGCCATATGATCTACAGCGTATAAACAAGGCCGGTATCACACCGGCCTTTTTGTTGTCTGGTTATTTAGCCTTAACGGTTTTTACACCTTCCGATGTTCCCAACAACATAATATCTGCGGGGCGGCTGGCAAACAGCCCATTGGTAACTACACCGACAATCTGATTGATTTGGGTCTCCAGAGCGATTGGATCGACAATCTGCATATTCCAGACATCCAGAATCACGTTGCCATTATCCGTCACAACGCCTTCACGGTACGCCGGATCGCCCCCCAGTTTGACCAGCTCTCGAGCCACATAACTGCGAGCCATAGGAATCACTTCGACCGGCAGTGGAAACTGTCCCAGAACATCAACGGCTTTGCTCTGATCAGCAATGCAGACAAATTCTCTGGCAACAGCGGCAATAATTTTTTCCCGGGTCAATGCAGCACCGCCGCCCTTGATCAGATGCAGCCGATCATTGGCTTCATCAGCACCATCAATATAAAACTGGATTTCTTTCACTTCATTCAGGTCATAGACCGGAATGCCGTGAGATTTAAGCTGGTCAGTGGATGCTTCAGAGCTCGATACACAACCATCAAACAGGTGCTTGTGTTTAGCCAGTGCATCAATAAAGTAGGCCGCAGTAGAACCTGTACCGACACCAACAATCATATTATCTTCCAGATGCGGCAGAATATACTGCATGGCCGCTTCTCCGGTTGCCTTCTTTAATTCATCCTGAGTCATGGGAATACCTTGGTCATACGCCTGAAAAATAGAGTCAGAGGCGAAGTATACTATGTCGATCAATTGCTGGCTTTGCCCGTGCCGCATAAATTTATGCCCTGCCGCCAGGAACAAATTTCATTTAGAATGGCTCGACGAATAAAAGTAAAGTATCAGCAGGTTCCCTAATGCCACAGAGTTATATCCGTAAAATTCTGGAAGCACGTGTTTATGATGTGGCGATCGAAACACCAATCCATAGTGCTACTTTTCTCAGTAAACGCCTGAACAACGAGGTTCTAATCAAACGGGAAGACCTACAGCCAGTCTTTTCTTTCAAAATACGCGGTGCCTATAACAAACTGGCACAGTTGAATGATGCAGAAAAACAGCGTGGTGTGATTGCCGCTTCGGCGGGTAATCATGCTCAGGGGCTGGCATTGGCTGCGCAGACCATGAACGTAACGGCCATCATCGTAATGCCAGTCACTACACCGGATATCAAAGTTCGGGCGGTGCGTGAATATGGTGCACAGGTGATTTTGCATGGTGATGCCTTTGATCAGGCGCTTGCTCACTCTTTGCAACTAGTCGAAGAACATGGCTACACCTTTATTCACCCTTATGATGATATCGATACCATTGCCGGACAGGGCACTATCGGCATGGAAATTCTTAGACAGCACGCGGGTCCATTGGATGCAGTATTTATCCCGGTCGGCGGTGGTGGTTTGGCGGCAGGTGTCAGTGCCTATCTGAAATATCTGCGCCCTGACGTGAAAGTGATTGGTGTTGAATATGAAGAATCGGCCTGCCTGAAAGCTGCACTGGAGGCCGATGAACGGGTGGTGTTGGAACAGGTCGGCATTTTTGCCGACGGCGTGGCTGTCGCCCAGGTTGGCGAAGAGGCTTTCCGTATCTGCCGGGAATGCATTGATGAAGTCATTACTGTCAATGCCGATGAAATTTGCGCCGCCATCAAAGATATTTTCGACGACACCCGTTCTGTATGTGAACCCTCCGGCTCTCTGGGTATTGCCGGATTAAAAAAATACGTCGCTGAGCATCAGGTTTCTGGTCAAACGCTGCTAGCTATCGACAGCGGTGCCAATATCAACTTTGACCGCCTGCGCTATGTTTCAGAGCGTGCCGAGCTAGGTGAAAAACGTGAGGCTATTCTTGCTGTTACTATTCCTGAAAAACCTGGCAGTTTTAAACAATTCTGTGAAATCCTTGGGCGCCGAAGCGTGACCGAGTTTAACTACCGTTTTCACGATCAACATCATGCCCGGATTTTTGTGGGTGTTCAGGTTCATCCGGATCAGATGCCTGTGGACAGATTGATCGAAGAACTGGAACAGAAAGGCTACCCAGTCAGTAACTTGACTGACAATGAGATGGCCAAGCTGCATGTTCGTCATATGGTAGGTGGGCATTCTCAATCCGTTCAGGATGAGCAAGTCTATCGGTTTGAATTTCCAGAACGCCCAGGAGCCCTGTTAAACTTTCTGAATAAACTTGGGCAGCGCTGGAATATTACCCTGTTTCATTATCGTAATCATGGTGCTGCTTATGGTCGGGTTGTGGTTGGTCTGGATGTACCTGAAGAAGAGCGCACACACATTCCTGAATATCTTGATCTGATCGGTTATCGGTATTGGTCAGAAAATGAGAATGAGGCGTATAAAGCATTTTTGGGGTAGTAAGTAATAGCTGTCTGAAAATAATATCCCAGAAACTCATCGCCAAATACTACAAGAAATGCCGAGATTTTTTGCGCTCTTTGAGCGCATCGTCGGCATGTCCTTCCGGCATACCGCGCTACACTTATTTCAGAAGCCCGGGATGGGGCAGTACAGAGAAATTAGTGCTCAAGCAATCGATACTGATCTACAATAACTTGCCTTTTCTTTTCGATACTCTCTTTTGCAGCATTTAAATTACTATCAAGTTTTTCAGAATATTTAACAATATCGTTTAATATTTCTTTTGTGGTTTTTGTATCAATAGCATTATCGCTCTTTTGTTTTCTGGGTTGTATTTCGAACATGGATTTAATCATTTCGCCTCGCATAGTGAATATCTCTTTAATCCCTTGACACTTTCTATTTAGTGGCGTAATTAAAGACACCCAATCGCGAAGCATACCTTTAACACCTTCAAAAAGTTGTTCATTTTTACTTTCAATTGATTTTAAAAGAATGCCATCATCAAATTCATTATCAATTAAATCTTTTATTGCTTTTGAAAACCTCATGCTTTGAAGCAATAGACTTTTCATTATTCCATGAGTCCGCTGTGCTTTTTGATAATATGACTGCGTATCAGCCTTACCAGGCAACTGATCTAACCTCATTATTGATAAGTAATATTTCATAAACTCAAGGATTTCAGAAAATTCTCCATTATATAGATTTTTCATTATTTGAAGATAACAAGAAGCAATCCCATAGGAAGCCATTATATGATCTTCTTTGCTTTTATTGTTGCTTGTTAAGATACTTTCAAATATAGGTATTGCTTGCTTATATTCACCTTTAATGACTTTATCATAAGCTTTGTCGAACATTTCTTTGCAATCAGAAAGTTGATCGATAACTTTTTGATCAACCAAAAAACCCTGATTATTACCAGTGCACTCTAAAGAAAAATCATAATTATTTTCACTATCATCGGATACATTTTCTTTTCTTGAAGCAATCAATCTTTCATTTAACCTATCCGTTCTTTTTTGTTTCTCTTTTTCTTCCTCTTCCTCAAGCTCCTTGATAAGCTTATTGAGTTCTTCATCACGCTTTTTAAGAGTATATTCTTTTTTTGCATGTACTTTTTGCACAATAGCATCAACTAACTTCAATGAGTTAAAGATATATTCATTATTTGGAACTTTATTTTCTAGAAGTCTATTTATAATTTCGGTGAATCTCCTAGAGACATAATCCACTTTATTACTTAGCTCAATCATATCAGAAGTGCTTTCTTGACTTCTTATTTTGACCAACCAATTTGTCAGATAACCAATAATTGATCGTATAAAACCCTGAGCATACATTACGCCATCATCCGAAAATAGAAAAGCCAACACATTAGGGGCAAATTCAACTTTACTTAATCGCTCTAATGATTCAAAAATAAAATCATTATTCCTTAAAACACACCCTGTAACTGCCTGACAAAAGAGGAGAGTAATATAATCTATATGCTCAGGGTATGCCTGATATACCATAAGCCCATAATCATTATATTTTTCAATGATTTGCTTTGTATCAGAGCCTTCATTGTTAATATATTCATAGACTCTATCGAACAGTATGTTAGTATTCTGACACCTTTTATCCCTCACTGCTTTTTGCTCCTCTGAGAGATCATCTTCCTCTAAGGCAAAACAATTTATAAGGCAATTTATTTCCTCATAAAACAAGGCAACAAATTTATGCAGTCTGAAAATTGCTATACCATTAGAAACCGTCAAAAGGTCACTTTGATCTTTATCGTAACCGGGTAGATTTTTATTATCATAAGTTATTTTTTTCTCACTAAGTAAAAAATACGTTTTAAATAACGTTAAGAATTTTTCAATTTGCACATAGAGATGCTCATAAAAACCTTCATCTAACATTTCCCTTGAATCTTTGCCCAATCTTTCATCCATCGCCTTTTGAACAGCTGAAAGATATAGAACTGTGTTAGTATGAAAGTATTCTAAGAGAAGTCGATAGTAGGAAATCTGCAACTCATAATATATAGATAAATTCTGTCTATATAGAGCATAGTTTGAGTCTGTTTTAATTTTAGATGTACCAGAATTATTACGATTCTCTATTTCATTAATAAAGCCTTCTTCAACTTCAGATGCTTTATGCATGGTGTATATCAGCATTTCCAAAAAAATTCGGCAGCTTGGATCTAGATATTGATCTTTTCTACTACTGCTATTATCACACGAAAACCAGTTTTCAAGAATTCTTAGAGTTGGGATGTTAAAGGTCTGAGCCATATGAAATACTAATTGAGCATTCGTAATACTCTCTCTTAAAAGTTCATTACCTTGCTGTTTACCTTTCATGCCTGCTTGTAAAGAATTAGAAAGTAGTTCGGGCGATATTTTTTTTATTCTTTCATCCACTTCATCGGGATTTATTAGTATTTTCATAAGATGCCCAAAATCCCAATACCAGGAGATACGTACTTTTATAGCACCTTCACCGTCAGGGATCTTTTTCTGATCTTCCTTGTCCCCGAACATTTTAATAAATAAGCGGATATCTTCATAAATAGCTCTATTATCGGAATATCTTGTGAGAAGAGATAAATAGACGCCAATATAATACAAGAAATGTTTAAGTTCAGACTGGTTGCCAAAATAGTCTTTGATATATTTACGGTATCTCTCCTTTACTTGCAACAATCCATCGGTATTTTCACTTTCTAAAATATCCAATTCTACATACTTTTCTTTGCACGGTAAATTATTACAAGCCGGACAATTATTTGAATAATCATGCTTCACACTCTTTTTGGGAGGCTGCTGCTCATCATTTTCTTCGTTTACTTTATTAGAAACATTCTTACTAGTAGAGCCCGCAGATGTACGTTTAGAATCATTCGAAGAATTTCTTCTCGGCTTATTTCGCCCTTTACCCCTTGAACCACCCCCATCCATGCACTCTTCTTCTTGCACCTGAGACAATGACTCCACAAATGTTTTAAAATGCCTATTTAAGATGTGCATCCCTGTAGCAAGGTGCTTGAGATCATCGTCTTTTTCTTTCGAATTTATTTCATGAATCTTTTCCAGAATGCGTTTTCTTATTTCTAGATAGATCAGCCCTGCCGCTGTTTTAATCCATTTTAGATAACCAGAGCGAACATCTGATGACATTTGCTCAGGCGCAAGGAATAAAGTACTAATCTCAAAATCAGACAGCGCATGACTTTCTGCCAGTATTCTTAAATAGCTTTCTCTTAAAGGAGTATCTCCTTCGCAGTTCTGCTGTTGTGAGCTATCCTCCAGAATAGATGCCATCAAACGCTGTCGCAGGTAACTGTCTTCTGACAGACTGTCTGTATCCTTCGTTATGGTTTGCGCCAGTATTTGCAGGTCGGCTTCTTCTACCTCCATCAACATTATCCGATCTCGCAATATGTAGGCGAGATTGAGATTATGCGCCATCTCCTGCTGCAATTTTTCTCTCAAAATTCGCAATAAACGCTGTTTCAGGATCAAGCTATTGCCGATCAATCGCTTTTCCATATTTTCCGGGAAAGTATCTTCTCCAAGCTTGACCACAAGAGGTTCAAACTGATCTTCCTGCCAGCTGTCTTTTCTTTTTCTGTCGCGGCGATCATCTCCGTCATCTCCGCCCTGACTCATAGCCGAGATGAATAACGGCAGTTCAAGCGCAATATCCTGAAGATTCTTCGGACTGAGTAAACGACAGTAAACGCTGATCAACATTGATGCTATTGAGTCAGAGAAATTTAGAATCTTATTGGTCGTTCGATCGTTCTCTGGAGCAGGTATATCTAACAGCACATGATTTGACTGCAAGCTGGTTTTGCTGAAAATACGAAGCTGAGTGTTATTTAACTGAACACCAAGCGTCGTAACATGCGGGTGTGCTCCGGTGGTGTCATCATTACACACACTATCCACTCCTACCGAGTTTACAGGCAGACAGAATGGAATACTTTTTGGCAGCACACTGCCTTCCATTACTGGCAAATAATTCAGGCTCGTGAAGCTGCCAAATGCCATTGCAGTCGTTGTTTGAATCAACCACAAATAAATGGCCGGTATAAACCGGTAAAATCCGCAAGGATTTATTGCTTGCTGCTTTTTTATCAACATACTTTCTCGGACAGCTTCATGGGTGCGCTTGCACGTTAAGGCTACTCACTTAACCTGTTATCTCGTTTATTACCTGCGCAGTCAGATTAGACAAGATATAAACACTTTGTTTGAAAATTTCTTATATTAAGGGTATTGACAATTAAAAACTTACCAGTTTTGGTACACTTGTAATGTCCCTCTTTTTGAGTTCTGGATTGTGCAAAATATAAGGTTCAATCGTCGTCTATTGGGACTTTCCTCGCTTCAACCCCTTCTCATACAACCTATCCAGCAACGAAAGAATTGGACTTACACACATATAGGAAAAGTATTGCGTAGTTCAGTAGTTCTTGAGTGCCGAGTTCCTAGCCCCATTTAACAAGCCACTTCTTGAAGCACTTCACGGTAACAGTCGTCTATGCGAAGGCCTGTTTCCGTGTCAAACCAGTGCAAATGGTTTCTGTCCATAGCCAGCGGCAACTCAATACCTTCTCGAACCTGTGCCGATTTATCCAGCCGTACACTGATTTTTTCATTGGAGCCTTTGACCACACCAACGGCTAGCAGCTCGGAACCCAGCCGTTCAATCAATTCAACCGAGATCAGCAGGTCTGCATCTTCTTCAGCGCAAGGGTGCAGATCTTCTGCACGAACACCCAAAATCGCGGAATGGCTTTGCAGAGTACCAGGCAACGATGCAAAGTCACCATTACTCAAGGCAACGCCTTCTTCCAACTGTGTTGCTTTAATCAAATTAATGGATGGAGAACCCAGAAAGCCCGCTACAAAAAGCGACGATGGCTTATTATATAACTCGTCTGGCGTGCCGATTTGTTCGGGCACACCGTTGTTCATCACAATCAGTCGGTCAGCCAGTGTCATCGCTTCCACCTGATCGTGGGTGACATAGATAGCGGTTGTTTTCAAACGACGCTGGAGTTGTTTGATTTCCAGTCGCATTTGCCCTCTCAGCCTTGCATCCAGATTGGATAAAGGCTCATCAAAAAGAAAGACTTCCGGCTTACGCACGATTGCACGACCCATCGCCACCCGTTGGCGTTGTCCGCCTGAGAGCTGACTTGGTTTTCGATCCAATAGTTCTGACAGCTCGAGGGTTTCCGCCGCCTCTTTCACTCTTTGATCAATGTCAGACTGACCGACCTTCCGATTTTTTAAACCGTAAGCCATGTTGTTATACACCGTCATGTGGGGATACAGCGCATAGTTTTGAAACACCATGGCTATATCCCGGAGTGCGGGTTCCAGATTGTTGACCCTTTGGTTGTTAATCAATAAGTCTCCATGAGTAATGGATTCCAACCCGGCAATCATTCGTAGGAACGTTGACTTACCGCAACCTGAAGGGCCAACAACAACAACCAGTTCTCCATCAGCAATGTCGATGCTGATGTTTTTTACGGCTTCAACACCGTTGGCATAGGTCTTTCCAAGACCATCAATCGCTACTCGAGACATGTTTTTGTCCTTTTATTTCTCGGTTTCCACCAACCCCTTGATGAACATTCGCTGGAAGATCACGACCACCAGCACCGGGGGAATTGTCGCCAGAATGGTTAAGCCAAAAGCAACATTAAATTGTGGTAAATCACCACCTTCATTAATGGTTTGAAACATCTGTCGTATACCAATCACCACCGTGTAGTAATCGGTATCTGTTGTCATCAGAAGGGGCCATAGATATTGGTTCCAGCCAACCACAAACATAATAATGAAAATGGCTGCCAACATAGTGGACGACAAAGGTAGGAGAATATCGATGAAGAATCGTATGGGGCCAGCACCATCCATGCGGGCGGCTTCCACCAATTCGCCAGGGACAGATCGATAAAACTGCCGGAAAAAGAAGGTTCCCGTAGCCGAGGCAATCAACGGAACAATCAAACCGGTATAACTATTGAGCAATTCCAGTTGGGCAACCACTTCATAGGAGGGAATAATCCTGACCTCCAGTGGCAGTAGCAGTGTGGCAAATATCATCCAGAACAATGGCGTTGCCAGAGGGAACCGGAAATACACCAGAGCGTAAGCGGCAATGGTTGAAATCACGATCTTGCCAACGGCAAACCCCAAACCCAAGGCAAGGCTGTTCAGCAACATACGCCAGGCGGGTGTTGATAAATCATCGTTGCCACCGAGAATGGCTTTGTAGGTTTCCCAACCATAGCCACCGGGGAGAAACTGCAAACCCTCCTTAAATAGGGTTTCCGGGGCATGGGTAGATGACATCAGGGCAATCCATAAAGGCAACACCATGATCAGAGTGCCCAAGATTAAAATACCGTGACGTATAACGGTGTGAGTCCATGATTTATTCATCAGTAGTGCACCTTTTTATCCACATACCGGAATTGGATAACGGTCAGGGCAATAACAAACAGCATGAGAATGACCGACTGTGCTGCACTGCCTCCTAAATCAGCCCCAAGGAAACCATCCTGATAAATTTTGTATACCAGTGTCGTTGTTGAGGCTGCCGGGCCACCACGGGTAGTTAAATCAATAACGCCGAAGGTTTCGAAGAAAGCGTATGTTGTATTGATCACTAACAGAAAAAACGTCGTGGGTGCCAGCAATGGAAAAGTAATCGTCCAGAATCGTTTAATAGAGCTAGGGCAATCAATGCGTGCCGCTTCCTGAACAGAACCGGGAATTCCCTGCAGTCCGGATAGAAAGAAAATAAAGTTGATACTGAGCTGCTTCCACACAGAAATTAACACGACGACGAAAATCGCATCACCACCATCCCGGGTATGATTAAAATCAAACCCAAGTGCGTTCATGCCGTTATACAAATCACCCATGAGTGGGCTGAATAATAAACTGCCTATCAAGCCTGCTGCTGGCGGTGCAATGGCATAGGCCCACATCAGAAAGGTTTTATAAACGCCAGCGCCGGTCAATACTTCGTTCACCTGCACAGCCAGCAATAACGCCACTGACAAAGAGAAAAAAGTCACCAGCGCTGAAAAAAACAGTGTGAATAAAATCGTACCGACATACTCCGGGTCTTCCAGAATATCGGTAAAGTTCCTAAAGCCAACAAATTCACTGGAGAGGCCGAAAGCATCCTCCATATAAAACGATTGCTGAATCGCCTGCCCCGATGGCCATAGGAAAAACACCAGGATAATAAGCACCTGAGGCAATATTAATAAATACGGCAGCGCACTGTGTTGAAATTGATTTTTTTGCACAACGATTGTTAACCCGAAATGTATGCTTACAAAAGGCAGCACCGCAACCATTAGTGGTAGCGGTGCTCGAACTAAAGCGTAATGATTTAGTTGTAAGTGTCGTTAAAACGGGACAACAATTTGTTGGATTCACGTTCAATGGAATTAAACGCGTCGTCTACGCTGGTTTGTCCGGAAAGAATCTTTTCATAGTTCTTATAAAGGCTTTCCCGAATCTGCACGTAGTAACCCAGCCGATACCCTTTGGTCCACTCACCACCATCAAGGCTCAATTGCAGCATGCCAATCTCGGCATCGGGCGCTTCCTGATAATAGCCACTCTCTTTCGCCAGTGTATAAGCGTCATTGGTAATGGCCACATAACCGGTTTCTTTGTGCCACAGCAGCTGGGTTTCAGCTTCGGTCAGGAATTTATAGAACTCGGCAATGCCTTTATATTCATCCGCATCGTGCCCGGTAAAACTGAACAGAGCAGCGCCACCAATAAAGGTACTTTTAGGCTCATCGATCAGGCTGCTCCAGTAGGGCAGATAGGTTGTGCCAAATTCGAAGTCAGCTGTCTTCTTTAGATTACCGAAGGAACCGGACGAACCCAGCCACATGGCAACTTTACCTTTGGTAAAGGCATCCTGATTATCACCCCAGGCTCTGCCGTAGTAGCCATAGAGACCATCATCCATCCAGTCTTTGACTTTGCCCCAGTGCATCTTCAAAGCATCGTTGTTGTAGAGGATTTTTACGTCGGTGCTGTCGTAACCGTTGTTTCCCGTAGCCATTGGCAGGTTGTGGCGAGAGTGGAAGTTCTCGGAGAAAATCCATGGGCTGTGGGATTGAGCCAGCGCCGTATAGCCAGCAGCTTTCAGTTTAGGGGCAATCTGTTCAAATTCTTCCCAGGTTTTTGGTGGGGTAACACCGGCTTTGGCCAGTGCTTCTTTATTGAAATACAACAGTGGTGTAGAGCTGTTGAACGGCATGCCAATCATCTTGCCAGCGGAATCGGCATAAAAATGTCGGACACCGGGGATGTAATCATTGCTGTCAAACGCAATGCCATTGTCTTCCAGCAAATTCTGGACCGGATACACGGCACCTTTAGCATTGATGATCGTTGCTGCACCTGCATCAAACACCTGAATGATATGGGGGGCTTTTTTCGCACGGAAGGCTGCGATACCGGCAGTCATGGTGTCTTCGTAACCGCCTTTATTGACTGCCGTCAGTTTGTAATCATTCTGGCTCTGGTTAAAACGATCAACAATCATTTCAACCACTTCGCCATTTCGCCCACCCATGGCGTGCCATAAGGTTAACTCCGTTGCACCCTGTGCAATGGAAGTTGCAAGCGAAGAAACACTCAAGCCTGCACAAACTATTAATTTTCTGATGTCCATTTTTAGTCATCCATTTCTGTTTTTATGAATAAACAGGACACATCCTAAGAATTCAAAATGACAGTTTTGTTAAATGCTGGGAAATAATTAAGCGTGCAGGCTGGCGAGAAGCCATGTGCGGAACCTTAAGCCTTCATTCTGCTGATGGCGACAGACTCACACAATCTATACCGCCAGCTCGCCCGAATATGGCAAACAGACCTTTATAAACAAGCTGGACGAGTAGATAGCAGATCTCAAATGTCGCTACCAACATATGTTGGCATAGCCGATGGAGCTACGGAAAACTGGCGATACCTGGAGCAGGCTTGTAAGACACTGGTGAAATAGCGGTTATGCGGTTCAGGAATGAGGTGGAAATCGGCGGGTGCAGACATTTTTCTCGAAACCAGGCCTCTAATCCAGAGTCAAGGCCGTTGGGATCAGTTTTGGTTTGGCTTCATGTCAGGTAAGGAATTAGCTGATTTTTAAGACAACTATCTTGAAAAACTCCGCAGTTTTTCGACCAACACCAAACTCCGTTTCGGTTAGTCGGGCACTTCCATAGCAGAGTGTTCAGCAACCTCTGCCATGAAGACTCTGCGCTCATGTCCTTTGAGTTTCGTTGCCGCTAACTTGATGAGGTGCCTACATTCATCAGGTATTTCGATATTCATAACAACGGGGAGGTGGGGGCGGAGTTTTTCAAAAAAGCGCTCACAATAATCCGGTAAGTTTATCTATGCCACTACCCTTAGTGTTTTTTACCAATCATGGTTTTAGGCTGTGATTATTTTTGTGACTTTTGTTTATATCTAATCTTATCGTGTCGTACAAATATTGAATAATATTTTGTTGATTGGCATTCTTCTCAATATTAGGTAAATACTGTATTTCTCTATGATACGTGTACATTATCCGCATAAATCAATCTGCACCAATGTCTAACAAAAAATCTGATGATATTGGTTAATTAATTTATTTTTGATCCTTCAAAGAGAAACATAGTCTATATTAAAGAACTCAAAAATCTATCCTACTCCAATTATTGTTTTGAAAATAATGACACTAAGACAATGCTGTAGCCTGCTGCTGATCGCTTTCTCATTTCATGTAAATGCAGGGTATAATTTTGAGTACTTGCAAGTAGCTGGATTCACGTTTAATAACGTGGGTATTGCAATACCTCCGAATGCTGTAATTGTGAAAATGCCGAATGGCAGTTTCATGATCAGCTCAGATGGAGCAAATTACGCCTCAATAATAGACGACAAGGGTTTTATAAAAATAATTGTAGAGATATCTGGCATTGACAGTGAATATTTTATTACGGACGTAAATGGCTGGGGGATGATGACCAATAATCCAGTTGCACCATCCTGTCCACAGCAACCGCCAGCGAACTGCGCTCCTCAGCCCCAGGCAATTATGAATGATACTCTTCATAGTACTATGCCTCTCGTACCAGCAGCTCAGCATACTCTTTTCCCTACCAGACTCTCTTACCCAACATACGCTCCACCCATTCCAACAGGCTCACAAATCCTTCCAGAAAGACCAGTTCGAGTACTTCCTCCGCAGGCTCAAACACCTACTTTCCATCCTTCAGTTTCAATGCCACCTCCTTTAGTGTTACCGCAGCAACCGGTTGTGACTAACGCTCCTGTGGCTACGCCTCAGAGAAACTCGGATGAGCAAGAGGAAAAAAATAAAAAACTCATGAGAGAAAGTCAGGAATTAATTAAGAGGCTTGAAGAATTACAATCCCAAGTGGTTGATGTTGAAAAAGAGAAGCAGGTATTAAGTGAAAGTAATAAGACTGCTGAACAAGAAAATATAACTCTGGAAACTTTGGAGAAGAAGCTTGCCGATGTTGAACGAGAAAATGAAGCCCTACGCACAAGTCTTAACAAAACTAAATCCAATTACCATAATTTGAAAGAACAGTTAATCGAATCTCGCAATAGTGAAAAAAATCTTAATGTAAATATTGAAAACCTGGAAGATAAAGTTAAAGAGTTAACCCAGCAAACTAAGAGTTTATCGTCTGACTTTGCTAGCAAAGAAAAGGAATCAAAGATTAATTATGATTCATCCCTTGAATCGCTAAAAAAAGTCAAAGCCATTAATTATGATTTAAAGAGAAGGTTAGAAAGTCAGGTTGTTCAGCATAAATCAGAAAAGCACTCGCTTCTTGAAAAACTTCAGCGAAAAGAAAAAGAATTAGATGATGCCAGGCTTAAAAGTTGTACATTAAGCGAGTATATAGAAACTATTGAAGAAGAAAAAACTACAGAGAAAATGAGCCATCAAAATGAAAAAGAAAATATGGAATCTCAAATTGAACAACTTTACAGTGAACTACAAGCAAGAGATGATCAGTTGACGATTTTGAGAAAAAAACCATCAACGAAATCCTCCTCTACCCAAACAGATGCGAGTGAATATAATCAAAATCATGAGGAGTTAGCTGTAAATGATCAACCAGCGACTATTTTATTTCCTCCAAAAAAAGAGGAAGCACATAAGAAAAAGTATAGGCGTAAAAGTGTCAAGGTTAGAAGCCAATCAAATGAAAGATTATCTGATCTGGTAAGAAGAATTGAAGACGGTTCAGTTAATGCTTCTGATATGGCCGTTGAATACGAGAACCCCATTAATAAACCTGTTAATTATGATCAATTAAAACTAAAAGCTTTACGAAAGAATATTCTGCATATTACAAAAACGCTTAGCATTGCTACTGAAGATTTTTCTTATGAAGATGCCAATCAATTAATTACGAATATGAATGATTTAAAAGATGACATAAAGCGTTCTGATGATTTTAAAAATGCTTTAAAGATATTTATTAAGGCAGTCAGCGACAAAGTCAACGCTTTATTGTCGAGTGATAAAAGGGTAATTAAAAAAGGCAGCCGAAAAAAGCAAATAAAAGAGCCTTTACTAATCGAAAGTTTTTTACGTCAATTATCTAAATTGCATATTCGACTATGGACGTTGTTATACAGTATCGAACCAGAGCTTGCCATGGAATTCAGCCTGATAAATATAACGCCTGCCCAACTATTGTTTAATAATCATAGAGATGCTTTTTTTGATCGCTATTATCAATTTTTAATTGAGGCTCCGGAGTGGATTATCTTAAAGGAAAATATGAAAGATGATTTGAAGAACTTGGCTATGATATCTCAGTTTGATGAAAAGTCACTTATCCGATTGTTTGAGACTTTGCTTTATAGCGCAGTAAGCTCGGACAGTGGCCTTTTGTTAGCCGTAATTAGTATCGTGCAATCAAATGAAGATAATATCGACCTACTTTTTGATTCTATATTTTCTGGCAATAGTCTTGTTTCTCCTGAGAAAAGAAAGCACTTGTTTAATTTGTTTTTCTGTAACTTCAAGGTTTCAGCTAAGGTCTACAATTTTAACACCTCTCGTGAAAATATTCAGAAATTTACATTTTCAGATAATAGAAACTCTTATAATAAAATGTATTTCTTGCAAGATAAGTTAGAAAAAATACTAGCGCGATCTCTTGTAGTCTGGAAGAAAGAATTGAAAGCACTTGATCATAATTTAGATGGACGGGTTAAACAGGTATCTGTTGTAGTAGAACGTGAGAGAGAAATGCTGTTACAAAAGATCAAGGATTTTTCTGTGTCTATTTATGAGAATGCAGGGGAGTATAAGAATCAATCATTGAAGTCTGCAGTGCTTTACCAGCTAGCTAAATCATCTATGGTCATGGTTGGTATAGATGAATCTAGTATTGTAGTGGATCCTTATGGTGTCCTGGAAAGGCTAGGATTAAAGATGTTGCCTGGTGTGAACAGTGATTTATTTTCTGCGACTCTGTCTTTAATTAATGATGAAAATACAAACCTTTCATTTCAAGAAATGGTTAAGGCTCTGATGGAGTATTGCGTCACCAACGATGACGAGCTTTCAGATGCCTACCATTCAGTTCTGGATGTGGAAATTGAAAATCCTCGAGATGACAAAGAGTTTTCAGAAAAGTTATTCTATAAGATTTCTGATGAACCATATTTTAAATTTAATCCACAACAAGGATGGGGAGGATCACCTCTAATTAAAGCGATGAGTTCGCTTGTCAAACGTTCAATCATAATTCTGATAACAGCGAATGCTGAACTTTTAGATAACATTAATCTGGCGGTTATTATTAAACCAGATGGCTATTTTGAGGAGTTAAATATTGAGACATTAAAACAATATTTAGAAGCAGAAGACGACACTCTGCTCATTGGTTTTATAAAAGATTATAGCGATACAGGGATTGGCTTTTGGTTTCCTTTACAGAGAGTCTTGAATACGATTGAAGATCGACCACCATCGTTGAATTCAGATGACGATTCATTGCTTCAAATCGGGCTCGGGGCAGAACAAATCGATGACCTGTCTATCCTTGATTTGATTGCTAATGAGACTCAGAAATCTTTACATGATGCGCTATTAGATCAGTTCTACCTTATTCATACCTCGGTTAGACAGGAGGCAGAAAGGAATCTTGACCCTGTTGGTCGACTTAATACTCTAGGTCTGGAGACACTGATCCCAGCTAGCGGTAATACTATTTTTCATAGTCTTGCCAGGTTAGGATCAGCAGATTCAGCTGCCGGTGAAGGTCAATATCTTATTAATATTTTGCTTAGTATTCTTGCTACACCAACCCCAGAGATGGGCGAAGAACTCCATCAATGGAGTGAAGGTATTAGATTTGTATACACATCCGAATCACTTACAAATTATGTATCAGGTATTACTCGTGATAATAATCTGAACCCATCGGAGCCAATGGGCTGGGGAGGAGAAGCCCTGTTTGTGCATATTGCAAGAAAAATGGATCATCCTATATTGCTGATCCTTGCCAATTACGAGTTCGATGATAGAGATAATATTGCTTTACACTTCGCTACTGACGGGTCGATTGAACGATACACTTTAGAGCAGCTCAGAGGCATGAGTTGGCCTTCTGATGTTCGTATTATCAGCTTTTTACAGGGGGCCGTTCAAAGTCACTGGTTTGCTCTAAGGCAAATTCAGCAGGAGGATGGAATGCCTGTTGATGAAACAGAAAAGGAGGAAATACTGCCTCTACCACCTGAAGCTGAACATATTCAAGACATTGACTCCATATTGCACCCTAGCCCCACAAACATGGCTACAGAAGAAGCACGTATACGACAAAATATTTTGAATTATCAGGCACCTTATACCGGGCTAATACAGGAAAGCGCCTTATAATCCAGTGAACAGGAGAAATCTCCTGTTCAGAATTTAACGATGCTTAACTTTATCAATACCCAGTAACCCAACTACTGCCTGATCCTGGTCTTTCACAATCAAGGTGTGAAGTCCATGCCTTGACATAATCTGATGCGCTTCCTCTGCACTGCTCTTTTCCTGAATGCAGACTGGTGAAGGATTCATAATGTCGACAGCAGTAATTCCGTCAAGATGTTCAGTACCTGAAAGGTGACGACGAAGGTCGCCATCGGTGATAATTCCGGATAAGCGTTTCTCGTCGCGGACGATACAAATATTGGTACGATGGCGTGTCATGGTTTGCATTACATCGCGAAGTTTGCTGGATGGTGCGACTGCAGCAATACTGTCTTTATCCATAATATCTCGCACCCAAATCATCTTTTGATCACTGTTTTTCGCTTCAGGTGAGCTTAATTGACGACGGTGTAACAATGCTTCTGCCAGTGCATCACCAATGGCTAGCAGGACTGTCGTGTATTTAGTGGGTGCTTGATCGTTTTGTCTTATTTCCGTAGCTTCATCAACACTGGCATCCAGTACGATATCAGCCTGCATAGCCACCGGGCCATTGGGGTCACCGGTAATCGCAATGACCTTATTACCCATCTGACGAATGCTGGGATAAAGACGGGTCAGCTCTTCGGTTTTACCGCTATACGACAGCATGACAATAACATCGCCAGAACCCACCATGCTAAGGTTGTCTTGCCATGTATTAGCCGGATCAAGAATGTGCGTAGATAGTCCTGTTGCGTAGAGTGTGGCAGCGATCTTCTGACCAACCAGGCCGGATTGCTTCATGCCGAACAGGATAACTCGCCCACGACATTCTGCCAGTAGTTCAAGTGCTTGAGAAAACTCTCCATTGATTCGGTTAGCTAAGGTGTTAAGAGCTGTTATCTGAGCTTCTACACTAGACTGCATAATTTTGCTTAAGATGTTTGAATCAATTTGCATGGTTTTGTTCTTCTGGACGTTTTTATTGAGTTTGACACAGGATATGAACGGAGAAATTGACCAGGCTCAGGTAATCTCAAAAGAACTTGCGGGTATTCAATTTATTTTCTTTTTTTGTTTTGTAGGTCAGCATGCCCGAAGGACATGCTGACAATGCGCTCGAAGAGTGCGTAAAACCTCAACATCCTTTCAGCATTGCATGCTGACTTTCGGCTCTGGTTTATTGACAACGCCCAATATACATCTGATTCTCACCATTCTGACCATTAATTCTGAAGCTATACACGTAGTAACCCGCTTCAGGAATCACAACGCTCGACTCAGTGCCCGGCCCTGCCGCTTTAGACATTGTCTGGATAGTCCCCAGTTTTACACCGGCGCTTCTTTCAACCGCATACTCAGAACTCCAGTCTTTACTGGCAAACTTGAAAGTAAAGGCTGTTCTTTCCGGTTCAAAAACCACTACCTGATACAGATTATCGCCTTTGTAACTAAACCTGCGGCTTGAAGGTGTCGCCATAAACCCATCACCGGTCTTGTAGCTACCTCGTATCCACATGGCTTTATTGAGAGGGCCTGCTCCGTCTGCATCAGGAAGGTTACAAGCCGCCATCCGGTCGCTCACTTCTTCTACCTGTTGAATGACCATGATGGTTGCAGGCTGTTCGATGGCGTAGAAGCGACTTTCCATTGGCGCAAGAGTGATAGAATAGTATCCGTCAACAATATCTGAATGTCGTGTATCGTCTATAAGATCATTCAGCCGCCCTTTGCTGCCAACAGCATCGGGTAGAAGGTAAACTGTTTCAGGCTCGCTACCGACGTTGACCATATAGAGAACATGGTCATCGCCATGGTTTTTACGATCAATAAACAGGTTCTGATTAGAAAAAATATGCGTACGGGAGCCTGCATACAAAGCAGGGTGTTTTGCCCGCATAGCCATAAGACTACTGACGTATGCCTTGAGATTCTTTTCTGCATCATTCAATACAACAGGCTCTCCCCCTACGGTAGATGATAAGCCTTCGATGCGTCCTGTAGTACGGCCCGCATGATCATCACATAAGCCCTGCAGGGCACACTCATGATCAGCCACCTTGTCGATAAAGCCGTTTACTGCGTCTCCGGTTTCCTCATTGTAATAAAGGGTTATCGGGCCTGAGTAGGCGGCCATAAAGCTGAAGGCTGCTTTATGACGAGCCCAGTAATTAGGGCTATCCGGTGTGGTTAACCGGGCTCTTTGTAGCAGATTGCCAAACCTTGGGAAGTCGTGATTACCCAGCATAAGATTAGGTATGGCATGGTCTGGGTAGACAGAAGCAAGATTCAGAGCGCTGTCGAGATTGGCGGCTGGACGACTATGGTTGCCTTCTTTATCGCTGCCAAAGGTTTGTGACATGGCAGCCTGAACCGGAAAATCAAAGGCTGACTGCAATGCCGGTAGTTCGTCGCTGCCATAGCCTGTTTGAGTGATATACGACGCTGAATTCCAAATTTCAGCCACCATATAACCTAATGGATTTACCTTGTTGCCATTATGATCGATGTAGTACACCGATGCTGATGTATCTTCAACGGTCTTACGAATCTCACGCCAGTATTCCACTGGCACCTGATAAGCCTGATCGAGACGCCAACCATCAATTTTCAGTTCTTTAATCCAGTAGCTGGCAACCTCTTTGAAAAACTCAAGGTCTTTCGGGTATATCGCTTCATGCCCAGTGGTAGATTGTCGTTTACCTGCGGTCGATAAGGTTCTGCCGGAAGGTGAAGGATAATTGACCGCATTTTCTTTAAAGTGACCGAAAACACCATCAAGAAAAACATACATACCTCGTTTGTGGGCTTCATCGACCAGCTTGCGAGCCTGATCCAGTGAGCCAAAGCGAGGGTCTATCGCAAAAAAGTTACTGGCAAAGTAGCCGGTTGCGTCCAGCCTGTCAGTCCAATGCTCTTGTTCTTTTAAAGGAACACTGTGGAAGATAGGGGTCAGCCAGATGGCGTTAAAACCCAGTGATGATATGTAATCTAACGACTGGGTAATACCGGCCAGATCGCCTTTGTGGTGGCTGGTTCCATAGGCCGTATTGAAATCAGCATTGGCATCACCGTCAATAAATGCCTCAACCATAACCTGATAAATACGCAAAGCACAAAAAGGGCTAGCTTGCTCTTCCCGGTAACAGTTGAGTCGGTGTTGGTGTTCACCTGCAGCGAATTGCACCGTTATGTTGTCAGTTTGAGTGGGCGGTTTTTTTGGAGGTAATGCCGAAGAGATTGTCTGGCAACCTGCAACCAGTGCGGCGATACCCAAAGAAAGCAGTGTGTTTTTCATTGTGTTTGTCTCGCTGAGGCTCAAACAGGGGGGGATTTTTACACAATCATGATGATGGGAAAACAATAAAATCAATCAAGCTCCGTAGCTCTGCATGCTGATTGTCGGATCCTGTCCTCTATGGGTATCTCCCTTCGGGAGAAGCCGACCTACTGACCGCGCATGAAGAGTTTATCTAATTGATCCAGAGTCAGCATAGTCCAGGTGGGTCTTCCGTGATTGCATTGGCCGCTGCGCTCGGTTTGCTCCATGTCTCTGAGTAATGCATTCATTTCTTCGATAGTCAGTTTTCGGTTGGCTCTGACGGACCCATGGCAGGCCATGGTTGCCAGAATTTCGTTAATATGTGCTTCGATTCGATCACTAGCACCGTGCTGCATCAAATCTCCCAGAACATCGCGTACCAGTTTTTCCACATCGGCTTTTTGCAACATAACTGGCACCTGCCGCACCAGCAGAGTTTCTGGCCCCATCCGTTCCAGTGTTAAACCCAGTCGCTCGAAGTATTGACTGTTTTCTTCTGCACAATTAGCTTCACGATCACTGACGGCAATAGACTTTGGCATCAGCAATGGTTGTGCTTTGATGCCTTCAGCCTGGTAGGACTGCTTCATTCTTTCATAAGTGATGCGCTCATGCGCTGCATGCATATCCACCAGTACCATGCCCTGTTCATTTTCGGAAAGAATATAAATGCCTTTCAGTTGTGCCACTGCGAAACCAAGCGGTGGCGAAAGAGATGCCTGCTCATCCGGTAAAGTCTGTTTTTGGATATAGGGTGCTGGAGGCATTTCACCCACCGCGATTGCTGGAGGACTTTCCACAGAATCCGCTACGGCAGAATAGAGTTCAGAATACGCCTGAATCTGTCGTTTAGCCTGACCGGGCTGCAAAGGGGCATTCGCCGAAACAGGGCGTGAACTGCCACCAAAACTACTACCAGAACCACCGGAAAAAGAAGAGACTGACTCCCGGGGTGTAGGCGACAGGCTAATGTTTTCCTGCCCCTTAAACTCACCGCCTTCAATGCCGGTTGCCCGTTCGACAGGTGTCGTTGACAGTGCCGTGGGCGGTAGCTGATCCTCTGGTCGCACTTCACCTAATGCGCGATTCAGTGTACTGAACAGAAAGTTATGCACCGTGCGCCCATCCCGGAAACGAACTTCATGCTTGGTTGGATGAACATTGACATCTACCTGAGCCGGGTCAAGCTCAAGATATAAGACAAACGTCGGATGCCGTCCATTATAAAGCACATCCCGATAAGCCTGACGGACGGCATGCGCCACCAGCTTGTCCCGAATAACACGACCATTGACAAAGAAGTACTGTAAATCAGCACTGGAACGGGAGAAGGTCGGTAATCCAACCCAGCCAGATAATTTCAGACCAGAAGCTTCAATATCAATAATAACAGCATTTTCGATGAACTTCGGACTACAGAGCGCAGCCACACGACGATCCTTTTCTGCCTGAGTCTGAGCCGGACGTAGCTGATGAATACTGCGCTGGTTGTGTCGCAGCGTGAAACCTACATCAAAACGGGACAGAGCCAGCCGTTTGACTACTTCCTCCAGATGAGAGAACTCGGTTTTCTCGGTACGCAGGAATTTACGTCGGGCGGGGGTGTTGAAGAACAGATCTTTCACCTCAATGGTCGTGCCAATCGGGTGTGGTGCAGGCATGACCTGAGCCGCCATATCACGACCTTCGACCCGGGCTTGCCAGCCGGATTCCTGTCCTTCTGTATTTGATGAGAGGGTCAGCCTTGATACAGAACTGATGGAAGCCAGAGCTTCGCCACGAAAGCCAAGAGTGGCAACACCTTCCAGATCTTCCAGTTCAGAAATTTTACTGGTGGCATGGCGAGATAATGCCAGTGCCAGATCATCTTGAGGAATGCCATGACCATCATCCCGTATGCGAATCAGTTTTACACCACCGGATTCAATTTCAACCGTTAGGCGTTTAGCACCAGCATCCAGACTGTTTTCCAGTAATTCCTTGACCACCGACGCCGGTCGTTCGACCACTTCACCCGCGGCAATCTGGTTGGCAAGGCGATTATCAAGAAGACGAATAGGTTTCATATTAAAACGCACCGATGGTTACGCACGCTTCTTGAGGCGAGAGGCAGTGCGTTTTAAAAGTACAGAAAATGGCTTTCGCCATTCTCTGCAATCCTTATGATTTGTGCAAGCTCAAGGCGATTGCGCCCTTTTTAAAACACGCCCGGTATTATCCAACCATGGATTCACAGTTTAATGGCGTGTTTTAATTGGGGATCTTCAGTATCTGCCCTACCCGGATACTATTGGCACTGCTGAGTTTATTGGCTTTTTTTAGTTGACTGGTACTGATGTCAAACTGGTTAGCAATTTCAGACAGCGTATCTCCGGCCTGAATCACATAGCGATCAGGCCGGGAATTTAACGTACCCCTGTTCTTCCAACTGGCCACCAGTGTGTCTGGTGGTGGTTTCTGGTGAAACCAGTATTTAATACCTTTAAAAATGGCTTTCGCCATATCGCGCTGATGGCGACTGCTTTTCAGTTTTTTGGCTTCAGAAGGGTTTGAGATAAACCCGGTTTCCACCAGAATTGAGGGAATATCTGGCGACTTCAATACGGCAAATGCTGCCTGTTCCACGTGTTTTTTATGGAGACGGTTTATGGTGCCCATATTTCTCAGAACTTTGTCACCTACTTCAAGGCTGGATGACAGAGTGGATGTCATGGACAAGTCCAGCAACACACCGGCTAGCACATCATCTTTATCGTTGAGAGAAATACCGTTTTCACCACCAATCTGATCGGAGGCATTTTCTTTCTGAGCTAGCCAGCGAGCGGTTTCTGAGGTCGCACCACGGCGTGATAACGCATAAACCGATGCGCCATTTGCCCGGCGATCACGAAAAGCATCGGCATGAATGGAGACAAACAGGTCAGCATTATTGTCTCTGGCAATTCGGGTTCGACGGCGTAGGTCAATGTAATAATCACCAGTACGAACCAGCACCGCCTTGAAACCCCGTTCCTTGTTAATCAAATCAGCCAGACGTTTGGAGATAGCAAGCGTGACGTTTTTTTCATAGCCACCACCATAGGCGATGGCGCCCGGATCTTCACCGCCGTGTCCGGCATCAATGGCAATAACGATCTCACGCAACCCCTTAGGCCTGGGTTGAGCGACCGGTTTTTTTGTGGATGTTTTATCAAACAGATCAACCACCAGACGATGGCCGTAGGTCGAATTGGGTTTTAGCAGGAAGCTCTTACTGGTCACTTTCGAGCTAAGATCCAGCACCAGCCGTAAATCATTACCATTACGAATACCGTGGCGGATTTTTTTAATGGGCGTGTTTTTAATGGGCAAGCTGGAAAAAGATGTATTC
Organism: Endozoicomonas sp.; assembly: GCA_965199185.1. Classification (GTDB taxonomy): domain Bacteria; phylum Pseudomonadota; class Gammaproteobacteria; order Pseudomonadales; family Endozoicomonadaceae; genus Endozoicomonas. Next base: position 73,948 of record CBDAQW010000037.1, on the reverse strand, counting down.
AGGCGGGCATCCGCAACATCAATAACCAGTCGCTCAGGGTGACTCAATGTCAGCTCGGAGTGTTTAACACTGCCTGAAACATCAAATACCAGACGGGTTTTATCGGGAGAACGCCAAAGGCGAACTCCGTTTAGTACTTTGTCAGCGGCCACAGCCAACCCAGTTCTGGCAATTGAAGCCCCCATCAACATATAGCCCAATGCCTTGGTCACCTGCCGACGGACAGGTGAGCGAGGTGGCGCTACGTTGACTGATGAATCTGTGATTCTCCCAATGTTTTTTAACAGGTGTTGAATCTTCCCTGACGTCAGCGGCATCCGTCCTCCTGTTGTTTTCTCATGCTCTTTAGTATGTGTTGTCCTGATTCCGTACCAGCAATGATGGTGGCCCGGCGCCCCGGCAGGTTGTAATCAAGGGTGATTTCCAGATCAGCTTTGGGTAATTCACCTTGTCCCCTGGAAGGCCATTCGACCAGACAGAGACCACCTTCACTGAAGTAGTCACGCCCCCCAATAAATTCCAGTTCTTCAGGGTCTGCCAAGCGGTACAAATCAAAGTGATAGACTTTTTGCCCACCAACATCATAGGGTTCAACCAGGGTGTAAGTTGGGCTTTTAACCGCCCCCTGATGACCGAGATGCCTTAGAACTCCACGGCAAAAGGTGGTTTTGCCTGCGCCCAGATCCCCATGCAGAAAAACCACACCGGAACCCGCACAGGCTTTTGCCAGATGCGCTCCCAGAGTGACCATTTCCTGCTCATTATTAATTAACAGTTCCAGCTTGTTGTGCATATAAGTCAGTTATTCAATCTGTTCATTTTTGTTCTGATCATTGGTATCAGTTCAGAGGCCAGAAGACCAATTTCACCCTGTTTAGCAACAATATCATCAGCGGCACTGGAGTGAAGCCAGCACGCCAGCTGCGTTGCTTTTAGCGGTTCTATTCCCTGAGCCAACAGTGCACCTAACACACCACTTAATATATCCCCCATACCAGCAACAGCCATTCCCGGATTACCTGCGGAGCAGAGCGACATTTGTGAGCCATCACTGATTAATGTGCCAGCACCTTTAAGCAGAGTGACAGCATTATACCGTTCTACACACTTAACTATCGTGATAAAACGATCTCTCTGAATATCATCAATGTCTGTTTGCAGCAATCGGGCTGCTTCACCAGGATGAGGTGTCAGAATCATCGGGCAGTTTTGCTTTCGGTGCAATTGCGGATATTGCGATAACAGGTTGAGTGCATCAGCATCCAGAACCAGTGAAGCATCCGTTGCCAAAGCTTCACACAACAGGGTAAATGCCCATTGATCTTGTCCAAGTCCCGGCCCGATGACCACGGCATTTTTATCCTGAAGCAAAGCCTGTATGGTTTCTTTGCTTTCAATACCCTGCGCCATGATTTCAGGGCAACGTATAGCCAAGGCTGAAAGATGCTCTTTGCGTGTTGCTACGGTCACCTTTCCGGCGCCGCAATGAATCGCCGCTTCGGCAGCCATAATAATCGCACCGGGCATTCCGTAATTACCACCAATCAGCAAAACATGACCGCTATCCCCTTTATGAGCGATCTGTGATCTGGGAGCAATACTATTTTTCAAGAAACCGGAATGAATACGCTGACAAGAAGCAGAGACTTTTTCATAAACGGCTTTGGGAATGTTGAGGTCATCAAAATGAAGTTCTCCACAATAATGTTTCCCCATCCCGGTGAGCAGTCCCTGCTTCAGCCCAATAAAGCTAACCGTTAGATTGGCCTTGATACCGTCGCCCAAAGGCATACCGGTATCTGCACAAAGCCCGGAAGGAATATCGACCGCACAACAAGCGGCTGCTGATTGATTAATTAACCGGATGGCCTGCTGATATGGCCCACGTACTTCGCCAGATAACCCGGTACCCAGCATGGCATCCACCACCAATTCAGCGGATATCTCAGTGCTGTCATCAAATGAGGCAATCGGCACTCCGGCTGCACAGCAATGTTGCCATGCCTGAAGCGCATCGCCGGTCAGTTGTTCAGGGTCTTTCAGAGTAATAACTGATACATCGATATTTTTTTGCTGAGCCAGTGCTGCAACCAGATAACCATCACCAGCATTATTGCCTGCACCACAGAAAACCTGCATGGCGCTCAGGTTCGACCACTTCATACAAATAGTATCAAATGTGGCTTTGGCGGCCCGATTCATCAACTCAAAACCGGGAATACCAAACGCATTGATCGCAATAGAATCGAGCTGCCGAACCTGCTCAGCGGTGTATAACTTTTCGGGTAATAACTGATACATAAAAAGCTGTCCGGAAAAAACCATGCTTATGATTATATCCCGGAGACTTATCTGGAATCTTGACCGGATAATATTCTTTACGCATTGCAGTCGCTATAAGCAAAACCATCAATCGCCCTGAATTATGCCACTTGTATAAATACAGGAATCAACTTCAATTAATAATAATCTTCCATACGGATAGGGCTAAGAATGCAAACGTCTGATTTAAAACTGGATACTCTTTCAATCCTTCGTGATCTTTCTAAAATAGAAGATAAATCTGAACCATTGGGTCTTACCGAAGACAAGCGCCTTGTTACTCTTTATGATGTATTCAATTCACCTGAAACCTATTTGCCGCCAGGAGAGAGCAATGAGTTTTTTGCCTTCAATGCCTATGCGAACGCCTTATCATCAAGAACCATTATCCCTATAGACGTAACAGACATCACTGTCAATATCGCAAAGCAAAGCCTGTCCCAGCAAGCGGCCAGCCTCTATCAAAAAGATCTCTCAAAACAAGAAGCCACTATTCATGTGATTAATAAAGTATTAACTGAGCAGCAAGATTTATCATTAACTGATCTATCGGAAAAAATCGAAAAAGAGCTTGAGAACACAGACCTGTATAGCAGTAGTTCTGTTGCTGTAGGAGATAAACAATTCCCCATTAAGATCATTGGTGAAGATACTCCTTTGCTGTTTCAATGGTTCAATATCAAAGGGCAGGGAATGACTATTCCTGATCTCTACATAAGTAACATCAAAAAGGCTTGTACGATAGAAAAGCACCGGGAAGTCGGGCTACTCACCAATGGCATGCACCTTAGCCAGGAAAATCGGGATATTTTTTCCAAGCTCTGCTCAGAACACCCTAACCTCAGGCTGATCAATTTTTATGATCTTGATCTGGGTGATATGAATTTTGAAGTAACGCCTGAGTTAATTAATGAACTGGAGCGCAGGGGGGATGCCGAGTTCGGTAATTTAGCAGAAATAACTCAGGCAAAGGGAGAGAATCTTACGATCAAAGAAGCAGTGCATTTGCTAAAAAACGCCTCTCAGATTGACACACCGCGTTTTATGGCAATGAATCTGGCAGGAAAACTGTTTTCTGACAATCCATCCTCTTCTAAATCAGGGTGCATATTCCTGGATTGTGATATGGAACTCAAGCAGCCTATTGGAGAACTGCAAAGCGTGGATGGTTTTCTCTGCTACAGGAGGAAGATCAGTGAGGTTTATCACTCAGAGAATGGCTTAATGGCCGTAGATAAACCCGGACACCCTATCATGGAATCAATATTGCGGGAACTGCAAATCAGCTCTACAGATTCGTCGAGATGCACATTAAACGCCTTTCCATTTTACCTTGAAGCAGTCGAACAACATTTTTCTTTGCTGAATATTCCAGAGTCAATAGGATTTCCTCTTGATAGTATTAATCCAGACCAGAGTAAAACGACTGAAGGGTCGACCTGGTTGAATCAGTGAATCAGCGGTAATAGTTTTCAGACCAATTTATTGCAGATTGAAAATTTCAACGACTGCAATCGTCATCATTACCATGTAACAGAATCTGAAGATCAAACGGTTTATTGGCCGAAGTGAGAACACCGTGAAAATTCAGGTTCTGACGGCAATGATCGCTTACTTGTTATTTCGGCTTACCCAAATCACAACACACTGCCCGTTGTCGTTACAGCAAATAACCCGAAAAATCAGCCTCAATTTACACCAGTCGTCGCTCATTGCTGGAGTTATCCTTCAGTGATCGGCCGGAGAAAAACGAAGACAGCTTGCTCCAGAATCAGAGGCTTCTGGAGTTCGGGTATGCTTAACCGGACAGTAGTGAGGTATTTCGGGTTATTGGATGCTTTTTTCGTCAAAGCTATCCAGATCGTCCCAGTCATCGAAATCATCGTAGTTGTCAGCAATATTCCTGCGCCGCTTGTTGTGATCGAAATAATCTTCGATGCCACGGCGTATGGAAGATTTCTTGCGTTTTTTACAGCGATCTTTAACTGACTGGGCTTTTCTCAGTTCGTGGCTGCTATCCCAATAGTACTGATCCTGGTCATCGTACTGCACTGACCTTTCCCTAGCCATAATCTACATCCTTTATTACTGCCTATAACAATAAATCTAGGACATAGTTGAACATCCTTTTTATAAGAAATTCTGATATGGATTGAGATATTAATTATCAGTAGCCATTTGCAGTCAAATCCACCTCCAGAGCATAGTCTTCAAGCCTGATCACGCTGGTATCTAAAGTGCCATCTGGATATAAATCCATGACTCTGAAGCCCGGTAAGCTGAGGGACGCCTTGAAATCCTCGGAGTGAGGCTCAAATTGTAGGCAGGTCGATGGTGTAGCGTACACCGGCACCCCGGCAAACAAGTAACTGCGCTCCTGGTGTACATGACCATGAATAATACATTTAACCTGCTGATATTTAGTGATTATATCTTTCAGATGATCAGGATTTTGCAGGCCTATTTTGTCCATCCAGCCACTATCAATGGATGCCGGTTGGTGATGAAAGGCAATAACTGAGTGCTGATCGGGGTTTGTATGGAGATGTTTCTCCAGAATGTCGAGCTCGCTGGTGTTCAGATAACCCTCGCCCGAGCCGGCAAGTCGGGAATCCAGCAGTAAAACCTGCCATTGCCCCAGAGATACCCGTTTAACCATGGCTTCCGGAAAGACATTATGCATCAACTCTGGTTCATCGTGATTGCCACTGACCCAATAACAGGGAGCATTAAACCCTGAAAGTGCGTCTTTGAGGGCTTTGTATGAAGATGAACTGCCATCCTGAGAGAGGTCTCCGGTGATCAGCAGGGCATCCAAATCGTCATAATCCCGCTTAATCCGCTGAAGAATGGCATTCAATGAGTCTCTGGTTCTGACGCCCATCAGTCGCCCGTCGGTATCAGTGAATAGGTGAGTGTCGGATATTTGAATAATCCGTATTTTATGAGTGTCCATATTGGTTCCTTGCCCGGGGTTCAGGGACTGAAACTTGAGGGAATAGGGTCCGTTGTCATACCGCCCTGCAAGCAATAATCCAGCAGCTCAGCCAGAAACTGGTTCCACTGTTCTTTCTCATTGGGCAGGTACATCTTTGGATTAGGATATTTATAAAGAGGATCGAGACGTTCAGATGTTTTGCTGAAAATAACTTCAGCCATTTCCACATCGTGATAAAGACGCACTTCAAGCTCCGGCAACGATAACCAGTTTCCCCATTCTGCCTGACAATAAATGCGCAGGTGGGTGGTGTAAACTGCCCGTTGCTTTACCTCAAAGTGAATACTGGCAATCTGCTCAGGTATAAATGCCACAGCCATGCTCATTTCATCTTTTGTCCGCAGATCAGGTAGCAATTGCATTAGTTGCAGAAAATTGCGCTCACACAATTGATGCTGGCGAATAAGATTAACTTTGTAGTCTGGCTTCCGGCTACGTGGAGTCATATTGAACAGAATAATCAAGCCATAAAGCGCTGTATATTAACAACCAAAACATTCTGACTGAATGACTTGAGGCAAAGTTTTCAGGTGGTCGCTTTATGCACTGTGTAAAGTAGTGTAGATTCTTTTGTCTAAAAATTTGTTCATAGTTAGCCTTCTCCTACCTACAGCAGGTTAACCTGCGAATCAAATACCAAGGATTTCGTAATATGTCATTAAATAGACGTAAAGGCTTTTTGCTGGCAGCTCTGACAGGTGCTGTCCTGAATGTGCAGGCTGCAGAAACGGAATATAATCTCCTGGAAGTCTATCAGCTGGCGCAACAAAACGATGCACAGCTGGCAGCTGCCAAAGCGTCTATGAAGGCCTCTCAGGAAATCCTGCCACAAAGTAAGGCAAGGTTGTTACCCTCAGTCAATCTGACGGCAAATGCCACGTATAACAACCCGTCAAAACCCAATGGTGCAGACAGCTATAAAACCAACGGCTGGGGTGCCACATTAACTCAGCCTTTGCTGAACATGAACAGCTGGTATGGCACAGATCAGGCTGAAGCTCAGTTTGCTCAAGCTCAGGCAGTTTATGATAATGAACAGCAACAGCTGATTCTGCGTGTTTCTGAGGCGTACTTTAATGTACTACGTGCAGAAGACAGCCTAACCACAGCACTTGCTCAGGAAAAAGCCGTTAAACAACAACTGGATCAGGCCCGTGAGCGTTACAATGTTGGTTTGATTGCAGAGACCGATGTACTGGAAGCTCAGGCTGCCTACGACAACGCTCGTGTAACCCGAATTCTGGGGCAGAATTCAGTCTCTGTCGCCTATGAAGGTTTGCGCACAATTGTTGATCACGATGTCACTGATATTGCAAAACTGGAGAAAACCATGCCGGTTAATGCTCCGGTACCAGCAAACAGTGATGACTGGGTAAGCCGGGCCGTAGAACGCAACCTGTCTCTGGAAGCGGCTCGCAAAGGCCTGGATGCTTCTGAACAGGCGGTTCGGGCCAGTAAAGCTCAGCATTTGCCAACCCTTACAGCAACAGCTGGTTATAGTGCGAACAACACCGACCAGGCTTTCAGGGAGGATACAGCCGGTGCTCAAATCGGCTTGCAATTCAACCTGCCCATATTCTCCGGTGGCACTACCAGCTCTCAGGTCCGTCAGGCATCATATCAACTGGAACAAGCGCAACAAACTTATGATCAGAACCTGCGCATGATCAACTCCAATACCCGTAATCTTTACCGGACCGTTAACTCTGACGTAGAACGGGTCAGTGCCCGCTGTCAGGGAATCACTTCTTCAGAAAGTGCCCTGAAGGCCACACAGAGTGGTTATGACGTAGGAACTCGCAACATCACCGATGTCTTGAACGCCCAGCAGAAACTGTTTGGCGCTACCAGTGACTACCTGAATACCCGTTATGATTACATCGTCAATACTCTGAAGCTGAAGCAGGTTGCTGGCACCCTGTCTGAGAAAGACCTGACAGACCTGAACAACTGGATGACCAAAAAACCGGGAGAAGAACTGTCAGTGCCTGCCGAGTGCCGCTCTAAGTAATCAAAAGCGTTGATACAAACAGCTCCTGTGGGAGCTGTTTTTGTGGTCACGGGCGTTGTTCATTTTGGAATGAACTGAGCAATAATATTGAGTGTTTTTTGCAAAGCCCCCCGGTTTGATCTGACAAATTGCTCTGCCCGCTTCCCCATTTCTGAACTGACTCTGTCATCCTGCAAGATTTCCAATACTGAGCTTGCAAGCTCTTCCTTGTTTTCTACCCGTTTCAAGCCACCGGCGTTTTCAAGAGAATGACTAATCTCCGCAAAATTAAATACATATGGGCCAGACAAAACAGGCAGACCCAGAGCTGCAGGCTCCAGCATATTATGACCGCCGGTAGCCACCAGACTGCCCCCGACAAAGGCAATATCGGATGCTGCAAACAGCTTCATCATCTCGCCCATGGTGTCGCCCAGAATAACACGTGTGTGATCGTCAGTAGTCGATTCAAGACTGTGCCTAATGACTGAAAGATTGTTTTTCTGAATTAATGAGAATACGGCATCAAAGCGCTCGGGGTGTCGAGGAACCAGCAATAATCGAACTCTGTCGTCTTGTGTGTAAATATTTTTAAAGGCATCCAGAATCTGCTGATCTTCTCCGTCATGGGTACTGGCTGCTATCAACAAACGAATATCGGTACCCATACCTTTTTGCCAGCGTTGACGAAGTGCTTTACCGGCGGTAATTATCTCCGGAGATACACTGAGATCAAACTTAATGCTGCCAGTGACAGAAAGGTGTGACGCGGGTAAGCCCAGCCGAATGAATCGTTGCCCGTCCTCTTTACTCTGGGCTGCAACAACCGAAATCTGCTCAAGCATCTTGCGGGTAAGCTGCCCCAGTCGCCCATAACCTTTGGCTGATCGTTCAGACAGTCTGGCGTTGGCCAGAATAACCGGAATATTTCTCTGATGGCAGGCAGCAATGGTATTTGGCCAGAGTTCGGTATCGATAATGATGGCAATGTCCGGCGACACGGTATTGATAAAACGGTTAGCTGCATCGGGTAAATCGTAGGGCGCGTAAACATGAGCTACCGACTCCTCATGTATTTTTCTTACCTGTTCTGAGCCGGTGGGTGTCATTGTGGTAATCAAAATTTGATGGTCCGGGTATTGTTCTTTCAATGCGCGAACCATCGGAGCACTGGCAATGGTTTCTCCTACCGACACAGAATGGACCCAGATCACTGGTTTTGCAGAAGCCGTCCAGTCGATAAAACCGAAGCGTTCAGCCTTACGCAAACCGTAGGCGGGCACCTTGCGAGCACGCATGAACAAACGCCCAATGATTAGAGGAGAAAGCAAATAGAGCAAGATTGAATAGAAAAAACGATTCATGCGCAAGAACTGAAACCATAAATATGTTGGCCTATCTTAACAGATAGCACAGGGAGTGCGTGTCTTCAGAGTTGATTCAGGGTTTTATTGAGCGATAACCAGTGGTGTGAACTAAACTCTTCCGCAGATAAATTTAATAAAAATTGAGCAGTTGTCCTGGTTAGAATTTTCAGGAATACCTCGCAAGGTGTCCTGGTCTATGCCAGCAATCAGGTGTTGGAGTTTTGAGATGATACCGCTTCATAATAGTAATCCCGATTCTTCGGCACATAGCTCCGAAAACGGTTGCCATTTGTCGTATAATCTCGATCATCAAAAGCTCTGTAGTCAAAAGCCCCCTTATTTCAGATTGCTTCGATCTACAGCAATTACTCCTTTTGTAAAGACGCCGCTACCCATTGCATTTTTTTGCCTCTTGCTTCTGCAAAGTTTCATATACAGAACGGCTTATTCATCCCCATTCTTTCGAATTGCACCTTTGCATGAAGTCAGTCATGAAAGCAACCGTTCTTCATCCGTGGTCTCAATTCACTTTCAAGCAGCTACTGAGCTGGATAGCGAAAAAATAGTAGTCGTGTTTTCTGACCAGACTATCGAAACATTTATCATCGAGAACAACAACAGTCAGGATTCATTAGCCGTTCAAAAAGATGAAGTCATAAAGGTACCCTTAAGGCAACCTTATCACTCCTCGGGAAATATCGAGTCTGTCTCTGATATTGCTATAACGCAAGCTGTGTTTAATCATCACCAAAACGCTTTGGCGCTTGCGACAAACACTAACCATTCGGTGCTTTGTGTGCTTAAAAATCATCAGGCAGGCAGAGATCGAACACACTGTTACGATGCGGTCAATGACTTCGGGCCTTCGCAACAGGTTGAGTTCAGTCCCGACGGGCGCTTTTTACTATTCCGGTACCCTGATATAGCGCATGGAAATGATTCACCCATGCATAAAATTGTTTCTTTTAAGTCCAGTGGGAGGGGTGTCAGCGCCATCAATGTCAGATTCTCCGGGTGTAGCAAGGCTCATGATGTGACCAGTCATTTTGCCCCGGATCAGTCAAACCACTTATACACGTTGTGTGGCTCTGATGTCTTTAGAAGAACAATCTATAATCTCAGGGAGTCTGGTAGAACGCTAAGCTTCAACAACCATGAAATAACCAGCAGTTTAGATGATGACTTAAAAATTAACAGTGCGGCGATAATGCGCGGTGATCTGTTACTACTTGATGGAAGCACCATTGCCCAAAGTAATTTAACGACACCCCTAACCGAACAGGGGTATGACAGAGCGTTGTATTTGTGGGATCTGAATCGCATCAATACGCCTGATACAAATTTTGGAAGAAGTGTTCTGACTCCAGTGATTAAAGAGCCGTTTTATCACGCTGTACACCCAAGCCAAAACATTGTGGTTATACAACAACACTCTGAACTCAGGGTGATTGAAATCGTTGATCAGAATACCATTCGTACCATTGCCAGTTATTCTCATATCAACCAACCGATTCGTAACATAGTCTTTGACCGAAACAAAAGTCAGTTTCTGGCTATCTACGATCAGGGTATTGATATCTTCTACCAGTTAAAATCGCATCAGCCGAATAGAACAGCTCAGGCCAGATGGATATCTTTGCTCGATGAACCGGCAGACAACGTTGCTCTCAGTGACAGTGGCCTAATAGCAGTCACTACTAATGATCATATCTACTTATGGTCACTCAGGCAGCTGGTTGATTCGTCATCTTTCCACGAGAGAGAGTTCATGACACCTGAGTCACAGAATACAGAACTTACGTCGGATACTTCGGAAAAAGCACCGGCATATTTGTTAAAAGCGACCGATAACCTCGCCCGCCAACAAAAAAAACTGAGGAAAAAAAGCAAAAGAACGATCAATAAACTGATCAAAGCAGCTTCTGACCAGACACATGAAATAATTTATAACCAAATTAATGCCCACGCCAGTAGCGAGTTGAGTTTTCAGAATCCCTCATACACCGGGCAGGAGAGAAAATGATGAATTACCGGGTATTCTCAGTCATCACAACTCTTCTGCTTATGATGGCCTTTTATTCAAAGGCCACGCCAGTTCCCAGCAGGAGTGAATCTATTACTGTTCATAGTTACCATGCTATGAGTGATCCGATATTCATGATAGCGTTTTTATCCGGTCATTTTGTGACCCTGTCCGTGGATGGGAAAGTGCACATACGGTATCCAATTAACTACAAGTCATTAAACTGGTCCACCCATCATTCATCCTCAGATCTGGATATGTGGTTAAAAGATTACAAATTGATCCCCTATGCTGCAAAAGAAGGCTCAGAACTCTGGCAATTTTCAGGCCTTGCTGAAAAAGGCTGGCTGCTCATTGTTGCATCAGAAGATCGGATTAAGTTTTGTGATTTGAGTGAATCCGAAAATGGTGCTTTAGCCCTAAGCATTATTCTGGAGATTCCAGCGCTTTTGCCTTCCGGTCAATATGAAATTACCAGCATTGATTTTAACCCCCAGAAATCTCTACTTCTTGCAAATATAGCGAATATAGCAACTGGCTCGCATCACTTTAAAACATGGGAAATTCAGAAAACATCGTATTCGCTAAATCGTCTTGATGATTGGGTGTTAACTACTAATCAGACGGTATCTGACACGATTCAAGCTGTTGATTATGAAGGCTCTGGGTCAGGTTTGGAGGCAATTTCTTCAGCCAATGGTGGGGAGTGGCAGGCGGCGGCTGGCGAGCTTGTGGATTCATCCCGGAGACTGGTGTTCGTCTCAGGAGCTGAAGCTATTGAGCAATTAGACCGAGGGGTTCGGGTGTATCATCAATCCGGTAACACACTGGTCGCCAATGAACAGGTCATTCCATTAAACGGGCAAATCAAAGGGCTTATAATGCCTCTATCCAAGAAATATGTTGCCTTCGATCTGCTTCACTCAACAGGAAAGCGAGACATTTCCGTCAGAAAACTAAGCGACAGCGGTCTACCTGAAGCTTCTTTGGAGTCAAGTGACCTCTACACTCACTCAAACAGCCATAACCTAAGGTTCCATAAGCTTCAGCCAGGTTGTCGACCCTCTATATTGCAAACAGAAACAGTTTTAGGGAAAACTATCCATGCGTTTCAGCTGATACCTGAATGTCAGTCGGACAGGCAAACGCAAGATCATGCACCTGAACATCTGGGCTCTGTCGCAGAAGACCGGAATATAGAGAAAGCAGCATTTTATGATAAAGGTAACAAAGCTGCCCTGTTATTCAGAAGAGATAAGGAGACTTACGATCTGGTATTCTGGGACTTGAAAAACAGCCCTGACGCTTTCAGTGGCAGCAGGCAGATATCAAGACGTGACCCTGTTATTGATATGGTTATTGAGCCAGAACAAGGCCGTTTTTTGGCATTGCTCGATAGAAACAGGCCTAATGATTGGTCGAGAGTAACGATCTACAATTTAGCAGACAGCCCTTTGAATCCTTATCTGGAACAGGATTTAAACGTTTCAAAAGAGCTTCTCAAAAAACGCCTGCAAACTATCATGGCAGAGCCCAGGTTAACCCCATACTCTGAAGATGTGCTAACCCAGAAAAACTATATCAAGGCAGCTTTTATCAAGGCCGTTCAAGAACGAGAACACAGAGATAACAGCATATTGCGTCGTTATCAGAGTCTTAATGATTTTCATTTAAGCCCTTATTTCAATAACACGAATTACAGACTCCTGACTGCGCTTCTGACTAATGGCAAACGACCTTACTAAAAACGAAAATGCTGTTGGAATCTGCCTTGTTACCCTGATAGTCTCGCCAGACTGCCCGAATATTGAGTCTGTACCATGTCAGAAAAAAAAGAGTCAGAGAGAAAAGGCTACCGGCTGACCCGCATTTATACACGCACCGGAGATAAAGGCACCACCCGGATTGGTACCGGAGAGCCTTTGCCTAAAAACCATCCGCGTATCCATGCTATAGGCACTGTAGATGAACTGAACAGCTGGATGGGGATGATGATTCATGCTCTTGCCCAGTCAGAAGATCTGACTGAAGCACAGTTCGATGCCGTCAAAGAAATTCAGCACAGGCTGTTTGATGTGGGTGGTGAGTTGGCCATGCCCGGTCATCAAATCATTACCGAAGATCACACGACAGCGCTAGAGCAATTGATTGATGAACTTAATGAACCCTTGCCGCCATTAAAAAACTTTACACTGCCTGGTGGTGGTCATGCCGCCTGCTATACGCATATGGCAAGAACCGTTGCCCGTCGTGCAGAGCGAAGCATTTTTGCAGTTCAAGATGCAGGTGAAACCGTTAATGCGCCACTACTGGCTTATGTGAACCGCCTTTCAGATTTACTCTATGTACTTGGACGTCACTGCGCTCGAAATGATGAGGGTGAAGTCTTATGGCAACCTTCGCCAAAACAAAAAATTTGAAAACAATGTCAAATTTTCTGGTGCTATAAGAATATTGTTCCGTTAAGATGTCCGCACTTTATAGGGGAATCGTTCTAAATTAACACATAGACGACATAGAACTTGCATTTTTCCGTGCAATTCATGAGGGAACAGGGTGAAAAGCCCTGACTGTACCCGCAACTGTAATGGACGAGTTTTTGTTCAAAAACACCCACTGGGCACATCCGGGAAGGGCGAACAAAAGCGTTGAAGCCAGAGTCAGGAGACCTGCCTTTATAAAGCGACCATGGTTTTTTATAGCGAACAATGTGCTATGGAAAGCTTAATCCGGGCGGGTAACCTGGCGGTTGGACAAGACTCCTGATTGATATAGAAATAGCAATCAATCACCGCATACCGCCCTGAGACCAAGTTAATTGACTCAGGGATATTATGAGAAAATTCTCATCTCATCTTTTTACAGCCATGCTGGCATTCTGGCTGTTGCCAATAAATACACAGGCAACTCAACGATGCGTTGTTGACGACAGCGGTCGGGAGGTGTGCGTCAGTGACAAGCCATCCATCATCAGTCTTGCTCCCGGTACCACCGAGCTGCTCTTTGCCGCAGGTGCTGGCAAACAGGTGATAGCGGTTGATGAATACAGCGACTTTCCTCCTGAAGTAATAAAACTGCCGACAGTGGGTGGTTACCCCAATATCAATGTAGAAGCCATTGTTGCCCGTAAGCCACAGCTGGTGGTGATCTGGAGTGCTGGAAACTCTCAACAGATGACCCGACATTTGGAACAGTTGGGTGTTAATACATTCCACATCAATGCTGAGACTATTGCAGGCATTGATCGTGTGATTCGCCAACTAGGCAAGATTGCCGGAACAGAACAAGCAGCGAACAAGGCTGCCGATGACTTTTCAGAACAACTTGCCGGATTAAAAAAACAATATCAGCACAACGAAAAGCTGTCGGTATTTTTTGAAATCTGGCGAGAACCTCTTATGTCGGTTGGTGGCAGTCAGGTGATTACTGACGCCATTGCTGTTTGTGGTGGTCGTAGTCTTTATGCCGATGTTGCCCGGCCAACGGTGAAGGTTGGCATGGAGCAACTGATCGCTGAGAACCCTGATGTCATTCTGAGTTCTGACCCTCGTGGCGACACACCGGAAACCCGCGAAGCAATGCTGGATTACTGGCAACGGTGGACCAGTATGACCGCAGTTAAAAAAAAGCAGCTATTTAGCGTACCCAGTGATTATATTGCACGACTAGCGCCGCGTATTCTCAAAGGGACAGCCATCATCTGCCAGCAGCTTCAAAGCGTAAGAGAGCAATCAGGGAAACCGGATGCTTTGTTTGCTGAGCCATAACGACATTGAAATAACCGTCTGGTTGTTTATGTCGGCTTCTGGCTTCGCCGGAAACCGACCTACACCCATCATAGAACCACATCACAAGGTAAAAAAAGAATGGCTTCTCAATCGGCTGTATTTGCCAAAACCCCTGTCGCCTTTGCTATCGCGATGGCAGTGGCTGGAACCATCAACATGGCTCAGGCCAGTGATGCTTATGAATTGGGTGAGGTAGTGGTTACCGCTGCCCGAACTGCCCAAACGGTGGATGAAACGCTGGCACCGGTGACGGTGATTACCCGGAAGGATATTGAGCGGAGTCAGGCGACGAGTGTTAGCGAAATTCTCAGTAAAACGCCCGGATTTCAGGCTCCGCTTTCGGGAGGTCGTGGTAGTAAAAGTAGCCTATACCTTCGTGGTACTAAAACAGCGCAGACATTGGTCTTACTTGATGGGCATCGTTTAAATTCCGCAAATGGTAATGAAGCGCCTCTTCAATATTTGAATCTGGATCAAATAGAACGTATCGAAATTGTTCGTGGCCCACGTTCAAGTTTATATGGAGCCGATGCGGTTGGTGGCGTTGTTCAAATTTTCACTCGAAAAGGTAATAGCACACCTTCACTCACGTTGAAAGCAGGAATTGGTTCAGATAATTCTAATGAGCTTGGTGTTAATTATAATGGTCAGGTTGATAGCCTTCGCTTTAATGTTGGTGCCAGTTTGGAAGAAACTAAAGGTTATGATCATACTCTGACAAAGGTTGGGCGAGATGGTGATGATGATATGTATCGAAATAAATCACTCATAACCAATATTAGTAATGATTTCAGTGAAAATATAACAGCTGGTGTCCGTTTTACTTACTCTGAAGGCAAAGCCGCCTATGATAATAATTCTACTTTTGGTGACTCTATAGCTCAGCCTTTCAATGATTTTAAATTAACTAATATAAGTACTTTTATAGAGAACTCTATCAATGAAGTTTGGGATACATCGATAGATTTAAGTTTTAGTCAGGAAAAAATACAACGCTATAGCGAAGACGACAAAGGTACTGTTCTAAGTAGTTATTCTGAGTCTGAAAATTGGTCGACTGCTTGGTTAAATGATATTGCATGGTCAGAGAATCAACTGCTTACTACAGGTGTTGATTATAACCGAGAGAAAATAGCCACAGAGACAAAATATAAAGAGAACTCAAGATATAACGGCGGTGTATTTGCCCAAAATCTGACATTTTTTTCACGTAGTGATCTTCAACTAGGAGCTCGATATGATAAGAATGAAGCCTATGGAGAAAACACCACTGGAAATATTGCATACGGGTATCAATTAACGAGTGATATCCGGGTTATCGGCTCTTACGCCACAGCCTTCCGTGCTCCAACGTTTTTTGATCTTTACTATCCCGGCTACTCTAACCCTGATCTAAAGCCCGAAAGTGCAAAAAATGCGGAATTGGAATTCAAGGGTAGCCACTCATTTGCCAGTTGGTCTGTGTCATTCTATCAAAATGATATTGATGACATGATTATTCTCGACAGCACCTATAAGCCTCAAAATACGGATAAAGCTCGCATACAGGGGGTTGAATTATCAGTCTCTACTCATTTAGCTGGCTGGGATATCAATACTAATCTTTCTTTTCTGAATCCTGAAAACCGTACTACTGGAAAACAGCTTGAGCGACGTTCCAAGCGATTGTTTAATCTGGATCTGGATCATAATTTCGGAAGATTTTCAGCAGGTGGAACTATTCGAGCTCAAGGGGAGTCTTATGACGACGCTGCTAATAATGAATCCGTCGCTGGGTTTGTTACTGCCGACCTCAGACTGGCTATGCAGGTTGTGCCTCAACTCAAAGCTGAAGTGAAAGTTATTAATCTTATGGATAAAGAATACCAGACATCAAAAGGTTATAGAGGAGAATCACGTGGTGGTTTCTTAACTCTAACCTGGACCCCCAAACTGTAACCACACCTCCAAACGCCCACTATGCGTAGGTCGGTTTGCCCCGAAGGGACAAGCCGACAATGCGCTCAAAGCGCGCATGAAATGCTAAACAAAATGTCGATATTTTTTGTTCAAAGCCATCTTTTGCGACAGCCTCGTAAGGAGGGGGGGTGGGGCTGACATAGGACTGCCGACAATGCATATTTGTAGCGGGTAACCAATCTGGTTCGCTGAAATCCCCACGCCTTTCTTCTTACTGCGCATGGCCTGCAACATATCCTCCACCAGCTGATCTACCTCAGGGTCGGGCAGTTTGTCCACAGAATGGCTGGGCTGACCAGGTACGGACTGATGCAGAGGATTATCAAACTGGAAGACGATTAGGGGGCTTTCACTTTACAGGTATTACTATCTGATTTTTTATTGGTTAATTTTTCTATGTTGGTCTTTACTGATGGAACTGCGAAAGAGGTCTCCAAAATAAGAGCCAGAATGAAAAACAAATTGATACTTTTTACAACTTTTACCCGATGTGTGACTTTTAATTTCAACATGGCTATCCATGCCACGTGGATCCCGTACAGTCCCTGTACGGGATGACAGCAGAGTGCACAAAACCTCTACTAGCTGTCATTCTGTACAGAGAGTGTACAGAACCCATAAGCCATGGATTGGCAACCTACGAGATAAAAGTCACACATCGGGTAACTTTTATAACTCTCATTAAAACGCTCAGCATTCGCATAAAAACATCTGCAAACAAGGAATTATTGGGGTCAATCCAGATGATATGTCAGATTCTGCAAGAGTTCGTCACCATGGCCAAGGCTAATCGTCCAGCCAGGAGTCTCAAAAAGTACTCTAGTACTTACTCGTTTTTGACGGAGATTTCATTGACTTAATGCAGTGCTTAACAAGATCAGATCATGCACTATTGCTTCATCAAAATTATTAAATCTGAGATCACTAATAATCATCATGTCTCGTATCCTTAAGCTCAGCCTGTTTACTATTATCTTTCTGATATTATTCAGCCTTTCTCTTGAGAGTTTTCCTATAGACGGTATTACCATTACCGCACAAAGAGTGTTTGCTATCTTCGTGCTAGCCACCCTGCTTTGGGTGTCTGAAGCGGTACCCGCTTACGCGACTTCGCTTTTGATCATCGGTTTGCTGACCGTCACCGCATCAGACACCAGCCCGTTTTTTCTCAGAGAAGCCTTAACCCCTGAGGCAACATTAAGCTATAAGGCCATTCTCAGTAGTCTTGCCGCACCTGTTGTTATTCTTTTTCTGGGTGGTTTTTTCATTGCCATTGCGGCGACCAAGTACCGGCTGGATATTAACCTTGCACGCGTTCTGTTGAAGCCTATTGGCAATGATTATAAAAAAGTCATGCTGGCTCTGATGGGCATTACGGCCGTGTTCTCAATGTTTATGAGTAATACTGCCACTACCGCCATGATGCTTACTCTGCTGACCCCTATTCTCGCCAGCGTAGATTCAAAAGACCGAGGGGTAAAAGGGTTGATCATGGCGGTTCCTATTGCAGCCAACATTGGCGGCACCGGGACACCGATTGGCACCCCTCCGAACGCCATAGCCTTTCGTTACCTGACCGGAGAATATGCGATTACCTTCGGCGAATGGATGCTGTTTGCCATTCCTATGGCCATGATGCTTATTTTTATTGCCTGGAGTCTGCTGCGCAAACTCTACCCGACCAATATCAGCGAGGTGGCTGTTAATATTGATTCCCGGTTTGAAAAAACACCTAAAGCACTGATTGTGTATGCCACCATTACTGCGACAGTTCTTCTCTGGATTACTTCAAGTCTGCATGGCGTCAATTCCTACACTGTCGCGATGTTGCCCGTTATCGTATTTACCCTTACCGGCATTATTGATACTAACGACATCAAACAAATTAACTGGGATGTCCTCTGGTTGATTGCCGGTGGTATTGCACTTGGCTACGCCCTGGAAAAAAGCGGACTGGCCAGCGAGATTGTGCACAGCATTCCTTTTGACAGCCTTGGCCCTGTTGTCGTACTGCTGCTGATGTCGGTGGTTGCTATGGTGATGGCAACCTTTATGTCGAATACTGCAACCGCCAATCTCTTGGTGCCCATTGCCGTATCCATTGCGACGTCCGTCAGCAGTTTCGAAGCTATGGGTGGTCTTAGCCTGATGGTCATCTGTGTCGCCCTGTCTGCATCAATGGGGATGTCACTACCGATTAGCACGCCACCGAATGCTCTGGCTCATGCAACAGGCCTGGTGATCAGTGGCGATTTCATTCGTACTGGTCGGATAATAAGCCCTATTGGCGTATTGCTGATTTTTACCATTGTTATTTCATTAGGGATGTTTGGTTATTTCTGATTATCATTGTTCGAAGACAAATAAGCCGGTTCTCTGACCGGCTTATTATTGTTTCCTTGCTGCTATTTCCTTGCCGTTTTAAAACAGCATTAATCAGCATGGCATTTAATTCAGGCAACAATTCTATTCAGTGCTAATCTTATCGAACAAAAATTGATAATTCAGTATCAGACAACTCACTATGAAATCATTTTTAATAGTACTGACTCTGTTGATAGGTGCATTTTCTTCGAGCAGCTCTCTTGCAAGTAGTCATTCTTCATTTAATTACTACTTACCTTCTATTTATTTTTTGAAAACCCTATTTGAAAGAGGTAGTTATGTTTCAATAACTGAGCCTGAAGTATTCGACAGCCATGCTCCTGTTTGCGATAGAGTCAATCTATACCTGTTCAATAACCCGGGAAGCATTATCGAGCAGATTAAAACACCATCATTAATCAAGGCTCGTGCGTCTGCAGACAATAATCCCCATAATCAAAACAGTAATACACCATCTCAGGATCGCTCTTCTTTTACCAGCAGCTCTTCGGACTATCGAACACCCGGAGCTTTATTTTCCGGAATCTTCGGTGGTAGACGCGATGACGACGATGATGGTTCTGAGAAAAGACCTCCCAAAAAGGCCGATAGCACACCAGAGAGTACAAATCATGTTATTGACAAGAACCTGGATGTACACATTTATACTCAGGCGATAATCAGGTTACTTAAAGACTGTAACACCATTGAAAATATAACAGACAATGATCGGTACACTATCGAAGCGATTATTGGCTTCTCACTTCAAGGTGTTTCTGTATCTGATTTATTGGAGATCGTTCACATCCAGTTGGAATTTTTTGAGCAATATCAGTTAGAGCAACTTTATGCTGAGCTTAAAAACATAGCATCAAGATCCAATCAAATAGCACAACACGCTGACAACACTCAGCAGCCAGACCCCATTGAAAGCACGACTGAAAATATACCAGACTGGTTAAGGCAAATAGGCGAAGTAATCACCGAAAGACACGTCACTCTCCAGCAAATCATGGAGCGTTTGAATGGAAGGCCTATTTCATCATTCACGCAAGATGAGCTTGTACAAATTGTTATCAATTTGATGGCTGAGAACATGACACCTGAAGAAAGAGAAAGCGACTCTATTATGGATGAATCCGACCAGAAAATGGTTGTAGATGCCCCACTTACAATGCCGGGGCTAATCAATTGGATGCAACCAATAGATGTTAATAATACGTTGCCACAGCCCCTCACTATAACTCCTCGTAAAAGTTGCGTCCGCGAAGTCTTTGTTAACAAACAGAAAGTGAAGATAGCATTAACAGAAAAACACTGGTCTGAAACCTGTACTATTGACGAAATAAGTGACGCATTAATAGTCGCAGGTTTCCAGCTTCACAAAGACGCAGTGATAGCCCTGATAGAAGCTGTAACCGCTAACCACATGGAAGGTGTATTAACCCAGACTCTTCTGATATCCAGGATCACTGAACTCCTGCGTTAAACCTAAATTCAGCAGTTGGATGTGGATTTTCTGGAAAGTTTCAGCGTTCTCAGCAAGGCGCGTCATGCAGCCAATGGCCGTAGCCCTTGGCAAATGGCGCAACGCAGCGGAGGACTCTGAAATTTTTTAGAAAACCACAGAACGTTCTACCAACTCATTCAAAAGGTGATTTGAGGATGCCTGACAAAGCCTTAATTTCTGTAGTCAATAGAGAAATACAAGCGTCCAGCTGCTGAATTTAGGTTAAACACATGTCACGCAGGATAAACTGCTCCCAGAATCCTTCTTCCTGCCGCGCCTGTAACGGCAGGCATATTGGCAGGCTCTTTCAGCAGAGTCTGCTTTGCCAGCCAGGCGAAACAAACCGCCTCGACCCAATCGGGTGGCACACCTAAAACATCCGTTGTTGCTATCTGACAGTCAGGTAATCTACATTCAATACGTCGCAGGATTTCCTGATTATGGGCACCGCCACCGCACAGATAAACCGCCTGAGTTTCGGGCGCATGTCGTTCAATTTCACGACAGATGGATTCTACCGTAAGCTGACACAGAGTGGATTGAATAATAGCAGCGGATAAAGTTGAATACGTTTTGAGCTGGTGATGTAACCAATCAATATTAAACAACTCTCTGCCTGTACTTTTCGGCGGAGTCGCTTTAAAAAAGGCGTGATCCATTAGTTGTTGTAACAGCGGCTGATCATAATCGACTGACGCGGCCCATTGCCCATTGTTGTCATAAGGTGTTTGCAGGTGCTCCATACACCAGTGATCCATGAGTACATTTCCGGGACCCGTATCAAAACCGGTTGCTGTCCGTTCGTTAGAAAGAATGCTGATATTACCCATGCCGCCAATATTCACAATGACCCGATTCTCATCCACTGACGAGAAAGCCGCCTGATGAAAGGCGGGAACCAGAGGCGCACCCTGACCACCGGCAGCGACATCTCTGCGGCGAAAATCACCCACCACGGTAATGCCCGTGAGTTCAGCAATTACACTGGGATCGCCAATCTGCAATGTATACCCCATATCAGGCCGGTGACGTATGGTTTGACCATGACTGCCAATAGCGATGATTTGTTCAGAACGCATGCCGGCACTTTGCAACAGCTGTTTGACCGCCGCCGCACTTGTACGGGCAAAAGCCGGTTCGGCGATGGCAAGGCGTTCAATTTCGTTATCACCGGGCTGAGTCAGTGCCAGCAGAGCTTTTCTTAAATCGCTGGGTAACGGATGACTGATCTGAGCCAGCTGTTGAAACCGGTTCGTTTCATCCAATGAACACAATACCGCATCAATGGCATCCAGACTGGTTCCGGACATTAAACCAACATAATGTTCTACCATGATTTCAATCCTTCCGTTCCGGAGAGCACACCTTAACCAGGAGGCCGTCTGAAAAGTCACCTGACTACTGCGGCCTTGGCAAATGAGTCTAAGGATATTTTATTTCTTGATGAAAAACACGCTGCCATGATTGAGAGGTTGTGGATATCTGCTAAAGCCAATAAACGATTAATGCCGTTTATCGAATAGTGAGATATACGGTCAATCAAGGTACATAGCGAATACGAGCAAGCCACTTTCACTAAGACAAAACAGAGTTGTATATTTTTTGTACAATCTGTACAAACCCCAAGATTCGCAATGCCTGCAGAAGCATCTTTGATAGCTGCTCACAAGGTTATCCACAAAACCTGTGGGTAGAGTGAGTTATTCATTTGGCGAGTCGCCACTGTCTTTTCAGTCAATTATTGACCACCAACGGGCAGTTCCTGGTGGGGTGTTGCGAAATAGTGACATCAATGTCGAATACCGAATGCAACGTTTCTGCCGTGAGCACTTCAGCGGGCAATCCCTGAGCTGCAATAGCGCCCTCTTTGAGAATGACGATGCGGTCAGAATACCGGGCTGCCAGATTCAGATCATGGAGAATAACAAGAACCCCCATTCCATTATCTGCTTCGTGCCTCGCCATTTTTAAGGTGAGCTGTTGGTGTGCGGGGTCCAGGGCTGATGTTGGCTCGTCTAACAGAAGGTAACGCTGCCCCAGTGGACACTCATCCCAAATTTGCGCCAGTACCCTCGCCATATGCACCCGCTGTCGTTCACCGCCAGACAGTGTCGTATAATGACGATCTTTCAAATGAAGGCCATCTACCTTTTTCAGGGCAGAAGACACAATTTTTAAGTTCTGTGTACGATCAGTAGCACAGGGAATTCGACCCAGGGCGACGACTTCTTCTACAGTGAATGGAAAACTCAGAGAGGAACTCTGTGGTAAAACGCCCAGCATCAACGCTTGCTCGTTTAATGGCCAGTCGTTGCGGCCATTTAACTGCACTTCACCACTGTCTGGCTGGCGTTCACCGTTTATCACTTTCATCAGGGTGCTTTTACCCGCACCATTTGGCCCTAATACAGTGATCACTTCACCGGGCTGCACACAAAGACTGACGTTATCCAGCAGAATCTTCTGGCCAATTTTTACAGAGGCATTTCTGACTTCAAGGATACTCATCTCAGGCAATCCTTTTGCGTTGCTGCCAGAGTAAAGACAGGAAGCATGGTGCACCCATGAGCGCAGTCACAATGCCAATCGGCAGTTCTGCGGGAGCGACAATCACACGAGCAATCATATCCGCCAGCAGCAACAGAATGCTGCCGAGCATCGCGGAGGCTGGCAATAATATTTTATGATCGGGTCCTACCATCAGGCGAATCAGATGCGGCACAACAAGACCAACAAAACCAATCACACCGCTGACAGAAACGGAAACACCCACAGCTAAAGCGGTTAAAAGAATGAGTTTGAGTTTAATGCGCTGAACATTAATACCAAGATGACGGGCTTCTGATTCGCCCAGTAACAACGCATTAAGCACCTGACCATAGCGGCACAGAATCAAAACAACGGGTAACAAAAAAGTAAAGCAAATCAGCACCAAATCCCAGGTGGCTCCACCAATGCTTCCCATTTGCCAGAAAGTCAGATTACGCAGCATGCTGTCATCCGCGATGTAATTGAGCACCCCCATGCCAGCACCAGCAAGGGCGCTGATCGCCACACCGCCCAGCAACATAGTGGCAACTGAAGTGCCATTATTGGTGGTACCAATTTTATAAACGAGCCAGGTTGATAAAGCGCCGCCAATAAACGACAGAATTGAAATACTGTAATTTTGCAATAACGAGGAAGACACACTATCAAATAGCATGCCACCTAAAACAATAGCAATACCGGCACCGAGTGCAGAACCACTGGCGACACCAATGATGCTCGGGTCTGCCAGAGGGTTACGAAACAAGCCTTGCATTGAAGCGCCTGCGACAGCAAGAGAACCACCTACAAGCACACCGAGCAGTGTTCTTGGCAGGCGAATGGACTCAATGATCAGTGCCGTCTGGAGTGGAACTTCACGACTATGGAGACCCAGCCTATCTAACAGAGCAGCAATAATATCACCAACAGGAATGTGAACGGCACCGATACCGATCGACACTATCACGACGACAGGCAACAGCCCCGCCAAAATGGTCAATAAGAGTAGGCCTTGTTTACTTCGATTCATACGACAGCATTCATCTTTTGTTCGGGTAGAATGCTTTTGCCAGGAAAAAGGCCACTTCACCTGCACTGGCAGCAACCGGCAGTAATGTCGACATGGTTAATATGGCAACCAATGTCCGCAGTGAGGTTTTCACGAAGCCGTTTCTTCCAGTAATACCTGAGCCGCTTCAATCTGATGCTGGCTCAAAAACATCATCAGTTTAACCAGATTTCCCAGAGGTGCTTCCTTGTCACCTGCAATTAACACCACTGTATCGGGTTCAGATTTAACCTTATCGAGCAATGTTCTGGTGAACATTTCCCAGTCATCAAAACGCTGTTCTTCCAGAGCCCAGGGTTCACCTTCCTGAAGAATACTGACCGTCAATGTTTTCGGTTCACTGGTGATCGACGCCTGTTGCTCTGTGGCCTGCGGCAAGTTAACCGGCAGACTCAGGGTTTGCACATTGGCAGTAAACATCAGGAACACCAAAACAATAAACACCACATCAATCAGTGGTGTCAGATCAGCCATAGACAGGGATGCGCCCGTCTCGTCGTCAGCATTGATACGAATCATGCCGCCACAGCTCCGCTGTCCATCAACTTGTCATCGTTGGCGCAGTGGCTATTGCAGGATTCATTCTGAGCAGAGGTTGCCATACCATCGTCGTTCATGGTCAAACCTTCCAGCAACAGGTTGGTATGATTCAGAGCAAACTCCAGTTTGGCAACATAATGGTTGGCCCATACGCCAAAACCATGAGCGGCAGCCAGTGTTGGAATCGCAATCATTAAACCAAAAGCGGTCGTAAACATAGCCTGCCATAAGCCACCAGCCAGCACTTCTGGAGTTACAGGGCCTTGCAGAACAGCCATATCCTGAAACATGGTAATCATACCCAGCACCGTACCCAACAAACCGAGCATCGGTGACAAAATACCAATCAGCATTAATGGTTTTAGCCAGGCATGCAGCGCCCGCTTTTGTTTGAGCAGCCAGAGCCCGGCAACTTCTTCACGCATCGCTTTAGTGGACTGATTATGACTCAGCAATACAGCAATTCCCTGTCGTACACCTTTGTCCTTACAAAGATTGTTGCAGAGTTTGTTTTGGGAATTGTTACAGTTAGAACACTGACGAACTTCGTTGAACAGCCCGGTCAGGTTTTTCCGGGTAATGCGCGGCAGCATTGCGTAGGTCAGCAAACGCTCCAGAATCATGGCAAGGCCAAGGCAGGAAGCGATTAATAAAGGCCAGGCCATAAGGCCCAATGACGTAAAGTGTTCTGCAAACATAATAATTACCGGTTATTTTCCAAATTCAGTTCAGTCGGAAAACCACGGGGATGTGTACCCTGGATTTCACGAATCGTTTGTTACGTTGTTCCGGCTCAAACTCCCAGCGTTCAACAGAAGCAATGGCCGCCCTGTCGAGGGCTGAGAAGCCGGAGGATTTCAATATTTCAATCAGCTCAGGATGCCCTTTCTCATCAACCACTACATCCAACATGACCGTTCCCTGCTGATTGCGACGCCGTGCCAACGCCGGATAGCGAGGGTGCTTCCAGTTGCGAACGGAAGGCTCTGCAACCATGACCGGTTTCGCACTTAAACCTTCCGCCTGAGTTTTCTTCAATGCCGTTTGTGTAACTGCCACTCTTGTTACAGCTGCTGTTACTGCCGCCTCTGGCTTGGGCTTTTGTTCCGGCTCCTTTTTGACTTCCGATTCAGGCTCTTTTTGTGCAACAGACTTTGGTTTGGATTTGGGTTTTACGTTTACCGCCTCCGTTTTTTTGAGCATCGGTTTTTCTTTCTTTACAGGCGTTGGCAGCGGCTTTTTCACCGGTTCAGGCTTAGGTTCAGGCCAGTGCTGTTTGGTCACAGATTCTGGAACAGGCTGACTGTCTGAAGAAAAACTCAGAAATATCGGAGCTTTTAAGGACCCTGTACTGATAATCCTCTGCTGGGTTACTGGCTGATCAAGCACCACGACTACCGCAACATGAGCAGCAATAGAAACGATCAATGTGAACAGTAATTTCCTGGGCATAACAGCAGTAAGTTCTCAACCTGGGCAAAGAGTACTTTAAGTTGAATGCCCATTCAACAATCTAAATGAAAACGATTCGCATTATAGAGAAATATAAATCGAATACTCGTTCTAAATTGATCTGGCTCAATAGGCAGGTTTATTGCCCATTTTTGCTTCATCGTCACCATCTTCTGCCACGTTTCAGAAAATCGCTTTTATGAGCCATTTTTTCAAGAAGGTAAATGTACGGACTATCGGGTTTTTAGTCCTGATGGAGGCAATGCTCAGTTTAATGGAAAGGCGACGGGAGTCTTATTAACACCTAGAAAATGAGAAATAGTTTGATTTATATAATATACCCGATGTGTGACTTTTAATTTCAACATAGCTATCCATACCATGTGGATCCCGTACAATCCCTGTACGGGATGACAGCAGAGTGCACAAAACCTCTACTAGCTGTCATTCTGTACAGGGACTGTACAGAACCCATAAGCCATGGATTGGCAACCTACGAGATAAAAGTCACACATCGGGTATAATATCGTAAATAGTATCGCTCACGATTTTGCTAAGGGGAGTGGTAATTTTTGTTCTGCCGCTACCCTAAGGCAGCCTGACTTCAATCAAAACACCTCCGAGTTCTGATTCATCAATCTTGATTTGCCCTTTATAGCCTTCAACCAGATCAGAAACAATCGCAAGGCCAATCCCTTGTCCGGGCTTCTGGCAATCGGCTCGAACGCCTCTTTGAAACACGCTTTCTCGTTCATCAAAGGCAATGCCGGGGCCATCATCTTCAATAGTAATGACCAACTGCGCGGCGGTGTCATCGGTTTTTTTCTCAACAAAGCCAGTAATGCGAATCATGGAATAGGTAAACTTAAAGGCGTTTTCCATCAGATTGCCGATGATTTCCATTAAATCATCTTTATCACCGTGAAATATACAGGAAGGGTCTAACAGCACCTGAGCAGTGACCTGCTTCTCTAAATACACTTTTGCCAGCGTCTTACGTAAATCCTGAATAATAGGCTCTACCTGAACTTTACTTTGTTTCAGGCCATGTTGACCGGCAACGGTTTTGTGCAGGTGATAACCGACGATCTGATTCATCCGAGACACTTGCTTATCAATATCATGACAAATCGCTTTGATCGCTGCACCGTCCGGATGTTCACTCTGAAGCTTCAGGGTATCACTGAAACTCTGCATCACCACTAAAGGCGTTTTCAGGCTATGGGTTAAATCGTCCATCGTCGTGCGATAGTTATCCCGCTGCCTCTGTTCTGCATACAGCAGCTTGTTAATGCTGTCGGTCAGTCGTGTCACTTCGGTTGGAAAGCTGCCTTCAATAGCATCCCGGTTGCCAGACTCAATCTCACTGAGTTGACCAGAGATGGTTCGGAAAGGTTTAAGAATCCACCAGATAATCACCCAGCAAACCAGTAAAATAAGAATGGATATCATGCTGACCCAAACTTGCAGGCTATTTTGAAAGACCGTAAGAATACTCTGATACTTTTCTCCGGGAACAACCGTAACAAAACTATAACCACCGGAATTCAGGCCAAGAAGCGTATCGACCTCATAAACCAGATAGGGTTTATCATCCTGTTCAAGCAAACTAAAAGCCACTCTGTTTTCCAGATCAAAGTCGGGCTCATAGTCAAGAACGACACCATCGGTAGATACAGACTGCCATAGCAGCTTACCTGTCGAATCATAAATATAGCCACGCAGTTCGTTTTGATGCGGTGTATCCAAACGCTTTACACCCAGTGTTTCGGGCATATCGAGCTGACCGTCTTCCGCCTCCTTTGCTGCTGCTGCCAGCATGGTATTGGCATTCGTTGCTAACTGTTCATAGGTAATCTTGTCAAGCGTATCATCGAAAGACTCCAGAGCCGATATCAGCATCAGACTGGAACAGGTGAGCAAAAGGACACTGATCGCCATAATAGCTCGCCCTTTCAGGGAAAGGCGGTTAACGTTCATGGCAGCTCAAACCGATAACCCTGGCCACGAACAGTGACAATCGGGTTCACATCACTGTACTTTTTCAGCTTGCCCCGCAGTCGGTTGATCAGGACTTCGAGCACATTACTCTCCGGCCCAAGACTGTCGCCGTATAACTGGCTCTGAAGTTTTGAGCGCGACAGCACCTTCTTCTGGTTATGCAGAAACAGCTCCATCACCGAAAACTCATAACTGGTCAGCACCACCGGTTCGCCATTGATATGACACTCTTTGGAAAGCGTATTAATGCTGAACGGGCCCAAGCTCAAAACAGGCTGCGCAAAACCGGCACTGCGGCGAGTCAGCGCATTAAGGCGGGCTTTCAGTTCTTCCAGTTCGAAGGGTTTTACCAGGTAATCATCAGCACCGGCATTCAGGCTGGTGACTTTATCCTGCCAGTTACCCCGGGCCGTCAGCACCAGAATAGGAAATGAAAGACCAGCAGAGCGAATCTTCCTGATTAACTCCAGACCATCAAAATCAGGTAAACCCAAATCAATCACAGCAACGTCAGGACTACCATCTTGCGCATGGAGCCAGCCCATCTCTCCATTCTCTGCTTCCAGAGTCTGATGACCGGCGTCCTGTAATTGATAACTGAGGTGATGCCGCAATAGCGATTCGTCTTCTACCAGAAGAACCATCATCAGAACAAAGCCCTCTTATTTGTGCGGAATCTTTTTACACTGATAGTAGGTTGCACGAGGCTTATCATTGTAGTTAAGGTCGATAACGCCAAACAGTTTTTTTTCTGCAGGCATATAAATGTGTACATAGTTGGCATCGTGTTTGTCAGCCAGCGTCAGCGCCTTGTTGGAATCGGCATAATGACTGGCGACACTGCCTACAGCGGTGTAACGCTCCAGCAGATTTTTTTCGATCACTTCGTTGTAACGCAGTTCGCATTCCGATTCTGGTTTAGGTGGAAACTGACCAATAGCCACTTCTTTACCATTGGGGGTCTGTCGTACAGAAGTAGTCATGCTAGCACAACCGACAAGGATCATAGCAGCCCCCATAATGGCTGCAACTGTTTTAATGTTTTTCACGTTGTTGTAATTCCTGAAATAGTACACGGCGTATAGCATGAAGGCTCAGATAACGGATTATCTGAGCCTTCAGTTTGAGTTCCATCTCACCCCTGGAGCAGTCGACTGTTTGAAGAATCCGATAGATCGTCAACCAAATTCAGTCGCTAGCCGGACGAATACTCCTGTAACCTGTCCAGCTCCTCCTCCCCCTTTAAAATCAAACACTCCGGGTTTATTAGTAAATGCGGTTTGGAAGAAGTACCGCATTAATAAAGCACCCGGAAGTGGTAAAGCAAAGCCTCTCCCTGTGAAACACAGGGTTTGCATCCAGAGGCTGGCTTATTCTACAGCGTACGAAGAATAAGCCGGATAGGTTTTACCCTTCTAATGATTTAATTAGAAGTGGTAGCTTACGCTCAGGTAAGGCATTTTTTGGGCTTTTGACTTAATCTTGTCGCCGTCGATAGTTACCTTGTTGGTAGTCTTGGCGTAGCGGTAGCCCAGTTCAGCAGAGATGCTAGGAGTGAACTCCTGGATCAGACCCAGCTGAGCGCCGTAGATGAAGCCGTAGTCGCTTTTGGATTCGTGACCACTGATAGATTTGTTGTTTTCCAAGTTAGTGATGCTTTCTGTTTGTCCAACTTTCATGTGATTCAAACCAAAAGTACCACCTACAAAGTACTTTGTGCTTTGCAGCGACAAAAGGTTATCAACATAATCTAAAGAAAGACTCAGCTCTTTATTAGTAACCTTGGTTTTTTGAGCAACTTGCATTCTAGTTGCATCGTCTGCAGCTTCAAGCTCGATCATCATTTCAGTGATATCATCAGAATCAACATCTTCGACTACAAGCATTGTGATAACTTCGTTTCTTGTGGCAGTGTTTGACTCATTGATTCTGTCTTTAAATTTGCCTACATTTACTGCAAGACGAATATTGTCATTCAGGTATTTACCAGCCTTGAAACCAAAATAAGTATCTTTGAACTTTTCCTTATCACCATCTGCCTTAATAGTCTGCTTGGCCTTACCAACAGTACCACTAACAAAAAAGTCGTTAGCCATTACAGCAGAAGAACTCATCAGTACAGAAGCAGCGATAGCTGCAGATGCAAATTGCTTTAACATTACGATAACCTTTGTGTGTTTAGCTCACTTCAAACAAGTTCGTCATCGCTCTGATCCCTAAACAATTTCGACCCTGCTCTTGAGTGGTTACCATTGTGCCAAAACAACCTGAACGGATTCTTAACGAAAGTCCGGTTAGGTGAAAACCGAAAAAAACCATCAAAAATAATCACAGCCCGTAGGTCGGGTTCCCCGAAGGAGAACCCGACAATCAGCATGCAATGCTGATAAAACATCCAGCTGTGTGCGCTCCCTGAGCGCATTGTCGGCATGTCCTTCGGGCATGCCGGCCTACGGTGTTGGAAACATGTCGCAAGATGGGTTTATGTGATGGTTGGTTTCCGCCCGTAGGTCGGGTTCCCCGAAGGAGAACCCGACAATCAGCATGCAATGCTGACAAAACATCCAGCTGTGCGCACTCCCTGAGCGCATTGTCGGCATGTCCTTCGGGCATGCCGACCTACGGTGTTGGAAACATGTCGCAAGATGGCTTTATGTGATGGTTGGTTTCCGCTCGTAGGTCGGGTTCCCCAAAGGAGAACCCGACAATCAGCATGCAATACTGATAAAACATCCAGCTGTGTGCGCTCTCTGAGCGCATTGTCGGCATGTCCTTCGGGCATGCCGACCTACGGTGTTGGAAAAATATCCCAAGATGGGTTTATGTGATGGTTGGTTTCCGCCCGTAGGTCGGGTTCCCCAAAGGAGAACCCGACAATCAGCATACAATGCTGACAAAACATCCAGCTGTGTGCGCTCCCTGAGCACATTGTCGGCATGTCCTTCGGGCATGCCGACCTACGGTGGTGGAAACATGTCGCAAGATGGCTTTATGTGATGGTTGGTTTCCGCCCGTAGGTCGGGTTCCCCGAAGGAGAACCCGACAATCAGCATGCAATGCTGATAAAACATCCAGCTGTGTGCGCTCCCTGAGCGCATTGTCGGCATGTCCTTCAGGCATGCCGACCTACGGTGTTGGAAACATGTCGCACGATTGATGGATCAACGTATTCAATATGATGAGAAGGTTATAACGCCAGCTCTATAATTTGTCTGCGAATATCCATTACCCGGTCAAGACTCATCGCTTCCGCATTCTTCCAATTTTTGGGAATGGCTTTACGAATTAACTCAAGTAATTTTTTTGCTTTCGTGCTGTCTTCAGACGTGTTTTCCAACCACTGCAACCAGCGATAATCCATCGTTGCTTCGTGCAAATCCAAAAAACGACGATGAACGCTTATGGTGCCGGGGCAATCAGAGTGCCAGGGGTAAATGTAAACTACATCACCTTCTCTGCCGTCGGTAGGGTCAAACATATCTGCGGTTGGCGCACGACCATGCCATTGTAAATAACCTTCGGCTGCGGAGTTCCAGAGAAAAATACCAGCGGCCAGTCTGGGGACTGGCATATTATACAACCAGACCCTTGAGCCTTTTTGCAGCATGCCAATGCTATTTTCATTGACGCCATAGCCGTGATTTATTAGCAATAAATCAGCCGCATTACTGATTTCATACTGCTTTGGGTGATTAAGATGCCCTGCGGTTTTGAACGCAAGATTGGGATTGTGCAACATGATGGCTGATTGCGCTATCGAAGCAAACCTATCTTCAACAGGTTCATCGAAGATAGACCAGTAAACCTTTGGCAATGATTTACCTGCCATCATTTCTTTCAGCTTAAGCAATGATGTAAAGGTGTTTTGATGGCCATTTTCTAAAAGACGTTTGAAGGGAGCGTAAGCCAAAATAGAGTGTTTGAATTCAAATTTATTCAGTTCATGCAATTGCTGAATGAAGATATGTCGATTCACTTCTGAATTTGGTGTAGCCAGAGCCGGTGCTACTGTGCTGAAGCCGTGAGCGGCTAGCAGTGAGAGATCACAGGCATACACAGCAGGCTTGTCTTTTTTCAGATGACTGAACCAGTCATAATAAGGTGCCGGTTCAAGATAAAGCCCTATAGGTGCATCCAGTTTTGGCAGCGTGAAAGGCAGAACCTGTATCGTATACTCCTTCAGGATGAGCTGACCGTTGCTGAATAACTGAATACTGCCTTTGTATGAACCGCTGGCTGCATTTTCCGGAATATTGACCTGAAGGTGAACACGTCGGGGTAATTGATTGGAAAGAGTGAGTTGGTCTAAATCAGACCGGAGAAAGCTATCTGCCAGTACCAGGGATGTGGCATAGGGGTAAGGGCGTTCATAACGCCAGTGTCCGTAGCGAGTCTCTACTTGCAGCTTGTGACCATCTTTTGTACTCGGAGCTGAGATAGCGACCACTGGTTTTGAATCATCGGCAGGGCTGTTGATTTCAAACACAAGATTGAGCCGCGTGTTTTTTGCCGCAGGGTAAGCCCCGGTTTGGGAATTTTTTATCTGGTCACTGACGTCTTCTAATGTCAGTTCTGACGGTAATCCGTAATCGGGTTTAGACACTGGCCACTGACTGGTAAATCGCTGCTTTCGCTGCTGTTGAATCTGGGATGAGAACTCACCATTCACAGGTTCCAGAACAAGGGCTGAGAGATAGCGGGCAGCACTATTACCATCAATGGTCAGGCTGAGTGTGCCATCAACAATTTTAATCACTTTCTGGATTAATCCGGATCGCCTTTCTCCCGTCAGTTGCCAGAGGTCAGCATCAATTCCGGCCTCTTTGCGGATTCCGGCGAAGTATTTTTTTTGAATCCACTGGTCAACGGTCCATTGTTCATCAACCAGATGATGACCTTCTACATTAACTCTCCGGGACAGGTAATGAGGAAGGTATTCCCAGTCGCCCTGATCTTCCGTCCAGAGGCTTAGCTTCCAGCGACCATTTGGCCAGGCCAGAGTCACCGCTTCAATACCTTCTATACCGTCCCGAACCAGAGCATCGCCGGATTTTCTAAATCTTGGCAGCAGTTTTCCGGTAAGCCTTGGATCGTCCTGCAGAATCTGCTGAAACCCGGGAAATACAGCACTGTCTTTATGACCAAAATCCAGAGCCAGTGTGTTATCAGGCAGAATATCCGGAAGCGTGATTTTTACCTCATGGAGGGTTAATCCTGAGTTCTGACGGGTAGTGAAAAGAAAAAGTTCACCATAAGGTTGTCTGAGTAAATGCCCACCGGATGTTTTCAAACCGGTGAGTGGAATACTTAAACTGAATTCACCGGGTGGTAGGCTGTATTCCTGATTGACCCGATTGCGATAATTATTAGAACTGGCGTTATCAAGGCGAAAGGCCAGTAGCTGTTGCTTATTCGAATGGTTTTTTCCAGACAGTAGCAGTTCGGTGCCTGCCAGTATCCGATCAGCACCAAAAAAAAATTTGAAGGGGAGAGATTGCTCTTCATCAACCAATACCTCATCGGCGTATATAGGTGGGATGACAAAAGAAGCTGCCAGCAGAATAAGAATCAGATGAATAACAGTACGCCGTAACATAGCAAACCATTTCCGGGGATGGAGGTAATGCCTTGGTATCGACGGGAAAGTGAAGGAACTGAAGAAAGAAGACTGACTGGCCTGAAAAACAAGCCAGCCAATGAAGCTTAGAAGCTTAAACCACCCAGAAAATTTTTCAGGGTAATAATCACCAGCATGACCACCATCAGCGACAAGTCCAGACCACCAATAGGCGGGATAACTTTACGAACCCGGCTGGTAAGAGGCTCTGTCAGTTGATGCAACAACATCAGACCAGGATTATAACTACCGGGGGCAACCCAGCTAGCAATAGCAATAATAATCAGGCCGAACATATAGATGTTCAGAAACTCCGTGAGTATTTTCAGTACACTGCCCAGCAGAATGGCATCAAAAGGGTAAACCTGCACAGGAAGGCCTCTGATAAATAGCATCAGATATAACAAACCAATCTGAAGTATCAGAGCCAGTACCAGAGCGGCGGCATCAATACCACCGAAGCCGGGAATCACTTTTCGCAACGGATTTAACAGCGGCGAAGTGATTTTTACAATGGCCTGGGAAATGGGATTGTAGAAGTCCGCCCGAACCAGTTGCAGCAGAAATCGCAGCAAAACTGCCATGATGTACAAACCGCCGAGGGTTTGTACAAGAAAGCCAAGACTTGATGAGAGTGCAGCCATAATTATCTAATTGGTAACCTGTTTAGTTCCTGTCATTATCGAATGATACACCATTGGCTCAGTCTGACACGTCAATGAACTGAAAACCTACGACAGTTCTTTAGCCATTTCCTGAGCCCGGCGAACGGCAGATTGCATGGCGTTAGTGACGGTATCTTCCAGGCCATCCTGTTGAAAGCTGTTTATGGCCTGTTCTGTAACACCATTGGGCGATGTTACACGACGGCGTAACTCTGCGGCATCAACATCACTTTCAACCGCCATTCGGGCAGCGCCCAGAGCAGTTTGTAACGTCAAGCGCTCAGCGGTTTTTTCATCCAGACCCAGTTCAACACCGGTTTTTTTCATGGCTTCCATAAACAGGAAGAAGTAAGCAGGGCCACTGCCAGAAATAGCAATCACTGAATCAATCAGGGCTTCATTGGCAACCCATTCAGAAATACCAATGGCATCAAAAATAGTATTGGTCAGCTGCTTTTGAGACTCAGAAGTGTTTGCATTGGCGAACAAACCGGTGGCGCCGCACTGAAGCAATGAGGGCGTATTGGGCATACTGCGGACAATGGCAAAGTCAGAACTGGTCCACTGTTCCAGACTCTCAATAGTGGTGCCTGCTGCCACCGAGATCAGAAGGTGTTTATTGCTATCCAGAGATGGTGCCAGATCGTTGAGTACGGTTTGCATCATTTGTGGTTTGACGGCCAAAACCACAACGTCCGCCTGTGTCACTGCCTGATGATTATCCGTACTGGTTTTAATGCCAAATTTCTTTTGCAGGGCATCCAGTTTACCGGTTGTCCGGTTGCTGGCAATGATGCGGGCAGCAGGCCAGCCATCGTTAACCAGGCCGCCGATAATACTGGATGCCATATTTCCGGCACCAATGAATGCGATGGTCGCTTCTGTCATAACACCCTCTTTAAGTTACTTACTGTCACGTGCACCGAATAATGCAGTCCCGATTCTGACAATAGTGGCACCTTCCTGAATAGCTACTTCCAGATCACCGGTCATACCCATAGATAGTGTATCCAGAGTCAGCGCCGGCTCCTGGTTAAGTACTTTCAAAGTGCTGGCCATTACCTGAAAAGGGATTCGTTGTTTTTCCGGATCATTGTCGGGTGCAGGTATAGCCATCAAACCTCTCAAATTGATACGAGGTAATTGTGCCACCTCCAGCGCCAGTGTGTGAATCTCTTCAGGGGGTACGCCGGATTTACTGGATTCCCCACTGATATTAACCTGCAAACAAATATTCAATGGTGGCAGATGCTCAGGACGCTGGTCATTGAGGCGCTGAGCAATCTTCAGGCGGTCAACACTGTGTACCCAGTCAAAGTGAGTAGCAATATCCCGGGTTTTGTTCGATTGAATAGGGCCGATAAAATGCCACTGGATATCGTTCAGCTCTTCCAGTGTGTGA
This sequence comes from Endozoicomonas sp., assembly GCA_965199185.1. Taxonomy (GTDB): domain Bacteria; phylum Pseudomonadota; class Gammaproteobacteria; order Pseudomonadales; family Endozoicomonadaceae; genus Endozoicomonas. Next base: position 38,352 of record CBDAQW010000037.1, on the reverse strand, counting down.
ATTTTATCCAGCGCTTCCTGAAGGTAGTTTTCCCCGAAATGTCGCTGCCCGATCTCATAAGCTTCACGAATCATCTTTGCAGGTTTGGTTTTACTGACTGCCAGTAGCTGAACAAGACCTACACGATCACAGGACTGTTCGGCAAGTCGAATTTGTTGCAAAACCTGATTAAATTGGCTTTGTATTGAAGTCATCAAAGGGTACATTACGGACTATAAATAAACAGCATTTTACCTGCTTCCGGGTTAATAGGGGATTATTAATGGATATTACTGAGCTCTTGGCGTTCAGTTTTAAACAGGGGGCTTCAGATTTACATTTGTCTGCTGGTTTGCCGCCCATTATACGGATCGATGGCGATGTACGTCGCATCAACTTACCCCCCATGGATCAGAAAAAAGTTCATGAGTTGGTTTATGACATTATGAATGACCGTCAGCGCCGGGATTTTGAAGAACATCTTGAAGCTGACTTTTCCTTTGATGTGCCCGGCCTGGCACGTTTTCGTGTTAACGCATTCAATCAGAACCGGGGGCTCGGTGCCGTTTTTCGTACCATTCCGAGTAAGGTTCTGACCATGGATGATCTTGGGATGTCGCAGATATTCAAAGATATCTCATTGAAGCCCCGGGGGTTGGTTCTGGTCACCGGCCCAACCGGTTCCGGTAAAAGTACTACGCTGGCCGCTATGGTGGACTACATCAATGAAAATAAATATGAACATATTCTCACCATTGAAGACCCGATAGAATTTATCCACACCCCTAAAAAATGCCTCGTTAACCAGCGGGAAGTGCACCGGGATACCATGAGCTTCAGTAATGCGCTTCGTTCGGCGCTTCGTGAAGACCCGGATATTATTCTGGTCGGTGAAATGCGTGACCTTGAAACCATTCGCCTTGCTCTGACTGCCGCAGAAACCGGCCATCTTGTGCTCGGTACACTGCACACTACTTCTGCAGCAAAAACGGTTGATCGTATTGTTGATGTATTTCCCCCTGAGGAGAAATCCATGGTGCGTTCAATGCTGTCGGAATCGTTGCAGGCGGTTATCTCCCAGACGCTCCTGAAGAAGATTGGAGGAGGTCGGGTTGCTGCCCATGAAATCATGATTGGCACCTCAGCGATCAGAAACCTGATTCGTGAAGACAAGATTGCCCAGATGTACTCCGCTATTCAGACTGGTGCACCGGTGGGTATGCAGACGTTGGATCAATGTCTTAAAGATCTGGTCAACAAAGGGGTCGTAGCCCGCAACACCGCAATGGAAAAAGCCAAAGAACCTAATAATATCTAGCAGGCTTAATGGATGGACTTTAACAAAATACTCAGACTGGCGGTGATGCGGAAGGCCTCTGATATCTTTATCACTGCCGGATTTCCGATCAGCGTCAAACTGGATGGCAAGATGGTTGCGCTGACAAAGTCCCCCATTAATACGAAACTGGCCAGAGAGCTGGTTTTAGGGGTTATGGACAAAGAGCAATGCCAGGAATTTCGGGAAAGACAAGAGTGCAATTTTGCGATTTCGGAACCCGGTGTCGGTCGATTCCGGGTCAGTGCGTTCAAACAGCGTGGTGCTCCCGGTATGGTGCTGCGTTTGATCGAGCAGAATATTCCTGATATTGACGGCCTGAACTTACCTCATGTTATGAAAGATCTCGCTATGAAAAAGCGGGGGCTTATCATTGTTGCCGGAGCGACAGGCACAGGTAAGTCAACATCACAGGCTGCAATGATCGGTCATCGCAATAAAAACGACAGCGGTCATATTATAACCATTGAAGATCCCATTGAGTTTTTGCACGAACATCATCAAAGCATGATTACCCAGCGCGAAGTGGGTGTGGATACTGACTCTTATGAAGTGGCCCTGAAAAACACACTTCGCCAGGCACCGGATGTGATTATGATTGGTGAAATACGCAGCAAGGAGTCTATGGAATATGCCATGACGTTTGCTGAAACCGGGCACCTCTGTCTGGCTACTCTGCACGCCAACAATGCCAACCAGGTTCTGGATCGAATTATTCATTTCTTCCCGTCTGAGCAACATGATCAGATATGGATGGATCTTTCTCTGAACCTGCGAGGTGTTATTGCCCAGCAGCTGGTAAGAACCAGAGATGGTCAGGGGCGTCGGGTTGCCCTGGAAATAATGTTGAATACCCCCCTCGTTCAGGAGCTGATTCGCAGGGGGGATGTCGCCGGATTAAAGCCACTGATGAGCAAGTCTACAGAATTTGGTATGCAGACATTCGACCAGTCGCTATATGAACTCTTCGATGCCGGAATCATAGGTTTTGACGAAGCTATTGCTCATTCCGACGCACCAAACGACTTACGCCTTATGATTAAGCTAAAACATGAAACCGATACCAATCAGCTAGACAAAAAAAGTACCGAACTGACGCTTGAGTATTCTGAGTAGAACTGGCTCAGGCTTTACCCAGTAGCGCAGCATTCTGTGGGTCGTTCAGCCAGGCTTCCAGAATGATCTGTGCTGCCATCCCATCGACTGGATTGGAACCATAATGCCCTTTATGTCCAAGCCGGTCGGCCCATTCTTTTGCTTCAAACGACGTTAGACGTTCATCTGCTTCATAAAAAGGCAGGTTAAAACGGCCGTGCAGACGTTTACCAAACTTGCGAGCCCGCATAGACATTTGTGATTCAGTACCATCCATATTCAGAGGGATACCGACCACCACAGCATCGGGCTTCCATTCTTTGATCAGTGCTTCAACCTGATTCCAGTCCGGAATGCCGTCTCTTGCTTTCAGCTGAGGCAGTGCGGTAGCCGTTTGAGTAATTGCCTGACCGGCAGCTACGCCAATATTCTTGGTGCCAAAATCAAAGCCTAGGATAGTGTTTAATGTTTTATCAGTGGTCATGTTTTAAAAATCAAAGTTACGCATGGCCAACCTGATCGGAGAGCAGGTTGAGGTCAACGCCCAGACTACTGGCAGCGGCAGACAGACGAAGATGGTAAGGGGTGTTGAAGATGATATCCGGATCGGCCTTGCAGGTCAGCCAGGCGTTATTAGCAAGTTCGTCTTCCAATTGTCCTGTTCCCCAACCGGCATAGCCCAATACCATCAGAGACTGACTGGGGCCACGGTTTTCAGCCATCGCCGTTAGAATATCCGATGAAGTAGCCAGTTGCAGGCCTCTTCCAACGGATAAGCATGAATCCCAGTTTTGCTCACCACTGTTCAGAATAAAACCTCTTTCCGGAGATACCGGACCGCCGGAATAAACAGAATGCCCACTGCTGGCTTTGTTGTTGTGATCAGATATTCCTAACTGACGAAAAACTTCGCCCACAACTAACTCTGTCGGACGATTAACGATAATCCCGAGTGCGCCATCTGTATTGTGATCGCAAATCAGGGTCAGTGTTTGTGAAAACGACGGGTCAGACATTCCTGGCATGGCGATCAGGAAGTGATTTTTGAGATTCTCAAAGGATGCATCAGTCATCGCGGCAGTATTGAGCTAAATCAGCAGGATAGCAAGCACCATCCTGAATTTAGGATTATTGACTGAATAAATGATTGCCCGGTTCAAAGCGCCAGGTGCGAATAATTTCCACCATATCGAAATCATTCAGATCATCACCAAACGGGGCGTAAGGGGATGACAAACGGACAATGCGGATGGCTGCATCATCCAATACGCTAAAACCGGACGGCCTGAGAATTTCAACATCAGCCAGAGTACCATCACTGTTGATGGCAACCATCAAACTCAGTTCACCATAGAGTTTTTGTTTGCGCGCCTGCTCCGGGTAATTCAGGTTGCCAATTTTTTCAACTTTGCGTCGCCAACTTTCCTTATAAAATGCCCCGGCCTCTTGCATGGTTGATGCAGCAGTCAGACGTTTTATTCTTGGGCGACGGGCGTATTCCTGACGTTGCTTATTAAAGACCGCTTCCAGGCTTTCAATTTCGTTACGCAAGTCAATGTGCTGGCGAGGTGTATCAAGAATTTGTGCCTCAGTTGTTTGCTGCTCGATCTCTTCTATAACGGCTACTTTTTGATTTGACTCGGCGTTGGTTACCACTCTGTTGTCATTATGTTTCTGTTGTTCTGGTTGCGCTGCTTCCTGAGCTTTAGGTTGTACTTCATTGACCTCATGACTCTGAAACTCAGCTGTCTGATCACTGGATGGCAGGGCTTTTTCTTCCAGGGTTCCGCTGCCCTGCTGATTTAGCTGTGCCAGGTAATCTGCTTCTTTGGGACGTTCTTTGCTCTGGTAAGTAGCCAGTGTTATCTCCAGTGTAGGAGGAGCAGCGGGCTTATCATTCAGGCCGAAGGTAATACCGAGCACTGCTACGGCATGAACAGCAGCAGCCATAAACAGGGTGAACCCTAAACGGTCAGTAGATGATACGGTAGAAGACTGGCTCATGATTTATCGATACAACTTCCCTGAGTGAGTATCCCTGGAACATGATACTGACTATATGCAACAACGTATTAAAAGGAAACTGTCTTACAAATATATCAAACCTTTTACAAGGTCAGCATGCCCAGAGGGTATGCTGATCTTGTGATCGAAGAGCATATAAACCAATCTTGCAAAATTTTTCCAGCGCTGTAGCGCTGTAGGTCGGTATGCCCAAAGGACATGCCGACAATGCGCTCAGGGAGCGCAAATAGCTGGTTGTTTTGTCAGCATTGCACGCTGATTGTCGGGCTCTCCTTCGGGGAACCCGACCTACGGGCGGAAAACGACCTACGCATCAGGATATATTTTCTACAAAAGAAGCTTACGAATATCACTCAGCAACTCACCGAGCATGCTGGTGAAGCGAGCGCCATCAGCGCCATTCACCGCCCGGTGGTCATAAGACAGAGATAGAGGCAACATCAGCGCCGGATCAAAGTCCTTACCATTCCAAACTGGCTTCATTGAGGCTTTCGACAGACCAAGAATGGCCACTTCCGGCGCATTCACAATCGGTGTAAAGGCAGTACCGCCAATAGAGCCCAGACTGGAAATCGTGAAGCAGCCGCCTTGCATTTCGTCTGGCTTGAGTTTCTTGTTACGGGCTTTACCAGCCAGCTCAATGCACTCGTCGGCCAGTTCCCACAGGCTCTTCTGATCGACATTCTTGATCACAGGTACCAACAAACCATCCGGTGTATCGACAGCAACACCGATATTGATGTATTTCTTGTAGATAACATTTTCACCATCCGGACTCAGAGACGCACAGAACTGTGGCATTTCTTTAAGTACATAAGCGACGGCTTTGAGGATAAACGGCAGTGGTGTCAGTTTGGTGCCACGGGCTTCTGCCATGGCTTTCTGAGCTTTGCGGAAGGCTTCCAACTCAGTGATATCGCACTCATCAAACTGAGTGACATGAGGCACATTCAACCAGGAACGCTGGAAGTTCTGAGCCGCCACTTTACGCAGACGATTTTGAGGTACAACTTCAATCTCACCCCATTTGCTGAAGTCGATCTCCGGCATCTGAGGAATACCAAGACCAGACGTCACACTCGCCGCAGCCTGAGGCTTTTCAGACAGTCTGGCTTTAACGTACTTTTGTACATCTTCTTTGATGATGCGATGACGTGGGCCAGACCCTTTCACCAACGCCAGATCAACACCAAATTCACGCGCCAGCTTACGTACTGCAGGGCCAGCATGGAACTTGCGGTTAGCACGCTCCAGTTCAACCGGATTGGCTTCTGCCCGTGGAGCCGGCGCATCAGGAGAACGCGAAGGCTGTGCGGCCGGTGCAGGCTTAGGCGCTTCTGTTTTTTTCTCTGATTGCTTTGGAACCGTGGGTGCAGGCGCCGCTGCGCCAGCCACTTCAACATCCAGAATCAGGTCGTCCTGGCTCAGACTGTCGCCTTCTGCAACATGAATCGCTTTGACCACACCGGCAACCGGTGAAGGCACCTCCATTGTAGCTTTATCAGATTCCAGAACAATCAGAGAATCTTCTTCTTCAACGGTGTCACCAACGCTGACCGAAATTTCAATCACCGGCACGCCTTCAGCGCCAATATCTGGAACAACAACCCGTTCAATACGAGGTTCACCAGAGGCAACAGGCGCTTCAGGCTCTGCTGTTTTTTCAACAGCAGGTGTTTTTTCTTCGGCAATCACGGGCTGTTGTTCTACGGCAGGTGCAGAAGCATCGGCTGCCATCTTCAGAAGGTCGTCCCCTTCAGAAACACTGTCGCCTACTTTTAGCAACAGTTCAGTGATCTTGCCATCCCGTGGAGCCGGGACGTCCATCGTAGCTTTGTCAGACTCCAGAACAATCAGGGAATCTTCAGCCGCCACCGTATCTCCCGGAGCAACGCAGATTTCAATAACCTCTGCACTACCGCTGCCAATGTCGGGAACCTTGATAATTTCGTCACTCATTCCTAATACCTTTCAGCATTAAATCCGGCCAGTGTTTTGTAAACATCTGACCGGAATTGCATATCAACAGTTACCCAATATCAGCTGTACAGCGGATTGGCTCGTTCAGGGTCGATATCAAACTTCTTGATGGCTTCTGTAACAACGGAAGCGTCCAGTTCACCGTCCTGCACCAGACCATACAGAGCAGCTACTACGATAAAGTAGCGATCGATCTCGAAGAACTTACGCAGTTGTTCACGGGTATCAGAACGACCGAAACCATCAGTACCAAGAGCTACAAAAGTACCAGATACAAACTCACGAATCTGGTTAGCGTACAGACTCATGTAGTCAGAGGCGGCAATCACCGGCCCCTGACGACCGTCGAGCTGTTTTTCTACCCAGCTTTGCTGAGGCGCAGCTTCAGGGTGCAGCATGTTGTGACGTTTAACATTCTGACCATCACGAGCCAGTTCATTAAAGCTGGTAGCGCTCCAGATATCGGACTCAATACCAAAATCTTCACGCAGAATATCAGCGGCTGCACGAACTTCGTTCAGGATAGTACCGCAACCCATCAGCTGGACACGCTTACCTTTGCGGGAGTTCTGCTCCAGGTTGTAGAGCCCCTTGATGATGCCTTCGATGACGTCTTCACCTTCGGGCAATGCAGGCTGCTGATACATCTCGTTCATGGCTGTGATGTAATACCAGACGTTTTCGCCTTTACCGTACATACGTTCCAGACCATTCTGAACGATCACTGCCATTTCATAGCCGTACGTCGGGTCATAGCTGATGCAGTTTGGCACCGTAGACGCCAGAATATGGCTGTGACCATCTTGATGCTGCAGACCTTCACCATTAAGCGTGGTACGACCGGCGGTAGCACCAATCAGGAAGCCACGAGCCTGAATATCGCCCGCCGCCCAGGCCAAATCACCAGTACGCTGGAAACCAAACATGGAGTAGAAGGCGTAGAATGGAATCATCGGAATATTGTTGTTGCTGTAAGAGGTTGCAGCAGCAATCCAGGCCGCGTGTGCGCCCGCTTCGTTGATACCCGCCTCAAGGATCTGACCCTGCTTGGATTCCTTGTAGAACATCACCTGATCGGAATCGACCGGCTCGTAGTTCTGACCTTCTGCAGAGTAAATACCTAACTGACGGAACATCCCCTCCATACCGAAAGTACGCGCTTCGTCAGGCACAATTGGCACAATATGCTTACCAAGATTCTTATCTTTCGCCAGTGCACCCAGAATACGGACGTAAGCCATGGTGGTAGAGATTTCACGCTCACCGCTGCCTTTGGTAATGGCTTCAAACGCTTTCAGACTTGGGATTTCCAGCTTCACGTCAGTCTCTTGACGACGCTGTGGAATAAATCCGCCCAATTTTTCACGGTGCTTGCGCATGTACTTCATTTCAGGGCTGTCAGCGTCTGGTTTGAAGTATGGCAGTGTTTCAATATCTTCGTCTTTGATGGGCAAATCGAAGCGATCACGGAAGTGCTTCAGGTCATCAACAGGCAGTTTCTTAACATTGTGAGACACGTTCGCTGCCTCACCGGTTGCACCTGTACCGTAACCTTTAACGGTTTTCGCCAGAATAACGGTTGGCTGCCCCGTGTGATTAACGGCTTCGTGATAGGCCGCATACACCTTGTATGGATCGTGACCACCACGATTCAGACGCCAGATGTCGTCATCAGACAGGTTTTCCACCAACTTCAGGGCCTCAGGGTCACGACCAAAGAAGTTGTTACGAGTCCATGCCCCACCTTTGGCTTTGCAGTTCTGATAGTCACCGTCTACGGCTTCATCCATGACTTTTTGCAGAGAACCATCTTTATCCTGAGCCAGGAGTGGATCCCAGTGTCGCCCCCAGACGACCTTGATGACATTCCAGCCTGCACCACGGAACACACCTTCGAGCTCCTGAATAATCTTGCCATTACCTCGAACCGGGCCATCCAGACGTTGCAGGTTACAGTTGACCACAAATACCAGGTTATCCAATTTTTCACGGCCAGCCAGAGAAATAGCACCCAGGGATTCCGGCTCGTCCATCTCTCCATCACCAAGGAATGCCCAAACCTTACGACCCTGATCTTTCATCAGATTTCGGTTCATCAGGTACTTGAGGAAGTTAGCCTGATAAATCGCTTGTAATGGACCAAGCCCCATAGACACCGTCGGGAATTGCCAGAAGTCAGGCATGAGTTTCGGGTGTGGATAAGACGGCAAACCTTTGCCGTCTACTTCCTGACGGAAGTTATCGAGCTGATCTTCAGTCAGACGACCTTCAAGGAATGCTCGGGAATAAATACCCGGTGCTACGTGTCCCTGATAGTAAACCAGGTCGCTTTCACGATCGTTCTCATGACCGTGGAAAAAGTAGTTATAACCAATGTCGTACAGGGTGGCACTGGAAGCAAAAGAGGAGATATGACCGCCAAGGCTGCTGTCCTTCTTATTGGCGCGCATCACCATCGCCAGTGCATTCCAGCGAACCAAAGAACGGATGCGACGTTCCATAAACAGATCGCCGGGCATTCTCGCCTCTTTTTCAGGCGGAATGGTGTTGCGGTAAGGCGTTGTAATGGCGTAAGGCAGTTGAGTACCTTTGGCGCGAGCGTGCTGAGACAAACGTGTCAACAAAAAGTGCGCGCGCTCCTCACCTTCTTGCTCCAGCACTGAATCCAGTGCTTCCAGCCATTCCTGTGTTTCTGTTGGATCAAGGTCGTGCATATATTGTGGCTCCGTGACAAAAGAGCAGTGTTAGACTCAAATCCCTCTGGCACCCTTTTGAGGTTATAAAGTCCCACTAATTAGTGACCAAGGCACTAACTTCGGACATCCAGGTCGGGATAGCAGGCGCTTGTAGCAATCAACCGATGATAAAATCGTGTTTCGTGCTACAGACCAAATCGAAAGACTCTCGAGAAACATCACATTATTTAACACTCCGCTATGTAATCCCATAAACGAAAGGGGCTGAGAGTGAGTGAATGATATTCGATCCGGTTCTCAAATGCGAAAAAAATGATATTAATCAAATGTATTATAACTACAAGATAAGCAATTTCCGCAACCCGCACTCGATTTTTTTGTAGTTTTTTTACAAAATTACTACACATACCCATTTTTTCCACAAAAACGCAAAGCACAACACACCCAAAAGGGTTTGAATCAATCTCAATGTTTTGTCTTTCATCAATATGATTTTTTTGGAGAACACTGCTGCTCCTAACCACTAAACAAGATAAAATTTCTGGATCAATCAGGAGAGTTGTCGTCATGAGCTTATTCCGGGCGCTGTTCGATCAGCGATTAGAAGAATTATCATCCTCACAGGCTCTATCTCAGGTTTTGCGCACTCAGTGGCAGGCATTCTCTGACCGTCATCCTGATTTTAATCCGGATATCAGTGATGACTTTATTGATGAACTGATCACCTGCTGGACAGGCAGTGACTTTGCAGCAGAACAGTGTTTGCAATATCCGGAACTAATCTTCTTCGCTCATCAGCATACAGAAACACCCTTTTCGCATCATCAGGCTTTAACCGAAATACTCTCAACAGTTACTTCAGAAGATGAGTTGATCAAAGTATTGCGGCTTTATCGCAATCAGCACATGGTACGGATGATCTGGCAGGATCTGAATCGCAAAGTCTCCATGAGTGAAACCACGGCTGATTTGTCAGCCATGGCTGATGCCTGCGTTGAACTGGCGATGGCATGGCTCTACAAAGATCTTGAACCGACAATGGGAACACCCTATGGCGGCCAGTCCGGAGAAGAACCTCAGCCTCTTAAAATGATTGTTCTGGGTATGGGCAAGCTGGGCGCAGAAGAGTTAAACCTGTCTTCAGATATTGACCTGATGTTTGCTTATCCTTATCAGGGGGATACCAGAGGCGGCAAAAGAAGCATTACTAATCAAGAGTTTTTCATCCGCCTGGGGCAGCGTCTGATCAAAGTATTGGACTCTCAAACCGCCGACGGCTTTGTCTTCCGTGTTGATATGCGACTACGGCCTTATGGTGCCAGTGGTGCTCTGGTGATGAGTTTTTCAGCGATGGAGCAATATTATCAGGATCAGGGGCGAGACTGGGAACGTTTTGCCATGATCAAAGCGCGTGTGATCGCTGGTAATAAAACTAATGGTAATGATTTGCTCGATCAGCTCCGTCCTTTTGTCTACCGTCGTTATATTGACTTTGGCTCCATTGAAGCGCTGCGGGATATGAAGCGATTAATCCAACGAGAAGTCAAACGCAAAGGCATGGAAACCAACATCAAGCTTGGACCAGGCGGTATTCGTGAGATTGAATTTATCGTCCAGTCTTTCCAGCTCATTCATGGCGGCAGAGACAGAAGTCTGCAGCAGAAAAACCTACTACAGGTGTTGTCTACGCTCGATCAGGAAAACTATCTTCCGTCGGAAGCGGCAGAAGAACTGAAGCAGGCTTATGTTTATCTGCGCAATCTTGAGCATGCCATTCAGGCGATGGCAGACCGGCAAACGCAAAACCTTCCTGAAGATGACATCACCCAATCCCGCATCGCCAGAAGCATGGGGCATCAGTGTTGGCAGGATTTACTGACTACTCTGAGTCATTATAAAAAGGATGTCGTCAAACACTTTGAAGCGGTGATTGCTGATCCGGATGAGCAGGAGCCATCTGAAAGCAATAATGAACAGTGGTCATCATTGTGGCAGGAACAATTCAGTGAAGCTGAAGAGCAGAATGTACTGTCACAGGAAGGTTTTCAGAATCCCGAAGCATCTCTCAAACAATTGAACGCTCTACGCACGGGTCGAACCATTAGCCGTGTACGCCGACAAAGCCGGGACCGGCTGGATGCTTTTATGCCTCTGCTTTTGCAGGTAGCTGCCAGTTCATCGTTACCTGACGTCTGTCTTGTACGACTATTGCCGCTTGTTGAATCGGTATTGAGAAGAACGGCTTATCTTGTCTTGCTGATGGAAAATCCAGCAGCACTGGAACATCTTGCCAAACTCTGTACAGCCAGCCCCTGGATTGCTGATCAGATTGCCCGCAATCCGGCATTGCTCGATGAGTTTCTTAATCTTGGCGATCTGTATAACCCACCCAAACGTGATCAGCTGGCCGATGAACTCAGGCAACAACTGGCGCATATTCCGGAAGATGACTTAGAAGCTCAGATGGAAGCTTTGCGATACTTCCGCATGGCTCACGTCCTGAGAGTGGCGGCTGCTCAGGTTACGGGTAATCTGCCACTGATGAAAGAGAGTGACTATCTGACCTGGATTGCTGAAGTAGTGCTGGAACAGGTGGTTGATATTGCCTGGCGCAATCTGACTGAGCGGCATGGTGTACCTCAAAACATCGACGGTCATCCCTGTAATCCCGGCTTTATTGTTATTGGCTATGGCAAACTGGGTGGTATAGAACTTGGGCCCGGGTCTGATCTTGATCTGGTATTTGTCCATAACGGTTCGCCCACTAAAGAAACCGATGGTGCCAGAGCAATTGACAGCAACACCTTCTATGCTCGCCTTGGGCAGCGGATTATTCATATTTTGAGCACTCAAACCGCCTCCGGTATTCTTTATGAAACTGATATGCGGCTAAGACCTTCTGGGTCATCCGGATTGCTGGTTAGCTCTTTCAAAGCCTTTGAGAAGTATCAGAAGAACGAGGCCTGGACCTGGGAGCATCAGGCACTGGTACGAGCCAGAGTCGTCGCCGGAGACAAACAGCTTGCACAGCAGTTTGAACAAGTCAGGGCTGAAATACTCGCCATCCGTCGTGAGCCAGAGCAACTGCAGAGGGATGTCAAAGCGATGCGCGAAAAAATGCGCAATCATCTGGGCAGTAAACCATCTGATGCCAGTAAATTTCATCTAAAACATGACGCCGGCGGTATAGTCGATATTGAATTCTTAATGCAATACGCCGTATTGCGTTATGCCTGTGATTTCCCTTCTCTGGTGCAATGGACTGACAATGTGCGGATTTCTGAAGAACTGGAAAAAGCCGGGCTGTTTGCCAGCGACGATGCTCACTGGCTGCGTGAAGCTTATAAAATATTCCGACTCAGTATTCATCAGCGGGCATTACAGAATGAATCGGCGCTGGCGCCTGTAGCCGATACTGAAAAACCAAAAAACAAAGTAATCAATATATGGGAAAGATACATGGTTAGCAGAGAGTAAGTAGTTAGGGGAGTGGTAGTACAAAATTTACCAACGTTCGCACTGAGCCCATCGAAGTGCTTGCACAGCATCGTTCGACAAGCTCTGGATGAACGGAGTTTTCGGTAAGTTTTACGTTGCCGCTCCCCTTAACCATCTAATCGTAATTATTTGAGTTAATGATCTCTTTAATAGCAACGGCATAAGGATCATTTGCGCCGGCAAGAATATCTAAATACTGATCAGGATTTCGCGTCATTGGATGGTAATAAGTTGAGATTGGCGTATTAATCAGAGCCGGATGCAATTTCATGTTATTCGCCACCTCCATAAACACCAGGCTAATCCGATCATAAAATTTATTGGTTTTCATTATATTTGCATGATAAGTATGCGATGCATTATCAAGGCCACATAAATTACGACACCAAGCACATATAATTTCTTTATATGGATTACCATGCATTTTACTCAACTGATGGACAAGAGTGTATGAATCAACCGTTGCTTTTTTTCTCACTGTAATAATATCTACCGAGATTATGTTCCTGATGGCTGAAAGAATATAGGGTGTTGCCTTAAACTCGATGAGCGACCCAAAGTTCTTATTCTCAGGATTTGAAAGCATATGAAAAGCCCACCCTATATTATAATTCTTAGCCAGCTTATAGTGGGGCAATAACGCCTCAGGAAATATTCTTTCTTGTGCACTAAATGCTTCTTCAAGCAGCCTGTCAAGATTATTATCGCTGATCATTTTTCTGAACGGTGCTAGAAAACTGAGTACTGCTCCAGAATTATTGATATGCAGCCCTTTATAAATCAGCTCACAGCCGTGTGCAATAACAATAGCTCTTTCAGCCTGAATATTGCCTTTTGCTTTATAGATGTAAAATGATGATCCCAAAGGATGTCGATGTAATTGCAGATTTCTCACAATCCTGTAAAACTCTTTCATGCTCTTTCTGCTTTGAGCATTTAATGGATACGCAGGCCAGACTGTTTGCAATCTTTCTATATAAGGGAATCTAGCCATCAGGTAGTTTGCGATTTTTTGATTTCCCAGATGCTGTGCCAACATGCCTGCGCGATAAATCATGGCATTACTGCTGTATTCAGCAACACGACATATAACCTCAAGGCTGTTATTTTTCCTTACTGTTTCCTGTAGAACCAGGTCTCTTACAATCGGGCTGGCTGCCAACATATAACTAGCCAAGAGGTTATTGGCCTGGTCTCCTACTATTTCAAAAAGCACTTTCGCCTGATTATTAACCGACATAGCTTTGAAAACCTCCAAAGCCATAGTTAAAAAAACTTTCGAATAAGGAAAGCTTGGAGTGCAGCTCACTCTCAACGCTTCAGACTTTAAGGTTTTTATCAAAGGTTTGGCCAAAGAGCTGGTTAAAGGGTTGGTTAAAGGTTGATCGCGTATTTTTCTACCAGGAAATGTATTCGAATCTTCACTACCTGAGCATATTTCTATTACTCGTTGAGGGTTAACTGTCATAGCGCCGACCTCCTCACCTTGTTCATTTTTTTGGCTTGGTGAATTCTCCATTACTGACGACTGATGATTAACATCGGCAGGCTTTCTGGCTCCAAGCTGATTAAACTGTTGAATTAATATTTGTGAGAAATACCCAAGGCTGATATTACCCAACTCCGTAATCAGTTCCCTGACAATTTCAAGAGCAATGGTCAATATTTCTGATGGAATACGCACCATTGTTTGTTTAGGTAATAGTAAATTTCGAAAAAAAATGGAGTCAGTCTCTTTCATAAATACTTCAATGGCATCCCCTGGCTTTACCATTAAACGACTGGCGATTATTTGATTTTTTGCTGACAGATAGTTCAGGTAAATTCCATTAGTCACTGTCTGCTCTTTATTTTCAAACACAATAAAAGCACTATTCTCGCCGTACCAGGGAGTAATTGCTTCCTCTGCGCAGGAAATATCAGTGTAATGCCCAAACTGTTCATGAACACTTGAGATATTATTTGGGGTAAAAAAAGTATTCAGTACACCGGCCACCCTATGAAGATAATTTTTATCATTATCATTTTGTTGAGATATAACCCATGTAGAAAACTGAGTCTTGGAAGACTGATTATCTATATAAAAAAGCTCATGCTGAATATTTTGTGCACCCTTTTCCAAAGTCATCTTCCATTGATACACGCCATCCAAACGCATGGAATATAAAAGGCAATCCAGAGAGTGGTCGGAACAAGGTTTTGTCTCATCGGCATCATCAAGAAAAATATCCAGAGAATAGGGTTGATCCTGATTATAAGGCATATTCAATTGCGCCAACGTGGTATGGCTGCCTTCTGAAAGATCAATATCTATCTGTTGTGCTTCCGGGTTTAATTGATCCCAGAAGTAATTCCCTAACTGATAGGAAAGAACACCTCGATACCATAATGCCCTCAGCTTTCGGTATTGGTTTAACCCTCCAGCGACCATACCATAAATCGGAAATACGGAGTTCAGCATCAATGCGGCCATTAAAATACTGACCTGGCCTGCACTGTGCAAAAACTCCCAGTGCACAGAAGATAGCGTTTGATTAAGGCGTTTGTGCAAATTTTCGCCCGATATACAATAAGTTCTATTGCCTAAGTTAAAAAATGAAAAAGAAGGAGAGCTATAAAACCTTCGTGTAGCCTCTATATTGGGTTGCATGTTCTGAATAGTTGCCATTCTTTCAAGATCACCTTCACCTACCCCGACAGGCGCGGCTCCTGAAAAATCTGGTTTCATAATCAATAAAAATAAAAAAAGCCATCTACAAAGAAAGCTTCTGAATATTAAATAATACACAGTTTATTTCTGATTCAATTCCTAGTATTTATTGGTGTTCTAAGAAGGCTTGCAAAAGGAAAGAATAGTCTATGCTAGAAATATTTTTCTTCTATTCAGTAAATATTATATTTTGAACGACAAAGTTCTGGTATTTTCTTATTGACCACGTTCCTTACAAAGCCTCATCCTCGTCGAACCCTACTGCTATTGCAGGTGACCCCGGGCTATCTTTCCTCTTCGGAACCGACTACCTTTTGGCTTCAGGCCGAATTTATGCTCCAATATTGCCCGGTACAACAACGTATAAATAAGTCAAAGCTGGAGTTCAAACATGTCCTTTGCCGACCGAGACGGCGTGATCTGGTTCGATGGAGAACTAGTGCCATGGCGTGAAGCCAAGACTCACGTACTTACTCATACCCTGCATTATGGCATGGGTGTTTTCGAGGGTGTGCGTGCCTACAACACAGCAAAAGGTCCAGCTATTTTTCGACTACAGGAACATACAGACCGTCTTTTCCGCAGCGCTCATATTCTGAACATGGATATGCCTTTCTCCAAAGAAGAGCTGCTTGAGGCTCAAAAAGAAGTGGTTCGAGCCAATAATCTTGATGAAGCGTATATGCGCCCCATGTGTTTTTATGGCTCCGAAGGCATGGGGCTGCGTGCAGAAAATCTGAAAGTGCATGCTATTGTTGCCGCCTGGGAATGGCCCTCTTATATGTCTCCAGAAGCTCTGGAACAAGGCATCAAGATTCGTACATCTTCTTACACCCGCCATCATGTCAACATCACCATGTGCAAGGCCAAAGCTAATGGCAACTACATGAACTCGATGCTGGCGCTGAAAGAAGCTTTAGACAGCGGCTGTGAAGAAGCCTTGCTACTGGATAATGAAGGATATGTTGCCGAAGGCAGTGGTGAGAATATATTTATCCTTAAAGACGATGGCATTCTTTACACGCCTGAACTAACGTCTTGCCTGGAAGGTATTACCCGTGACACTATCATTCGCTTTGCTCACGAGTTGGGTCTCGAAGTGCGGGAAAAACGCATTACCCGTGATGAAGTCTATATCGCACAAGAAGCCTTTTTCACAGGAACAGCGGCCGAAGTGATGCCTATTTGCCAACACGATGGTCGTAAAATAGGCATTGGTAAACGTGGCCCGATCACTGAAAAATTACAGTCTATGTACTTCGATCAGGTGCGAGGTAAACGAGAGAGTAACGCAGAATGGCTGACGCTATGCAGATAGCCTATAAACAACCACTGACGCATATATTTTTTATGTAAAGTGTAGGCATAACTCATTGATATTCAGGTACTCTATATCCGTTTTGGAAGACAATTCATATCGGTACCTGGATATTTTTATGAGCGCACTCCACCAGCTTCAGCCCTCTTCTCTCTGGCAGCAATTTGCCGCTATCTGCGACATTCCTCATCCATCTTTCCATGAATATCTGATTCGCGAGCATCTTGTCGGTTTTGCCGTTCAGCATAACCTCGATTACGCCGTTGATGATGCTGGTAACGTCATTATGCGCAAACCTGCTACCGCAGGTATGGAAAACAAAACAGGTGTCATCTTCCAGAGTCACATGGATATGGTGCCTCAGAAAAACAATGAGACTGAGCACGACTTTACTAAAGACTCTATCAAGGCTGTTATTTATGGTGAGTGGGTAACCGCTGAAGGCACCACGTTAGGCGCAGACAACGGCATTGGTATGGCTGCTGCTCTGGCGGTTCTGGCGTCCGATCACATCGAACACGGTCCTGTAGAAGCACTGTTTACCACCAATGAAGAAGCAGGTATGACCGGTGCTCAGGAATTGCAACCGGGTCTGTTCAACGGCAAGATCCTGCTCAATATGGATACCGAAGAAGAAGGCCAGCTCTATATGGGCTGTGCTGGTGGTGCATTTATTAAAGTCGATGGCAGTTATCAGCAGGAAAAAAGCCAGGAGAGCGGCAGTCAGCTGACGTTCTCAACCATTAGTCTGTCTGGCCTGAAAGGCGGTCATTCTGGTTGTGATATTCATCTGGGTCGGGGTAATGCCATAAAAATGCTGGTACGTGTCCTGCGTCGCCTGGAAGCTCATGGTGTCCGTATTGCCTCCATGACCGGCGGCTCTCTGGCTAATGCCATTCCTCGTGAAGCCTCTGCTATTGTTGCTATTCCGGTCGATCAGCAGGAACGGGTAGCCGCTCTGGTTGATGAGCTCAGTCAGGAACTGACCAATGAATTGAAGATTGCCGAGCCTGATTTGCACATCATTCTTACCTCAGCGCAACCCGCTGAACAGTTGATGCCTGTTCAGGATCAGAATCAATGGCTAACAGCTCTGGAAGCTTGCCCTAATGGTGCGATGAGAATGAGTGATGCAGTGGAAGGCGTCGTTGAAACCTCAAGCAGCATGGGAGTTCTGACTATTGCCGATGGCAAGATTCATGTGCAGCTGATGCCACGCAGTCTCATTGATAGCTGCGTTGGCGCAACCCGTGATGCAATCACTGGCCTTTTCTCGCTAATCGGTGCTGATATTCGTATTGAAGACAGCTACCCCGGCTGGCAGCCCAATGCCCATTCACGCATTCTCGCCATTATGAAAGATGTGTACTCTGATCTGTACGGTAAAGTGCCTGAAGTTAAGGTAGTTCACGCCGGTCTGGAATGCGGCTTGTTGGGTAGCAAATACCCGGAGTGGGATATGATTTCCTTTGGCCCAACCATTTGCTTCCCACACTCCCCGGATGAGAAAGTTCATATCAACAGTGTCAAGAAGTTCTGGGATTTTCTGCTGGCGACGTTGAAGGCGATTCCAGAAGCCTGATTGCATTTGTGTTATGCGCTCTTTGAGCGCTTCCCCGTAGGTCGGGTTCCCCGAAGGAGAACCCGACAATCAGCTTAAAATGCTGAAAAATGTTGAGGTTTAGGACAGAAGCCGACAATGCATCCATAAAAAGCTTCTGCGAATAACATCAAGCTCTTTTAGCCTTTTATGCGCCGTTCGAACCCACTGGTAACAGGCGTGGTTTTCACAACGGCGTGCCTAGCGCTTCAATATGTGTCTGTATGAGCTTGCACACCTCCTCATGCCCGTTTGCTTGAGCCAAATCAAAAGGTGTGTAGCTAGAGGCCTTCGAGTCATCGAACATTCGAGCATTCACATTCACGCCTTTTTTCAGAAACTGACTGACCAGTTTGCTATGGCCTCGCAGGGCAGCAATATGCAAGGGAGTAACGCCGCGTTGTTGGTTACAATTCATAACAGGATCCTTTATGATTGCCCTACTTTTCAGAAGCAACCAGACCACCGTGCTATGCCCATTCTGAGCAGCGGAATGCAAGGGTGTAGCTCCGTATTCTTGATCGCTGAACAGGATAGCATTCTCATAAGCTCCCTCCTGCAGAAGCTCATTGACCACATCGCTATGGCCATTCTGGGCAGCCAAATGCAAAGGTGTACATCCACACTGTGCGCCATTGGTCACGGTCGCATTTACGTTTGCTCCCCTGCCGAGAAGCAGCTTAACCACCTCGATATACCCATTCTGAGCAGCAAAGTGCAAGGGGGTCAGCCCGCAAGGTTCGGCTCTGTCTGGGATACCATCAACTTTAGCCTCCGCTTCCAGCAACAACCTAACCATCTCGATATGCTGGTTCTGAGCAGCAAAATGCAAGGGGGTCAACCCGCTTTTTCCGGTAGCATCCACTGTAGTTCCCTCTTTAAGTAGCAGTTTGGCTATCTTGTCACGGCCATAGATAGCTGCGGTCTGCAATAAGGTCAAATTCATATCGATCAAAGGATTATTAAAAAATCTCAATTTAAGTACGGGATTACAGGCCAGAAGTTCAGTCAGTTTCTGGATATTATTTTGATAAACAGCCTCCATGGCTTGATGCCTGATAAAAGGGGCTCCCTCATCGGGCGAACCTGAAATCACATCCAAAGGCAATCCGGACATGCTACATACGCAGCAGACCCGGTCTTTTATGTTCGTTTTTTCGTCAAACAAGCTACTGATACAGCTGTAGTGATATCCATGCTGACACATCCGGGGTTTGACATTAACCACTTCCACGTTGTGACCATCAAAACTCGGTGGATTCTTCAAATCCTCATAGCAAATAGGACAAATATCATTTGGGGTTGCCTTGTTAGTGGTGGGATAAAACCAGGTATTAGTATTCATAAGCCTACAACTCCTTTTTATAGTTAACGTCTGAATTCAAGACATGATCTGCTAACTTAGACGAAGAAAAAGTACTTTAGTTCAATTTTTGGATTTAACAGCTGGGAGACATCCCCATAGGTCGCTATACCCTCTGGGGAGATACCGATCTACCCCTTCCAACAACAGTCAGCGTATAATCGCCTGCTCAGATTTCAATGACAGGAATTCAGGACGGGATGAAGTATCTGATCGTCGGCCCCTCATGGGTAGGGGATATGGTTATGGCACAAACATTGTTCATCGCCATCAAACAACAGCATCCGGATGCGATCATCGATGTTCTCGCCCCCGCCTGGAGCCTGCCAATTATTGAACGTATGCCTGAAGTTCACCGTGGGATTGAAATGCCTCTGGGGCACGGAAAGATCGATCTAGGGGTTCGTAAAGCGCTGGGCAGGTCTTTACAGAAAGAGCATTACACCCACGCGATAACTCTGCCTGGCTCGTTCAAATCGGCATTAATTCCCTTCTGGGCAAACATCAAAACCCGCACCGGCTGGCGTGGTGAAATGCGCTATGGCTTACTGAACGATCTGCGCAAACTCGATAAAGAAAAATATCCCTTGATGGTGGCACGCTATGTTGCGCTTGCTTATCCAAAGAACGCCAAGCTGGGCGAATTACCCAAACCATCGTTTAAAGTTGATTCTGAAAAAGTCTCGCAAGCCCTGCAAACGTACCAATTGAATCAGAATAAACCGATTCTGGCTCTGTGCCCTGGTGCGGAATTTGGTCCATCCAAACAATGGCCTGTGGTTCATTATGCTGAAGTGGCAAAGACTAAAATATCCGAAGGCTGGCAGGTCTGGCTTTTTGGTTCCGAAAATGATTCGACCAACAATAACGCCATTGTTGAGGCATTACCTGAAGCGGATCAACAACACTGCATCAATCTGGCAGGTGCTACCACGCTGGCCGATGCAGTGGATTTGATGTCCCTTGCCAGCGCCGTGGTCAGTAATGATTCCGGACTTATGCATATTGCTGCGGCTCTGAATCGTCCTCTGGTGGCGATTTATGGTTCCACCAGCGCCGATCACACGCCGCCATTGCACAATCAGAAAGAAATATTGTCCCTGAACCTGGAATGCAGCCCCTGCTTTAAAAGAGAGTGTCCACTGGGGCACGGCAACTGTCTGAAACAGCTGTCTCCCGATATGGTACTGGATGCTTTAAAGCGATTACAGAAAACTGAGGGAAACCAGTGAAGGTTCTGATTGTTAAAACGTCCTCACTGGGCGATGTCGTTCATACCCTGCCTGCGCTTACCGATGCGGCTGAAGCCATTCCCGGGATTCAGTTTGACTGGGTTGTCGAAGAACATTTTGCCGAAATTCCATCATGGCATCCGGCTGTGGATAAAGTCATTCCAGTGGCGATTCGTCGCTGGCGAAAATCCCTGTTAAACACCTGGAAAACTGGTGAATGGAAAGCGTTTAAAGAAAACCTGCAAGCTACTCACTATGACGCAATCATTGATGCTCAGGGGTTGCTGAAAAGTGCCCTACTGACCCGTAAGGCAATAGGGCCAAAGTTTGGCTTGGATAAAAATTCCGCTCGCGAACCATTGGCCAGTCGCTTTTATGATAACCGGCAAGCTATCAGTTGGAATCAGCACGCCGTTGAACGTGTACGACAACTGTTTGCCAATTCGTTAGGGTACCCTTATTCAAAGACGACCGGGCAATTCCTGTTGGATAAATCTCGCTTTAACCAGCCCTTGACCAACAAAATGCCTTATATCGTATTTCTCCACGGCACGACCTGGGCTACAAAACACTGGCCAGAAAATTACTGGTGCGAACTGGCAAAGAGAGTAAACCACTCAGGTTTTCAG
Source organism: Endozoicomonas sp. (assembly GCA_965199185.1). Lineage (GTDB taxonomy): Bacteria > Pseudomonadota > Gammaproteobacteria > Pseudomonadales > Endozoicomonadaceae > Endozoicomonas. Next base: position 16,891 of record CBDAQW010000037.1, on the reverse strand, counting down.
GTGGTATTGCCCTGGGGTAATGAGAAAGAAAAGCAACGAGCCAACCGGATTGCAGACTCCGCAGAACATTGTACCGTTTTGCCAAAACTGAATCTGGCAGGCATTGCTGGTGTTCTCTCATCAGCAACGGCTGTGGTCGCCGTAGACACCGGGCTAGGGCATCTGACAGCCGCTCTGGAGATTCCGGCAGTATCCTTATATGGACCAACAAGCCCCGATAAAGTCGGTGCTTACGGCGCAGAACAAATTCATCTGACTCTGAACGATTGCCCTGAGGGTGATTACCTTGCCACCGAACCAGAACTCTTTGCACCGATGACCCCGGAGTTTGTATTTCGGGCACTATCCGGTATTTTTTAAAGCCCCCTGGTTGAAATTATTATGAGAGTAAAGGCCAAAGAGCGCTATTTAACTGACTGGCCACTCACCAGATGAACTCTTAATTAATTCGTAATTAACAAGAGGAACCACCTTGACTTAAGTAGACAAAAGCCCCTAAAGTTGCCCGCTTTTACGTACCGGGGTTTTTCCCCACGATGTCCGGGCAATCCAATGAGCAAACTTGAGCAACTGAATACTCTGCTGGCTGATATTCTGGAGCTGGAAACCAGTAATTTTGATGAGTCCACAGAGCTTCTGGGCGCTTTACCGGAGTTCGATTCAATGGCTGTCGTTAAAGTGATCACTGCCATTGAAAACACATTCGGAATTGATGTGGATGACGACGATATCGACGCATCACTGTTTGAAACGGTAGGAAGCTTGCTGGAATATATTGAAGATGAACTGAGCTGATTTACAGCATCAGTTCACGCACTTCAGGGTGTCCTAGAAAAGCCTGAGGGCTGGCAGTAGCACCGTAAGCGCCAGATTGAAGTACTGCCACAATGTCGCCTACCTTAGCCTTTGGTAAAGTCAGCTTTGCCCCAATAATATCCAGTGGTGTGCAAAGCGGACCAACAACCTCCACCTGTTCTGTTGATTCAGTGGTAAGACGATTAGCCAGCACAACCGGGTAGTTTTTCCGAATCACCTGCCCGAAGTTTCCAGAGTTTGACAAGTGATGGTGCAAACCGCCATCGGTCATCAGAAACACCTGCCCTCTTGAAACTTTCTTATCGGTCACCCGGCAGAGATAGTAGCCCGCTTCTCCAACCAGATAACGCCCAAGCTCCATAATGAACTCACAATCTTTCAGGCTATCGGGACAATTAGCCAGTAATGCTTGTAGATTCCCGGAAACAGATTCAAGCGCCAAAGCGCGCTCACCAGGAAAATAAGGAATACCAAGACCGCCGCCAATATTGATGTGCTTCACTTCCGCCGGAGCCAGTTCAGAGAGCCTTGCAGCCAGTTCAAAGGTGTTATTATGCGCATCGATCAACGCTTCTGGTTTCAGATTCTGAGAACCGGAAAAAATATGGAACCCCCGGAAGTTCACCTTGTTCAGATCAAGATGCTTCAGTATCTCTGGCATCTGTTCAGCATCTATTCCAAACTGTTTTGGCCCTCCCGCCATTTTCATGCCAGAAGCCTTGAGTTCAAAATCAGGGTTCACCCTGAAGGCAATATTCGGTTTGGTACCAGTACGATCAAAGCAATCATAAAGGCGAAACAGTTCCAGCTCTGACTCTACGTTAACAGTGATACCCGCTACGGTTGCAGCCAGTAGTTCTGCTTCACTCTTTGCAGGGCCGGCAAAAGAGATATTCCCTGCATTCACACCAGTGGCCAGAGCAACCAGCAACTCTTTATGGGAAGCTACGTCCAGCCCATCCACCAGCGTCGCCATATGACTCACTACCGCTGGCATGGGGTTGGCTTTGATGGCGTAGTGCAGCTTCAGCTGCGCCGGCATTTGACGTCTCAAGTCGTTTACTCTGCCAACCATTAAAGCACTGTCGTATACGTACACTGGCGTACCACCAGCAATATTCACCAACTCTTCAGCCGTTCTTCCTGCGATAAGCAGTTGATTGCCCTTGCTTTGTATACGTCCCAGACGCTCATGGTGTTTGCTCATTACACAACATCCTCTTGAGCAAACAGCTCTCTGTACTCACTGACCAGCCATTTGCGATCCATCTTGCCATTTGGGTTTCGGGGTAGACTATCAACAAAAATTACTTTGGTTGGCACCATAAAAGACGGCAACTGATGTTGGCAGAATTTGATCACTGCGGTTTCATCGTTCTCTCTGGTATCCCGACTCACACCCACCAGCACAATAGCCTGACCAAGCTGAAAATGCGGGACACCGATGGCAGCAACCTCCGCCAGAAAACCACTGGCATAGGCCGCTTCTTCCACTTCCGTTGGGCTGACCCGATAGCCGGATGTTTTGATCATGTCGTCCATACGACCGATGAAGTAGATAAATCCTTCTTCATCTTTGCGCACCATATCACCAGACCAGACGGCCATTTCAGGTGTGCGAATCTCTTTTATACGACAGGGTGCAGGTTTATAACGTTCGTCGGTACGCTCTTGATCATTCCAGTAACCAAGACTCACCAGAGCTCCACGATGAACCAGTTCACCCGGCTCATGAGCAGTACATTCAACGCCACGATCATTGATGACCATGATCTCAGCATTAGGTATGGCTTTCCCAATTGAATCAGGGCGTTTATCCACTTCGGAAGGGGGCAGAAAGCAGGATCGAAAAGCTTCTGTCAAACCGTACATCAGATATGGATCGGCGTGCTTAAATCGTTTTCGTAAAACCGACAACGTTGATGTAGGCATAGCACCGCCAGTATTGGTGAAGTAACGCAGACTATCGCCACTACCTTTTTGCCAATCCAGTTCTGCCAATTGCACCCACAAAGGCGGCACCAGCGCAAGACCGGTTATCTGCTGTTTATCCACAGCATTAATCACATCTTTCGGAAACAGGTATTCCAGCAGATAACAACTGGCACCAACCAAAAAGGCCGTTGTTAACTGACTAAAGCCATAATCAAAACTGAAAGGTAATACACATAAAAGGCGGTCTTCAGCGTTATTGCCTAAATACTGAGCCACACTTTTGGCACCAGTCACCATATTACGATGGGAGAGCACGACACCTTTGGGTTTACCGGTACTGCCTGAGGTATAAAGGATAGCCGCCATATCGGCATCAATAGCAATAGCAAGAGCCGGTTGCCAATTCTCAGAAGGTTTCAGAAACGACATCCATGAATGTGTATATTCAACGTCGTCTCCATCCACCAGAATAATATGCAAGAGATCGTGACAATGCTGGATATCAGATGCCAGTTGTTTAAAGCGAGCTTTGTTGGTAATCAAAACCCGAACGTTACAATCCTGCAGAATATGAAACACCTGCGGTGCTTTCAGCACAGGATTGACCGGCACCATAACACCACCAGCAGCGGTTACGCCGAAAAAGCTGAATACTGCTTCGGGGGTTTTGGGGAGATAAATCGCTACTCTTTCATGTTTCGACAATCCCAGTTCCTGCAGGCCAGCAGCAACAGACGTCACCTGCCCGGCAACGGTCTGATAATCAAGCCACTGATCACGACACCCCAGTGCCTGAGCACAGGGCGTCAATTCAGCCTGTTGCAATAAAATCTGATGTAATAGAAGGCTCATTATTTACGGCTTATTCACAATCCACATACAACGCCAGGCTTCTCATATAGACTTGATAAGCAGCATCTGTGCGTTTTGTTGGCTTTTTTGTCTGCTTGTCTCTTCGGGCAAACCGACCTACGATCAACTCACATTCCTTGCTGCCTGAACCGCTTTACGAACCTGTTCAGGCGCTGTACCACCAATGTGATTACGAGCACTGACAGAACCTTCGAGGGTCAGAACCTCAAAAACATCCTGTTCAATAGTGTCAGAGAACTGCCGCAATTCTGGCAGCGTCATGTCCGATAAATCTTTACCTTGCTGAATACCAAAAGCGACCGCTTTGCCGACGACTTCATGAGCGTTACGGAAAGGCATACCCTTGCGTACCAGATAGTCGGCCAAGTCAGTCGCTGTACTGAAACCACGGCGTGCTGCTTCACGCATGTTCTCTTGGCGGGACTCAATGTGCGGCACCATGTCCGCAAAGGCTCGCAGACAATCTTTCAGAGTATCCACCGTATCAAAGAGAGGTTCTTTATCTTCCTGATTGTCTTTGTTGTACGCCAGCGGTTGCGATTTCATCAAAGTCAGCAGCGAGACCAGATGACCATTCACCCGGCCGGTTTTACCACGTACCAGTTCCGGCACATCGGGGTTTTTCTTCTGGGGCATAATCGATGAACCAGTGCAGAACCGATCTGGCAATTCAATAAAATCAAACTGAGCAGAAGTCCACAGCACCAGCTCTTCAGACATGCGCGACAAGTGCGTCATCATCAATGCACCTGCGGCACAAAACTCAATCGCAAAATCCCGGTCACTCACAGAATCCAGCGAGTTGCGGGTCGGGCGATCAAAGCCCAGCTCTCGCGCCGTAAATTCACGATCAATAGGATAGGTGGTTCCAGCCAGTGCCGCTGCTCCCAAAGGACTGATATTGACCCGCTTTCGACAATCCTGCAGGCGCTCATAATCCCGCACCAGCATCTCATACCAGGCCAGCAGATGATGCCCAAAGGTCACCGGCTGCGCCGTTTGTAAATGTGTGAAACCGGGCATGATGGTGTCGGCTTCCTGTTCCGCCAGATCGAGCAGGCCGGTTTGTAGGCGTTGTAATTCATCCGAAATAGCATCGATCTCTTCACGCAGCCAGAGACGAATATCCGTCGCAATCTGATCATTTCTGGAACGGCCGGTATGCAGCTTTTTACCGGCATCTCCAATGCGATCGGTCAGGCGAGCTTCAATATTCATATGAATATCTTCAAGCTCTACCGACCAGTCGATGTTGCCTTGCTCAATGTCTGCAACAATGCCTTCAAGACCAGACAATATGGCGTCCAGCTCATTCTGACTGAGTATGCCTGATTGATGCAGCATTCTGGCATGAGCTATAGAGCCCTGAATGTCATGGCGATACAAGCGTCGGTCAAAATCAATCGAAGCAGTAAAGCGGGCAACAAAGGCATCAACACCTTCACTGAACCGGCCACCCCATTGCTGATTACTGTTTTTTTCCGACATCTCTTGCATCCTCGTACTAACTTATAGAACTTTCGTTCCGATATTATTTCTGACTGGGAACAGCGTATTATATCTATGTCACCCGGCGAATGCACAGCCAGGACCGGAGCCTATGAACAAATCCATCAGTACACTGACTTTATTTTTTGAAACACTGGCGACGTCGAGAACAGCGCTGACATTTCTGTTCCTCACAACCGCCTCGGTAACCTTCGCGCTGTCAGTTTTCTCGGGTGATGATGAACGCGCCGCTTTGCTGAACAGTCTGATGATGGTTGCCGTTGTTGCTTTTATCATTCACTACCTATATCTCCAGCTTAAGTTGAGCCAACAAAAAAAAGTTGTTCATAACGCTCAGCTGGATTCATTACAGGCGCACATCCGGCCTCATTTTCTATTTAATTCGATGAATATTATTGCCAGTCTGATTCAGGTAAACCCTGCCAAAGCAGAGCAAGCAGTAGAAGACCTTTCCGATTTATTTCGAAGCAGCCTGCAGGAAAACAACTCGGTTACTTCCCTCGACCAGGAAATTCACCTGAGTAAAAGTTATCTGCGTATTGAGCAAAATCGCCTTGGCCATCGATTACAAACCGTCTGGCATATGGGGCCACTACCAAAAGGGCTGAAAATCCCGGCATTTACTATTCAGCCGTTGGTTGAAAATGCGGTTTATCACGGCATACAGCCATTGGAACAGGGTGGGCTGGTCGAAATTTCTATTAGTGTTTCGCAAAATAAGGTTCAGATTTCAGTAGAAAACCCGATGCCATTAACAGGGGTTATCTCCAGAGGCAACCAAATTGCTCTGAAGAATATCCGCTCAAGGCTGACCATGCTGTATGGCAATGAAGCCAGCCTGACCACAGATACACAGGAACAGCCGGATAATAAACGATTTATAGCCAAGGTAGTTTATCCACAACGTTTTGAATAATAACTTCTTCATTGTGAGGCACGCCTGATACATGAAAGTTTTGATTGTCGATGATGAACCTCTGGCTCGCGAGCGCATCCGTTTCCTGCTTGGGCGTATTGATGGGGTAATGGCGCTTGAACGTGATACCGGCAACGGTCGGGAAGCACTTGAACTCTGCCAGCAATACCAGCCCGATGTTGTGCTGATGGACATTCGCATGCCCGGCACCGGCGGCATTGAAGCTGCATCATCTATAAGCCAGATGGACAACCCACCGGCCATTATTTTCTGTACGGCCTACGACACCCACGCACTTGAAGCCTTTGATGCTCAGGCAGTAGGTTATCTGCTAAAGCCTATTCGTCTTGACGATCTGGAAAAAGCACTGATGCGGGCTCAGAAAGTGAATCGCGTACAACTGGCTGCACTGGACAGAGACATTGCCAACACCAATCAGGGGCATATTGCCGCTAAAACACTGAGAGGTATTGAGCTGGTACCCGTTGCTGATGTGCTCTATTTCATGGCTGACAACAAATATGTGACAGTGCACCACAGCAATGGTGAAGTGCTGATTGATGATCCACTGAAAACACTGGAGGAGAAATACCGTGACCGGTTTGTTCGGATTCACCGGAATGCTCTGGTTTGCAGAGAAGCCATTGAAAGCTTATCGCGAGATGACAAAGGTCATAGTTTTATTCATCTGAAAGGGGTTGAAATACCACTATCGATTAGTAGACGACACGTACCTTCCATTAAGAAAATCATGCAATCTTTGTAATACTTTTCACTTCTCTCATGATATGCCGGACTCGGAGAAGCGGTCTCGGCATAGAATAAACATAACGTTCTTTTCTACCAAAATTAAGTTTGCAACGCTGCCATTCGTGAACTACTTTCCATTGGCTATCGTCATCGTTTAAGAAGCGCTTGCTATATGCAAGTAGGATATTTTATCTCTGCTATTACCAGAAAAAATACAGGGATAATCATTTTCTAAAGATGGAAAAAATCGGCATTATGACGTTCATATGCAATCTTGTGATGTTATTGCACTTACGAAAACAGCGTAGGTTCATTTTATTTTTCATAGCCTTTCTAAGCCTTAATGTTTTATCAGCTTCACATACGACACATTTTTATCAATACTCACCACTCCTCAGTATAATTTCTTCAGGTACAGTCACTATACAATATGCTCTACAAAGGCTCTGGGTCGAATCAGTTATAGATCAAACTCACACCTTAAAACCAAAATCAGATGCACTAAGAAATCCTGCTCAACTACAATTAAACGACACAACGGTTTCGAATAACTCTATTGATGCACTCGCAGCAAGTATTGTCCATGGTGGCAGTACAAGTAAAGAAACAACCGCCCCTTCTTCTCAAGAAAGTGCTGCTGGCAGCACAGAGTCGCACTCTCCATCAACACTAAATATAAGTGATTGGGTCAGGCAACTTTTCTTTTGGTTCAATCAAACAGAAGATGACCCATCTGGGAATCCTCCCCACCTAGATCATACGCCCGAAAAAAATCTATGCCTTGCTTGTAATAATAAGCCATGCAGACTCAAATCCCTTGATTACCGCCATCTTAACCATCAAGCTCAATATGAAGCTTTTGAAAGTGATGGCCCGATATTGTTGAGGGATAAAGTAAACAAGCTTATCGCACATGAGCAAAAATTACCCATATTAACCGTATTTCCAGGCACCAATCATGAAATATATAAGAAAGACGTTAGTCTCCTGGCTGTTGATGGAAAGTTAGAAAGTAAATATATTAAGCCTTTTCTATTTTGGAATAGTGATAAAGAATGCATTTATATCAATTTTAACAATCTTGATTTGATACATATTCTATATCCTGAATTATTTCTCACCCCTGAAGTACTGCCTTATTTCGAAGAAAAAATGGCAGCATTGTATCAGGGTAAAAAAAATTCACTGATCGGAAAACATGAGAACTATAAAAAAACTATAGAAGCACTTTTTCAGCTCTACCCCTGGATCACTTTCCTGGCTGAAATCGGCAAACATTTAAGAGATCAAGTACCAGAATCATATAAAAATATAATACAGGGTGCTCAGGCTAATGGTCATCTCTCAAACTTTGTGCATTATTACCAATTCGATGATATTAATGATGAAAAACCAGTCCTCGACCCAACAGAACAGATATCAAAATCGTTCAAGTATAATTACTCATTACCAAATGATCAGCTTCTCGCTTCCATCAAAGACTACAAGTTTCAACTGGAAGAAATGATTCTCAAGGCATTAGGAAAAATATATCCAGAAAACCAAGGACTCAAAGGAGCCCCCATCTATACAGGAGCTTTGATGAGCTATTTAAGGTCTCCAACTATTTATAGCTGGCTTGCTACACATCAGTCAGTAGTAAAGGGGTATTTCAATAATTTAGGCGATAATATAGATGGTTCTTTCACTGATATGATCAGGTTTGCAAAATTAGTTGAAGTTGATCCGAGACTTCGTGAAACAAATAACCAGGAAGATTTCAGCAATATCACCGAGCTATTCCAAAGTGTGGTTCCCTGGCTTGAAAGTGCCCGTATACTTAATAAAGATAGAGATAAAACTATTTGTCAGGCTTTTCTTGATTACTCAATCATACCCTTATCGCCTCTTTTCTTTGGGTGTAATTTGAGCGGCATGAGATTTTCTCACTTTCTCAGGCAATTATTTTTCTTCTCAAAAGACAACAAAGAGTTAGAGAAAACAGTGATCTTTAATTTTTCTTTGAATGAAGGCATCCAGGAATTAGAAAGCATTTTAAACAATATTGAGTTTTTTGAAACACTGGTTGTTATATATAATTTCAGGAGTAAAGAGCAGACCAATGCACTAGCCTTAGAAAATGGTTTCAGATTTCATTCAGATGGTTTACAACGTAGTTGCCTGCCTATTCAAGGTGTTTCACCAGATTCAACATGCAATGCTTTCCATTTTGATAATATAATTGCTTTTAATCGAGCTCAATCGGACAAAAGTTACATCACAATATACTTTAGAAATCCCGATCACCATATACTATGCAACCCCACAAGAAGCGATATGGAAAACTTCAAGGGAGTTATCGTTCAATGGCGAGAAGATCAAAAAGAATCAGCGCTAGAATTCTTTAAACACATACTGAAAAAACCAAGAAGTAATAGTACACTCAATTGGTTTCCCATTCACGTTCCAGAAAAAATAACCTCTCTTTATTGTGATCTGGCAATCAAGCTTGATGCGTCACTGGATGACTTTGTAAAACACACATTAGAAAGTGGACGATGGCCATCAGAAGGGGTGGAGAATATCCTCACCACTAATAAGAACTTACTCTCAGTTGAAGCTATTTTCGCTTACTTTGAGTCATGGTATGACAAAAATTACCGTTTTACAAACAGTGATCAACACTACAAATTACTGTGTAAATATCTCGACAAGTGTTTACAGCTAAAAACTGACACTAGGGAAGAGGCAGCACAACTCAAGTTGGATTTTTATAGGACTCGTGACGTAAAACTATTAGAGCTGGTATTACTCGCTAACATTGAAAGTATTAAACCGTATAGTTATAAAAAATTTAATAAAGAGTCAGATATTGTCTTTGAAGCATCGCAACTTAAAAGTCTTGACAATAATCTTGATAAAGTCAGCTTCCTTATCAATATACTTTTACTCGAACGGCAGGATTTTTCCATTACAGAAACCTATACAAATCACTCATTCGCTGAGAGTTTGTTGTATATCATTAAATCCATACCTGAGAACAGCCAATTAATTCGTAGAATAAACGACATATTGAAGACACCTTTCATTGAGTCAAGCTTTCAAAATCAGCATAGTGAGAACTTAAGTCTGGAGTCACTCAAGAGCCTTTTTACGTTTTTATCTGAGCACTCTTTACTGATAGACCTTATTTTTTCTTCTTCTGAAGAAGATATCTTTGGTTCAAACAATACTGCCAAAAATTTACTTTTAGAAGCCATTCAACACTACATAACAAACTATGACTTCTCATCATTTAAGGAAAACAATTCACATTTCGATAGTATTTTTCAGAGAATAAGTACTGTGTTTACAAGCAGAATAGGAGGATGGGATCTGACAACTCCCCTCTATAGATTATTTTTAAAAATGGTTACTGAGGTAGATTTTATCAGCCATGAAATGTGGGCATGTAACAATGCTTATCCTAATAACAGTTTTTTCCTGGAGGATGAAGATGAGAGTGAGGATGAGGAGTATGAAGACATTAATCATGCCGTATTGATCAAAATTAACAATGCCATTGCCACTAAAAATATACACTTGTTGGAAATGGTGCTTCCCTTGCTGAAAAACGATGAGCTGATCAAAATAAACAGAAGTTGGAGGCAAGATGTCCATAATACGGTACAGGGTGTTAGGGAAATTTTAGGTTTAAGCTCAGATTCAGATTCAGAATCATGTTCAGATTCATCCGATGTTTATGACTGATGTTTTGCTATAAGTGTTCCAGTCTGTCACACGACCTTGAACTGTGCATTTTGTCTATGCTGCAGTATTATCACTGTCCCGGATTATCAGAATCAGAAGTCGTCTACATCAGTGAATACTCTACGCATCGCTACCCGTAAAAGTGCTTTGGCCCTGTGGCAGGCTGAGTACGTAAAAAAGGAACTGGAACGTCACCATCCTGATCTACAGGTGGAACTGGTCAAGATGACCAGTAAAGGTGACCGGATACTTGATGCGCCGCTGGCCAAAATTGGCGGCAAAGGGCTGTTTGTCAAAGAGCTGGAAAATGCTCTGCTGGAAGATCGTGCTGATATCGCCGTACATTCTATGAAAGATGTCCCCATGCACTTTCCTGACGGACTGGAGCTGGGAGTCATCTGCCCTCGTGAAAATCCTCTGGATGCCTTTGTTTCCAATACTTACGATTCTATTGATGAGTTACCTCAGGGCGCCATTGTTGGTACTTCGAGTATGAGAAGGCAGTGTCAAATTTTAGAAAAACGCCCTGATCTGCAAATCAATTTCTTGCGAGGCAATGTGAATACCCGATTGGCCAAGCTGGATGAAGATCAGTATGACGCTATTATTCTTGCAGCGGCAGGGTTGATTCGTCTGGGCATGGAAGATCGCATTCGCACAACCCTGAATTCCGACTTTAGCTTGCCTGCGGCAGGTCAAGGTGCTGTAGGCATTGAGCTTCGCAGCAATGACGAACGTATCACCCAATTAATTGCGCCTTTGCACCACGAAACCACCGCAGTCGTTGTTGGGGCTGAACGAGCTATGAACAAACGCCTGAATGGCGGCTGTCAGGTGCCTATTGGTGGTTTTGCTGAATTGAATGGCGATACTTTGCATCTGCGTGGGCTGGTTGGTCGCCCCGATGGCAAGACCATGATTCGCAGCGAAATAACGACCAGCTCAAGACATTACGAACAGGCGGGCATTCAGGTAGCCGAAGAGCTTCTGGCTCAGGGTGCTGATAAGATTCTTGCTGAACTAGCCCATTAAGTACTGACTTCCATGAACAAAGGTATCACTTCTCTTAATGCTGTCCGGGCACTGGTAACCCGACCTGAACCTCAGGCAGGAGAACTGGCTCAGGCAATTATAGCGCAGCATGGGCAAGCGGTGGTGATGCCTATGATCAATATTCAGCCCTTATCAGAAGATCATCGCATTCGTGACATCGTCCTTGGGCTTGACCTGTACGACCAGATTATCGTCACCAGCCGTCCAGCAGCACAATTTGGGTTAGAACTGATCGAACAATACTGGCCTCAACTCCCAATACATCTACAATGGTTTGCTATTGGTAAAGGCACTGCGAGTACCTTGGCGGCATGTATGATCAAACCCTGTCATTCTGATACTGGCGTTGATAGCGAAGCATTGCTCAGCATGCCTGAACTTCAGAACATCAATGACAGCAGAATATTGATTATAAAAGGTAAAGGTGGCAGAACATTATTACCGCAGGAACTGGAACGTCGTGGAGCCAGCATTACAACGCTTGAGGTTTATCAGCGCCAGCGTTGCGAGTATTCTCACCATGAACTGGTAAAACAGTTGGAAAGCCATGATATCAATGTCATCCTCTGTGGTAGTGGTGAAACGGTTACCCATCTTGGGCATTATCTGCCCGAACTGAACCGACCTGATTATTTAGTCATCGTTCCCAGCGAACGAGTTGCCCGGCATGCGCTGGCGTTGGGATTCCAACAGGTACACAATGCCAACGGCGCCAGTCATCAAGCTATGTTGTCTGCTCTGTCAGACTGCATCCAGATAAGCCCGGAAGGCCCATAGTGAGCGAAACAGAACAGAAGGTTATTGAAGCGCAACCCGAGCAGCCCAAAAAGTCTGAGAAGCCTTCAGACCAAATCCGGCATGCGAGCAACAAAAGCAAAAAACCTGGTCAGAGTCTTACTATTCTGGCCATCATTATTGCAGCTGGCTCCCTTAGTCTCAGTGGTTATCTTGGTTTGCAGACAAAGACCATGAAGCGGCAACTGATGGTTGCTCATGAGACCCAGTCTGCTTTTAAAGCCGGTGTTGAACAACTGCAAGCCCGCATCGCCCAACAACAGGCTTATTTACACGACGCCGTTCAACCTTTGCATGAACAGGTTGACCACTTGCATCAGCGGGAAGAACGTCTGGTTGATCGGATGGATTCAACCATTCGCCGCCTGAAGGATTTGGAAGGCAGCTCAAGAGACCAGTGGCGATTAGCCGAGGTAGAGTACTTGATGCGTCTTGCTAATCAGCGATTATTGATGGGCACCGAAGTTTCTTCTGCCCGTAATTTGCTGACCAGTGCAGATACTATTCTCAGCGAACTGGATGATTACAGCCTGTTCCCTATCCGCGAAGCCCTGGCAGAAGATATCGCCATGGTCAGAACCGCGTCTGAGTTTGATCAGGAAACCGCCTATTTGCGTCTTCAGGGCCTGGTATCGCTGATTCCAAAACTAAAAATACTGGATCGCCAGCATTTGGAGATGGCGCCTGATAGTACTGAAACATCCGGTTTCACTCCTGAGCCATCGCACTGGCAGGATAAAGTGATCGTTGTACTAAAAGACACCTGGAGCCAGTTTACCAATCTGTTCCGCATCAATACTCAGCGAGATAAACCGGTAGAAACACTGCTCAGTGTTGAGCAAGAGATCATCATTCGTCAAAATCTGAACCTGATGCTAGAGCAGGCAAAGCTAGCGGTGATGACTCGTGAACCGGCGATTTATCGCAGCAGTATTGAACAGGCAAGAGCATGGATTAACGACTATTTTGCATTGGGCGGAGATGTCCGGGCTTCAATGATCAAAGAGCTGGATGATTTGCTAACGGGTAAGGTTGAAAACGAGATGCCTAACATCAACCGCTCACTAGAAGCCTTAAAAGCGTACCAATTCAAGCTGGAAACCCCGGCTAAAGACAGTGAAGGTCAACAAGCACTTCTCGAACAGAAGCCAGATTCCAAACCTGAGCAAATTACAGAACAAGCAGAAAATGAAGCGCTTGCAACTGAAGAGGGTACTGAGCTATGAAAGGATTTGCTCTTTTCCTGATGCTTGTTGCCAGCTGTTTTCTGCTAGCGAATATCATGATCAGTGATCATGGTTATGTTCTGGTGGCTTTCAAGAATATGACCTTTGAAAGCAGCCTCTGGGGAATGCTACTGCTGATTGCTCTGACACTGGTAGCAATCTGGCTGGGAGCCGGCTTGGTTAAAATAGTGCTGGCGACACTCGGTTTTGTGATTCCGGTCTCAGCCACAGCCAAACAACGTCGTGCCAGAAAACTCTTTGAACGAGGGCTGGCAGAATTTACCAAAGGTCACTGGAAGAAGGCAGAGCGTTTTTTGTCTCAGGCTGTGAATGCCGGAGAGACATCGTTAATCAGTTATCTGGCCGCCGCTCGTTCCGCTCATGAAGCCGGACATTATGATGCCTGTGCCGGATACCTTCGCCAGGCTGACAGAAAAACACCCGGTGCGGAACTGGCCATTGGTATCACTCAGGCACAATTGCAGTTAGCGGGCAACCATCTGGAACAGGCACTGGCAACGCTGACCAGCTTGCATAAAAAATACCCGAAACATGTTTATATTCTTAAGATGCTCAGGGAAGCCTATGTTCGTTTGGGTGAATGGCAGGAGCTGTCGCTACTGTTGCCAAAACTACGAAAGTTCAAGGTAGTGTCAGAGGAGCAGTGCCACGATCTGGAACAACAGGCATTCACAGCCCTGTTTGATCAGGCGTATCAGCGTGGAGCAGCGCAATTTTCCAAAGAGGAAAAAGTGAAACCGGTCAATAAGATCTGGAGTCAATTAAATCATACTCAAAAGCGCGACCCAATGACCCTTTACCGCTACGCCAGCACACTGGCTTCTCTGGGAGCTGAGTCAAAAGCTGAACATGTTTTACGGCAGAATCTGACCACCAGTTACAACGAAGAACTGATTCGTCTGTACGGCAAGCTGGAAGGCAAGGATACCCAGAAACAACTACTCTTTGCCGAGAAACAGCTGAATTCACGCACCAATGATCCGGAATTATTGCTCTGTCTTGGTCGCCTGGCATTGCGTAATGAGCTTTGGGGTAAAGCCAGAGAATATCTCGAAGCCAGCCTTAACCTGCGCAAAAGTGTCGATACTTACAATGAACTTGGGCAACTGCTCGCCAGTCTGGATGACTTTGAAACCAGCACTCGCTATTTTCAGGAAGGGCTATTGCTTGCGGCGGACAATGTGAAAGGCTTGCCACATCCGGGTAAACAGCTGGTTCGTTACTAATACTGATCTCAGGTCGGTTTCAATACCGACCACCGACTTCACCATTATTCCAACAATAAGTCTGTTATGAATTTTTTGTTTACTGGTGCTCTTAGCTGTTTGCTCGCCATAGCCCTCAATGCTTTTGGTGCCCATATGCTGAAGAATTCTCTTTCAGCCTATTCCCTTGAAATCTTTCAAACCGCTGCTGATTACCAGCTCTATCACGGTGTCGCCCTCATACTGGTTGCCATGCTGCATCGCCAAAAACTTTCAGCAACATTGGTCTGGAGTGGCCATTGCTTTCTCGTGGGTACAGTACTTTTCTCAGGCAGCCTGTATCTCCTGAGTTTTACAGGCATCAAATGGCTGGGTGCTATCACGCCCCTCGGTGGAGTCAGTTTTATAGCAGGCTGGCTGTTATTGGCAATTTATGCCAGAGAGAAATAACTCATATCCGACAAGATACCCTTTTTGTCTCTATTGAGTTTGCAATTTAGCCATTGAACGGTATCTTACGCCGATTATTTTATTAGCGATGCAAACACCAATGAGTGACTCAGTCGACATTCAGGAATCACAGGAAACCCCGGACAGCGTTCGTGAAGAAACAACCGCACGACGTGAAATCAAAAGCTTTGTACTCCGTGCCGGACGCATGACCACTGGTCAGCAGCGTGGCTGGGATGAGTGCTGGGAAAAATGGGGGTTGACCATTGATCAGAGTACTTTAGACCAGGAAAAAACCTTTGGTCGTGAAGCACCTATGATATTGGAAATCGGCTACGGCATGGGGCATTCACTGGTTACTATGGCTGGAGCAGAACCCGACAAGGATTTTATTGGCATTGAAGTGCATCGACCTGGTGTTGGCAGCTTGCTGAATGAAGCTCGAATCGCTGGAATCACCAACCTGCGTTCATACTGTGACGATGCAGTAGAAGTTCTCAAACAGTGTATTCCTGATGGCAGTTTGTCACGAGTGCAAATTTATTTTCCCGACCCTTGGCACAAAAAGCGTCATCATAAACGTCGTCTGGTGCAACCAGCATTTATTGAAGCCATTCGCTCTAAACTGGCTATGGGTGGTGTTATCCATATGGCAACAGACTGGGAAAACTACGCTGAACAGATGCTGGAAGTCATGACCGCTGCAGAAGGTTTCAGCAATCAGGCTGAAGACAACAGGTACGCACCTCGCCCTGATTACCGACCACTGACCAAATTTGAAAAACGAGGTCAGCGCCTTGGACACGGTGTTTGGGATTTACTGTTTGAGCGTATTGCCTGACGGAAATTTTTTACAGGTCGGAGTTTGATACCACAAAGTCTGACCTGCAATTGATGTATTAATCCAGCACTATTCCAAGCCTGACTGTTTTTTAATCAGTCGCATCTTTCTTCAATTGTAAGCGCATCTCCTGCGCGATCATTAAAATAAGCACAACTTTTTAAACGAGATAATATTGGAAGACCTTCAGGTCTTGAAGCTAAATATGATACTAAGTTAGAGGTCAAAAAGCCGAGTACCGATTCAAAATCAATACCTCTTCGCCTCATAGTGTTGCAAATAGATTTATAAGTTATAGGTTTTGATATAAGGTTCTCAGAACAGAATTTATATTTATACTTGGCTGCAATGTAAACAGGATGCTTTGGTTTTGAGGAATGGAATACTAAATATAGTGGATTCACTTCACTAATCCTTAGAAAGGATCCCTCCTCTCCATAATCTTTCAGATTCACTCTATAGTCACATTGTGTATCGAATTCGCCTTTATCTGACATATCTACTTCATGCCATGAATCTGCACTGACTTGTGAGGTTAGTGCGACGATAGCGGCAAAAGAAACACTTTTTACTTTTACTGTATTTCTCATCATTGATCTCTTGAATTGAATTTAAGATTTGAAATTGCGGCCAAACACTCTCATGTCAAAGCATTATAAAAGGGATTTTTCATTAACAAGAACCTGGATTTCAATACCTCTTACAGAACTTTGCTTATATTTTTAAACCGTTTTTATATACTGCGATATCCTCCTTTGGCGGCATCATTGAT
>CBDAQW010000036.1:0-19550 GCA_965199185.1 Endozoicomonas sp. | reverse complement strand
AATACACGACTAATGCCCTGAGATTGCAGATGCTGCGACAGCCCTTCTTCATCACGCCAGATGCCCGTGTTGTCCACCAGCACAGCATTGGAGATACCATAACTGGTATAATCAACCGCATCCGGTGACCTTGCGTATATCACCTGGATACGGGTGCCGTTAGCTATGATCGCCTGATGCTCCTCATCAACAGAAATTGTGCCTTTAAAAGAGCCATGAATGGAATCGCGACGTAACAGGCTGGCACGTTTTTGCAAATCATTATCACTGGAGCTTGGCCGTACCACGATCGCCCGCAAATTGAGACCAGAACCCCCTCCGGCTCTACCGATAAGGATGCGCGCCATCAGCCGACCAATACGACCAAAGCCATAAAGCACAACATCCTGACCGGAATGACTGCCAGCATCTTCGTTATCGATAACATCATTGAGCTGTTCACGAATGTATTCACTCAGAGCAACACCTTTATTATTCTGCTGGTAGCCTATCGCCAGTTTGCCCACATCAATACGAGCCGGTGACAGATTCATTTCTGAGAGAATTTCGAATATAGCCAGAGTGTCTTTGACCGAGAGCTCATGACCTTCAACCTGTCGTACAAATTTGTGGGTTTTCAGCAGGTCAATCACAGATCGGTTAATCAACGATCGCCCATACACAGAAGTCACTACCTGATGGCGACGGTACAGCCTGCCAATCAGCGGAATCATGGCTTCGGCAAGGGATTCACGTTCTTTCCAGTCCTGAAAATAATCTACAGTCACAGGCAGATTCCATCATTTATCTATTATTGTTGTGGTCAGAATAGTCCGACCTCCCTGAATTTGGCACCATTATCCAGCTACCCACATTCAAGTTCAACATTGGATAACATTTTTTATCATTGAATTTTCTGGCTTTCGCACTGGGAGAACTGGCTGGCAATCGCTACAATGCTGATGACCAAAAAGCATCAGCCATAAGGATTGACGGAGTTTCATGTCGCAGGTAATCCCCCCGCTTCCTGTTCAGACCGGTGAAAAACTGGCCTGGGCCAACCTGAACAGCACTGGTACGGCTTACACAATCAGTCAGGCTGCCCAGGCAGACCATCGTCCGTTGATGGTCATTACACCGGATAGCGCCAAAGCCAATCAGCTTGAAGAGGAACTGCGTTTTTTTCTGGATCATGAACCAGCAATCCATATTCATCAGCTACCTGACTGGGAAATTCTGCCTTATGATGCTTTTTCTCCACATCAGGACATTGTTTCTCAGCGCCTTGCAACGCTTTACCAACTGCCTCGCGCCAGGAATAACATTCTCATTATTCCGGTCACCACTTTGCTACACCGAATCTGCCCGGCAGAATTTCTACAAGGCAACTGCCTCTTTCTGAAGGCAGGGGAGCTGTTTGAAATCAAAGAGCAGCGACAAGTGCTGGAACAGGCAGGCTACCGTTGTGTCGATACGGTAATGGAACATGGCGAGTTTGCCGTACGTGGTTCCATAATGGATATTTTCCCCATGGGCTCAGACACGCCCTACCGTATCGATCTGTTCGACGACGAAATCGATACCCTCAGAACCTTTGACCCGGAACACCAGCGCTCGCTCGATCAGGTAGAAGAAATTCGCCTCTTGCCAGGCCATGAATTCCCCATGGACAAAACCGCCATTGATGCATTCCGCAGCCGCTTCCGGGATGCCTTTGATGTAGATCATCGGGAATGTCCGATCTACCAGGATATTGGTGAAGCTATTGCCAGCCCCGGTATTGAATATTACTTACCACTGTTTTTTCAGGAAACGGCCACGCTGTTTGATTATCTGCCGGACGATACCCGGATTATCTGCAGCGAAGGCATGAATGAGTCCATTGAACATTTTTTGCAGGATGTTCGTGATCGTTATGAAAACCGCAAAGTGGATCCAATGCGACCACTACTGCCACCTCACCAGGTATTAATGCCCGCAGAGGAGCTGTTTTTGTCGATCAACCGCTACCCTAAAGTCAATCTCCATTCACAGCGTTTACCCGAAAAACAGGGACGCTTTAACCTGCCGCATCAGCCGATACCAGAACTCACCCTCAATGCCCGTCAAGATGAACCTTTGTCTGCTCTGAAGTATTTTCTGGACGATGTTGAACACGCCCTGATCGTCGCTGAAAGCGCCGGACGCCGGGAAGCACTGCTGGAAATTCTGCAACAAAATGACATTTCCCCGGAGCACTGTAATAACTGGGATGCGTTCGTAGCCACCAAACCAGCACTGGCGATCAGCACTGGCATTCTGGAATCCGGTCTGCATCTACCCAATGAGAAACTGGTGATTATTCCGGAATCCCTGCTACTCGGTCAGCGGGTAATGCAAAGCCGACATCGCAAAGGCGACAGTGAACACAATGCCGACCAGATTATTCGTAACCTGACCGAACTCAGGATAGGTGCCCCGGTGGTACATATTGATCACGGTGTTGGTCGCTATCGAGGTTTGCAAACACTGTCGGTGGATAATCAGCCCGCCGAATTTTTGACGCTGGAATACGCCAACGAATCCAAACTTTATGTTCCGGTTGCCTCTTTGCATCTGATCGCCCGTTACACTGGTGCCGACGACGAGCTGGCGCCTTTGCATCGTTTAGGCAGCGAACAATGGAGCAAGGTTCGACGCAAAGCGGCAGAAAAAGCCCGTGATGTAGCAGCCGAATTGCTGGATATCTACGCTCGCCGTGAAGCCCGGAAAGGATTTGCCTTTGATCAGCCGGAGCAAAGTTATCTCTCCTTCGCGGCTGGTTTCCCCTTTGAAGAAACCCGAGATCAGCAGCAAACCATCGAAGCGGTTATCGAAGACATGTGCAAACCTAAACCCATGGATCGACTGGTCTGTGGTGATGTGGGCTTTGGTAAAACCGAAGTAGCCATGCGAGCCGCTTTTATGGCGGTGCAAAGCGGTAAACAGGTCGCCATTCTGGTGCCCACCACATTGCTGGCGCAACAGCATTATGAAAGTTTCCGGGATCGTTTTGCCGACTGGCCGGTAGAAATTGATGTTATGTCCCGCTTCCGCTCACAGAAACAGATTGATGGTGTAAAAACCAGAATCAGCGAAGGCAAGCTGGATATCATTATCGGCACACACAAAATTATTCAGGGTGATCTGTCGTTTAAAAATCTGGGCTTGTTGATTATTGATGAAGAGCATCGTTTTGGTGTTCGTCACAAAGAAAAGCTGAAATCCCTGCGCTCTGAAGTGGATATTCTGACACTGACGGCTACCCCCATCCCAAGAACCCTGAATATGGCCATGTCTGGCATACGGGATCTGTCGATTATCGCCACACCTCCTGCACGACGCCTGTCGGTTAAAACCTTTGTACGACAGCATGATAAAGCGCTAATTAAAGAAGCCGTTCTCCGTGAACTGCTCCGTGGCGGGCAGGTGTATTATCTGCACAATGACGTAGCTACCATTGAGAAAGCAGCAGCGGACCTACAGGAACTGATTCCCGAAGCCCGGATTGGTGTCGGTCATGGTCAGATGCGGGAACGTCAGCTCGAACAGGTGATGTCAGACTTCTATCATAAGCGTTTCAATATTTTGGTATGTACCACCATTATTGAAACCGGTATCGATGTACCCAGTGCCAACACTATTATTATTCACAGGGCAGACAAGTTTGGCCTGGCACAATTGCATCAGCTGCGTGGTCGAGTGGGTCGCTCTCATCATCAGGCCTACGCTTATCTGATGACACCTTCGCCAAAATCCATGACCTCCGATGCTCACAAGCGACTGGACGCTATTAGCGAAGCTCAGGATCTGGGTACCGGCTTTATGCTCGCTTCTCACGATCTGGAAATCCGGGGAGCCGGTGATCTGCTCGGAGATGGTCAGAGTGGCCAGATTCAGAATGTCGGTTTCTCGCTGTATACCGAGATGCTGGAGCGTGCTGTAGAAGCCATTCGTAATGGTGAAACGCCAAATCCGGATCAACCATTACACCAGGGCACCGAAATCAATCTGCGCCTCCCTGCCCTGTTACCGGAAGATTATATTCACGACGTGCATAACCGCCTGATCCTCTACAAACGCATTGCCGCAGCCAAAGACGATCAGGCACTGCAACAGCTGCAGGTAGAGCTGATTGATCGCTTTGGTCTGCTGCCAGAACCCAGTAAAAACCTGTTCCGCCAGATGCGCCTTAAACTGAAAGCTCAGGCACTGGGTATTTACAAAGTCGATGCTGGTCCAAAGGAGGGGCGCATTGAATTTGAAGAGCAGCCGACGATCAACCCCATGACGCTGATTCAGCTGATTCAGGCTCAGCCTTCTCGCTTCAGGCTGGAAGGCGGTAATATCTTGAAGTACATTGAGCCCATGGAAAAACCAGAACAGCGCTTCAGAGCGATTGAATCCCTGTTAGACACCCTGTCTGCAGAGGTCTGAGATCAATAATGACGCACCGTTATCATCAATCAGGAATATGAAATGAAAAAAACTCTGCTGTTCGCTCTGGCTCTGCAATTAGTTAACCCCTTTGCATTAGCCGAGACAGCTATCACGGAAGAGAACACAAAAGATAGTGAGCCCAAATGGTATCAGGCTGACCTGCTTGTCTTCCGGTATCTGGATACAAGCTCTACAGAAGCATGGCCTGAAGTGAACCGACACCCTGTTCCTGTAGCAGCTAAACCTTTACTGCCAGTCATTACTAACACAGAAGATCCATTAACCAGCGATCTTCTGGGATCTGTAGACACCAGCTCAGTATCGATCACTGCTGACATAGCCAGAGAGGCTTTTATCAATCTGCCGCCGGAAGAATTTGTACTGGACAAAGCCGCCAACACACTCAGTCGTAGCAGTGACTACCGGGTTATTGCGCAAATGGCATGGCGACTGCCTATTGATGACAACATTGCCGATCAACCGGTAGCGATTAACGTATCCGGAGGTGGTGAAAATCCACACCTGTTATCGGGTACTGTGACTATCAGTGCCAGCCGTTTTCTGCATGTGGATGTGGACTTATGGTGGAATGAACTCAGCCCCGAAGATTTGTTTACAGAAATGACCTCTGAGGGTTTCGAGCCACTCTCTGTAGGAGATGCTTTTACAGATATTGCCACCCAGAGCAAAAGCTCAGGCGCAATGATCTATCTTGATAGAAAAAGTACGCCGCTGCGCATCACCAGAAACTTTCAACTGAAAGAGAAACGCCGGATTAAAAACTCCAGTGAAATTCAATATCTCGACAGTCCGGTTATAGGTGTCCTGTTTAAATTGACACCTTATGATCGACCGAAAACCATGCTGGAAGTGTCAGCTCGTTAGCGCTTTAATCATTGTCAGACTGTTTTTGCCCTGATCGCTGCTGTACTCCACAGAATCCATCAGGGTTGTCACCAAATACAGCCCTCGCCCACTGACCATCAGTGTTTCCGGCAGTTCAGGGTCTGATAACCCGGGCTCATTCACGGACAGACAACCATCAGGTATTGGCGTGCCCCAGTCACTGATCATTATTTGCAGCTGTTGTTTTGTCAGCCTTATCATCGCTTCTACGGTATGATCAGACTCATTATTATACGCATGTTCAATGGCATTATTAACGATCTCAACCAGGCAGAGTTCAACACGATTAACATCCGTTTCTGAAAGGCTGGTCATAGTACACAGCCCTCTGACCGCCATTGCCATTAGTGTGGTATTCCTCAAATCACTGTCGATCTCCAACCGGATTGACTGACTGACTTCAGCGGTCATGATCAGCCCTCCTTGATCGCCTCATTGACTGAAGTGGCAATGGTGAATAATTTATCCATAGAGGTCAGATCAAACAGATCTTTTACCGCCGGCTGGGCGGAAGCCAATTTCAGGGCACCATTCCCATCCAGTTTTTTTAACGCAGCGACCAGAGCACCCAAACCACTGCTGTCCATAAAACGTACTTCTGACAGATCTATAATCATATCGCTGGAGCCACCTTCTATCTGTTCAAACAAATAGGCTTTGAAGGTATCTGCCATCACAGCATCCAGCCTCGGCTCATCCACCTGAATGACATTCCAGCCACCCTCTTCCCTGATATCAAATGACATGTTTATCTCCTTGCTGTGACATTGTCGGGTTTCCATTCCAGCACCAGAAAAGTCACATCATCCGCAAATGTGTCATTTCCGTGCCAATGACAAATCGCTTTTTCTATCCTGTGCTTCAGGGTTTCCACTTCATCATTAAAGCCTTGCTGTAATACCTCTCTGAGGCGCTGTTCACCAAAGGCTTCACCCTGAACATTCTCACACTCGGTTACACCATCGGAATACAAAAACAGACGATCTCCAGGCTGGCATTCCAGAACTCTGGAGTGCCAGTTTATATCCGGCACCATACCTATCGGCAAACCTCCGCCGGGTACCGGTTCTATCATCCGGCTGCCTGACTTCAACCAGAGTGGCGGCGGGTGGCCTGCCTGAGCCAGCGTTACTGAGCCGGTTCGACTGTTAATGACGCCATAAGCCATCGTGAAATACAACATTGCTTCCGGTGTTGCCTGAAAGCGACGATTAAGACTTTCCAGTACTTCTTCCGGCTCTCGTATCCGGTAATACGGCGCTTCTTTTATTCTCTCTTTGATCACAGAGCCTCTGCCAGCCACATCCGCTAAAGTATGATTCAGGGTAAAGGAAAGCAGCGCTGAAGGGATACCGTGCCCTGCAACATCCAATTGATAAAAACCGATATGTTCATCATCAATGGCCTGATAACCAAACATATCACCGCCGAGAATCTGGCTGGGCTGAAAAAACCAGTTAAAGTCCACCTGCTGAATGCGCTCAGGTTTTGATAACAGGCTAGCCTGCGTTGCGGCCGCCGACTCCAGATCTTTTTTGATAATGTGAATTTTCTGCTCGAGTGCACGCTCCAGTTCAATAATACGAATACCCGCTTTGAGGCGGGCATCCAATTCATCAAAGTTCACGGGCTTACTGAGAAAATCGTCGGCACCGCACTCAATACCTTCGACAACAGCCTGATGCTCGGTTTTCCCTGTCAGCAATAAAAAGTAAATATAACGACCAAGATCAGATTGGCGGATCGCTTCACAAAGCTCAATGCCGTCCATCTTCGGCATCATCCAATCACTGAGCACGATTCTAACTTCCGGATGCGCTTCCAGAATCCTTAAAGCATCTTCACCGTTTTCAGCTTCAAGCACTTGATGCCCCTGTTTTTTTAACACTACCGACAGCATCATCCGCTGGTCACGGGCATCTTCCACAATCAAAATATTCATACCGACTGTATCGGATTATTTTTTATTGTCTGTAGCCAACCTGATCAGGCTCGATAATAGCATCCTGCGAACCTAGAAAACCGCTGAACGCGGTTGTTTTCATGAAGACCTACTAACCGATGAAGAATTATTAGAGGATTTTAAAACGAGCTTCGTTGAGGTTGGCCAGAGGGCTTATTAATCCAGCTATTGAAGATATTCAGAGTAATGTAAAAGAGCGGTGTGATGGTTATGTTAAAACACGGCATTACCACTGCCCGAATCATAGACGAAAGCTCTAGAAATTGAGACTCAGTTTATATTGGAGAAGACTTAACCTTGTAAGCCAGAGGAAACAGACTAGTATCCTTTAATGCTGTTATGCAAGCTGAGATTGTCACAGTGCGATAAGAGCCTTGATCAGGGTCACACCCCAAAACAGCGTGAGAAAAATAACTCACACATAAACCGATGACCGCCCTGCAAGTGGAAACATCCGAGCTAAATTAGGAATGTTGTCCCCAAAAACTAACACCTGATGGACACTAACTTCCAAGTGAATACTATGTATAAGTATAAAACTGTGTTGTTCCTTATATTGACTATTGGAAGCTTTAGTCTCCGGGCTCAACCTTATTCGGAGCTCCAAATCGATGATCAGCCCTCTTATTCAGATGATTCCTGGGGTTCGAATGATTCCTGGGGTATAGTTCAGTGGGCTGGACATCTGGGCAATGGGGTAGAAGGCGGACTAAGAGTTATAAAAATCACACAGAAACTTTTTAGCATTTACGCAACGGGAGGCTCTCCATGGCTTGCTGTCACTCTGGCCTACAATGTTCTGGAAGCCTCAGACCATGCTGCAGAAGCGTTTGATTTAGACCTGCGCAGCTTTATTGCCGACTGGGTGGACTGGCTATACCCAGAATCAAAAGAAACCGCTTATAAAAGGCTCAACGATATTCGGCTAACCTATCTGACGGCCGCTTTAGCAATGGATTTAACAGAAATATTTAAAGAACTTGATCAAGGGGTTATTCAGAGCATGATGAACACCATGGCCTCACTGGTCACCATCTACAACCTTCAGCCACTCGTTACTGAAAAAATCTATGGTACGAATAACACACACAATCCGGATGAACTTTGAACGTTGCGCCTTCACTTCAGGAGCAACGACGAAGGAACTAGCAAGACTGTTAAAAAAAACGACGCTGCATACCCTTCAGATAAAACAGTGTAGGGAGCTGCTGCCCCCCTACTCGTTCTGACTAATGACTGAACAGCGGGAAACTTATGATGAGCGCAATAATAACCAGTCACTATGAAACCGATTCGGCAAAAGTCTTAGCGGTTTAATTTTATTTTGCCCATCACCGCTTGCACTTCTTTATCTGACGCCGGTCTCATCGTTGACTGCTCTGAAATACGCCCGATAGAGAGAAACTGCCTTATAAATATGCGACACTGACTGCATATAAAAAGATGGTACCTGAACTTAAGCCGCTGCAGCCAGTTGAGCTCACCATCTTCATACTTACTGGCCAACATCTGTATATCGCGGCATTTCAGCATATTCCACTCTCCTGAAAGCTCTCAATGTCTTTATAGAGTTTTGTTCTTGCCCTATGCAGCAGTACCCGGACATTAGCAGAGCTTTCACCCATAAAATCAGCAATTTCATCGAGTGAGAAAAGGCTATAATTTTTCAGTCCAAACACAATCCGCTGCTTTTCCGGAATTGTTTTAACTTTACGATTAAGACATTCCAGTAATTCGTCATTACTGAGTAACGCCTCCGGTCCCGCTGTATGCCAGGTAGCAGGAGCTCCAGCCCAATGCCCGTCCTGTCTGAACCTGTCATTCATTACATGCTCCTCGGGTGTCTCTGAGAGCACTTCACGTTTCTGTTTACGGTAGAGGTTTTTGGCCTCATTAGCGGTAATGGTTAATAACCAGCTTTTGAAGCTGCCTCTTTGTTCCCAGTCGGCAAGCTTCTGATAAACAGTCAACCACGCCTCCTGAACAATCTCATCTGCATGACTTTCTCCAACGATGGGTGCTGCGACAAACCGCATCAGTTGATAATAATGTCGAACCAGTGCACTGAATGCTGCTGTGTCGCCACCTTTTGCCTTCTGAATGAGTAACGTTTCATCTTTCATAACGTTACAGGCCTAAAAAATTTCTTCAGTTGTAACAAATTTACTTTTCATACGTTGTAGTCGTAACACATTGAGCAAATTCGCAGAGTGCATAAAGAACGGTCTGTCACTCACAATAACAGACGACAGTTTTCAGTAATCTGCAACCACTTGATATAGGAGTTTAGTAATGAGAGCTCAACTTAGTGTTTTCCAGCCCGACTGGCAAGCTTCTCTGAACCAGGTGTCAGCAGATACCGGGCTTCACTCAATCCTGATTATGGAATCTCTGCCCGACACCATGAAGGTGGTGTGCGCCAATCAGAATCAGGATGTCTATAGCTCTGGTGATGAGGGTCCCAAGAGCGTTCAGCCCGGCTGTCATGAGCTGTATTGTGAACGTGTCGTAGATACAGGAGAGCCTCTGTTTGTTGAAAATGCAGCTGAATCTGAAGAATGGCGTGGTAATGAAGACCTTGTGAAATTTGGTCTGGGCGTCTATCTCGGTCTGCCAATAGTGGTCGATGGTCAGGTATTTGGCACGGTTTGCGCTTTACATAATGCACCTTTTGATTTTGATGCAGGTGAATACAGCGCCAGTGACCGTTTATATGCACTCCAGAAGAAAATTCAAAACGATCTTGAAGGAAGCAGCGCAAACTCATTTGCACCCTTTTCTACAGAAAAAACGCATTGATACTTCAATCTTTGGTTTGAGAGGTCAGTAATCTATGTTCAAGTTTTCACGCATTATGTCCGCCCAACTACTTCTGGTTTTAACAATATTTGCTCAAGCCGGAGCTGCTTCTGCAGAGGAAAAAATCTACACAGGATTTTTTAGCAGTACAGCCGTTAGCGGGTACGACACTGTCGCTTATTTCACAGAAGGTAAGCCAGTAAAAGGCACCAAGAATTATAAAACCCAGTATATGGGCGCAACCTGGCTGTTCAGCAGTGAAGAAAATCTGCAACGGTTTAAAGCAAACCCCAAACAGTATGCACCGCAATATGGTGGTTATTGTGCATGGGCGATTGCTCAGGGGCATACTGCCAGTGCGGATCCAAAACAATGGTCAATTGAAAACGGTAAGCTGTATCTGAATTATGATGCTTCCGTCAAAGCGCAATGGCTGGATGATAAGGACAACTTTATTAAGGCGGCAGACCTGAACTGGCCCAGGATTGTTGAGTAAAGGGCTGGTTTAAAAAGTTAACAATTATGAAAAATACAATTATTCGCCTGTTTAGCTGGGTTATCGTGGCATGGACTGCCAAGGTTTTTTTGTCCTCTCTACCTTATAAATTTTCAGGACATCCTGATACGCAACACATCTTTGGCACTATTGGACAGTGGATTGGTAACGTTACTTTTCAAGAGCTTGGTGACTGGTTTATCAGTTATGGCGCTATTGCTGTTGGCGTTAGTGAATTAATAGTCAGTGTTCTATTAATTTTGCCCGCTGTTTTCTGGGTTATTTCCAGAGCCACTGGTAAGCAACCATTTCTGGATGCGCGCTGGATTCACTGTATTGGTGGGCTGGCTGCTTCTGCGGTGATGGCGGGTGCCGTCTTTTTTCATCTGGCAACCCCGCTAGGCATTGTTGTCCTTCATGAAGGTAAGAGTGATGGTGGGTCACTGTTCTTTGCAGCAGTATCCATTTTGATACTCGGCGTGGTTATGTCGGTGGCTAATTACTGCCTGATAAAAAATGAGAAAAATGTTTCCTGACAGGAAGTGTTTGCTGAACTCTCAAGGATGTAAACAAAATGATGATTCGAGCTTTACTGGTTCTTACCTATATATGGCATTGCCTTGTCCGCAGGACGATGCCCTCAGATTTCTTTCAGCTTAATGCTGATTATTTTAACGACAAGAAAGGGTTGTTTTCGAAACTTGATATTAATGAACTCATACATCCCCGCTGGCGCTTGCGACAGTATTCTGTTGAGTCTCTTCCAGAGACGTTCAGTTATCCTGTGTTTATAAAACCAGAGTGGGGGCAAAACTCTGCCGGAGTGGCTCGAATCGATAGCGAACATGCGTTAAGGCAAGCGTTAAGCCAGCAGACCAGCGATCAGCCTCCCTATCTGGTTCAGGAATGTGCGCTGGAAGCGAGAGAGTTTGAAATTTATCTGATTCAGTCTGCAGAATCTCCTGAACAGTACGCCACATTGTCAATTACCGAAGTGTTGAATAACAGTGGTGATACACTGCCGGTTAATGGAATCAAAAATAGTGCAACATCCTATGTTGATATCACGGAGTCATTTAGCCCGGAGCAGCTTGATATTCTATGGAGTTACCTGAAAACTATAGGGACATTCAGAACCGCTCGTTACGGTATCCGGGCAAATGATATAGAAGCTCTGTTAGCCGGTGATTTTAAAGTTTTTGAAATCAATCTGTTCCTTCCTATGCCTTTGGTGTTGCTTTGTCAAAATGTTGGCCTCTGGCGTCAGGTACAACTGGTTAATCGTTTGACCGCTCAACTGGCCAGAGTGACTGGCAGCATTCCTAAGCAGCAAAAAAAGAAATCCATTTTCTTTAGAAAGCTATTTGCAGGGAAGTTCGTAAAAAGACTGAACGAAGAGGAAGTGGTGGCTTGAAAACACTTAAGAAAATTATTTATGGGCTTATTAACAGTAAGCTGTTAACGGGCTGCACCAATTTTAACTCCCTGGAAGTACGTAAAAGCTGCCGCTCTAAAAAGCAGGCTCGTGATGCGTTTGCCAAACACGAAGTGCCACACGCTAAAGGGCGTACTTTTATTAATCCGTGGAAAGCGCATCAGTTCGCTAAAGAACACGGCTTTCCGTTAGTGGTTAAACCCAATGTTGGTGGTTTTTCCAGAGGCAGTTACTTTCCTATTCGCAATTATCGTGAACTTTGGAAGGCCGCGTTGCTGGCAAAAATCTGGTGGCCCACCAGTGTCGTTGAACAGTATCTCGAAGGTAAAAATTATCGGGTACTGGTGGCAAATGGCCGTGTCGTTTCTGTTATCCAGCGATATGCCCCTTTTGTCACTGGTAATGGAGTCGATACTATCGCCGACCTGATTGATGCGGAAAACATTATCCGTGAGGAAATGGGTTTACTCGATTGCATGTACCCTCTTCAAAAGAGTCATCAGACACGAAAAATGTTATCAAAACAAAATCTGAAACTTGACTCTGTGCCCGAAGATGGTCAGCGGGTATTGCTCTTCCATCGGATATCACTCGCCCCCGGTGGTGTTATTGAGACGATTGATAAGAACATTGTTGCCCCTGAAAATGCACGCCTGATGCAAGATATTCTTAAAATATTCGGTGCCAATATTCTGGGTATTGATGTCATTATGGAAAAAGGGATTGAAACGGATTACAAAGAGCAGAAGTGCATCCTTCTTGAAGTCAACTCCCGTCCTTTTGTTGAAATGCATAAATACCCACGTTATGGCAAGAAAGATGATCTATCAGAGTGCTTGACTGAGCTGGAAAATCTTGAGGTCGATCAGGCATATATATTCTGACAAAATGATGCATCGCTTCTTTTATGGTTTTTGTACAATCCATGCGTTCTTGATTGGTCTGTTACCATTTTTCATTCCGGTGATTTTATGGCGACAGACTTCATCATTACCATCGATCGCCCTGTTTCTTGCGGTTTCTGCCAGCGCTTATCTTGGCTGCCTCTGGTTCTGGGATCGGCTGCGTTCAGGCCGCTATTCTCATTGGGTGATCAAAGGCTCGTTTATTCTTGAGCCACTGTTGGTGACCAGCCTGCTGCTGTCGTCTGACGATATCCCACTCCTACTTCTTGCTCTATTAAATGGTGCTTATGGCTGTTTTTACTGGATGTCTCAGAGAACGCTCTTCAGACAGCTGGCGACAGACCAAAACTCAGGCAAGCACTTCGGCAACTTTCAGATAGTCGTCGCTGTCTTATTGAAAGTTGGTATTCTGGTGGGCGCGCTGTTACTGGATAGTGAATTCAGGCTTTGGCTTATCCCGATCAGTATTATTGTTAGTTTCACTGGGATGAATGTATTGTTCCGACAGGGTTCGTTGCTTCCGGTTGAGCAGGCCATCAAGGGCAACGCGCTATCATTCAAAGAGATTTCTCAGTTTAGGGATGTTCATCACTCACGATCAGTGTTTTTTATTGATGGACTTTTCCTGTTTCTGGAAAGTTACTTCTGGGCTTTATCGCTCTATTTTATTAATCAAGAAAACCTGATGAATCTGGGCGGCATGGTCATCGTTCTTGCGGTTATCGTTTCAGGGCTATTTTGGATGCTGAAAAATGTGATTGATCGTACTCATACGGTGAAATTGTTTCGACTCTCTGTTTTTCTCTATCTTTTCTCCTGGGTAATCAGAGGTTGGTTGCACCATGATCAAAGCCTTGTTCTGCAAAATTCACTGATTGTTCTGGTGACATTTTTCACCAGTTTTTTCAGGTTATCTCTTAATAAAACATTTTTTGATCGTGCCAGTCAGTATGCCAGTCAACAGTACTTGTTTATCAAGAGTTACTATTCACAAGCAGGCGCTGTGATTTTCTTCATAGCGATCGCATTGATTTTGCCGGAAAGAATTGTGCCAGAAAAAGCATTAGAGTCTGTTTATTACTGTGCGGCGATACTGTCACCCGTCTATCTCCTCTATCACTGGAAGTCAGAAAACTGAGGGCAGCGCTCTTAAAAACTCCGCTGGCAAGAATCCTACATAAAATCAGAACAGGTAGTTATCCAGTCCAGCTTGATCAATAACCGGATAAGATTGCGGCTGCACACAATCTTATTCTGATTCATTTTATGTGTGCTTTAGAATAAACAAATCAAAATAACAGCCAGTATTGCAGGAATGCCTTGAACAAAAAATATTGACTTCTTGACGGTAAACCCTGCATAAACAGCAGCAGTAATGACACAAAACAAGAAGAACAGTTGTATATCTGTGGCTACATTTTCAATGGGATACATTAAGCTCCAAATCAGACCTGCTGCAATAAATCCATTATACAACCCTTGATTTGCTGCTAATTTTTGTGAAACTTCTGCTTCTTCTTTGGTTATTCCGAAGGCTTTTAATGTTCTGGGCTTTGTCCAGAAAAACATTTCAATAGCTAAAAAATAAAGATGCTCTATTGCAACTATTACAACAAATAACAGTGGTAAATATTTCATTATTATCTCGACCTAAATTGCAACACAATATCTATCAACTATGCAGTATACATTTTATCTTTCAGGATATAGGAAATTTTTTATTTAAGTAGTGTCTGCCCGAAAACCCTCAACCGCTTGCTGCATGGATGCAGGAAGTAGAGCTGATTTACCAGAAGGCCTATGCACCAATGGCACTGACTTAAGCCGCTTTACAGCTCTTGGTTCTGACCTTCCCGGACGATTACCAACAACATGCTGGCCTATTATTTCCAGCATGTTGGCGAAGGGCTTGCTCACCCGTCTCTTTGCCCTACTACATAATCGAGTAACGCACCACTGCCAGGGGATATCAAAACAAGAACTCTAAGAACAGGGAAACCAAGTCCTTTTTTTGGGTGTCAGGCTGGGGGTATTCATGTTGGTTTTTCTTGGTGTCCGGCATTAAGAATGTTGAACCGTCAGTGTTCAGAACTCGGCGTTGATGCCAGAGGCGGGATTCTGGTTAACCGCTGCTGTGCTTTAGTATACGCACCGATTCCGGTATTGGAAGGCTCATTGACGGCCTGATCTCTTGCCTCATCAATAAGGGCGTGTCGGCATGACTTGGTGTCGCTGGCGACCTGTTTCATGAACAGGGTTAAGGTTTTAGTGGGAGGGAAGTCCCTGACTCTGAAACCAGGATAACTGGCCTGAAAAGCATTGAGGTCATCAGAGGTAAGAACCGCTAACAGTGCATCGTTGCCAGTTTGGGCAAATTGACGAAGGCAATCATTAGCGAGGGACAGAAATTCAGGGCTGATGTTACTTCCCCTGAGACTCGATAAACCGTTAATAAACGCTATCCTGCATGGCCATTAACCGTTGTTATGAAGCAGTTTGGAACTATTCAGGTCAGTCACAGGTCAAAATGTATTGAACCTTCCAGGAATAGGAGTGATAAGAAGGTGGATGTCAGTAGTACTCAGCAACCAGCTCTGCTCAGAAGCCTCATGAGGCTGCCTCACTATCTACTGATGCAGTAGACTACGACCCTGTTCTTGTCGCACTTAACAGAATGATCAAGGTATGCATCGTAGAAGGCCATTACGCTTTTAGAAAAAATGATATTCAGACGCTTCTCTACCTGACCAATGAACACAGAGAAGGTCGCCTGCTTTCGGAATATGATATTAAAGTCAGGGATATTCCCAACCTGATCAACAGGGCGCAGGCTGCTGAAGTTGACAGTAGTTGGCAAAAACTCATCAAGAAAGGAGTGCGGATCGGTGACAGTTATAGCTGCCAGGATGTACTCGATGAGGCAATGATTAATAGAATTGACCGTAACTTCCGCGAGAGCGAAAGTAGCGAATACGATGCGAATGCTATTCAAAATTTATTGGCTCTGGGGGCAACTCCGCCTGCTAACTATCAGGAAAAACTCAATAGTTTATTGATACATGCCATAGCAAACGATTGCGAAGCAGTAGCGAGGGCATATCATTCAATGGACAGGGCAATTGCATCAATCCAGAACAACCGAGCAAAGCAGCTTTTTCAGGTGCTTGTGGTCCCAGCCTGCCAGCTTTCGGTGACTTTTAATGCTGCGATTGCCCTTATTGGCTTTGATAGCGTTCAGGGCAAGGCGCCTCAGAATGGAGAAGTTCTCAGCCCCATGCCCGGAGTTTATCTGGCAAGCATCCTCTGAAAATGCAACGTCCAAAACCCAGTGCAAATTGTTCTCCACCGCCCAGTGATTACGACTGATTTCCAGCATTTCTTCAGCTGTCATTGCCCGACTCATAATGTAGAAACGCAGAGCGGTCGTCACTTTACCATTAATTTGTCGATCACTTTGTACGACGGCCACCTGCTTTAACCCTGTCCACTGTGCAGCTACTTCCAGGTCGGACAGGTCTTTTATCACCCAGCAGCAGCGGGTTTCTACACGACCATGACCTTTTTCATGTGTTTCAACATAATCATGCAGCTCTGGCTTATGTGAAGTGGTTATAGTTCTCCGGACACACAAACACGGGTAATATTACAACCCATTAAGGTGTGTCCAAATGTCAGAAAAGAAAACGAAATCCTATGCAGCTGAGTTCAAAGAATCAGCAGTAAAGCTGGCTGTTGAATCTGATCAGCCAGTATCAGCAACAGCTAAAGATCTGGGTGTGAATGTCAACACTCTCCATACCTGGATCAGTAAGCTCCACAGGCCGAAAGAAGCAGGTAAAGCCTCAGGAAAGCAGGCGCACAATGATGAACATATATACGATGAACTCAAGCGTCTCCGTAAAGAGAATGCCAAACTGAAGGAAGAGCGCGCCATATTAAAAAAGGCGGCCGCCTTCTTTGCCAAAGAGTGTCACTGAGGTTCCAGTTTATTAGTGACAACAGGGAGCAGTTCAGTCTTTCTGCATGTGTCGGGTGATGTCCGTATCCCGCAGTGGCTTTTATGAATGGCTCTCCCGCCCTGAATCCAATCATTCTCAGGAAGATCAGGCATTGAAGGCAGACATTAGAGTCATTCATGAGAAAAAACGCCAGTTGTACGGTGAGCGTCGTATTAAAGACGACCTGGCTGATATGGGTAAGACAGTGAGTCGCAAACGTATAGGTCGATTGATGAAGGAAGAGGGTCTGTAGTGTAAGACCAAGCGTAAATTCAAGGCTACAACCGATTCCAGTCACAATAAGCCGGTGGCAGACAATTTATTGAAGCGGGATTTTAACCGGGAACAGCCTGATCAGGCTTACGCAGGTGATATCACCTACATTCCTACCCGAGAAGGCTGGCTCTACCTGTCTGTTTTTATAGACCTGTGCTCAAGGGCTGTAGTGGGCTGGTCGATGGGGAGCCGTATGAAGGCCTCATTGGTGACAGATTCTCTGGAAATGGCCATGAGGAAGCGCAGACCAGGCGCGGGCTTACTGGTACATAGCGATCGTGGCAGTCAGTACGTTTCAGATCGATACCAGAAGCTACTGAA
Organism: Endozoicomonas sp.; assembly: GCA_965199185.1. GTDB lineage: Bacteria > Pseudomonadota > Gammaproteobacteria > Pseudomonadales > Endozoicomonadaceae > Endozoicomonas. The sequence goes on along the minus strand of CBDAQW010000036.1, from coordinate 2,014 downwards.
CGATAATGATTTCACTTGTAGCATGAGCCGCAAAGGGAACTGCTGGGATAACGCAGTGGCTGAAAGCTTCTTCCATACCTTGAAAACTGAGCTGACTCATCATGAGGATTTTCAGACAAGGGAGGAGGCTCATCAGGCAATTTTTGAGTACATTGAAGTGTTTTACAATCGTCAGAGAAAGCATTCAACGAATGGCTATCTGGCTCCGCTCAAGTATGAAAAGCAGCTTGCTGGGGCTGCGTAAAAAATTGTCCGGAAAACTCTTGCCATATCAGGTCATAAGACCAGACCAGCACAAAATCACTACATAAGGAAGCCATTATTGAACGAAGGTACGCGATAGTTAGTGTATTAAAAAAACTCACAGAATATTTTTTGTTGGATTTTTTGTTGGAAATTGAGCTTTGATAATTTTTAAAAAAGGCTGTAAGCCTTGGTAATACTGGTAGTCGGTACTGGACTTGAACCAGCGACCCCCACCATGTCAAGGTGGTGCTCTACCAACTGAGCTAACCGACTAAAGAAAACCAGAGGATATATAAGAAAACAAAAAAGTGCAAGAAGTTTATTAATATCAGTCGGTTGGAAAATGCACTATAGAGCCAAACACGACAGTTTTCATCTTCCCTTGCTTTCTCACGTTTTTCTGCATATTCTGCCTGAAGTTCGCTATACGTTCGCAAAAAATAGCGAACCACAACTACACGAAAATCCTCCCCCAGGTTCGGAGGGTGTGGGTTGCAGGTTCAGAGTATAGTTCGCTACAACATTCCGCTTCTTCCCCATAATAATTCTGAAGTAGAAGTACTATGGCACAAGTAAAAATAACAGAAAAAGAAGTAAAGAATCTAGCTGTGGGTGCAGAAATCAGGGATGTAGAACAAACCGGTTTTTATGCACGAAGGCAGAAGAAAAGCATTGTTTTCTATTACTCCTATATAAGCCCTGAAACTCAGAAAAGACGACATTATCCTCTGGGTGTATACGGCAGTCTAACCGTAGACGCAGCACGTAAAGCAGTTAAAACTGTCGCAGGGCAAATCGCGAACGGCATAGACCCACAAGAAGAGAAGACCCGAAAAAAACTAAAAGTAAAAAATGAAAAGCAGCGCACTCTGCGAACCTTCATGCATGGTGAATATACAGAACTGGTTCCAAAAAAATAGATATGAGTCAGATTACCCCAGAGTAGAAAGGCACTTCAAAGACTGGCTGGACATCCCTATGGACTCCATAACCAAGAATATGGCTGAGAAGTGGCTGAATGCCTATAGTGGTGCCCCTGCCGGAGGAAACAGACTGCTGACTTATGTGCGGGGAATATTAACCAAAGCTGTTGGTGCAGGCGTTATCGACTCCAAACCCCCTCAACGGCGTCACCGACCTGAAAGTGGATAAAAGGAAAAAGAAAAACCCGCTAACAAAGGACGAAGAGAAGAGGCTGTTAGACGTTCTCAACCAGCGGGAAACAAAGCGAAAAGAAGAAAGGTTACGCCATATCGAGTGGCAAAAGGCAAGAGACATAGAACCCTACCCCCAAACACGGGGCATTTACCGACCATATTATGCCCATTGTCCTTTTAACTCTGCATACGGGCCTTCGCCAAGGTGAAGTGTTTAACCTACAAGTAGACGACTTTGACTTTGACCCCAAAGTTCCTGTGCTTACGGTTGTCGGTTTGGACCCAAAGACCGGTGCTCGAAGTAAATCCATGCAAAGCCGACATATTCCACTCAATCGTATCGCCAGAGACACGATCAAAGCGTGGCTGACTCAAACAAAGTATAAGGGTTATGTGTTTCCCGGCGGCGGATGGTGGGCGATTGGATAATATTAAGACCGCCCCTCAACAATGTAATGGAGAAAGCCAACATAAAAGGAAAAAAACTCCACGCTATGCGCCACACGTTCGGAACTCGTTTAGTCCAGAAGCGAGTTGATCTGATGACTATCAAAGAGCTTATGGGTCACGCTTCTCTGGAAACAACAGAAGGATATTTGCACACTGACGAT
>CBDAQW010000035.1:0-7114 GCA_965199185.1 Endozoicomonas sp. | reverse complement strand
CTGCCTGCCACCCGAACTGAATGCGTCCCCTGCGGCCTCCGCCGGGTGGCGCGGGCCCTGACGGTCACGGCTCCGCCGTGTTCAGGAACGGGTCGTCACATCGCACCTCCCCGATAGCGGCCCGTGCCCGGACCGCACATCCTTTCAGAAACACCAGAAGAAGCTGATGCGTCCGGCATATCTTGCGTGTGCGCTCGAACGGGATTCGCGCACGAACCGGTGCGGTGCCCAGCGCGCTTGCCAGAACAAGCTCGCCATGTTCGGCCAGCCCGGCCTCGCGCGCGGCGCGCCGCACCACCCCGGGCAGGCCTCGATAATGGCCGTTCCGGTCCCGGATGTCGGACACCACAAAGGCCATGAAGCGGTTGTCGGCGAGGAGCCACGCCGCCTGCCTGACGGCATGGGACAGCGCCCCGGCGAAGATGTCCCATGGCATATGGGACAGGTCCCGCGGATCGCTGGAACAGACTTCCAGATCGCCATAGGGCGGGCAGGTGAACACAAAGTCGACGGGTCGCCGGATGCGGCCATGCCAGATGCGTGTGCAGGCATCCTGATTTTGCCACACCGGCGGCGGGTCGCCTGCCCGCTGGAGGCGCGTCATTTGCGCCCGGTTGGCATCAATCTGCTCCTGGCGGATTTCCCATCCGGTCCAGGAAAGGCCGAGGCGCGAGGCGACAAGGCCGCGCACCACCCCTCCTGCAAACGGATCAAACACGCGCCCGCCCTTTGGCACAAACCAGCGCAGGGCAATCTCGGCCAGCACCGGGTCGAAGATCGAGGTTGTCGCCCATGCGGGCGGGCGGGTGTGCATGGAGGTGTTGTGGCGGCTTTGCGCGATGTGCCAGATACTGTCATTTGACTGGAATGTGGGCTTGCGTCCCAGATCGGAGCGCAGGCCCTCGCGGAGCCACAGTTTCTTGCGCGCCTGCCACCAGCCGGCGCGGGCATCAAGGATCGAGAATGGGGGATAGAAGAAGCTCGCTCGCAGCGCATCAGCTGTGCGGCCCGGCACCCCGCTCATGGCGTGGCCCCGGCCCTGGCATTGCTGATGATCAGCTCGGACACCGGCTTTCGTGTGCGCCGGGCAAGGCGTTTGGCGAGCAGGTGTTTGCCGCCGATCCAGGGCGCAGGGGGTGTGAGCGGCGCAACTTCGTGATGCGCCGGGTTTTCAGGATTCGACTCCATGATTGTTTTCACTCATAACTTGCCCGCCTGCGTCGCAGGTGGCGGGGCTTTTTCACACTCGCAATTCCGCGAGCGCAAAAGTCATGCAACTTTTGCTGGAATTGCTCCCCTGTGATCGCACGCCCGTGCCAAGGCGCCGACCGGCGCCCGGCCTTTCGGCCGCCCCCGCGGAGCGGTTGACCGCAGGTCAACTCGCGCGAGCGCAAAAATGCGCAGCCCGTCCCCCGCCTTAAGCGGCGGGGCTGTCACTCATGCGCGTGCGGTCTGTTCAGCGCGCAGCTTTGTGGTGAAGCCTCTGGTGCCGCCCATGGTCTGGGTGACGCTGGCCAGCCGCCAGAGACCGGCGAAGGTGGAACCGTCCAGCGTGATCTTTCCGCCTGCATGGAGGGCGGCATTGCCGATGAGTGTCAGGTCCAGCGCCCTGGCGCGCCGTGTGGCGGTGCCGATTCGCGCCTTTGCGGCGGCGAGCGCTTCCTGCCTGCTGGCAAACACGCCCGGCACTTCATGGACCGGTTCGCCCGATCCGGCCTTGATGGAAAGCGGCGCGGCCTCGGCAGGATCAACAAACCATGCAATCGCCGCGCCATGGCTGGCCGTGCGGTCTTCTTCAGTGAGGCGATAATCGATAATATCTGTCGCCGGGATCGGCACGGGCATGATCTTTGTGCCTGAGGCCGTTTCATCTGATCCGGCCTCGATCATGACCAGCCGCCCGCCGGCAGGCTTGATGATGAGATCATGGGCCCGCGCGATGCGCGTCAGGAACTGGAGGTCTGATTCGCCGAGCTGATCAAGATGGGCAAAGGCGATGGCCCCGGCCTTGCCTGAGATAGCCGGTGTCAATTTATGCTCAGCGGCAATGGCCGCGCCGATGTCTTTGAGGCTCTTGTCATGCCAGCTCCGTGTTTTGGGAGCCTTCAGCCCGCCCTGCATATCGGCGGCGCGCGCCGTGACGGTCAGCACCGGGGGCGGGCCGGAGCGCTCCATCCCGTCCACAATAAAGCGCCCCTGCGGCACAAGTCCTCCTCCTGCATGGCCGCCCTTATACCCCATGGCGAGGGTGAGGGTGACGCCGCGCTTCGGGCTTTCGAAGATCCCGTCATCGGCGAAGGTGATGCTCAGGCGGTCTGATTTGATGCCGGCTTCATCGCGCGTGTGAAGGGCGGTCACACGGGCCTTGAAGGCCGGGGCAAGGGGGGTGCCGTCAATGGCAATCTCAAAATCGGGCTGTTGCATTGGTCAATCCCAGAGCCGGGTGGTGGCGCGAATGCGCGGCGCGGCAGGCGGCGGCGGGATGCGCACAGTGATCCCGGCCGGCAGATGCGGCCCATGCCCGGCAAGGCCGGGATTGGCCTTGAGCAGCGCATGCACATCAACGCCATGGGCATGGGCAATCGCATCCGCCATGTCGTGTTCAACCGTGCGATAGATCATGTCATTCATCCGCTTGATATCCTGTCACCCGGTGTATTTTCATGATCGCACGCCCGTGCATAGGCGCCGACCGGCGCCCGGCCCGGTCAGGGCCGCGCCCGCGCAACCGTAAGGCGAAGCCGAACTGGCGCGAGCGACATAAAGCACGCCATACGCGTCATCACGGCTGCCCGGTACATTGCAGCTCGAGGGTAAAATCGATGCGGGCGGGGCTGCCATTGGCGGCAAAATGGGTCTGGGTGTCACCGACCCGGGTGACGCAATGCCGCCCGAACACCGTCCGGGATGCGCCTGTGAGCATCGGGGCCAGCGCGCCAAGGGGGCTGCCTGCGCCTGCCGCCCCGCTAGCCTTGGCGAGCGCGCGCAGCCCCTCAATCTGGCCAAGGCCACTCCCGTTTGCCCCGCCGCGATAATGAGGGTAGATGGTCCCTTCAAGGCGCATTGTTTCATTGCCCGGCCCGAGGATCTGGGTGATGACCGGCCCGGCGATTGGCGTATGATGGGCCATGCGCTGTTGGCGGCGCCGCTCCAGCGCGCGATAGGCCGCCGTGCGGATTGAAAAGGTGAACGGGCCGAGCGCCATCATCACAGACATGATGTGCCCCTTACGCCCGCAGCGCTGATGTGAGCTGATGGGACAGGCCGCCGACCGGCGGCCCGACGCTTATGCGTCGCCCCCGCGGAGGCGTTTGGCCAACGGCCAAACTGCCGCGAGCGCAAAACAAAATTCCCGAGCGCCATCATCACAGACATGATGTGCCCCTTACGCCCACAGCGCTGATGTGAGCTGACGGGACAGGCCGGATTGATTGCGCTCGCGCCAGTTCGGCTTCGCCTTACGGCTGCGCGGGCGCGGCCCTGACCGGGCCGGGCCGCCGGTCGGCGGCCTGTCGTCACAAGCGCTGATATAAAGGGCAGGCGGCGCGGCGGTTTTGCGTGTCATGGCAAACTCCTGCTCAGTCGATATCGTAAAGCGCGTCATAGCGCCCGCGCTCGATCTGGCCTGCCACGCGCTCGGCCAGCGCCTCGACATCCTCGCCGGGCTGCGCCGTGACATGGATTTCAATATGCCGGTTATCGGTGATCTGTGGTGGCGACGGCGATGCGGCACTGGCAGCAGTCGGGGCGGCGGCCAGCGCACCGGCGACGACTGTGGGTCCGGCGATCTGGCGGACTGTATCCCCGGCCATGCGCGCCCTCTCGGCCGCCCCACTCAGAAAGGCGAAGGTATCATCGGTCCATTGCTTGAGGGCATTGCCTGCCGTGCCCGCTGCCCCGCCCATCGCATCGGCAATCGCCGCCCCGGCATCGCGCGCCTTGCCGAGCGCGCCATCAAGCGCCCCGTCAAGATCGGGCAGTGCGGGGATCGCGGCGCGCAAGTGCTCAATGCGATCAAACAGCCCGCCAAAGGTTGCCTCCAGCCAGTTGAGAAGCGGCTGCCAGGCGGCGCGGACCGCCCCGAGCGGCGACCAGTCCAGAATACCCCTGATCTTGTCCCATATGCCTTGCAGCTTTTCTGCAAAATCAAAATTCGCAAACCAGTCGGCAAGGCCGGAGAAGCCCGATTTGAGGCTCTCCCATAAGGGGGCGAGCTTTTGTTTGAGCCAGTCCCAGTGTTGCCAGATGAGTACGGCCCCGACAGCAATCCCGGCAATGGCCGCGCCAATCGGGTTGGCGATCAGGGCCACACCCAGCGCCTTGATGGCGCCCGCCACGGCGAACAGGGCGGATTTGGCGAGCGGCAGGGCCGCCACCAGCTTGGGCCCGATGACCGCGCCCAGCGCCTTGGCCCCGGCCAGAGCGGGCCCAAACAGGGCCGGCAGGCGCAGAAGCAGACCGCCAAGCCCGCGCGCCGCGCCTGTAATCCCGCGAAAGGCAAGTTTGAGACCATCAATTATTCGGAACAGCTTGACGATCTTCCAAAGAGCAGTGATTGCCCCGCCCACGACGATAATCGTCCCGGCAATCGGCTCAATGACGGCGGCAAGGGCACCGATGCCAATTGCCGCACGCGCTGTCCATTGTGTGAGGGTCGGAAATTCTTTGGCGAGCCGGCCCATCTGCTCAGCAAATTTTGCAAGGCCGGGCGCCTGGGCGGCGATTTCCGGGGCCAGTGCTTCGGCAAAGACGGTTTTGGCAAGATCAATGTTTTGCCGCAATTGCACCATCTGGTCGTTGAAATTGTCGGCCCTGAGCGTTGCCATGGAGCGCGCGACTTCCAGCCCGGCCCCGCCCGCCTCACGCATCGCAGCGGTATTGGCGGCAAGCGCTTCCCTCTGCCCCCAGAGCGTATCGATGAGGCGCACGGCCTCCTCTGATCCGAAAGCCTGCTGGATCTCCAGCTTCTCGCTGGCATCAAGCACATCGCCATAGCGATATTCCAGATCACGCAGGATCTCCGGCAAGGCGCGCAGCATGCCTCCTTCATCGAGCACCCTGACCGCGACCGGGTTCCTGGCTGATCCGGCCAGCTTGTTGAAAGCCTCTTGTGCCTTGCCGGCAGAGCGCGCAAAGGCGGCTAGCGACGTGCCCGCCCCTTCCGGCTTCATCGTCTGCTGTAGCATTCCCAGCGTGGCAATCTGTTCGGCGAGCGTGCTGCCGAGATTGGTGGCGCCCGCCCCGGCGCTCACCATCGCCTGACGCATGCCTGAGCCTGTCGTCTTGAATTGCTGCACAGCCCTTGCCAGCGTCCCGGAAAACAGATCCCCAAAGGCGCCATCTGTGAGATCGGCAAATTGCCGCTTGTAGGTGCCATGGGCGACGGCGAAGAGTTCGGACATCTTGCCCACATGGGCGCGGGTGGCGCGCGCGGTGATGGCGGCGGCCTTCGTCATCGCCGCCACCCCTTCATCGGAAAGGGTTGAGATGCCTGATTTAATGTCATAGGCGGCCTGCAGATAGCTTGATGAGGTGATGCCCGGTATCTGGCTTTGCAGGTCACGGCCTGCCGCCACGATCGCGTTGAGATTATCCATCCCCAGCGTGGCGAGCGCGCCGCGCGCTTCCTCCTCGCCGCGATACGGCTCCAGGAGCCTCTGCCCGCCATGGGCAAGGGAATGACGCAGCCGTGCCGCGCCCTGGCCGACCAGCGCCAGATTGCCCGCATTGGCAAGGGCGGGAGAGGCGGTGCGGATCGCGGCAAATGGTTTTGTAGCGTTCTCGATGCGGCGCACCGCCTCGCTCTGGCGGCGCAATGTCTCCAGCGCGCCGCGCCCGCTGCGGGCCAGCATATCCTGATCGCCCGCCATGCGGCGGCTGGCCCGCCCGGCCCCGGCAAGCTCCCGGCGCAGCCTTTCCAGCGCCTGCGCCTGCCCGCGATGCGCCTCTTTCAGGCGCCGCGCCTCGCGCCGCGCCGCAGTGAAGCGCTCGTTAAGCGTCTTGGCCGGGCTGGCGCTGGCCTTCATCTCCTTGCCGAGCCTGGCGGTCGCTCCTTGCGCCGTTTTGAGCGTCTTTCCGGTGGCGGCAAGGGTTTTTTCAAGTGCTGCAAAGCGCATCCCAGCCGTATCGGGCGGCTGCATTCTCTCCTGCATCGCCTTGCTCTGGCGGGCAAGGGCGGCCAGATTGCCGCCAAGCCCCTTCAGGGGCGCGGTTGCCTGATCAACAAGCTTCAAGAAAATACTGACATCCATCTGGCTCATATGGTAAAACTCCGGGTCATGGGATGGTGGGGATACATACTCGCGTTTTTGACGCCTGTTGTGGCGCTTTTCGTTACAGCCGCCTTCGATGGTGGCTTGTGGTTCTGGCTCTGGACCATGCTTGGCTGGTTCCTTGCTATGAAAATTCTTGACGAACTTCTCGACGATCGTCGCAAGGCCCGCGAACAGGCCGCCGAGGCGGCGGCGAAGGCGGCGCGCGCCGAGGAGATGAAGGCGGCGGTGCGCGAAGTGCTGGCCGAGGGCGGCGATGCCGATGCACCCGGGCGCGCGCCTTCCTCACATTCCTGAGCTGCCCGGCCTGCCGGCCATCCAGCCCATGCGCTCTGTGGCGAGGTGATGCCAGCGCATCAATTCGCCAATCCCCATCGCCTTCAGGGCCTGTGGGCTCCAGTGAAAGACAAGCGCGATATCGGCCATCACGGCCTCGATATCGCCGCGGCTTGCGTCCCGGCCGCCGGCGCTTGCCCTGGCTGCGACCGGCTGCCGGGCGGCGTAAAAAAACCGGCGATGCTGCCCGCCAGCGCCAGATAATGATGCGCGGCAAGGCCATAGACGGCCTCTGGTGTCAGGGCCGGGCTGGATATGCGCGGGGCGATCTTGGCCACCTCGGTGACGGACAGCCGCGCCAGATCGGCCATGTCGATCCCGACCAGCTCCCCGGCGGTGAAGGCGCGCAAGGTGATGGCGGGGGTGCTGTGCCCGTCAATCATGGCGGGCGGCTCCAGCCGGACGGTGACGGTCTCGTTTTCGTTTGCTGTGCTCATTTCAAAGGCCTTTCAAAAGGGGGTTTATGTGTCCCTCAAACGGGGGGGGTAAAGCGTGTTGTGTTGCGC
>CBDAQW010000034.1:0-23101 GCA_965199185.1 Endozoicomonas sp. | reverse complement strand
ACCATGCCTAAAAATTGAGTATTTGTAACATAAACGCCATAGGTAATGCTGGATTAATACAATAAGTGCAATCGACTGAAATTCCAGTCATTCGCAATCGGCAAATACTAGCTCGCAGACCCGACAAAACGCATCTACTGAGGCCTGGTCTCGTAATCATTCATTTCACTTTGCCAGGTATCACTCACTACTTTACGGATTTGGTCTGGCAGCCTTTCGTCCGTCGTTGGCGTATTCAGCTGAGTTTGAAAACTTTGCAAAGCGACGGTGTTGATCATTTCCCGCTTCAGGCCGGGGTCTAACTCTGAGCTTGTACTTTTCATCGCCGCCGGTTGCTCATCGCAGGTGATTTGATAAGCCATTGTGTATTTTTCACAGAGTTCTTTTATTTTGAGATTCTCCGCTGTTCTGGCGTCCGGTTCCGGAGTGTGATGGTCGTGCATCAAACTCCAGAAGGTATCAACGACCATTGTTCTGTCATAGGCGCTGAGCGGGTAATCCGCCAATAAGGCGTTGGACTGAGCGATGAAACGAATGAGGTAATTTCGCGCGGGCAGCGTCTGATCGTCATCACCGAGTGCATACCTTTTAAGCCCTGAATGCATTAAAGGCGACGCTAAATCGCTTCGATCAGGAATATCTCCCAGTTTTCTTAACCGGGTAAGCATCTCTTGCCGACCGGGTTCATCCATAAACCTGTCTATATCACGGGGCTTAACGGTATGAACGTATTTTGCCGCCAGCGCCATCAGCATGGCCCGGATGAAATGCTCGCAGGGGCCATGACCGGGTTGCAGTTCACCGTTTTCTTTTAATGAAAAGAAGCCTTGGCTGGCGTCTTTCAACCTGATCTGCTCATTGGCATCGACTGAAAATACATTGTCCTCCCTCTCCCGATCAGGCCCGATGGGCGAAACAAACAGTTCATTAAGATAAATAGTGATCACTTTTGGCGTTAATAAGCTATTGCTTTGCCAGATGTTCTCCCGGAGCGATTTGAGAATACTGATGTTCAGTAAATCCTGATCATTCCATTGGCTGGAATAGGTTGAGCGCTCTGTCAGTGTGTGGATAAACGTCGAGATGTCTTGCACAAGAGCCGGCATCAGCTCATAACTGTTCTGGATAAAGTGGTGAAACGGCAGAGAGTCTGGCGCCAGATCGTTCATATTGGCAGGCAACATCCGCCCCGCATCGGCGTAAGTGCTGGGCACCATCACCCGACCATTAGCTGAATGAACCAGCAGATTCAGCAACTCACCCATCCCGTAAGCTCTTTCACCGGCGGCTTTGAGTTGTTGGTAGGTTATGGCCGTTGCATCCTCAACGGAGGCCTTCATCAGGTGATCCATTTTGGCAGAAAACAGGTCCGTTGGATTCGGTGTGTTAGGCAGCAACTGGCAGTCGCGATGGATTGGATCGCATTGAAAGGCATAGTCTTTGTTAATGGCGTAGGATTTTCCTTGCCCGCTGCCTTCCCCGTCTCCCTGACGATGGCCAAAGCTGTCCGGAAGTTTGCCATGACTTTGCTGATATTGATTCAACACGCTATCGAGCGGTTGTTTTTTAGTGAACGGCATCGCTAAGGGGTGGAGATTTTCATCGGTGATGATTCGAGACTCTTTGGTCCACTGATGAAGAGAATCTGTGCCGAGTTGATGCATCAGTTCTTCACCTTCATTGCGGGCAGCACTCTCTGTCACAGACGCTGGCAAGTGCGATTGACCGGCTCTCTCCCGATGTTGACGCTGCTGCAGTTCAGACAATTTTGGTCGGATGATCTGCTCACAGGTCTCTTTTCCTTCTTGCCCCAGTAAAGCGCAGCCGGCTTTGTGATCCGATGTCACGATCGTCGTAACCTGCTCAGGAGTGCATCTCTCTTTTAGCTCGTTGGAGCAATAGCCGCTGACCCAATTTTTGACATTGATGGTGAAGCTCAATGGATGTTCTGTTTTGGGAGGATGGTGAGGGAAAAGCCGGTTTTTCAAAACCGTACCCGGTAACAAAGAAAGCAAGGTGCCGGGAAGATGAAGTGCTTTACCCAGAACGTCAGAAATACTTCTCAAAGGGTTTTGTAATGAGGAAGCACGATTGGGCAGGTAGTCCCGACGGCTACGCGACAAAGTTTCTAAAAAATGGAGAGGCTCGTTTACTGGTCTTGTTTCCGGCTCATTTTCCGGAAGAAATGTAGATAAGTGATTTTCAAAAGAACCAGACGTGTGTGCCGTTGTTTCTGATGCCTGTGTGGCGTTCGTTGTCATTGGCGTTTCTGCACCAGTAGGTACTTCCCGGCGCATCATAAACCGGTTGACGTAACGCTCCATAGTGGTGCGGGGCAATGTCACCACATTTTGCAACAACGCTTGCAGTTGTGCCAAAGAAAGGCGCTCGGGTACGGTTTCACACAGAGCAATAAGCCGCAGAATATTATCAAGAAAATAGCGAGCGCCCGTTCTAAGCTCCATACTTCGACAGGGGCGATATGACCCCGATTCCAATTGATACAGGACGAGCTGAGTCTGCCCAGCGTCGTCTGAGGTGGCGCTGTGGCGTTTGGCCTCTGAAAAAATTTGGTTCCACTGTCGTTTATTATGTGGGGTGCTGAAGCAGTGCATGATGAATCGCTTGACGAACATCACGTTGCGACGCTGGAGGGGCCAGCGTTAAGCAATGGTTGGCCGCTTTGACTTGCTGCCGATTGTCTGGGCTGACCACAAAATAGACCCAATCTTGCTCACCACCGTCGTCTTGTTTTAATACGTAATCTCCGGCGGGCAGCTCCCCTTTAATGCGTTGATGAGTACGAATCGGCTGATCAAAATCATACGACTGCAAGGGGATTCTCAGTGGTGTTTCCTGCCCGGTAAGCGTCACTTCAAGCACTAATCCCCCACTGCTGGCATCAACCGGTGACGGTAGTTTGAGGTTCGGTGCGCCTTTTCGTTCGGTCAGCTCTTTATACGTTAATGAGGCCAGATACACGCTGTGAGTAGCCCCTTGAGGGAAATAAACGAGACGGTGTTTTTCCGTCTGGCTGACAGAGGCCAGCCGTTGGGGAGTCGTCAAATACCGACCAATGATGTTGTCATGCAACTCCAATCGACGTTTATTAACCTGTGCACCGTAAGTGATTTCAACCGAGTTAACGGCGGTGGTTTTATGATTACCGGTCACTCGGTAAAGTTGAACTGAGTGGTCGCTTTGAAAGATGCCTGGTAGCCGGACATTGACGTGTACCGGGCAATCCTCACGGCAGCTTCCTAATGTATGGAGATTGTCGTTAATATCCCGGTAAAACAAGTGCTCAGAAAATGATTGGCCGTCTTCATCAAAAGTCACGTGAAATTCCGGCTCTGAAAGCACGCCTTGTTGCGGGTTCATAATGGGTAAAGCGTTACTGTTTCCGGACAGTTGCTCCAGCGCCAAACGGTAAGCCTGCTGCCTGATCGCAAAGGGGTATCGCGCCCAATGGCCCGCGATGGTGGGATCGGGGTGTTCAGATTCTAAAGAGCGGAGCAATCGGTAAACGGATGCGCTTTTCTTCACCAGAACATGACCATGTTTTCCTTCAACTTCCAGATAGACCAATTTTTGCTGGTGTAAAAGGTGCGTACTTTCACGAACTCTGTCTGCTTGAATCTTGTTAACGTTGATTTCCTGCAGTGTCTCAGGGGTGATTTGATGAAAGTCATGGGGGCTCAGCGCATCGAGTTTGCGATTATTGATTAATATCGAGGGCACCGCTATCAGGTCAGAACCAATCGTCGTGATGTTACTGTCATCAGCGTGGTTGTAAGGGTGAACTGTTTCAGCGTCTGAATTTATTTTGAAGCGAACGTCTGGAAATAGCCGAAACAGATCCATGCCCGCATTTGCGCACAGACGGATGTAGTCGGTTAAGACGGCTTTTTGTTGTTCTGCTTTAGCCGTGTCTTTGTATGGAAAGTTTTCCATTTCCAGCCCGGTGAGTATGGGGGCCGGGCTTCTCTCGTGGTTCTGGTCGAAGGCTTTCAGCACTTGACTCTGTGCATCGTGATAGCCAGGGTCCGTTTCAGGCACCAGAAATGACGAGTGTTGGTTCCGGTATTGTTGCCAGTTTTGTGTGCTGTTTTTCCCATTGAATAAATCCGTTGACTCAAAGTAACTCTGAGTTATGCTCTGAAGCCTTCGGGTATCATACGCAAATGACTCCATGGGGGCTTCAAGCAGTTTATAGATCGGCTCCATTTTTTTACGGCTTGCGGCTTCTGTTTCTGCTTTCCTTCTTGGGAACTCGCGCTTCACTTCCCGGATTTTGTCAATGCGTTGTTGGCGGACATGGCTGGGGACATAGCCTCTATGGTAAGGGCCGTGATGAGCCGTTACTTTTTCTAGTTCCTCCTTCAGGCTCAATGTTTTAAAGACGTACTTGTGGTTGAGTCGGCTAATGGCTTCCAGATTGCGATAGGCTGCCCTGTATTTAGTCTCCTGAATATCCAGTTGGTGCATCAGAATGCCGGGTAAGGTGCCAATACTCAGAATCACCTCACTGCCATCGGGCGCTTTATGGGTGATCACGTAAACGTCATGCCTTTGTGACGAGGTGCTCCCCAATAAAAACCGGTCAAACGCCTGGTTGGTTGGGTTGGATGACAGCAGTTGTTGGTAATTCTCAAAGGAGAGACGATACAACACGGAGCCGTCAGAACACTCTATCCGACCATAATTGCCATCAAGCGACGGTCGAGAGTCTATCTGCAACATCCGGGTGAATGCCTCCAGATGGATCAGCGCGTTATCAGGCTTTTCAAGATATTTTTTCAAACCGTTTGACCAGGTATAGATGCGTGCCAACGCGTTGCTCTGTGTGGTTTTTTCTCCGAAAGCCTCATAAAGCATTGCCGGCAAGCTGATCATCGCCAGCCAGCTGATGACATCATCTGCAGTGGTGATGCCTTTTTCATAGAAACGCTGTGAAAACCATTTTTCTAAATCGGCGTTTAATTTCAGTCCGAATTCGAGGCCGGTTAAAATGGGGGCCGCGGCATCCACCAGATAGCCCAACACTCTGGCCGCAATTTTTGGGAAATGGTGCAAAAATTTCATCACGCCAGAAGGAAGTGCGCGACTCGCAGAAAAGGTAATTTGAGTGGATGGCAACAACTTTGCTTTCAACAAACCAGAGGCTTTACCAACGCTGTTCGGCTTTAATTGCTTTAAGTGTCTGCTTGCCAGTGATTTTCTGGCTTTATTGGCTCTGGCCTGTTGCTGGTTGATGTGTTGGGTATGGCAGCCAAATAATGATCGTGTGCAACGCACGGCGACTCTTTTCTTTCCTGAGACTTTCTTCCCCTTTTTCCCGACATTGCTGTTTGGTAATTCTCCCTGATGGGCATCCGGTAAGTCTGATAGTTGTACTGTGGTTTTTTTAGGCGCTCTTGGCCTGCTTTCAACATCTACATCTACACCGATCTCTCTTAAGGCAGCATTAGCTTCTCCCGAGGTGACTGATTGACGAACCGGGGTATAATCGAGCAGCCGTCGTAAATCACCGACCTGTGGTTTTCTTCTTCTAAAAAAAGCCGTAACGCCAGCGCCGGTTGCAACAGCGCCACCTGCACCGACTCCAACCCCGATCGCGATCTGGCTGGTTTGAGGTTCCTTCTTTTCCTCAGTTGGATTGTTATTGCCTGCAATCTCGTTGTTTTCAGGGGGGGCGATAGCCGGGTCTGAAAAATAATGGTCCAGCGTCGTTAGCAGCGATTTAACGGATGGATCGTATTCCATGGCTGCAAAAATCGGATTGGTTGCCGGGTTGAGTAACAACGATTCAGGGTTCAGTTCCTGAACACTGTTCAGTCCGTAGCGAGCGACCAGATTGGCTTCATCAGACAGACTCAGCTCACCAGTGCTTTGCTCCACTTGCGGAACATGCCCCGTTAATGCGAAAAAACCGGTGCTGAAATCACGCAAGTTAGTCACTAACTCTTGCTCATCAGCGACGGTGTGCTGATCGTCTGGTTCCGGTTTTTTGCACAGTAAAGAGAGCCAGGATGCCGTCGGTTTTGTGCCAGTTACCAGTTTGCTTAGGCTTTTGGCCGTTTGGAGTCGTTCCCCGGAGGTTAAGGGTTTAATGACTTCTGATGAGGCTGATTGCTTTGCGGCAATTTGTGAGGCGAGCGATGACAGGCGGTTTCGGTATTTTATGGATTGATTTTTAAATAGGTTTACTGCTGCTTTCGGTAAGGTTTTTTCCCAGACGGAGTTTGTGGCAAAACGGGTCATGGCCTCTGCCAGTGCTGTGGTTTGCGTGACGAGTTCCGGGTTGAACTGATTCACCAACTGTTGGTCTGATAACCGATTAACCGCGGTTAACTGACGGGTAAAATCGTCCAAAATGCCTTCAATAAGATTAGAAACTTCCGGAGGAACTACTCTCCCCTGCTGCTCAAAATCGTCGATAGCAGTGAGCACCTCCTGCATTCTGACATACAGTGGGTCGCTGTCTGATACTTGCCCTTCACCGGGAGCGGTATTGATACGAGTAAAGCGAAAGGTGTTTTTGACCGAGGTCTGCGCCAGTTTATTGAAAAAGTTTGTATTAAATTCCAGATTGCGAGTGACTTTGAGTTGATTCAACTGCGCAAAAGGCGTTTGGGTAATATCTCCCAATGTTAACGGGCTGTTGGGCAGTATCTGGGTAGTTTTCAGTGTTTCAATCAGTGAATCGGGAATTTTGGAGACTTCGAAGGTCGCGGGTACCGGGAGAGACAACTTCCCTAAACTCTCCAGCACCCGTTGGGTGAACTCCTGAGTACTTTGTGACAGCGCGTTTAGGTTAGTTGCCGTGAGTGACGTGAGGTGGGTGCTGGTGTCTTCAAAGTAGAGGGTTGCCCGACCGTCCGGATGCTCTTTGACAGTGGCTATGGTGCTGTGCCAGCCCCCGACACCATAATCCATACTGACGATCAACTTCATCTGATTTAAGGGTTGTTCACTGTTTTGTTGAGCAGCTTGTTTTTCTCGCTGATACTCGGTGATCAGATGATGACCAAGATTAGACGGCACAATCTCAACGCTACTTAACTGTGAAACCTCTCTGTTCAGCTGCTTCACGCTGTTAAGAACTTTCTTATAAAAACGGCTGGATAATTGATAGCCATCATTGACCATCTGAGCTTTATTCATCTTTAGCTTGTGCTCAAATTTTATAACTTCTTCTTCAGGCAGTTCTAATCGGTCTTTGTTGTTTATTTGTCTCTGTAGAACGTTGACTTTATAAGCTGCGTGCAAATTGTTGGCCGCTAATATGGCGGGTTCGGTTGATAAGTCACTGTTCGATAGAACGTGGAAAACATTCTCGTAATAACTAAAATCCGTGGATAATGCCTGCAACAACGAGGATGCAAAGCAATTGCCAACAGAGCCAGCCATTCGTCTTGGTAAAAACCATGGATTGCCCATGGTTAACAGATGATTCACTTGATCAATGCGTACGGAACTCAACTCAACAAATGGAAAAACGCCACCTTCATTACTGACCTCTATTACGTTGGAGTAGTCAAACCTGGAGTCGTCGATATAGTCTTTTAATGAATCCACCGGGTTTTTTAAACGTCCTACTATGGACATCGCATTAAACGCATAAGCTTTCTGCCCAACCACATAGTAATTGCGTTCTTCAAACTGATGGTTCGCATCGGTTATTAACTGACTGAGTACATTGTCGTCTACTGTTTTAGTGTCAATGGCTGTTTGCAACAGTCGATCATCAGTACTCCACTGATCTTCCGGAACAGAGTCTGCATTTTGCAGTTTGTGCATAAACTGCTGTCGATAATTGTTGAAGCCCCGACAAAAATCTGAAAAAGCCTCGGAGTATGGGTGATCGCTCAGCTGATCAAGGGCGCTGCTAAATAATGATTTAAGGTTGTCCAGATCCGTCGTGGTGTCTCGTTTCTGTTTTTGGGGTATTGCGTCGTGTTGATGATTGATCAGCGCCTTGACTTGCTGATCAATGTCTTTTTGCCACTGTTCGTATTCTGTTGCTGCAGACGTGTGACCCGCTGTTGTTAAATAATCTGAAAACCATTTGACCAATGTCTTTAATGTCAGAATGTCCAGAAAAGCCCCGGCCCTTTCGATGCGTTCAATTAGGTCATCTGCCTTGGCCTTTTCTGATTCGGTAAACGTATCACGATACAGTGTTAACTGGCCTGTCAGCTGTTGTGTCCAACTGTCTTGACGGATCTCACGAATCAATGCCGGAACGGAGTCGGCAAGGCTGACAGCAGGCGTCGTTACCGCTGCGGATGTTTCCGAAGAACCGGGGATTGCTGTTGTTGAGCGCTGGTGAAGGGGTTCAACATTAGCGGCTGGTTTGTGCTGGCAGCCTTGCAGTGGAGAACCTTCTGATGACGATACGCGCAAATGGTCACAGTTCGTATAAGGTTCTACGCTGTGCCGTTGGGTGCCAAACTCTGCTCGCTGACGGTTTGATTGATGAGCAGGCATCGTGCTGTCGAGGGGAGGGACAGCGTTTCCACGATTTGATGAGGTTGTATTTATCATTATTCAATACTTGATAGGCAACATGAGCATCAAGTAAGAACTGTATGGGTTTTCGTGTTTTTTGGAGTGATTATATTGTTATAAAACAATTTCAATAATTTCTTTTTAGTGTTGAACTGCCGCAGTCTGTGGTTTTAGTAGTGCCTGGAACTGTTTAAAAAATTGATCAACCGCTCTCCCGAATCAGAACTACCAATATAGAATTCCATAACCGCTCAACCAGACTTTGCGCCACAACCTCAATGGAAACCTCCCCTGTTAAAATTCTAAATCTCTCAATACGCGAACTTTTTGGAACGACGAAAGTCATATCATGCATACCCTCTAAGGTGATGGCTCGATCATTACTGTCTCGGCTGATTTCAATATCCCCTCCATAATCTGAACTTAAATAGTCGGCTTTCATGATGTGGCTACTGATCCTGCCAATAGACGACAACTCTATTTTTATTGGAGATACCGTAAGATCATCTGGAATAAACCAACCTTCGTTGCTGTTGTCCATTCTATGTCGCATTTTAGCTGGCAGGTAAGATTCCACCATCATTGTTTCACTGTTCATCAATTGAAGAACAGGACGTTTTGGATACAACCATTGCTGTTTTGACAGCCAACTGTCCATATCAACAACAATACCAGAGAAGGGAGCTCTGACCACCAGCTGTGTTATTTGCTGGTCAACACCAGCGAGTTCCTGAATCAGTGAGGCCTTCCGTTTTAACAAAATCGGAGTTTCCCGAAGGTATTCTTGATTCGCTGCTTTGCGGTCCAACAGCGTATTAATCAGTGATAGCTGCAACCGCAACATATGTCTTTTCTGGTTTAAATCCGGATTAGAGAGTTGAAACAGCGGTTGCCCTTCATCTACCAACTCCCCAGCAGAAACCATTACCTCCTGAATATAGCCACCAGACTGGGGAGGAAAAATTAATGTTCTTTCTGCTGAAGTCAGGACTGCGGGCAGGCTCAATGTCGTTCTGGTGGGAATAAACAGCAGAATTAAAATGAGGCTGGCGATTCCTGCCAGAATGACATTGTTTCTATTCCATTGTATCTGCTGTCTTTGCTGCCACCAATACCGAACCTCGTGAAATACCGGCCGAATAATGAACCAGACAATTTCGACAACAAATAGTATTATTCCCAACACTTTGAAGAAAAATTGGTACACCAAAATGGCAATCGCCATAAACAGAAAGAACCGGTAGATCCAGGTACCATAGGCATACAATAGCAGTTTTCTTTTCTGAGAAGGGCTCCAGGGTTCGGGCATCGGCCTGTTCAATCCAAACAGCCATTCTCTGAGTTGCCATCTCGCCAGTGCGAAGGCTCGTTGCTGAAGATTATCAATACGCCAGCCATCCGATAGCAGATAGTACCCATCAAACCGCATAAATGGGTTCAGATTAATGAGTACGCTGCTCACCCAGGTGACCGCAGCCAACATGACCAGTGCACTTCTGAAAGGGCCTTCCGGAAAAAAGGACCAGAGAAAGGTCGCCACCACAGCAAGAATAAGCTCTGCCAGTAAACCGGCAGAACCAATCACCATCCTCTGTTTGTAAGACGACAGTCGCCAGGCCCCGGTGGTATCGGTATATAACACCGGAAACATCACCAGAAACGCCACCCCCATGGAAGGCACCGGGCAACCATAGTATTTTGCAGCGAGCCCATGACCCAGTTCATGAAGAGTTTTAGTGAATAGTAATGCCGAAATAAAATAGACAACTCCGACAGGACTAAACGACTGAGCAGCGGTTTGAGTGAATAAATCCCACTGTCGTAAAGTGAGATAAATGCCCGATACAGCCATTAGCAACAGAAGATAAAACCACTTTCGGCTAAAAAGAGGCCGTACATACCCCAGTACACTCTCAAGCCACCGATCCGGTTTGATCAAGGGTATACGGATAAAAAGGTAACTGTGTAGAAGCTGTTGCATAACCTGCTTTTTCTTCAGGCTGTGGCTCTGGATCAAGCCCTGAAGATTTTGTTCTGACTCAATTCGAAGCAGTTGATGATCCCTGAGAAACGCCTCAAGTTGCTCCAGCTCCTCAGGTTTAACGGTTATTCCTTCCTTCAGCTGAATCCGGGTAAGGATTTCTTTGGGAGAGCCTTCGTTCCAGTATCGAAGGATAATCAGCGATTCCATGGAAATGCGAAAATACTGATTACGGACAGGGTCAAATATTACCCAGGACTCCTCCCCTCTGGCATCCGGATCTCTGGCAAAAATTTCAAGCTCTTCACGGAGCGGCAACAATCGACCCATCACACACCCAGCCATTGACGTATAAAGACCAGAGGCCGGCGAAACAGGTAAACAAACAGAGTCGATGTCTCACCATAGAGCTTGGCGGTGCCCTGCAATCCGATTCTGGGAGCACTGTCAGGACTGATAAAGGTAGCCGTAAGCCGGTAAGCCATGACACCTTCCGGAGTGGGTTCGGCATCATAGGAAAAATAGCTCAGCCTGGCATCAATAGGGTTAAGTGGATCAGAATCCAGAAACAGACGCACATGACTGTCCCGTTTAAGAGAAATAGCGTCTCTTATAGATAACATTATCCGAAGTTCCACCGAGCCGGGATTCGCTATATATAGAATTCTCTCCCCTTGCTGTACAGGCCGACCTTCCCAGTCCTCTTCATTTCTGAACACAGCAATACCCGGCTCCCCGGCGACGACCTTTGTCCTCTGCAAAAGCTCAGAGGCATAGAGAAACTCTGACGTCTTTAATCGCACCGCTGCTTTCAATTCCGCCAGCTGACCAGAAGATTTAGCATCCCGGAAAGATTGTTGCTGAACCTTCCGCAACTGTGCCTGAGCCACTGCCAGCTCTTTACTGGCAAGCTCTTTCTGATTCCTGAAACGGGTATCTTCAAAGAGAACCAGTGGTTGCCCCTGAGTGACCTGCTGGTGAGGCGTCACCCGTATTTCCTTAACTACTCCAGTAATGGGAGCCGTGATTAACTCCGGGCGTAAGGCAATCACTTCAGCCGGTGCTAAAACCGATAAACGAACCGGTATAAACATCGTCATGGAAATCAGCAGGAACAGACCCCAGTGAAAACGACGCCTGCCAAACATTTTCAGCCATTGGGAATAGCCGGGTAGCTTTGCCTGCCAGGCGTGAGCAAAGGTAGCACCAATATGCTCAGCCAGTGTTTGTTCTTGCTCAGTAAAAACACGGTCCCTGTTCAGCAATAAAACGCCCAGTTGCTGCTCATCAGGATGAGGATGCTTCAGGGGAACCCATAAACTGGCACCTTGCAGGCCAAGAACTCCAGCCTCTTGAGTAGGGTTCATTGCGTCTGTAGAGATCCGCTGAACCTCTGAGGCCGACGTCTTTTGTTGAAAGCCCGAGACCATTTGCTCCAGCGCTCTTACCCGGGCTGAATGAGCGTCAACACTGTCCGTATCACTGCATCGACAAAGTTTCAGTTTTCCGGAAGCGGTGTAGCGAAAAAGCAACAGTTGTTGTGCATCAATCAGCGACCTTAGCCGGTTAACCAGCACCATCTGCAATTGCGACTCATCGGTTGCCTGACGCAGCTCTTTTTCAAAGAATAATAATTTTAGGTAGGGGTTATCATTATGCGGATTTTCAGTGTCTCTGGTCATGCCACTATTCAACTGCTTCTTGCCTTCTAAAGGACACGGTACCACTCATACCTGCTATCAACTGTTCGCCTGCAGACTGCAATTCACCGGTCACCCGGACAGACTGACTGACCGCATCCACCCTTGCTCCCAGTCGAATAATACGACCATGGTATTCCAGACCCGTTTCATCAATCACCAGAGAGAAATCTGACCCCACTGCTAACCAGGCCAGCCAGTGTGAAGGCAAAACCAGATTAACTTGCAGAACGGAATCATCCAGAAGCCAGATCAGGTCAGTACCCGGCTCAATGCTCTCATGCTCATTCACCAGCGTTTCAACAACACGGCCGGTAAAAGGTGCTACCACATTGCATCGTTTTTTCAGAATAGCGGCGGAATCGTACCGGGCTTTCATACGGTCAAATTCAAACCGGGCAATGTTAACCTCCAGCTCCCCAGCCGAGTTTAATTGCTGAAGCTTTTGCTTATTTTCTAACTGGACTCTGGCAATACCCAGCTCTGCTCTGGCCTCATCAAAACCCGCCTCATAGACAGAGCAGTCAAACTGCACCAGTGAGTCGCCCCGGGAAAAAGCATCCCCGTTATCGACATTGATCTGAGTCACCCTGGCCGAAAGTTCACCGGATAAAACCGCTTCCCTGACGGGTTCCAGCATGGCTCTGATGGTGAAGGATTGCTCTGGCTCTGAAGCCAGTAAATGACCACAGAACAACAGAGTAATAACGGCAGTTCGAACAGTCATTTTGCTACTTCACGCCATTTTGCTTCGTTCCTGGCCAACGCTTCAGCCAATGCATCGATATCGTGAGTCTCTATGAACTCTGGCAAGGGATCAGCACCCACAGACAGAAAAATCCGGCCATAGGCGGTTTGCAGACTGGCGTAGCTTTCACCTTCTGCAAGCTCTGCAACTACAGCATTCATTTGCCGTTCTATGACATCCAGTTCACTACCTGCCTGACTGACAGCAGACGCACTGAAGTAGTCCAATAAACGATTTTCCACATCATTCAGCGCTTTATTGGTTTGGTAAATATTTCGGGTTTCGGCAAAATCCAGCAAGGAAATATGAACCTGACTCAGCACAGCCATATTCAAGGCTAAACGACGAGTGTCTACCACCTGAGCCTGAGCTTTAGCCACACCCATACGATCATTGAAGGTAAAAATATCCATCAGGTTGCCGGAAACCATAGCGCTGAAATCAAACCAGCGATTATTTTCCGTGTATTGGTTGCTGTCATAATTCCAGGTAACCCCGAGATTCAGCGATGGCATCAGGCTGGCCATGGTTCGCTTGATCTCCACTGCAGATATACGGTCATGGTAACCTTCTTCACGAAGCTCTGGCCGTTTAAGCAGGGCCATCTCCTCCAGTGTGCTGATGTTTTTCGGCACTTCTGGCAGTAAACGTTCAGAGCCCTGCAGACGAAACTCAGTACTCATAGGCAGGCTCATCATGGTCGCTAGTTCCACTTTGGCCGAAACCAGCTCTTTGCGAATGCCGTTCAGCTCCTGCAGGCTGGTTAATAAACGCTGCTGGTAAAGCAGGGTTTCAACCGGCGTTTTCAGCCCCTGATTTTCAATTTTCCTGGCTGAAGTCAGCGCTTTCTCTATCTTATTCATTAATGGCTGAAGATCGCTTAGCACTTCCTGGGCCACCAGCGCCCGCCAGTAGGCACTGCGAACATCCTGAATGATGTTCTGCACCACTTTACGACGCCGTTCGGCGACAATCATCAGTCGATCAGCTTGTTGTGTTGCCCTGTAATAAGAGACCCCAAAATCAAGCATATTCCAGGACAGCCCCAAATTAGCCACCTGTCTATCCTTTTCCTGAGAGCTGGATACCTCAAGACTCTCCGTACCGGTGCGTAATGATCGGGAACTGGAAGCCAAATCATTATTCCGCCCTTGATACCCGGCATTCGCCGTTAATTGAGGGAGCATATCCAGGCGAGCCACTTCCAGCATATCGCTGGCCAGGGCTTCTTCCATAATCTTAAGACGGTGGTCAAGGTTGTAGTGAATCGCCCTTGCCATGGCCTGGTGCAACGTTAAAGGGGAAGTGAGCGGTTCCTGATCAACAAACAGTTGATTACGATCCTGGGTCACCCTGGTGATGTGATCCTGCTCGGATAATACGACAGGTTTAACTGAACAGGCGGTTAGCAAAAATGACGTTGCCAACAGCCCCACCCTTGAAATGTTGCTCATATATTGTTCTCTCCCTGAACATTGCAACTATGGTGTATTTTTATACTTCTTTAGATGAGTGATGAATTTCTACAAGCGCCCGTTGTAACTGATCTAATTCATCGTAACGGCTATCGAGCACCAACGCCAGCTTCTCGCTGAAGCCAAGATGACTGGTCGTTTGTTCTATCTCTTCCTCTGAATCCTCTGGCTTGGCAGGAGTCTCTGCTTCAGGAGTTTGTGGTTGAGATTCGAGGTTTTCTTCATCCTCCTCTTCCTGCTGTTGAGTATCTTCTAAACCTTCTTCGATCTCTGACAGTTCTGCTTCAAAACTGGATTCTATTCCCGAAAGAAAGCTCTGGCTCACGATGGTTGAAGACTCCGCTGAAACCGGGGTATTAGTCACTAGCCCGGTTCCATAACGGGCATCGATAACTTCCTGACGATTAAATAACCCTTGTACAGAGAACGCCCTGTGCTCTGAAGTGCCTGAGGTCACCCTGCCCGTCTCGCCACGCAGTTCATTGGTGGCCGAACCGGCGCCAGGATTCACTTCACTGGTGGGCGCTTCAACAGGTTGTCCCTCGACCAGGGCGGTGACAATAGCACCATCGGAATGGTTCAGAGGGTCAGGAATAGCGGGCTCAGGCGTAGCGAATCAGCCACAGTCGTGTTTTGAGTGGGCGGATTCTGATTCGGTTCATTCAGAACAGGAGGTCTTACCGGAGGCTGTTCAATATCGACCACTGCACTTCTGGCTGAAATAGTAACGGTAATGATTTGTTGTGTACCGTCATCCGCGCTGTAGGTAACGGTGTCGGTCACCGATGTGCCGGGGCTGAGACTTTCGACTTTTGAGGCATCCAGTGTGTATGTCCAGACACCTCCTTGCAACACAAATTGCCCGTAACTGGCCTCAGTAGCAGGCTGGTTGGTAAACACCGGATTGTCATCGTTATCGCGGTCACTGATTCCCAAGGTGCCTGAGACCGTTCCGTCCCCAGCCTCTTCTTTGAGAATGCTTCCGGTATGAAGGCCAGTAACTACGGGAGTGTCGTCTGTTCCGTTAATTGTCACAGTGATTTCTTGAGGAGCACCCGTTGTGGCTGTGTAGGTAATACGATCTGTAACAACATCACCTGCGTCCAGCTCCTGAACCGTAGACTGATCCAGAATGTATTCCCATTGGCCGTTAATAAGGGTAAAGGTTCCATAACCATTGTCGCCTTGTGTCGCAGCCTGATCATTAAAAGCGGGGCTGTCGTCTTCATCCACATCAGAAATAATTAACGTACCTGTGGCGGTAATGGTGTCACCGGGATTGCCTTCAGCAATGGTGTCAGAAAGATTGCCACTGATAATGGAAGCATCATTCTGACCGTTAATCGTTACAGTAATCACCTGCTCAGAGCCGTCGGAGGCGATATAGTTAATGGTGTCAGATACCACATCACCTGCATCCAGATGCTGAACTTTGGACTGATCTAATGTGTAAGTCCAAATGTCATTGGCGAGGACAAAAACACCGTAACCATTATCACCATTGGTTCCTGCCTGATCAGCAAAATAAGGATTGTCTGTCGTATCAACATCAGAAATGGTCAGCCCCCCTGTTGCAGTCACCGGGCTATCACCCACATTGCCTTCTGTTACTGTGCCAGTAAAATCACCGGATACGACTGACGGGTCATCGGAGGCGGATACAGATACCGTTGTTGACGCATTGCCGGTATAGCTATCCGTATCAGTGGTGGCAATAGCAATGTTTCGGTCAGTGGTATCAGGGTTATCACTCGTATTGACAAATTGCAGTTCTTTCAACAACACCAGATATTCTGCTTTGGTGGCTGTACCGCTAAGTGTGATTTGAGAGTCACTGTCGTAGGTGATGGTGATCCCCGTCACCGTATCACTATTATTCCGGCCATTTAAGAAGATGCGGTCATCGGTCTGGTTATTGGTGAGGGTGATCACCATCTGCGACAGGTTGGCGCTGTCTGCATCAATAATAGTGGCGCTGCTGGCAATGACTGACACCGGAGTATTGCCATCATTTTCGACAAAGCTCACATCCGGCCCTGAATTGACGACAGGGGCCGCCACCACGGACACCGCCGTATTAATAGTATTGGACTGACTGTTAACAGAGCCGCCATCATCAACACGAATGCTGATCGTTCTGTCTCCCGGCGTAGCATCCAGAGCGTTTTCACTGTTCTGGTAACGTATCTGCTGAATCAGTGACTGGTATTGGGCGATTGTCGCCGAACCCGACAGGTTAATTTCGTTCGCCGAGGTGTAGGTAATAGAAATGCCGTTAACTGTGGCAGGAGAGCCATCAATGGCAAGGCTTTCACTGGCATCGTCCAGCGCACCGGCTAAGGTGATAACGGCACTTTCAATGTGTGTGTCATCGATATCTGTGATGCTGAAATCCGTATCCACAATGACCACGCCGGACGGGCTGCCTGCGGCAAAGGTCGTTTCGTAGCCTGCTGCGCCGCCGGAGCTATTATTGGGGTCGGCGTCTATAACAGGGCTATCATTTACTGCGGTGATATTGATGCTGATGTTGCCCAGATTCATATTACCTGAGCCTGCTCCATCATTAACTGTGACAGTGATGGTTGCAGCACCATTGCCACTGGTATTTTGAGTTCCGGTGTACTTGATATTGGATGCTGTATTCAAATAAGTATTGATATCACTGGCGCTCCCAGACAGAGTAATCTGAGAGCTGTTGACCAGCGTTTCTGTGACACCGGAACCTACCCCGGAACCATCTGCAGGAGAACTGAATATTCCAGAATCCACTGTCAGGGTAACGGTCAGGTTATTATCATCCAGATCAGAAAATTCTGCCGCCGATAAATCCAGATTACTTTCTGTATCTTCTGTAGCGATCACACTGGCTGGCAGACTGGCTGTTGGATCGTCGTTTACTGCAGCGATATTAATATTGATATTACCAAGAGTCACATTGCCTGAGCCTGCACCATCATTGGCTGTCACTGTGATTGTCGCAGCGCCATTGCCACTAACGTTTTTGCGCCCCCGTGTACTTTATATTGGACGCTGTATCCAGATAGGAATTGATATCAGCGACGCTGCCGGTTAGCGTAATCACCGAATCATTGACCAGAGTTTCTGTAACGCCAGAGCCTACCCCTGAACCCTCTGCGGGAGAACTGAATGTGCCTGCACTGATTGTCAAGGTGACAGTGAGGTTATCACCATCGACATCTGTCAGCTCCAAAGCCGATAAATCGAGATTGCTTTCAGTATCTTCGGTCGCAGCCACACTGGCCGGAAGGCTTGCAGTGGGGGGCGTCGTTTACTGGCGTGATATCAATGTTGACTGTCTGCTGGCTCATGGAATCTGTGCCATCGGTGGCAGAAATCGTCAGAGTTGCGACATTGTCACCATTGGCGTTTTGATCGCCGGTATATTTAATATTGCTGACAGTATCCAGATAGGTATTGATGGCATTGGCACTGCCCTGCAAGGTGATCTGTGAGCTATTGACCAGCGTGGCCGTTACCCCTCCACCACTGACAGGTGAAGTAAATGTGCCAGCATTCACTGAAAGAGTAACGGTGAGGTTATCGCCTTCGAGATCAGAAAAGCTGGCGGCGGATATATCCAGGTTACTTTCAGTGTCTTCAGTGGCGGTGATATCGGTTGGGAGGCCGGTTAGGGAGGGGGCGCTGTTGCTTACACCAGCCCCTTGAACCACTTTAAATATCAAATCCCCGCCAGCGTTAACTGAACCATCAAAAATGATATCTCCATCGTTATAGCTACCGGGTATCTCATAGGCCAAGTATACTTGCTCACCTGAGTTTGCCCCCCCAGAGAAATAAAAGCTGTACTCATTTCCTGCAATGATATTGACCGGAGAGTTAATATCTATCATTTGAAAAGTAAAGGTAATTCAAGTCGATCATGCTATCAGTCAGTGTAACTTGCTGAGAATGTAACAGTATTCCACCAAGCCCAGCTTCTTCGTATATGCTCAAAGTGACTGTGGCATCAGATGCTCCGTCTGATTGCTCGCTCGCAACAACCTGTATTTGCTCAATTACTCCATTCTCAGTGGCCGTAAAATACCTGACCTACAGCAATACCATTACTGATGTGTGTAGGTGTTTCCGAACCCTCAATAGGTATGCTCAATACTGAATCATATTGATCAATAACCGATGAGCTAATTGCAATGTCTGTGGTAATTGTTCCCACTGCTGTTTCAAATATCCAGTCACCACCCTTTTGAGCTGTACCCGTTAGGTCATCTGAGGCCGCTATGTCCGCTCCGGTCATTTCGGCAAACTGTCTAATAAACGCCTGCCCTTCCCCATCAGTACCAACATTACAACCATAAAGAAGAATATCCCCGTCCAGATTTAATGCTTCACCAATACTCGCCAGATTTTCCTGCTGTGATGCCAGCGAATCAAAATCAACGGTTTCACCACTGAGGGATAAAGCACCTGTAGTGCCGTGGGAAATAATATGTATGGCATCAAGGTTCTGATAGTCAGAAAGAACTTCAGCCATTTCTGCAAGCGAGGCGGAAGAAGATAAAATATGCACCTGAACATTATCCGCCATGCCTTCCAGCAAGGTGTCGTATTCAGGAACGGAAGGGTCAATAAAAACCAGCTCTTTAGTGGCCTGTGGGAGGTTAATGGCTTCCACCGCTTCGGCCAGTTTTTCTTTATTCGTATTGATTGTCGGTTGTACTGAATCCTGATCTGTCTGATCCTGAAAACTGTCAGTCTCTGCCAGAGTCTCAATACCTGTACTGACCAGAGCAGCATCCAGCATTATTCGGGGTTCAAGGGCGTAGCTCGGTAATTTTGCAATAGGGCGGGGCGGCTCCGGTGACTGAAGCTGAGTTTCAAATAGTGATGCCAGACGGCGGATAAATTTTGTATTCATGGTTTTCCCTAACCTGCTGAATCAAGAAATGTAGCTTAAGTTAATGTGAAACACGTTATTATTCGATTTTGTTGATGAGTCGTATCTGCTCATTTCATACAGGCAAAAGTTTCCATTTCAAAAATGGCATACCTGATTTTACTCGGCTGAAGCAAGCTGGTCTGAAACAGTTAACATAAGCATCTATTCATCAGTCTCAGGACTCAGGCAAAGCTGATAAGTCCTATCAAAATGCCTGAATCTGATGAAGCCTTATCGCTTTCGGTAACCACAACTCCAATTTCTTCAACAAATCCGTTTCTGACATATCCGCACTAATCGCCATCTCCGACCATTTAATGCATCAAGCACTTTGATAGTATATCCGAGAGATGAACTCGCCGATCACTTTATCATGCAGCTCTTCGGAGCGAGAAAAACAGATGGTTCTTCGAGCCAAACGCTTGATTCGAGTCCTCAAGGTTAATGTTATTTCGCTCTATTCACTGAGTAAGCTTCTTGCTCACAGCGTGTGTCCCCGACATTGTCAGGTCTCAGTAACCGTTCCAATTGTCTGTACAAATATACGAGAAACTATAGGGGTCCAATAATTTCAACAACTTGAGCAATGCTTTCTTATTTCTAGGCTCAAATGCGTGTGCAATCACTTGCTTAAACCTTGGATGCTAAGCATAAAATAACCATTTCTGATTTTTCTTGTTTCCTACAAATGACCACTGTTCATACATCTCGCAGAGGATTTCTATGCGGACATTTTCAAAGGGAAGGCTGGTTACTTTCGTAGGATTCCAGTTTTTTAGCCGGCTAATGATGGTCGTATGACGGATGTCCAGTATTCGTCCTGTATCTCTGACTCCAGAACCGTTTATAGCCATCTCTACAATCTGGTCTCGAATACCGGGCTTATTCGCGTTGTAGATAAACTCTGTTTGAAAGCTTTTTCGGCAGTCCCGGCAGAAGTAGCGCTGAAGACCAGAAGGCGCTTTGCTGTTGCGAACAATATGTTTACCAGAGTTGCAGTGAGCACAAAGAACGTCAATGGTTGCCATCAATAATGAAAAGTGAAGATAGTATAGAAGTTATCAGCGGTGACTATCTGTGATCAACGCATTGATGGCATTACAAAATTTGCTCAATCGCTTCGCTCTACTAGCCAAGCTCACTGGGAAAAATAAAACAAAGTCCGCTATAGCCCGATAACATAGACAAAACAATCAGAGAAATGTGGCATGGCGTCTTATCTAACCTTTTTAAAACCAGTTATTTGCAACATCACTTTGTTATTCATAGCTCACAAAGCAATTGCCGCCTGTGGTTGTCTTGATAATATGGCTGTTTTCGGTACCTATGAAACGGCAAAGCTAGATAGCATTAAAGGCTATGAAGTTCAGAGCACTTATAGGATACAGGAGCTACGACGACAGCCCTAGACGCCCGCAATATAAAAATGTACGTCAACCGACGTGGCGATCGCTGGGTACATTACGACTTCCAGCACAGTGCCTCAGGACAAGCAGTCTCCATGCACCAGCCGGTAAAACGGGTAGCAAGAATTATCACTCATTCAGGAAAAGCGAAGCTCGAGCTGTGGTAAGGAACTCAATCAGCATCGGTAATATAAGCCATTATGTGGAAATGTCGCTGATAAATCGTAGCAACTTCCTCAACAATTATTGATTGGTCGAAACTTTCTGAAAGGAAATGCATTGGTAGATTCAGGAAGGTTTTACCTGATGACCAAGGGAGCCTGACTAATGATGAGAACAATAAAGCTCGTTCTAAGGTTTAAATCACTTCTAAGTGTTTTTATTCTTCCTGCCATTTATCACCAAAGCAGACTCCGTTTTACACCGAGCTGTCGAGCTGCTCAAATTCTGTTGGATATAAGCTTGCTTGATAATGAGCTTGGTTTTTTTATTACAATCCCTGGCAACTCTGTTGCGCTTTTATCCTTACAAAAGAATACTGATGAAGTATTCAACAAATTTAGCCACAATAATAATCTATGGCAGCTCAATGCGGAAGCCAATGCAAGCTTAGCAATCATAAAGTTTTAATGAGAAAGTCTGATACATCTACAGTATCAGGCCAGACTGATATACAGGTTTTTTATGATTTTAAATGTGGTTTTCCAAAAAAAGCTGAGAACCCTGAGCACAGAATTGGGTACTATACTCCCCGGCTTAAAGCTGATGAACGTGTGGCTGGTAACGAAACAGTGGCAGAGCAAGCAAATAATCAATGCGAAAATACAGTCATTAAACTACGCCCTTAAAGCGAATAGATGCGGATTATGGACAGCAGCAACCAAAATGATAACTACGCAGTTGATATAGGAACCTTCGTCTGTCATACAACCATCATTGCTGTATAGATATTCCAGCGCTGAAGTTAAAAAAGGGGAGACCGTCGTATTATTTGGTGAAAATGGCTCAGGGAAAACTACCCTGCTAAAACTGATTTCTGGATTAACCAGAGCTGACTCTGGTGATATCAAGGTACTTGGCCAGCCTATACTACTCCATGAAACCTTCCAATAAAGATCACTTTCGTGCTGATTATATTGGGTATATTATCAGAATCTGAATCTGATGCCGTATTTAACCGCACTGCAAAATATTTTGCTGCCCTGCAGTTTTTCTGACCGAAAGAAAGCAATCGTAGACTGTAATGACATATCACCAGAATATGAAGCTTACCAGCTTATGGCTAAATTAAAGCTGGAAGATCCGTTCAGACTAAAACAAAAGACGGATCAATTAAGTAAAGGACTGCAACAGCGTATTGCTATTGTCAGAGCATTAATTGGCAATCCTGAATTGATTCTAGCCGACGAACCGGCCTCGGCCATGGGTGAATTCAGCCAGAATTTAGTTTATCAACTATTAACCAGCCATTGCCAAAGCCACTAACGCGACTCTGATTTGCATCAGCCACCATTAAGTCAGCTGATGATTATTTTGATACTCGCCTGAATATGAAAGACATCAATCGTAATGCAGAGAATAACCCGTTATGGTAATCCCTCAACTGGCTGTTCTAAGTTTACAGCGTCGAAGCGCAAAAGCATGGGTTGCGGTCATATCGCTGAGTTTAAGCACGGCTCTGCTGCTAGCCATGTTTCATATTAAAAACAGCCTTTCTCAACAGCTTCAACAAGCCTTGAATCAGTCAGACCTGCTTATTGGTGCCCCTGCTCAACCTGTGCATCTTGTTCTTTTTGGGTTATTTCGCATAGGTAATCCACCACCGGGCATATCTATGGATGTCTATCACCAAATTCAGAAGCATCCGGAAACAGCTTCTGCCATTCCTTTAAGGATGATGGAAAGCCACCGAGGTTTTACGGTTACAGCCACTTCTGGTGACTTCATGGACAGTCTTAAATTGTCGCACATAAACGAAGATAACCAGGATAATAAAAAATTTCGGCTGTTACTTGGGGCTAATGTTGCTCATCAGACAGGCCTACAAAGTGGGTGAGCAAATGACTATTGCCGAAGGTATGGAGCCAGACATTACTGATGAATATGGAAAGCCATTTACGATAACGGGTGTTTTAGATACCACAGGGACCATTCTGGATAATAGTATTCTGGTAGAACTGAAAGATGTTTTGCAAGTGCGCTCCGAGCTTAAGCTGCCAAAGCAGCTCAAGCCCATCAATTTAGTGATGATTCAACTTTATGAGCGGCAAGCCTTGTTGCCGGTGGAAAAACAACTGCAAACCATCTTTGTTGAGCCTGTAGAAGTCGCCATTCCCAACCGGGAACTGTTTTTCTT